>NZ_LUHJ01000050.1:50090-238862 GCF_001597745.1 Anabaena sp. 4-3 | reverse complement strand
GCTGCCATTGCTGTTGGTGGCAAGGGTGAGGCGGCAGGATCAATGCCTAAAGCATTGGGTTGTAATAATTCTAAAACTGGATCGGGATTAACTAAGGGTGGAACTTCTACAGGGACATCGGGCGCAACGGTGGCAACGACGGTAGCAGGGGCAGGAGAGACGCTTGAGTGCAGGTTAAAACCACATTGACCACAGAAAGCAGCATCTGATTGTACAGTTGCGCCACAATTGGGGCAATTAGTAGTAGCTGGTAACGGTGTATAGCAAGCTTCACATTGCACAGCACCGTCTGGATTGGGGTGATTACAATTAGGGCAGACAATCATTGATTTAAGCCTTTGTTCAAGAGCATCCTAACAATAGTCTTGGCAAGCACAGAGAAATCTGGGCAGTTGCCCACAGGGAACTATGACAGCGAGGAGTTGAGAGGAGGGTTTCCCCATACAGGCAACTGTGAATTCCTTGCGCTTGTCGTGAATTATAAGAAACACTACAAGGGAGCAACTCTAGCTTCCGATTTTAACAATTACTCGTGAAGAGAAAATTAAGCTGAGAGTTCTGCACCTGCTGCGGCATCAAGTAGCCACCACAGTTCCCCTTGGGGTTGAATGAAGCGGGATGGATAGGTGAAGTTATCCGCTACAGGGGCAAATACATGAGCTAAAGCCGGTCTTTTGTTAGCACCAGCAACGATAAAAATTACACTGCGAGCCGCGTTAATGAATGGGTATGTAAAGGTTATGCGGGGGTTGCCGTCTTTGTTACCCACAGTAATTAAGCGATCGCTTACCTTTAAAGCTTCTGTGTGGGGAAACAAAGATGCTGTATGGGCATCATCGCCCATCCCTAACAATACCACATCCAAAGCGGGAAACTCTCCCGGTGCTGACTGAAAAAATGCTTGTAGGTGCTGTTCGTACTTAGTAGCCGATACCACTGGATTATTATCCAAGGTGGGTACGGCGTGAATATTGGCGGCGGGGATATCAACACGATCTAGCCACGCACGACGCGCCATCAATTCATTACTATCGGGATGGGTTGGGGGGACATAACGCTCATCTCCCCAAAATACATGAATTTTATCCCAAGGTAATTTTTGCTGGGCGATCGCTTCATATAACGGCTTAGGTGTGCTACCGCCAGATAAGGCGATAGTAAATCGTCCCTGCTGTTTAATGGCAGTATCTAACTTAGTTAGGATCAAATCCAGCGATCGCGCGATTAACGCTGATTGATCCGGTAGGACTTCAACCGTTTTATTCATGGCTTTATCATCAGATTACCGGCTTCCAGCAATACCATACCTAACTTATGCCAACTCTTCTGTTGAATTTTGAAACTTTTAACATCAGAAATTAAGTCAGCATAAGTCCATTCAATTCATGCTTATCACCTTCGATGATGACTTGTCAGTAGTCGATGGTACGAATGGAGGGGATTGGGGATTGGGGATTGGGGACTGGGAAATCAGAAGAATTGGGGTTATTTGCAGGGGGAAAAGGGGAAAGTCCCCTCTCCCTTGCTCCCTGCTCCCCTGCTCCCTCCGCTCCCTCCGCTCCCTCTGCTCCTCCGCTCCTCCTACTCCCTACTTCCTATTAAAATAAAGTCTTCCAGTCAGGTATTGCGGCTTGTTGGGCAATGAATAATTGTTGAATGCCTTTTTCGGCATAATCTAGTAGCTGATTTAGTTGGGTACGGTTAAAACTGCCTTCTTCTGCTGTACCTTGTATTTCGATGATGCCTAAGTTTTGATTCATGACTACGTTGAAGTCTACTGTGGCGGCGACATCTTCTATATAGTTCAAATCTAGATATGGTTCTTGTGCTAATAAACCTACAGAAATCGCTGCTATTTGTCCACACAGGGGCGATCGCTCTAAGATTCCTTGCTGCATTAATTTAGCGATCGCATGAGCCAAAGCCACGAAACCGCCTGTAATTGCGGCTGTTCTTGTTCCTGCATCAGCTTGCAATACATCCGCATCAACGGTTAAAGTTCGTTCTCCCAATGCCTCAAAATCAATTGCTGCCCTTAAACTACGTCCAATTAAACGCTGTATTTCCTGTGTTCTGCCAGACAATTTTAACAATTCTCTTTCCTGACGCTGTTGTGTGGCTGAAGGTAGCATCCGATACTCAGCCGTTAACCAACCCTTGCCAGTTCCTACCAAAAACTTGGGGACTCCTTCCGCAACGCTGACGGTACAAAGCACCTTTGTTTCACCACAGATTGCCAGCACCGAACCAGGAGCAAAGCGGGTAAATTCAGTTTGAAAAGTTACAGGACGGAGTTCGTAGGGTTTTCGACCGTCGGGACGCTGCCAAACCATGAAAGCTGCCTCAAAATTTTGATGATGAAATATTGTCTTAAAGTTACTTTAGTATTGCCACTCATCAAGAGTGCTGTATCTTAGGTTCAGCATCTCAAAGTGAGGACAAAGCAAGAAGACTGAAAACAAAGTATAAAGTTTATAGTGAAATATACAGTAACCTGCAACAGAAAATTTTAGGATCACGAGCAGAAAGACTCAATTAAGTCGCTGAAATTAAGGTAAGAATATTTTGCAGTACAAATTCCGGCGGCTGATCGCCGTTAATTGTCAAGAGGCGGCGACGACGGTCATAATATTCTAAAATGGGAATAGTGCGGTCATAGAAAACTTCTACACGTCGCTGGACGATTTCTGGTTGATCATCGGGTAAAGAACGTCCGAGAGAACGAGTCACCATCACCGCCTCTGAGACTTGTAAATAAATGGCCCAATCTAACTTCTGCCCTAATTCGTCTAGCAAAAAATCTAATTCTTCAGCTTGGAAAGCGGTACGGGGATAACCTTCTAAAACCCAGCCACCGCTAACGTCAGGTTTTTTCAGACGCGAGCGGATTAACTGAATAATCATATCATCAGGGACTAATTCCCCCCTGGACACGTAGGGCTGGGCATAACGACCTAGTTCACCCAAGTTAGCGTAAATTCCATCTAGCGATTGATTACCAGATATCGCTTCCCGCAAAATCTCACCCGTAGAAATTTGGGGGATTTCCAAGTGACTGCAAAGCCTTGTTGCTTGAGTGCTTTTACCTGCTCCTGAACCTCCTAAAATCACTAATCTCACAATTATTCACTCCTGAACCAGTAACATTGACAACATAATAAGTTGGTTTTGCCCAACCTCCAAGTCAATCTAACATCTAACCTAGGAGGTAGGGGAGCAGGGGAGCAGGGGAGCAGGGGAGGCAGGGGAGCAGGGGAGCAGGGGAGCAGAGGGGAAAAATCCAATACCCAGTCCCCAGTCCCCAATCCCCAGTCCCCAGTCCCCAATCCCCTTGACTTCTGCATAAACCTAGTGTTTGACTGATAAAGCAGATTGCCAGACCGATAATCCTGAGTAATAGGACTTAAGCAAGTGTCATCATCTAAGCAAGTGTCATCATCAAAGTCTCGTGTAGGGTGCATCAGAAGCGATAATTGGGTTAAAAAGAACAGATTTTCAACATCTGACGCACCCTACTAATGTGCCAGTTGCGTAAGTCCTGAGTAAAAACAGATTGATTATACAGGTAGTTTTTCTCCAGGGAATATCTGCAAAACCTAGTTAATTTATTGTGATTTTTTGAAATTTATCCTATGGTTGCCCAGTTAGAAACACCCAGTGCCAATTCGACCGTCAACTTACCACACCATATTAAAGGGCTAGTACAGGTTTTCACTAGCTCCCATCGCAACTTTTTTACTAGCGTTATGGGTGAAGCTTTGAGAATTGCCGGTCAAGGTACACCCGTATTATTAGTGCAGTTTCTCAAAGGCGGCATCAATCAAGGACAAGATCAACCAATTCAGTTAGGACAACACTTAAATTGGATTCGTTGTGATTTACCTCGTTGCATTGACACAGCACAATTAGATGAAGCGGAACACAAAGCTTTACAAAGTTTGTGGCAGCACACACAACAGGTAGTAAACGAGGGTAAGTATTCGCTGGTAGTTTTAGATGAGTTAAGCTTGGCGATTAACTTTGGTTTAATTGCTGAAAGTGAGGTGTTAGAGTTTCTTGCCCAACGTCCTCACCATGTAGATATTATTCTCACAGGCCCCGATATGCCGCAATCTCTTCTAGACATTGCAGACCAAATCACAGAAATTCGTCGTAGTCATCGACCTTGAACAAATTGACTAAACAAAATACACAGTTCACGATATCCTATTTATTCTGTCTGAATTATCTGTGAGCTTGTGATTAAGAACGACATCTGGATTACTGAAATGGCTCAAAAAGGTATGATTACTCCTTTTGAGCCAAGTTTAATGCGAAAAGTGCAGAAAGAAACATCTTCTGAGCCTCATCCTGTGATTAGCTATGGTTTATCTTCCTATGGCTATGACATTCGACTTTCTTCGGCTGAGTTCCGCATTTTTCGCCACGTTCCCGGAACTGTTGTTGATCCCAAAAACTTTAATCCTCAAAATTTAGAATCGACACCATTGCACACAGATGGTAATGGTAGTTATTTTATTTTACCGGCTCATTCCTACGGTTTAGGTGTGGCTTTAGAAAGACTAGAGGTTCCAGATAATATTACAGTAATTTGTATAGGTAAATCTACTTATGCTCGTTGTGGGATAATTGCCAATCTAACGCCTGCTGAAGCTGCTTGGCGTGGTCATTTAACTCTAGAATTTTCTAATTCTTCTAGTGCAGATTGTCGCATCTACGCAAATGAAGGTGTGGTGCAATTACTATTTCTAGAAGGTGAACCCTGCGCGATTAGTTATGAAGCGCGTCAGGGTAAATATCAGGATCAGTTAGAGGTTGTAACACTGGCTAAAGTTTAGTAGCGATCGCTCGTCATCATACCCCACAATTAAAGAGCGATCGCTTGTCGGAAATTAAGGTGCTAACCTTCCCTTTCCTAAACGCTGCTTCTCATACCAAACTGCGATCGCTGGTACCCACTCGGCAAAATGCGGCCACATCAATTCGCACAATTTTTGAATTTCTAATTGTGCATCTTTTTTATTTCTCAAATCACAAAAATGTAAGAATGACCGCACATTGAAGCTGACTATAAAATGTTGACGGTAATCAAAAGGTACTATTCCCCTAGCGTGTTCTTCCGACATCCCCGCTTCAAAACTTGCTGTATAGCGTTTAGCAGCGTCTAAACACCATTCTAAATCTGCTGCACGTTGCTCTGGCGAATAGTAATATTTTTTACCTTGTCTATCACTATAATAACCAACGGGACGTAGATAAAAAACATCTTCTATATCTTTCTTCCCTTCTAATACTTCAATAAATTGTTTTCCCGTGTAGCGGAAAGAGTTGTGAACTACAACACCATTAGCAACAAAATTATGCCAATCACCTTCCACTTCTAAGTCATAAGTCATTTGTTGTCCAAGGTATTCTACACTCTTGACTTTAACGGGATGCGCCCGTAACTTTCTGCCAATTGGTTTTGGTTTAGGTTGCCAATTGTCAGTGTCTATGACTGGGTGATAAGATTTAGCAAATTCAGCCTCTAGGTTATTTTGATGAATGTATTCATGACAATCCTTGCATATAGTCACTAAATTATCAAAATCGTATGCAAGGGATTCATCAGCATAAACTGGTATTAAATGATGAGTATGAAGATTGCCACCACGAACTCTACATTTTTGACAAATATAGTTGAACTTTTCATGTACTTGCGGTGCAATGTCTCTTGTCCATCCACCTATTAGTTCTCGTGCAGTGGATGTACCTCCTTTCCAAAAGTTAGATTCTTCTTTTCTTTTTGGATATTTTTTGGCATTTTCTATACGTTTTTGACGACTTTCTGCTGATAAATTTAAACGATAACCACCTTTACCTTTGTTCCAGGGATTTTTGCTACCAGATGGTTTTTTATTTAGGGATAATCCGTAAGCATAGACCCATTTTTTAATTGCTTCTATGGAGCAGTTAGCTAATTTTGCCATCTCATCAGCATGAAGTCCTTGATTAAGTTGCGTCTCTAACCACAATTTGTCTCGATAAAGTGCATCAGGGTTATAGTTCCAAGGCTTGTGTTCTGGAGAAAATTGACTATCTTGTTGATTCAAAGGTAATCCATATCTAGCAGCCCAACTTCTAACTGTGTTAATAGAACATTCAGATAGTTGTGCAATCTCTAATGTCGATAGTCCTTTTACTATTTGAGCTTGTAGCCATTCCTTGTTTCTGTAAAGTCCGTTACCTACTACTGTCAGACCATTACACATTAAGCTGCATGGCTTAGTCATTTGGACTACACTACCATCATGATTAGTCACTAAGCCAATAGCATCACCCATTCTTTGCCAACCTTCTGAAGTAAATAGGCGATGGTTGACGGTACAATCTAGAGTCTTTCCATCCTCTAAAGTTAATCGATAGACTGGCTGAATACCACTGCATATTACATCTTTAATCTGCCCAACTTCAAACAAGCCTGTCTTTTCGTTGAGAACCCGTAGACGCATCTTACGGATACGTTGTTTACAGTCACGTCGATATTCACCGGGTAGTTCTCCATTTCTACCTCGAATTGACCTTTGGCGAGTTGCTTTTTCTCCGTTAGTCCAAAGTTCGTATAACTCTCCAATGGTTTTTTTCAATTTTTGGCTACTTTCGCCTTTACAGTTAACGAAAGTAATTTCAGTATTAGCTGACAAACATTGAACATCAAATGATACACCTACTCTGTGAGTACGAGCCTGTTGCATGACGCTGTGGGGAAAATAGCCACAGTTCAACACAATTTGGGGATGCTCTAGCGGCCCATAGTGTCCTCTCTCACCTGCTAAGAGTCGCTTAACAATGATTTCACCACATTCTGACTCTGAAGGCCAAGAGTCACGCTCGTCAGACACAAACTTATCTGTATAGTCTTGGTGCATAGCGGCGTAAATCACCTGCTGCGGGTTCGGCGTTTTGGCAATAACCTCTACTCGGAATCGATCCATTGGCTTTTGGGAAGGTAACTGAGATTGTCTAATAGAAACACACTTTGCCTATTCTCTAGACTGGGAGAGTGAGTCCGATACACCATCATATCTCTTGAGGCAGATTCAGATACTTTACAAATCTATATATATTTGTTACAGTTCTTAACAAGATAAAAAATTACTGGGGAAAACCTCATGCGTACAAATGCTTCTATAGTTGATGATCAAGGTAAATTGAACAATTTTGCGATTGAGCCAAAGGTTTATGTGGATGATCAAGGCGATCGCACTGGTTTCACTCCCTACGCCGAACTCATCAATGGGCGTTTAGCAATGATCGGCTTCATCTCTCTGATTGCACTGGAAGTGTTGACAGGACAAGGTATTTTTGGTGCTTTAGCCAGCCTGTCAAAATAATTTTAAGTTTTGTAAAATTTAGCTTAACAATCAAGAGGCGGGAATTTTCCCGTCTTTAATTTTATTCCTTGTTCCCTATTCCTTGTTCCCTGTTCCCTGTTCCCTATTCCCTGTTCCCTATTCCCCGTTCCCTGTTCCTTGTTCCCTATTCCCTGTTCCCTGTTCCCTGTTCCCTATTCCCTGTTCCCTATTCCCCGTTCCCTGTTCCCTGTTCCCTTTTATGATTTCATGTTATTTTGGCCTTGATTAAAAGCCGTTTCATCAGTCAAAATATCGGGGAATTTATGGCTTTAACTGCTTCAACAATGCTGGCATTAGGCACGCAAGCACCAGATTTTCATCTACCGGAAGTAGTATCTGGCAAAACAATTTCTCTGGCAACATTTGCTGATCAAAAAGCATTATTGGTAATGTTTATTTGTCGCCATTGTCCGTTTGTGAAACACGTTCAACAGGAATTAACAAGGTTAGGGCAAGATTATGTAAGCAGTGATTTGGGTATTGTAGCTATTAGTGCTAATGATGCGGCAAAATACCCAGATGATGCGCCTGATGCTTTAAAACAACTCGCCACAGAATTGGGTTGGCAGTTTCCCTTATGCTATGACGAAACTCAGGAAACTGCTAAGGCTTATACTGCTGCTTGTACACCTGATTTTTTTGTGTTTGATGGCGATCGCCAACTGGTTTATCGAGGACAATTAGATGATAGCCGCCCTAGTAATGGTAAACCTGTAACTGGTGCAGATTTACGGGCTGCTATTGATGCAGTCTTGGCGGGTAAACCTGTCACCAGGGAACAAAAGCCTAGCGTTGGTTGCAATATTAAATGGAAACCGGGGAACGAACCTAGTTATTTTGGGTGAGTTCAATCAGGTAAGGTGGGCATTGTCAATAAATTCAAACACAGGCTTTGTGCAAATTCCCAGCAATGCCCACCCTACAACTCAAGAATGTTTAATTTCTAGATTCAGGATATAACGCCCTAGTTGGACTGTTTCAGCCCACAGTTCGTATTCTACGCGTAAATGCTCTGGTAGTGGATGTCCAGTTAAGGTCAAGCTATTGGTGAAGTTGCGTAACCGAATAGGATCACTGGGTTGTAATGACTCTGTGGGTAGCCAATATCGACTTACGCCATAGACACCCTGTTCCCAAAAGTGTCGGTAACTTACCTGTTCATTACCTTGCATTGTCATAGTAATGCGGTAAGGCGAAATCTCTAACCACAAAATTCTCGGACTACTGGGCGGATGGATTTTACCCCTCGATGGCGTAAGGGCATCTGGTGGCGTGTCGGGATTAGTGACTTCACAGGTAATTAACGGCGGTGCATTCAGGAGTAAATGGAATCTATCGGTAGCTTTTTGATATAGTGTACCAGCAGTTTCCACAACTGACCAAAATGGCAGGTCAGTGGAAATCAGTGATAGGCTTACGGGCTTGCGGTGGTGGGTGAGCATGGGAGCAATGAGAAAAGCTATTAATGTGATAAAATTAATACCAATGGGATTTTCCGGTCAAATTGAGCAACTAAAGATTAATTCATAGTAAAACCTGCTTAATCTTAACTGAAGATACTTATTTAGTAAGCTAAATCAACATAAATTTGATATTGGTTTCAAAAGTGAAAACGACGTTTACCGCCTGTTAGGGAAATTTATCAATCATCGGACTTCCGCAAGTGTCAGACTAAATATCTATATATAAGGTGCGTCAGCCTGCATCAATCCTGCAAATAAACTGGTATTTGGTATCTGACGCACCCTACTAATGTGCTAGTTGCGTAAGCTCTGAGTAAGATAAGTGAAAAGTTATACTTGGCTAAAAAATATATTTTAGTGAGCAAAAAGCGATAGGATACTAGGCAAGAAGTCACCCGTAGCGGCTCATACAGTCGCTGAGTGGCTTCTCGTGTATTTAAAAGCCAGAGTATCCTGATGTCGGCTGCTGCTATAACCTTAGAAACTCAAACAGACCTTTCTCATAAGTTAATTATCCAAAGACCCTCTACTGGGGTATCATTACAAGGTCGCATTCAAGTACCAGGGGATAAATCGATATCCCACCGGGCGTTAATGTTAGGTGCGATCGCTCAAGGGGAAACGGAAATTCAAGGGCTACTTTTAGGTGAAGATCCCCGTAGCACTGCTAGCTGTTTTCAAGCTATGGGTGCGGAAATTTCCGAACTCAATACAGAATTAGTACGGGTGAAAGGAATTGGTTTAGGCAATTTGCAAGAACCTGTAGATGTGTTGAATGCTGGCAACTCTGGTACAACTATGCGGTTGATGCTAGGATTGTTAGCATCTCACCCTGGACGGTTTTTTACTGTCACCGGGGATAGTTCGCTGCGATCGCGTCCGATGTCTCGTGTTGTCAAACCTTTGCAACAGATGGGGGCGCAAATTTGGGGACGAAAGGGTAATACTTTAGCACCCTTGGCGATTCAAGGACAAATTCTCAAACCAATTCACTATCATTCTCCTATCGCCTCCGCCCAAGTTAAGTCTTGCATTATGCTGGCGGCTTTATTCACTGAGGGTAAAACTACGATTACAGAACCAGCACTTTCCCGTGATCATAGTGAAAGAATGATGCGGGCTTTTGGGGCTGATATCAGTGTTGACTCGGAAACGAACAGCGTCACTGTTACCGGACAGGCGCAACTGTACGGACAAAAGGTAGTTGTACCGGGTGATATTAGTTCGGCGGCGTTTTGGTTAGTGGCTGGGGCAATTGTTCCTGGTTCGGAATTGCTGGTGGAAAATGTGGGCGTGAATCCCACACGCACCGGGATTTTAGAAGCTTTAGAGATGATGGGGGCGGATATCCAACTGGAAAATCAGCGCGAAGTTGCTGGTGAACCTGTGGCGGATGTGCGGGTGCGTTCTGGTGGTTTGCACAGTTGCACGATTGCTGGGGATATTATACCGAGAATGATTGATGAAATCCCGATTTTGGCTGTGGCGGCGGTGTTCGCTGAGGGAACTACGGTAATTCGGGATGCGGAGGAGTTGCGCGTTAAGGAAAGCGATCGCATTACTGTTATGGCGCAGCAACTCAATAAACTCGGTGCTAAAGTGACTGAGTTACCTGATGGGATGGAAATTACTGGCGGTACTCCTTTGGTGGGTACGGATGTGGATAGTTATACTGATCATCGCATTGCTATGAGTCTAGCGATCGCTGCTCTGAATGCTACTGGTGTGACTACTATTCACCGTGCTGAAGCTGCTTCTATTTCCTATCCTAATTTTACTGCGACACTGCAACAGGTTGTAGGTTGAGGTGGTTAGGAGGAAATTAGGCGTTTTGATTTGGTTTTTCAACGCCAAGTGGCGCGAAGGTTCACGCATACCGCTAAAGCGGAACCCGCAGAGTAGGTACGCAGAGGTTTAATTACGAGTTGCTGTTTTGTGGATAAGTGGTTAGGGGTTAGGGAAGACGAGGGATTTTAGGGAACACCAACCAATAAATTATCCAAATTGACTGTTAGTAGGGTGTGTCAGTATGAATATTTTTTTGGTATTGCTAGGGTTTCTCGTACTGACGCACCCGACATTTTGGATGTTTTTTATCTGGAAGTCTTTTACTTGAGTTTCCCGATGCCCTCGTTATTATTTTCGATTCCCTAACACTATGGTTTGCGGATGGAATTTAGATGCTTCTTCCCAATAATCGACTTGATTAATGTTTACTTTCAGTAAGGCTATATTGGGATCGTCTAATCCTTGGGGAAACCACGTTTTTAGTTCTGGTTGCCATCTTTCTTGGATTTTTTTCGGTTCTTTGACTATTTGGGCTGTTCCAGTAATGGAAATATATTGTTGTTGATTGGGTGAGATGAAATTAACGTTTACCTGTTGGCAATGTTCAATTTCAATGACTTTATGGGAACTGCTGGAGGTAAAAAACCAAATTGTGCCGTCAGAGTCAATATCCCGATTAACGAACATGGGGCGACTATGCAAGCTACTATCATCATTAACTGTGGTTAACATTCCGTAATTCAGGTTTTTCATTAATGCACGCAGTTGCTCAATGTTTTGGTTTTGAACTGTGGTGTTTGCCATTTATTTACTCTATTTATTGTCTTGGAAATCTCTTCTTTAGAATTACCAGTATTTATTTCTCATTACGTGAGTCTAGAGGTTGAACTATTTTCTCTCTTGGGCAATTTGAGATGTAGATTTAAGTAGGTAGACATGAATAATTTTCATTAACTGATATCTTGCACCATTCTCAATAACCGTAGGGCGATGTACTGCTCACAACGTAAAAATAAGGATTAGAGCGTATTTTTATCTGTGCATCGCCTGTCTTTAATTGCAATCAAGCAACTGGTGCAAGATGTCAGTTTGTGTCTTCCTACTTATTACTTTAGACATAGGGTTTATTTGGTTCTTCAATAAGTAATCAAAATATCTCTTTCGAGAATTTAATTTTTCAATTATAAATATTTTGATTTTTTGGCTAAAAGGAATATGTATTTTTAATTTTGTGTAAAAATCTTTACATTTAATTTGAAATATGATAAATACTATTTTTATTCAGCTTTGAATCAGCCAAAAAATTAGCTTTTTTTACATAAATGAAAAATCAGACAATTTCTGCATTTAAAAATCTCAAAAAACATCAATTTTTTGTATTAGGGATAGCTTCCTGTTTAATAGCAATTATTATGACTGTAACCTGGCGGGCTGAAGATGTCTCTCAGCTAGGAATGACTATGCTGTTTATGTTGGCAGTAGGTTCAATGATTTGGGAAAAACGCCAGAGGTTAACCTGGAAAACTGACATCTTTTCTAGCGTTTTCAGCATGATATTAATTGCCTGTATACTATGGCAAAGTGTATCATTAAATCAAAGTGATAATGTCTTATTTTTCACTCATTTGTCGCCATTTCTTAGTGCTATTGCTATAGGCTTACTTGCTTCAGGTTGGAGGGGATTAAGGCAATATTGGCAAGAAATAATTGTTTTATTTTTCCTAGGAGTTCCAGAGTTAATTCTCGAAAAATTGATTTACATCGCTCCTCTAACTGCTAATTTTGCCACAATATTACTTTGGTATTCAGGTTTTGATGTATTGCTGCATGAAGAGATATATATAACTTTGGTAACAACTCTGGGTTCCCAGACTGTGAAAGTTGATCCTGGTTGTTCTGGAATAGGACTAATTAGCTATTTACTAGGAGTTTCAATCCTGGCTTTAGTGATGTTTCCTATAGAAAAGACCAAGACAATTATAGTACCTATTATCAGTGTGATATTAGCATTTTTCTTTAATGGGATACGCGTGGCAATCATGGCGGTTCTCGCCTCAAAAAACCAAGAATTTGATTTCTGGCATACAGGTGGTGGTTCCCAGGTGATTGGGACGATAGCAGTGTTAGTTTTTGGGTTATTATACTACTTACTCAATAAGCAGGGAAATAGAGAAAATCAGGTAAATACAGAATCTTAAACAACATTTCTGAAAGATGAAATTTATCTCTTTAGACATAATTGTGATTGACTTATTCCTACATTGATTGTGAAATACCCTGTAACTTTAGGGTGATGCAAGTAGGAATTTATTTGATTAAGCTTTGTACTTGACAAGCTGCTGCTATGGAGAAGTACAGTATGACAGATAAGTTGGAATTACAAGCTGTGAATCTTTCTGAAATTGTCGAGACTCTGACAGCTATGGTTCTCTCACCTGTAATTCTTCCGGTTGCAGATACTGTGAAACAGCCTGTAGTACGCACTGCGATTAAAGAAGCTGTGGAGGGTTGGGAAAATCTCACAGTAAATGTCAACAATACTCATGTCTCTAACGGACATCGAGAAACATCTAGTCATGGTAATATTCAAATTCACATAGAGCAGCCTTATGGAACTAATGGTAAATCGGAGATAGCTAATGATGTGATTAATGTCATCTCTGATATCAATGCAGATGTTGGGAGAATGACCGATGGTGTTGCTGATTTACGATTGCTGATGCCGATGGTATTAGGTTTATTTGCAATTCGTCAATTACTGGTGCAAGGGCTAAAACTGAATGATATTCCTTGGTATATATTGGCTTGGTGTGCTTTTGATAGTTTTATAAAACTTCATAATTCTACTGAATCACCAACCTCTCATGTAGAGATGAGCTAGAAATACACCAAAAGTTGGATTTTTTTACTGTGTGTAACTTTTACGTTGAAACTCTTAACAATGTTGGTGTCTGTTTTTATAGTTAGTGGAACTATAATCATGGAAGACGGATGCACGTAGTTTCCTAGTTTATCTGGGCATGAAGGGAGTTTAAATTGCTGTGATTAAAGCAATACATACTAGCGTTAAAGGTAGAGCTAGATATAAAATCACAGGGCTTTATGGTGCGCTAGATTTAAAAGAATATTTAGAGCGATCGCTAACTAAAAACCCAGCCATCATTCAAGCTCATGCCAATACTTTAACAAGTAATCTCTTGGTAATTTTTTCGCCACAATACAATTACCAGCAAATCGGCGAGATAATTCACAAGATTGTCTCGGATTTTCCCCAAAAACAGCCAGTAAGACAGGAAACAAAATCTCTAAAACCTAGCAGAAAACTTACTAAACTTGATAGTAACACCACAGACCAAAATCAAGAACATTGGCATTTAATCCCCACAGATAAAGTTCTGTACAAGTTGCAAACCTCCCAGGAATCAGGCTTATCTAGTGAATCGGCGGTAATTAATTTAAACAAATACGGGTTAAATGTCCTCTCAGAAACTGAGTTAAGGTCTGGTTTAAGTATTATAGTTGAACAGTTTAAATCCTTACCTGTGGCTTTGCTGGGTGTGGCGGCTGGGGTGTCGCTGTTTACGGGGGGATTGGTTGATGCTGTGGTAATTTTAGGTGTGGTGGGACTAAATGCAGTTATTGGTTATGTGACGGAAAGTCAGTCAGAAAGAATCATTAACTCTCTCAAACATCATCAGCAAACTTCTGCTTGCGTGATTAGAGATGGTAAGCAAATTGAAATATCCATAGAAAATGTAGCTGTAGGTGATATTTTAGTTCTCAAACCCGGAAATTATTTGGCGGCTGATGCGCGACTAATTGCCGCCGATAATTTAAGTATTGATGAGTCGGCTTTGACTGGTGAGAGTATCCCGATTAATAAAAGTACCGCATTCTTGAAGGGTGAAGATGTACCGTTAGGCGATCGCTTCAACATGGCCTACAAAGGTACTTATATCACAGGTGGTCAGGGATTGGCGGCAGTGGTAGCCACCGGCACCTATACGGAAATGGGTAAAATTCAACAGCTAGTAGGCGAAGCCAAAGCCACAGAAACCCCCCTCGCCAGACAGCTAGACGAAGTAGGCGGACAACTGGTAGTGATCAGTATGGGGATTTGTGGTTTAGTGTTTGGTATGGGAGTTTTACGGGGATATGGCTTAGTGCAGATGTTGAAATCATCTATATCCCTAGCTGTGGCTGCTGTTCCCGAAGGATTACCGACAATTGCGACTACTACCTTAGCTTTAGGTATCCGCGATATGCGGAAGAATAACGTTTTAGTGCGGAGTCTCGCCGCCGTGGAAGCTTTGGGTTCGGTGCAGACAATTTGCATGGATAAAACCGGGACAATTACCGAAAATAAAATGTCCGTGGTGGAAATTCACGCCAATTCTCGACAAATTCAAGTATTAGATGGTGACTTTCTACATGGAAAGCAAAATATTAACCCCTACGGTGATGATGAATTAATCAAATTGATTCATGTAGCGGTGTTGTGTAATGAAAGTGAAATCAGTAAATCTACAGAAGGGGAATATGCTGTTACAGGTTCAGCTACCGAAAATGCGCTGATTTACATGGCGATCGCGGCGGGAGTGGATGCGATCGCCCTCAGAGAGAAGTATCCCTTATTACAAACTAACCTCCGTTCAGAAAACCGCAACATTATGAGTACAATTCACCAGACTCATAATCAAGATAAATTTGTCGCGGTTAAAGGTAGCCCTGCCGAAGTAGTGCAACTATGCCAAAGTAAGATCAAAAATGGTCAAGTAGTACCTTTCGATGAAGAAGCAAGGCGGACAATTGAAATTGAAAACGATCGCATGGCTGGTAAAGCATTGCGAGTCTTGGGGATAGCCTATAGACATATCAGTGAATACCACAATGGCAACGGTAATCATTATGAATCTGATTTGATTTGGTTGGGTTTGGTAGGAATGGCAGATCCGATTAGAAAAGGCGCGAAAGCCTTAATTGCCGACTTCCATACCGCCGGCATCGATACCGTGATGATTACCGGCGATCAAAGTCCTACCGCCTATGCGATCGCTAAAGAATTAGAATTAAACCGCAACCTCCAACTAGAAATACTCGACTCCACCAACCTCAACAACCTCACCCCGGAAGCCTTAACCGCCCTCAGCGACAAAGTAGACGTATTTGCCCGCATCAGCCCCAGCAACAAACTGCAAATCGTCCAAGCATTGCAAGGCGCGGGTAAAGTTGTCGCCATGACAGGCGATGGCATTAACGACGCACCCGCCTTAAAAGCTGCCCAAGTGGGTGTCGCAATGGGTAAAGGTGGTACAGATGTCGCCCGTGAGGTAGCAGATATCGTCTTAGAAGACGACAGACTCGAAACCATGATTATCGCCGTCAGTCGGGGCAGAACAATTTACAACAACATCCGTAAATCAGTCCATTTCCTGCTAGCCACTAACCTGAGTGAAATCATGGTGATGACTATCGCCACCGCCGTGGGTATAGGCGAACCCTTGAATGCGATTCAATTATTGTGGTTGAACTTAGTAACAGACATCTTCCCTGGTTTATCCCTCGCAATGGAAGCACCAGAACCGGAAGTCTTAAGCCAACCTCCCCGCAACCCAGAAGAACCAATTATCAAAAAGTCCGACTTTGGCAGAATTACGTTTGAATCCGCCGTTATCTCGACTACCACCCTCGCCGCCTACGGTTACAGTCTGATGAGATATGGTATGACACCCAGGGCGAACACCATCGCCTTTATGAGTTTGACATCAGCCCAACTACTACACACCATTAGCAGCCGTTCCGAAACTCACAGCATCTTTAGCAAGGAAAAACTGCCGAATAATCCTTATCTCAATGCTGCTATTACAGGTTCTTTTGCTATTCAACTGTTAGCGATCGCCATACCACCACTGCGGAATCTGTTAAGAATTACCCCAATTAATCTTATGGATGGTGCTGTTATTACTGCTAGTGCTGTACTGCCTTTGTTAGTAAATGAAAGTACAAAAGGGACTGGGGATTGGGTACTGGGGACTGGGAAGCAACTCTTAAGCAGGGGAACAGAGGAACAGGGGAGAATTACTAATTCTCAATACCCAATAGAAGGTGAATTATGAAAAAAGACTTCATGTTTACATCAGAATCTGTCACAGAGGGACATCCTGATAAACTGTGTGATCAGATTAGTGATGCAATTGTAGATCGTTTTTTACAACAAGACCCCTTTGCGAGAGTAATTACAGAGTGCGCTGTTGCTACAGGTATTGTTTTTTTAGCTGCCCGCTTTGAACCTAACGCGAATGTAGATTTTACCAACATAGCCAGACAAGTTATTGCTCAGGTAGGCTACGACCACAAAGAATTTAATGGTAAAACTTGTAGTGTTTTAACTAGCTTAACAGAATTACCACCGGAGCAATATCATTTATTTGATGAACAAAAATTATCAGATGCAGAAATCGAAAAAATTACTGTAACTAACCAAGCTACAGTTTTTGGTTTTGCTTGTAATCAAACCTCAACACTCATGCCTTTGCCTATCTGGTTGGCGCACAAGTTAGCCAGAAAAATGAGTGAAGTGAGAAATAAAAATATTCTGGATTACCTGACACCTGATGGTAAAACTCAAGTAGGAGTAGAATATCGCAATCGTCGCCCTTATAGAATCCATAGTATTACAGTTATTGCCAGTCAAAACAAACGCTCTAAACCTGATTTAAAACAATTACAAGATGATATTCGAGAAACTGTGATTTTTCCGGTGTTTGAACAGGAAGATATTAAACCGGATGCTCAAACTAGAATATTTATTAACCCTGATGGGCCTTTTATTATTGGCGGGCCTGCGGTACATTCTGGTTTAACAGGTAGGAAAAATGCTATAGATACCTATGGGGAATATTCTAAACATAGTGGTTCGGCTTTAAGTGGTAAAGACCCGATTAGAATTGATAGAGTAGGAGCCTATGCGGCTCGTTATGCTGCTAAAAATGTAGTGGCGGCTAACCTCGCTGATGAATGTGAGGTACAGTTAAGTTATTCTATTGGCTTGTCTCGCCCGGTGAGTGTGCAAGTAGAAACTTTTGGTACTGGTAAAATATCTGATGAAGAAATCACGATTTTATTAGAAAAGTATTTTGATTTTCGCTTGGCTGGGATTTTGAAACAATTTAATTTAAGACATTTACCTTCATTAGTAAAAGGAGGGTTTTATCGCAAACTTGCAGCTTATGGTCATGTGGGTAGAGATGATATAGATTTACCTTGGGAAAAAGTTGATAAACTGGGAGTTTTTTAGAACCGTAGGGTGGGCAAATGTCCACAAAGAAAAAATCAAGGTTTGAACAAATGTTCTGTATTGCCCACCTGAGTTTAATTGGATTCATTTTCTGGTGTGGGAATAGAAAACTGTGGACTAGGTATAGTTGGGATGACTACAGGTTGGGGTGTTTCAGCTTGTAGTTGTGATTGTGCGGCATTACGCGCATTTATCGCCGCTTGATCATTGGGTTTGTATTTGATAGCTTGCTCATAAGATGCGATCGCCTCTCGATATTTTTTTAAACTCAAGTAGGCATTGCCCCGACTATACCAACTTTCAGAATGATTTGGCTGGTGGCGTACCGCCTGACTATAGGAGGCGATCGCTTGCTCATATTGTTGTAAATTATATTGAGAATTCCCCAAAGCATACCAAACTTGGTAATTATTCGGCTGAATTCTTGCCGCTTTTTTATAAGCTTCTATCGCTTCTGTAAACCGTTGACTTTGATGTAACGCCCAACCTCGCCCATACCAGGCTTGATAATTATTGCTATTAGCTTTAATCACTTGATTGAATGCTTCCCCTGCGTCTGGATAACGCCGCAAAGCAATCAAAATATTACCTTTAGCTAACCAAGCTGCATAATGTTTGGGATTGTATTGTACAGTTTTTTCATAAGCATTAATCGCGTCTTCATAGCGATTCACATTAACCTGGGCATTGCCTAAGTTATACCATGCTCGTTCATAGTCTGGTTTAATTTTTACTGCCTGTTTAAAAGCGGCGATCGCATCTTCGTACAGTTGCAAATTTTGCAGTGCTAACCCTTTATTATACCACACTGTATAATTCTCTGGTTGCAATTCAATGGCTTGCTCATAAGCTGCTATGGCATTATTATATTGTTTTAAATTGCTGTAAGTTTCACCTTGAGCATTCCACACTTCCGGGTAGTTATTATTAAGTTGTAAAGCCTTATCAAAAGAGGCGATCGCTTCTGTATATCGCCGGAGATTTTGCAACACAAAACCTCGACCTCTCCAAGCTTCCACATAATTCGGCTGGAGTTGAATAGCAGTGTCATAAGCTGTTAGTGCTGCTTCATATTGCTTTAATTTAGCTAAAGTTCTACCCTTACCATTCCAACCTTGAGCATAGTCAGGTCTAATATTTACCGCCTGTTCATAAGCTGCCAAAGCATCTTCATAGCGTTGCAATTCAAATAATATATTACCTTGTTTAGACAATTCTGTAGCATTATTACTATTGACACTGTTAATAATAAAAATAGCAGCCACAGCCGTAGCACTAATTAAGATAGTTGCCAATAACAACTTAAGTAAGATACTTTTTTTATTTTTTACTAACTTAACTTTTTGTGGTGGTAAAGTCGGAAATACCGCCAGAGTATGAGAGGGTGGTTTGTTTAATTCTGTCAGTGCTTGTAATGCGGCTGTAGCTGATGGGTAACGGTGGCGAAAATCATAACACACCATTTTGTCAATGAATTTAGCAAACTCTGGTGTGACATTGGCGTGACTTTGCCAGATAATCTCATTAGTATCTGCATCTCGTTCTAGTTGACTGGGTAATAAACCAGTCAGTGCTTGAATGGCAACTATTCCCACCGCATAGATATCACTGCTAAATTGAGGACTTCCTTGTGCTTGTTCGCCGGGGATATAACCAGGTGTACCGATAACAACTGTCGGCTGATTTTGTCCTGTAGTGGCTATTTGCGTAGTGATTTGTTTGACTGCACCAAAATCAATTAAAATTAACTTGCCATCATCTCGCCTGAGTAAATTACGCGGATTGATATCACGGTGGATGACATTTTGTTGGTGGACAAATTCTAAAATTGTCAGAATTTCTTGTAACAATATTGTTACATCCGCTTGCGTAAAAGTCCGTCCTGGTGTTAACTCTTGACTCAGGTCATGGCCGGAAATCAATTCTTGTACTAGATAAAATGAAGCATTTTCCTCAAAATAAGCTAAAAGCTGAGGAATCCGGTCATAATTGCCTAATTTATACAAAACTTGGGCTTCTGTATCAAATAAACGCCTAGCAATTTCTAGAGTATTCGGATCATTAGCTTGGGGTTTGAGTTTTTTGACAACACACTGAGGTGAACCAGGTAATTGAGTATCACAAGCCACAAAAGTTTCACCAAATCCCCCACCTCCCAAGAGGCTGATAATTTGGTATCTTCCCACAAGTGTATTGCCCAGCATCAAATTTACCTACTTGAGTGCATTGTGATCTGATTCCAATATTGCCACAGGTTGATGAAAGCGTGGGGATGGGGGATTGGAACAGACTGGAAGGGACTCAGAAGAATAACTAAGAAGCAATGACTAATAACCAATGACTAATAACCAATTTCCATGATTCCTATTAGTGATAACTTACGCTCTGATAAACAACCTATTGTTAATTATTGGCTGATTGGTATTAACATCTTAATATTTTTATGGCAACTTAAATTAGAATTGAGTGGTGAGTTAGGTAATTTTGTTAATCATTGGGGTGTAGTTCCAGCGCAGTTGACTACAGCCATCAATAATGCACTGTTGATCAATCCGGCGGCGTGGTTGGTGGTTGTCGGGCGGTTGTTTTCTCTGGTATTTGGGTTATTTCTGCATGGCAGTTTTAGTCAAATTTTGGGTAATCTGTTGTTTTTGTGGGTGTTTGGTAAATCTGTCGAAAATATTCTAGGACATAGACGTTATTTGGGTTTGTATCTGATTGCTGGTGTGTTAACTGTTATCGCACAAGTTTTGGTTGAACCGAGTTTAAGAGTTCCTGTGATTGGGGCAAATGGGGCTGTAGCTGCTATTTTAGGGGCTTATGTGATGCGGTTCCCTAAAACTAAAATAGACACGGTTTTACCTTTAATTTTGATATATATCCCTATCCAGTTACCTGCTTATTTTTATGCTTTTTGGTGGTTTGTTCAACAGTTATTCTACGGTATTGGCAGTTTAAACATTCCGCCTGTGGGTGTGAATCAACCGAGTTTAGCTTACTGGATGCAGTTTGTCGGTTTGCTCATCGGTGCTGGTTATATGAGAATATCGCCCGGACTCAGCCATAAATGAAACCAGATGTTTAGGCAGACAAACAATTGTCATTGGTGGAGGGCGATCGCCTACTTGTTTCCTCAGCATTATTCCCCAGACTCAGAAATTGCCACATCTTCCTGAGTTAGCCTCATGCCGTGATGCTTGCTGTTTGTGCGTCAGCCATTGGCTATGTCATCAGGTAAGCATAATTTAATGCCGTCATTTCTGTGATGGCGATCGCTTTATTCCTTGCAACCACAGCTAATTAACTGAACCGTCTTCAGCTATATTCCCCAAAATTCATCATCTTATTTTTATAAACTGCAACAATATTTATCTTGAAATTTTACTGGTATAGGTGATAAATTTTCTAAGACTCAAATCTGGTGCAATATAAACAACCAGTCAAATCGAATACATTTAAACCCAAACAACCATGACTATAAGTCTCAGATAAGTAAAGTATGATGCAACATTCGCCATTTTTTTCTCAGTAATCTCAGTAATATTTATCGCTATTACCGTAGAATTACTGTTTGATGTAGTTTATGATTCTCCTAGGATTTTCCTGACGAAGAAATAGCAGTTTTTTATCAATTTAAATGTTGGTCAAAAACAGCAAGATTTCTTTTAAATCCTCTATGATTTTCTATTAAGTCCATTGTGGAATAATTTCTCTGAAATTATTCTAGATCATATCCAAGAGCTTCAGGAGTAATTGTCATGAACCAAATACAATTAACTTTAATCATTAGTTATCTATTGATGACTTGTTACTTTTTTATTAACTGGCTACGCTTTTCGCTGCGTCACCCTACTTCTTCCCCAGAAGACAAATTTTTATCTTTTATCATGTTTTTAATTACAACAGTTTTTTGGCCTGTAATTGTGCCGATATCTTTGCTAGAGGTGTTCAAAACGCGGAAACTGGAAATCAGCACAGTGATACCAGTTTTGTTAGCGATGTTTGCATTTAGTATTTCTTACCTAATATCTGAATTTTCTGCCTAGTCATCAAACAAACTTGTTTCAGGATTACCGCCTCTATTGCTGACTGCGTGTGCATAAATAATAGGTATTGTGATTGAGTAACCGGGTGAACTGCCGTTAGCGTAGCATGAACAAAGCTCTTGAGCTTCACCCGGATAAATTCCCCTGCCAGTCTCCTACCTTGATGTTTATGCAGCGAACATTTTTTGTAAATTTTCAGGATGTGTAGCTGCTAAATATTGAGCTGCCATTTCTGGTGTAAGCAGTTCAATCATGATTCTGTTTTCTAACCAGAACTCAATCACATCAAAGAAAGAGTCACGATTACAGCGTACAACTCTCCAACCTTCGCGATTACCAATCTGTTCGATTTTCTCTTGAGTAGTAGAGACAGAAATGGCGGCATGGGTAGCTGTATAACCAGACACAGTAGAAGCCTCGACAAAAGTGACTTCATGATCACCTTCACCGGGTTTTAGCTGAGTTTTTAAAGGATAAATTTCAATCCCTGTACCGTGTTCATCGAGGGGTAAAACCATGTAACTCCCTGGATGGGGGAAAAAGGGAACAGCTTTACCATCCAAGACTTCTGCTAGAACTTGGGCAACTTGTTGGGGATTCTCAGCAGAAATAGAAATGTGATGAATCATAATATACCTCACCGCCCCATGATGATGGGGTTAATCAATTTTTTTATGAGTCTTTATTGTCCACAATCGGCTTGACTTTTTATCACCGATGTAGCATAAATTTATGCAGTTCACGCCAATAAAAAAATTGATTGAGCGGAGAAATTACACAAATAGCCTCTCAGCTACTCACGAGAAAATCCCACAACCTCACACAAAAAAATCAATATACCCTACTCCCAAGTTCCTATAAGGGTTTAGCGATGCTAAACCCCTACTCAGATTTTAAGGCGTGGTTGGAGTCGTTCCAGGTGTAACTTCTGGCGTGACTGGTGGAACAACTTCTGGAGTGACAACTGGGGGTGTAGCGGCTGGGGGTGCGGTGGTTGGGGTTTGCGTAGCAGGCGCGCAGGCTCCTATAAATATACTTAACCCAACAGATGAAGCTAACAAACAGAATTTTTTGCTCATAAATCCTCCTATGAGAATTAAGTTTGAACAGTTAAAATGTGGGTACTATCGAAATCTTGGCCATGAAAACACCTACGGTGAAACGTACAGTTTCCAAAGCTGAATTGCCAAATCGAAAATTATTTATTGAACGCCTGTAATGCTTGGTGCTAACGATACACAAGGTTTTCCCTACTATGAGAATTGTTGCCAGTTTGGCTTTATCCTGAGTGATTTAGTCAGCTTTTACATCCGTCGTTGGTTATAAGGCTTTTTTCTGAGAGCAGGGTATATATTAATTTACAAGTGATACTGTTTCTGAATTTTAGAGACGTTATAGGTAACATCACGCACCCGATGAATCAACAGTGAGTTGGGGCTAATTCCTACTTGTTCAAATCCGCAAATCTTGACATTTATATTATGATGATACAGCCTCCATCTTTTCAACCAATTTCACAACGTCCCATCTTTAAACTTCCCCATGATGCCAGAGTGGCTGTGTGGGTAGTCATGAATATCGAACATTTCACTTTTGGGAAATTAGGGACAGCTATTCAACCTCATTTAAATAGTTATCCAGAAATTGCTAACTATGGTTGGCGAGACTATGGGAATCAAGTGGGAATTTGGCGGTTATTGGAATTATTTGCTGAGTTGGAAATTCCGGTTACTGCCGCAGTGAATGGGGAAATTTGTCCGCTTTATCCAGAAATTATGGCAGCTATCACACAATGTGGTTGGGAAGTCATGGCACATGGCTTAAATAATTCCACTGGGCATAGTGGCATGGATAGAGAAACAGAAACTCAGGTAATTAATCAAACTTTAGATTTATTCCGCGAAGCTACTGGCAAAATTCCTAAAGGTTGGCTTACGCCAGGTTTTTCAATTACTGAATCAACTTTTGATTTATTACAGGCGGCGGGTATTGTTTATACTGCTGACTGGGTAAATGATGAGCAACCTTTTTGGTATCCTGTGTCTGATGGGCAATTGTTAGCTATTCCTTATACTATCGAAGCTAATGATATTAGTTTGTGTTTGAGTAATCGCTTTTCTGGTGCTGAATTTTCGCAAGCAATTATTGACCAATTTGATCAACTTTGGCAAGATGGTAAACTTCAAGGACGGGTTATGGCTATTGGGTTGCATCCTTTTATTGTTGGTCAACCTCTGCGGTTAAAGTATTTAAAGGAATGTTTATTATATATTAAAGGTCATCCTAATACTTGGTTAACTACTGGTGAGGGGATTTATGATTGGATGGTTGAGGAAAGGATTGATTAAAATTTTTCAACGCAAAGGTGCGCGGAGGTAACGCATACGCCGTTAGGCGTTCCCGCAGGGTAGGAACGCAGAGAGTTAGTGAAGGTTTTTGGTTTTGGATGCACGATTTATTAGAGGCATTTGGGTTAGTGGTATGGCTACTTCTTCAACTCCAGTTTTAAGGGTACCTGTATTTGATGCTAATGCGGAAAATGTTCAACCTTATGGGTTTTTGTTGGGGGATGATGTCTGTAAGCCAGGGTTGGGTATTCCTTTTTATCAAGATAGGGTATTGGAAGGGGAAAATGTAGATTTTATCTATCGGGGAAGGGCAACTTTTAGAACTGCGAAGATTTTACCGGGATATCCGCCAGTTATTTGGTTGGAAAGGCATCTGTATATGACTCAAATGTTTATCGCTTTGGGTCAGGCTCCGTTTATTATGGTGATGGCTCCACCTAATCATCAGGCTGGGGAGGATTTACCTAGTTTAAGTCAAGTTCAGGCTTTGCGTTTTCAGGCTGGACAAGGTTTGTTGTTACATCTCGGTACTTGGCATGATTTTCCTATAGCTGGCGATGATCGCCCTGTGGTGATTTTAACAGCTAATTCTGATGAGGTCGTCACGGCTTTGAGTCAAATGCAGACTCCGGGCGAAATGAATCAGGGTGATGTGTATAAGATTTCACTGCTACAACGCTTAAATTGTGAGATTCAATTAGAATTTTGAGTGGGGTGTTGCTGTTAAGCTTCAGAAAAAAAACGATTGCTCAGAAAACTTTGAGCAATCGCCGTCACCAATGATTATTTCTGATCTAATGATAGTGAGTATATACAGGAATTTGTCGCTATTCATTACCGAAAACTGCAATCTTGACTTCACAAAGTTTCTATGAGCAGTTGTAGAATTAATTGTAGTGGTACTTCTACCCAGTCTGGGCGATGTTTCAGTTCTGAGTCTAGGGTGTCAATCAATTTTTCTAAGACGCTAGTAGTTAGTAATACTTGCAATTCTGCGGTTGATTTCGGTAAAAAGGTGTCTTGGCTCGCTGTTGCTAAATAGGAGTTTAAAAAGGCTTTACTTACCCAGGTGTACCACATCTGCGCCCATTGTGCCATCACAGGCTGATTTTCTGGGACAATCATCCCACTGGCGATTTCTTGGCGTAAGGCTTGAGTGACTGCGTATTGAAATGATACTAACATGGATGCTACATCTTTGAGGGGCGATCGCTTGCGCCGGCGATCGCTCAAACTCCTGGCGGCTTTTCCTTCAAAATGTGTAATGATAAAGTCTCTACCTGTATATAGCAACTGCCCTAGATGATAGTCCCCATGATAACGCGTCCGTTTAGCTGTAATTTTTTGTTTGACTACTGACTGAAAACATGATAAAATTTCATGCTGGCTATTGATGACTTCTAAGGCTAATTGTTGGGTATTGGCTGGTAATGATGCTAATTTTTCGTGCAGTACCCGAAAGACTTGCCCGGTTAAGTTGCGGCCATTTTGATAGATGGAACGCTGATAAAATGATGAAAAAGGTTCTGGCGCAAAGTCGGGGTTATCTGTGTCGGCGGCAAGGGCAATATGCAATTCAGCTGTAGTCTTACCTAATAGTTGCACATTTGGCAGGTAAGAGTTCATAGTTTGTATTGCCAAGTCGGGAATTTCGTTTGTTTGTAAATCTAGCCAAGAAGCCGATGATAGAGGCATTTCGGCAATATTGGCTTGTTCGGTGCTGACAACATCAAAATAGTGGCGTAAGCTATCAAGGGTATATTCCCAACCACTGCGGGTGTCTAAAATTAACTCTTGTAAAATACCAACAGTCACAGGTAAAGCGGGACTATATCCTGATTTATGAGGATAGCGATATTCTAACGCTCCAACTACCGGTACAAAATGTTGTAAGCGTTTTTTCTCACCTAAAAATCGCCGAATTTCTAAATCAGGGTGCATACCTGTTTCGACTTTGCGGAATAGTTTCAAACACAGGCTATCGTCATACATAATATAAGTTTTGGTTTGTTCTCCTCCTTCTTTGACGGTAGGATGACGATAAATTGCTGGTTGGTTGTGGGGAAATAAATCTGTGGCTGTACCCAATAATTCGCCGGTTGTTCCCTGATAGGTGCGATGATCAGCAATGATATCTAACAATGCCAAGATAAAGTCTTTGTCTGCTAAAGCATCATATAAAATTCCGACTTCTTCTTGTGCTTGCACTTGCAGACGCGCCATGACAGCCTGTGGTGTTTCCGCTAATAGGTGCAGTGCTGGTTCACCTTCGGCATAAGCTAAAAATAATAGATATGTTTCCTGACTGGCTTGCAGATATTCCACCTGTAACCAGACAATTTCAGCTAACTTCTGATTATAGGGTATGGCGATCGCTTCAGTAATTTGCACTGATTGTACAGTCTGAGTTTTACCACCAAACCAATCACAGGTATAGAGATAATCCCGCAGTGTTGACTCTAAAACGGCTTTAACTTCTCGTTGCGAAATCACATTTTGCCAGGCATCCGTCACCACTAATGTAGGTAACTCTGCTTGCGGTTTGGGTGGTTGAGTCAAACTAGGTTTAGGTTGTAGAGTAAACCAATAAACGCCGTAGGGACTCAAACTGAGAAAATAAGCTGATTCGCCAATTTTGGGAAATTCCGTATTGCCAAAAATCTCCACTGGTAGCAGTCCGTTGTATGCTGAAAGGTCTAAACCTACTGTTTGGACGTAGTGGGATAAATTGGCGACGACGAGAATTTGTTCTGTGGATGTGCGACGGATGAAAGCGAAAACTTTACGGTTACTAGAGTGTAGTAATTCTAAATGTCCTTTTCCTAAAGCTTGAAAGCGTTTACGAGTTGCTAACAACCGCTTCATGAAATACCACAGAGAGTTAGGGTTAGCCCGTTGAGCTTCCACGTTCACCGCTTCATAGTGGTATTCTGAGTCTATAATTACCGGCAGGTATAAACGCTGGGGATTAGCGCGACTAAAACCAGCATTTCGATCTGCACTCCACTGCATGGGAGTTCTGACACCATTGCGATCGCCTAAATAAACGTTATCACCCATGCCAATCTCATCACCATAATATATCACCGGTGTACCTGGCAGAGATAACAGTAAACTATTAAGTAATTCTATCTGACGGCGGTCATTCCCTAAAAGTGGCGATAATCGGCGACGAATGCCCAAATTCAGCCGCATTACTGGGTCTTGAGCATATACCTTATACATAAAGTCTCTATCTTCATCCGTCACCATTTCTAAGGTAAGTTCGTCATGGTTGCGGAGGAATAACGCCCATTGACAATTATCAGGAATGGGTGGAGTTTGCTGGAGAATATCGACAATGGGAAAATTATCTTCCATTCGCAACGCCATAAATAAACGTGGCATCAGGGGAAAATGGAAGTTCATGTGACACTCATTCCCTGTACCATAATATTGGGCTGCATCTTCTGGCCATTGGTTAGCTTCTGCTAGCAGCATCCGGTTAGGGTATTTCGCGTCAACGTGCGATCGCAACTCTTGTAAAAACCCATGAGTTTCTGGTAAATTTTCGCAGTTCGTTCCTTCCCGTTCATATAAATAAGGAACTGCATCCATACGCAACCCATCAACACCCATCCCCAACCAAAAATCTAGAACCTCAAATACAGCTTGACGCACTAAGGGATGATCATAATTTAAATCAGGCTGATGGGAGTAGAAACGATGCCAATAATATGCTTTAGCGACTGCATCCCAAGCCCAATTAGAAGTTTCAAAATCTTGAAAAATAATCCGTGCTTCTTGATATTTTTCCGGGCTATCACTCCAGACATAAAAATCTCGTTCTGGACTGCCTTTTGGTGAACGCCGCGCCCGTTGAAACCAAGGATGCTGATCAGATGTATGGTTAATAATTAACTCAATAATTACCCGAATTCCACGCTGATGGGCAGCAGTCAATAACTGTTTAAAATCTGCCAACGAACCATAAATCGGGTTCACACTGGTGTAATCAGCAATATCATAACCATCATCCTTTAAAGGTGAGGGAAAAAATGGCAGTAACCAGATAGCATTAATCCCCAACTCTTGGAGATAATCTAACTTTTCCGTCAGTCCCCGAAAATCTCCTATACCATCACCATTACTGTCAGCAAATGCCCGCACAGGTAACTCATAAATTATTGCATTTTTAAACCACAACGGGTCATTTTCTAAAGTTAAATTAGGCATTTAAATAATTTACCAGCCACATCATTAGAAGTTAATTTCATCCTCAGAGTAGCTCAGATTGTGACTGGATTAATCTAACACAGGGATGACTCCCATAGCCAAAGGAACTATAACCAAAGAGTCAGAAACAACCGAATACTTACAATATGAATATAGAGACGTTGCCTAAAACATCTGTAATCAGGGTTGAAATTCAATAAGATTCATGATCAAACCAGCTGCTCTTAACCGTTTCACTCATGTTTAAGAGGCTAAAAATTTATTGATACTATCAACAGCATTTTGGTTAAGGTTTTTATCTACCAGAATACAGGAGTCAGGAGTCAGAATTCAGAATAAATTCTGTACGACTGGCGGATGAATAATCAGGTTTAAGACTCCCCACTAAATTTTCAATTTAGTGGTCTTCCCTACGGGACGCTACGCGAAAAATTAGTGGTGGGTTCAAGCCCCCACTAATTGTCTTTAATGCAAGAATTTTGAATTTTTAATTTTGAATTGGAGCGTTCGCGTAGCGTCTTGCAGAGAAGCGACTTGACTGATGATTACAGTGTTCCCAGATAGCGATCGCTAGTTATTCATTTCATAGTAAATTACGGTAAACAACATACATGCCGCCGATGTAGAGAAAAATAAGAGTTAGTCCATCCCAAGTGAGATACATTCGGGAACGACTAACGGCATGGTAAATTAGACCGGCGATCGCTATTGAGGTCATCACCATCGCTACAATATCTGTAAAAATATGTATTCGGCTAATACTTAACCACAGACTACCCGAAAGATAAACTAAATCATAAATGCCAAGAATCGCTAAATTAAAGATATTAGAACCAAAAAGGTTAGAAACTGCCAAATCTACGGCGTTGAGTCTTACTGCTGCCACGGATGCCACTATTTCAGGTAAAGAAGTCGCTGTAGCTAATAAAATCGCACCGATGAAACTCTTGCCTAATCCAGTAATTTCGGCAATTTGATCACCTAAAAATGCTAGCCACACCCCTAAAATTACAATTGCTACTGAATGCAAACAAAATTGTCGATAAGCTTGTTGAGTAGTTATGTCTTCGTATTGAAAAATCTCTACTTCTTCTTCTAACACGGCAGCACGTCGTCTAGACTCAAATCGGGCAATGGTTCTAGCACTGACAAAATACAACAAAATTAATAACACACTGGGAATACCCACCCATCCCAAGCTTAAATTCACATTGGTTTGTGCCAACAGCATTCCAGCCGCCGCTACACCTAGCATCACACAACCCAGACTCGCGGCTAATCCATGACTAATCTGTGCTTGTTTCAGTAATGGCTCAGGGCCAGTCACAATATCCAATAGTGCTAAAATCAGCAAATTAAATAAACAACTGCCCAAAATTCCCCCCACAGCCAAGTCTGGGGAATTAAAAATAACTATGGCACTAATTCCTGTTGCTAACTCTGGTAAAGAAGTCACACCCGCTAGTAAGATGGTGCCAATCCAAGTACGTCCTAATCCAGTTTTTTCTGCCAAGATATCGGCACTTTGGGAAAGCTTGATTCCTACCGCAATCACTAAAATAAAGCAAACCAGAACTTGAATAAATAGCAGCATGATTAAGGCTAGAGATGGTGAGATGGGAACAAAAAGAATGAAAACACTCTTTCAAGATAAAATCCCACAGGCTGTTTATCCCACAATCAGAGCTAGAAAATCTCTGTTTCCTTCTGTCTCTAACCTGTCGCTGCTAGCCTGTAGCCCCAATTTTCAGGTTATTCTGCTGGGGTAAATCGTAAATATCCCAGTTTTGGATACTATGCTGGCGTAAGCTGTCTTCTACCCGATGAATTTCTGTGTCTGTGCCATTGAGTATGAGTAAATAATAACTTTGTTGGAGGCGATCGCTATAAATTCTGGCTCGATTTTCTGGTATGCCTAAATTCACCAACGCCTTGACTAAATTCTCGTATGCTGCTGTTCCCACTGCTACACCTCCGATGCTAGCAATTAAAGCAGCACCGATAGAACCTGCTGCTAGTAATGCTCCTAAAGCACCAGGCAGAGCTAAACTGCTGATACCCACCAATAAACCACCCCAAGTAGTTGCTGCCAGTGTATCACCGATTGCACCTGTAGTATTTACATCTTGACTACCGATGCGATCGCTCACCTTGACATCGCCTACTGCGTCCCTTTTTTCTACATCTTTGGCAATCACAGAAATCTGTTCTACAGGGAAGTCAGCCGCTTTTAATTGATTAATCGCTTGCTCTAATTCTGAGGATTTAGTAAATACTCCTAAGCCGATTTTTGGATGATTATTTGTCATATTCACCTCGATGTGGGGAGTGGGGACTGGAGATTGAGGATTGAGAATCTAATCATTGTTTAAACTTTGAATTTTGTAGGCGTAAACTTAGCCGTAGGCTATTTTAAATTTTGAATTGGTGTTAAAACTTGTCCGTCAGCATCTGATAATGATGTTTTTCCTAACCAATGCACGGGGAAAGTATCGCCTACTTGTTCAATAAATTTATCTAGTTCTTCTAAACTCAAAGCACCTGGAACTGGATAACGAGCTTTGATCAGTCGTGGTAGTTCGGTATTATATTGGATTAAAGCGGGAAAGTTGCGCGGAAAATCTTCTGTAATGCCGACGAACTCGCCGCGCTGGCGTGCATACTTAAACACCTCTCGCCATTGTTCGATAGTCGGCAAACCTGCCGCATCTACCCCATGAGAGAAAAGTATCAGATAAATTTCATCATAGGGTTCTGTCTGCTTCAAGTATTGCTGAATCCAATCAAGTGACGGTTCCATGTTAAACTTCATCCAAAATGGTACAGAAGCAGTACGCAAAGACCACATTGGTTCTAGGAGGATGAAGGATTCGACAAACAAACGGTTAGCCATGATGCCCCGTTTTTTGTACCACCAACGATATAATTCAGCAACAAAGGGGCTGAGGTGTTCTGGTTCTTTAAAGACGATGCGCCGGAGATGATAACCGCGATCGCGGGCGAAATTTTCGATATCTTCCCGTAGCATAGGCTCAAAACCCCATTCGGCTTCTGGGCGATCGCTATCAGGTTGGGGTGCTTCCCATTGTCGGCGATGGGAATGATAGCGTTCTAAATATTCGCTGACACGTCGGCTACCATAGAGAAACTCCTCTGGGGTGGCACCACCTAACGCCCCAAACTGGAAAAAGTGGCGATCGTCAACTTGCGTTGTGTGCCAAGTTCGCTGACACTCAACAATAAAAATCGTTCCGCCTTTAGGTAAGCAGTTTTGCAAAAAGCGTTTATAAGTTTCCCCCAAAGCCCGACGCTTCACCCGAAAATAAGTCATCCCCCGCAAAGTCAAGCGGTCTTGATTGGGGTCATACATGTGATGTAGTTGCAAATCTGGGTTAGCATTTAGCAAAGGCTTGGCTTTTTCCCTGCCCCACTCCATCGCCTTTTGGGGTTCATCGGGATGTAATTCTGGGTGGAGTACAGGAATTAAATAAGTTTGAGGTAGCCAAGGCATTCCTAAAGCTGCACATAAATGCACCAATGCACCACTAGCCGAACCAATCGCCACGGCTGGATATTGATGTTGGGGGTACTCATTCACCATCCATTCTGAGACTACCTCGCTGCTAACATCTCCCAACCTGGCGGCGGGAATGGCTTCCCCTGCACTACCAGCAGTATAGATCAACTCTTTTACAGGTCGGGGCAACTTGTTAATTAAAATCGAGATTGGTTCTAACGCGGCTGGCATTGAACCCATCCCCGGAAAATCTTCACCCCGCAGATAAGCAGCAGTTGCCCGTAACATTGCCGTGGCAGAGTCAAAACCGGCGATGTAAGGCGGAGCTATGCGTAATTGTGCCATCCAATCAGCTAACATTCCTTGATAAAAGGGCGTTTGCATTGAAATTCTCCTTTGCAACTGAGTAGGGTTGTGTAGCGTTAATGAAGGCACGAGTGACGCGGGTTAGTTCCAGAGGTCTACTGTAATTCAGGGTATGCCCCCCACCAGGAATTACAGCTAGTCGCGCATTTGGTAACAGATGCACAACTTCCTCCGCCCACTGCTGGCTAACAACGGGGTCTTCTCGACCACGCACAACTAATGTGGGGACGGGGACATCGGGTAGTTTGTCTTCAATTCGGTCGGCGAAGGCGATTTGAACGGTACGAATAAAGCGGGAAAAACCAGCTTGCCAATAATCGTAAACTTGCAGGGGAGCTTGAGAGGGGTTTTCTAGGGGAGCGTTACGGAAAAATCGCCATAATTGCTGCGGTAAGGTGCGGGCGTGGGGGTCAATGGTGGGGCCTTGTAAGATGGCTCGTTCTAGGCGATCGCTATGATGTAGGGCAAATTCAACTATAATCTGACAGCCGAAGGAGTTACCCAGCATGGTTGCGCGTTCAATTCCCACTGCATCCATCCATTGGCATAAAATATCTGCCAACTCTGGTAATTCTAAGGTGTGTTTTGGCTTGTCACTTTCACCGTAACCGGGCAAGTCTGGCGCATACACCTGAAAATCTGGTGCTAGTAACTCGCCGAGGGGAGTCATGTAACGACTGGAAACTACCAACCCATGCACGAGAATTATGACGGGAGTCTCTGGTTTAAGTGATGAGACTCGCGCGTGTATTGATAAACCATTGACGTTGGTGTATTGGCTCTCTAGTTTGCCTTTTGGTAAGTTCATGGTGGTTTTTTTCACGCAGAGGAGGACACTTGCGTGGGCGGGTTTCCCGACTTGAGCAAAGTGTCCGTCGCGCAGAGGCGCAGAGAGAGAAAGGGGGAGAAATCTTGAATTTTGAATTTTGAATTTTGAATTTTGAATTGATTCCTCCCTACTCTCTGTTTAAGACATGGGTAAACCTATTCTCTGTGCTGCTTGTCTTGCCATATCCCAGATATCTTGACTTGTCATGCCATCTCGAACTAACCAGTTGCCACTGATGCCTGTGTAGTCTTGCATTGGCTCGAAGACGTTGCCATCGGTATGGGGGGCGGGTTTATGATCTTGGAAGTGGTCTTGGTCTACTTGATTTGCCATCATCTGTTCAAAGGCATCGGGAGTCAAGGTTTTTTGTAACACTTGCAAATACACGGCTTGACCGACGATGATTTCGCGCTGTGGTCTTTCTACTAAACCGGCGATCGCCTCAGCTACTTGTTTGGCAGGATATAAAGGTGTCATGGGTTTAGTTTGGCGACCTGTGTAATTCCCGGCGTGTTGAAATATCGGTGTATCAATCGAACCAGGCAACACAGTACAAACATGAATATCAGGCGCATTATCTAAATACAATTCCATCCGCAGCGAATCGGAAAGTCCCCGAATCGCATACTTGCTAATCGTGTAGGGAATTGTGTATGGTTGACCCGTTACGCCTACACCTGAAGACACATTAATCAAGTTACCGCTTCCTTGTTCCCGAAAGTGGGGTAAAGCCGCACGCGCCCCATAAATGTAACCAAATAAATTAGTCTCTATTACCCGTCGGAAAGCTTGCATAGGTGCATCTTCAAACCGTGCAAAGACGCTGACTGCGGCATTGTTTACCCACACATCTAAGCGTCCAAAGGATTCAATGGCGCGGCGTGCTAAGGCTTGTACATCGGATTCAAAAGTGACATCTGTTCGTACTGCTATCGCCGTTGCGCCTAGGTGTTCGCACTCTTGAGCAACTTCCTGTAAAGCACCCTCACGCCTGGCGGCTAGGAGTAATGTGGCTCGTTGTTTAGCAAACTCTAGGGCTGTGGCTCGCCCAATACCGCTTGATGCACCTGTTATCACTATGACGGAACTGTGTATTGGTCGTGGCATTTTCCTTTCTCCTTGAGCGATACTTACGGTAGGCGCAGCCATCGCAGTTATTTACAACAAATTTCTAGTTTTTTTGATGATTTCTTTCCCTACTGGCAGTTAATCACCGTTTTTATGTTTTAAACTTGATTTTTTACCTATTTGGCTACAATTTCGTTGACTAAAACATAGGTTCTAATGTGGCATTATTTAGCTAATTTTTATTACCGTCTTAAGATAGAAGTTTATTGGCATTTTTGCAGGAGCTTAGGATACAAACCTTAGCTATAAATACTTGGATATGTCCATTTATTGGCAGGAGATTAAAATCGAATTACCGCCTATTAAATTGAGGATTAATTAGGATAATTCTAGGGTTTTTAGGGATTTTATGAGCTTTACATATGTTGATACCCAGTTTTTTTAAGAATAACTCTCTCTAATTTCTAAATATTAATTTCCTGAAGATTTTTTGTCTGAGTATGATAGGAATTTAGTCTAAAAGTAAAGTATAAATTCAGACTAAAGATACGAATAAAAACAGAATGTATACAACCTTTGAAATATATAATTATTCTGACTTCTGATGGAAGTAAGATAATTTTTTACTACTTATTATTCAAAACAATAATTATTAGAAAATTTTAGGCAAGGTATGCTTGAAACGAAATTAAACACATCAAATAAATTATGATTTTTGGCAGGAAGCCAATTAGAGCAATGATGAGGTATGACTTCGAGGAGGAATAAAACCTGGTTGTTTTCTTTATTCTTAATCTGGCGTTGGTTGTGAAAAAAAAACCGACTTTGGGAAAATAATTTATGTATGTAGCACTTTGGCCAGGGAATGTTTATCCCTTGGGAGCTTATTGGGATGGAAAAGGTACAAATTTTGCTTTATTTTCAGAGAATGCCACTGGTGTAGACCTTTGTTTATTCGATGAAGATGGTGGAGAAATTCGGCTACCTTTGACAGAAAAAACCAATTTTGTTTGGCATGGTTATGTCCCTGGAGTGGGGCCGGGAAATCGATATGGATTTAGAGTTCATGGCCCTTGGTCGCCAGAGGTAGGACATCGTTTTAATCCCAATAAATTGCTGATTGACCCCTATGCTAAGGCAATTGATCGCGAGGTTATTCATGATCAGGCTATTTTTGGCTATTCTTGGGATGCACTAGCAGCAGATTTAGCCTTTTCTGATGTAGATAATGCTGAGATTGTGCCGAAGTGTGTTGTGGTTGATGAATCTTTTGATTGGGGAGAAGACAAACTACTATATACACCGTGGCATGAAACCGTAATTTATGAAACCCATGTCAAGGGTTTGACTAAGCTACATCCAGAGGTTCCAGAAGAATTGCGTGGTACTTATGCTGGGTTGGCACATCCCGCAGTGATTTCTCATCTGCAAAAACTCGGAATTACAGCCGTTGAGTTAATGCCTGTACATCATTTTTTATCCTATCCAGGGCATCTCATAGAAAAGGGATTGAGGAATTATTGGGGATACGATTCTGTTAATTATTTTGCGCCTCATGCTGCCTACAGTGCCAGTGGTGCTTTAGGACAACAAGTCACCGAGTTTAAGCAGATGGTTAAGGATCTGCACTTTGCAGGAATTGAGGTAATTTTAGATGTAGTCTACAATCACACGGCTGAAGGTAATCACTTAGGGCCTACGCTGTCATTACGAGGCATTGATAATAGTGTGTATTACCGCTTGGTCGAGGATAACCCCCGCTACTACATGGATTTTACAGGTTGCGGTAATTCTTTAAATGTGCGCCATGCTCAAGTTTTAAAGTTAATTATGGATAGCTTGCGCTACTGGGTAACGGAAATGCACGTTGATGGCTTCCGTTTTGATTTGGCTTCGGCGTTGGCGCGAGAATTATATGAAGTAGATAGCCTAGCCGCTTTTTTTGACATTATCCATCAAGACCCAGTTTTAGCTGATGTAAAGCTAATTGCTGAACCTTGGGATTTGGGAGAAGGCGGTTATCAAGTAGGGAACTTTCCCCTACGTTGGACTGAGTGGAATGGTAGATATCGGGATACTGTCAGAGATTTTTGGCGTGGTGCGGATAATAGTTTGGGAAGTTTTGCTTATTGTTTTACTGGTAGTCCAGATTTATATCAAACAAACGGGCGCAGTCCGAATGCAAGTATTAATTTTATTACTTCCCACGATGGTTTTACCTTGAATGATTTAGTCAGCTACAACCACAAGCACAATCAAGCCAATGGGGAAAATAATCAGGATGGTGATAACAATCATAAATCCTGGAATTGTGGCGTGGAAGGCGAAACCGAAGACCCAGAAGTATTACGTTTGCGGGAACGTCAAAGACGAAACTTTTTGACTACGTTAATGCTGTCTCAGGGTGTGCCGATGCTGTTAAGTGGGGATGAATTGGGCTGTAGTCAAAAGGGTAATAATAATCCCTACTGCCAAGATAATGAAATTTCTTGGCGACATTGGGATTTACAAACATCAAATCAGGATTTATTAGACTTTACACGCGAGTTGATTTATTTTCGTCATCAGCATCCAGTATTCCGGCGGCGTAAGTGGTTTCAAGGTCGTCCTATTCATGGTATTGGCATTAGTGATATTGGTTGGTTTAATGCCGATGGTAGTGAGATGAGTGAAGAACAATGGCTGGTGAGTTATGCCAAAGTATTGGAAATTTTCTTAAATGGTGAGGGTATTGCTACTCCTGGCCCGCATGGTGAACGCATCATGGATGAGAGTTTTTTGTTATTTTTTAACGCTCATTATGAGCCACTGGAATTTGCTTTGCCTAGTAGTTTGAAAGATAGGGCATGGCAAATAATCATTGATACGAATGAAACACGATTTCTGCAACATCGCCATTTAGTTTCAGGTTATCAAACTGTACCTATGGTTGAGCGATCGCTCGTGGTTTTACGTTGCATTGGTTAGGGTAATTTTCACTAGGATTAAATATGAAACTAGGGGCGCATTATTTAGGTGATGGTTATTGTGAATTTACTGTCTGGTGTCCAAATGCCCAAACTGTGGACTTAGAAATTATTTCGCCACAAACGCGCCTGATACCGATGCAAAAACAAGGGAATTATTGGCGAGTTACGGCAACAAATATTGAACCAGGAACTCTTTATTTTTATCATTTAAATGGTCAGGAATCTCGACCTGATCCAGCATCAAATTTTCAGCCGCATGATGTACATGGCCCTTCTCAAGTCATCGACCATAGTTTTACTTGGAATGACAGTAATTGGTCTGGTGTTCCTTTAGAAACTATGATTATTTATGAGTTACACGTTGGTACTTTCACGCCAGAAGGTACTTTTGCCGCGATAATTCCTAGATTACCAGATTTACGAGATTTAGGCATCAATGCTATTGAATTAATGCCCATTGCACAATTTCCGGGGTCAAGAAATTGGGGTTATGATGGCGTTTATCCGTTTGCGGTGCAAGATTCTTATGGGGGGCCGAAGAAGTTAAAACTATTAGTTGATGCTTGTCATCAACAGGGAATTGCTGTCATTTTAGATGTAGTTTATAACCATTTTGGCCCCGAAGGTAATTACATGAGTCACTTCGGGTCTTATTTTACCCAAACCTATCGCACTCCTTGGGGAAGTGCGATTAATTTCGATGATGCTGATAGCTATGATGTGCGGCAATTTTTTATTCAAAACGCGCTTTATTGGTTGGAGGAATATCATATTGATGCGCTACGTTTAGATGCTATTCATGCTATTTATGATTTGGGTGCTAAACATTTTTTGGCTGAACTTGCAGAAAATGTAGCTGTGTTTTCTCAAGCGCAGGGAAGAAAAGTTTATTTAATTGCTGAAAGTGATTTAAATGATTCTAAAGTAATTCGTCCGCCTGAATTGGGGGGGTATGGAATTGATGCCCAATGGAGTGATGATTTTCATCATTCATTATATACTTTATTGACAGGCGATCGCCTGGGTTATTATGCTGACTTTGGTCGGTGTGAACATTTAGTTAAAGCTTATACAGATAGTTTTGTTTATGACTGGAAATATTCCCATTTTCGCAACCGGTTTCATGGGAATTCGGTCAGCGATCGCCCTCCCCATCAGTTTATAGTTGCTATCCAAAATCATGACCAAATAGGTAATAGAATTTTAGGTGAGCGATTATCGCAGCTAGTTACTTTTGAAGCCTTAAAATTAGCGGCTGGTGCAGTTATTTTATCCCCTTACATTCCGCTTTTATTTATGGGTGAGGAGTATGGCGAATTAGCACCTTTTACCTATTTTGTCAGCCATTCAGACCCAGATTTAATTAAAGCTGTGCGGGAAGGACGCAAGCGAGAATTTGCGGAATTTCACGCTGAAGGTGAACCACCTGATCCAGAATCACCGGAAAGTTTTTTGATGTGTAAATTGCATTGGGATAAACGTCAACAAGGTAAGCATAAAATTATCTATGATTTTTATCGCCATCTTATACAATTGCGGCAAAAACATCCGGCTTTGAGGACAGATAATCGCCAAAATTTACAAGCTGGTTGTATTGAAGATAAAAAACTTGTGTGGTGGAGAAGACACAACGCAGAACATCAGATATTTTGTTTAATGAATTTCCATACAACAGATATAACTGTTAACAATGAAATCATCAATAATAAGTGTCTAAAAATTTTCGACTCTGCTGATAAACAATGGCTAGGTAATGGTTCTATTTCACCAAAAGAAGTTAACTCACAATCAGAATTAACTCTCCGCGCTCAAAGTTTTGTCCTCTACGAAACTTGATAATTTATAGTTTTTTCAAATTTTGAATTTTTAATTTTGAATTGATATCATGCGTATTCCCATAGCAACTTACCGAATACAATTTAATGCTCAATTTCCTTTTCAATCGGCTAAAGAAGTCACCAGCTATTTAGCAGAATTGGGAATTTCTGATGTTTATGCTGCACCAATTTTTAAAGCGCGAGTAGGTAGTACACACGGCTATGATATAGTTGACCCTAATCAACTCAATCCCGAATTAGGAACTCAAGAAGACTTTTTTGACTTAATTCAAGAACTAAAACAACATCAGATGGGTTGGTTACAGGATATTGTACCCAATCATGCAGCTTATGATAGCCAAAATAAATATCTGATGGATGTTTTAGAAAACGGGGTTAATTCTATCTATACTAATTATTTCGATATTGCCTGGAATTATCCGATCAGCAATGGTTTTGGTAATCCTCATGAACCAATTTTAACGCCACTTCTGGGTAAATTTTATGGAGAAGCATTAGAAAATCAAGAAATTCAATTACGCTACGACCAAACAGGATTGAGTGTTAATTATTATAACTTGAAGTTGCCAGTTAATTTAGAATCTTATGCAACTTTCTTAAGCCAAAATTTAAGGGAATTAGCTAAGACTTTAGGGAGAAAACATCCTATATTTGTCAGGTTGCTAGGTATATTGTATATGGTCAAGCATATACCTCAAGATGCCACACCAACGGAAAGACAAGACCAAATAGATTTTGTTAAAGGGTTGTTATGGGAACTGTATACAGACTATTCAGAAATTAAAACATTTATTGATGATAATGTTCGTTTATTTAATGGCGAAATCGGTAAAGCAGAAAGTTTTAATCTTTTAGATAGTTTGCTTTCTGAGCAATTTTTTAGACTCTCATTTTGGAAAGTTGGGGCTGAGGAAATTAATTACAGAAGATTTTTTACAGTCAATGAATTGATATCATTAAAAGTAGAGGATGAAACAGTCTTTAAAAACACTCACAATTTAATTTGTAAATTAGCTAAGTCAGGTGAGTTTACAGGGTTGCGAGTTGACCATATAGATGGACTTTATGACCCAAGTCAGTATTTACAAAGATTGCGAGAAAAAATAGGCGATGTATATCTGTGTGTAGAAAAGATATTACAAACAGGAGAAGAATTACCTGAGAATTGGCAAATTCAAGGGACTACGGGATATGAATTTTTAAATTATCTCAATGGAATTTTTTGTTTAACAGACAATCAAGATGCTTTTACTCAAATATACTATCACAATACAGGCTGGAGAACACCTTATGAGCAAGTTGTGACTGAGAAAAAACATTTAATGATTGAGAGAAACTTAGCTGGTGATATTGATAATTTAACTTATATTTTAAAGAAAATAGCAGGTAAACATCGTTATGGTAATGATTTTACTATCAACGGCTTAAAACGAGCGATCGCAGAAATTTTGTCTCGCTTTCCTATTTATCGCACTTATATCAATCAAGATGGCATAACAGCAGCAGATATTCCCTATATTCAAGAGGTTATTCAACAGGCTAAATCCCATCTTCCCTTACTACATCATGAGTTAAGTTTTATTGAAAAATTACTGTTACTAGAACATGATGATTCTCTCACACCCGAAGAACAAGACCAAAGACTTTATTTTGTGATGCGGTTGCAACAATATACAGGGCCATTAATGGCTAAAGGTGTAGAAGATACAGCTTTATATGTTTATAACCGTTTTATTTCTTTAAATGAAGTTGGGGGAAATCCTGACCGTTTTGGAGTGAATATTGATGAATTTCATGATTTTAACCAACAACGACAAGCTTGTTGGCAGTATACCATGAATACTACCTCAACCCATGATACAAAACGCGGTGAAGATATTAGAGCCAGGTTGAATGTCTTATCAGAAATTCCTCAAGCATGGGAAACACAAGTACGTAAATTTTATGAACTGAATCGTGAATATAAAACCAGCTTGACGAAAAAAGTTTTTATGCCGGATAATAACGATGAATACTTATTTTATCAGATGTTAGTGGGAGCATTTCCCTTTTTTGAAAATGAGTATGAAAATTTTTGCGATCGCCTCTTAGATTATCTCCTCAAAGCTATTCGAGAAGCCAAAGTTTACACCGCATGGTTAAGACGAAACAGCACCTATGAAAATGCTGTAATTGACTTTGCTACCAAAGTTTTAACACCTTCAGCAGACAACCAATTTTTACAAGAATTTATTCCCTTTCAAAAACGCATAGCTGACTATGGAATTTTCAACTCCCTGTCACAAACCTTACTAAAAATTACCTCTCCCGGTTTTCCCGACTTCTATCAAGGGACAGAACTCTGGGATTTTAGCATGGTTGATCCTGATAACCGTCGTCCGGTTGACTTTGCCATCCGTAAATCTTACCTCCAAGAGATTAAAGCACAAATTCCCACAGATATCCTCAAATTAATTGATGAGCTATTAGCAAATAAAGCAGATGGTAGAATCAAGATGTTTTTGATTCTGCAAGCTTTAAAATTCCGAGTCAATAATTTACAGGTTTTTCAGCAGGGTAGTTACTTACCCTTAGCAGCCAAGGGAAAATTTAAAGACCACATTATCGCCTTTGCGAGAATTTATCAAGACCAAACTATTATTACCATTGCATCGCGATTTTTTACCAGCTTAATTCAGCCTGAACAATATCCATTAGGTACAGAAGTTTGGCAAGATACTTACATTGAGTTACCCCCAGCCACACCTTCAACTTTACTAGATGGTATGACTGGACAAATAGTTAAAGCTGATAAAATCTTGTTAATTGGCGAAGCATTAAAATACTTTCCCGTGGCGTTGTTAGGTTATGATTTAAAAGACACTAATCAGATTTTGCCAGAAATGTCACTTTCAGAAATATAATATGCAAGCTCATCAAGCAAAATATCCACAGATAGTTAACGCCGAAGAATTACAAGAGTTAATATCTAGGTCTGATTTATTGCTATTGGTAGTTTTTTTCTCTCCTGTATGTGGCCCTTCTCATTTGATAGAATCAGTTTTGGCTGATGTGAGTGTCAAAATGCAGTCACAAGTTAAGATAGTGAAAATTGATAGTGAAGCTTATTCTAATTTAGCTTCGCATTATCAAGTTCATCCTTTACCAACACTATTAGTTTTTCAGGATGGTAAATTAATAGGAAAGATAGAAGAAGAAGAAAGTAAAAAGTTAATGTCATCGGCAAATCTTATTCAACGTCTGCAACCTTTTATGAAAAATCACAGCGTTGCTGATTGAATTTAGGAATTAGTTCGCGCATACCGCCAAGGCGGAACCCCCAGGGTAGGTGCATACCGCAAGCGGAACTCGCAGAGTAGGCGCAAAGATTAATGAGATATCACCTAACCGCTAAATAAATTGCTAAACACATCTTGTTTTAACGAAATGCAAAAAAACAAAATTTAACCTATTATAACACATATAAAGGTTTAGCATTACTAAACCCCTACTCGCCAACTAAAATTACTTCTTTGCCTACAAGTCAGGATAAGCTGATGTATCTAGGCCGTTTTTTTCAACTTGACTATGGCAACGATTAACGACAACTACCTGAAACTGAAAGCTGGATATCTGTTCCCGGAAATTGCACGGCGGGTAAATGCCTTTGCGGAAGCTAATCCCGATGCTAAGATTATTCGTTTGGGTATTGGTGATGTCACCGAACCCTTGCCAGAAGCTTGCCGTCAGGCGATGATTAAAGCAGTGGAAGAAATGGGCGATCGCAACACGTTCAAAGGCTACGGCCCAGAACAAGGTTATGCTTGGTTAAGAGAAAAAATTGCGGCTCAAGATTTCCAAGCACGGGGATGTGACATTGATGCTTCTGAAATCTTCATTTCCGACGGTTCTAAATGCGACACAGGTAACATTCTCGATATCTTCGGAGATAACAACGTTATCGCCGTTACTGACCCAGTTTACCCAGTATACGTAGATACCAACGTAATGGCGGGACATACTGGTGCTGCCAACGATAAAGGCGAGTTTGAAGGTTTAGTTTACCTGCCCATCACCGCCGAAAACAACTTTACCGCCCAAATACCCAGCCAAAAAGTAGATTTAATTTACCTCTGCTTCCCCAACAACCCCACAGGCGCAACCGCCACCAAAGAACACCTGAAAGCATGGGTAGACTACGCCAAAGCGAATCACTCGATTATTTTCTTTGATGCAGCCTACGAAGCATATATCACAGATCCTTCATTGCCTCATTCTATCTACGAAATCGAAGGTGCAAGAGACTGCGCCATTGAGTTTCGTTCCTTCTCCAAAAATGCCGGCTTTACCGGCACTCGTTGCGCCTTAACCGTCGTACCCAAAACCCTGACAGCCAAAGCCGCCGATGGTTCGGATGTCGAACTGTGGAAATTGTGGAATCGTCGCCAGTCTACCAAATTTAACGGCGTATCTTACATCATACAACGGGGAGCCGAAGCGGTTTACTCAGCAGCCGGACAAGCACAAATCAAAGAATTAGTCAACTTCTATTTAGAAAACGCCAAAATCATCCGCGAAAAACTCACCGCCGCCGGACTAGCCGTTTATGGTGGCGTAAACGCGCCTTACGTTTGGGTGAAGACTCCTAATGGTCTTTCTAGTTGGGATTTCTTTGATAAACTACTGCATACTTGCAATGTTGTCGGTACACCTGGTTCTGGCTTTGGTGCTGCCGGTGAAGGCTACTTCCGGATTTCCGCCTTTAACAGCCGGGAGAATGTGGAGGAAGCCATGAAGCGGATTACCGAAAAGTTTAAAGTATAAAATGTTGTGGTGGGCATTGCCCACCCTGCTCAATTCTGCTGTTTGTATCCCTAGGGTGATGTATTGCAGAGCAGTCGTTGAGAAGATATCCCCAAACCTCTGCTGTCTTTCTAGTTTAAACACAAAAACCCCGGTTTCTTGAAGAAACCGGGGTTATGATGTTGGTACTAACCTACTGTCTACTTAGTTTCAGTGAAATCAGCGTCAATCACATCATCACCGCCACCAGAGGGAGCCGCACCGCCATCACCAGGAGCAGCACCACCAGGAGCAGCACCACCAGATTGTTGATAGATGTTGCTACCAACTGCAAACAGTGCTTGTTGTAATTCTGGTGTTAACTTCTTGATTTGCTCGTCGTCTTCCTTAGCCACAGCTTCGCGCAGTTCTTTCACTAAGCCTTCAACTTTTTCCTTATCAGCAGCCGGAACTTTATCACCTAATTCTTGCAACTGCTTCTCGGCTTGGTAAGCCAAAGAGTCGGCTTGGTTCTTACGCTCAATTTTCTCCCGACGTTCTTTGTCAGCTGTGGCGTTTTGTTCAGCTTCTTTCACCATGCGGTCAACGTCGGTTTTATCTAAGGTAGAAGCACCAGTAATACTGATGGACTGTTCCTTACCAGTACCTTTGTCCTTAGCGGTGACGTTGAGGATACCGTTAGCGTCGATATCAAAGGTAACTTCAATTTGAGGTACGCCACGGGGTGCGGGAGGAATACCATCTAAACGGAAGGTTCCCAAACTCTTGTTATCGTTGGCAAATTCTCTTTCACCTTGGAGAACGTGAATTTCTACGTTAGTTTGACCATCCACGGCGGTAGAGAATACCTCGGATTTCTTGGTGGGAATTGTGGTGTTACGAGGAATAATCTTGGTCATCACACCGCCCAAGGTTTCCACACCCAAAGATAGTGGTGTTACGTCTAACAACAAGATACCTGTAACATCACCAGCGAGTACACCTGCTTGAATGGCTGCACCAACAGCTACCACTTCATCAGGGTTAACGCTTTGGTTAGGGTCTTTACCCAAGATAGTCTTGACGACTTGTTGGACTGCGGGGATACGGGTAGAACCACCTACCAGTACAACTTCATCAATATCATTTTTGCCTAACTTGGCATCACGTAGAGCCTGTTCTACGGGAATGCGACAACGGTCAATCAAGTCTGAGCAGAGTTCTTCAAACTTGGCGCGGGTTAGGGTCATATCCAGGTGCTTAGGCCCGTCCTGGGTTGCGGTGATGAATGGGAGGTTAATTTCCGCTTGGGTAACACTAGAAAGCTCAATCTTGGCTTTTTCTGCGGCTTCTGTTAAACGTTGCAGTGCTTGTCTGTCTTTGCGGAGGTCGATACCTTCGTCTTTTTTGAACTGTTCTGCTAAGAAATCAACGATTTTTTTATCGAAGTCGTCACCACCGAGGTGGGTGTCACCAGAGGTAGCTAATACTTCAAATACGCCGTCGCCTACTTCTAATACAGATACGTCGAATGTACCACCACCTAAGTCAAATACGAGGATGGTTTCGTTGCTTTTTTTATCAAAACCATAAGCCAAGGAAGCGGCGGTTGGTTCGTTGATAATCCGCAGGACTTCAATACCAGCGATTTTACCAGCGTCTTTGGTGGCTTGACGTTGGGAGTCGTTGAAGTATGCGGGAACGGTGATTACTGCCTGGGTGACGGTTTCGCCTAGGTACTTACTAGCGTCTTCAACTAATTTACGGAGAACCTTAGCAGAAATTTCTTCTGGAGCAAATTGTTTACCAGCACCAGGGGAGTCTAGCTTGACGTTACCGCCACTGCTGAGAACTTTGTAAGATACTTCTGTAGCTTCGTTGGTAACTTCATCAAAACGACGACCGATAAAACGCTTCACAGAGTAGAAAGTGTTTTCGGGGTTCATCACCGCTTGGCGTTTGGCGATTTGTCCTACCAAAGTGTCGCCATTTTTCGCAAACGCTACTACTGAGGGGGTGGTGCGGAAACCTTCGGCGTTAGCGATAACTGTGGGTTTACCACCTTCCATTACTGCGACGCAGGAGTTAGTTGTACCTAAGTCAATTCCTACTACTTTTGCCATTTTCGGTGCTGGCTCCGTATAACTACAAATGAACGAATGAGAATATCAGGGACTTTATTTTTGAACCAACTATTGAGAGAAAGCAGTTAGTTCAGCATTGATCACCTTGGTTGTGGTTCTCCTGGAGGTGAAACTCCAAGTTACGCTGATATATATACTGAGCTTGTATAGTCAGTCCATGAAGGGGGGTTTCCCGAACAATGGAGGGGACGGTTAATTTTAAAAGGTGTTTTTAGTGGGTTCATGGATCAAACTGCTTTCACTTTGTCTAATTTATGAGAATTAATACCTTGAGTAATTAGGGTGAACCGTAATGCTAAAGTGGTGTTTGCCGTCTGGAGAAGTAAATAAGGGCAGTTTGAGTGAGGCGATCGCTCGATTTATCCCCCACACGGTAAAATTATCATGGGGTCAATCTCAACTATCCATACAGCGTGAAAACTGACAGCATCTTTTATCGTTTTTTTCAAGAGCTTCCCAGCATATTTTTTGAGTTAATTGGCAATTCACCCGACACCGCTACCGCTTATCAATTCTCATCAGTTGAAATCAAGCAGACTGCATTTCGTATTGATGGCGTTTTTCTACCCACACAAGACAACCCCATTTACTTTGTCGAAGTCCAATTTCAAATCGATACAGAAATTTATTCGCGCCTGTTCTCGGAAATCTTTTTATACATTCGTCAATATCAGCCCAGAAATCCTTGGCGGGCTGTAGTCATCTATCCTACGCGCAACCTCGATACAGCCGACACCAATCATTACAGCGAATTATTAGCTAGTCCTCGTGTTCACCGCATTTATTTAGATGAATTAGGTGAAACAGCTACATTACCAGTGGGTATTGCTACACTAAAATTAGTCATAGAAAATCAAGATACAGCAATTACCACCGCCAGAGAGTTAATCGATAGAACTCGACAAGAAATTAATCCCGAATCTCAACAACGACAGTTATTAGAATTAATAGAGACAATCTTGGTTTATAAATTCCCAAATTTGAGTCGAGAGGAAATTGAGAGCATGTTTAGTTTAAGTGATTTGGAACAGACAAGGGTTTATCAAGAAGCTAAACAAGAAGGTAGACAAGAAGGTAGACAAGAAGGTGCGCGTCAAGAGAAATTGCGTTTAATTCCTTTATTGCAAACATTAGGGTTAAGTGTAGAACAAACAGCGCAGGAATTAGATTTGACAGTCGAAGAAGTTCAGCAAGAATTACAAAAACAATCACCAAATCAAGATAGGTAAATTGGATTTCATAGATAGCTATCATTAATTTTGTATATTGCATTGTTCCTATGGTTACTCTGTCCCCCTCCCTACAAGCTAAACTCGCTCAACCCCTAAAAATCGGCTCATTTGCAGTGAAAAGCCGAGTTCTTCAGTCGCCTTTATCTGGGGTGACAGACATGGTGTTTCGTCGTCTTGTGCGTCGCTATGCTCCAGATTCGATGATGTACACTGAAATGGTGAACGCTACAGGCTTACACTATGTCAAGCAGTTACCGAAAATTATGGAGGTAGATCCCAACGAACGCCCTATTAGTATACAGTTATTTGACTGTCGTCCCGATTTTCTCGCGGAAGCAGCTGTCAAAGCTGTGGCGGAAGGTGCGGATACTGTTGATATTAATATGGGGTGTCCGGTCAATAAAATCACTAAAAATGGTGGTGGTTCTTCGCTGTTGCGACAGCCGGAAGTCGCAGAGGCTATAGTTCGGGAAGTGGTGAAGGCTGTTGATGTGCCTGTAACAGTTAAAACTCGTATTGGCTGGAATGACAAGGAAATCATCATTCTTGATTTTGCCAAACGTATGGAAGATGCAGGGGCGCAAATGATTACTGTGCATGGACGCACCCGCGCACAAGGTTACAATGGTAATGCTCGTTGGGAATGGATAGCCCGTGTGAAAGAGGTGCTGTCAATTCCAGTCATTGGCAATGGGGATATATTTTCTGTAGAAGCGGCGGTGAAATGTTTAGAGGAAACTGGCGCGGATGGTGTGATGTGTTCCCGTGGCACTTTGGGTTATCCGTTTTTGGTGGGAGAAATTGATCATTTCTTGAAAACTGGGGAGATGTTACCCGCACCAACACCAATTCAACGTTTGGAATGTGCCAGAGATCATTTACAAGCTTTATGGGAGTATAAAGGCGATCGCGGTGTGCGTCAAGCCCGTAAGCACATGACTTGGTACGCTAAGGGTTTTGTAGGTGCGGCGGAATTACGGGGACAATTAAGTGTGATTGAAACTGTTCAACAAGGTTTAGACTTGATTGATAGAGCTGTTGAGCAGTTAGCTCATGGTTATGAGCTGATGGCAGAAGCGGAAAATTTTCAAGTCGCTTAAGATATGATCCAGGCGATCGCACACAATATAATCAAAGTGCGATCGCATGACTTCACTCAGTTTTACCTAATATTTCTAATAACTGCGCCTCTGTTAATTGGGTAATTCCCAAACTTTCGGCTTTGGCTAATTTAGAACCTGCATCTTTACCCACAACTAAATAATCAGTTTTTTTACTCACTGAGTCAGTAACTTTACCGCCTGCTGTTTGGATTAATTCTTTTGCTTGCTCACGGTTTAAAGTCGGTAAAGTTCCAGTAATCACAAAGGTTTTACCTGCTAATTTTTGATTACTGCTACTAACTGCTGATTGTACTTGTGTATTCTCCAGTTTTAACCCGGTGGCTTTTAACCGTGCGATTAATTTTTGATTCGCATCAATCCGAAACCATTGATAAACAGCCTGAGCAATTTCCGCACCTATACCATAAATCCCCTCAATATCTGATTGCTTGGCTGTGGCTAACTGTTCAACTGTGCGATACTTGTCAGTCAGGAGTTGAGCATTGACGCTGCCAACGTGACGGATGCCTAAACCATATAATACCCTTGACCAAGGCTGATTTTTTGATTGGGCGATCGCCTGAATTAATTTCTCTGCTGATTTCTGTCCCATCCTTTCTAATTCACATAATTGTTCTTTTGTCAAGGTGTATAAATCAGCAACGGCATGCACCAAACCCTTATCCACAAGTTGATGCACTAATTTCTCCCCCACGCCTTTAATATCTAAAGCATCCCGACTTACCCAATGTTCAATCGAACCTTTGAGAATGGCAGCACAGGAAGCATTGACACAGCGAGTCACCGCTTCCCCAGTTTCTCTAACCACAGGTTGTCCGCAAACTGGGCAATGGCTAGGCATAACAAAAGGTTGGGTATCAGATGGGCGCAGTTCTTTCAGTACCCGCACAACTTCCGGGATGATTTCCCCAGCCTTGCGGACTATCACAGTATCACCGATGCGGATGTCTAATTGAGCGATGCGATCGCTATTATGTAAAGTCGCTCTTGATACCGTCGTCCCCGCTAATTCCACAGGGCGCATTTCTGCCAACGGCGTTAAAGCCCCGGTTCTTCCCACATTCACCGCAATATTTTCTACACGGGTGGGTGCTTCTTCGGCGGGATACTTTAACGCCACAGCCCACCGGGGGAATTTCTGCGTAAAACCTAACTGTTCTTGTAATTTATAGGAATTCAGCTTGACTACCACCCCATCAGTCATGTAAGGTAAATTTAGTCTTTCCGTATCCCAATATTTATAGTATTCTGCCACCTCCGCCAAAGATTGACAAAGGCGATGCTCACAGTTCACCCGAAAACCTAACTTTTGCAACAGTTCCAAAGCTTCCCATTGGGTATTAGCAATACTCGCGTCATCCATCCCCGGAATGTGCAGCGTATAGGCAAAAAAATCTAACCGTCGTTGTGCTACAATCCGAGAGTCTAATTGTCTGAGTGTACCGGCGGCAGCGTTACGAGGATTAGCAAATAACTGTTCTCCGGCTTTTTGTCGGCGTTCGTTGAGGTTTTGGAATACTTCCAGAGGTAAAAAAGCTTCACCGCGTACCTCTATCTTTTCAAGATTTTCTAAGCCATCAAAGTTTAACCGCAACGGAATTGAGCGAATAGTCCGCACATTTTGGGTGATATCTTCGCCCATCTCCCCATCACCCCTAGTTGCACCTCTCACGAGGATACCATTTTGGTAAGTCAACGCCAAAGCCGAACCATCAATTTTTAATTCTGTCACGTATTCGGCTGAGTCTGTTGGCGGTACTTGTCTGCGCCAACGTTGCTCCCATGCTTGCAATTCTTCCAGATTAAAGGCATTCTCTAAACTATATAGGGGTATATTGTGCCGCACAGAAGTAAAGTGTGTGGCTGGTTTTTCCCCGACGCGCTGAGTTGGGCTGTCTGCTGTGACTAATTCGGGATATTCCGCTTCTAATTGTTGCAGTTCGCGATATAGTTGGTCATAGACTGCATCTTCCATAATCGGTGCATCTAAGACATAATAAGCATAGCTGGCTTGTTGCAACAATTGGCGCAGTTCTTGAGCGCGTTTGATTTCGGTCTGAGTGGGAATCATGAGAGTAAATTACAAGTTGCCTAATGGATGATAGATAAAATTGTCGCAATGATCAAAACTAGGGTACAAACCTAAATTAATTTATATATCTAAAGGTGTGGTTTCCACTGCTATGATTACCACCAATGGGTAATGAATATAAGGACTTTGCTTAGTTAAATTCAAAGCGTAACCAGTAAAAATTTGCACGGGCTGACTACCAGGAGTAAGATTATGTCAGATACAAGCAAACGCGGTTTCGCTTCGATGGATGAAGATAAGCAACGCGAAATTGCTAGTAAGGGCGGGCGCGCTGCTCATGAAAAGGGTACTGCTCACGAATTCACGCCGGAGGAAGCGCGGGAAGCTGGGCGTAAAGGTGGCGAAACTGTCAGTCAAGATAGGGAACACATGGCGGAAATCGGGCGTGAGGGTGGTAAGCATTCTCACGGTGGGGGACGGAAGAAGGAAACTGAGGACGACTCAGAAAGCTAATTGATTGCTTGTGATCGTGCTAGGGTGTTTTAAGGTGTCTTATGCACCCTAGTTATGGGAGGTTTTTAAACGCAGAGGGGCGCGGAGGTAAACGCAAAGGTACGCGGAGTTTTTATAGGAGTTTGGTTAATGCTTCTATTAGGGTTTGGTTTTGTTGTTCTGTGCCTATGGTGATTCTTAGTTTATCTTCTAGTCTCGGTTGTTTGAAGTAGCGGATGTATATTTGTTGTTGTTTGAGTTGTTGGTAGAGGTATTCGGCGTTGTTTTGCGGTGGTTGCACTAGCAAGAAGTTGGTTTGGGATTCCCAGACGCGAAAACCCAGGTGTTTTAGGTTTTGTGTGAGTTGTTGGCGTGCGGTTTTGATTTTGGCGACACAGGTGTTTTTATAGGTTTGATCTTTGATGGCTACTGCTCCTACTGCACAGGCGATCGCATCTATGTTATAACTGTCTTTGACTTTATATAATCCTGTTAATAATTGCGGGTTGGCTACGCCAAAGCCTAGTCTTAGTCCTGCTAAGGAGTATCCTTTGGATAGGGTTCTAATTATTATGACGTTTTCGTATGCTTGCGTTAAGTCTAAGGCGTTCTCTTCGGCAAAGTCTACGTAAGCTTCATCTATTACTAGCACGCCTGTTATTTGATTGGCTAATTCTCTCAAGTCTGCGGTTGAAACTAGGTGTCCCGATGGGCTATTGGGTGATGCAATAAATGTGACAGCCCCATCCGCTTTTATCAGTGCTTCTAGTGGTAAGCTGTAGTCTTCTGGGTAAGGTATCTCGATTATTTCCGCCGCTTGCATCTCGGCTAATGTACGATATAATACATAGGTCGGCATGGGATAAACTATCTTTTTCCCTGGTTCGACACAGGCGCGAATGATGATGCTTAAGAGTTCATCGCTACCATTACCAACTATGATCATCTCATGGGGAATTCCTAAGACTTGACTAACAGCTTGTCTAAATTGTCCACCATAAGGTTCGGGATACCTCCGCAACCATTCCCCATCAATATTTTGCAATACTGCGAGGGCGGCAGGGGAGGGAGGATAGGGATTTTCGTTACTGTTAAGTTTGATGACTGGTGTATCCCTTGGTGGTTGTTCACCTGGTACATAGCTAGCCATTGCATCAATGTTACTACGAAAGTAGGACATAAAAAGTTCACTTAGTTATTAGTCATTAGTCATTAGTTATTAGTCATTAGTCATTAGTCATTAGTCATTAGTCATTAGTCATTAATTATTAGTCATTCCCCCTCATCTTCCTCATCCCCCACCCTGCGGGTAGGCTTACGCCATCGTAAGAGAAGCAAGCTACATCCCCCTCATCCCCCTCATCTTCCCATTCCCCAGTCCCCAGTCCCCATTCCCCAGTCCCCAGTCCCTTCCATTCCCTCAACTAGCACGAGAATGCTGTTGTACTTGCGCTAAATATAACAGTTCTTGGGTGGTGAGGTTGCGTTTTTTCTCTACTGACTGTTGTCTCACTGCTTCTAGTACAGATTGGGTTTCTTCTTGATTGAGAATGATGCCGTATTTTTGCAGTACACTAGATAATAGATGTCTTCCAGAATGCTTACCTATAACTAAGTTTCTCTCTCTCCCTACTTCTTCGGGTGCAAACGGTTCATAGGTATGGGGATTTTGTAGTACACCATGAGCATGAATTCCTGACTCATGAGCAAAGGTATTTTCCCCTACGATGGCTTTCCACGGTGGTACATCATAACCTGATGCGGATGCTACTAACCGCGATATTTCTAGTAACCGGGGTGTGTCGAGTTTTAAGTCATAGTGATATAAATGTTTGAGAGCCATGACGACTTCTTCTAAAGCGGCGTTTCCGGCTCTTTCGCCTAAGCCATTAACTGTAGTATTCACTGATAATGCACCCGCTTTGATACCCGCCAGTGCGTTGGCTGTTGCCATGCCAAAGTCGTTATGAGTGTGCATTTCTATGGGTATCTTTACATCTGTTACCAGTTGTTTGACTTTGGTGTAGGTGGTGAAGGGTTCGAGAATTCCTACTGTATCACAAAAACGGAATCTTGATGCTCCCCATTCTTGCGCTGACAGCACTACATCTAGCAAAAAGTTGTCTTCGGCTCTAGAACTATCTTCTCCGCCTACGGAGACGAAAAGCCCTTTATCTAAGGCGAAACTGAGGCTATCTTTCAGTTTTTCTAGAACTAATTGCCATTTTCCTTGAAATTTTGCGGCTATTTGGATGTTAGATACTGGAATTGATATATGTACTCGCTGCAAACCACAGGCGATACAAGCTTGAATATCAGAAATAACTGCACGATTCCAACCTAAGAGTTTGGCTTGCAACCCTAATTCACGAATCGCAGCTATGGCGTTTTGTTCAGCTTTCCCCATAGCCGGTATCCCAACTTCGATTTCATCTACACCAATGGTATCAAGAAAGGTGGCGATCGCTATTTTCTCTTCTAAGTTAAACGCCACACCCGCCGCTTGTTCACCATCCCGTAACGTAGTGTCATTAATTACAACTTGACTCATGTAGCACCCCTTACTCACAATCTGATTTGTCTGTTGTTCTATCGAGTGAGAACTCCAGCTTAACTTACATCAAGCATCTATAAATTTGTATGTCAAATCCATAACTCAGCGCAAGCGGAATTATTACTTGAATGCGAAGTTACAAAACAGACATCATTGCTCTTTTTATCTTTAACTTTGCTGTTTTGCGGTGTATCCTCACAAATGCAAAATATAATTTTAATAAACAATACATTTATTTGGAAAAATTAATCTAATATTTGCCAATTGATAGGTTACGTAATCTCTAGAAAAATCTTCTTCATTAAAAGGAATACTTAGTTATTCATGTCATCAGAATATAACGCCAATACTACATTTTTACTATGATTAGACCAGTCAAATTGTTAAGTAGACTACAGTTTTGGCTCACTTGCAGATTATTACTAGCAAACCAGCATAAAAATAATGTTCCAAACCTTTTAGCTTTGACTCATAAAGTCGAATGTTCTGATAATAATTCTGTATCTTCTGTTGATGTTTCTGGTTGAGTAATTCTCACCTGTTCAAACAAGCGAGACACTAAAGGAATGGCGACTAAAATAACTGTTAAAACTCCTAAAAATAGAGAAATACCTAAAATTTGCTCGCGGGGAATTTCTAGCACTCCTCTGAGAATTACTTCCCGCAAGGCAGAAACTATCGTAATTTCGGCGGCTGCACCTACGGATATTTGCTGAGTTTGTAAATAGTCAATTAACAACCGAAATAATTCTACTAGAATCAAAATAAATAAAATGTCAGAGGTGATTTCCCGTAAATCTAATGGGTTTAACAAAGATAAAAACATATCAACGAGGCGGATGAGCATCACACAAAACAAGCCGACGCACAAGGAGATGATAATGATGTCTTGAAAAATTTCTAAGTTATTGACAATTCTATCTCGTTTGAACCAGGTATTTATCTGGGTGACTATCCGTTTTGGCATATTGTCTCTCAATGATGAGGCTTTTTTATATAATAGACAATTAAATCAAGAAATTGTATTTTGTTTTCTTGATTTCTTCTGTGTTTGTTAACAATTAAATAGATGGTGTTGCTCAAATCAAGCAAAAATAATTAAACGCAGATGCACGCAGATGCACGCGGATGAATCTGGATGATATCCTCAAAAATCAGTTGTTTCAGATACCTAATTTTGTACGGGTTTAGCAGTGCTAAACCCCTACTTTCTATTTCAGTAATCTTAGTCCACTCAAGGTTACTAATACTGTAGAGCCTTCATGTCCAATTACACCGATGGGGAGGTTAATATTACCGAGAAAGTTACCGAGCAACAGTAAAGCAATAAACCCTAGTGCAATAATTATATTTTGTTTGACGATGGTTTGCGATCGCTTGCCTAATTTCATCGCTGTGGCTATTTTTTCCAGTCTGTCTGTCATTAATACTATATCTGCGGTTTCTAGTGCAACGTCGCTACCTGCTGCACCCATTGCAATACCTACAGTTGCTTGGGCTAAAGCTGGTGCATCATTAATTCCATCTCCTACCATTGCGACTGTGTGATATTGTTTCTGTAAGCTGCGAATTACATCTAATTTATCTTCTGGTAGGAGTTCAGCATATACTACATCAATGCCGACGGCTTGAGCAACACTAGAAGCAGTACGTTGATTGTCTCCGGTAATCATGATAATTTTTTCTACCCCTGCTTCTCGCAACTGGGCGATAGTTGCTGCTGCTTCGGAACGTAATTGATCGGCGATCGCAATCAACCCAATTATCTCATATTCTGCTGCCCCTTGTGCTACCCAAACTACAGTTTCGCCTTGCTGTTGCCAAGTTTGCGCTGTTGTTAATAACTCCTCTGGTAGCTGGGTGACATACTCCTGCAAAAACGTCTTATTCCCGACTATTACCTGTTGGTTGTTAGCAGTACCCACAATTCCTTTTCCCGGTATGGCTTGCACTTCAACGGCACGCGACCATGTTAAATTATTAGCAGCTTGTACAATTGCCTGTCCGATGGGATGTTCTGAGGAAGCTTCTAACGCTGCGGCTGTTTTCAAGACATCATCCAGGGAGTAATTAGCCGTAGCGATAACGTGAGATACTTGCAATTGTCCTGTTGTCAGAGTACCAGTTTTATCAAAGGCGATCGCTCTGACTTTACCAATCTTTTCTAACTGCGCCCCATTCTTGAATAATATACCCTGTCTAGCACCATGAGCAATTCCCGATAATAATGTAGGCATAATTGCCGCCATTAATGCACAGGGAGAAGCCACCACCAAAAAAGTCAAAGCCCGATAAATTGTCGTTTCCCAGTCCCAACCCCAGACAAATGGCGGTAAAATTGCCAGTAACACCCCAGCTATCACAATTACTTTTGCATATCCCCTTTCAAAACGTTCAATAAATTCTTGAGAAGGTGGTGCTTCGGTTTGTGCTTGTTCTACTAACTTAATTACACGCTGAATCAAACTGCTAGAAGCTGGTTTGTGTAGCTTGAGTTGCAATGCACCATAACCATTCAGTGTCCCTGCAAAAACTTCATCACCCACAGTCTTTTCTACAGGTAAAGACTCACCAGTAATTGCAGCTTGATTGATGGTACTCTCACCAGAAATAATCATACCATCAGTAGGAATTAATTCACCGGGTTTAACAATAATTTCATCGCCTACCTTTAGTTGGTTGATGGGGATTAACTCTTCATTTCCTCCAGTGTGTAAAATTCTAGCTGTATCTGGTGTCAAACTCATCAAACTGCGGATACTCCTCTCAGTACGTTGCATAGCGTAACCTTCCAACGCACCACTGATAGCAAAGATGAGAATTAAAATAGCCCCATCAATAATTAAATAATATTCCCTACGCCATAAACCCAAAACTGCTGCACCAATAGCAGCCACAATCATCAATAAATCTACATCAAGTTCTTTCTCTTGAAACAGGGTAGTCAACCCCTCCCGCGCACTGTCGTAACCACCGATAACATAAGCCGCAGGTAACAGAAAAAGTGCTACACCCAACCAACCGAAATGTAAAGCTAACCAACCCAAAAGTAAAAATAAGCCGCACAATAAAGCGGCTAAAGTATCTGGGTGTTCTTTAGTGAATTGGCTAAAACGCTGTGGATAAAACATCAGAGTTGCAGATAAACGACAACTCTCAAGCTAAACCTTGACATCAATGTTAAAGTCAAGAGTATGAATACAACCTTCTTCACCATCAAAGAACTAACAGAAGCCGTGGGGGGTGGAATTACACCCCGGATGGTGCGACATTATCATAAATTAGGCTTACTACCCCAACCAGTGCGATCGCCTAGCAATTATCGACTGTATACTGAAAAAGATGTGATTAGGCTGCAAAGAATTATGGCACTCAAGCAGCAAGGATTCCAACTCAATCACATTCGGCAAATTCTAGAAGTAGAACCACAACTAGACACCAACCCGAATTTAATCGCGCAATTACAACAACAATATCGGGCGGTAATCCAGCAAATAGCCCAACTGCGCCAAACAGCCTCAGCTTTAGAGGGATTATTAGGACGCGATCGCCATTGTCAAATTATACAAGCAGAAGTCTTAGCCCAACTCAAATTAATCGAAGTCGAAACCCAAGCCGGGTTAGACAGTTTAGATAAATTTTGGCAAGGTTTAGACGCAGCAGTACACACCCACTCAGAAACCTTTACAGAATCATTGCACCACTTACTACCTGATTTATCCCAGCGTTCCGAGATAGAACAACATTTAATATCTCAGTTAGTGTTAGCTTGTGGTGATGTCAGCTTAGTATCTTTTATCAGAATCAGTCAAGGTGCGATCGCCGCTAGCCGCACCGCCCTAGCTGCTGGCTGTGAGATCATGGTGGATATTCCCACCATTGCCGCAGCTTTAGATCAAACGCGCTTAGTTCACTTAGGCTCTCAAGTCAAAATTTTAATAGACAATCCCCATATTAATACTGTCACAGAAGCCGAACAGGAATTCTGGCAACATCAAGAATGGCGAGCCAAATTACAGCAAGTCAGCGAGGGTTGCATATTAATAATTGGTTATACACCTTCGGTATTACTGGAAGCCTGTACACTTATACAAAAGCAGAAAATACAACCCTCCCTAGTCATTGGAATGCCCATTGGCTTTAGTCATGCTCCCGCAGCCAAGCGGCAACTAATGCAACAAAATATACCTTTCATCACCATTGAAGGAACGATTGGCGGCGGCTTATTAGCTGCCACTGCGCTGAATTCCCTAGTGGAGTCATTAATTGACAAGCCAGATTGTCATTGTTATTTAAATAAATGTTTGTAGTGAGGACTTTAGTCCTCTTATATTGCTGATGGCAATTTTATGAATTAGTTTATCTACTGGAGTGATTTAAGGTGGATTAACGGGTTATATTTACCAGATATATTCAGATGCTGCCATCATCAGTTAGGATGAAAAAGTTATCGGCTGAGGGTGAGTTTCATACCATCTGGTTAAGATTGACTCGACAGCGATGCAGCTAACGAGGAAAAGAGTATGGCGTTGATGGAATTGAGCCTCGATACAACAAATGAGGCGGTTGATTGGGTGTGTACGCTGCTGGCTGATACTATTGATATTAATGATGTGCAGATTACAGAATACACTCAACATGAAGTCACGCCGACGAATTGGCAATGTACGATTCGCTTATATTTAGCTTACGATATTCAGGTGCGATCGCGTGTAGAAAAAATCGTCAATTTGCTTTCACCTTTACATCGTACCGGACTCACAACAGAAATTGAAACCACAATTGTTGAAGAAAAAAGCACAAATGCAGATTTACAAAACCCCTTTGTGCATCGTATTGGTAAACGGTTTGTCATCCTCACACCGGATGCAGTTTATCAATCGAAATCAGCAGATGAAATAACTTTACGACTGCAAAAAAGTTTAGCCTTCGGTACTGGTTTACACCCTGCAACTATTATTTGTTTGCGACTACTAGAAAAGCACATTATCCCTAGTATGAACGTCCTTGACTTAGGTTCAGGTTCAGGGATTTTGAGTGTAGCAATGGCGAAGTTGGGAGCTAATGTTTTAGCTTTAGATAATGATAGCATTGCCGTAGAAGCAACCCAGGATGCTGTACAACTTAATGGAGTGGAACAGCAAGTAAAAGTCATGGAAGGAAGCCTGGGAAGCGGTAGTGAGTTAGGGCATTGGATGGGCAGAAATGAAATCAAGGATGTCCCTAAAATTGAGGCTACAGGTAGCTTTGACCTGATCGTTGCTAATATCTTGTCTAGGGTGCATATTGCCCTCGCTGATGATTTTCGGCGGACGTTGCGTTATACTGATACACACGCAGGACTATTGATAGTCGCAGGTTTTACAACAGACCATGAGGAAGATGTGAAAGTCGCCTTAACAGCCGCAGGACTTGAGTTTGTTGATAGTGAACGGTTAGATGATTTAGTTGCACTGGCTTGGAGACTGCCAAAACAGCACATACCCAACAGTTAATACATATACGTAGTAGCGTGACCGGACTAAAATACTATGTACGGTGCGTTACGCTGTCGCTAACACACCCTACCAAATCCTGAAATCAAAAAATTAGGGTAACTCTGATAAATTCAGAATTACCCTAATTAATATATGAAACTTTCAACTACGAGAAATTAAGCAAACGCTGCGGTTTTCACATCGTTATTCGCGAGAATTTCTTGCAGTTCATCCGCATCTACGGTTTCTTTATCAACCAGCATTTGCGCGATTTCATCTAAGATGTGACGGTTATTTACCAACACTTCTTTAGCACGGCTGTAGGCTGTGTCTACAAGTTTACGCACTTCTTCGTCAATAGTAGAGGCTGTTTCTTCAGAGAAATCACGCTCAGACATGATATCTCGACCTAAGAACATACTACCTTGCTGACGACCAAGAGCCACAGGGCCGAGTCTATCACTCATGCCAAAGCGGGTAATCATTTGACGGGCTACACGCGCTACCTGTTGCAAGTCGTTAGAAGCACCTGTAGTCACTTCTTCTTCACCGAAGACAATTTCTTCCGCCAAACGACCACCTAAAGCCACAGCCATCTGATTTTCCAGATAAGCACGGCTGTATAAGCCTGTATCCATGCGGTCTTCGCTGGGGGTGAACCAAGTTAAACCACCGGCACGACCACGGGGAATAATGCTAATTTTTTGTACTGGGTCATAGTCGGGCATTAATGCACCCACTAAGGCGTGACCAGCTTCGTGATAAGCTACTAGAGTCTTGCGTTTTTCGCTCATTACCCGGTCTTTCTTTTCGGGGCCAGCTAACACGCGATCGATGGCATCATTGATTTCATCCATCGAAATCTCAGTTAAGTTGCGTCTAGCTGCTAAGATAGCGGCTTCGTTGAGCAGGTTGGATAAATCAGCACCAGTAAAGCCAGGGGTACGACGGGCGATTTTATCTAAGTCTACGTCCTTAGCTAAGGTCTTGCCACGGGCATGAACTCTGAGGATTTCACTACGTCCAGCATAGTCGGGACGGTCAACCACAACTTGACGGTCAAAACGACCGGGACGTAATAAGGCTGCGTCTAGTACGTCGGGACGGTTGGTAGCAGCGATAATAATAATACCAGTGTTACCTTCAAAACCATCCATTTCGGTGAGTAACTGGTTGAGGGTTTGTTCCCGTTCATCGTTACCACCACCTAAACCAGCACCACGTTGACGACCTACTGCGTCAATTTCATCGATGAAGACGATACAGGGGGCGTTTGATTTAGCTTGCTCAAATAAGTCACGGACGCGGGAAGCACCCACACCGACGAACATTTCCACAAACTCAGAACCAGAGATGGAGAAGAAAGGTACTCCAGCTTCCCCAGCTACAGCACGCGCCAGGAGGGTTTTACCAGTACCAGGAGGCCCTACTAACAGTACGCCTTTAGGAATTTTCGCGCCAACGGCGGTAAAGCGGTCAGCATTTTTGAGGAAGTCTACGACTTCATTGAGTTCGAGTTTAGCTTGGTCAATTCCTGCCACATCCCCAAAGGTAACTTGAGTTTGTGGTTCCATTTGTACTCTAGCTTTGGATTTACCAAAGTTCATGGCTTGGCTACCAGGGCCATTTTGAGCGCGACGCAACAAGAAGAATAAGCCAACTAGAAGCAATACAGGGAAGAATAAACTACTGAGTGCCTTTAACCAAAATCCTTCTTCGGTTTGAGGCAGTACAGAAATATCAACACCTTTGGTAGTGAGTGTATTTATTAGGTCTGGGTCGTTGACTAAGGTAACAAGTTTCTTATTAGCGTCGTACTTGGGCGTTACCAACGCTGTGGAACGGTCTGCACTTAAACTAACTCTTTCAACTCTGTCTTGTTCCACTTCTTGAATAAACTGGCTATAACGCCATGTTTCCCGACTTTGGGGTTGTTTATCAAAGAAAGCTGTGCCAAGCGCAATTACAACAATAAATAGCAGCGCGTACAGCCCCGCATTTCTCCATCTTTTATTCACTGAGGTTTATCCTCCCGTCTTTTTGTGCGTAGGGCATTATTAGAATTATGTTAACTTATCTTAAGGTATAACATAATCACTAATCTGTCATGCTAAGAATGAGCTTCTGAGTTGCTGAAAGTTAGGATGGTAGGGATCATATTGTAGCGAGTCTCTAGATTGAACAACTGTATGAATGGGGATGATTTCCACCACACTATTAGTGTAGGCGATCGCTTCTAAGCCTGTAACTAATTTCGGTGTCCAAGGTATTTCTTTCACTTGTACCTGCTGCTGGTGCAGCCAGCTAATGATGTGCTGACGGCTAATTCCCGGTAATATCCCCGCAGTTAGTGGTGGTGTCCACCAACTCCCATCAGCCCACCCCCAAAGATTCCCTGTGGCAGTTTCTAGCCAATTTCCTTGATTATCTACTAGAATAGCTTCTTGGGCTTGGGGTTTAGCTTGGTTAATAGCTAACCATGCACCGAGATAATTGCCGGTTTTATGAGTGGCGAGGCTACGAGATAATTCTGTATTAGCAATGGCGCACAATACCCCATGCTGTTGTTTGCTTGACAAATCCTCTGGTAAGAGTCTGCCAATGATCCATTCTCTACCATCGGGAAAGATGGCGATTCTGAGAACCGGGAAGTGTTTCAGCATCGCCTCTGCACCTTGACGCAAACGTTGCCAGTCTGGTTGTTGCCAAGCAAAGGAAGTGAGAGAAAAAAGTAGGCGATCGCAGTGTGCTTGCCAGTTAGTTAAACTACTATCTAGGGAGTTGCCATATACCCGTAGCGTTGTAAAAACCGTAGCACCATAAAGTAACCCTGGATCATAAATATTTAATATCAAAGTTTCCGACTCAATGAGTTTGCCATTGTACCAAAACATTGTAGGGACTGGGAGGAAGCGGAGGAAGCGGAGGAGAGAAACTAATAACTAATGACTAATAACTAATGACTAATAACTAATCTGTTTCTGGAAATTTAATGCTATTAGTGCCGTCTGGGTTTGTAACTACCTGTCCCCCTAATCTCTCAATCGCGGTAATTGCTCTTTTACGAGTTCTATCATCAACTTGATTACTTAACACCATTGCCCAAGTAGAAATTTGTGCATATTTGCTATTAGGGTTACTGCTGATAAATTCAGCAGTTTTTTGCGAAGTGAACGCTACAAATTTACTTTCATCATCTGTATATTCACTAGCCCAGTTGGCTGCTGCTGTAAAAGACTGCTGGGCAGCTTGAGCATTTCCTAAAAATAATAACTCATCTATGCCTTTATAACGCCATGCGTAATAAGACTTTGCAGGAACCTTGGGAGATAAAGATTTTAAACCTTTCTCCATCAAAGCTATTGCCCGTTCTGGCATGGCAGCATACAGAGAAGTGCTAGTAGAAAGGCTTAAATAAGCTTTTAAAAATCTGGGGTCACGTTCGATAATTATTTCAAAGTATTCAGGACTAAGACTATAACCAGTTTTGGCCCGTATCTCATCATCACCAAAGTATTGTAAAAAATTTAGATATGCCCAGTTTGCTATTAAGTTATCATAACCAAAACTGGGCAGTTGTTTCAGTAATTTCAGCCGTAATTTTTCGGCTGCTAGTTCTGTTTCTAAAGTTTCTAAAGCAGTATATTGCTGACTATTTAACAGCTTTTGCAACCTCGGCCATTGCAGAGAGCCTATTCCTAATATACACAAGCAGACTAACAACGGCGTGATCAGGGTTTGACGAGATAGCAGCATAAGTTATCTGATATTCCTCCGACAAATTAATTTAGTATATTATGCTACTTTTTAGCAGAGTGCCACATCCTACTGATTGTAATGCTCACTAAGTATTTTAGCTTAGTTTAAAAGTTATTAAAAAAATCAGTAATTTGGGTTATATTGTACTATTCTTTTTGTAAACTAAGATAAATATTTCTATAAATAGAGAAAATTATGGCATATAAACCAGATATTTCCCTATGTTCACAACAACTGATCTGAGGTTCTGGTAATGGTGTTAGATTTACTGAGTTTTATGAAATAATATGACAGCAACTTGCTGCTGAACTGAAAATTACCATTGTTCCAATTGAAACTTGACTGATCGAAAACATCATGGTAGATACTTTTGAACCAACCTCTCTAAGTCATCGAAGAACCCAGAAGCCGAATAATAATGCTTTTAAATCCATCCTGAATAATGCCAACGAGTTGGAAGTTAATGACATAGTTAGTGCTGTAAAAACTGCTTTATTGGACTTAACTGAATTAGAAATTACTACTTGGGTACCAGAGTCATCTATTCAAGATGGCGATGAACTACAAAATAAAGTACAAACACCTAAAGCTGGTAATCGCATACATACAGTCATTAATCTCATTGATGGCGACATCACAAATGAAATTGGTAGTCAGTATGTGGGTAATGGCCCCTATGCAGAACTACGGGAATTTCATTTAACTCAAGTCAAAGAAAGTCGAGAAATTATTTCTAAGAATATAGAATGTGTCCATAAAATATATAGAATTTTGATAGAATTACATAAATTTCGTAAAAGTTCACAACAATCTAATCCTCGTATTTAACTAATACTAAATAGCACACACTTACACTTTAATTACTACAGATAGACAGCTAAACCTGTAGGTGAATTTGTGTGCAGAAGTTAGGATTAATAAAATATTTTGTAGGGTTTGACTATGAAGAATGGTAAAGGTGTCATAACTGAAAATGGCAATGGGGTTAAACCTCAGATTCAAGCTAGAAACTTGTTAGGGAAATTTGTCTCATCTGTACAATTATTGGTAGAAGATATCACAGCTTTAGAAGTTAATACTATGGTTGTGGATAAAATTACTGCTACTAAATTTAATGCTTGGGATGCCTATCAAGAAATTTATTGTATTAATGATGCTGACTATTTTCACGTTAAAGGAATTCCTGATTCGGCAGAGATGCCAGATGAAGATATACAACATAAGTGCGATGCAGACAATCTGTGTAAACGCTATAAAAGTTTATTTGCACAACTAGAAAGAGAATATTTTTATTGTCTTTTAGATGCTGAGGATAATTTAAATGAACATCAACGCCAAAAAATAGAAAGGTATTATCAGCGTCTAGAGTTGCTGAAAAAACAACAGGCTGGAGAAATCATAGAAACTGATCCAGAACACATAGAACTAGGCAGACCAATATTACCGCATCCATCGCCAATTTTAGACAACAAGAATGGTCAAGTCGATGAAAATGGAGAAACTTGGCCGGAACGACGGGCAGAAATTCAAGAAATGCTGCACAATGATAAATTTGTACGAACTCTGCGGAAAATTTCTGAACTAAAAGCAGCCCTTGATGGTGGAGATATTCACAGTACAGACATTGATGTGATTTATGCCCAAACTGTGATGCAGCTAGATGGAGATATTATTACTAGATATCATAAGGACTTGTTTACCTTATCTGAAGATGCCAAAAATTTAATTTTAAAGGCACATAATGAGGGGGTAGTAGCTGGTGAGAAACAATGGCGTGGAACGTTAAATTTTTTGATGGGTTTGGTACAGAGTATTGCGAATTTTACCCCCAATGAACGATAGTTTCATCTCTTTGTCGTTGCAAATTCCTCAAGGCGATCGCCTGGAAATTCAAGTTAAAGAATGCCAATATTTTTTTAACTTGAATGACAACATTGTGCAACAAATTCAGCAAGCCAAAGCAACAGGGAAAAATTTATATATTCCTCCTAGTCTGCTGATTCCGCTTTGTTACTACACCTGCATTAGTTACAACCCAATTAGTATACAATTCCATTATAGTGAAGCTGAAACATTAACTCATGCGGCAGCAGAAAAAAGAGACAATCAACATCTCAATCATCCGAAAAAAATAACATGGCTGCCTGTATTTTATATTCTGCTTTTATTCAATATAGTGAATTTTATTTTTAATCGAGAGATTAGACAACAAGTCAGCTTACAGACTGAATTTACCTTTAATTCTTATTATCAGGAAGAAATAGTTTTACAAAGCAATATCTTTTTGCATGGAGACATTTTTCACAAGATACAACATAACTTTTTAAATACCAACCCAAACTGTGCAAGGGTGATTTCGGCACATTATTGGCTGACAGAAGAAATATTGAGCTATTTTCGCAAAAATTTAAATATTTTAGTTTGGGAAATAGCTTCCCTTGTACCTGCGGGTTTTTTAGCTTATCATTTACATTCAGGTCATTGGTTTTCATCAATAGCCACTTGGATAGGCGCGACTCTTGGGATAGCTTGTAGTCGTCCATTGTTAGTGAGTTTTTTACAAAGATTTACTCCGATTCAAGCTAAAAATTTAAATGATTGGGCATGGGGTGTAATTTCTACTATCTCCAGTATGATTGTGAGTGGCTTTCAAGGATTGAGTAATATTAACCCATTTTTGATGCTATTTATTTCATTATTGACACCAGAAATTGTCAAACCTATTTTAAGGTTTATCTGGCCACAAGTAGGTAAATTAACCATACGGTTACTCTCATTTTTACCTTTTTAATCAATGCTAGCTACTTACAGCACTTTGCGAGTAAATCCAGTACATATTTAATATGATAAATCTTGTGGGGTGGGCATCCTGCCCGCCCTTATGTACTTCAGGCTTGTTCAAATGTGCTATATCAATTATTTGTGTAGACGGAATTTTCCATCAACCCGTTCCTACTTTGCACCTTCGCAATCACAGAAATCAAACTGGGAAACCCGTCAACGGTGCTGGCTTCTTAACCTATATCTTAACCAATCAAATATTTTGCGCTTTATACTAGGAATGACTTATATTTAAGCAATAATAAATACAATAGCCCATATCAGCACAGTCATGTCCTGCTGTCTAAATCCAGTTTGCCACAACCCACCCCATCCCGATGGCGTAAATTTCTGCACTAAATGCGGCTTTCCCTTAATCGTACTGAGAAACCGCTATCGTCCGATTAAATCATTAGGTGGTGGGGGATTTGGTAAAACTTATTTAGCAGAAGATATCGACAAATTTAATGAGCCTTGTGTCATCAAACAATTTGCACCCCAAGTACAAGGAACTGGCGCACTCAATAAAGCCACAGAATTATTTGAACAAGAAGCAAAGCAACTGCAACAGTTAGGCAAACATCCCCAAATTCCCACACTGTTGGCGTATTTTAATGAAGATAATCGCCTGTATTTGGTACAGGAATTTATCGAAGGGCAGAATTTATTACAAGAATTAGAACAGCACGGAACTTTCAATGAGCAGAAAGTCAGAAAATTATTGCTGGATTTATTAGATATTCTCAAAATAGTTCATCAACAGAAAGTTATTCACCGCGATATTAAGCCAGAGAACATCATTCGTCGCAGTGATGGCAAATTGGTACTGATTGATTTTGGTGCATCCAAGCAACTGACAACAACGGTGATGACGCAAGTAGGAACAACCATTGGTTCTTTTGGTTATGCGCCACTGGAACAAATGCAGGGAGGTGAAGCTTACCCAGCCAGTGATTTATATAGTCTCGGTGCAACTTGCTTTCATTTGTTGAGTGGAATTCACCCTTGGCAGTTATGGCAACGACAAGGTTATAGTTGGGTTGATAGTTGGAGAGAGTATTTACAGCAAAGGGTGAGTCAAGAATTAGGGCTGATGCTGGATAAATTGCTGCAAATGGAACACCACCAGCGTTATCAGTCGGCTGAGGCAGTTTTACAAGCTTTAAATTCACAGCCAATACCCAGAACTCAGCCTGTTACACCTCCAGTAAGAATAAAACAGAAAAGTGCTGATACTTACTATCAGGAAGGATTAGAAAAATACAACAACAAAGATTTTCACGGTGCAATTGAAGATTACACCCAAGCTATCAAGATTAATCCCAATTATGCTGAAGCGTACAAAAACCGGGGTAATGTTCACTATGCTTTAGGAGATAAGCAAGCGGCAATTGAAGATTACAACCAAGCCATCAAGATTAATCCCAATTATGCAGTAGCTTACTACAACCGGGGTTTAGCTCGTTCGGCTTTAGGAGATAAGCAAGCGGCAATTGAAGACTACACCCAAGCCATCAACATTAATCCTAACGATGCAGATGCTTACAACAAGCGGGGTATTGTTCGCTATGATTTAGGAGATAAGCAAGCAGCAATTGAAGATTACAACCAAGCCATCAAGATTAATCCCAACGATGCAGTAGCTTACTACAACCGGGGTTTAGCTCGTTCGGCTTTAGGAGATAAGCAAGCGGCAATTGAAGACTACACCCAAGCCATCAACATTAATCCCAACGATGCAGATGCTTACAACAACCGGGGTTTAGCTCGTTCGGCTTTAGGAGATAAGCAAGCGGCAATTGAAGACTACACCCAAGCCATCAACATTAATCCCAACGATGCAGATGCTTACAACAACCGGGGTGTAGCTCGCGATGATTTAGGAGATAAGCAAGCAGCAATTGAAGACTACACCCAAGCCATCAACATTAATCCCAACGATGCAGATGCTTACAACAACCGGGGTTTAGCTCGCGATGATTTAGGAGATAAGCAAGCGGCAATTGAAGATTACACCCAAGCCATCAAAATTAATCCTAACGATGCAGATGCTTACTTCCAAAGGGGTTTTACTCGCGATGATTTAGGAGATAAGCAAGCCGCAATTGAAGATTACAACCAAGCCATCAACATTAATCCCAACTATGCAAATGCTTACTACAACCGGGGTATTGTTCGCTCTGAATTAGGACGTAAGCAAGCAGCAATTTTAGATTTTCGTAAATCTGCCGATTTGTATAAGCAACAAGGAAAAGAAAGCGACTATCAAGATGCTTTAAACCGGATTAAAGAACTTGAGAAATAACCAGATTGGTGAATTGTGAAAAAATTCAGTTAGTAGGGTGCGTCAGGATGAATATTTTCTGGGTATAGCTGGGTTTTCTCGTACTGACGCACCCTACATTTTGGATATTGTTTTATCTGCAAGTCCTTTAGTTAGTAGTTAGTAGGGTGCGTCAGGATGAATATTTTCTGGGTATAGCTGGGTTTTCTCGTACTGACGCACCCTACATTTTGGATATTGTTTTATCTGCAAGTCCCTTAACAAAAGTCGGGTATCTTGTTGTTTATAGCTACACTCCGGCGCAAGCGATCGCAATTTTTCCTGATGCGTGTTCACTTTCACTATACGCATGAGCTGCGGCTAGTTCCTGTAAGGGATATGTGCGATCAATCACAGGACGGATTTTCCCCGCCTCAATCCAGTCTTTCAGGTAAACTAAATCTTGTGCATTGGGCTTTTCAAAGATTAATTTAGCTTTTTTCCCAGGCAGGACGGTTGTTAAAACACTCTGCAATAAAATTGCTGGGCTTGGTAAGGTTGTGATGTAAACCCCATTAGGTTTGAGGACGGCTTTACTTTTATCAAATGTTTGCTTTGCTACTGCATCAAAAATGATGTCATATTTCACTGTTGCTGTGGTGAAGTCTTGTTGGGTGTAGTCGATGACGTAATCAGCACCCAGAGATTTTACCAAGTCCAAGTTTTTGGTACTACAAACACCCGTTACCTCTGTTTCTAAAACTTTAGCTATTTGCACTGCAAACATACCTACCCCACCAGCAGCACCATTAATTAAAACTTTTTGTCCTGCTTGGATATTACCTTGATCTCGCAGTGCTTGTAGAGCCGTCAGGGCAGCTAAGGGTATTGTAGCTGCTTCTTCATAGCTTAAATTTCTGGGTTTGTGCGCCACTAAGTTTTCTGGAACCGCTACTAATTCGGCATAAGCTCCACCCGGAAAGCTAGTGCTACCATAAATTGAGTCTCCTGCTTGAAAGCGAGTCACTTGAGAACCAACTTCTATAACTTCCCCTGCTAAATCAAACCCTAAAATCTTTGGGAATTTTGAGCCAGTCATCATACTCAACATCCCCTTGCGGATTTTCCAGTCAATCGGATTTACACTACTGGCATGAATTTTGACAAGTAACTGATCGGGTTTAATTTGTGGTGCTTCGACATCTTCATATTTCAATACTTCAGTAGAACCATACTGACGGATAACAACTGCTTTCATAACTTCCTCCTGCTACCCTGTTTTTCTGACTGAATACAAATTTAAACCCAGTGTAGCGATTAGATGGGTATTGAGTGACTTTCAATAGTGGTATTTATGCCAGCAAACCAAACAGTTTGATGTTGGTTGGGTTGCGCTGCGATTTCATCTATAGCAAGTGGCAGGTGGCAGGAGGTAAACTCTTGCTATTCCTAGCATTCACATAATTCAATAGCTAATTCCAAAAGTTGTGGCTACTGCCATAATTGGGCTAAATATAAATATGTTTGTAACGAAAGTCAAACTACTTCACAAGTTCTTCAAATTTTTCTTTTAGCATCAAATTAAAGCCATGAAAATAGAGACACATTGTACTTAGGCAGTTCAAAACAAGCGAACTATAAAAGCAATTGGAAGAATCAGGCAGGAGATATGCTATGACTAACATCCTGACATCCGATAAAATCTTCCCTCGAATGGTGGAATTACGCAGGAATTTACACCGCCATCCTGAACTGGCATTTGAGGAAAAAAAGACAGCATCCATAGTTATAGATGAACTCAAACGGTTAGGTATTCCTTTTTGGTATGGTGGGGTGGGTAATGGTATCATAGCCAAGCTGATCAATGCTGGACAAAGCGCGCCGACAATTGCATTGCGGGCTGATATGGATGCCCTCCCCGGAGAAGAAAACACGGGGTTGCCTTTCGCTTCTCTCCACCCAGGCAAAATGCACGCTTGTGGTCATGACGGTCACATGGCGATGGTATTGGGTGCGGCAGCTTTATTGAAAGAAAATCCACCACCGGGGAACGTGGTTTTTATCTTTCAACCGGCTGAAGAAAAGGGTGCTGGAGCCAAAGTTATGATTCAATCCGGTGCTTTAGAAGGCGTGAATGCGATTTTTAGCGGTCATGTTACCCGTCACTACCATGTCGGAGAGATTATGGCTACCAACGGAGTCATCACTGCTCATTCTGATGGCTTTACTATTCGCGTCAGAGGACGGGGTGGACACGGTGCCAGACCCCATGAAGCTGTTGATGCCGTGGTTGTGACTGGACTGTTGATTATGGCTGTGCAAACTCTGGTTTCACGGGAAATCAACCCAGCTTATCCTTCAGTAGTCACCATCGGTAAAGTAGAAGCCGGTAGTGCGGGTAATGTCATCGCTGAGGAAGCCACTTTACAAGGTACTATCCGCACAACTAATTTAGAGGTGCGAAACTACCTGATCGATGGCATCAAGCGTATAGCTACAGCCGTTGGAGAAGTTCACAATGCCAGAATCGAGGTAGAAATTCGCCACGGATACCCGCCTGTAATCAATACAGAAACAGAAACGGCAATGGCCCGACGGGCTGTAGTTAAGTTATTGGGTTCCCAGGGATTAGTCGCAATGGATCATCCTAGTATGGGGGCAGAAGATTTTTCTTTTTACTTGTTACACGTTCCCGGCTGTTATGTCAGATTTGGTGCTTGCCAGCAGGGTTGTGAAAACATCCCCTTACATAGTCCTTCCTTTGACTTTGATGAAGAGGCTTTGAAAGTGGGCGCAGCCTTCTTTGATGCAGTGGTGAGAGAGGCGATCGCAGAATATACAGATACAGCAGTTTGTAACTAAATGACGCAAACCTAGCCGTAGGCTATGAGGAATTACAAATTACAAATTATGGCTGACTTAGCATTCCAAAGCTCTCCAGAATTCTCTCTGGGGATGGAGATTGAGTTGCAATTGCTCAATCCCGATACCCTGAAATTGGTAGATGGCATTTTACCGCTTTTGGCACAAGCTCCTGAAAATCCTAGGATACAGCCAGAATTTAACCAAGCGATGGTAGAGATTGCCTCTCAGGTTTGTTCCAATATCCCGGAGTTAGAAGCCAATATTCTGGCAATTCTGCGTGATTTGAAAGCTAGATGTCAAGAACTGGGTATGACTATTTGTACAGCCGGAACTTATCCATGTTGCGATCGCTTTGCCTCTATCACCCCGATTCCCCGATATCTCAACCAGCAAAGGATATCTGGCTATCTTGCCAACTTAATGATGACTTGTGCGCTTCAGATTCATGTAGGAATGCCATCCGGGGATGCAGCTATCGAGATTATGGGCAGACTCAAACCCTATCTCCCTATTTTGTTAGCTTTGTCTGCCAGTTCACCTTTTTGGTGGGGTGAAGACACCAGTTTCGCCTCTTATCGTCAAAGGTTTTTATCATCGTTGAGAAACTATGGTATCGTTCCCAGCTTTCAAAACTGGCAGGATTTTCGTAACTTCTTTGCTAATGCTCAAAGTGCAGGGATGTTTGAGATTATCCGTGATATCCATTGGGATTTGCGCCCCCAACCTGAATTGGGAACTCTGGAAGTCAGGGTGATGGATGCTCAACCAACCATCAAAGAGTCAATGATGCTGGCTGCTTTCATCCATTCTTTAATTGTGGATTTGCATGATCACTGTCAAGGAAAGCAAACAGGATTTTTATTAACTCCCCTTCCTTGGTTATTGGAGAAAGAAAACTACTTTCGTGCATCTCGCTGGGGTTTAGACGCTAACTACATCGAAGATGAACGAGGTAATAGCAGACCCATCAAGCATATAGTTAAAGATATCTTGAATTCATTAGCCGAGACTGCCGATACCCTAGGCAATAGCTCATATTTACACCAACTAGAAACAAGATTAGATCAAGGAGCTAGTTATATTCGTCAACGGCGAGTGTGGGAAAGCACAGGTTCTATGAAAGCGGTAGTTACTTCCTTAGTCAACGAATTGGCAGATGAATTAGCCACTACTAGAAGACAGGCTACAGTATCCATACCTCAAATCTAAAGGCTGATCACACATTGGGGTGCAGTGCCGCAGGCGATCGCCTCTAACTTTCCGCCTTGACGAAGGATTGCAGACAACAATATACTCCCTGAGAAGAATTTATTTTCAGTTCTCTTGAGATTTGATTTATGAATTACCTCTGGTTATCCCTCACTTCTCAGAGTATTTAAACCTAGAAGAAAATCATAAACAAAGTTAAGTTTCTTGACAAAATTCTGCATTAAAATTACCGCTTTAAAAGCTTGAAACTCTATCTATATAAAAGATTCAACAACTTTAAGCATCACTGTAAATGAATAATTAAAAAATTGTAAATTACATTTTTCCCTCAAAAAAAATGATATGTTGTATACAGAATTGAATTTCGCACGTATCTGGAGTAGTACAACGTAATCTACTCCAGTTTTTCCACCCTCAATCCCTTGCAGATTAACACTTTCAGCATGATTACAGGAGGGTTTGAGTACAAAACTGTATAGTCAGAAATCAGCCCAAACAGCAGTCAAATCTTTGCTACGCTTGGGTTACAGATGAGTACAACTAAAACCTGAACCCCAGACCATAAATACTCGTACCCTGCTCAAAAAATACTAGAACCCCCATCTGAAAAAAAAATTTAAAATTCTTTAAATGTCGTCATAATCTAAATTCTAGATTTTGAGTACAAATGTAATAAATCCAATAAATTCTATTCCAGAGTGGCGCATCACGACTGTAAAACAGGACTGCTATAAATCTTATATCGCCAATCACTTAACGCTTCTACACAAAAGAAAAGCGAAGAGTGAGTGGAGGGATGAGATAGCACTATGCCTTCGTGAAGAGAAGTCGCGGCTGTACACACAATTCTACCAAGATCCCAAAGTTGACACACACCAGCCGAAACTCAAGGACTTCACAAACTGCCCTACTGAGCAAAGCCACCTTAAACAAGTGTCTAAGCTACCGCCACAGTTCAAACTGCTGCGGTCAGTGTGACAGACGCGACTTCAATTCTTCAGGCAAAAAGGGTAGCAACCGCATCTCCCACAGTGGCAGCTAGTCCACCGACCTTTGCGAAATTCAATGACACCACCAGTTACAGGCTCTTCCGTTACTGAATCGACACCTACCACAGCAAAATCAGGTGGTTGCGGATGCAACAGCAACAGCAGCGCCACCGTGGAATTAGATGAAAAGCTCAAAGAACGCATTGCTAAACATCCCTGCTACAGCGAAGAAGCCCATCACCATTACGCCAGGATGCACGTTGCAGTCGCTCCCGCCTGTAACATTCAGTGCAACTATTGCAACCGTAAATATGACTGCGCTAACGAAAGCCGTCCTGGGGTAGTTAGCGAATTACTCACCCCAGAGGAAGCCGCCCACAAAGTTTTAGTCATTGCAGGTAAAATTCCCCAAATGACAGTTTTGGGAATTGCTGGCCCTGGTGATCCTTTGGCGAACCCAGACAAGACATTCCGCACCTTTGAGTTGATAGCAGACAAAGCCCCAGATATTAAGCTGTGTCTCTCAACCAACGGTTTGATGCTCTCAGAACACATTGATCGCATTAAACAACTCAATATAGATCACGTTACAATTACCCTTAACACCATCGATCCCGAAATCGGAGCGCAGATTTATTCTTGGGTTCACTACAAACGTAGACGTTATAGAGGCTTAGAAGGCGCGAAAATTCTCCTAGAGAAGCAACTAGAAGGTTTGCAAGCCCTCAAAGAAGCCGATATCTTGTGCAAAGTCAACTCGGTAATGATTCCGGGCATTAACGACCAACACCTAATCGAAGTCAACAAGGTGATTCGTGAAAACGGTGCATTCCTGCACAACATCATGCCCTTGATTTCTGCACCAGAACACGGTACATACTTCGGCTTAACCGGACAGCGCGGCCCCACACAAAAAGAACTACAAGCAGTCCAAGACCAATGTGCTGGCAACATGACAATGATGCGCCATTGCCGTCAGTGCCGCGCCGATGCTGTAGGCTTATTAGGAGAAGACCGCAGTCAGGAATTTACTAAAGATAAATTCTTGGAAATGTCCCCAGAATACGACTACGACAAACGCCAAGAAGTTCACGCAGGTATTGAGAAATTTAGAGAAGAATTACAAGTAGCCAGAGAAAAGGTATTAGTTGGCAAGCAGCAAGCAGCTAACAACCCGAAAATCTTAGTTGCAGTTGCCACCAAAGGCGGCGGTTTAGTTAACCAACACTTCGGTCATGCGAAGGAATTCCAAGTTTACGAAGTGGATGGTAGTGAAGTTAAGTTTGTCAGTCACCGTAAAGTAGACCATTATTGTCAAGGTGGATACGGCGAAGCAGCCACATTTGACAATATTGTGAAAACAATCGCAGATTGCAAAGCAGTTCTAGTTTCTAAAATTGGCGAATCACCCAAAGAAAAACTGCTTCAAGCTGGCATACAGGCTGTAGAAGCTTACGACGTGATTGAGAAGGTGGCTTTAGAGTTTCACGAACAATACGTCAAGGAAGGGAATAGGGACTAGGGACTAGGGACTGGGGACTGGGGATTAGGGACTGGGGACTCTTGACTGGGGACTGGGGATTAGGGACTGGGGATTAGGGACTAAGTAATTATTCCAATACCCAATACCCAATACCCAATACCCAATACCCAATACCCAATACCCAACACCCAATACCCAGTACCCAGTACCCAGTACCCAATCCCCAATCCCCCATGCCCAATAAGGAGAATAGTCATGGCTTACAAAATTACCAGCCAATGTATTTCCTGCAAGCTTTGTCTGTCTGTTTGTCCTAATAATGCAATCTTGGTTGTTGAAGACGGTAAGCGTTGGATTGACCCCGACTTATGTACAAACTGCGCTGATAGTATCCACACCGTCCCACAATGTCAAGCGGTTTGTCCTACCCGTGATGGTTGCGTAAAAGAACCTAGTGATTATTGGGATCGTTGGTTTGCTTACTATAACCAAGTTATAGCGAAATTAACAAAAAAACAAGACTATTGGGAGCGTTGGTTTACTTGCTATTCAGAAATCTATGCGAAACAGTTGGAAAAGCATCAGGGTGAAATCTTAGGGGTATAGAAATGAGCGTAATTTATTTGGATAATAATGCTACCACTAAGGTAGACCCGGAAGTTATACAGGCGATCATGCCTTATTTAACGGAATATTACGGCAACCCCTCTAGTATGCACACCTTTGGTGGGCAACTAGCCAAGGCAGTCAGAACAGCAAGAGAACAAGTTGCAGCCCTATTGGGTGCTGATGAATCAGAAATTGTGTTTACCAGTTGTGGAACTGAGGGTGATAACGCTGCCATTCGCGCCGCTTTGTTAGCCCAACCAGAAAAGCGTCACATTATCACTACCCAGGTAGAACACCCCGCAGTTTTGAATGTCTGCAAACAATTAGAAACCCAAGGTTACAGTGTTACCTATCTGTCTGTGAATCGTCAGGGGCAGTTGGATCTAGATGAACTAGAAGCCTCGTTGACAGGTAACACCGCCCTGGTGACAATTATGTATGCCAACAACGAAACCGGGACGATATTCCCAATTGAACAAATTGGGTTGCGGGTGAAGGAAAAAGGTGCTATATTCCATGTAGACGCGGTGCAAGCAGTAGGTAAGATACCTCTGAATATGAAGCATAGCACCGTAGATATGTTAACCATGTCTGGTCACAAAATCCACGCACCTAAAGGTATCGGGGCTTTGTATGTCCGCCGTGGTGTGAGATTCCGCCCCTTGTTGATTGGTGGACACCAAGAACGGGGACGGCGTGCAGGGACAGAAAATGTACCGGGAATTGTCGGTTTAGGGAAAGCCGCAGAGTTGGAAATGCTTCACTTAGAGGAAGCAATTAAGAGAGAGAAAAGGCTGCGCGATCGCCTAGAACAATCCTTACTCGCTAAAATTCCTGACTGCGAAGTTAACGGTGACATTACGCAGAGATTGCCAAACACCACCAACATCGGTTTTAAATACATCGAAGGTGAAGCTATCCTGCTATTGTTAAATAAATACGGTATCTGTGCTTCTTCTGGTTCTGCTTGTACCTCTGGCTCATTAGAACCATCCCACGTCCTCCGGGCTATGGGTTTACCATACACCACATTACACGGTTCGATTCGCTTCAGTCTTTGTCGCTACACCACCGAAGCCGAAATCGACAAAGTAATCGAGGTTATGCCCGACATTGTAGAACGTCTGCGCGCTCTCTCCCCCTTCAAAAATGATGAAGCGGGTTGGTTGCAATCCCAAGAACAAACACTTGCACATCGTTAATTAGGGACTGGGGACTGGGGAATAGGGATTGGGTACTCAGTAATTATTCCAATACCCAATACCCAATACCCAGTACCCAATACCCAATACCTAATACCATCATTCAGCACTCATAACTAAATAAATATGTGGGACTACACAGATAAGGTCTTAGAACTGTTTTACGATCCCAAGAATCAGGGAGTTATTGAAGAAAACGGCGAGCCTGGCGTGAAGGTCGCTACGGGAGAAGTAGGAAGTATTGCTTGCGGTGATGCGCTGAGATTGCACATCAAGGTGGAAGTAGAATCTGATAAGATTCTTGATGCTCGTTTCCAGACTTTTGGTTGTACCAGTGCGATCGCTTCTTCTAGCGCGTTGACGGAAATGATTAAGGGTCTAACCCTAGATGAAGCCCTGAAAGTTTCTAATAAAGACATTGCTAATTACCTCGGTGGCTTGCCTGAAGCCAAAATCCACTGCTCTGTGATGGGGCAGGAAGCTCTGGAAGCTGCTATCTATAACTATCGTGGCATTCCTCTGGCTGCCCATGATGACGATGATGAAGGTGCATTAGTTTGTACTTGTTTCAGTGTCAGTGAAAATAAGGTTCGTCGTGTAGTTATCGAAAATAACCTTACTACTGCGGAACAGGTAACAAATTACATTAAAGCTGGTGGCGGATGCGGTTCCTGTTTAGCTAAGATTGATGATATCATTAAAGATGTAAAGGAAAAGAACGCCGCAACAATTCGCAATGAGAACGGCAGTAATCAATCTCCAAATATAGCTAATTCTGGGCAGAAACGACCATTAACCAACGTTCAAAAGATTGCCCTAATTCAAAAAGTCTTAGACGAAGAAGTTAGACCGGTATTAATAGCCGACGGCGGAGATGTAGAACTCTACGACGTAGACGGCGATATTGTCAAAGTAGTGCTGCAAGGTGCGTGTGGCTCTTGTCCAAGCTCTACAGCCACCTTAAAGATAGCGATTGAATCGAGATTACGCGATCGCATCAGCCCCAATTTAGTAGTACAAGCAGTTTAGTTAACAGTCAACAGTTAACTAACACCCAAAAGAACTTTCACAACTACATAAGGAAGGATCATGAGTACAAATTTTAGCGTGTTTTCAGTAGAGCGATCGCCCCCTTTCGGCGACGTTCTACCAACCCTCACCGCCATAGCTCTACAGGCGTGAGTCCAAACACAAAGACCGACCAACTAACCAACAACTAGCAGGAAAACAGAAAAATGACTGACGAAAACATTAGACAGATAGCTTTCTACGGTAAAGGCGGTATCGGTAAATCTACCACCTCCCAAAACACCCTTGCAGCTATGGCAGAAATGGGTCAACGCATTCTCATCGTAGGTTGCGACCCCAAAGCAGACTCCACCCGTTTGATGCTCCACTCCAAAGCTCAAACCACCGTATTACACTTAGCTGCTGAAAAAGGTGCAGTAGAAGACCTGGAACTCGAAGAAATCATGCTGACCGGTTTCCGTGGTGTTCAGTGCGTAGAGTCTGGTGGTCCAGAACCCGGTGTAGGTTGCGCTGGTCGTGGTATCATCACCGCTATTAACTTCTTGGAAGAAAACGGTGCTTACACAGACCTAGACTTCGTTTCCTACGACGTATTGGGTGACGTTGTGTGCGGTGGTTTCGCTATGCCTATCCGTGAAGATTAAGCTGTGTTTGCCAAAGTTTTTGATTATGCAATTGAAGGAAGATTTTTATTTTATATCGCCCTAATTTTGCCCTGGAAAAATTGAAATAAATTAGCAATTTGTTTGATTCTATTCTTTTGTTTACCCTATATTATCCCTTGTGTCAACATCAATACATTATTTTTGATAAATAAATTACTTTCAGTAACAATGCGAAAATAAAAGTAAATTTTTTATATATTTGCTAAAACATATTGTTATTTAATTATTTTCCCGCTAATGTGTTTAAGCAAGAATTATTTTTACTCTTGTTTAAACGCAGATTCATATATGCTTAGTCTAAAACTCAAACCAACCCATAAACCTATTAAGCAGTATTACGAAGAGTTAGAAAATTTTAACAAATTGGGTGTTGTGCATGAGACTGCCGTTAAAGCTGCTTTTCAAAAATTGCTTGAGTCTTGCTGTCAGCAGTTCAAATGGACACTTATACAAGAGTATGGGATTAAAAGACCAAAAAAACAACCGCTTCGTGTCGATTGGAATACGCGAAATTGAATGATTTTGTGATTGTTTCTAAAGACTCTGATTTTCATCAACGCAGTTTACTTTATGGTCATCCTCCAAAATTTATATTTCTTCGTATTGGTAACAGCCCAACATCTAAAATTGTGCAAATTTTGCGAGATAACTTTAACATCATTAACCAGTTTGCCGATACTCAACAAGAAAGTATTTTAGTGTTGGCTTAGTCACTTCCCAACACCTCGCTTAATTCTTCAGTATGAAAAATTTGGCGTTGCTGAATTGAAGCATAAAATTTTAATTTTTGCTTCTACAAAATCTTACTCTCTCTCTGCGCCTCTGCACGCCAGTTGCTACAAGTCGGCGAAGCCGCCCAACGCACTGGCTCGTCTCTGCGTGAGATAAATTCATATTCTTAATCAGCACCGCCAGAACCTTTGCTTAATTCATCATGGGTATCACTCCTTGATTTTCTATCTGTAACCGCAACCTCTCATTTTCTCTTCTCAATTGCTCATTTTCCTGCTGTAGCGCAATTACCATTTCTTGCAACTCTTGCACCTTAGACTTTTTCTTAATAGCTTGTTCAATAGCAACCTTGCGATTTTCCAAACTAAACCATTTTTGATAAATGGATGTGTGCATATTCACCGAATGACCCAAATTATCAGCAGCAGCTTTAATAGGAATCCCCATTAAATGCGCTCTAATAGCCCAAGCATGACGTAAATCATAAGGTTGAAAAGGAATCCCGACAAATCTAAACCATCGGTCTGTACCATGTCGAGCCGAATTAATTTGTTTACTGGAAATCTTATTTTTTATCTTCGCCTTTAATAACTCAATCGCTTCCGTATCAGTTTTTAAATTAAAAATCTCCACCCAGCGCGGATATAATGGTAAAGCTTCCCTTTCACCTGTTTTACATTCTTCGTTCACACGCCAAGTATTCATAGTATTATCTGATGATAACCACCAATCTAAATCAGGATTGACAAAAATTTCTCTTGGTCGTAATCCATAGGTAGCTAACATCCCATATACCCAACGCCAAAGTTTCCAATTATTCCTATCTTCCCTGGTGAGCAATTTACTAGGACGGTTGAGGGCGTAAGTCTCAAACTTGAGATATTCCTGCTCTATCTCTGCATCAGTCGGTATATCACGCTTACGTGTAGCACTAGGTTTGATTTTTAAATTACTAAGCTCTGGGACTTCTAACCCAGAACATTTACACAATACCCGAATCACTTTAATTAACTCATTTTTTACACTATCTGAGGAAGTACAACCTTGCACAGCTTCAATAAAATTAACATTTGTTGCTGGTTTATCCTGCGGTAAGTGTGTTTGAGCAATATACAGATAACTATTAAAAGTGTTCTCACTCTTCAGAGTAAGTTTTCTAGTTTGGAAATAATTGCGCTCGAAATCTGCAATCAAATCACCAATAGTTTTTGCTTTAACTTTATGGCGAGTTTTGCCTAGATATTTATCAGTCCATTGAAACTGTTTTCTTGCAATCAATCTACCTAACTCATAAGCTTCTTCTTCCGCCGTAGTTAAACCATCAAAATTAAACGGTATACCCAAAGAAACATCATATTGTTTCGTTCCTATACCTTTTTTATCAATATCTCCTGGTTTAATGGGTAGGGTACTTCTCAGTTGCAGCGAATTACCAGATTTCCTTACAGAAACACTTACCCTCGCCGCCTTCAGTCTAGCATTTACCGCCTTTAATTCCGCCTCTAATTTTGCCGCCAAGTGATTTTGTTGCTCTATTACTGCTTGCATTCTGCCTAAATATCCTCCATCGGTGATGGCTGTTGCTTGAAAATCGGCAAATGCTTCCTGTGTTCTGTTCATACCCTAGATTTACCCTAATAAAAATACTGTTCATCATTGACAATGATGACAGCAAACATTGTTTAAATTGAACATTTATAGGTTAAAATAATAATATTATTGCTCTTTTTCGTGAAGGTAAAGCACAAGAAATCTACATCGTTACCTCTGGTGAAATGATGGCGATGTACGCTGCAAACAACATCGCTCGCGGTATTTTGAAATATGCTCACTCCGGTGGTGTACGCTTGGGTGGTTTGATCTGTAACAGCCGTAAAGTTGACCGTGAAGCTGAATTGATCGAAAACTTGGCTGAACGTTTGAACACCCAAATGATTCACTTCGTACCTCGTGACAACATCGTTCAACACGCAGAATTGCGTCGTATGACCGTTAACGAGTACGCTCCTGACAGCAACCAAGCTCACGAATACCGCGCATTAGCTAAGAAGATCATCAACAACCAAAAACTCACCATTCCTACTCCATTGGAAATGGATGAATTGGAAGCCCTGTTGATCGAATACGGTATCCTTGATGACGATACCAAGCACGCTGATGTCATTGGTAAGCCCGCAGCTGCTAAATAGGTCATACCGTAATTAGGAGACATGGAGAAAGGAAGTTGAGGAAGTAATTCCCCTTCCCACTCTCCCTTCCCATCCCTCTCCCCTCTCCCTATATCCTTTTATTTTCCATTCGTAAAAGTCACTGAGGCAGACTATGACACCTCCAGAAAACAAGAATCTTGTAGAAGAACATAAGGAACTCATCCAAGACGTTCTGAAAGCTTATCCCGAAAAATCTCGCAAAAAACGCGAAAAACACCTGAATGTACACGAAGAAGGTAAGTCTGACTGCGGCGTTAAGTCTAACATCAAATCCGTTCCTGGTGTAATGACCGCTCGTGGTTGTGCTTACGCAGGTTCTAAGGGTGTGGTTTGGGGTCCTATTAAGGACATGATCCACATCAGCCACGGGCCTGTAGGTTGCGGTTACTGGTCTTGGTCTGGTCGTCGTAACTACTATGTAGGTTCAACTGGTATCGACTCTTTCGGTACCATGCACTTCACTTCCGACTTCCAAGAACGCGACATCGTTTTTGGTGGTGACAAAAAACTAACTAAACTGATCGAAGAAATCGACGTTCTTTTCCCTCTCAACCGTGGTATTTCCATTCAATCTGAATGTCCCATCGGTCTAATCGGGGATGACATCGAAGCTGTTGCTAAGAAAGCTTCTAAACAAATTGGTAAGCCAGTTATCCCCCTGCGTTGCGAAGGTTTCCGTGGTGTATCCCAATCTTTAGGTCACCACATTGCTAACGACGCTATCCGTGACTGGATCTTCCCTCACTTTGACAAGGCTAAGAAGGAAAACAAAATTGACTTCGAGCCAAGCCCCTATGATGTAGCATTAATTGGTGACTACAATATCGGTGGTGACGCTTGGGCTAGCCGGATGCTGTTGGAAGAAATCGGCTTACGTGTTGTTGCTCAGTGGTCTGGTGACGGTACTCTCAACGAGTTGATCCAAGGGCCTGCTGCTAAGTTGGTTCTGATCCACTGCTACCGTTCTATGAACTACATCTGCCGTAGCTTGGAAGAAGCTTATGGTATGCCTTGGATGGAGTTCAACTTCTTCGGCCCCACCAAGATTGCTGAATCTTTACGTCAAGTCGCTGCTAAATTTGACTCTAAGATTCAAGAAAACGCCGAGAAGGTAATTGCTAAGTACACTCCAATCATGAACGCCGTGGTTGAGAAGTACCGTCCTCGTCTCGAAGGCAACACCGTAATGTTGTACGTAGGTGGTCTACGTCCTCGTCACGTTGTTCCCGCTTTTGAAGACTTGGGTATCAAAGTTCTTGGTACTGGTTACGAGTTTGCTCACAACGACGACTACAAACGTACCACCCACTACATCGATAACGCCACCATCATTTATGATGACGTTACCGCTTACGAATTCGAGGAATTCGTTAAAGCTAAGAAGCCTGATTTAATCGCTTCTGGTATTAAAGAGAAGTACGTCTTCCAAAAGATGGGTCTTCCCTTCCGTCAAATGCACTCTTGGGATTACTCCGAACTTGGTGACAGGGTGCAAATGTCAGGTAAGGTAAGGTTTTTTGGTAGGGGGAGAAAAATGAGTCTATTTTTAGCTTAAATGTAGGTTTTAGGGTTATCTGGGAACAATTTATTTTTGCGGTTTTAGATAATATAACTCTTATGGGGTCTGGTTTTTGGGTTTTGCTTAAATTTTGGTTAGCGGAAAATTGTAAATTAAAAAACTATTTTAATTGATATTTTTTTAGATTAACATGAGGCGTTGGTGCAGCATTGTCGCAGATATCGCTTCATTTAACAGTAGGGGATGCGATCGCCATAAGCAGAAGTAATCGACCTGTGGTATGTTCAACCTAAACAGACTTGACGATAGAGTTCAGCGACCGTAGATAAACTTATACTAAGTTGCCAAAGTTCTGTAGGGTGCGTCAGCATTAATTAATTTTCATGATGAAATAGTCTACTCAAGCTGACGCACCCTACTTGCTACTTGCTTACTATACGCTAACCTCTATCTGGAATTATGTCATCACCAAATTCTGAAACCAGCCAATTAAAGGTATCTTCACCATCACGAATCATATCTTCTTCTATCAATTTCAACTCTAGCTGTTCGGCTTCATGAATAGCTTTGTTTAAAGCATCATTATCTTCTTGAAGTTCTTTTGATTTTTTGATACAAGTGTAATAAGCTTCTTTAATAGTGGTTGCAGAAGCTTCTATTGATAACTTGCTAATAAGAGAACTTTGATCATCAAGATTTAAGTATTTAGTAACTTTCCAATTGATGTTTTGTGAATATAAATTTACATCCAGGCAAAAGGTAGTTTCTTCTGAACTACATTGGAAAGTATATCGCGCAGCTAGTGTAGCTGTTATTTTACGACCATGATTTTGATGTATTACATTTGATTTGTATATTTTTGAATCAAATGTAACACACACATCAATCATTTCTTTCGCATTCACGGGAACATTATTTTCTCCTAAAAATTTTAGAATATTGTCAATATTAGTAATCTTCGTAAAGTTTCGAGCCTTCATTTGATTAAAATCGGTATCAGCCTCTTGCAAAGTTTTCCCTTTACCAATAATAAAGGGTCTGTCTGACTCAACCTTCACATTTGGTGATCGTAAAAAGATACTCCAGCCATCTTGACCATTGTTACATCTGTAGTAAATGTACTGTTTCAGGATAAATGTCTGATTAATATTTCTATCCAGTTCATTCAGAAGTCTGCACCTATTTCGGTTATCTTCTTCATAGGATGCAGTTTTTTTCTGAAAATTTTCTACTAATTTTAAAGCTTTACCTGGAAGTAGCTGTTCTCTATGATATGCAAGACAACTATAATAGTATTGCAGTGGGTAACGTGTGACATATTCGTTCAGGTAAATGAACCCTCTACGATGCCATCTTTCCTGATATTCAAAAGTAGCTTCATCGAATGCTGTTACTGTTTTAGTATCAACTAATGGATCATATAAATAACAGTATTTGGCAAAACTCCGATAATTGCTGAATTCTGGGTTTGTAGGTTGTAGTTCGGTATGTTCAGATGGAATGTTAATAATAACTTTTCTTGGATAACTTGGTTTATTAGATTCTTCTACCATTTCAATAGCTCCAAATTGCTAGATAGTGATTTTCATGAAACTTTTACAGCTATAACTTCCCCATACTGCACTGCTAGACAATGTTGATACCGAATGGAATTAAGCCTTATATTTTACCTTGTGCAAGGAAATTTATTAACCTCAATCTCTCCAATACCTAATTACAACTGAACTAAAGACTTACTTTTAATTTTATATTATGCCTTAATCTGGATAAGCCAAACCCGTACTTGGATCGCGGATATATAACCCTAGTGTGAGACTACGCATCACTTCATCCCAAACGGGTGTGAGTTGTTCGGCTTGATCAGCCCAATAATCGAATGTAATCAAGCATTGCACATTTGAACCCAAACCTATGCAAATCCGGGAAAATGCTTCCCGTGCTTCTTCCTGAGTGTCGATAAACTTAATTTCTGTCCAGACAATTCGGGCGGTTTGGCGTTTTTCAGTAATGATTTCCCCTTTCTCTATGACGTTGCGACCATCATCTTCTACCACTTTCTTTAAGGTAGATTTTAGGGGAAATAGACTCCAGTCACGAGGCGGTAGACGATTGAAAGATACTTCTAGACAGCAATCATCATCAGGTGGTTTTCTATCACTGAACTTGAATGATTTTTCTTGTGGCTCAAAAAACCAATTCTGGGGAACATTGAAGCGCACAGCCCCCCGATCTGCTACAAAGATTTTATAGCCTGATGGTGCTTCCCAACGATGGTCAGGCTTGAGTTCAAGCGTTTCTTTAATCCACTGGAGATTGTTTTTCTTACGCTTTGCCATAGTGTTTTTGCAAATCTGCGGTTTTGGCGATAAGCGATCGCCCACTCCATTAATATTATCAAATCCTATTATTTTGTTGCGATCGCCTGTGGATATACTTGCTTTTTACTTATGGGACTTTATCCTTGTTCTGTGGAGGCGATACCTACACTAACGCTCTTTTACCATGAAATTATTCTGTAGGGTGTGTCAGCTTGGGTACACTATTTCATCATGAAAATGAATTAACGCTGACGCACCCTACATTACTTTAGTGTAGTATTAGTGTGTATCAGTACAGTCAAAATTTTTGCGCTAAATATGAAATCATACTGAAGTATGTCTAATTATCGCCGAGTTTTAGCGTCTGGAGGTACTTTCTTTTTTACCCAGGTGACTTATCAAAGAATACCTTGGTTATGTAGTGAGATAGGGCGAGAAAACCTTCGCAAATCTATTAGGAGAGTTCAGCAACTTTATCCTTTTTCTCTTGAGGCGATCGCTCTTTTACCAGAGCATATTCATTGTATCTGGACTTTACCGGAAAATGATAGTAATTATGCCATCCGTTGGCGATTAATTAAAAGCTTTGTTACCTATAGTTGTGCAGAAAAATTAGGCATAATAGCAGAAATTAGTCAATCGCGCCAAAAACGCCAAGAAAGTAATTTATGGCAAAGGCGATATTGGGAACATTTAATTAGAGATGAAAAAGACTTTGCTAACCATTGTGATTATGTTCATTATAATCCTGTCAAGCATGGTTTATGCCAATCTCCCAAAGAATGGAAATATTCAAGTTTTCACCGTTTTGTTAAACAAGGAATTTATCCAGAAGATTGGGGAAGTGTTCAAGTACCAAATATACCTGACAATATTGGCAGGGAATAACCCATATTTTGTAGGGTGCGTCAGCATTAATTCATTTTTGTGATGAAATAACTCACTCAAGCTGACGCACCCTACTTGCTTGCTGACAACAACAAAACAGAGTACAGAAACCTCTATACTCTGTTTTGTCTTAGATGATCGGATGAATTATTATGCTTCTGCCCCTTCTAGCTCATCATTAGGAGATCCCAACAAATTACTAACAGCTTCGTCATGTCTCTCCCACCCTTCTTCCCAAGCTTCAATTGCTTGTTCAGCTACATACTCTCCAAATTTTTCGCCTGCTGCTGTAACTGCTGCTGCCCCAAACGTTACAACAACTCCTGTTGCAAGGGTAGTTAATGGTTCTGCCATGATTAATAAAGTTTAGTGACGTGAACAATACTCTTTAAATGTATCTAGAAAAATTAAAATATACAATATCCAATCATTAAAGTTTATGTGTTTTTTTGTTTATAGAATAGCTATATTTTATTAGTATATATACGTAACAACGAAAATCAAGGGTGCGTCAGTGTTAATTCATATTCATGATGAAATACTGTACTCAAGCTGATTTACAATACTTGCTTTCTAGGTAAATTAACATCGTAATATTACTTAATTTGATGTAATAGTGGAAGTAATGAACAATCTAGATATGTTGTTTAACAGTACAACACACCAGATCAATTTTTTTAGCCTATTCAACTCTGTTTATAAACAAACTCCATCTTTAACTTCTCAATCTCCAACTTCAACCTTTCATTCTCCATCCTCAACTTAGCATTCTCCTCCTTAATTAACTCAATCTCATTCCTCTTAGTCAAAGCCTGATTAATTGCCAACTTCCGCATATCTAGGGAAAACCAACGCTGATAAGTCTGGGTGTGAACTTGCACACTATGCCCTAAATTATCCGCCGCCGCTTTGATGGGAATTCCTAAAATATGCGCTCGAATTGCCCAAGCATGACGCAAATCATAAGGCTTAAAATCTAACCCGATTTTGCGAAACCACCAACTAACTCTTTGTGTTAATGCTGTTATCTCCGCATGATTATTCTTATCTTTTTTACTAATTGCTGTCGCCAGCATTTCTAAATACTTAGGATTTCTTAAATCAAACTGATCAATCCATTCTTTATGTAAAGGTAATGCTTGCCTTTCACCAGTTTTACAGTCTTTATGCACCTTCCATGTAAAATCTAAATTATCTGAACTTAACCACCAATCAATATCAGGGTTAATAAAAATTTCCCTTGGGCGTAAACCAAAAACTGCTAACATTCCATACGTCCACCGCCAAAGCTGCCAGCTATCTTTAACATCTTGATTAACTTGATTACCTCTGATATTTAAATACTCTTCAAATTTGCTAATTCCTGTAGTTATTTCCGCATCGGTTGGTATATTCCGAGAATTGCGCTCAGGCATTTTGGAATATTGAGATAAATCAATATCGATGTTGAATGTCTGACAAAACGCCGATATTGCTCTGACTGCATTATATCTAGCCCATTCTTTATCGATTTGTTGAATGGAACTGATGAAATTTTCCGCAGTTGCTAAATCTTGAGAATTGGTATATCGCTGAGTCCGAGAAAAATAATAAAAAAAAGTATGTTCGCTTTTGGTTGTGCGTTTATGAGTTTTAAAATATTCTTCTTCAAATTTTTCCAGTAACTCACCTATGGTTATCACATCTTTTTTAGTAGCTTCCTTGCTTAAATATTTATCATTCCATTCAAAGGTTTTACGAGCGATTAATTTACCTAATTCATAAGCTTCTTCCTCAGCCGTTTTCAGTCCATCCAAGTTAGCAGGAATATTCAAACTGAGATTGTATTGCTTTCTCCCAGTTCCTCTGCTGTCCTTATCCCCTGGTTTAATGGGTAATGTCGCCCTTAATTGCAGACTTCCGTGTGATTCCCTAATTGTGACTTTGGTCTTTGCAGACTTCAAACGCAGATTTACCTTTTCTAATTCTTGTAATACCTTTGCTTTCATAAACTCTCTTTGCTGCTGTGCTTGCAGACTTGAGCCGAGAAAACTGCCGTCGGTAGATGAAAGAGGCTCTAAGTCTGCAAAGGCTAGTTGATATTTGTCTTGACCCTGATTTTGCATCGCTGTGGTATTAGCCTATATTTAGCCTAAAAATTAATGTGTTCTCAGCAAACAATGTTCATGACTAACACTGCTTACCGTAAACAATAAGCCGTTTAAAGCTATTAAACCATAAAAAGAATTACTCCGGCCCTTATCACGGTTACGACGGATTCGCTATCTTCGCCCGTGATATGGATCTCGCCCTCAACAGCCCCACTTGGGACTTGATTGGCGCACCTTGGAAGAAAGCTTCTGCAAAGGCTAAAGTTGCAGCCTAATTAATTCCAGGGAAATAAACGGATAGCCTGGGGTGTTTGCGCCCCAGGAAACGAGGGAGGAATGGTGAATGCTGAATGCTGGATGAATACTTTCATTCATTATTCATGATTCATCACTCGCCACTCCCTTCAGGGGGAATTACTCCCCCAGGCTATTCAACTCATCACTTACAAACCAACCAGCAAGCGTAGAGAGATAGACAAATGCCACAGAATCCTGAAAAAATTGTAGACCACGTTGATCTATTCAAACAGCCAGAATACACCGAGCTATTTGAAAACAAGAGAAAGAACTTTGAAGGCGCACACTCTGCTGAAGAAGTTGAAAGAGTTTCTGAGTGGACAAAAACTTGGGAATACCGGGAAAAGAACTTCGCTCGTGAAGCTTTAACCGTTAACCCCGCTAAAGGTTGCCAACCCGTAGGCGCGATGTTCGCTGCTTTGGGTTTTGAAGGTACTCTTCCCTTCGTTCAAGGTTCTCAAGGTTGCGTTGCTTACTTCCGTACCCACCTCAGCCGTCACTACAAAGAGCCTTGCTCCGCAGTGTCTTCTTCTATGACAGAAGACGCAGCAGTATTCGGTGGCTTGAACAACATGATTGAAGGTATGCAAGTTGCTTACCAACTCTACAAGCCTAAGATGATTGCTGTTTGCACCACCTGTATGGCTGAGGTTATTGGTGAAAAATTGGGTTATCAGAGATGAATCATGGTATCTTAAAACCACCGAAATACCTAGTTGCAAGAGCCACAGCTAAACTGCTTCTCCTGAACAGATGTATTTTGGCTGAGGTTGTTTCATGATATTTAAGCAAAAACTAAGCAATGCCAAAAACTAGACTGCACAGGGATTACAACGCTTCTACCGTCGATAAAGAATTTAAAGCCACTACAGACGGGACATACATGGGAACTATGAAGCACGTACTCAAACAAACAGCCAAGAGTGAAGAACAGCTTAAACTGAAGCTTGAGGAAGCTAACACTAGATTGAAAGCTGACAAAGCACGGGTAAGTATTATCAGAACCGGGAACGCGCTTCAGTTACAGGCAACGCTGCCATTAAAACCAGGAGATATTGACAAAACAGGTAAGGGAAAAAAGCAATATAAAATATCGTTAGGAATTCCTGCTAATCTACACGGGCTGAAAACTGCGACAGAAGAAGCTCACGAACTGAGTAAATTAATTGCTCGTCAAACTTTTGAATGGACTGATAAGTATTTAGGTAAAAAACAGGATAAAGAAAACAAAACTTTTGGAGAACTATTAGAGCAATATGAAGGATTGTATTTTTCAGAAAGACAAAGGAATATCGGCTCAGAAGGTACTTTTGCAAATTACATGAAAGTGCTGAAGCAGTTTGATAGGGAAATGCTGGCAACTCCAGAAAATTTAAAAAAACAATTTGATGCCATACCTAATGATATAGGACAATGGAAGCACAGGACTGCGATCACCTTAAACTTATTTACTAAAACTTTTGATATTCCTTTAAAAGTAAAGTTCCAAAGACCTCAAACAGAACGGCGTGACATCCCAAGCGATACAGACATTGAAACAAGTTTTTTAAAATGGGAAGAATACGCTAAAAACCGACGAAATAAAAGAAAGGAACAAGCAGATAATTGGTTAGTGTTTAGATGGATTTATGGCATGATTGCTGCTTATGGATGCCGACCGCATGAGGTAATTTTAAATCCAGATTTCAAGTATTGGCTAAGTCAAGATAATACCGATTTTAGATGGAAAGTTTACGGGGAATGTAAAACAGGTTTTAGAGAAGTCATCCCATTACATGAAAATTGGGTGGAATTATTTGAATTACGAAACCCTGAAATTATTAATTTAGTCGAAAAATACATTAATGGTAGATGTGATTTACAGGGTAGGAATACCTTAGTTCAAGCTATATCTGATTGGTTTCAAAAAGTAAAAGTCGGATTCCGTCCTTACGATTTGCGTCATGCTTGGGCAATTCGAGCGCATTTAATGGGTGTACCTCTGAAAGCTGCGGCTGATAATTTAGGGCATACAATAGAGCAACACACAGACACTTACCAAAAATGGTTTAGTATCGAACATAGAAAGCAAGCGATTAAACAAGCGGTAAATAAAAAGGATGAAATGGATGAACTAAAAGAAGAAAATATCATGTTAAAAACCGAAGTAGCAAGACTCAAAAGTGAACTAGAAAAATTAATGTTAATGTTGACAGAACACCAAATAAAGCAAGCTCTATCTAACTAAATCAATTGCATTACGCTAGAAGGGGTAGTTAGCCCCCTTTTTTTTGTAATGTTGTGCATGACATCTTTGTGTAGATGATTAAAAATTATCAAATATTACCACTAAAATATAACAAAGTAAGTACATTAGATACCGTTTTTAAATTCAACCTTATTTTATGAAAAAACTAAACTTTTTTGACTGTTCATGGGTGTAAAATGTATAACTTTATATAAGTAATTAGTTAGCTTATTCCGGTAAATATGGAAGAAAAGAAGTTATTTTAACCGTTATAGTTAATATATTATTTTGCAGTAGAAAATATCTCCAGATTTAACCAAAAACTAAGAAATAAATTTACTTTTTTGCTTGAAAAATTAAGGGGAGATTTCAAAGAGTTAAGTAAAAACTAAGCAACGCCAGCCAGCAAGATAATAAAACCCCTGTAGAGCAAGTCTGTGAGCGCATTAATTATGTATTTGGTGACGACTTAGGCGCGTTCATCACCAACTCTAGAAATGCTGGTTCTATTCCTCAAGATTTCCCCGTTCCCTTCGCTCACACCCCCAGTTTCGTAGGTTCTCACACCACTGGCTACGACAACATGATGCGGGGTATTCTGTCTAACCTGACAGAAGGTAAGAAGAAAGCTACCAGCAACGGCAAAATCAACTTCATTCCTGGTTTTGATACCTATGTAGGTAACAACCGCGAATTGAAGCGGATGATGGGTGTAATGGGTGTTGACTACACCATTCTGTCTGATACCAGCGACTACTTTGATTCACCCAACACCGGTGAATACGAAATGTACCCAGGTGGTACTAAGTTGGAAGATGCTGCTGATTCTATCAACGCTAAAGCTACAGTTGCTCTTCAAGCTTACACCACACCCAAGACCCGCGAATACATCGAAACCAAGTGGAACCAAGAAACAAAAGTTCTGCGTCCCTTCGGTGTTAAGGGTACTGACGAGTTCTTGACTGCTATCTCTGAATTGACCGGTAAGCCCATTCCTGAAGAATTGGAAATTGAACGCGGTCGTTTGGTTGATGCTATCACCGACTCCTACGCTTGGATTCATGGTAAGAAGTTCGCTATCTACGGCGATCCCGATTTGATCATCTCCGTCACCAGCTTCTTGTTAGAGATGGGTGCTGAACCTGTACACATCCTCTGCAACAATGGCGATGAGGCCTTCAAGAAAGAAATGGAAGCTATCCTCGCCGCTAGCCCCTTCGGTAAAGAAGCTAAAGTTTGGATTCAAAAAGACTTGTGGCACTTCCGTAGCTTGTTGTTCACCGAGCCTGTAGACTTCTTCGTTGGTAACTCCTACGGTAAGTACCTGTGGCGCGACACTAAGATCCCAATGGTACGCATTGGTTATCCTATCTTCGATCGCCATCACTTACACCGCTACGCTACCCTCGGCTACCAAGGTGGTCTAAACATCCTCAACTGGGTTGTTAACACAATTCTAGATGAATTGGATCGCAACTCCAACATCACCGGTAAGACCGATATCTCCTTCGACTTGATTCGCTAGAAATTGCGAGGGGGGCTAGGAGTTAGAGACTAAGGGTTAGATTTTAGGGAAAAGGTAAAAGAGATAAATTCCTCTCCACCTTTTCCCCTTCCTACTTCCTCCTTCCTCCTTTCTCCTTTTCCTTACCAATGCCAATTGACTCTATTCATCTCAGGAATCTAGTATGTCCACAACTCACACTCACCATCATCATCCTAATTTCCATCCACCCAATTATAAACAACCCGGCGCATTTGATGTTCTCCATCCTTTGCGTCGTTGGGTTAATCATATTCCAGTTAACAATGCTCGTTTCGCTCATCTCATCTGTCAGGTTATACCTTGCTGTTGTCCCTTTGAGCGAAATATTAATTTATTTGGGCGGACTTTCCATATTCCAGCATTGTGTAAACTCAATCCTCTGTATGACGACTTTGTAGGATTGCGTTTTCGCGCTTTATCTTATCTAACTGATGAATGTGGAGAAGATGTCACTAAGTACATTTGCTAGAAACTAAAGGCTAGAAGCGGCTAGGGAAAAGAATTCCTCTTGCTGTTTATGTTACCTAATTACATCGCGGCCTTTCTTGCAAAAGTCTAGTTTATGAAAATTTAACCGCCGTGCGAATATACGCCGATAGATGAGTTGGTGTATGTGGTTTAAAGAAGATTTTTGCAAGAAGTTTATGAAGAACGGTCATCAGTATATAAGTTGATAGCTATTAACTAATTGCTGATGACTGATAACTTAAAATTAAAAATGTCGATCTAGCGCGAGAAGAGAGTTCACTAACCCTGCACTTTTAGGGCGGGGATTGCCTAAACCAATTTAGGCAACGCAAGAAGTGAATACCGCATTGAGACACGGTTTGGTACACACGGCTAAATACTTCCCTAGTTTAGCCCTCTGTAATCCTGATTGGTTCAGGAGTTGAGTAAAGCCAAGACATCTTAGCTGTGTTGCGGGAAGGGACTTAAACATTTATGGGTTATACCAAAAAATGCGAGTACCTGTAGTAGATCAAAACCACCAACCACTGATGCCCACAACACCTGCACGAGCAAGGAAGTGGATAGCATCGGGTAAAGCAGTAAAACGCTGGTCGGACGGGGGACAATTTTATGTTCAACTGACTGGCGAGCCATCTGGACGAGCAACCCAAGATATTGTCATTGGGATTGACCCTGGCAAGAAGTTCTCTGGAATTGGTGTTCAAGGAGCTAAGTTGACTCTTTATACAGCACATCTGATTTTGCCGTTTCAGACAGTGCGTAACCGGATGGATGCAAGGCGATTAATGCGGCGTAGTCGTCGGAGTAGGAGAGTTAACCACAAGGTTGTGTTTTCAAAACGCGCACATCGCCAGAAACGTTTTGATAATTGCCGTCAAGGTAAACTTGCGCCGTCAATCCGGGCTAATCGTCAATTGGAACTGAGAATAGTTTCTGAGTTATGCAAAATTTACCCAGTCTCAGAAATACGCTACGAGTATGTTCGGGCTGATGTAGACCTCACCAGTGGACGCAAAAAAGCAAAGTCAGGTAAAGACTTTTCACCTGTAATGGTCGGACAAAAATGGATGTTAAGTCAGCTAGAACAGTTTGCACCAGTTGTTAAAGTTGAAGGCTATCAAACTGCATCAATTCGCAAACACTTGGGGCTAACCAAGAATAAGGTAGACAAATCCAAGCCTGAGTTTAATACTCATGCGGTTGATGGTGTGGCTATTGCAGCAACAGCTTTTGTGGAGTACCGACAGTATCACACGACAAAGATTGATGGTGCTGATTGGTTTGGCGATGTTGTGATTACACCTGCTGTATTCACTTGTGTTCGTAGACCACCATTATCTCGCCGTCAACTTCACCTGATGCTTCCTGCAAAGGGTGGGGTACGTCGTCAATACGGTGGTTCTACAACTCGCCACGGATTACGTAAGGGTGATTTGGTTCATTCGCCCAAGGGAATTGGTTATGTCAGTGGTGACACTGAAAAACAGATATCTGTCAGCGATGCTAACTGGAAACGGTTAGGGCAGATTGCTTCTAGCAAAGTGCAATTGATTCGTCGTTCCAACGGGTTAATTGTTGCCTAGAAGATATGTAAAGCCGTCCTTTGCTTCGCTAAAGGACGGGGTTTCAAACCCATTTTTGCGATGAACACCCAAGGCAAAATCAACGAACTGCTGAATCAGCCGGGATGCGAGCATAATCAACAGAAACACGGTGCAAAGAAGAATAAGTCTTGTACACAACAAGCACAACCGGGTGCGGCTCAAGGTGGCTGTGCTTTTGACGGGGCGATGATTGCTTTAGTACCTATTGCCGATGCGGCTCATTTGGTTCACGGGCCGATCGCCTGTGCTGGTAATTCTTGGGGTAGTCGTGGTAGTCTCTCTTCAGGCCCCCAACTCTATAAAATGGGCTTCACTACCGATATGTCAGAAAATGATGTCATCTTCGGTGGTGAGAAGAAACTCTATAAGGCAATTCTAGAAATTCACAAACGCTACAAACCCTCTGCGGTATTTGTCTACGCTACTTGTGTAACAGCCTTGATTGGTGACGATATGAATGCTGTGTGCAAGGCGGCGGCAGCAAAAATTAATACTCCAGTTATCCCTGTATTTGCTCCTGGCTTCATTGGTAGTAAGAACTTAGGCAACCGTTTCGGCGGTGAAGCTTTATTAGATTATGTTGTCGGGACAGCAGAACCGGAGTTTACCACCCCCTATGATATAAACTTAATTGGCGAGTATAACATCGCCGGAGAAATGTGGGGAGTCCTGCCGTTACTAGAAAAATTGGGTATTCGTGTCCTGTCGAAAATTACAGGCGATGCTCGATTTGAGGAAATCCGCTATGCTCACCGCGCCAAGCTGAACGTCATGATTTGTTCGCGGGCGTTGCTCAATATGGCGAAAAAGATGGAGGAAAAATACGGCATCCCCTACATTGAAGAATCTTTTTATGGCATCGATGATATGAATCGGTGTCTGCGGAATATTGCGGCTCAATTGGGCGACCCGGATTTACAAGCACGCACAGAGGAGTTGATAGCGTCAGAAATGGCGGCTCTAGATTTGACTCTCGCTCCCTATCGCGATCGCCTCAGAGGTAAGCGTGTTGTATTATACACAGGTGGTGTCAAGAGTTGGTCAATTATCTCCGCAGCGAAAGACTTAGGTATAGAAGTAGTTGCTACCAGTACCCGCAAGAGTACGGAAGAAGATAAGGGAAAAATCAAGAAATTGCTGGGTACTGAAGGCATCATGTTAGAAAAGGGCAACGCCAAAGAATTGCTGCAATTGGTCAAAGATACACAAGCTGATATGTTAATTGCCGGTGGTCGTAACCAATACACCGCCCTAAAAGCCCGGATTCCTTTCCTCGATATCAACCAAGAACGTCATCATCCCTACGCCGGCTATGTAGGAATGTTGGAAATGGCGCGGGAATTGTACGAAGCCCTCTACAGCCCGATTTGGGAACAAGTCCGAAAGCCCGCACCTTGGGACGAAGATATGGGGACACTGGCTCACGAATATACAAAAAATCAAAATCGCGCTTTGGCATCTATCGAGGAGTTAATCTGATGGCGGTTGTTACTGTTCCCGAAAAATCAGTTGCAGTGAATCCTCTAAAGCAAAGTCAAGCTTTGGGTGCATCTCTGGCTTTTTTGGGATTGAAGGGGATGATTCCTCTGTTTCACGGTTCGCAAGGTTGTACAGCCTTTGCCAAAGTGGTGTTAGTCCGTCATTTTCGGGAAGCAATTCCCCTAGCTACCACAGCGATGACGGAAGTAACTACGATTTTGGGTGGAGAAGAAAACATCGAACAGGCGATACTAACCTTAGTAGAGAAGTCCAATCCTGAAGTTATTGGTTTGTGTAGCACTGGACTCACAGAAACTAGAGGCGATGATATTGTGAAATTTTTGAAGGATATCCGCGATCGCCATCCAGAAATCGCTCACATCCCAGTTATTTTTGCACCCACACCTGACTTTAAAGGGGCGTTGCAAGATGGTTTTGCCGCAGCTGTCGAAAGCATAGTCAAAGAAATCCCCAAAGCAGGGGCAATCAGAAGCGAACAAGTCACAATTCTGGCTGGTTCTGCCTTCACACCAGGGGATTTGCAAGAAATTAAAGAGATTGTCACCGCTTTTGGATTAATTCCCATCTTTGTCCCTGACATCGGCGCATCACTCGATGGACATCTAGAAGATGGTTACAGTGCGGTGACAGCCAGTGGTACAACCATCAGACAACTTCAAGAAATTGGTAGTTCCGCCTTTACTATCGCCTTGGGTGAAAGTATGCGGGGTGCAGCCAAAATACTCGAAGAACGGTTTAACATTCCCTACGAAGTATTCAGTGAACTCACGGGACTAGAACCAGTAGACGAGTTTTTACAAGCACTAGCCATACTGAGCAGTCGCCCCGTACCCGAAAAGTATCGCCGTCAACGCCGTCAACTGCAAGATGCAATGTTAGACACGCACTTTTACTTTAGTGCCAAGCGAGTATCATTAGCATTAGAACCGGATTTACTCTGGTCAACAGTGCGGTTTCTGCAATCGATGGGGACACAAATTCATGCAGCCGTCACCACCACACGCTCACCCCTCTTAGAAAAACTCCCCATCAAGAGCGTTACCATTGGTGATTTAGAAGACTTTGAAGAATTGGCAGTTGGATCTGACCTGCTGATTGGTAATTCTAACGTAGCTGCGATCGCCAAACGTCTATCCATCCCTCTCTATCGCCTCGGTATACCTATCTATGACCGATTAGGTAATGGTCTATTCACAAAAGTAGGTTATCGCGGCTCAATGGAAGTCTTATTTGGCATCGGTAACTTATTTCTCGAAGCAGAAGAAGAACGAATGAAACATCTATGGGGGCTGGTGTCAAATTAATTCAAAATTCAAAATTAGGGAATTGAGGAGAAATTACCAATGCCCAATTCCCTATGCCCCATCCCCAACGACCAAAAAAGCAGGAGAATGAAAGTGAAAATTGCCTTTACAACTACCGACCACGTTCATATTAATGCTCACTTTGGCTGGGCGAGAGAAATTGATGTCTACGAAATCGACGCAGAAGGATATCAATTTTTAGAAACATTAAACTTTGAAGGTGACTTAAAACAAGACGGCAACGAAGATAAAGTTGCACCAAAACTAGACGCATTAGTTGACTGCGCCATAGTTTATGTCACAGCAATTGGTGGAACTGCTGCCGCTAAATTAATCAAAAAAGGCGTTACCCCAGTTAAAGCACGTTCCGAACAAGAAGAAATTAAAGAAATCCTCAATAAATTAGTTCAAACCCTCAAAGGCAATCCTCCCCCTTGGTTGCGGAAAGCATTGCAACCCAAAACCAAAAACTTTCTTGATGAATTAGAAGACGAAGCAACAGTATGAGCGCAGAAAATAGCGTCAACGACACCGCCACAGATGTAGTTGCCAACTCCCCATTTCTCAAAGCCTTAGTATTACAAATTCGCGGACAAGACACTTACGGAGTTTTCCGCAGTTGGTCTGACGAACTACTTCTAAAACCCTTCATAGTTCCCAAAAAAAAGAAAAGGGAAATTCCCATAGAAGGTGAAGTTGATCCTGTCACCCAAGCGCGAATCATGTCATTTTTCCGCGCCATAGCTGCCAGAATCGAACAAGAAACCGGACTAATTTCCCAAGTAGTAATTGATTTAAGTCATGAAGGCTTTGGCTGGGCCTTAGTCTTTTCCGGTCGCCTATTACTCACCGTCAAAACCTTACGCGACGCACACCGCTTTGGTTTTGAATCCCTAGAGCAACTAGCCGAAGAAGGCGAGAAATTTGTCACCAAAGGACTAGACCTAGCCAACCGCTTCCGCGAAGTCAGCAAACTGTAAAAATAGGGAGTAGGGAGTAGGGAATAAATATTTTCATCCTTGTTCATCGAACCTCTTGCATAAATACCGAACCACAAGAATAGATACCTTCGCGCTCTCCTCTGCGCCTCTGCGCCTCTGCGTGAGATTTAAATAATATTCTTGGCAACGCCAAAGTCTTTATGCAAGAAACCCCCTAACTCAAAACAAAACCCAACAATGCAAGTAGAAGAAACCAGCATTGAAGAACTCAAAAACAAAATCAAACGCCTCAACAGTAAAGCCGGGCAGATGAAAATGGATCTGCACGACTTAGCAGAAGGCTTACCCACAAATTACACACAATTAATGGAAGTTGCAGCCGCAACTTATGAAATATATCGCCAGCTTGATGAACTGAAGCAACATCTTAAGCAATTGGAGAAAGGTAAATGACTAAAACTATTGAAGAATTCAAAAAACTTGCCGATGCCGAAGAATTTCTCAAATTCTTTGAATTGGAATACGACCCCAAAATTGTTCATGTAAATCGTTTACATATTCTAAAAAAATTCTCTCAACTTATCAGTGAAATTGATAGCAATCCAGACCTCAGTACAGAAGAAAGATTAAATCAATATTGTTTGGCATTGCAGAAAGCTTATCAGACATTTTTGGAATCAACACCTCAAGAACAAAAGTTGTTCAAGGTATTTAAAGACAAACCAAAAAATGTAATTACGCTGACAGAACTTTCTTCTGATTAGGAGGTATAAAGTGATCAACCTAACGCCTACCGAGTTAGAACGATATAGTCGCCAGATGATGCTCCCTAATTTTGGCGAAGTAGCTCAAAAGCGTCTGAAGTCGGCGACAGTTTTAGTGACTGGTGTGGGGGGATTAGGCGGTACAGCTGCGCTTTACCTAGCAGTAGCGGGCGTTGGGCGGCTCATCCTAGTCCGAGGCGGTGATCTGCGGCTAGATGACATGAATCGTCAGATTCTGATGACGGATGATTGGGTAGGAAAACCAAGGGTTTTCAAAGCGAAAGAAACTCTACAGGCGATTAATCCTGACATCCAGATAGAAGCGGTTCATGACTATATCACACCGGAAAATGTAGATGCGTTAGTGCAGTCTGCTGATATGGCTCTGGATTGCGCTCACAATTTTACAGAACGTGATTTGTTGAATACAGCTTGTGTACGCTGGCGTAAGCCGATGGTGGAAGCAGCGATGAGTGGGATGGAGGCTTACCTGACTACGATTATACCGGGTGTGACTCCGTGTTTGTCCTGTTTCTTTCCTGAGAAACCTGAGTGGGATCGGCGTGGTTTTTCTGTGCTGGGTGCGGTGTCTGGTACACTGGCTTGTTTGACAGCACTGGAAGCAATCAAGCTGATTACTGGGTTTAGTCAACCGTTATTGTCGCAATTGCTGACGATTGACTTAAATCGGATGGAATTTGCCAAGCGGCGTTCTCAACGCGATCGCTCTTGTCCGGTATGTGGTAACAATGCGCCTTGGAGATACGCACAATCCAATGCGATGGAAGCTAGTAGCAATTGTACACACAGTTGATGGTTGAATGGGTCAGGCGATCGCTACACCTGCTTTTAACATCTCTACAAACACACCCACACCTAGAATCACAAAAACTAATCGCGACAAATCAGGAGTTTTAATGACCGTTACTTTAACAGAAAAAGCAGAATTTCGTCTGCGGGGATTGTTGCGAGGTTCAGCTAGTGACACTGATGAAAAAACTACTAAAGGTGTCCGCATCTCCGTCAACGACGGTGGTTGCAGTGGTTATGAATATGGAATGGAAATCACTAGCAAACCTCAACCAGATGATCTAGTCATCGAACAAGGTAAAGTTTTGGTTTACGTTGATGCCAAAAGTGCGCCTTTATTAGAAGGACTGATCATCGATTTTGTAGAAGGGATGGTTGAAAGTGGCTTTAAGTTCACTAACCCTAAAGCAACCAGTACCTGCGGTTGTGGTAAGTCCTTCAAAGCTGGTGATTGTTCCCCTCAAGGCGTACCTTGCAGTTAATCCCATTTCAGACTTAACCCTGAACATTCAGTCTGATCTGAAAAGTTTCCCTTAGACAAAACAGACACTTGCTGATTTTTTCGCAACAAAAGCAGTGTCTCTCTTTGCGCCCCTTCTCGAAGAGTCAAGGGAGATTTAAAAACTTCGAGAAATTAGTTCCGTCTGATAAATCTTGAGGAGAATCGGAAAATGGCTACCTATCAAGTTAGATTGATCAACAAGAAAGAAAACCTCGATACGACAATTGAAGTTGATGAAAACACTACAATTGTTGACGGAGCAGCAGATAACGGTATTGAATTACCTGTATCTTGTTATTCTGGTTCTTGCTCTAGCTGTGTAGGCAAAGTTGTTGAAGGTGAAGTTGATCAATCTGAGCAAAAGTTCTTAGATGATGAACAGGTGGCTCAAGGATTCGCTCTATTGTGCGTTACCTACCCCCGTTCTAACTGCACAATCAAAACCCATCAAGAACCATATCTCGTTTAATCAATTGCGGTAATCGTTACTATTTACAGCTTTTGAAAGCCTAGCTGAAATCAGGATGAAATCTATAGTTCATCCTGATTCATTTTAGGTAAGAAAAGTTGATTTGATGCCTTTCATACCCATTGTAATAGGCTGGCCTCAATATCTGAATTTTTGGAGTTGAGAAAATTGGTATTACAAAGCTGTATATCCGTGCCAAAACCAGTATCCTAAACCCAAAAAACTTAGCAGAGTTAAGATAGCGATCGCTATCAATTTCCAATTAATTGGTTTCTCTGGCAAAGTATCTGTAATCATAATCGGACTTCCAGGCAGATTAAATTGATCGAGTAACTGGTTAACATTGGCTTTGTTTGTCACTACTCGATCAACACCCAGCCAAATATATTGCAAATTATAAGGATTTGGCTCTGTCTTGACACCACCAAAATTTTCAAACAACGCATCATCATAATAGGTGGTATCGGTTACAGCCTGGTTATGAAAAGCAATTAAGGGAGGGTAATACTTTTTGTCTTTGTTGGAAAGAGAAAAGTAGATTTTCTTCTCTTGACTAGCGATGCAGTCAAAATTGGATTTTTGTTGCCAAAATCCTGGTTTTACCCAAGATTCTGGTTTGACAATTCTATCATCTGCTCCATGTAAAATGCCTATGGGTAGTGTTAACTTACTGCCGATTGTACGAATGTTGATTGGTTGTTCTGCAAACGGAGAATTGAACAGTTTTAAAATCCACAGGGCTATCTGCGGAATGCCCATCTCCGTACTTGGGGCTGGATCGGCAGTAATAATTTGTTTTGGTAAAAACTTTTGTTGACTTGGCTCAAGATAAAGAGGCCAACTCAGTGCTAATAATCCTCCCAAAGAATGACCAAATACATAAAAATCAAAGTCTGATTGGGCGATATTGGGATGATGATCAGATAACTTTTTCCAAGTTATATCAGTAATGTCTATTGCTTGGTCAATCCATTCTATCGGGCTATGCAACAGACTTAAGCCAACAGTAGAAATGAGTTTGATTAAATTCTGTCCATAGCGACGATTAAACCATGAGAAAAATAATTTAATCACCAGGATGAACACGACTAAGGCTAAGGAAACGCGAAGATACTTTAAGAAAGTCGGTTTAATTAATTTGCGAGCCACCATTCCCAGTTTCCGCCGCCGATTCTGCTCTTGATTCAAAGTATCTCCTAGCTTAAAGTTCTTGCCTTTGGCAATCACACCTTGCAGAACTTTACCCCAGGATAATTGATTTTGTGCTTGATTTTCTACGGAGGCTGTTATGGCTTCTGGGTCGTCTGGATAGGTACTTTTTTGAAAGTCTGGAAAAATTACATAGTAGCCTTGTTTAGCCAATTCTTCCAAATGGTCTTCATAGAATTTTGGCATACACAAAGCAAAGCCGTGCAAGTAAGTAATTAACCTCAGTTTGCCTTGCTGATCACGGTAAGGAGCATCAGGAACATAGACTTGGATAAAATTACCTTGAATATGACTTCCTGACTGATATATTGTGTAGCCATTTTTGTGGATAGTATGCTCCCATTCCAAAGCTTCTCGATTTGCAACATCTACCATCAATGTTTCTTTGTGTCTTTGCTTTTCAGCAGGTACGTTGCGGAAAAACTGTATTGTCTGCTCTGTTAATAACAAACTGAAAGCCATAACAGATTCAGAACCACTAGCCGGAAGTGTACCGAATGTTGATGCAGGAAGAGCATTACCAATTAGCCCGATAAATGTACCTATAAATAACAATGGCCATTTCAGTCTTACCCAGATGCCGATACCAATCAGTAGCATGAACAAATTAACTACAATGGTAATAATTGGTGGAGCAGTGAGGTTTTCAGGAACATAACGCAACATTCCTGCAAAAAATTCTGGTTTCAACTCCATCCCTAGGTAATTTTTGGTAATATCTATCCCAGCCAGTCCGAATGCAATTCCCCAGGATAAAACTCTGACTAATGTAGTCGCCCAAGCTGCTCCCGCACGATGAGCCAGTTCCACACCAATCACAATGAACAGTGGCACAATTAAGTAGTGTAGGAGATAGCGAATCATGTTGAGATTTTCTAAAGCTTCTCCTGCACCAATGAATGTTCCTGTTCCTAAAATAAAATTGTCATAGCTGAGACTGACTAACAATAAGGGAGTAACAATCATTGCTAGGCTAGATGATTTTCGCCACAGACTAATTCCCCAACCGATTAATAGCCATGCGATCGCAGCTAGTGTCAGATGTCCCAAAGGATACAAAATTAACAAAATGTTGTTCATCTTCCCAGCATCAAATATTGATAGGAGCATATTTGCTAATTTTTGGTGGCTAATATTTTGCTTGTGGTTAATTTTTCTGGATTATTGCTCCTAAATTGAGCAATACCTTTGTCATAGACTAACCATGTGAAGATAGCTACTCCTGCTTCTGTTCCGCCTAAGTCATGCAGGATATGAAATAAAGCATTGAAAGTCACTTGTGGATCTGTATAGGGATTGCCGCCATACTTGTCTAGAAGAAATACAAAAGTTAAGTTAACTCCTACTGAAAAAATTGGCACAAGAATAATTTTCCAATCTTTGAGAAGTTTATAACCTCGATAAGTCAAAACTGCAAAAACTATAGTAAGTGCAATATAGATTGGAACTTTAAAACTGGGGTTATTAGCTTTATACCCTAAAGGGTATAAAATAGATACAACTAACAAACTGATGGCGAACAAAATGTTAACTAATCTGGTGAGGAAAGTTGTTTTGATCACCAAGCCATCAGACCACAATACAAATGCTGAAATCAGGAAAAAATAGAACATGAAATTCAGCATGGTAAAATCGTTAGCATAATACCAGCATTGGGTAACGTGCCAGCCTATTTCAGAGGCGATCGCCACCATAATAAAAGCTAGTCCTAGTTGGGAAGCAAAAATAACTCTGAATCCCAATCCCAAATTTTTTAAGCCACCATAAAAAATTCTCATTGCCAACGGAATCAAGGCAAAAGTGAGAATGTGGGTGACAATCAAGCCAAATTTCCAACCACCAGTAATACAGGTGCGAGTTTGATTAATTAACTGAGATTCTGCGATTTCTGGCAGGATGGTCAGCGTGTAACCAAATCCAAATAAAACTATCAAGAAACAGAAAGCGATAAACGCTAAATCAGCATTAAATATTTTGCTAGTGCTGTCTTTTTGCAAGTCTTCCATCAGTATCAATGAGTTATTTGTGTTGATTGGATAAATACTTTTTTCTGCCATCATCAAGATAATTACTTGGCAAAAAAAGTCAATAAATTCCAAACACAAATAGCTAAAATTGCATATATTTGCATGAGATCGAGCTATCTTGTGTTTGGAATAATAGCTATATCAACTCTTAAACTAAGCCAAGATTTGTGATTATTGGAAATTGTCGCTGAAGTTAACTTGTAAATTGACTGGCTCTGAGCCAAAACCGCTTCCTTTGGCCGAATATATCGTATCTCCAGGTTCTAAAACAGCTGTACCACCACAAGCTTTAATTAGGTTAGTGCCGTTCTTCACTTTTTGATCTACGCAACCAAACTCACGCTTTCCTCCAGGACCCGTAATTACAATGGTGTCAATGCTTCCAGTTGCCGTCTCAGGTTTCAAGGAAACTGTCACAGCACGAATCACTCTTCGTTCGGTCAAGCATGCTACAGGAGTAGCAACTTCAAAAGACCCACCCTGAATCTTAATAGTTTTAAACGGACTTCCACCAATGGGGTATGCTCCAGGAGAGCAACTATCTGCCATTGCCCCGGTAGGGAAACAGAACATCAGACATGAAAGAGCAAATGCAAATGTCAAAATCTTTGCCCAGCCCATAAACTTTTTCAATGAATTCATGGTCATACTCCTTGTTTAGCTCCAAATAATTAATGCAATGTGGTAATGGAAGGTTATTGATTTGGATGTACCTTAACCGAAGTAACAAATCGTTGTGACTACTTCAGATTGGAATTTGTGATTTTTTCGAGTTAGCGACACAGCAAACGTAAATATGCGCCAGCGAATCCCACCCATCCAAATGGATAGATGTTCTTTAACTTAAGAAGTTATGCCCATCAATTCTCAGTGATAATACTGAGTACAATCTAGTTTTCCTGTGATTGATAATCTGCTAATTATCAATCTTTCTAGGCTATGTAAAACTTATATCCTGAGATAGATGTGTGTCAACTGGTTTTTAAACGCCTTCAATAAAGTTTTATTAAGACTCGCCTCCGTTTAAAGACCGCACGCAGCTAAGATGCGGAGTCAAAACTAGACTCAGTAATTTTATAGCTGAGATAAAGTAACGCTATAGCTCTGATTGCCTTCATTAGCTCTATCGCTTAGTTAATTTGATTTTTGCTTCATCAATCCGAATAACCCCAATTGATTAAATCAACTGGGGTTATCAACTTTGATAAATTGTTTGTATGTGATACATATATATGATGATTTTATGGCAATATATTTACCCTAATCCTATCTACACCATCACCTAATTTTATTGAAAAACTAAATAGGGTGCATGATACAGGAAAAATGTAAAATTAGTCGCTTTTTTCGTAATTTTTAAGCGGTTTTAACCAATGTATACGACAATCGTTATAAAGGTTAATCATCTAACCTTATGGGAGTGATAATATATAAGTAAGCTAAATTGTTGCTAGTGAACTGAAACCTCAGCACAAAGCAATTCAAGGGTTATCTCAGCCATTCCTACCTTAATACTGGTCAAGTTCCAAAATTTGTTAGTCAGTAAGATAGCTTCAATAATATAGAAACTGCGTAAGTCTTGACGGAAAAGCAACCAGAATGATTAAGGTCTGAAATAGTGACTAAACTGTATAAATTGTCTGTCTAATTACTTTAAAAGTTATTCAGACAGTAGCAAGTACAATAACTCACAATTTAATTTGAATTAGAGTTAAGCGTGCAGTCTACACAGATGCAGTTTGGGAATATTGCAACAGTTTAGAAATAATTCCCTTCCTTGCAAACATAAGGAGCAGTAATTATGAGAGCCAAACAAATCATGACTCAAGATGTAGCTACTATTCGCGGCTCCGCAACTGTAGCAGATGCAGTCAGACTATTAAGGCTCAAAGGACTGCGTGCGTTAATTGTAGAACCTCGTCATAGTGCGGATGCTTACGGTATCGTCACTGTGGCTGATATTGCAAGTCAGGTTGTAGCTTATGGTAAAGATCCTGAAAGAATTCATGTCTATGATATTATGACGAAACCCTGCATCGTTGTTGATCCTGACCTCGATGTAGAATATGTAGCGCGTTTATTTTCTACTTACAATATATGGTGTGCGCCTGTAATTAGAGGTGAATTATTTGGGGTAATTTCTGTCACTGATATTGTTAGCAAGGGTGAACTTATTGCTCAACCCAAACTCATTTTCTTGCGGAAAGAACTGCACAAAGCTATCTCAGATGCTCGTGCAATTTCTGCCAACTATGGGCCAGACTCTAAACGGACGATGGAAGCTTGGGATTTTGTAGACGAACTTGAAAAAGAAGCCTATTTCTATGGCTTACCTAAAACTGAGAAATCTGCTAGAGAACTATTTGCTGAAACACCAGAATTCGCTACTGTTTAGCGCAAGATTACAGGAAGCAGAATACTCAGTATTTCTACTTCTTTGTAATCACGAGGTTGTTTAGAGTATGACTTGACAACTCTAATCATCAGCATTCCATAGCATTGTGTTTAGAAATGGTGGGCAATGCCCACCATTACCTTTTTCTTGTAGGGTGCATCAGTGTCAAACATATATTGATAATTACTGAATTATCTTTTTTGACGCACCTACTAATGTGGCAATTGCGTAAGTCCTAGTTTTATTTGGCGAATTGTGTGTAAATGCTACAACTAATTATGAATCAAAAAATTCCCTCAAATTTGAGTGCAGAAACTCAGCAATGGTTGAAACTCAAAGGCTACAACATTGAGGATTTACATCAGCGTGGGGAAAACGGCGATACAGCTTTGATGAAAGCTACTAAGGAGGGAGTCTTTGCAGTTGTTAAAGAATTAATTGATACGGGTGCTGAAATTAATGCTAGAAACAATGATGGTAATAATGCTTTATGGTTTGCTTGTTTTGGCAATCACTACGATTTAATTAATTTGCTTCTAGGGAACAAGATTAATATTGATAATCAAAATGACAATGGTGCAACGGTTTTAATGTATGCTGCATCAGCAGGTAAAGCGGAAGTTGTGAAATTACTTTTACAATACTATCCTAACTTAGATTTAAAAAATTTGGATGATTATCAAGCTATAGATTTTGCCAGCACTGTTGAGGTTTTAAGGATTTTGAAAAATGCCGCCAAGTAATATTTCTGGTAAAGCTTACCATGAGGCTACCAAGCATTCTTACTTATCGGTGCAACTTGATCCAAATTATGTTGATGCTGCTACTCAACCCTCTGCATTTAAAGTTTATCCCCAGTTTTATAGAAGAGTGAAATTAAATCTCAATAATAAAATTCACTCTTTTATCTGGTTAACCAGTGCAGTTACCTTCTCAAAGGTATATAAAAATGTTCCCTACAAACTGCGGGTAAATCCGTCAGCAGGGGCGTTGTATCCTACGGAGGTGTACGTACAGATTCGCGGAATGGCGGAAATAGTAGACGGTATCTATCATTTAGAAGTTGAGAATAATTGTCTAACACTCATCTATGAATTAATTGATGATGGGTTAGAGAGTTATATTATACCGGGCAGAAGTATCAAGGGATTCATTTTTTTAATTAGTTCTGTTTATTATAGGTCTAGCTGGAAATATAAAGACAGGAGTTTGAGATATTGCTTGTTAGATAGCGGACACCATTTAGGTGCTGTTGCTGCTTCAGCTTATCTTAACCAACTTGATATCCAGCTAATTTTTGATTTTGATAAACTCGCTCTCAATACAGATTTGGGGTTTGAGAATAAGGAGTTTATTAGTGCTTGTGCAGTATCTGGTGAAATACAGGAAAAGCAAGTTAGAAGACTCAGGCTGAAGCTTCCTTTTGTTTGTGGTACAGATTATTTTGTAGCTAATCAATTTATTGAAGATAGCTATCAAACAACCGCTTGTCAAACCAGCCGCAAACAACAACTTCAGCAACCTCAGTTTAATTTTGAGCCGGATAAATTCTACCAAACTGTCTGGGATAGACGTTCAGTTAGACGTTTCCGGAAAGAGTCGATTTTGCAAGAACAATATTTATATATCTTGCAACTACTAAAGCAGCCAATACCAACAGAAACTTTTGAGCCAGTAGAAATTTACTCGGTGGTGCATCGTGTTGAGGGGATGACATCAGGGTTATATCAAGGCGTGAATTTGGTGAAAGCAGGTAATTTCAGTGACAAAACTGGTTACTTGTGTGTAAATCAAGCACTCGCTAGAGATTGTGCTGCGATATTATTTTTCGTGTCTGAATATACCAGTTATCAAACTGCTATGCAAATAGCTGGTTTTTTAGGACACAGGATTTATCTGGGTAGTAATTATATAGGTATTCAATGTAGTGGCATTGGTGCTTTTTATGATGATGAAACCCAGGAATTCTTAGAAACAAATAAAGATGTGCTGTATGCAATGGTAATTGGAATTTAAGTTAGGATTGTCAACAAGAATGAAAAGACGCAGTTTTTCTTTTAACGGTGATGACTTTCATCCTATGCAGCCATCATCGGCTGATATTGTGTTGAGACAGCAACTAGAGTATTCTATTAGTAGATGCTTTTACGAAGCGTGCGATCGCACCTTACAAAACCTCTTATCTAATTGTCGGTGGTATGTGACAACTCAAGCCAATGCCATGACATTGGTGATTGAATGTCCTGATCAATTTACCAACTGGCGGATTTTGCAAAAACTCGTACCAATGGGTAAACTACTCCAGCAAATAGTTAGCAGTGCCAAGATTCGGGTTTGTCCCCCAGAAAGTGAAGGCGTACCTTTTGAGATGAGAGTAGATGAACTCTCTGTGTATCAGGATAGGGCCTAATCATACGATGAGGGAGACAAGAAAGGCAAGGGAGACAAGGGAGAAAATATTTTTCCCAGTCCCTACTCCCTAATCTTTAATAATTCCGAATTATCCCAACTATTTCTGCAAAAACCACATCAGCAGAATTTTGAACAACGGGACTCAATTCTAGTCCAAAATCAAGACTTGCAGCTTCAATTAAATAAACCGTCACATCTTGCGGAAAATCATTTCTAAATATTTTCCTTCCGGTAAATAAAGCATTATCCCAACGAAAATCATGCAAATTATAACTAGGTTCTGGTAATGCTGCCAATTCTGCACCAGGAACTTTAAATACTGCGCCAGGTTCAGAACCCGTTGAACTGGCATCAATAATTACTAATTGTTTACTACCTCTAGCTTGAAACATGACTTCCATTCCTGCTGTTCCACAGTCATAAACTTGTATGTGAGGATGGGGATTTTCTGCTAAATATTTTTGTAAGCGTTGAGCAATAATTACACCTACAGCGTCGTCACTGCGATTGAGATTTCCGCAACCAATTATAGTTAACATTTTTACTAATTATTTATGATAAACCTGCATCTCGACGCTGCCAAAAATCATCTCGTGCAGCCTGATCATTCATAAGTTTATTTTGCTTCACATCATCTAAGTTGGCTTGAATCAAACCTGCATCTCGACGCTGCCAAAAATCATCTCGTGCAGCCTGATCATTCATAAGTTTAGTTCGGTTCACCTCGTCTAAGTTAGCTTGGAGATTAGCAACAATAGCCTTTTCAATTTCCAGATATTTTATACTGCGAACAGTATGAACAGGCTGAACAAGAGAGACGAAAGCAGCACCAAATTTTGTCACTCGAATTTCCTCTGTTTGACCGGAATATTGTTTTCCAGTCTTGACATACCAAGCAAACATTTCACAGTTGTTAGAGTGAATATTGTATGCACCAAATATATCAGCATATTCATGAAGACGCTTTAGTTCTTCTTCCGTTAGTTCAACGTTTCCATGTCATTCAACTCCAGCAGTCCCCCAACCTACAGAATTATTAAAATTGCCATCTTGACTGAGGTAATAATGACGTGCAATTCCTAGTGTAGAATTAATCGGGATACTGTAAATACTGACCATAATTATTTATTGATAAAGATGCTAGCTTAATTAAAATAGAAATAATGAAATTATACCAGTTTTAGTCATACTCTGGTATACAAGTTTTGAGAGGCTTTTAAACCCCCATGCCAGCTAAAAAAAGTTTTTCCTTTTCCCTCTCCTACAAAGAGAGGGTTAGGGAGAGGTAGGGAAGGGGGCTTAGGTTTGTAATGCTCTTAAAACTTTACATTATATTTATCTGCCAGTTCAGAAAGCTTTTCATACTGTTGAATAGCAGCTTCACTAATTAAGGCTTTAGCTTCTTCTGGAGTGTTGCCGATGCTGGGGATTAAATATTTGACATAGAGGGCTAAAAAATCAACCATAATTGCAGAACCTACTAAACCATGACTATCAGCTTCTTTACCAGCCATTGCTGATACTAATCCTGCTTTAATTTGGTCTGGTCTATCTTTCATGAATTGATCAATAATTTGCCAAATATACTCATTTGGTATGAGGTTTTGTAACTTGGTTGTATCTGGAGTAAATTCTATACCTGCTAACTTTGCCTGTTCTAAAACACACCATTCTGTAAATTCTTGCAGTGCTTCTTCAGGAAGTTTGGGGAGATATTTGTGTAGTTCTAAATCAGACACAAGCTTACCTAATAGATTTCAGTTTTGTGGGAGTACATGACAGTAAGCCTAACTTACTGTTTCTCTAGTTTTTAGTGCGTTACGCTACGACTATTAAATAATTAGATAGAAAGAAAACTTTTGCAGAGGTGCGTGGCTAATGGGGGGAGATAAACGCTTGGTTTTGAGTTAGTAATCAAGCAGTTATGTTAAAGAAAGGTTAAAATATTTTGGTGAATATATGTTAAGTAAATTTAGGGACATTAATCAGGTAATAATTTTATTTTAATTTAAATATTTATGCTGATAAACGTCTGTCTGCTTGATTTATAATCGAGGCAATTTGAGCTACAAACTGTCCAGATATACTACTGGACGAAATTAGGAAAAGCTGGACTGGTCAAGATGGGTAAAAGTAGAATATTCAGGAGTATGTATGGTGCGATCGCTCAAAAAAATACTTGCATTAGTCATAGTATTGGTGTTCTCTTTCATACTATTGCCTAACCCTGCGTTAGCTTTTGTTTCTTATCAAGGTCAATTCACCGCTACAAGTGCGTGCGAAGCCGTAAGCTCAATTAAAAAAGGAACTAACCCGGATAATGTGAGATTGACACCAGGGCAAGTCTATCAAATAGTTGGGAAAAATAAAGATAACGCCTCCCACTACCTTGTACAAATTGCTGGCGTTAATCCGCCTCAGCGTTGGGTTCCTGTTAGCTGTGTGAGTGCTGTTGGTTCGACTGGGGACACAACTGATACAACCCGTCCAATTGTTGCAATTCCTACAGGAGATGATTATTTACTCGCCCTGAGTTGGCAACCCGCTTTCTGTGAGGGCAAACCAGACAAAGCTGAGTGTCAAATTCTAGCAGCAAATCCCGACCGATTTGAAGCTAGAAATTTCGTGTTACACGGTTTGTGGCCGCAACCCAAATCTAATGTTTACTGTAATGTGAGTGAACGTGATATTACTGATGATAAACAGAAAACTTGGTCAAAACTACCAGCTATAGAGAAAGAACTTTCGCCTGAGACTTGGGAAAGACTACAAACAGTGATGCCCGGAACTCGATCAAATCTGCATCGACATGAGTGGATTAAACATGGTACTTGTTACCCAGGTTCAGCAGAGGAATATTTTGCTGAATCAATTGCCATACTTGATGCCTTTAACAAATCGCCAGTACAAGGACTAATTGCTAGTAATATTGGTAGACAACTTACCATCAAGGAAATTGATCAAGCCCTGTCTGATTTTGGCTCTGACACTGGGGAGAAAGTAGAAGTAAAATGTAGTAATTCACTATTGGGTGAACTTTGGGTAAACCTGAAAGGCGATATTACCCCAACTAGCCTTGTAGCTGGACTGCTTACCAATAGCCCAAAAGCCAAGACTGAAAAATATGCTTCTTGTTTAATTGACGATGCGCGTGATTAATTAGATTTATTGTGTAGTCGGGAAGAGCGATCGCTTCTCCTCAGCCCTATCAAATTATACTCATAGCTGGTTGCATTGGAGAGAGCGATCGCTTCTAGCTAACAAGTCATGATACAAGATTGATGCTGCTGCCATGTTAGATTATTCTTAAACTGTCAGCAAAATTTAGGCTTCTGTGCAAAGCTATGCGGTCAATTGAGCAACTAACAGAAGAAATTTTATCTTTGCCTAGTGCGTCGAGGGCGTTGTTGGCAGAGAAAATAGTAGAAAGTTTGGAATTCGATACAGATCCCACCATTCAAGCGGCTTGGAATACTGAAGCCAAGAAGCGGCGAGATGAGATTAGAAGTGGTTGTGTAGAACCCATACCAGGAGATGAAGCTTTAGCTCAAGTGAGGCGACTGCTTGAGCAATGAAATATGTATTTCACCCTGAAGCCCTGACTGAATATGCAGAGGCTGTTCAGTATTACGCACAACAACGTGCTGAGGTAGCACAAGCGTTGATTAATGCTGTTGAGAATGCAGTTTACCAAATTAGAGAGTCCCCTAATCGTTGGACTTTAGTCGATGAAGACGTTAGGCGATGTTTGACGCGCAAGTTTCCGTATGCAATTCTTTACACAATTGAACAAGATAACATTTTGATTTTTACCAGTTTGCAACAAACCTATACTGATTTAAAAAGACCAAGATTAACGTATGATATTTTCCTGCTAAGATTCTGGTGGCTGTGGTTAATTTCTGCTGCTTACCTTTACCAATTCGCTATGAGAAAAATTACTGAGCATGGCAAACATTAGAGTGTTTATTACACCTTTTTATGGCAATTTTCAACCATAAAATACTAATGAGCTAATGACTAACCAAATAATAACTAGCCATTAGCCACTCATAGTAAAATCTCCGCGTACCTCCGCGTTTACCTCCGCGCCCCTTTGCGTTTAAACCTCCACCTCAACTAAGCAGTGCGAAAACGCGCCAACTCCTCACCCGTCTTCGCATCATGGGCGTGAACAGTACACACCAGACAAGAATCAAACGATCGCGCCACGTGTCCCACCTCCACAGGATCAGTAGGATCTTCAATAGGAGTACCTACCAAAGCCTCCTCAATCGGGCCTCTGACTCCCTCACCATCACGGGGGCCGACATTCCAAGTAGTAGCAGCAATCACTTGATAATTCTTAATCTTGCCCTCTTCAATATCTACCCAATGAGACAAAGAACCCCGTGACGCTTCCGTTGCACCCCAACCGCGTCCGTCTTTTTCCGTCGGTTTAATATACCAAGGTTCATTCAACTGGAACTCACGCAAACATCTTTCCGCTTGCCGGTATAACTTGACAATTTCGTGAACTCGTGCTAGCTGACGCAGATGAATACTAGCACCGCCCATTTTCTTGAAAGCGTCCAGAATAAACCCGTCGTAATGTTGCCAAGACTCGCCATGCTGACCACCTGCGACTAACTGACGCGCTAGAGGGCCGACTTCCAAACGTCCGAAATCTTGATGTCGTACCGCAGTAGACCAAGAGTAGGCATTTTTGAAGTCTTTATGATTGTTCTGGGTGGGTTTGGTCGTGCGGTCAAAGGGGTGAACATCTGCTTCCCCTTCTTCATACCAGGAATGGGTAGTATTCTCACGGGCGAAGGTATGATCCATCAAAGTATGTGTATCGGTGAAGCTGTCGTACACACCACTTTTCATAATCATAGCGGCGTTGCGTCCTTCGATGGTTGGCTTTTGGTATTTGTCTTCATGAGGTAAATATCCCCAAGTGACGTATTTACCAACACCAGCACCGTATCTATCTAGACCAACATCTAGACCCATGCGCCAATAGAAACCCAAGTCTGACATCCGATGTTTGATGTCTTCTTCTAACCAGTCCATGAAATCATCGTAAGTTTGGATTTCTTCGTATCGTTCTAAAGAACAACCCAACCATACAGGTTCTAACCAGTTAGTGCGGAAGTATTCCAGAATTGCCCAAGCGCGGGTAATGTCTGTTAAAGTGGGGGCGCACATCACACCACCAGGCACCATATAACTGCTGTGACAACTGGTGATATGCTGAAAATGTTACTGAGTAACTTATTGCGTAAAGTTATTTTGCTCGGTAAGAACATTTTATTTTCAGCTTTTCAGTTTATAAATAAGGGAATATTTAGGGAATGGGTCGGCAAAATCAGGGTAATTGCGTTCGCCAAAAGTTAATATCGGAAACATATCCCCCATCTCTGCATGAGGATGTAAACACAGACTCAGGGGACTGGTTCGCCGATATGTTTGCAGATTTTGAGCCGCAGAACACCACAGACGGTAGCTATAGGGGAACAATGGCGAAAATAAAAGCAACGGAATTACAGTATCAAGCAGTTTTTGAACAGAAGTTAGTCGAAGCTAATACTAATTTAAAAAGGGAGAGAATAAGAGTTAGCATTAAACAAACTGGCAATTCTCTCCAGTTACGAGCTACTCTACCGTTAAAACCAGGTGATAAAAGTGTAGGTAAGCAGAAAAAACAGTATGATTTGTCTCTTGGAATCCCCGCAAATTTGGAGGGACTAAAAACTGCAATTGAGGAAAGTTACGAGTTAGGTAAATTAATTGCTCGTCATACTTTCCAGTGGAATGAGAAGTATTTAGGAATTAAGTCTAGAGAAAAGCAAGAGATAAAAACTATTGGGGAATTATTAGATACATTTGAGGAAAAATATTATCAAACCCGTCAGAAAACTATCACCAGTCAAAATACTTTTGCTAACTATATATCTGTACTTAAAAGAAACTTTCCTCTCACCCATTTAGCGACAAAAGAAAATTTTGAAGAAGTTATTAATTCATCTCAGGGCAATAAAAAAAATGAATTGATTGCCGTAACTTCCGTTTTGATTAAAACCTTTAATTTAGGATTTAAACTCGATGTCACACGGGATAATGTCACCCCTGCCCATCGAGAAATCCCTGATGATGAAAAAATAATATCTGCTTTTCACCTCTTTGAAAAATTCGCACTCAACCGCAAAAATACAAACATTAGTGATGAAATAGACACCTGGGAAATGTGGCGTTGGGTATATGGAATGTTAGCGACTTATGGGTTAAGACCAAGGGAATTATTTGTAGAACCTGATATTAACTGGTGGATGTCTGCCCAAAATATAGACCATACTTGGAAAGTGAATAAAAATACTAAAACTGGATATCGAGAAGTTATCCCCTTTGTACCGGAATGGATAGAATTATTTGATTTAAAAAATCCCAAACCATTAAAGATTTTAGAACAAAAGGTTGCAAAAATCGCATCTGTACAAAATATTAATTGGATGCGGAGAGATATATCCAGATGGTTTAGAAAAGTGGGAATTGAGTTTCAACCCTACGATTTGCGTCATGCTTGTGCAATTCGAGCGCATCTTCAGGGAATACCGATTAAAGCAGCAGCAGACAATTTAGGTCATACTGTTGATGAACATACAAAGACTTATCAAAGATGGTTTGGGATTGAAAACAGGAAAAAAGCCTTTGGTGAGGTAATTAGCCAAAAGTCGTTAATTGAGTTGCAGAAGAATGAAATATTGGCGTTAAGGATGGAGAATGAAAGGTTGAAATTGGAGGTGGAAAAGTTGAAGTTATCGGAGAATGTATAAATCAACCGAAACACAACTTTTTTCTGTCTTTTATGAATAATGTTTAAGCCGAATTGCATCTTGTACCTGTTCGGTGGTAAAAATGTCAGGAGCATTCTGTCTAATCTCCTAATTAGGACGTTATAATACTTTATCTGACTGGCTTGTTTGGCATAATAGACGGAAACTTTCCGTCTAATAAATAATAAATAGTTAAGTATCAAGACAAATTACAATATAGGAATATAAATGAAAGAATGGAAAGAAATAATTGAACATAATCTGCATAAGCAGAAAAACAGTGTTGCAAAAATCAACATTGACAAAGCGACTGTTCAATATTCCGAGAAAATAAAGCAAAACAGAGTTTTAAAATCACTAACGGGTGATGAAGAAATTGTAAGAGCATTTCTTATTGACCGTTTGGTTAACGAACTTGACTATAAGCCTGAAAACATTGAAATTGAAAAAGAATATTTAGTAAAAGGAGGACACGGCAAACTAAGCCCACGAATTGACATTATTGTAAAAGATGATAAAGGAAATCCCTTCTTTTTCATTGAAACCAAAGCACCAAACAAGTTTGAAAAAGACAAAGAAGAAATTGACGGACAACTATTTTCATTAGCCCAAGCCGAAGAAAAAAACTATAAAACAAAAGTAAAATATTTAGTTTACTACACTGCCGACCTGCAAGATGAAGGCATTTTAGATAAAGCAATAATCATTGACTTTGAGAAATACCTCAACTACGCAGATTGGGAAAATGACGGCTTTATTTCCATTGGAACGGAAATTACCGCAGGTTACGGAGAGCCAAAGAAACAGCCCTTAATCAAAGGACACGAAAAGCATGATTTAAGAACCAAAATCAATCGTGAAGAAATTGAAGGTTTGGGCAGAAACCTGCACAATGTGCTTTGGGGTGGTGGCGGAACAAACGACAGTGAAATTTTCTATTCGCTTGTAAATATCATTCTTGCCAAAATTCAAGACGAATATGAGAAGGAAGACGGACAAGAATATGATTTTCAGATTTACCAATACGGAAACTATATTGAAGGAGCAGAAAAAGTTTATGGCCGGATAAACCAACTTTACAAACGAGCATTAAAAGAACAACTCAATGTTTTAGAACAGCAAAAAATTGATGATGATAATGTCATTAACCGAAATAAGTTTCCAATAAACAAACTTATTTACACCGTTCAGTCATTAGAGAGCTTTTCGTTTTTGGAAGGTCGTAGTTCATTAGACGGTAAAGACATCCTTGGAGACTTTTTTGAAAGCATTACCAGAGACGGTTTTAAGCAAAACAAAGGGCAGTTTTTTACCCCTACCCCAATCGTAAACTTTTTGCTTTATGCTTTACAATTGGACAAGTTAGCAATTGACCGACTGAACAATGACCGAGAATTACCGCTTATTATTGATCCATCAGCAGGTAGCGGAACTTTTTTGGTAGAAGCAATGAAGCTCATTACCAAAGAAGTAAAATACAAACAAAGACATCTAATCAAAACAAGCAGACAAACCCAAGAACGCTTGGATGAACTGTTTGGACAAATAGATGAAAAAAGCAAACAAAACAGATGGGCAAGATACTATCTATACGGTACTGAAATCAACTTTGACTTAGGTACTTCCTCAAAAGTCAATATGATTTTACATGGTGATGGCTCAACCAATATTTTCGTAAAAGACGGCTTGTTACCTTTCCGCTTTTATGCAAAAGAGACTTCACCTAGCTATTTAGAAACAGCTAACACAGAACCACTTTACAACGACAAAGAAGTAAACGCAAAATTTGATGTTGTCATAAGCAACCCGCCTTTTAGCGTTGATTTGGATACACAAACCCAAAGAGAAGTAAAACACGCTTTTGTTTTCGGAGATAAAAAGAACTCTGAAAACTTATTTGTTGAAAGATACTATCAGCTTTTAAAAGAAGGTGGCAGATTGGGTGTCGTGCTTCCCGAAAGTGTGTTTGATACCACCGAGAACAAATATATTCGACTGTTTCTTTTCAAATACTTCAATATAAAAGCTATTGTAAGTCTTCCGCAGGTAACTTTTGAGCCATATACTTCAACTAAAACAAGCCTTCTGTTTGCTCAAAAGAAAACCAAAAATCAGGTAGAGCAATGGAACGAGCGTTGGGACAAATATGGGAAGGAATGGGCAAAACTTAAAACCCGCGTAGTTCGCTATTACGACTACTTTGTAAATGAAGCCAAACTAAGTAAAAAGTATGCTTGGGTCAAGGAACTCACCACCGACCTGAATGAACTATTGAAGAATGAAGACAAGGAAGCTGTTGAGGTCATAAACAAAGAAGATTTGGAACACATCAAAACCAATATAAAACGCTTTTTAAAGGACTACATAACCCTCGAAGATGAAGCATTAAATCCAAAAGAGTTGCTTACCAAATACAGTGAAGAAATAGACAGTATATCGAAGTTTGAAAAAGAAACCAATGTATTTGGCTTTTACAATGCTTGGTGGGTATTTGGCGAAGTAGCAAAAGAAATGGACTATAATATTTTTATGGCAGAAGCCGAAAATGTGGGCTACAAACGAACCAAAAGGGGTGAAAACCCAATGCCAAACGACCTTTACGATTTGGAGTATGCACCTAATACGCTCAACACAAAAGAAATCATTGATAACTACGACAAAGGCATCAATATTTTGAAAGAGCAGTTAGACGAACTTAAAAAAGAATTGGAAGCTACAAATCAGAAAATTGAAGACAAAGAAACCGAAGCACTGAGAAAGAAAGCGGAAAAACTCAATACGGATATTGAAGCACAAACTGCAAAGATTGAGCAGGTGGAATTAGAAAAATCACAGATAATTGGAATTTTCAAGAAGTATTATGGAAATGACGATTTAAAGGCTGAGTACGTACAAAGAACAGATATCGAGCTTATCAATCATTTCAAAAATGGTGTACTTTCTCGCTATAAAAGTGATGATATTGTGCTTCGCACAACCAACTTACTAACCATATTAGACAACATTAGAAAGGAAGTGATATGGGAGTAGTAAAAGCATTAGTAAAACTATCAGCACTTTCAAGTAATTCAAACCTACGCGTTTGTTTTTCTAAAGAAGCCCCTAAAACATCAAGGAAGTTGGTTAAGCTACTTGATTGCCTTTCATTGGTTGAAGCGGGAAGTAGACCGAAGGGTGGTATTGTATATATTGAAGATGAAGAAGTAGCAATAAGTCTTGGTGGTGAGCAAATTGGAAAAGATGGAAGAATTGACCTAACTAATATGCCTGTTGTTCCATTATATTATTACAATTCAACTAATAAAGGTAAAGTCAGGCAAAAGGATATTCTTGTTTGTAAAGATGGAGCATTAACGGGTAAATGTTGTTTAGTCAATCAGACATTTCCCATTAATGAAGTTATGGTGAACGAACACGTATATATTTTTCGTAGCAATGAAACATATTTACATGATTTTCTCTTTTACTTGTTTAGGGATGAGTTCACACAGTTCCAAATCAAAGATTTAGCCTATCGTAAAAAGGGGCAGCCGGGTTTAAATACAGACCATTTATCACTTATAAGGTTGCCATACTTTTATTTGTCAGAACAAAAACAAATTTTAAATATAATTAACAGAATTGAGAAAGAAATTAACGTTATCGAAAACTCAAAACTACAACCGTTAAACATCATCAATCAAGTTTTTGGAGACTACTTTAAAATTGACCTTGATGAAGTATATAAATTAGAAAAAGCTAAAATTTTACCTGCTTCATTCAGCCAGGTTGCTTTATATAATCCAGCATTAAGAAGTGGGCTAAGATGGAACAAAATGCAATATATTCAATCAATTCTTTATTCTGATATTGATTGTATTCAAACGCTCGGTCGTTTTATTAAATCTACAAAAAATGGATGGAGTCCATTATCGGTTGAAGGCGGTGAGGGTATTCCAGTTTTAGGTCAGGAAAATTATAGTTTTGATGGAATACTTAAAATAGAGCCATCCAAATTTACAGAAGAAAATCGAAATAATATTGAAGAATTCTATATTGAAAAAGGAGATTTTTTTGTCAGCAGAGGTAATACGGTGGACTTAGTTGGTCTTGCATCAATTGTAAATGATGAAATAGAAGAAAATATAATATTCCCAGACTTATACATAAGGGTTGAATTAGACGAAACTTTTATTGACAAGCAATATTTGAGTTATATTTTTAATTCTTTCATAGGTAGATTGTATTTTAAGTATGTTGCAAAAGGAAAGAATCAAACAATGGTAAAAGTATCATCAACTGAACTTTTAAATTTTAGACTACCAATTCCAGAATTTGAAGAACAGATCGAGATAGTTGAAGCCATAAAAACCCAACTTGACTCGCAAAAAGAAATAGACCGACAGATTGAAGAAAAGCAACAGACAATAAATAAAATAATAGAAGATGCAATAAGGCACGAGCAAATAGATGCTTAACCAGATGCTTGCGCTCTATTGCTGCCAGTGAGCTTGGTCGTTAAACATCTTTGAGAAATGCGATGGGAAAAGCCCGGTCTTCGGCGATCGCTCAATTTCCAAATAAATACTTCTATACCCAAGTAAATCAGTAACTATTTAAACTTATATATTCAAATTTGCGTATTTATATTGAGAAAAAACCGTGTTTATATTTCGATACCAAGAAAACAATTATACTTGACTACTTGCCTTTAACTTCCTTAACTGCGATAAGCGTTCGCGTAGCGTCTCGCAGAGAAGCTTTACGCCAAAGGCGTATCGCCTAGCTACTTCCTATCAAAACACTCACGCCCGAATCACAGTAATCGCACGTTGATTTTCAGTCACCACAACCTGAGTTGATAAACGTTCTTCCATTGGTAGGGCATTTTTCCGCCTATCAAACACAAATAACCAACCAAAATCTAACCCCAAACGGGCTAAATAGGATTCTAACTGCTCAATCCCCTCATTTTGCGGGTCACGCTTTTTCTCTCGCCACACCTTTAACTCAATCCCTAACGTCACATCCTTGTAACGCAGACATAAATCCATTCTGTCGCTACCAATTGCATATTCCCTTTCCAGAGTTCCACCACCATTAATAACACGATGCAAAAAAGCCATTAATACAATATGGGGGGCAATTTCATGATAGCCAGTGCTACCTAATAACGGTTCTCCATGTTGTCGCCAAAACTTGAGAAATGCAGCCAGTAACGCATCTATATTTAACTCTCCTTCTGGGGTTAACCAAGTCGGTGCAATCACTGGTAGAGAAGCCATTGGTGTCACCGTTAATACTCTGGGTAAAACTTCCCGATAAATGGGATTAGCAATAGTTAACCCACCTTGGGGGTGCATTTTACACAAACCCAAATCAATCACAAATTGAATATCATCATTGGGTATATCCCCTAATTCTAAACCTGCTAACATCGGCTCGATAATTGCTTTTATCCTTGGTTCTCGTAAGCGTTCAGCTAAACTATCCAAATGAGTATCTTGACGAGCAATTAATATTTCCTTCGCCTGTAAAATATGTTCTTTAGTAATAGCAATACTTCTATGTTTAACCATTTTTTCTACAACTTCTTTAGCCAAAGCATTCACTAACCAAGGTTGTCCTTGAGTTAAATCAAAAGCTGTTGCTGTGGCTTCTAGTGTGAAAATTTGTCCTGTTTCTGCTGTATGTTGTTGATATAGTTCTGCAACTTCCTCAGCATGAAAATTTCTCAGGGTAATAGAACTGACTTTAATATTAAAAGGGCTGGATGTATTTAATCTGTCACTACCACCCGATGCAACTTTATAATCTCGTACATCCCGTAAACCAATTAATCCCACAGATGAGGGGAAATTTTCTGGACGATTAGGAAAACCATCTCTTAACTGTCGTAAAACTGAAATTAGTGTTTGGTCTTGCAAAGAATCAATTTCATCAATAAATACTACCAAAGGTCGGGGTGAAGCTTTTGCCCAAGCTTGCAAAAAAGCCCTAATTCTGTTTCCTGGTTCTTCCTGTTGCCATTGTTTCACAGGTGGTTGTAATTCATTGGGCAAGCGGATATCTATCGTATTATACCAAGTTCCCAAAATCGCTAATTCTGCGGCACTGGGGTCATGATTAAATGCACTTCCCACCTCCACCGATACCATTACTGCTGCATAACGTCCTGTTGCTGTTAATTGTTTAGCTAGGGCTAACATTGCTGTTGTTTTCCCCGTTTGTCGCGGTGCATGAAGGACAAAATAACTTTCTTGTTCAATCAGCATTGATAAGTCAGGGAGACGACTTGTAGCTGGGATGGTATAGTGTTTTTCAGGTTTACAAGGCCCTGCAATATTGAACCAGCGAGACATAGGATTTTGGCAGTTGGCGGACACTTTGAGTTTAGACGATTTTGGGATTGGGGCGAGGCAATGTAGGGAAAAATTAGGTAACGTCTGAGAAAACCAAATGACTTTTAGTAGATAAAAATAAATGAACTTATGATATTGCTGGGGTGGGTTTATTGCCTCATTTAAGGAAAAGCCAGGGAATAATCTCACCTATTCTAAAAAATCCTGATTATATAAGCAATTCCCTAATTTATTGCCATATAACTGCTGTGAGGCCATTGTCCACCAAACAGGGCGTAAATTTCTACAGGTTTGCTAGAAATCGTTACACCCAGTTCATAAGATTTGCCTGTGAAAGCAGCAAAGCGGTTGACAGCTTCATCGTAAAAGCGGCTACGGCGATACTTTTTATTGGTTAAGTCAATGGCGAATAATCCATAAAAGTAACGGGGGATGCTTTGGATAGTTTCGACAATTTGACCGAGGTTTCTAGCTAAGATGGCGTTGCGAGGAACTTCTGTCCCCCAGGCTGTGTCTAATGCCCAGGATGCAGATGTTAAATGTGAAGCACCGCAGATACCGCAGATACGAGGCGTAACAATTAACCCAGCTTGGGGGTCTTTACCTCGGAGAATAATTTCAAATCCGCGAAATAGTTCGGCGTGTGTCCAGGCGTTAACGACTTGTCCGTTGTCGATTTCCACCCGCACATCTAAATCCCCCTCGACTCTACCGACGGGTGAGATATCTAATGTTTGTATTCCCATTCTCCTCTCCTAATTGGTGATCGGGGATTGGGGATTAGGGATTGGGAAGTGGGAAAACTCTTACCCAGTCCCCAGTCCCTTCCAGTCCCCAGTACCTAAACAGTAAAAAAGTCTTCTTCTGCCCATTCGGGGGCTGTATTTTTGGCGACCATTGTCAGTAAGGCGTAGTCTTTGGTTTTGACTCCTGGTGGTAATTCTTTGGGAACGCCCATGATGGTTTGTGTTTTAAAGACGGTTCCGGGTTTGAGGTCAAAGAAGGGAAATTCTGGTTCTGTACAACCTAAACAGGGCATTCCGGCGCGGGTTTTGGATGAGACACGATTCCAGAGGACGCGGTTACAAGAGGAATGGGTCATGGGGCCGCGACAACCTAAGTCATAGAATAAGCAGCCTTTACGTTGACCAAATTCGGCGGTTGAGGCTTTGTAAGCAAAGTGGACGTTACGAGTACAGCCGGTTTGGGTGTAGGTGTTGAAGAAGGTTTGAGGACGATGCAGTTCATCGAGGGCGATGTCGTTGATGCGTCCGGTGGCGATCGCCACTAATATCTGCGTAATCCAATCGGGGTGTGCTGGACATCCGGGTATATTAATCACTGGTAAGCCTGATTTCGCCCGGAAATCTTTACCTAAAAAGCCGCCTTTTTGCCGCTTGAGAAATTGCAAACCTTGGGATTCGCTGGGGTTGGGTGACATGGCGGGGATTCCTCCCCAGGTAGCGCAGTCGCCTACAGCCACGACAAATTTAGCAACTTTCGATAAGTCAGCTAACCAATCTTTCATCGGGCGATCGGCGAACCGATTCCATTCACCAGTACCATTGGGGGCATTAACTACAGTACCTTCAAATACTAAAATGTCTAGAGGTACTTTACCCAGAATACATTCCCATAATAGGGTTTGTAAGTTGTTGCCTAGTTCCAATCCCAAGGAAGGATGCCAAATTACCTTGATACCAAAGTCAGCAATTAAATCGCAGACTGTCGGTTCTTCGGCATTGAGAAAAGACATGGTGTTGCCCGAACAAGCACCACCTTGCAGCCAGAGTACATTAGTCATTGGCTATTAATTTGTCTATTGTTTACCATTTATGACGCAGGTGTTGACGCTTGTAGAGTTTCACCTGGTGATGAGTATTTAGATTTAATCTTTAAAATAAAGCATTTTTTTATAAATTTTAAATTTGTTAAATAAAAATTAATATTTAACTAAAAATTAAATCTAAATAATATTTCCTGCAAAGCGTAATTTATGAAACAGATTTTTCTTGATAGGTATTTGTAGGGTGTGTTAGCGACAGCGTAACGCACCTAAATATTGATTTATAAGTATAAATACGCTTGTTTTATTCATCAGAAAAATTGTTATATTATGATACGAAACTCGCTACTATGAGTATTTAAAGCAAATAAACAGATTAGCAATTACCCTCTAGAATTTTATAATTAAATTGTTTTATATTAAGAAAAATGATGCGTGAGATTCTGGGGTAATCGCACTGCATAAACTTGCTGTCTGTGCAAATAAGTATACTTGCTGAAGCTGCTAGAGACTAGCGAGTAGAGAATAGTTTTGGCAATTACGAATTATCTACAGGGAGAATTAAAGGAGATGACGGAATTTTTCAATGATACCAATCTGAGAGAATTTATCTCATATATGGTGACAGGTGACTTAACTCTAATCACAGGATTATTGTGGTTAGTGATAGCCACAATTATCTCAATGATTGGTGGTGCTATTGGTGGAATGATGCTTGCTGGGAAAGAGATGGGTTATTATTTTTCTGCCACACTAGGAGCATTATTCGCCCCGGCTGGAGCAATTCCCGCTATAATTTTCGGGTTTGCTTTTTTAACAATATTTCAGTAATTATTAGGAGGTAATATGATTGAATTGGGTTGGTTTTCTCTCAAGCTATTTTTGCAAGGTAAACTATTACGCGACCCCATTTATTTTGTTCGTCAAACTGCAATTGGTGTTAGTGTAGGTTTGCTAGTGCTAATATTACTAGCTCAATTACAAATTCCGTTCTGTTTACCAATCACTTTGGCTAGTCTCATCACAGGTTTAGTTATGCCCTTTCTCTTCAGAGACTTCAAAACAAAGTAAGTTGGTTCTGTTATCAGTTGTATCTCCACTAATAACTAATGACTAATGACTAATAACTAATGACCAACCTGGAAGAATACATCCGAGAAATTGACCGCTTTGAAGCCATTGTATCTGAGTGGGATGAAAGTCAAAGGTGTGTAGTTGTTGGTTTGAAAACAGCAATTGAAACTCTGCACAAAGCAGCACTGACAAATTTAATTAAAAGCCTCAAGCAAGAATCAATGTCAGCGTTGCGTAAAGCTGTAGAAGATGAAGTTGTGTATGCAGTTTTGCTATATCACGACTTAGTTAAACCACCACAACCGCCGATTTTAGAACGCATTCAAGCAGCCCTTGAGGAAGTGCGCCCAAGTTTACAAAGCCATCAAGGGGATATAGAGTTAGTGGCGTTTAAACCACCAGATACAGTAGAAGTCAAATTAGTGGGAACTTGCAGTAATTGTCCGGCTTCTACTTTAACTTTATCTCAGGGTGTAGAACAGGCAATTAAAAACCATTGTCCTGAAATTAACAAGGTAGTTGCGGTTAATGATAGTGCTGCTAATTCTCACAGTTCATTGTTACCTCAGAAATCAGTAGCTTGGGTGAGGGTAGCAACTATTGATCAAGTTCCTGAGTCTGGGATTTTAACAGTGAATTTTGCCGGAAATTCATTGATTTTATCCCGTAAAGGTACGAATATAGTTTGTTATCGTAATGCTTGTTCTCACTTAGCTTCTCCTCTAGATTCAGGTAAGGTTGAAAATGGTATTCTTACCTGTGCTGAACACGGATTTCAATATCGATTAGAGACGGGTGAATGTTTAACTGCGCCTGATATGTCTCTTGTTTCATATCCGTTACAAGTTAGGGAAGATAAGGTTTTTGTGCAACTAGGTTGAGAATAGGTTTTAGGGGACTGACAAAGCTAAAATAGTGCATTAGATGTAGGTTGGGTTAAGTTATATCTAGCATCATTCTCAATCAGCGTAAGGCGATGCACAGCTAACAACCTAAAACTAAGGGTTTGAGCAGCAGACAAGCAATGCCCACCCTACAAAAATTATCATCAAGGAACAGGTGCAAGATGTGTGTTAAGCGCAGTGTAACCCAACTAATATATTGGTGTTGGGTTTCCTGAAGTCAACCCAACCTACAATTTTTTACTGTTGTTAAATGGTGCGTTACTTTATCTAATTTAGATTTTATTTATTTTGGTTAAACTCGCCTCATTTTATTGAGAAATAAAAGGTTAAACTACTGGAAATTGCTAGTTTAAATAGTCAAAATCTTTTCAAGTATACCCAACTTTCATCTTCAACCTTAGATGACTCCCAGCATTACAGATTCAACCGTCAAAGCCGCACTTGCTGCCATTACATCGGAATCAGCAACAACTGAAGAAAAAATTCAAATGTTGATTGAATTGGCGCAAGGTTTACAGAAAAAACCTAAGACTACCCAGGATTTATGGAATGCTGTTGAGTTATATCAACAAGCCTATAAACTCTGTGATTCTGATTATCCTCTGTGGAAAGCTCGTTCTCAAGTGGGGATGGCAGGGGCTTTAATGTCTATTCCTGATGCTGGGGTAGAATTATTGTTACAAGCCAAGGCTAATTATCAGGAAGCTTTGCCAATTTTACGGCAGTTAGCCGGGTCTGTGGAAGAGGCAGAAGCACAGATGAATTTGGGGTTGCTGTTGCAATCTTTAGTGCCTTTTAATTTAGCCAAGATGACGGATAGCATTGCGGCTTATCATCAGGCTATGCGGGTATTTACTAGCCAAGATTATCCTCAAGAATACGCGATTTTGGCTAATAATGTTGCGATCGCCTACCTGTCTATGGTTGGGGATGCGTCACAGTCAAACCTGTATGAAGGCTTGGCTGTACAGACTTTTGAGGCGGCACTTCAGCATATTAACATCATTGACCACCCTAGGGAATATGCGATGTTGCAAAACAACTTGGGTAATGCTTTGCAATATTTACAGAGTTCCCATCCTGTGGAGAATAATTTGCGAGCGATCGCCGCTTATGATCAGGCTTTAAAAGTACGTAGTCCTCAAGATACTCCTTTAGAATATGCTAACACAATTGCCAATAAAGCTAACGCCTTATTTAATTTACCTGATGACTTAGAAAAACCAGAATTAGGTAATCTCAAAAATCTTTTACAAGCTCGTAATTATTATCATGAAGCTTGGGAGATATTTAGTCAACATCAACAACAAGCACAAGCCGCAGCAGTTGCTCAAGCTTTGCAGGATGTGGTAGGAGAAATTAGTAAAAGTTCACGCAGAGGCGCAGAGGCGCAGAGAGAATGACTAATAAGTTTTTCTCTGAAGGTGCAGAGGTGATTTTAGGAGATGTGATTCAGCCGGATTTATTAGCAGTTCCTTTAGCACCTTCTCCTATTACTATGTTTGCTCCTCGTGCTGCTTGTTTGGTGTCGGAAACTGGGGCTTTATGGGTATCAGATACGGGACATCATCGGTTATTAGGTTGGCGCAATTTACCTACTAGAGATAGTCAACCGGCTGACTGGGTAATTGGACAACCTGATTTTTTTCATGAGGGACAAAATGCTAAAGGTACACCGGGAAGAAATACTTTCAGTGTACCGACTGGGATTTGTGTATGTGGGGAAGGTTTAGCTGTTGCAGATGCTTGGAATCATCGGGTTTTAATTTGGCATCAGTTACCAGAAGATAGCCATGTGCCAGCAGATTTAGTTTTAGGACAAGCTAATTTTACTGATAATCAACCTAACCGGGGAAGTCAACAACCTGCGGCTAATACTATGCACTGGCCTTATGGTATTTTCTATTATCAAGGTCAGTTATTTGTAGCGGATACAGGTAATAGAAGGTTATTAATTTGGCGGCAATTACCAACAGCAAATGGTCAACCTGCTGATATAGTTTTGGGACAGCCAGACATGATTTCTCGTAATGAAAACGGTGGCGGTTCTCCGACGGCGGCTAGTATGCGTTGGTGTCATGATATTACTGTCTGGAATGATAATTTAGTTGTCACTGATGCGGGTAATAATCGGGTGATGATTTGGCAGGGGATACCAACAGAAAATAATGCCCCTTGTGCGGTGGTTTTAGGACAAAAAAATTTTGAATTTGTGGAAATGAATCAGGGTGTTTATTTCCCTAGTGCGAGTAGTTTGAGTATGCCTTATGGGGTAGCTGTGGCTGGAGAATGGTTGTTAGTTGCGGATACTGCTAACTCTCGATTGTTAGGATGGAAGAAACCAGAGTCAATATTATCATTGCAGGGTGCAGTGGCAGATGGCATCATTGGACAAGACAACTTTCAAAGTAAAAGCGAAAATCGTAACTTCGGGCTACCCAGACGCAATACCTTAAATTGGTGTTACGGAATTAACGTTTCTGGCAAAACGGCGGTAATCTCTGATTCTGGTAATAATCGCATTTTGCTATGGAAGGTAGAAGGTAGAGATTAGGGTGTAACTTATGCCATTTGAAACTCGATAAAAGAAATTTCGTAGTAAGGGCTTTAGCCCTTTCAACCCTTTCCATAGAGCGATTTATCGCTCTCTACGAACAAAAAGCTATTTTACATTTAATTATGCCTATTTAATTACAAATGAGTTTATGGTAACGGAAGAAATTAGAGTTCGCGGTACTGTGCAGGGGGTGGGATTTCGTCCTACTGTCTATCGTTTGGCTAAAGCCTGTGGTTTGCGGGGGGATGTGTGTAATGACGGGGAAGGTGTGTTAATTCGGGTATGTGGTAGTGCCGCAGCTTTAACAGAATTTGTCAGCAAATTACAACAAGAATGTCCGCCATTGGCAAAAATCACGGAACTGGTGAGAACTCCATATCAAGGAGAGTTGCATTTTGATGATTTTGTGATTTCTGGTAGTGTTAGCGGTGTATCTAAAACCGAAATTGCGCCAGATGCGGCTACCTGTCCCCAATGTCAGCAAGAAATTTTTGACCCCTTTAGCCGCTTTTACCGTTATCCTTTTACTAACTGTACTCATTGCGGCCCTCGTTTAAGTATTATTCGCGCTATTCCTTACGACAGATGCAATACCAGTATGTCTGCGTTTGTGATGTGTCCCGAATGTGAAAAGTCATACCACGATGTGGAAAATCGTCGCTTTCACGCCCAACCTGTAGCTTGTCATGTATGTGGCCCCCAAGCTTGGTTAGAAAGGGCTGATAGTCAACCTGTGACGGCTTCCATGTTTTCGATGTTGGATGATGTGGATGCGGTTTGCACTTTGTTACAAAAGGGTGAAATTGTTGCCATTAAAGGTATTGGTGGTATTCATCTCGCTTGTGATGCGACACAAGAGGCGACTGTACAAAAATTGCGTCAGCGTAAAAAACGCTATGATAAACCTTTCGCTTTAATGGCGAGGGATATTGCAGTTATTGAAGAATATTGTTTAGTTAATGATAGAGAAAAAGAATTATTAACCAGTCCAGCCGCGCCTATTGTGTTGTTGCAAAAGAAGGGACTGGGGACAAATCAATTCAAAATTCAAAAGTCAAAATTCAAAATTAAAGAAATTTTAGAAACTGGCGACAAGAGAGACAAGGGAGACTTTTTCGGCAATGCCCAATGCCCAATGCCCCATTCTATTGCGCCTTCGGTAGCACCGGGACAAAATACTCTTGGTTTTATGTTACCTTATACGCCGTTACATCATCTAATTTTGCGGCGGATGAATCGCCCGATTGTGTTAACCAGTGGGAATATTTCTGATGAACCGCAATGTATAGATAATGATACAGCTAAAGAAAAGTTAGGTCAAATTGCTGATTATTTTCTCTTACATAATCGGGAGATTGTCAACAGGGTAGATGATTCCGTGGTGCGAGTTGTGGACAATAAATTACAAACAATTCGCCGGGCTAGAGGTTATGCACCAGCACCGCTAAAATTACCACCGGGATTTAATAAGGTGCCGCAAATTTTAGCAATGGGTAGTGAGTTAAAAAATACCTTTTGTTTATTGCGAGATGGGGAAGCTATTCTTTCGCAACATTTGGGAGATTTAGAAAACGCGGCGGCGTTTAGTGCTTATCAAGATACCCTGAGTTTATATTTAAATTTATTTGCTCATCAACCACAAGCGATCGCAGTTGATTTACATCCTGAATATCTCTCTACCAAACTCGGTAAACAACTCGCCACCGCTAACCAACTCCCACTCTATCCTATTCAACATCATCACGCCCATATTGCCGCTTGCATGGCAGAAAATCACATTCCTTTAGATACAACCCCAGTCTTAGGTATCGCCTTTGATGGTTTGGGTTATGGTGCAGATGGTACACTCTGGGGAGGAGAATTTTTCTTAGCAGACTACCACCAATTTAAACGCATTGCCACATTTAAACCAGTAGCAATGATTGGCGGTGAACAAGCAATTTATCAACCTTGGCGTAATACCTACGCCCATTTACTCGCTGCTAATCTTTGGGATGATTGCCAACAAGAATATAGTGATTTAGAATTATTACAATTTTTGAATCAGCAACCCATAAAACTGCTGAATCAGCTTGTTGAAAAAGGCATTAACGCCCCCTTAGCTTCCTCAGTCGGAAGGCTGTTTGACGCTGTAGCTGCGGCTATCGGCATTTGTCGAGAACAATGTAGCTATGAAGGACAAGCTGCGATCGCAATGGAAGCTACAGTTGATATCTCTCAATTAAAGAATCATAAAGAAATAGGAATATATCCCTTTAATTTGCGCTTTTCAGATAGTATTTATTGTATAGACCCGCGCCCAATGTGGCAACACTTACTGAATGATATAAAGCAGAAAACACCTCAGCCAGTGATAGCCGCCAAATTTCACAAAAGTTTAGCTAACATCATTGTAGAGACAGTTAACCATCTGCGTCAAGAAAACTTAATTCATCAAGTCATACTCACAGGAGGAGTATTTCAAAATTGTATTTTGTTAAACTTAGTAACCCAGCAGTTACAAAAGTTAAACATTAACGTATTAACACACAGCCAAGTCCCCACAAACGACGGCGGACTATCCCTAGGACAAGCCCTAATTACAGCCGCCAACCTCATCAAAAATAAATAATATCATATATTTCTAAATACCCCACGAAAAACCCTCCCAAACTCTCTGCGTCTCTGCGCCTCTGCGTGAAAAAAACTCTTCATCCCACTCATCAAGGAAAATAAAAATGTGTTTAGGAATTCCCGGACAAATCATCGAAATCACCGACACAAACAACAAACTAGCCATTGTCAACGTTGGTGGAGTAAAAAGACAAGTTAACATTTCCTGCATCGTAGATGAACAACATCCCCCAGAATCATGTGTGGGAAATTGGGTATTAGTTCATGTCGGCTTTGCCATGAATAGAATTAACGAACAAGAAGCAGCCGAAACCTTACAACTATTAGCAGAAATCGCCGCCGTACAAGCAGAATAAACAATTCAAAATTCAAAATTCACGCATAGCCTACGGCATCGCGTAGCGTCCCGTAGGGAAGGCTTACGCCTACAAAATTCAAAATGGAGATTGTTGACTGTTGACGGTTGACTGAGAAAGAATTTCTACCTTGTCTACCTCATCCTCCCAGTCCCCAGTCCCCAATACCCAGTCCCCAATACCCAGTCCCCAACCATGAAATACGTAGACGAATTTAGAGAACCAGAAAAAGCCGCAGCTTTACGGCGTGAGATTGAAAAAATAAGTTACCAATTAGATAAACACATTAAAATTATGGAAGTATGCGGCGGGCATACTCATTCTATTTTTAAATATGGTATCGAAGAAATATTGCCAGCAAATATTGAATTAATTCATGGCCCTGGTTGTCCAGTGTGTGTCATGCCCAAGGGTAGATTAGATGATGCGATCGCCATCTCCCAAAACCCCAACGTCATTTTAACAACCTTTGGCGACACCATGCGCGTTCCTGGTTCTAAACATAGCCTACTGCAAGCTAAAGCCACAGGCGCAGACATTCGCATGGTTTACTCACCACTAGATAGTTTACAAATAGCCAAAAATCACCCCGATAAACAAATTGTTTTCTTTGCTATCGGCTTTGAAACTACCGCCCCTAGCACCGCTTTTACTATTCTACAAGCTGCTGAAGAAAATCTACAAAACTTTAGCGTATTTAGTAACCATGTCCTCGTAATTCCCGCCCTCAAAGCCTTATTAGATAACCCCGATTTACAACTAGATGGATTTGTCGGGCCTGGTCATGTCAGTATGGTAATAGGCACTGATCCTTATGAATTTATTGCCCAACAATATCATAAACCCGTAGTGGTTTCTGGCTTTGAACCTTTAGATATTTTGCAATCAATTTGGATGCTGTTACAGCAGTTAGTAGAAAATCGTTGTCAAGTCGAAAACCAATACAATCGACTCGTACAACCAGCAGGTAATCAAAACGCCTTAAAAGCCATGAATCAAGTGTTTACAGTGCGTGAAACATTTGAATGGCGAGGCTTAAATGAAATACCTAATTCCGGGTTAAAAATTCGCCCAGAATATGCCCAATTTGATGCAGAATTAAAATTTACTCTTCCTAACCAAAAAATCGCAGATCATAAAGCTTGTCAATGTGGTGAAATTCTCAAAGGAGTGCTGAAACCTTGGCAATGTAAAGTATTTGGTACAGCTTGCACACCAGAAACACCAATTGGTACTTGTATGGTATCTTCAGAAGGGGCTTGTGCAGCATACTATAAATATGGCAGATTCTCGACTGTGATGCAAAAATCAGCAGTTGAACAGCCAAAAGTGACTATCCCTTCATAACCTCCACAACAGCAGCGATACACTTCACACAACAACACTGCGAGGAAAATTGTATGCCATTTGTCACCGTGAAAATTGCCAGAGGACATTCCATCGAGAAAAAACGGCATTTAGTAGAAGCCATTACCAATGCTATGGTTGCAGCATTAGATACCAAGCCCGAATGGATTACAATTCACATTGATGAATTTGAGCGAGAAAATTGGGCTGTCAATGGTATTTTACATTGCGATCGCCATCGTGGTAGACACGACGAAACAGGCAGATAACACTAAAAAATAAAGCGTAGGGTGTGTTACCCATCACGTAACGCACCTTACCTAATATTAAATATCAAAAACCACAAATTACAAATTACAAAATATTAAAAATGGATATTCCCCAAACCAACGCCACACCCAACCCTCTCTTACAAAAAATTGAACAAATTCGTCGCCGCCAAAATAAAATCAAAGATACCCACATCACCCTCGCACATGGTAGCGGCGGAAAAGCCATGCGCGATTTAATTGATGATATCTTTGTCAGCAGTTTTGATAATCCAATTCTCTCCCAATTAGAAGACCAAGCAAGTGTTAATTTATCCCAACTTTTACCCCAAGGAGATAGACTAGCATTTACCACAGATTCCTATGTAGTAGACCCCTTATTTTTCCCTGGCAGTGATATCGGAGAATTAGCAATAAACGGCACAATTAATGATTTAGCCGTCAGTGGTGCTAAACCCTTATATTTAACCTGTAGCGTCATATTAGAAGAAGGACTACCCACAGAAACCCTACGACGTGTCGCCACCAGCATGAAAATTGCCGCCCAAAAAGCAGGAGTGCAAATAGTTACAGGTGACACAAAAGTAGTGCATCGTGGCGCAGCAGATAAATTATTTATTAACACGGCTGGTATTGGTATCATCCCCACAGGCGTTAACATTTCCGCCCACAACATTCAACCAGGAGATGCCATCATTATTAATGGGGAATTAGGAAATCATGGCGCAGCAATTTTAATTGCCCGTGGAGAATTAGCATTAGATACTAACATAGAAAGTGATTGTCAACCATTACATGAATTAGTAGCAACCATCCTTAACGTATGTCCTGAAATTCACGCCATGCGAGATGCAACCAGGGGAGGTTTAGCCACAGTTCTTAATGAATTTTCTTTAACTTCTAATGTAGGAATACGCATCAATGAAGCAACAATTCCTGTGCGGGAAGAAGTTAAAGGAATGTGTGAAATTTTGGGGTTAGACCCCTTATATCTAGCCAATGAAGGTAAGTTAGTAGTAGTAGTAGCAAATGACAAAGCCGATACAGTTGTATCAGCAATGAAATCTCACCCAGCCGGAAAAAATGCCTGTATTATTGGTGAGGTTGTTTCTACACCTCCAGGGGTTGTCTTATTAAAAACAGCCTTCGGCACAGAACGTATTGTTGATATGCTAGTCGGCGACCAATTACCAAGAATTTGTTAACAATTAAGAAGATTTATTCATGCACGAACTAGGAATTACCCAAAATATAGTAGCAATTGTCAATGAATATGCCAACGGCTCAAAAGTGCGGCGAGTTGTCGTAGAAATTGGCAAACTCTCAGCTATTATGCCTGATGCTATCAAATTTTGCTTTGATATATGTTCTCAAGGTACAGCATTAGAAGGCGCAACTTTACAAATTATCGAAATTCCTGGTTTAGCAAAATGTCGTCAATGTGGTGCAGAAATTCCTTTAGAAAAACCATTTGGAATATGTGAATGTGGCAGTGTCCACCTAGATTTAATTACAGGCGAAGAACTAAAAATTAAGGAGATAGAAGTAGAGGAAGTATGTGTGTAACCTGCGGTTGTTCAGATGATGCTGACAGCAAAATTACTAACTTAGAAACAAGAGAAATGGAACACAACCACCATCATCATACTCACACTTTACCAGATGGTACTGTGATTACCCATGCTCACCATCACGACCATGATCATAACCATGAATCATCACAAATTCACGCCCAAATTCATGGGACAACTATATCATTAGAACAGGAAATTTTAGGAAAAAATAACCTGTTAGCCGCCCAAAATCGGGGATGGTTCAAAGGTCGGAATATTCTCGCCTTAAATTTAATGAGTTCCCCAGGTGCAGGGAAAACAACTCTGTTAACTCGCACAATTAACGACCTCAAACAACAGATACCCATCAACGTCATCGAAGGCGACCAAGAAACGATTAACGATGCGGAAAAAATTAAACAGACAGGTTGTAAAGTTGTGCAAATCAACACAGGAACAGGCTGTCATTTAGACGCATCAATGATAGAAAGAGGTTTACAACAACTCAACCCACCATTAAACTCAGTGGTGATGATTGAAAATGTGGGTAATTTAGTCTGTCCAGCTTTATTTGACTTAGGAGAACAGGCGAAAGTTGTAATTCTTTCCGTCACAGAAGGGGAAGATAAACCGATTAAATACCCCCATATTTTCCGTGCGAGTGAGATAATGATTCTCACCAAAATTGATTTATTACCTTATGTACAGTTTGATGTGCAGCGTTGTCTAGAATACGCTAAACAAGTCAACCCCAACATTCAGATTTTTCAGGTTTCTGCTACTACAGGTGCTGGTTTAGAGAGTTGGTATAAATGGTTAACAGAAAAAGTTTTTAGCTGTGCAAATTTGGTCAATGCTTAAGTGAGTATACTTAAGTTTAGCAAATAGTTTAAGTCTTAAAAATCTCGGCTTCTTTCCGAAGTCGGGTTTTTTTGTTGGCAGCAATTATTATTTATCATAAATACCTCTATAGATTCATGAAAATGGTGATTAGTTTACCAAAAATTGAGGTACATATTTTCCTCTTGACTTGGTGCGTAAATTTTCAAATAACAAAATCATCATGAATAATATAATTAACTACAACAATGACAAAGGACTCCTCGCCTACATAGAATTTTTAGCCGCTAGTGCCTTAAAACCCAGAAATGGGAATACTGACCCAGTATTTGACTTTGAGGATGCACTTGATCAAACAGAAATGGCGCAGTTAGCAGTTGAAGAATTAAAAAAAATTCCAGAAGTCAACACCTTATTTGAAGAACGCTGGCTACCTGCACCTTTTAATTTAGATGACTTAGCCAAACTCCCAGAGGGAACTTTAGGTCATATCTATGCCAGAGAGATGAAAGCTAGAGGTTTCGACCCTTACTTTTATAAACAAGTCCCTGTAGTTGATGATATTTCCTATGTTAAAATGCTGTGGCGTTCTACCCATGATATTTATCATGTAGTCACTGGATTTGAGACTGATGCTATTGGAGAAATAGGACTACAAGCATTTGTGTTAGCTCAAACTTCAATTCCTATCAGTGTGATGTTGGTAAGTTTTGGTATGGTAAGGATCAGTCTGTATCAACCAACAAAATTCAATGATTTAATGACAGAAATAGCTCGCGGCTATCGGCTAGGTTCTCAAACTCCTGGTAAACTAATAGCCCAAAAATGGGATCAGTTTTGGGACGTACAAGTAAGTGAAATTCGTGCGCGCTTAGGCATGAAAACCATAGACCATGATTTAGCCGCAATTGCCTAGTTAAAAAATCAAAAACTGGATTTCAATTTTGCCACATATTCAGGATATCTTTCACTAAAACTTCTTGTATCCAAATTTGTAAAACAATCACTAAAGGCACAGCTAAAAACACACCCAAAAACCCAAAAAATGAGCCAAATATCACTACAGATAATAAAGTAACTGCTGGTAATAGTGATACTTGACTTTTCATTACCAAAGGCACGATAATTAAACTTTCTACCTGTTGAATTATAAAGTATACGAATACGACTGCGCCAGCTTTCCAAGGGGAATCCATCAGAGCTAACAAAGCCGGTGGAATCACACTCAAAGTAGGGCCTACATTGGGGATAAATTCTAATAATCCTGCTAAAATTGCATTGATTAGTGGTAATCTTACCTGCAAAAGTGCTAACCCAATATAGCTGAAAACACTAATCAATAACATAGTCAACAGTGTGCCTTTAATCCAACCAGTTAAAGATAATGCACACTTATTGAGAATTACATGAACTCGCGGACGATAGAAAGCCGGAAATAAAAAGATAAAACCTCTACGATAGGCAACGGGATTTACTAAGAGCATAATAGTCAATGCTAATAATAGTAGTGTTCCTAAAGCAATAGTCAGGGAACTACTGATTAAAAACAAAAAATTATTCAAGATGCGATTTAACCAGCCTTGTAAACCTTGAGTCAGATATCTAAAATTACGAACATTATCTAAAAATTCATTGGGAATTACTCGTACTAACCAATCATTCCATAACCGAATCCGATCTAATGCCATTGGCATCAGGTTACTTAATTCTCGTAATTGCTCAATCAACTGAGGTACGAGGATAATAAAAAAGCTAAAGATTAAAAATAATAAAATACTCACAGCTATAAAAATAGCCAGACCTCGCTTAATCCGAAATTTCTGTAAAAATTGGACAAAATGGTTTAAAACAGTTGCCAAAACTACAGCAGCAAATGCAATCAAAACTATTTGACGAATTTGCCAAATAATATACAAAGATATAATGACTAAGAAAAACCCCATTAATTGACCAAAAGGCACAATTCCGCCTCCATTTTGCCAGCAATCAACAGATTGTGCGGCTTTTAACATGAATTTAACATTTAAATAATACTGCCTGGTGATTGATAAATAAGCCGCTTCAAGAGAGATTTTTAACTCAGCAATATTCACCTTGAGGCGTAATTAAGTCAAATATAGTAGGGAGTAAGGAATGGGGAATAGGACTCTTTCCAATTACCACTGTTTAGTTCGTAATTTATCAGCAAAATCCTTCCCTAGCTAGAGAGCGATCGCCTGGGTAATGTGAGAATTTTAGCCACAGGAGGAAATATGCGTCAGCTAATTATTCAAGTACCAAGAGGGCATGGAGATACTGTTATTAATATCGCCAAATCTCTCGATGCACAGAACTTAGCCGAATTTGCCGCCCACAATGGTGAAGATGAAGCCATTGATGTGGTAATACTTCATGTGTCTAATCATAAAGTTGACCCCCTGTTAGCTAAATTACAAGACCTACCCAAACTACACATTACACTCATTCCCTCTGCCGTCATCCCTCTACAACCACCCGCATCGGAAGCACCAGAACAAGTCAAAGACGTAGAAACCCTCAGCCCCATAGAAGTCTTTCTTTCTGGCTTGCAAAGTGTCGGCTCTTGGCGTGGCTTTCTCGCTTATGCGGCGGTAGCTGGGATAGTAGTCTGGATTGGTTTATACACAAATACAACTTTTTTGCTAGTTGCTGCTATGCTAATTGCTCCCTTTGCCGGCCCAGCAATGAATACAGCAATCGCCACAGCACGAGGAGACTATCAACTACTCTGGCGCAGTCTGCTGAGATATTTTGTAGCATTAGCAGTCACCATCCTCACCACATGGACACTCAGCCTGATTTTACGCCAGGAAATTGCTACCAGTTTGATGATTGCTAATAGCCAAGTGTCCGCAGTGGCAGTATTTTTACCCCTCGCAGCCGGAGCAGCCGGGGCGTTGAACTTAGTACAATCCCAGCAAAATAGCCTAGTATCTGGGGCGGCAACTGGGATGTTAGTTGCTGCTTCCTTAGCTCCCCCAACCGGAATTGTCGGTATGGCTACCGCCATTGGTAGATGGGATATGGTGACAGATGGCATATTCTTACTATTACTGCAACTATGCGGCATCAATTTATCAGCCTCCCTGTTATTCCGAGTTTATGGTTTGTCAACTCAAGGAACTCGTTATCAACGTGGTAAAAAACTGGTTACTCGCTTGGCTTGGATAATTACCGTTATCGCCTTGAGTCTGCTTCTCACTTGGCAATTTATTAATTCTCCCTATTTAGAACGTTCCACCATTGCCCAACAAGCTAATGCAGAACTGCAAAATGTTGTAAAGCAAGTTGATTTAGCCAAATTAGTTGAGTCTAATGTTCGCTTTACTCGTCCCAATATAGAAGGAGAAAATACCTTGCTATGCGTTGTTTATGTTCAACGTCAACAAGGAGTCACCGCATCTGCTGGGGAAATTCGTTCTCGTCTTACACAGGCAATTCAAACCCGATTAAATCGAGAAGGGTTTAATGTTACACCCCTAGTAGATGTGATTGTCTTGGAGAAAGGTTAGGAAGAAGCAGGGGAGTAGGGGAGATGAGGGAGATGAGGGAGATGAGGAGGATGTAGCTTGCTTTCCTTCTCTTTCAGAGACGCTATCGCGTAGCTTGCTTACCCGGAGGGGTACGGAGGCGTAAGCCTACCCGCAGGGTGGGGGATGAAGGAAGGTAGAAATTCTTTTCCAGTCCCTTCCAGTCCCCAATCTCTTCCCATCCCCAATCCCCAGTCAAGAGTCAAAAGTCCCCATTCCCCATTATGAATTGGAAACAACTTCTACTGAACTTACGCCTGATTAAATTGCGACGCTTTTTTGGTTCGCTATTTTATCCTATGCAAAGGGATTTATTAGAGCGTCCGTTTCTCAGTGCCAAACAAGTGTTTGCAGAAATTGGTGATATCCTCAAGGCTGAACCTATACCGCAAGGCGCAAAATTTTACTTTGAAAAAGTTGAACTGGAAATACATTTTTTAGCTGCTGATTTCGTGCGTGTAAATTGGCAACCAGGAATAGCACCGATTCCCTATGCTATGGCTGGCAAAGATTGGTCAGAAGTAGCAGTTGAATTTGAAAAAATGGGCAATAGCTGGTTAATTTCCACTAAAGAATTACAAGTAATAGTTAATCAAAATGGTAGTCTTATCTATCAAAATTATCTAGGCGAAATTATCCGCGAAGAACTACCCCCCCAACTCAAAACTGCTGGTTGGGTGCATCAAGCTAAACTACGTCCAGAAGAACATATCTATGGCTTAGGTGAACGTGCTGCACCTCTCAACCTACGAACACCGCAAGAGGGGAAACCTGCTACCACCAGTTATTTAATGTGGAATTATGACGCAGGTGGTAGATATGGCCCCGGAACAGATCCGCTTTATCTGTGCATTCCCTTGTATCTGGGTTTGCATCAGTCGGGGAGTTACTTGATTTTCTATGAAAATAGCTACAAAGCAACATTTAGCTTTAACGGTTACGCCGCCGCCGACTTTGATGGGGGAGCATTGCGGTATTATTTTAGTATCGGTTCCCCAGCGCAATTATTAGACCGTTACACCCAATTAACAGGTCGTCCCGCCTTGCCTCCCCGTTGGGTGCTTGGTTATCATCAATCACGCTGGGGATATGAAACAGAAGCAGCCATCCGGGAAGTTGCGGAGGGATTTAAGAATCATAATTTACCTTTGAGTGCTATTCATTTAGATATAGACTGCCAAGAAGGATTTCGCGCCTTTACCATTGATCCTGACCGCTTTCCTCAGTTAACGGAATTTAACCAGGAATTAGTAGACAGAGGAGTGCATTTAATTGCAATTGTGAATCCTGGTGTGAAAGCTGACCGGAAAAGTAAATTATTTGAAGAAGGGCGATCGCAAGAAGTATTTTGCAAAACCATCAATGATAAACTGATCATCGCCCCCGTCTGGCCTGGACTGTGTGCATTTCCTGACTTCACCAACCCCAAAGCCCGCCACTGGTGGAGTCGTCAGTATGAATATCTCCTAGACTTAGGCTTCACTGGTTTTTGGCATGATATGAACGAACCAGGGATTTTTGTCCTTTGGGGTGATCCTTCCCTACCGCCAAATTCTACCCTGCATTTTCTCGAAGGCAGAGGTGGCAATCATCTTGAAGCGCATAATGTCTATGGATTACTACAAGCCGAGGCAGCTTATGAAGCCTTAAAAGAATACAAACCAGAACATCGTCCTTTCATTGTATCCCGTGCAGGTTGGGCAGGTTTACAACGTTATGCCTGGACTTGGACAGGAGACATCGAAACAAGTTGGGCTGGACTACGTATAACAATTACCACTGTATTAAATATGGGTCTTTCTGGCATTCCCTACAGTGGGGCTGATATCGGTGGTTTTAAGGGTAATCCCAGTCCTGAATTATATTTGCGTTGGTTTCAGATGTCATGTTTTTTACCCTTCTTTCGTACCCATAGTGCCAACAACGTCAAACCCCGCACACCTTGGACTTTTGGCGAACAAATTCTGAGTATAGCCAGAGACTTTCTCTGGTTGCGCTATCGACTTTTACCTTATCTCTATACCTTAACATGGGAAACCAACCAAACTGGCCATCCCCTTGTACGTCCTTTATTTTGGGCTGACAGCCACAACCCCCAACTCTGGGCTGTGGAAGATGCTTTTTTATTAGGTGAGGCGTTGTTAATTGCTCCCATTGTTGAAGAAGGTGCAACTTCACGCCCAATCATCTTACCTGATGGGCATTGGTATCACTTCTGGGATGATACCCGATTCCCTGGCGGAAATCAAATTGACATCGCCGCACCACAAGAGCAAATACCTGTATTTGTCAAAGCGGGTTGTGTGTTACCAATGGCAGAAAATCAACAACTCATCCTTCATATTTATCCCCCGGTAACTGGAGTTGGTGCGGGTAGGGTGTATAGTGATGCGGGTGATGGTTATGCTGCTTGGCGGTTAGATGAATTTTATCTCAAGCGAGATGAGGATAACTTAGAAATTATCTGGCAACAGCAAGGAAATTACCCGTTCCCCTACAAAAACGTTAAACTCCATATTCACGGTTTAGCAGTACAAAAAGTTTGGGTAGACGGTGAACAAGTTGATTACCAAAACAATTGTTTCCAGGTTGAACAATTTCAACAAATCAACTGCCAAATTCTCGCAGAAGACTAACATCAACAAACATCTTGCACCTATAGGTTGATCATAATTTTTGTAGGGTGGGCATTGCTTACCATTTGCTCAAACCCTTAGCTTTAGAGAACATCAAAAAATAAATTATCCAAATCGACTGTTAGTAGGGTGCGTCAGTAGGAATATTTTCTTGGTATAGTAGGGGCGGGTTCACAAATACCCTAGTTGAGCAATCCAAGATATTTATAAACCCGCCCCTACTAGGGTTTCTCGTACTGACGCACCCTACATTTTGGATATTTTGTAATTTACCTGCGTCAGCCTTTATGGTAAATATTTAACCGGACATGATTTACCAGCGCAACATGAGCAATATTCCCGCAGTCGGACAACCAGCACCAGATTTTTCTACCCCTGACCAAAATGACAACCCTGTAAGTCTTAATGATTTTAACGGTCAATGGTTGGTAATTTATTTCTACCCCAAAGATGACACCCCTGGTTGTACTACCGAAGCCAAAGACTTTACAGAATTACAATCAGAATTTAGCCAATTAGGAGCTAAAATTGTAGGTGTAAGTCCCGATTCAGGGAAAGCTCATTGCAAATTTATAGACAAACATAGCTTGAATATTACCCTATTAAGTGACCCAGAACATCAACTAATTGAAGCTTACGGTGCTTGGCGATTAAAGAAATTCATGGGTAAAGAATATATGGGTGTAGCACGTTCAACTTTTTTGATTTCACCTGACAAAAAAATTGCTTATGTTTGGGCGAACGTTAAAGCTAAAGGTCACGCGCAAGCAGTGTTAAATAAATTGCAAGAATTAACAGCTAATTAAAAAAGGAAAAATGAATTATTTTAAGCTATGGCAATCTGAAAAAACTTAATTCAAAAATAAGATAAAACCTATGTCGAATCGTCCTATATATCTCGATTGTCACGCCACCACGCCTGTAGATGAACGGGTATTAAGTGCGATGCTACCCTACTTTACAGAAAAATTTGGCAACCCATCTAGTATTAATCATGTTTACGGTTGGGAAACAGAAGCGGCTGTGAAACAAGCACGGGAAATTTTAGCCGATGCAATTAACGCCACACCTGAAGAAATTGTTTTTACTAGCGGGGCGACGGAAGCAAATAATTTAGCGATTAAAGGTGTAGCGGAAGCTTATTTTTCTAAAGGTCAGCATATTATTACTGTGGCGACTGAACATAGTGCGGTGCTTGACCCTTGTGAATATTTAAAAAATCTGGGTTTTGATATTACTATACTGCCTGTTAAATCAGATGGATTAATTGATTTAACAGTATTAGAAAAAGCGTTGCGTCCTGAAACAATTTTAGTTTCTGTGATGGCGGCTAATAATGAAATTGGTGTCTTACAACCATTGGCAGAAATTGGCGAACTATGTCATCAACGCCAGATAATTTTTCACACAGATGCAGCCCAAGCTATTGGTAAAATACCTCTTGATGTGCAAACAATGCACATAGATTTAATGTCTCTGACAGCCCATAAAGTTTACGGGCCGAAAGGTATCGGTGCGTTATATGTTCGCAGACGCAACCCTAGAGTACAACTCGCACCACAACAACACGGGGGAGGACATGAACGGGGTATGCGTTCTGGGACTTTGTATACACCGCAAATTGTCGGTTTTGGCAAAGCTGTAGAGATAGCTTTGGCTGAACAAGAGACTGAAAACCAACGTCTCACCCAGTTACGACAAAGTTTGTGGGAACAGCTTTCACATTTAGAGGGAATTCATCTTAATGGACATCCTACCCAGAGGTTAGCGGGAAACTTAAATATTAGTGTGGAAGGGGTAGACGGTGCGGCTTTATTACTAGGGTTACAGTCAATAATGGCTGTATCTTCTGGTTCAGCTTGTTCATCAACTAAAACAGCACCTTCTCATGTACTAACAGCTTTGGGACACTCAGAAAAATTAGCTTATGCTTCTATTCGGTTTGGCATAGGACGGTTTAATACACAAGCCGAAATTGATTTAGTCGCCAAACACGCGATCGCCACCATTGAGAGTTTACAATCAATTACAGTGAGTTAGCGATCGCTCCCCTTTGACCATTTTCCTTACCTGATGCGCGGATGGGTAGGTGTTGAAAATCGCTCCTCAGCAAAAATCGCTGTATCCCTTACACCATAGGCTTTTGCAGAAAAATTAATTTGAAACCATCCGCGCACCTTACCCAGTAAGGGTTTCAGCTATTTTAGTCAAATCAACTGACATTTTCTCGTGTTATGATAGACCCATCCGCGAATCTGAACCTTGAAAACCTCATATACATTAGCTTTCGGGCTGCCGCAGTTGAAATTAACAATAATCCCTATCAGGGATTGAAACCGCAGATACTTCTTTTGTTGTGTAAAAAACTCTAATCCAAGTTGAAATTAACAATAATCCCTATCAGGGATTGAAACGAAACATTCGCCAGAACCATCCCGGTTACACCAGTTGAAATTAACAATAATCCCTATCAGGGATTGAAACACCTGTGGATGGAAGGACGGAAGATACATCATCGAGTTGAAATTAACAATAATCCCTATCAGGGATTGAAACAGGATTTATAGTCGCAGTGGAATTACCCGCGTAATGTTGAAATTAACAATAATCCCTATCAGGGATTGAAACAGATTTAATCCCATCTCTGGAATACAGAACTCAAGTTGAAATTAACAATAATCCCTATCAGGGATTGAAACTGGGAAGGCATTGTAATCAATGCCTTAGGGATAGATATAGTGTTGAAATTAACAATAATCCCTATCAGGGATTGAAACCCGTGATAGTAGCAATTGCCTGTAAGGTCTATGAGGTTGAAATTAACAATAATCCCTATCAGGGATTGAAACTAGCACTATACGCTGATAATCGTACATCAGTAAAGTTGAAATTAACAATAATCCCTATCAGGGATTGAAACAACTTTTTGGCAAAATGATAGATTTACCGATAAGTTTACCGTTGAAATTAACAATAATCCCTATCAGGGATTGAAACGCCAACTCAAACCTTACCAAGCTGTGTAAATGGTAGTTTCAGGTTGAAATTAACAATAATCCCTATCAGGGATTGAAACGTCTCCAGCAAGACTCCTAGCGAATAATGAATTGGTTGAAATTAACAATAATCCCTATCAGGGATTGAAACTTCTGTCCCATCGATATCTGGGAAAACTTGTACGACCAAGGTTGAAATTAACAATAATCCCTATCAGGGATTGAAACAAAAACAACCCACGCACGGAAACGTGATCATCTATGTTGAAATTAACAATAATCCCTATCAGGGATTGAAACGCGTATACCTCGAAATACAGCCATTAACTTGGGGTTGAAATTAACAATAATCCCTATCAGGGATTGAAACGAATACTATGATTCTTAATAGACTCTAGTTCATTGTTGAAATTAACAATAATCCCTATCAGGGATTGAAACATGACTTGACTGTTTACCCTTGCGGCTGCTTTGACTCAACCGTGTTGAAATTAACAATAATCCCTATCAGGGATTGAAACCCAAACAAAAAATCCCAGGAACGTTGCCGGAACGGTTGAAATTAACAATAATCCCTATCAGGGATTGAAACATCGCACCACTAGCGATCGCCTCTCTCTTCACTTGTTGAAATTAACAATAATCCCTATCAGGGATTGAAACACGGATTCATCGCTAGCCCTTACGGTGCGGGCGATGTTGAAATTAACAATAATCCCTATCAGGGATTGAAACTGCTAGGTGAGGGTGTCTCTCCTTAAAATCCTGAAGTTGAAATTAACAATAATCCCTATCAGGGATTGAAACGAATTTGGATGTGAGCTAGTATTTTCCAAATCGGAGTTGAAATTAACAATAATCCCTATCAGGGATTGAAACTTCAAGGTATTTGTACAGGCAGCCTTTTTGTTTACGTTGAAATTAACAATAATCCCTATCAGGGATTGAAACGCCTACTCGGATAGTAGGATGCACGGATAAAATGGTTGAAATTAACAATAATCCCTATCAGGGATTGAAACCTGAAATTAATGCCTCTATTGGCTTTATATTCTTCGCGTTGAAATTAACAATAATCCCTATCAGGGATTGAAACTTATAAGATTTCGCCCGTCCCAATCGTAGCCCTCGTTGAAATTAACAATAATCCCTATCAGGGATTGAAACGATAAACAGAATTTCCAAACTAACTTATTTCCTATCTTGTTGAAATTAACAATAATCCCTATTAGAGTATGTTGAAAAAGTATTGTTATTAACAGCAAAGTCTCTCAAACCTAACCCCCCCAGCCCCCCTTCCCTACAAGGGAATGGGGGTGTAAAAAAGCCTCTCTCCTTGTAGGGGAGAGGTTTGGAGAGGGGTTTTTATTATGCTGATTGATTGGAAAAACATCATCTCAGCAATCAATAAGGATCATAATCAAACCTACCCCGCTTGACGCTGCGGAAATAATAACCCCTAGTGGGTAGATTATTTAAATCGAAAGTATCACCACTGGGAAAACGCCAAATTTTGTAGTCGTAATAAGTCAATGGGGTTCCGGGTTTGCAGACTTCTGGCGGATGATCTCCTAAAACCAAATACGCCGCATTTCTCCCCATGACTTTGGCAATACCATATTTATCGACAACTATTGATGTTTCTTCACTAATCGCAATACCTAAAGCAGTTTGACAAACACCGTCTTGAATTTGTCGGGCAATAAAGGCCATAATTCGCCCCATGCGTTTGCGAGTGTCAAAATGCGTATCAATGATAGTACCCCGCAAATGCGGCCATTGAAAAAAGTTGTAGGTAAAGGAAATATTCTCATAAGGATCATCTAAAGCATCCTTAGTTTCAATCGGGTCTTCACAAGCACAAGCATCGTAAATATAATCACTGAGAATCATTGCCCCTGCGCTCGTGCCACCAATGCCGCCACCTTTGCGATAAACTGACAATACAGCCGCTTCCAGTCGGGTATTTTTCCAATTGCGGATGTATTGACATTGGTCGCCACCTGCAAAAAAGACTACACCAGCATTGAGGATTTTATGCACAATATCATCTCTGTTGGCATTGTGGCGATCGCTCACTATCAAGGTAGCGACAGAGTTAACCCCCTTCATATCATAAATCAGGTGATTATAGTCATCACCACCATTGGCGCGGAGAACCACAACATTAATTTTCTCCACAGAGTGAGTACCGCCTCTGACTTGGTTAATCATCCACTGGATAGCTGATTCCACATCAGGCCCACCGCCACCCAAGTTGAGAACAGGCCCAGCTAATGCGGGTAATGACGGCAGAATCTCAGCAGTCTTGCTATCGAAGTTGGATCTCAGGTATGCTGTAAGACGGGTAATCACCCTCAACAGCATAGCCCTTGCTGTTTTCAAGAACCTTGCTATACTTGGGAATGCCCTTGTCATACTAATCTTCTGGAGCAAACTGCAACTATTGCTTAATGTCGCACTCCCAAGGGCAAAATTCCCAGCGTACAGGGATTGTACTGTTTTTTAACGGCAAAAAACTGAGAGTAACTATTAACTCTCTGCGTAACTCTGCGAAAACCTCAGCCTTACTCCGCGTTTTTTTACCATTCTACCTGCGATCGCTCCTGCACTACTCTTTGATAAACAGCATCAGTTTGTGCGGCTAATTTCGGCCAGCTAAAGCGTATCCCTAAATCCTCATAAGCATTATCAATCAACCATTGACGATAACCAGGATTTTTTAAAACTTCCAAAATTCCCCACGCCAAAGAATCAGGATTATTCACCCAGGTAACTATACCAGTCTTAGTATGCTGCACTACCTCTGGGAAACCGCCTGTATCTGACACGACTACGGGAACTCGTGAGGCGAAGCTTTCTAAAGCTACAATTCCAAAGGGTTCGTAAAGGCTCGGAAACACCGCACAATCAGCCACAGTTTGAAATTTATCTAAATATTCGTCTGACATGAAGCCTGTAAAATAGCATTTATCCCAAATTCCCAAATCCCAGGCTTGACGTTTGAGATTATCTGTGTTACCTCCGCCAACAATCACAAACTTGACGTAACCCCCCATTTCCCACAACACTTTGGGTGCAGCATTCATTAACACTGATACACCCTTTTCGTAAGTCATCCGTCCCACGTAATAGACTATTTTCTCATGGTCGGCGGCGAATTGACGGCGAAAATCTTGGGCGTGGAAATCTTCGTGATGTTTTTTCTTTTCCGGGCGGATACCGTTATGAATCACATCAATTTTATCCCCAGGACTAGCTAAAACCCGCGCTACCTCTTGGCGCATATAATTGGTACAGACGATAATTCGCCAGGCATCGTAAGCCAGTAAGCTTTCCTTACCGTGAATATAATTTTGAATATCGTTGTGAATGCCGTTGTAACGTCCGTATTCTGTAGCGTGGATGGTAGCAATCAGGGGAATTTTAAAGGTATGCTTGAGAGCGATCGCCGCATCCCCAACTAGCCAATCATGAGCATGGATAATATCAAACGGCCCTTCCTCTACAATTAACTTACCCCCGTGATGTCCCATACTCTGATTCAAATTCACCACCCAGTGAAAAAAGTCATTACTATGGGAAACTGGAACTCGATGTATTTTAATCCCCTCCACCACCTCATACATCGAAGCATTACCAACTTCTACCGTAATCAAATGAATTTCATGGCCTAGTTTGACTAATTCGGGGTACAACTCAGCCACATGACGCGCGATACCGCCAACTATTCTCGGTGGAAACTCCCAACTTAGTACCAGTATCTTCATGAACTAGACTCCCCAATGTTTTCAGCAATTCAAAATTCACAAATCTCTAAATGGTAGGTATCCTAGCTTCTAAGACTGTGTTACCTAAAAGCGCATTTACTTTATAAAACTTTAAATTTCTGAGAGTGGTTATTACCGTAGGTAGATTTACTAAAATTTTCTGATGTTTTTCTCGTTTTTGGAAAAAGCTGATCAAAAATTATCAAGAATCAGTTAATCAGCAAATCTATATGAAACTTATCAGCGTAACTGATCCCCACTCAGGTGGAATGTAGTCTCTTACCCCCCACCCCGTTGGGGAATTCAAAATTCAAAATACCCTACGGGAAGGCAAGCCTACAAAATTCAAAAGTTATAGCAGTTTTCGGTTAATTAAGAAATGTAGAGACGTTGCATACAACGTCTCTACAGGAAGATAAACTTCAAAATTAAAAGACGTTGGGTTGCAACGTCTTTTAGGGTTTTGGGTATCTTGATTATGGATTAGCTTTGGTCTAAACGTAACACAGCCATGAAAGCTTCTTGGGGTACATCGACTGTACCGACTGATTTCATCCGCTTTTTACCTTTAGCTTGTTTTTGTAACAGTTTCTTCTTGCGGCTGATGTCACCACCGTAGCATTTGGCGAGTACATCTTTCCGCAAAGCGGGAATGTGTTCACTGGCGATGACTTTACTACCAATTGACGCTTGAATGGGGACTTTAAATTGGTGACGGGGAATTAATTCTTTAAGTTTTTCCGCCATTGACCGACCTACACCGTAAGCTTTATCACGGTGAACAATCATTGCTAAGGAATCGACGGGATCACCGTTAATCATGATATCCAATTTCACCAGGGGATTCTCACGATAACCGATGAGATGATATTCCATACTAGCATAACCGCGCGATCGCGATTTCATTTGATCAAAAAAGTCGGTAACAACTTCCGCCAAAGGTAACTCATAAGTTAAGGTGGTGCGTCCTTGGGTGAGATATTTCATATCTTTGAACACACCCCGGCGATTTTGCGACAACTCCATCAACGTCCCCACAAACGTTTCCGGTGTAATCATTTCTACTTGCACATAGGGTTCTTCGATGCGTTCGCGGTCGTTGGGAGGTGGTAAATGGCTGGGATTATCAATATACAGTTCTTCACCCTTGTTAGTGATTACCTTATAAACCACAGATGGGGCTGTAATAATTAAATCCAAGTCGTATTCTCGTTCTAGACGTTCCTGCACAATTTCCATGTGCAGCAAGCCTAAGAAACCACACCGGAAACCGAAACCCATCGCGCTGGAAGTTTCGGGTTCATAATGTAACGCCGCATCATTCAGCCGCAGTTTTTCTAAAGCTTCCCGCAAGTCTTCAAATTGATCAGCATCAATGGGGAACATTCCACAGAATACCATCGGGTTGGCTTCTGTATAACCGGGTAAAGGTGTTGAGGCTTTAGCGTTAGACAGAGTAATGGTATCACCCACCCGCGCATCAGCTACAGCTTTAATAGCGGCGGCTAAATAACCCACTTCCCCAGCGTGGAGTTCATCGACTTGCTTTTGGTTGGGGGAGAGAACACCCAACTCATCGATTTCGTATTCCTTACCGGAAGCCATAAGATAGATGCGATCGCCTTTTTTCAACCGACCATCCATCACCCGGAAATAGACGATTACACCCCGATAGGCATCATAATAACTATCAAAGATTAACGCCCGTAAACGTTCATCTACAGTATCCGGTGCGGGTGGGATGCGTTCTACAATCGCTTCCAGAATTTCATCAATCCCGATTCCTTCTTTGGCAGAAGCTAAAATCGCGCCACTGCAATCAAGACCGATAATTTCTTCAATTTCGCTGATTACCCGGTCAGGTTCAGCCCCAGGTAAGTCAATTTTATTGAGAACAGGGATAATCTCTAAATTATGTTCTAGGGCTAAGTAGACATTAGCCAGAGTTTGTGCTTCTACACCTTGAGAAGCATCAACCACCAACAAAGCCCCCTCACAAGCCGCCAAACTGCGTGACACTTCATAAGAGAAGTCAACATGACCTGGTGTATCAATCAGGTTCAACACATACTGCTGACCATCTTTAGCTTGATAGTTCATGCGGGCAGCTTGCAGCTTAATTGTAATGCCGCGCTCCCGTTCCAGATCCATGTTGTCGAGAAACTGTTCCTTCATTTGCCGGTTTTCAACAGTCCCCGTGGCTTGTAGGAGGCGATCGGCAAGGGTGGATTTCCCGTGGTCAATGTGGGCAATAATACAAAAATTGCGAATGCGAACTGCGGGAACGTCAGTCATATACAAATTCTTGCTGAAGCAGCAACCAAGGTTAAAAGCAATTTACTTAATGTATTTTAATGCTTTCTTAGCAAAGATGCTGCTAGTCATTAGTCATTAGTCATTAGTCATTGGTCATTGGTCATTAGTCATTGGTCATTGGTCATTGGTCATTGGTCATTGGTCATTGGTAAAAGTTCATCTCCCCAGTCCCTTCCAATCCCCAATCCCTTCCAATCCCCAGTCCCTTCCAATCCCCAATCCCTTCCAGTCCCCAATCCCTTCCAATCCCCAATCCCTTCCAGTCCCCAATCCCCAATCCCCAATCCCCTTCTTAAAGATTACAGAGGGACTTTTTAAGAATCTCTATAAAGTCCATTTTTCTCTGCTAGTATTCATCGACCTGAAGCGTACAATAAAGATATATCAGTACATAGTGTAGATATCAGGGCGGTTTACACCCGTAATTGTCCTGATGTTCTAATTTACTGAGAAAACTTCTAGATTCATGTCTAGAAAGTTTGATGAACATCCACACTTGCCAGCTGATGCTGTTAATTTGATGAGATTTTGGGGAAATATCTAAATATCCACTCTTCTCATTTGTCAGTAAACAGCCCTAACAGTAAAGATAACTGCTTGACAAAGCGTGTTACCAGAGCGTTTTTGAGTAGATAAACCTATGAATATGAAAGAACGAGCTACCGATGCGGAATCAATGCCCACCGATAAGGTAGAAATCTCTATCCATCTGGACTCGGATTTACTGGAGCAAATTCAGCACCTGACCGATAATCCTAGTAAAGTCATTGAGGTAGCGATTCGGCAATGGTTACGAGGTGAGATTCTCAGAGATGATGAATTGACACGCACCCCCCATAGGATGCCAATTCCACCTAGGGGAGAATGGAATGATTGACCTTTCATTAATAGGCTGTAAAGAATAAAGCTGAAAAATGTAAAGTTTGTCAATCTGAGATTCCAGAACGGCTAAAATACGTAAAAATAAATACGTAAAAGCTGTAATATTTAATGCGAAGCTTTGCCTAGCTTTAGTAAAACTGTTTTGAGTTGCCATTTGTCTATCCAACTCGATTAATGATTATTACTGCCAACTCCCAATTGCCAAACATATTTACTCAAAATCTGGAATCGTTACATCATCAGGGTGATGGGCTATTACCAGCCCTCGGTGCTGAGTTGGTATATACGCAGGATGGGGCTGGGCGTTACCTGTCGTTTTATTGGCAAAAAAGTGAGCTGTTGGGATTTAAACCGAACACAATAGTCACACAATGCAACGAACAGAAAGCTTTTGTACCAGTGGATAAAGCTTCCTACATGGAGATATTGCATCGGGTGTTGACTAACTTGGTTCCCGAAAGGTGTCAATGTTGGTTTAATTGTGAACAAAATCTATTCGAGTTGGAGCTGGCAATTTGTCCGATTATCCCGCCCTTGGGAACTACAGCTAGTGCAGTCTTGGTGACAGGTAGGTTATTACAACTGAAAGTGAATAACCAAGAAGTAAACGTAGCAATTCATACGTCTACACAGATAGACTTAGCTTTGCGATCGCAGGAACACCAAAGAATAGTCAATAAACTTACCAGAAATATTCGCCGGACACTAGATTTAGATGTAATTTGGCAGCAAACAGTTGATAGTCTAGGCAAAGCATTACGGCTAGAACGGTGTATTATTTGCCCTTACCAGCCCGCTAGCTCAAAAGTGCGGGTAATAGCAGAGTATCATCAACCAGAACTGCCTTCTCTGGTGGGTACAGAAATAGATGTGAATACTGAGCCAGCCTTTGCACAGGCGTTAGCTACCTTGGAACCAATTGTCATGGAAATTCCAGGGTATAGCCTCAGTAAGCATAATAAGATGTTAGTAGTGGCTACCTGCTATCAAGACCAAGCTAATGGCTTGATTGCGCTGAATTTACGCTCAGAATGCTGTCCACTCACAGATGCAGAATTAGAATTAGCCAAAGAAGTAGCCGATCAGTTAGGCACAGCGATCGCTCATGCTACCTTATACAAAGAGCTAGAAGTTGCCAGACAAAAAGCCGAAGAAGCCTCCCGCCTCAAAAGTGAGTTTCTCGCTAACGTCTCCCATGAAATTCGTACCCCCCTCAACGGCATGATTGGCTTTTTAAAGCTGATTTTAGAAGGCATGGCAGACGATGCCGAAGAAAGAAATCAGTTTTTAGAAGAAGCCCACCACCTATCTTTACACCTGCTGAATATTATTAACGACATCTTAGATATCGCCAAAATAGAAGCCGGCAAAATGGAGCTAGTTTGCGCTCCAGTCAAGTTAGACGAACTCTTCTGTGATGTGGAAAACTTCATGCGTCCCCAAGCCGAAGCCAAAAACCTCAGTTTTCGGATGCAATTACCGCCTACCTCCGATGACATCATTGTTCAAGGCAACTACCAACGGCTGTTACAAGTCATGTTGAATTTAACCGGAAATGCCATCAAATTCACCCACGAAGGCGGTATTACCATCAGTGCCGATATCGTCCTCCAAAAAGGTAAATTGCCAGAACAGCAGTTTCCTGGTATGGTGAGAGTCAGAGTAGCCGACACTGGGATTGGTGTGTCTCTCGATAAACAAGACAAACTATTTCAACTATTCTCCCAAGTAGATGGCTCTCGCACCCGTCAGTACGGTGGTACAGGTTTGGGACTGGCAATATCCCAAAAATTAATCGAGACTATGGGTGGAGAAGTACATTTTTACAGTCTCGGTGAAGGACTGGGTTCGACAGTAACATTCACAGTCCCCCTCTATCAACAACCAGTTATGCTGTCATCTACTGACAGTGACAGCGATAGTATTTGTTAAAGGTTGCCGGGTAAATTATTCGGGTCAATGCCTTGAGTTTGTAAATAGGCAATCAACCTTTCTTTTTGCTGGCGTTCTTGTTCAGCACGTTGGCGTTCTTGTTCAATCTGTTCCACCGCCCACAGTAACAAATTACCAGATTCATCCCACCACCGCAACCAGTAACCTGTTCTGCCTTCTTTTGTGCCGTACCAAGTCCCCAGAAATAAACCCATCGTTGCCAGCCAATGACGGCCATTTTCATCAGGTTGCTTTAACTCATAGCGTCCGTTTTCCAGGTGGTAAAATTCCAGTAAACCGCCATTAGGGTCAAAAATCACGTAAATAGGGACTTGTAAAACTTGCTCGTAGAAAAACCATTTTCCAGGCGGGTAGGTGCGCTTAAAAGAATATTCTTCCCCCTCAGTACCAGATAAAAACTCCATGACAACCGCCGGGATATCGCCTTCTAAATTGGGCGTGTAACTTTTGCGATCGCCTACAATTTCTTTTACACAGGGAACATACACCCAATCAGGAGCTTTAGCAATAAACTGTCCGTTGACTGTAGCACAAACAGCAAAATTACTAGCAATCAACATTTGCGGTTGGATAAAACCACTAATTTCTAGGCTTTCACGCAAAGCACCCGCCAAAATAGGCTGCCCTGTATTTTCCACTGGTTCATCCTCTAGCTGAAAATCATCGGGCAATGGTTCCCAAGAAATATTCAGTTGATTGATTTGGGCTACCATAGGCAAAGTTTTGGGGTTTATTCCAGTGTATCAAGGGATTGGGGATTGGGGACTGGGGACTGGGGACTGGGGACTGGGGAGATGAACTTTTACCAATGACTAATGACTAATGACCAACGACTAATGACTAATGACCAATGACTAATGACAATCTGATCTAGGATCGATTTATTCAGCCAAAAAAAGAACATTTCGGATAATGTGTTTGTAGTAGACTTTAGCACTACCACAACTCACATTTCCATAACCATTGTTAACTTACTGGGTATCACACGATGGAATTAACACCTCAAAACGTTGAAACAGTCTTAGATGAAATGCGTCCTTATCTAATATCCGATGGTGGCAACGTGGAACTTGTAGACATCGATGGGCCGATTGTGAAACTGCGGTTACAAGGTGCTTGTGGTTCTTGCCCCAGTTCCACCATGACCTTGAGAATGGGCATTGAACGCCGTCTGCGAGAAATGATTCCCGAAATTGCCGAAGTTGAGCAAATAATGTAAGGGACTCTTGACTGGGGACTGGGGACTAGGAAGAAGCAGGGGAGCTTTCGGAGTAGGGGAGCAGAGGGGAAAAATCCCATGCCCTGTGCATTGATGCCCCATGACGGCAGTTGCTCCACTTGGGGAGACCCCAAGACCGTACTGCCTCCCCCATGCCCGATGCCCCATGCCCTGTGCATCGATGCCCCATGCCCAATTCGCAATCACATTCTATGTCTCATCCACTTTATGTAGCCTTTATATGGCATCAACATCAGCCGTTGTATAAATCTCCTGGCAAGGGGATGGCAGCGTCTTCAAGTCAGCAATATCGTTTGCCTTGGGTGCGCTTACATGGCACAAAAGATTATTTGGATTTGGTGTTGATTTTAGAAAAGTACCCGAAATTACACCAAACGGTGAATTTAGTACCATCTTTAATTTTGCAACTTGAAGATTATATTGCCGGTACTGCTTTTGATCCTTACCTGAAAGCCAGCTTGACACCTACAGAACAGCTGACTCACGAACAAAAAGAATTTATTATCCAACATTTTTTTGATGCTAATCACCATACGTTAATCGATCCCCATCCCCGCTACGCCGAGTTGTATTTTCAAAGGCAGGAAAAAGGAGCAGCTTGGTGTTTGGCGAATTGGGATTTGGCTGAGTATGGCGATTTATTAGCGTGGCATAATTTAGCGTGGATAGATCCCCTGTTTTGGGATGACCCAGAAATTGCAGCTTGGTTAAAGCAGGGACGTAATTTTACATTAAGCGATCGCCAGCGTATTTATTCCAAACAGCGCGACATCCTCAGCCGCATCATCCCCCAACACCGCAAAATGCAAGCCTCCGGGCAGTTGGAAGTTACCACTACACCCTACACACACCCAATTTTGCCCTTGCTAGCTGATACTAACTCTGGGCGTGTGGCAGTGCCAAATATGACATTACCAGAGCATCGCTTTCAGTGGGCTGAAGATATTCCTCGCCACCTGCATAAAGCTTGGGAACTATATAAAGAACGCTTTGGACAAGAACCCAGAGGTTTATGGCCTTCTGAACAGTCAGTAAGTCCCGCAATTTTACCGTATATTGTTAAACAAGGTTTTAATTGGATTTGTTCCGATGAAGCCGTCTTGGGCTGGACATTAAAACACTTTTTTCACCGGGATGGGGCGGGAAATGTCCAAGAACCCGAACTGTTGTATAAGCCTTACCGTTTGACAACCCCAGCCGGAGATTTAGCTATAGTCTTCCGTGATCATAGATTATCAGATTTAATTGGCTTTACATACAGCGCAATGCCAGCCAAACAAGCGGCGGCGGACTTAGTGGGACATTTGCAAGCGATCGCCAGAAAACAAAGAGAACGTCCCAGTGAACAACCTTGGTTAGTTACCATCGCCTTAGACGGTGAAAACTGTTGGGAATTTTACCCCCAAGACGGTAAACCCTTCCTAGAAACTTTATATCAAACCTTAAGCAACGAACCCAACATCAAACTTGTCACCGTCTCCGAATTCCTAGAAAAATTCCCAGCCACAACCACCATCCCCGGAGAACAACTACATAGCGGTTCTTGGGTAGATGGCAGCTTCACCACCTGGATAGGCGATCCCGCCAAAAACCGCGCCTGGGACTACCTCACCCAAGCCAGGGAAATGCTAGCCAGCCACCCAGAAGCCACAGAAGAAAATAACCCCGAAGCCTGGGAAGCCTTATATGCTGCCGAAGGTTCGGACTGGTTTTGGTGGTTTGGCGAAGGACATTCTTCTAATCACGATGCCATCTTTGATCAATTATTCCGTGAACATCTGTGTGGTATCTATCAGGCGTTAAATGAACCTATACCCCCATATCTCAGACAAGCCGTGGAGGTTCACGAAGCACGGGCTGATCATTCGCCAGAAAGTTTCATTCATCCTATCATTGATGGTAGAGGTGACGAACAAGACTGGAACAAAGCCGGACGCATAGAAATTGGCGGCGCACGGGGAACAATGCACGTTAGCAGCGCAATTCAGCGTTTGTGGTATGGAGTTGATCACCTTAACTTCTACTTGCGCTTAGACTTTAAAAGTGGCATTAAACCAGGGCAAGATTTACCAACAGAGTTAAATTTACTCTGGTTCTATCCCGATAGAACCATGCACAACAGCCCCATACCTTTGGCAGAAGTACCAGACATAGCACCCCTAAATTATTTGTACCACCACCATTTAGAAATTAACTTACTCACCCACTCAATTCAATTTCGGGAAGCCGGAGAACATTATCAATGGCATCCCCGCAGCAGTCGCGCTCAAGTTGCTTTAGAAACTTGTTTAGAATTAGCAATACCTTGGGCAGATTTACAAGTACCGCCCGATTATCCCTTACGCTTGGTTTTAGTCCTAGCTGATGAAGGATGCTACAAAAAATACTTACCGGAAAATGCCCTAATTCCGATTGAAGTACCTTAAATAGTTTGTAGTAAGGACTTCAGTCCTTACTCACTCAAAAATGAGGGCTAGAGCCGCTCACTACAAACCTTAATATCAACCTTTTACACAAACAACTTGTTTGAGTGTGGCTACAACTTCCACCAAATCAGATTGATTTGCCATTACTTCATCTATAGGCTTGTAAGCCCCAGGAATTTCATCTAAAACACCCTTATCTTTGCGACATTCTACCCCCTTAGTTTGCTCAATTAAATCATCAAGTGTGTAGACATTTTTAGCTTTATTTCTTGACAATAAACGACCCGCACCATGAGAGCAAGAACAAAAGCTATGAACATTACCTTTCCCTTTGACAATGAAAGATTTTGCTCCCATTGAACCAGGGATAATTCCATAATCTTCTGCTTGGGCGCGGACAGCACCTTTACGAGTCACATACACATCTTCGCCAAAATGTACTTCTTTTTCGGCGTAGTTATGATGACAATTTACCTGCAATAAAGGTTTAGTTGCTTTTCCTCCGGCTAGATGTTTTTCAATGATGCGTTTGAAACGTGCCATCATCACATCACGGTTAAAACGCGCGTAATCTTGCGCCCATTGTAAATCATGCCAGTATGCTTGGAATTCGGGAGTACCAGCGATAAAAGAAGCTAAATCTGGGTCAGGTAAATTATTTCCTGCCATCTTAGCTAATTCCTTTGCTGTATTAATATGGCATTGAGCGAGATTATTACCGATGTTACGTGAACCAGAATGTAACATCAGCCAAACTTGGTTCTCTGTATCTAGGCACACTTCAATGAAGTGATTCAATTTGTTACTGATTGCTGGCTTAATTTATTTAGTCTCCATAGTCTCAGTTCTACACTATTTCGACTTCTGCCAAGCACTTTCATTGAACACTCAATCGAATGGGTAGTAATAAACTGATCTTCTTCGGGTGTCCATAACTTTCTATTTTTCACCCTTTTCATTTCAGTAGGACGGCTCCAACTTAGCACTTCTCTAGTTTTGATGATTTTTCTAGATAAAGCTAGACAATTATCATAGTATAAGTGTCTGGCTAATGTCTGAGCATCTTCCTTGTAAACCACTATGTTATAAACCCTATCTCTAGTGTTTCTAGTAGATGTCTTTACTTGGCCTGTCATCTGGTTAATAAATTCTATGTACCCAATAGCAATATGTGAGCTAGATGTAACCAGAGATAAAAAAGGAAATCCTTTTGAAGTCAGCCCTAAAGAACCATCCCCATCTATCAGTCCTCGAAAGTAATCAACTTTGGAGAAGCGACAACTAGGCAGTTTTATTAACTGTGATTTCCGCCCATTCGGTAAACCCCATAATTCAAGATAATCTCTCAACCGCTTGTCATAAACTCTCCAAATAACTGATTTATTATCGCTACTAAAGTTAGTTGTACGTACACGTTCAGTAATTGAGGAGTTAAACGGGATGAGATTTTTGAAAGCCCAAAGTATGTGTTCATCTTGTTTGTTAATCTCTATACTTAAGCGACCGCGATCGCGAGTGCTATTGTATAGATGACCATCAGTTTGGATGAAGCCAAACAAGTAGGCATAATAGGGGTTTTCGAGAGTGATATTAGTGGATTCCATGAAACCACAATATCATATCTGAAAGTCGCAATCGATCAAGTCATTTCTGCTTGATTCTATACCTTCCTGTTCGGTATAGTTCGGAGCACACCTTCATCCTCAATTATTTAGGATGCCCAAGTCCCTCTGCTCTCTACGGGGCGTTTTACCGCTTCCCTCGGTATTAGCAATCTCAGCCTTCACCGATTTGGACGAGTTTTGATTACTGCATTACTACAGTAAGGGGCAATCTTTTACCCCCGCCAAGAGAACCCATTTGTTTCATTGCTTTAGTTTGTAAATCTTGCACGCCACGATGCAAGTCGTTAAAATCTCGCCAACGTTGCCAATTAGCAGCAGATTTTTCAACCTCTTTATTTTCGTTAAAACCCGTAGGAATTGCTGCCTCAATATCGAGACGGATTTTCTTTAGCTTCCCTTCTAATTGTTCACCAGTAAATGGTGTTTTGATGGCGCACATACCACAACCAATATCCACGCCGACAGCCGCAGGAATAATGGCTTCTTTTGTAGCAATCACAGAACCAACTAAAGCACCTTTGCCTAAGTGAACATCTGGCATCAATGCTACGTGTTTAAATACAAAAGGTAGCGATGCTACATTTTTAGCCATCTTGGTTTCTTCTGAACCCAATGGGTGATTTGCCCAAGATAAAACGGGTGATGCTGTCTTAATTTCTAACTTGTCGTAGGGCATAATTTTATATTGAATAGGAAAGAATCATTGTGATTTGTAGAGACGGCTATTTATCGCGTCTCTCTAATTGTCAACTTATGTGACTGATTCACGCATACTACAAATGTAGTATAATAAAAGTTGAGTGTCAACCTCATCGGTTGGTAGTTAGGGAACACCAAAAAATAAATTATCCAAATTGACTGTTAGTAGGGTGCGTCAGGATGAATATTTTCTTGTTATGGCCAGGGTTTCTCGTACTGACGCACCCTACATTTTGGATGTTGTTGATTTGGAAGTCCCTTCAGGGTAATTGATGGATAAAGTTGCGGTGTCAAAGCCTTCCCCATAACAGATGCCAGGAATTAAGTAAAAGTCAGACAATATATACCTACAATGGATAATAATAATTTGGAGGGTATAGAGTCTCCAGTTTTTGGCATAGAGGCATGAGTTTAAAGGCTATTCTGTTTGATTTTAATGGCGTAATCATCAACGACGAGCGCATCCACCTACAATTGATAGATGAAATTCTGATTCAAGAAAATTTGCAACCGCAAAAACCGAAAGAGCGTCAAGGTTCATTAGGACGCAGCGATCGCGCTTGTTTTCAAGAATTGCTCACGAGTCGTGGTAGAGTAGTCACTGAAGAATACTTAACCCAGTTACTCCACCGCAAAGCAAAAGCCTATGTGCTGGAACTCGATAAGCTAGAACAACTTCCTATCTATCCAGGTGTGGAAGACTTGATATATCAAGCGCGTTCCCAACATCTCAAACTAGCGATAGTTAGTGGTGCGCTGCATAAAGAAATTGAACTGGTATTAGAACGAGCCAAGCTAACAGAACATTTTCCTATTATCGTCGCCGGGGATGACATCACCACCAGCAAACCCCAGCCAGACGGTTATTTATTAGCAGTCGCACGTCTCAATCAAGAGTATCCTGACTTAAATCTGCAACCACAGGAATGCTTGGCGATAGAAGATACCCCCGCAGGTATCCAAGCTGCAAAACACGCACAGATGCAAGTCTTAGGTGTAGCCAACACCTACCCGTTTCAGATGCTTCAGCGTTGCTGTAACTGGACTGTTGATTATTTGACGGAATTAGAACTAGAACGAGTTCAACAAGTTTTTTCTGGTAAACCAGTCCAATCTAGTATAAGTGAATGTTAAAATAAAGTACAGTAGTGAAGCGTTGAGTTAACGCCCACTGTCTGGGGAATTAGCTCAGTTGGTAGAGCGCTGCGATCGCACCGCAGAGGCCAGGGATTCGAGTTCCCTATTCTCCATGTATGTTACTTATTCTAACATCAATGTAAACATTGATAGTTGACACGCTCACATTACCAGCCAAATCCTGAGCCGTAATTGTGAGACTTTGAGCAGAAATATTCCCATGAGGTAACTCTTGAGGTAACTCTAGCTGTTGATCAAACTGTCCATTATGAATAATGATGTCTTTGGCAGGTAAATCATTAAAGCGATAGGTGAGACTGGTAATTGGTGAAGCTGTGCTGTGAACAGTTCCGGTTAATCTTGCGCCGGGAGTCAAGCGATCGCCATCGGCTGGACTACTAATATTTAAATTAGGTGCAACTGTATCAATTGTCAATTCCTGCACCATAGACTCTGGGTTGACGTTTCCTGCTTTATCTGAAATTTTAGCAGTGACTTGTTGCACTCCATCAGCTAAAGTCACAGTATCTATTCCAGCAACGTGATTGTTAATTTGCACCTCATCTAACAATTCTTGACCATTAAATAACTCAATTCTACTGTCGAATTCATGATTAACAGCACCGTTGAATTTTAACTGATTAGCTATAGCCACAGAGGTAGTATCTAATGTAAAATTGAGTTTCAGCAACTCAGAAGAATTACCAAATTCATCAATAGATTGCAGAATTAAATTATATGTGCCATCAGCTAATGTACCACCTTTAATAGTTTCTAACAATTGACGGTTTAACAACAAACTACCATCAGGTTTTAAATTAGATGAGATTTCCACTAAATTATCTTCACCTTGTAAACTCGCCTTGAGACTGCTAATCCTGCTAGCATCAGTTACGTAAACAGCTATATGAGAATTAGAAGTAATACCATCATTATTTATCCCTGTATCTTCAACTAAATTAGCAGCAATCTTAGGTGCAGTTGCGTCAAAAGTAGCAATAGACCTTGCATAATTGATTAACACCTTACCTAACTCTGTATTGCGCCATTCCTTCGGCGGTACAATCAATGAGCCTAAATTTAGCACCGTTGTATTTGCACCCTTAACTGTAAAGATAATATCGTTATAATCCCGGTCTGTACCTTGGTTGTGAATGATATCCTCAAATCCAAACACCCCACCGTCTAAAGTTTTATCTAACATTTGACCCAAGTAAGCAACTTTATTAGGGTTAGCATCTGGAATTGAGAATAAAGGCCGTTTATCTCCAGTAATGGCTGGGTTAGCAAATACCTCACTCACAGTACCATTAGGAACTAAAAATACAACAAATTGACTACCAGGAGTCATATTAAAAGTTTTAGCTCCTAAATAATTACCAGCATTTTTGTTACTTTCTCCCAGTTCACCGTTAAAGCGTGCGCCTTCATTTTGGTCAGAAATCACTACATAGCCTAAATTAGAATTGCTTAAAGCACGACGGGAAGCTTCTCGAATAAATTCAATTGAATCAACCGCCAAATTTTCCATACCTTGGAGATTGAAAATAGCCATTTCTCCCTGATAGCTACCGGAATCAACTATAAAGTCGATGATGACTTTTCCTGTAGCATCAACAATAAATACACCTGATGGATAAATCGGACGAGAAGGAGGTTGAGGGTTAACCTCTACTTTCAGAGTATTGCTACTTACAGCACTATCAGAGTCAGTAACAGTTAAAGTTACTGTGTATTCACCCTGATTTTGATAGGTATGAGTCGGGTTTAAAATGCCAGTAGCAGTATTACCATCGCCAAAATCCCATTTAATTGTATGGGTATCTTTAATACCGGGGTCTTGGAAATTACCGTTAAATTTCAAAGCTACTCCTGCATTCACTATCAGGTTAGAACCTGCTGTAACTATCGGTGCAACATTATTCACCACAACTGCTAAAGTTTGACTAATAGAACGCCCTTGAGCATCTTGAACAGTCAGCGTGACATTGTAATTACCGTTGTCTGCAAATTTATGGGTGATATTTTGCCCAGTTACTACCTCAGTATCATCCCCAAAATCCCAGTAATAGGTCAGAGGTTGATGATTAACGCTGGTAGCTACAGCACTGAAGTTACCAATTTCGCCTTCATTTAAGTTAGTATCACCTGAAACATCAGTAATTATCAGAGATGTACCGTTAACGGTGACGGTGACAGTCGCAGGTTGAGAAATTGCACCAAGGTTATCTTTGACGGTGTAGGTGAAGTTGTCAGTCCCGTTAAAGTTGGGGTTGGGGGTGTAAGTTACAGTCCCATCATTGTTAACTGTGACGTTACCATTGCTGGGTTGAGTCTCGATGACGATACTATTTAAGTTAATGGTGTCATTACCATCGACATCTCCGTCATTGTTGAGGATAGGAATGATGATGCTGGTGTCTTCATCAGTGGTAATGGTGTCATCGTTAGCTGTGGGTGAATTATTACCCGTTTGATTAATATTGACTGTTACCTTGGCTTGAGTGCTACCACCAAAACCATCTTCTACTAAGTAAACAAAACTGCCAATACCGTAATAGTTTGGGGTAGGTGTGAAGGCGATCGCACCATCTAAGTTTAGTTCAACAGTGCCATTGATAGCATTATAGACACGGGTAATTTTTAAAGTATCGCCATTTGGATCATTATCATTTTGCAACAGTTCGTTAGGCTGAACCGTTAAGATACTGTTGATTTGTGTGTTGACAGTATCAGCACCAGCTACGGGTATTAGGTTAGTTCTGTCCAGTAATTGGATATTATCAATTGTCACAGAACCGTTGCGATCGCCAAACCCCAGTAAATCAAAGTAAAGTTTTGCCTCAGTATTGGCAGCAATACCACTAACATCAATATTCACAGTTAGCGTTGTATTCAGTGCAATTGTATCACCTGAATTGATTGCCCCAGTAATCTTAACTTTACCGGAAGTCGTACCATCCCCAGCATCAAAATACACCCTACCATCAGGCTGAATGTTCAACAGTGCGTCAGTTTGATTGAGTCCATCAAGTGTAATCAATGGCTGATTTGTATTGTTATCGAACAAACGCACCTCAAAAGCATCCCCAGGATTGAGATTTGTTGATGTTCCTAAATTAACATTCAGTAATTGGAATTGCAGAATTTGCGAACCTTGGGGAATAGTCAAAGTTTGAGAGACGCTAGTAGTAGCAGAATCACCTTCCTGCAAGATAATTGCATTGTTGCTGAGAGTCGATAAGCTGCTAATTGTCTGTGCAGATTTTAGTCCTAATTCCGGTTCAAAAGCCGAGCTTAAAGCTAACTTCTCTATTTCTAAACTATTCACATTGGCTATTAGTCCCTGATTTTGCAGCGATTCAACTACACGAATTTGTATGGTATCTTCGCCTAAACCACTGTCATCATCAGCGACACGCAATTTAACTGTGTAAACACCAGGAGTATTGTAAGTATGTAGGGGAGTCAGAGTTTTATAAACATAAGAACTGTTATCCCCAAAGTCCCAGGAAATGAGCGGGAAAGTATCCAGAGTCCCAGCATCGGTGACAGAACCATTAAATCTAACTTGTGTACCCACCACCACAGTTTGATCAACACCAGCATCCACAACTGGTATTCTATTTCTCACCAGGATATTTTCAGTGTAAGCCAAACTGGTGCTAATGCCATAGTCTCGATAAATATTGATAGTGTAGCGATCCTCAGCAGAAGTTGTGGGGTTGTCATCTAAATAACGGTGTTGGAAACTGACATTATGTGTACCCGCACCAAAGGAGACAGTTTCAACTGTACCATCACCCCAATTAATTCTGGCTGTGAAGGGCGAAATTAGATCAGAGAGGACGGTATTAACTGTAAAGATGTCATTTTCGTAAGTTACCCGTAAGTTATCCCTAGTTACTGGGTCTTCTACATTATCATCCTGATCGGCTGTTACTTCAACAGGAATATATTTAGTCTGAGAAACACCACCATCATCATCGCTGACTGTCACCGCAATTTGATATGTACCAGGATTTTGGTAAGCATGAGAACCAAACAATGAACCTCGACTGAGGATATTTTCAGCACCAGCAACAATATCTGTAGCTACTTGGGTAATTGGTGTGCTGTTGTCACCCCAATTAATAGTATATCTCCACGACTCAGTAGAGCCAAAACCTGGGTCTGTAAAATTACCAAGACTAGGAATAGTAAATTGGTTATTGGCTTTGACTTTAAAGCCAGGAATAACAGAGAGTGTGGGAGCTACGTTCAAGACATCAACATTAAATGTTTGCGTACTTGTACCACCATCATCATCACTTAAAATTACCGTGACCGTGTAGGGAGAATTATCAGCTTTGTTATCTGCATAGATATGCTGGAGGTTGAAGAAACCTCTAGAAGCTGTTCCTGCTGCACCGGGAATAATATTAGTGACGTTACCACTATCAACCTTACCATCACCCCAGTCAACACTATAACTCCAGTTCTCTGTTGCACCAAAACCGGGGTCGGTAAACACCAAGTTACCTAAATTCAGTAATTGACCTTCATTAACAGTTTGGTTGGTAACTGCGGTTAAAGTTGGGGTGACGTTGCGGACGTTGACTTTTATGGTTTTAGTCGCTTCTCCACCGTCATCATCTCTGACAGTTACAGTCATGATATATGGGGAGTTGTCTGGTTTGCTATCACCATAGATATGTTTACCGCCAAACACACCTTGAGATAATACTCCAATAGAACCGGGGGTAACATTGGTGACATTACCATTATTAACTATGCCATCACCCCAGTTAATCGAATAAGTCCAAGTTTCTCCAGCACCAAAACCAGGGTCAGTGAAGCTGAAGAAGTTACTTAAATCCAGTTCTTGACCTTCATCCAGAGTAACTTCATCATACACATTGGCTAAAGTTGGGGCAACGTTACGCACTACCAGCTTGACAAATTTCAGGTCTTCACCACCTTTACTGTCTGTCACCCGCACACCGACATCATAGATATCTTCATTACCATGTGTACCACGGTTATCAGCATAGATATGTGTACCTGAAAATGTACCTTGGACTACACTACCGGAAACAATATCAGTCACTTGACCAACAGCACGGGGGGTAGAATCATTCCAGTTAATTGAGTAATTCCAGGTTTGGTCAGTGTCAGGATCGGTAAACTGACCTGTTAATTTTAATGAATCACCTTCATCAACTACTAATGGTGATAATATTGTCAGCTTCGGCGGTGTATTACCATTATCTAAGACTTGACCAAATGTAATGTTATCAAGGAAAAACATCTGGCTAATAAAGCCTTGAGGGTCTTCTAATAAGAAGTTTTGTTCAAAGTTTTCTACTTCAAAACTAATTGTCCCAACTTTACCTTTATAGCTTTCGGGGATAAGAACTGAATAACGTTTAGTTTCAAAGAATGCTGGGGTTAGTACCACAGATTCTTTAATTTCTCCGGCTTCACCATTGAAGTAAACATTTACTCTGGAATTGGGAGCAACTAACAAAGGCGAAATAATATCAAACTGTACTGCTTGCGCCGTTGTGGGAATGTACAGGCGATTATGGGTGATGCGTTCTAGATTAACCAGACTGTCAATTACACTTTCTTGTTTTTCGCCTGTGAGAATTTCACCTAAAGACCCGGTGAATAATGTTGAACCCATTTCAAAAATCGCTTTGAGAATGCTTTGACCTCCCATTAACAGAGAGTAGTTTGGTTCCATTTCCCAAAGACTTTCTAATTGCTCAAAAACGTATTCTTTAACGTTGTCTAAGCCGGGGACTTTTTCGCTGATAATATCAACTAATTCTGTGGCTGGTTCGCGCCATTTCTCTGGTAATTCTCCCAGTTTGTCGTTGACTTTTTTATCAATGAGTGCTTGGACTGGTTCAGCTAATTTATCCCAAACTTTTTCTAGTAAACCTTTAAAAATTGTTTTGGGATTGGTTTGGAAAACTAAGGCGGCTGTTAAGTCAATGTTAGAGTCTAACAGTACAGTTTTAAAGCCTTCTCCGCCGTGGAAAGACCAACCGGGCATTTCGTGGGAGAATGGGAAGCGATCGCGCAAATGTAATGTCCCCCACTCAAAATCTCCGTTAAATACATCCGCAACCGCAGGTTTACCACTTTCTTGGTCAGCATCATCACTGTTATCAAAGGTAACTTCTACACCCGCAAACCCGGAATCAGGACGCAGATATGTTGCACCACCTAAGACTGAATAAGCCCAACCAATACCATTACCTTCCCAAGATGGCGGGAAACTGGGCGAACTGGGATTAGAGACATACCAAGGGTTAGGTAGTGTAAAGTTAAAGTCTTTAAAATCATCAGGATAAGTGATGGCGTTTTGGGCTTTACGGAAAATATACTCAGGGTCATCAGCAGAAAACTGCTGGAGTTGCAAATTAGTTGTCCCAGCATACCACCGCCACACACGGCTATGAGGGCCACCCAGACCATAGTTAGCCTCGATGGTTGTGTTTAAGTATGGTATTGTCAGTGCAATTCTGATGTCATCTTGAGTAAATGCTGTAGAACCATCCAGTAAACGATTGACATCTGTACCATCAATTCCCCGTCCATTGGGGGTTAAAGTAAAGTCAGTTAAAGAAGCCGATGCTTCACTGGCTAACTTTTGGTAATAGTTATCAGCAAAGAGAATATTATTCCAAACTGTAACATTCGGGTCTTTAAAATCTGCATAATATAATGTTTCCAGATTTGTCCCCACAAACTTCGCCCATGTAGAAGCACTACCTGTAATAAAAGATAAGGCTGTACCAACTACAGGTATGGGTTTAGTAATTGTACTTAATCCCTGAAGAATATCCCCTAATGGCACATCCAGAGAATCTTGAACAAAATCATGGGGGTCAAGAGTTGTCATCTGGATAGTCTTGACATCGGGGAAATAAGTCCCAATACGCTGGATAATCTCACTGTTGACAACCGTACCCCGGCTATGAGCAAGAAAATGAAGCGGGGAGGTAAAGATTTTGTCTTTAGTTCCTAGTGTTTGGTTTTGATTCAGTTTCACCAACGCCGCAAAGAAAGCATCCGCCGCAGCTTCCGAGAAACCAGAATCACTGATATCAGATTCTTTCACCCAGTTCATAATCAGGGTAAGCGGTTTACCGAGTTGCGGTGTTTGTCCGTCTACTGTCTCAAATTCTCCGGTGAAGCGGTTATAAGCCATAACTGCCCCATCTCCACCAGCTTTATCAATGTATTGTGCTAATTCTTTAGTCCACGCTGGTATGCTATCACCCAAAGATAACTGGAAGCCGTGGGTAATGACTGTGACGGCTGAGAATTGGTTAGGATTGCCAACAATCGGTGCAGTATTGAAGGATTGATACTGGCGATAAATGCGACCATCTTTACCTTTGACTTCTACACCCCACCAGTAGGTTTGTCCGGCGGTTAGTTGTAATGCTGGCGGTAATTTAAACTTGGTTGGCTGTCCACCTAGAACTTGATAAGTGAGGATGCGGTTATTGTGGGGGGGATTAGTATCATCAGGGAATAAGCCTTCACCTGGCCCAAATGTACTGACATACAGGGTGCTTTCTAAATTAGGTTCACTAATAAACCATTCAAATTCCGGTGTGTTGGTGTCGATAGTACCAGAAACACTAATTGACAAATCTAGTAAATCTTTTTGAACTGCTAAACCACGGGGGTTATAACCTGGAATAATCGGCCCGTTGGGGTTTTGAACTCCTGGTGTATTCGGGTCTAAGTCAGGAATGGAGAAAATGGGGAAAGCACCGCCCAGGATACCCATTCTGTAGTCAGCCCTGAGATCAATGGCGTGGTTGAGGTCGTTGACGGGGAATCGGTCTAAGGTATAACTACCGACACCGTTTTGCGAGTTGAGGTATTCTTCAACTGTCTGTCTTAACTTGGGTAGGTCGTAGACCATGACAAAGTTATTACCACCAAAGGCAGCATACAAATACTTTTCATCGGCGGAAATAACTAAGTTATCTGGGAACGCCAGAGGTGTGGAACGAGTAGCGGCAACTAAGCCTGAACGCCCTTGAGAATTATACAGACCAAATGGGTCGTATATAATACCGACATTACCGCCGCCTGGGTTGCTGGGTCTGAAGTTGGGGTCATGGGAGGGGTCATTTTGGATGTAGCGGTTAAAGCCGGTGACAAAGGCAAATTTGCGATCGCCTGTGACTGCAATACCCCTAGCATTATTCACATCAAAGCTATCGAAGGTAGAACCCAGGTTTAAACTAATATATTTTTCCACTTCCCAGATATTACTACCCACCTGGCGCAAGACTCCAAAGCCTTGATTATCTGAGAGGAAGTTAGTAAATGTAATGATGTTGGGGTCATTGGTGGTCGTAATGGCGTAAGGTTCTGCACCTACTTCTAAAATTTGACTAATTGGGATGGGGAAACCACTGGCAAATTTTTGATCAGCGTTACTGATGTCGTAAATAATAATATTGCCTGGTTTAGCCGTCACATTGCCAGCAGTCAGAGAACCTCGGCGTTCCCCTGGTACAGCTACAAATAGTCTATTATTATCAGCACTAATCGCAATGCCATGTAGACCGTGAGGTGCGGCGGGTACATCAATAATATTGACTAATTGATGATAAGCGGGAGAGAAAGGATTAATGTCAATGACGTAAATTCGCCCTTGAGTTTCATCAGTGACATAAGCATAGCGATCGCGGTTATCAATGACAATTCTGTGAGGTTCAGCACCGACAGGTAACTGTATCTGATTTATCCCCAAGGTTGCTGCTACACCAGCGACATCAGGAACAGCGTCTATTTGTTGTAGGGCTAAGGTATCAATCACAGCGATCGCGCCACTAGCAAACAAGGTAACATAAGCGCGGGTATTATCAGCAGTGACAGCAACTTGACGCGCCCCGTCTACTTTATTCGGATCACCTACAGGAATGCGAGCTAATAAATCAGGAATCACATCTATTTGGTTGGGGTTAAGGGGATTAACCCGCTCAGTGGGAGCCATAACCGCCACTTGATCACTCACCAGCGCAGAAAATACGTAACGCCCATCAGGTTGAATGAACCCTACATTGCTGCTGCTAATTGCCGAGTTATCCCATTCGGGAATACCACCAGGGCCAGCTTTCAAAACTGAAGTTTTACGAATCACATAAAACTTAGATGTGCCGAGAACAATATTTTGCGGAATATTAAAACGTAATTCCTGTAAACCGTTGCTTAAAGTTTGAATACTCTCAGCTTGGACGCGAACTTGTCTAAGTTGACCATTTTCTAACCCACCCGGTAAAAAGACAACTTCAATATCTTCCTTAACCGTGCCTAGTTTGCGTCCATCAACCAAAGGCGCATTTTCATCAGCATACTGTAATCGCTCACCCCGAATTACCAATTGTGGTGCAAGATTGTCAAAGTCAACCTTGATGACTTGGATAACCGGATCAACACCCTCGATATTAGCAGTATTGTTAACGTTGATTTCAATCGTCCCAATCGCACCCGGCTTAATTTCTACTAAGTGGTTAGTTATCTGTAACCCACCTTCAGGAAGGAACTGCACCACCTTCAACTCACGTTGACCAAAAGGTAACGTCATCACAAACCCGGCCGCCAAGGTAGACATAGCACCCAGCAGCAAACCACCAGGCCCCGGTAAAACTGCCATTGCAGTCACGCCAGCCAATACCAAAGGCAGTGAAAATACTATTCTGGCTTGTAATTCCCTAACTTTTCCGGGGTCTGCACCAGCTACAATATAAGTACCATCATGGGTGACACCAGGATAAGGTCTAGAGGTAGTGCGGGCAATACCATCAGCACCGACAATACCCTTTTCTACCTCCAGCCAAACTTGCTGAGTTGTACCATCACCATTCAAGTTGGGGACAGAGAAGGAACGATAGAAAACGACTGATGAACCAGGGTCTAAATTAGATACAGGAATAGCCAATTGCGCCGGTACACTCATGGCTTGATTCCCTGTGTTTAGTTGGAAAGCTGCGGCGACGGTTAAGCCTTCTGTGGGTAGAGGTAGACCGAGGTCATTAGCATTGATGGGTGTAATGTTAACAGTGGTATTTGCTTGTAAAGCCCCTGGTGCAACGGCAACTTGTAAACCTTCCGCACTACGAACAACCCCACCAGTCACACCTATTGCAGTCGCGCCAATACTCGGTGCAGCAACTTTTACAGGAATAATAGTTTCTGCCATCTTGTTGATCGCAATGACAGTTGTTTCACCTTCGGCTTTGGCTGTGATTAGTCCATCTGCACTAACTTCTACTATTTGCGGATTGGTGACATAATATACTGTGCCTTGGCTACCTTGGGTAATTTTAATGTTATCGCCGTAATTCAGGTCTAGTTGACGAGTACCACCATTCAGGTTGAGGGTGACAGAGTTAGGATAGGGGTCTATACCTGTAATTCCCAAGATTTGACTAGCAATGTTTTGGGCAGCACCGACCATGAAAGCAGTAGCAGCTTGAATACCGTTCTTGCTGACTCGGATAACACCTGTACCGTTGCTAATACCAGTCACTACACCTGTGCTGGAGACAATAGCGGCGGCGGAGTTAGTAGAAGTAAATTGTAGATAGGAAGCTGGTAATAGGACATTACTTTGGTCAGCAAAGTTACCAAAGACAGTTAACTTGGCGGTTTGACCTGAGAATAGACGGGGATTACGTTCTAGGAAATCTAGATGAATCAGAGGCGCGTCACTAACTCGGACAGAGAAGAATCCCGCACCGGAGGTATTATAACCATCATCAGCAACAAGTTTAAAGCTGGCGTTGCCATTGTAACCAGTATCGGGGGTAAAGATAGCACCTTGTCCATTGGGACTGAGGTTGACATCGCCATTCACTGGAGTGGTGGCATCTTTAATTACTCGGTAGTAAACGCGATCGCCATCAGGATCACTACCAAACACAGATAAAGGAATTGTTACCGCTAAATCTGTGTGAGTCAGAATTTCTGGAGGTAGGTTAGCTAAACTTGGTGGACGATTAGCCACAAAACCCAGGTTTTGACCGAGAATTTGCAAGTCAAGCGCATCCACCACACCATTACGGTTCAAATCATAATCTAATGTTAGGGGTGCATTTCCTAACAAAGACTGCATGGATGCACTATCCTCACCATCCACCCGTTCATCTAAATTCACATCTCCCGCTACAAACAAGCGTAAATCAAAATCACCTGTAGCATTAGCATTACCAGTTAAATTCAGTGCATACAAACCAGCCCGGTTAATAGCAAACAATGCCAAAACAGTCTTGTTATCGCTATTTTGCTGGTTAAATACCAGTCTTGCACCGTCAATGGTGGGAATATTCGGCAAGAAATCCCCAGATGTGGCTTTAATTTCCACACCAATAATTACTAAATTATTAGTTGTACCTTGTAGTTCTGATTCGCGGACACTAAAAGTATATTGCTGGGTTGTTTCAATCTTGCCGTTGACAACATTACCATTAAATTTATAGCTAGTACCTAAATCAGTTGCGCTATCTTGTCCGACTGCAACGATGAGACGATGGGGTTGAGTTTGAGAATAACCATAACGACTAGAAACAGCCTCAGCCAAATTCCGCACATTCACCAAGTCACCCAGACTATCGTAGTGATAGATAAACTCACTACCATCCGGTGCGGTAATTTGGGTTAAACGTCCGGCTTCATCCCAAACAAAACGGACAAATTCACCATTATTAGCAACAATACCACTATCACTAAAGTTGAGGATAGTATTACCTTGAATTTGCTGGACAACGCGCCCGTTAGCATCTAAATGATACACAGTACCATCATTAGCCGTCAGGCTGTAGGCGTAACCTGCAAACAGGGAATTATTGGGGTTGTAAGGTTGTCCGGTTTTCAGTTCATAGAATTTCGTTCCACCTTTGGTTAAGAATGCGTCAACAGATTGCAGAGTATAATTTACACCCGCATCTGCTACCCAAGCTGGTTTGTAATAGGTGAACCCGTTAACGGTTTGCGCTTGCGGTTGGAAGGTAAAGCCCCGTCTTGTACCATCAGGTAAGGTGAGATATAGGCGTGTACCGATTTCTAAGGAACTATAAACGCCTAAATTTTCCCTTCCTGTTAACGGTACATTGGTTTGTAGGTTGGTATCGAGATTTGCTAACCGCCAACCATAGCCAAAAGTGCTAGATGTGTTAGCAGCAAGCGGATCATAACTGCGGACGAGATTTAGGGTAATTCCGCCTAAGTTGACTGTTAAATCAGTTTCGTTGCGGACTGGTTGGGCTTTGGTGGTACTGTTAATTTCAATAATCGCTTCTTTGGTGGTGGTGCGATCGCCTATATCTGTAGCAGTTAACCGCAAGCGATAGAAACCATTCGCCAAATTTGCCGGGTCTAAATTCGTCAGCGTTGTATTAACTGGTTGATTTCCACGGGCTAATGTAACAAAATTATTGCTATTAAATCCGGCAATTTCTAACCGCCATTCATCCAAGTTACTATCAACAACACTGCCAATAATTGCCTTTAATTCTGTTAATCTTGCACCATCTAAGCCAGAGGCAAAATTAACGACAGGGGCAGTAATATCTTCAGCATTTTGTACCTTCAAAACCTTACTGGTATAGCCAGTAAAGCCATCTGTATCTGTAGCCCAGGCTTCTACTAAATAACTGCCAGGGGTGTTGGGGGTAAAGATGCCCCTACCTAACATATCCCGCGCTACTTCCACACCATTGACTTTAATTGTCAGGTTGGTAATTTCTGCCAAACTGTTGGCTTTAGCATTAATCACAATACGTTGCTCAGGAACAGCCGGGAAACTTGGTGTTAGTTCGATAAATACAGGAATCTCCGGTGCTGTTAAGGTACTGCTAATTAATACTGTTTCTGTGGTTGTAATCTCACCATCACTGACACTAAAGGTAACTTGATAATTACCAATTTGACCGGGGTTAGGTGTCCAGTTAAATTCGCCAGTTGCAGAATTAAAAGTTGCTCCTTCTGGTAATTTAGCGGCGGTATAAGTTAAAGTTGTTCCTGTATCTTTATCTTCACCCTTCACTGTAAATTGCAGATTTTGACCAACTACAGCCCGATGGTTAGAAACTTCAATTGTCGGGGCTTGATTAACATTGGCAATATCCAGCTTGACAGTAATTGTTCCTTGGGCATTGATGGCATCAAAAGCCGCAAAGGTGAGGAAATATTGCCCAGCTTGTGTAAAGTTTGGTGTCCATCGGAACAGGCGCGTTTGTGGGTCAAAAACTGCACCTGTCGGTAAGGGCGACAGTAGGGCATAGGTGAGAGATTCGCCATCTGCATCTACCGCAGTTACCGCAAATTGGAGAGTATTATTTTCTCGTCCCTGTTGTGTAGGTAAGGGAAGGAAAGCGGGAGTTTGATTAGTATTGTTAATCTTGATTTTTAGTTCTTGGGATGCCGATTTATTCCCATCGCTGACAGTTAAGAAAATGCTTTCTTGTCCAGCAGAGAAAGCGTTAGGAATCCACCGCAATTCCCCTGTAAATGGGTCAAGGCTAGCATTATCAGGAATATCTGTGGCGGTGAAAATTAAGGTATCGTTATCAGCATCACTGACGTATTGATTCAGATTAACAATTAGTTCCTGTCCCTCATTGACAATTTGCTCAGGGATGGGATTAAAAACAGGAGCTTGATTACTAGCCCGTACCCCAATATTAAAGGTTTGTTCATCTAATAATTCCCCTTGAGGGTTACTAATTCTGACAATGATTTCATAGGTTTTACCAACATCACCAGCTTGGGGTTGCCAATTAAATGTGGCTTTTTGATTATCTGTGTTAAAGGTTGCTGGCAAGGTGACAACATCGCCATTTAATCGGGCTATGAGTTCATAAGTTAAGGCTGTTTGTTGACGATTGCTTGCACCTATTTCTAAAGCTAAAGTTTGTCCGGGGACAGCGACTTTATTACCAATGGCTTTCAGGTGTGGAGTAACCGCAACGTTAAACTGATATGTAGTAGAAAGACGGTTGAGATTATTATCTGCTTCTGTGGCTGTGAGGATAAAGGCATAATTGCCACTATCATCAAAACTCAGTGTCAAGCGTAAAATTCCTGTACCATCACCGTTATCGGTAAAGCGGGCAAACCGGGGGAAGTCAAAGTTATTCGCTAACCCCAAGGAAAGAACTACATTATCACCATCTGCATCACTGACTTGTACGGGAATTTCTAAGGTTTGACCCCTTTGCAACACGGGAATATTTAGCGGTGTAATTACTGGCGGACGGTTAGTATTAATTACCTGAATTGGTACTGTAATACTTGTGGTTTGGGCTGTTAAACCATTACCGTCGTCGGTAGCGGTGAAGGTGACAGTATAATTTCCTGATTGGTTGTAAGTTGGTGTCCAGGTAAAGATACCCGTGATGGGGTCAAATTCTGCGCCAGTGGGGAGGGTGCTAACGCTGTAAGCGACGGGGAAGTTAATAATTTGGTCGTTACTGTCATCGTTATCACCATCATCAATGACATATTTACCATCGTTGCGTTGTTTGACCAAAGAGCCATTTTGCATTAACGCCCCGTTACCGTAGGTATCGCCCTCTAACCGTTCTAAGGCGATAAAGTTGGGGTTATCGGGGTCAAAGGCAAAGGCACGGAAGCGCAGTTGTTGGTTTTCTTGTATCTGCAATGCACCTATTTGGTCAAAGACGGGGGTGGCATTGATGTTAACTAAGGTAAAGGTGGCGGTTTGGGTGGTGGTTTTTGTCCCGTCGGAAACGCCAAAGGGAATTACCACTGTTCCCGTTTGATTGTAACCGGGTGTCCACTCAAATACGCCTGTGGTGGGGTTGAGAGTTGCCCCGACTGGTAGGAAGTTACTGAAATAAGTCAGGTTTGCCCCTTCGGGGTCACTTCCTCGCAGTTGTATTCTGAGGGTTTCGCCTTGTTGGATGCTGCGGTTAGCTACTGGTAGTAGGCTGGGGGCTTGGTTAGTGGGAGCAATAAGGAAGCTGGTGGTTTGAGTAACTGTATTAACACCATCACTGACAAAGAATTGAATATTGTTATAAGTTCCCGCCGCATTAAATCCTGGTGTCCAGCTAAACATCAGGTTTTCTGGGTCAAAGGTAGCCCCGGCTGGCAGGTTATCCACCCAGAAGATGAGAGGGTTGTTATTCGCATCTCTGGCAGCAATGGGAATTTCGATTTTCTCTCCTTCCCGTCCTTGAATTTGCGTTGGTATGGGGGAGAATACAGGGGCAGAGTTACCACCTGTGACGGATAAGTTAAAGGTTTGGGTGGCAAAACCGCCCCTGGTGTCGTAAACTCTCAGGCTGACTGTGGTAGTGGCGGGACTATTCGCGGTTGGTTGCCAAGTTATTAACCCGGTGGTGGCATCAATAGTCATGCCTTCTGGAGCATCATACAGCAAATAGGCTAAGGCACTAGCAGCACCATCGGGGTCTTGTGCTTGGGCTTGGTAGGTGTAGGTTTGTCCGACTGCTGTGGTGGTGACAGGGTTGGAAGTAAATACTGGTGCAGCGTTACTGTAGGGTAAGGTGTAAATTCCCGTTTCAAAGGCAACACGTAACTGTTCTGGGTTCTGGATGGTGATAATTTTACCTGTAATTTCCTGTCCTGGTTGTAAGCGTCCATTGCTGGGCAAGTTATTACTTAAATCAAGGAAATATGCGCCATTTGTCCCCACGGTTGCACCCACGGGAACACCAGAGAAGAAGTCACCAGGGTCGAGTAACAGGGCAATGGGTACGGCTAAATCATAGTTTGTAATGTTCTTGATGCTGACATCATAGGAAACTGTGGAGGCGGTGCGATCGCTCCTGGTATTGATAAACTTAAACTCAACTGCCGCTAGGAAGTCGGAGAAGGCGAGGAATTGTCCTGTATAATCCTCAACCATTGTCTCATTCGCCTGACTCTTAACGGTATTTTCTACCCGCAGTTCATAGCGTGAGGGAATTAACGCATCAAATACCAGTTGGGCTGTACGGTTGGTTGTATCGTAGGTGACGCTGTTAGGTTTGATGTCGGTAATTGGTAGCCCGGTTTCTGTGTTGATGACTGTCAGCAAGTAATTGTTGGGATTGATGACAGACGCAGCATCACGGGCATCACCAGCAAACATATCCTGGTCAAAGGTGACAGTGATAATGCTATTAGGCAAAGTAATATTTGTATCGTCTGGTGGGTTGGTGGCAGCCACACGGGGACGAGTTACGGGGCTGATAATATCAATTTGGTTGGACTGACTCAGCAACACTCGCCCTTCTGTAGTGGTGCGGATGATATCGCCACGAGTGCCACCTGTAGCTAAATCTAAGGTTTCCAGGGTGGCGACGTTCACCAGTTTCAATGTGCCGTTATTGGTGGAAACGAATAATAACCCGGCTAAATTAGTGTTTTCCTGCCCAAAGGCGAGGGAATCAACGGGGGCATCGTAACGCAGTTGTAATTTAGGGGTATTTTCTAATTTTCCTTGGGCGTTGCGGGTAAATCTGACTATTTCGCCTCTTTCTGGCCATACTGCCGCCCACAAACTACCATCTACGGGATTAAACGCTAAATTACCCACCCGCAAATCGCTAAAGTGGCTAAAGGTTTTCGTGGTAGTGTCGAAGATTTCGATGCCGTTGGCGGAAGAAACGTAAATCTTACCGTCGCGAATGGCTAAGGTTTGGGTGAGACTATCACCATATTGATTGACAATTGCCCCAGTTTGTGCATTCAATTGCAGCAAGACACCGCCGCCTGTGGTAGCCCAGAGGTTGCCCGCACTATCAAAAGCGAGGTCAAAAATCGGATAGGGCAAGGTAGCAAAGGCAGTTGGGGCAGTTCCGCCTTCTCGGCTAAAGCTGAATAATTGGTTACGTCCTTTACCACCACTGGCAATTACTGAACCATCAGCACGGATAGCTACTGCCATTGGGCCGATGTCTGCATGACTTTGGGGAATACCTGTGGCAAAGGCTTCGGCTTTAAAGGGACGGAGAACCTGATCAAACTCCGAGGGGCGTGTATTTTCCAACCCGTTAGGAATTAAGGCTTTCGCCACTTTAAACAGGTCATTTTGTAAAGCTGGGTTGGGGTTGGGGGTTGGTGCTGTGCCTAAATCAATCGGGGTTGTTTCACCAACGCTGGGTAGTGTACCCAAGTTAGTGTTAGAACCATCGTCAGGTAATTGTAAACCCAAGGGTGGCTGTTGAATGTTGCCAGCGTTATCGGTAGCTATGACCAGGAATTTATACTGTTTTCCGGCTTCGCCTTGGAAAATATCAGTAGTGTCGGTGGTTTGTCGCTTCCAGATTTCATAATTGCCGTTACCCTCAGCCACGTAAACTGTAACGTGCTTGACACCAGAACCACCTACATCATCGCTGCTAGTCCAGCTAACTTGATAATTACCATTGCCCAAGTCAACGATATTAGTGGGGGCGATGGTAGCTTGGGGTGCGATCGCATCTAAGGTATGTACTAACACCGACGTATCATCAGGTGCGGCAGTATTTAGCTGTACCCGTGCTTGGGTGGTAATCTGTACCAGTTCGTTGGTTGTGGGAACTTTGGGCAGAATTGTATAGGTAACAAATCCTGTACCAGCACCGTTATCACTATTAGGCGGTAATAAGCCCAAGTCTGGGTTTTGCATCAATTCCCCGGTTTCTGGGTCGATAGCCCGGAGAATCCAACTAGCCGTATTAGTCGCTGTGTCTAAGCCGGCGGTAACTTGTAAAATAAAACCTTTGCTTTGGCTAAAGTCAAAACTACCTTGGAATGTCGCCCGATTATTGGGAATATTCACAGTAATATCACCAATTCTCAAACCACCTAACCGGAATGTGCGCGGGTCTAGGTCGGGGTCTAATTCCGTGCGAATGATAATTTCACTCGGTCTATTTGTCGCATCCTGGGGATTTTGGAAGCCAATAGTATAAGGTAAGGCTTGACCTACAGGAATAAATTGCTCAGTCCCAAAGCCCAAGGGGCCGACAATTGAGGCGATTTGTCCCTCAGTGCCACCAGTCCCAAAGAAACTGGTAAAATCAGGGGGTGCAGCTTCTCTAAATCCAGGTAAATCGAAACGGGTGCGGTGGGGTACGTAAATATTAAACGACTCAAACCGGGTAGGACGGGACAAGCCTAAATCATATTCGCTGGCGTTGGGGGGTGCAGCCTGTCCGATTAAATCGGCTTGATGTCCATACCATTTACGGATTTGCTCAAAGAAGCTAACTATATTGCCATTAGTAATGATTTGATTACCTCCAGGCCCCGCTAAGATACCAGTCGCTAAGGTTGCCATGAGGCTGACAATGTAGGGCTGTTCATGGATATTCGGTGGTGTATCTTCAGGACGGAGAATACCAGCTTGGCTGAGTGCTACTAGATAAGCATCAATCCATGTTTCTTCGTCGGCAGCAATCACAATTAAACTAGATGAGGTTGTCGAGTCTTGCAGAATGGCTTGACGCAGGTTTCTAGCTTCTTGACGTTGCGCTGCTAAAAATTCGGCGGGAGTCATCGGGGTTGCCGATGCTAAGATGTGGAATTTAAACGACAGGTCAACTTCCTCATCTTCTAATAATTTGCTCAGGAACAAGGGGTCTTTTTCTAGCAGTTCTTCAATACCCTTGTAGACATGAGCAATAAAGTTAAGATTAGCAAAACCTCTGGTTTCCCAATCAACAGCAAAACCAGGGGCGAGGATTTCGCCATCGGTGTTGACGGCAGAATCTAAACTTGCCCAAGGTAGGTTTTGTAACTGTCTGTCTGGTTTTCCTCGCAGGTTAGAACTAAAGGTGACGTAGGGTAAACCTAAATCATCATCAATTCCTAATTCTGGTAAGCCAAACTGGAAGAAGATGTATGGTGTATCAACGTTGGTGAGATTTTGCAAGGCGACTTGATAGCGTCCGACGTTGTTCGGGGGTTCAAAACCAACTACACGGGGGCCACCTAAACCGATGTCTGCATCGAGAGGTAAGGCAGTTTCAATCAAGTAGCGATAAGGTAAAATCGCCTGTTGTCCATCTGGGTTAATGACTTTGACATCATACAAGCCGTGGGGGGCTTGGCGAAAATCAAAGGTGGCGATGATATGGGTACTGTCAACAATGCGATAGTTAACGGGTTCGTATTCGGCAATGTTGGGACGGACAAGTTTAACAATGGCGTTGTCGTCAAATTGCGCCCCGTAAATGTGGGTAGTTACATAACGGCTATCTCCACCCCGGTCTGTGGCGACATCGGTAATGCTAAAGGGTAGTAACTCGGCTTTTAGGGTAATTTGATTGCTATTTTGTCCCCTGACTAAGATGTAGTAAGTTCCGGCTTCTGTGGTGGGAATAACTACTGATTGATTGCCTTCTAGGGGGTTCTGGTAACTGGCATCGTAAGCCAGGGCTGTGGGTGCTTGGTTGCGGCGGATGTAAAGCTCGTTAATAGCATTAGTAGAGCTTGTTGTCAAGTTGACTTTTAAGGTTTCTCCAACGCCGACATCGATGCGATAGAGTTTTTCTTTACCTGCGTCTAAGTTGGTGGTGAGGGGAACGCCTAACTGTAAGCTTTCAATGTTGATATTTATGGCATCGGTGGAGGTGGTGCGGTTGTTGGTTTCGTTTGCACCTTCAAAGATTTCATTGAAGATATCAGTACGGACAATGATTCGATATTGTCCTGGGTTGACTGCGGGGATGTCAACGTTTAGCTGTTGGGTGTAAGATTGATTGGGGTTGAGAAGACGGTTGATGGTGGAGGGAATGGAGGAACGTGCTAGGAGGCGATCGCTACTATCCCAAACACTATCTTCTGATAAGTAAATAGCATCACTCCAACTACCTTTAGCTTCATTGCCAAAGTTGGTAACAGTCCATTCTACAGTTGCAGTTCCTCCCGCTAAGGCATTAGGCGAAACTTCGACTTCGGTAACTTGTAAATCGGCTGGTGGTGGAACATCAATAATAATTGGCACACTGAAGGTATTGTTATTTTCGCCGTTACCTTCAAATACTTGTCCTCTGGTGTTGCTGCCACGGATATCATCGGTAACAACAAACAGGTAGTACAATCCTGATAAATCGGTGGGGATGGTAATTTTCAGGGGGTTGGTGGGGGAATAAGTTCCTCTACCTGCTAGGGGAGTAGTACGACTAACTTCAAAGGATTTCAGGAAGCGGTCTTTACTGCGGTCGAGGATGGGGTCACGGGATAGATATACTGAATCTGTCCAGCGTAGTTGATTGATGGCGGTTGCGCCTTCGCTGTCGTTGGTGACAGTATAACTGAGATTGAAGGATTGTCCGATAGTGATGCGATTATTCTCAGGCAGTCCACTCACCTGTGTAACTTTTAAATCTGGTGGTGTGGTTGCTAATACTTTAACGGCGATCGCAGTAATATTATTACCTTCGTTTTCGTACTCGCCTACACGGGCTAACATCCCGTCACTAGCATCAAAGTATAAACCAGGGTCGGCAGGGGGTCGCTGTCCGAAACGGTTAGAGCCCGTAAAAACAAGGATATAATAGTCGCCTTCAATACCCAAGGGTAAGATGCCTGTAGCTTGGGCGTTGTAAGCTGCACCTTTAGCTAAGGGACTGCGACGGTCAAAGACAAACTCACTGATGAGTTGGTCACTATTATCGAGGGAAGCATCCCGCGACAGGTAAATCCGGTCAACCCAAGTACCCTCACGGGTATCTCTACCGCGCGTGCTATCGATATTTGTCACAGTCCAAGATGCTGTTACTGACTGACCTGAATAAACTTGTATACCTGTAGCATTTGTATCCAGGTCTGTGACTTGCAGGTTAGTGACTTGTAAATCTGGTTCGCGGTAAATAACTGTAAACTGACTGCTACCCAAGAGGTTGTTACTGATGTCTTCGTAGGCATTACCCACATACAACCTCTGCCGTAAGATATCGTTAGAGCCTGTATTACTTAATGACCCCTCTGGGTTGGTAATGACGTAAATATAACGTCCGCCTTCAATACCTTTGGGTAAATTTACTTGATAGCTGATAGGTTGACCAGATAAAGCTTCTTCTGGACGGACGGTAAAACTACCCAGTTGGGTGACGGTGTTGCGGTTAAAGGTGGGACTCTCAGAGATGTAAATATCATTTTTCCAGAATTTTGTACCTGTCCACAGAGGTGCGCCAGTGTTTTCTATACGCCATTTGACTTCTATTTGTTCGCCAGAATAGAAGTTATCAAGGACGGGGTTAACATTGACGCTGGTAACTTGCAAATCTGCGGGGGAGTTAATCACAGTTTGAGCGATCGCTCTGCTATTATTTTTCTCAAACTCACCCCCACCTTCCCAAACTGTAAACCCGGAGTCAGTACCAACAATTACATGAGTACCTTGAGCATAAGTCCCAATATTAAACGTTTGGGTAATTGTGTAGAAAGAATCTGCGTTGGGGTTATTGGGATTCAAATTCCAAGGTTGCAAACCGCCTGTATGAGCAATCCTACCTAATTCTAGATACTTCTGTCCTGACTGATTGAGTTGATCTGTAGTCGCCAGATAGACAACATCTGTCCAATTGGCAATATTTGTCACAGCTGCGCCATTGTTGCGAACTGTCCAACTTACTTTGAGTTGTCTGTCTCCCCCTGGTTGGGTAGCGGGTATAAGTTCACTGCTAACGTTTGTGACAACTAAATCCGCCGCCGGATTTCGGGTAATGGTAATCTTGTTAGGTGATGCTTTGTAGTTATTGTTATCTATTTGGTTGCTGTCATCAGGGTTAATATTTTCTGTCAGCGTAACTTCAGGAATGACATCAAACGCATCTGTCCAAGGAGTAATATACCATTCCCCAATTGCACGCTGTTGTTGTGCCGAAGAAAGTTGTGACAGGTCGAGTTCCACTACAGCAGTATAACTTTCGCCTACCTTTAATGAACCTGTATGACCTTGGGTTTTGGCAAGAATATCTAAGCTGAAACCCTCACCCTCTGAACCTTGCGCGTAAGGAGAAGGACGTTGACGAGATGTAGTCAACCAGATAGTATCTGTCCAATTATTCAGGGTAGTTTCGCCCAAACCTCGGTTAGTAACTTTGTAGCGGAGATTGATTTTACCACCTTGTCCAACTTGGGTTTGTTCCACCACCACATCAGACACCACTAAATCTGCTGGTTGTAATGCTTGAACAAAGATTTCCTTGATCACATTGGTTTTATCGCTGGTGTTGTTATCTTCCTTCGGTGCTTCACTGACAGCGTTACCAGAGTCAGTTCGCACAATTAAATAACCAGTTCCAGCATAAGTTTTCGGAATTACCAGATTTTTGAGAATGCTAGAGTATGTCTCATTCGGTGCTAACGCTGAACCGTTTTGAATTGAACCTAACGCTAAATCACCAAAATCCCATTCGTTATCTGTGGAAAGATAAACTGTATCTGTCCAGCGTGGGGTAGTGGTGGTGACAGTTCCCAAGTTTTGGACGGTAAAGTAAACGTCTATGCTACTACCTGCAACAACGGTGGGGATGGTACTGTTATTGTTGCTATTGCCATCGTTATCTATATTGACTACCTGCAAATCAGGACGAGGTGGTAAAGCAATAGTGACAGTATCACCATCTAATCGTCGGTTGTTGCTGGTAGCTGTGCCTTCATATAAACTACCAGTTTGGTTAGTAATGACTTCTACTTGATATAAACCTTGGAAGGGTTGATTGCTAATTTCTGCCGGAATTCTAATCCGTTCAGTACGAGTGTAGTTACTGGTGGCATTTAAAGGCGTATTGTAAGTATAGCTGGCTAAGATAATCGGTCTAGCATTCGGGTTATTTGCTTCGACTAAGGCGATTTGGTCTACCCAACTACCAACAGCTGCACCTGTGCCTTGATTTCGCACTGTCCAAGCAATATCAATAGTATCACCGGACTGCACATATTGAGGTGTAACAACTTCTGTCACTACTAAATCCGGTGGGTTAGACTGGCTAATAATGTTGACGGAGTTAGGTAGAACAAAGGTGTTATTGTTAAGGATGCCGTTGCTACCGTAGATAAATTCAAAGGGTGTGCCAGCATCCACCGCTACATAGAATGTACCGCTTAAACCATTGGGTAAATCTAGTTGTACGTCACGGCTGTAAGTATTATCTACCGCCAGTGCGCCAAAATGCTCAAAGGTATAAACTCTAACGGTATTTTTACCTTCTGCATCGCTGGTGAGTCTAACTCTATCAATCCAACTACCAAGATTAGTAATGCCAATACCTTGGTTTTTAATGGTAAAGGAGACATTGAGTTTATTTCCTCCTTCCCCTGACGGGTCTGAGGTGGCTTGAGTGACGATTAAATCTGCGTAGCGTGTGGGTGTAATATCAAGGAATAGGGATGCTTTATTTTGGTTGTTGCTTTCGTTGACTTCAAAGATTTTGGTGGTGGGGTCGGTTTGAACGTAAAGATTATACCGTCCTTGGGTAAAGCCTAATGGTAGGTTGATGGTTTCGCTACGGTTGTAAGATTCACCGGGATTTAAGAATCCTGTGCGGTTATATTCTCCGATAATGCGGTCATCAGAGTTACCGATAATTTCATCGGTGGAAGCAATTAAACGGTCAACCCAGCTATTAACTGAACCTGTACCACTAGCTTGTAAAGTATTGGTGACAGTCCAACCAACGGTAAAGGGTACAGAATTGGGAATTGTGACGACAGAGTTAGGCAGTGGAATGGATGAAGTAACAGTAACATTACTAACTGCTAAATCCGCACGATTAACGATAATCTTTTGAGTGGCGACGCTGAGGTTATTGTTATCTAAACTGCCTTCAAATACTTGATTTTCGCTATCTGTGACGACGATTAAGGAATATTCCCCGTCTGCAATCGTGGTAGGAATAGTTACTTGAGTGGAAATGCTACCCAAGGATACGCTATTACGGGTCGCACTGCCAATAGCAATGGCGTTATTTAATGTCCCGTCAGTAGATAAATAAAGTCTGTCTGTCCAAGGGGTGCTAATGTTTCCTATTCCTTGGTTAACTACTGTCCAGTTAACAGTAAATTTATCCCCTGGTGTGGCTAGGGTGGGGAAGTTATTGTTAATGTTGGTGACAACTAAGTCGGCGGGTGTGGGTAAATTAAAGGTGATGGCGTGTTGAATTAAGTTATTCGTTTCGTTGGTTTCGGTGATAACTTTGCCAGCATCGGTTTCTACGAGGATGTAATACTGTTGTCCTTCGATTAATGAACCATCTATCGGTAAGTTGATGGGTAAGATACGGCTATAGTTGCTACCACTGGCTAAGGATAAATTACTGATAAGTTGGGTAAATTGGATGTCGTCATTGCTAGGGGTGGTATCTGTGGAAATGTAGATGCGATCGCGCCAGCTTGTATTTGTGGTAGCATCAATCCCAATATTGCTGACAATCCAGTTAATATTTAACGTACTCCCTAAAGTTGCGGTACTCGGTAAGGGATTAGTGGGAGCAAAACTAACTGTTAAATCTGACTCAATGACATTACTAACCGTAATCGTGAAAGTTTTTCTATAAGTCAAACCGCCATTATCCTGGGTTTGAACTTCAATTACATGAGTAGGGTTAGTTTCAAAGTCTAATAATGCACCATTGGCAACTATTAACTGATTTCCTTGAATTGCAAACCGTCCCCCAGCGTTATTGAATTGATTATTTTCATCTTGGGTGAAGGTATAAATAAAGTTGCCACCGTCAGGGTCAATGGTGCTAAAACTCCCAATAAAACTACCATTAGCGCGATTTTCTGCAACTGTAGTTCCACTTAAGTTAATGTTACTTGGTGCTTCATTAACATTGGTGACATTAATAGTTAAGATTTTATCAATACTTAACCCTTCTTGGTCTTGGCTACGAACATTAATTTTATACCCTGCTTGCGGACGGGTTTCATAGTCGAGAACTGCACCAGCAGCAACCCGAATCTCATTACCATTAACTAAGATAAACCTGGGGTCACTCCCTGATAATAACTCGTAGGTATGAGTATCATCTATATCTAAGTCTGTGGTACTCAAACTTCCTACCAGCGTCCCCGGTGGGCTATTTTCGGGAATATTAGTCTGACTGAGTTCAATATTTATCGGTGGTGAATTGGTAACTTCTGACTGTCCATAAATGAAAATTTCATTTAACCCGCCACCACTACCATAGAAGGATAATACCTCAAACCGCACATAGCGAGCTACAACATTATTAATCCCAAAGGTTTCAATGGGGATATTATTCCCAGTGTTGTAGACGTTATCTAAAGTATCCGTTAAAACTGGGGTAAAGGTGACATTATCACTAGATACACTGAGGCGGAAATCCTTTGTACCCCGGTCGTTAAATCCTCGGTTATGGGTGTTTTGCAGGTCGATGCGATTAATGATAAAATCTGCACCCAAGTCTACAGTAAAGAAGTCGGTTGTATTGTTGCGAGTTAGCCAGAAAGACCAGTCTCCACCTGTTCCAGTATCATTAAGACGACCATCTGTAACGTTATCAAAGGGGAAGGTTTCTGAACCAACATTATAGAACCCGCTACCAGTAGCGAGTTTATCTAATGATAGTAAGGGTGGTGTAACTGTCAGTTTAACTGTGGCGGTGTCTGTTCCCCCTTGTCCATCACTGATAGTATAGGTAAAGCTATCCTCACCTAAATTTGTGGCGGTGTAAGTTAAACTGCCATCAGGGTTTTGTGTAACTATGCCTTTAGTTGGTTGCGTAAAGCCAATGATACTTAACGGGTTGCCATTAAAATCAAAGTCATTAGCTAAAATACTGTTGAGATTGAAAGGAATTTTTAACCGTGCAGTAAATTCATCGTTTCTAGCAATGGGAACAGCATTATTTTCTAGGTCGAAAGTCACACTTCTGGGGGTGACTAACTCCAAGGTGTAAGATAAGGGGTTAGTGCTGTTACCATCCAATAAGAGAATATATTCTGCTGTTCTGGGGAATATTAGCTCAAAATCACTATGAATGCCATTAATATTGTTTAAAGCGGCATTATCCAGTCCATAAACCGCCCAATATGCACTACTGCTAGGAGTAGCATTGAAATTAAAATAAAGTCTCTGTCCAGCCGTGGCGTTGAAACGATAGAATTTGATATCTGTTCCCTGAGTCAGAGTGTCAGAAAGTGGGGTATCTAAATTGATGGGGGTAGCGGTGGCAGGGTCTAATAGTCTAAAACTGTAGGTGACTGTATTATCACCACTAGGGTCAATCACTAAGTGATAAGTACCGCTTTCTGCTAAGGTGAGAGCAAATTGGTCATCGTTGAGCCTAGTGTTGAACAGTTCAATGTTGTGAGGACTAAGTAAACGAGCGAAAACACTACTGTTAGTTGTAGATAAATCATCAAAAATTAGGCGTTGTCCTACTGCACCTGTAAAAGTATATATCTGCCGATCGCCTGGTTTGGCAATTGTACCTTCAATTTTATTCCCAAGAGCGATCGCTGTAGTGTTGGTTTCTGGCTGAACAATTTGCAGGTTAAATTCTAAGGCTGTATCAATATTACTATCGATTTCTAACAGGTAATCGCCGTTTTTAGGTAAAATTACCTCAAAATCTGCGTTTAGTTGAGCATTACCAATTACCTGACCATCTAAACCGTATACTCTCCAATCAGCACTACCACTATTATTAGCTAAGGAATTAAAATACAGTCTCTGTCCACCAGTCCCACTAAAGCGGTAGTATTTAATTTCCCGACTGTTGAGATTTCCTGTAATACTTTTGACTGGTTGATCCAGTAGGATAACATTTTGATTGCTGGCGGTAATGGGGTCTAAAATACGGAAACTGTAGGTAGCTTTATTATCGCCACTGGGGTCGATAATTAATTGATAAGTACCGGCTTCTGCTAAAGTAAACGGTGATTGATCCTCGTTTAGTCCTCTGCTGAATACTTCGATGTTGCTAGGACTGAGTAACCGGGCGGAAACACTACTATTAGTTGTAGACAAACCGTCAAAAATTAGGCGTTGTCCTACTGTCCCTGTAAAAGTATATATCTGGCGATCGCCTGCGTTGACAATCGCACCATCAATTTTATTCCCAATGGCGATCGCTGTGGTGGTGGTTTTTGGTTGAACAATTTCAACGTTAAAGTTTAAGGCTGTATCCAGACTACTATCTATCTGTAAAATGTAGTCGCCTGTTTTCGGTAATAATACCTGAAAATCGGTACTCAGTTGAGCATTACCAATTACCTCACCATCTAAACCATATACTCGCCAATTAGCACTACCGCTATTATTAGCTAGGGAATTAAAGTAAAGTATTTGTCCACCAGTGCCATTAAAACGGTAGTATTTAGTTTCCCGACCTGGGAGACTTCCTGATAGGCTGGTTACTGGTTGATTTAGTAAAATAACATTCTGATTGCTTGCGGCTAATGGGTCTAAAATACGGAAACTATAACTACCTGAACTGTTAGTATTTGAACCTCTGACTCGTAAGGTGTAGTTTCCAGAACTGGGTAAAACAATAATACCGCGATCGCCTACAGTAGATTGACTGGTAAATATTGCCTGTCCTTGGCTAGAACCATAGTACAAATCTGCAACAATATTACTACCACTCAACCCATCAAAGTAAAATAACTGTCCAGCCGCAGCACTCAAGGTATATTCTACCTGTTGACCAACAGTAATAGCTCCAGTCTGCACTATTCCAAACCCAGACTGCACAACAGAGGGGTTATTTTGGGCTGTTACTTGAAAACTATAAGTTATATTACCACTGGAATTTTCACCATCCAGAACTAACCAATAATTACCTGTTTCTGGGAGAACTAGAGTAAAGTCATTGAGATAATTAATAGAGGTTAGTATCTTCTGGCTACTACCATACACTGTCCAAGTGACATTACTATTACTAACATTCAGGCGATCAAAAAATAATTGTTGTCCAGCAGTACCACTAAAGCGATAAATTTTAGTAGCCAAACCAGATTCTATACTACCTGTAATCGGATTGGCAGTATTAAACTGAAGTAATTCGGTATGAACTGCTAAATCTAATAGTTGAAATTTATAATCGCCAACGGTTTGACTACCGCTACTAATAATCAGTTGATAGATGCCTTGTTCACTCAGTATGATAGGCATCAAATCATTACGTACACTTTGGTTGAAAATAGTATTTTGACTAGGACTGACTAAGCGGACATTGATACCAGTAGGCGAATTAAACAGACTGTCAAAAACTAACTGTTGTCCGATGCTTCCCGTAAAGGTGTAAATTTGTTGTTCTGCTGGTGTTAATAGTTTACCTTCGACAACATTACCGATAATTAAATCTTGGCTAGTAGTCGTGATTGTCGAGACTCTAAAACTATAATTATTGTTATCAATTGCAGAACTACCATCTAAAACTAACCAATAGTCACCATTTTCGGGGATAACAAACTTAAAGTCAGCAAAAGAATCAGCATCAGCTAATACCCTCTGACTACTGCCGTACACTCTCCAGTTAACATTACTATTGCTGCTATTGAGTTGGTCAAAAAATAATTGCTGCCCAGCATTCCCACTAAAACGATAGATTTTTCTAGTTAATCTAGAGTTGAGTGTACCTGTAATCGGATTAGCAGTATTAAACTGGAGTGGTTCAGTATTGACTGCTAAATCTAATAGTTGAAATTTATAATCGCCAACTGTTTGATTACCGCTACTAATAATCAGTTGATAGTTGCCTGATTCACTCAGTATGATTGGCATCAAATCATTACGTACACCTTGGTTAAAAATCGTATTTTGGCTGGGACTAACCAAGCGGACGTTAATACCAGTCGGGGAATTAAACAGACTGTCAAAAACTAACTGTTGTCCGATGTTTCCCGTAAAGGTGTAAATTTGCTGTTGTGCTGGTGTTAATAATTTCCCTTCTACCACCTCACCAATAATTAAATCTTGGGTATTAGTCGTGATTGTCGAGACTCTAAAACTATAATTATTGTTATCAATTGAAGAACTACCATCCAGC
>NZ_LUHJ01000050.1:0-50038 GCF_001597745.1 Anabaena sp. 4-3 | reverse complement strand
GCAAAAGAATCAGCATCAGCTAATACCCTCTGACTACTGCCGTACACTCTCCAGTTAACATTACTATTACTGCTATTGAGATAATCAAAGAATATTTGTTGTCCTGCATTACCACTAAAGCGATAGATTTTTCTAGTTAATCTGGAGTTGAGTGTACCTGTAATCGGATTAGCAGTATTAAACTGGAGTGGTTCAGTATTGACTGCTAAATCTAATAGTTGAAATTTATAATCGCCAACTGTTTGACTACCGCTACTAATAATTAGTTGATAGATGCCTTGTTCACTCAGTATGATAGGCATCAAATCATTACGTACACTTTGATTAAAAATCGTATTTTGACTAGGACTAACCAAGCGGACATTGATACCAGAAGGGGAATTAAACAGACTGTCAAAAACTAACTGTTGTCCGATGCTTCCTGTAAAGGTGTAAATTTGCTGTTCTGCTGGTGTTAATAGTTTACCTTCGACAACATTACCGATAATTAAATCTTGGGTAGTAGTCGTGATTGTTGAGACTCTAAAACTATAATTGATGTCACTAGCTGGACTGCCATCCAAAATTAACCAATAGTCACCCGTTTCGGGGATAACAAGCCTAAAATCAGTCAAATAATCAGAGTAAGTCAGTACCTTTTGACTACTGCCATACACTGACCAACGCACACTAGAATTACTAATATTGATTTGATCAAAGAATAATTCTTGTCCAGTAGTACCACTAAAACGATAGATTTTTGCTGTCACTCCTAAGCTGAGTGTGCCTGTGATGGGATTGGTAGTATTAAACTGGAGTGATTCGGTATGTACTGCTAAATCTAACAACCTAAATTTATAATCCCCAACAGCTTGGTTAGTGCTACTAAAGATTAGTTGATAGCTGCCTTGTTCGCTGAGTATGATGGGAATCAATCCGTTAAAGGATTGATAGTCGTTGTTTGCACTTTGGTTAAAAATAACATTTTGGGTGGGACTGACTAAGCGGACATTGATTCCAGAAACGGAATTGAATAAACTATCAAATACCAATTTTTGTCCGATGCTTCCCTGGAAGGTATAAACCTTTTGTTCTCCTGGTGTAACTAGCAAGCTTTCTACAGAATTACCCAGAGTTAAGGGAATTGAATTAGCTGGTGGGAGAACAACAGGCGCGTCATTAACTACATTATTAACAGTGAAAGTATAGGGTGTACCATTGTTGGTATTACCGATGACAGCTAGTACATAGTCGCCTGTACTGGGTAAGAGTGTCTGAAAATCTTGGTTAACTCCTATCGATGCGATGACAGCGTTATCAGATCCATACAGTATCCAAGTACCACTTGTAGAGACGTTGGTGGCAGAATCCAACAGTAAACGCTGTCCAGCACTGCCACTGATAGAATATAAATCTATTTCTTTGCCGTTATCGAAAGTATGAGATTTTGTTTGTCCTAGTGTGATGGAATTTTGAGAGGCGATCGCACCCACATCTAGTAATCTAAAACTATAGCTGCCTGTATTCTCACCACTCGGATCTAATACGATGCTATAAGTTCCCGTTTCGGTAAAGGTGATAGGCTGAGAATCTGCGTTAACTACAATATCAAACAGTTCTACATTTGTCGGACTCAATAAACTGGCACGAATGCTATTATTAGATGTAGCTAACCCATCAAAAATTAACCGTTGTCCAGTAGTCCCACTAAAGGTAAAAACTTGTCTTTCTCCAGGTTCGGCAATTGTTCCTGTTAATGTTCGACCTAACAGAAAATCATTAGTTAAACTCGTCATTCCTACCAGTTGGCTGTTTATCTCTCCTCCGGTAAGGGCATCTTGATTTAAGGCAGTTTGCTGGTTATTCCCCTCATCAAAAATTAAGCTTGTTACTTCATAACTATTGATTTGTGCGGATGTAAGCGGTTGGTAATCAGTAGCACCGTTGACTTGTGAAGTGGGAAATAAAATTGTATCAGTCTGCTGCTCTTGTGAAGGAGAACTAATACCAAACTGGGAATCATTGGAGTTATCGTTGAAGCTACTGTTTTCCGCTAACATCTCTGCTTGTGATTAAAATAAATTCTTAACGTTAAATTAAGGCAACACAAATTTTTGTAACTATAAAGTTACATTTACTCAAAGAAAATATTAGTCCAAGATTAATCCACTTATTAGCCAGCAAATACGCCAAATATTGGGTTTGTTTCTTAAATCTTGGCAATCAGCAATTACTCACGCAACTGATGCACTGCTGCTAACTAACTGTTCACACCTTGGCTCATAATGTTATTCAATAACCCTGATGAATAAAATTCAGTAGCCTTCTTCTTACTTGTAGTTTCATATACATTTTATTTCACTAAATAAAATACGTATTGTTAATTTCTTTATTCGTTCCTGATTCTACACGAAATTTAGATTTTAGTTCATTAATATTACTTAAAATTTCCCTGACGATAGTATACCTATCAGGTTGCTGCAATAGGCATAGTTACAGGACAATTGGCTATTTGCTGTATCAGGTTAATTGCTGCTGAAAAAGCATTAACAATGCTAATAACGCTTTCTCATAGCTTTGAGCAGAGAAAAATCGAAATGTTGAGATGTTAAAGTATCATTAATAGCACCAGAAATTTAATTCATTAAAGCAATTACTGTTAGAAAACCAAAGGTCATATCATGTCCATTAGAACAGTTATTATATCTGTGAGGGCTAGGGAACTCTTAACAGGGAACAGGTATCTTTATTCCCAATCGACAGACAAATGCTGATATGATTCAGGCAATTTTTATGATCGTTTTGTAGGTACTTCATCAGAGTTGAATTGCTTATAAAGAGGAGATGTTTCGCATCTGAGGCACCCTACTAATGGACAATTTCTAGACTAAACGGTTTAGTTTTATAAAAAGGTGAAGGGTAATCTTCCGTCTTGGGTGAGTCAAAACCCCAATTCTAGACTAAACGGTTTAGTTTTTAAATGCAGTTTTCCGACTGATAGATATCATATCCGGTTGATTACTGATAATTAACTGAAGATGCAGACTTTTCTCTGACTCCGTTCCCTCACCAAAAAACCTACATCATAAGCGTTGAGCTAGATGTAGGTAGATTGAATATGTTTGTTAACTACAGATTAGAATTGGACAATGTGCGATAGCCATACCCTAGGTGAGAGTCTTTTTGAATCTGTTGTTTAATACTATCGAGATCAAGAAAAGAGTCCGCAACATCTATTAAACAGTCATTAGTCATCGTTCGCAGACTAACAACTTCCACTCGCACGCCTGTACTGGTGACAGCATTGACAGCATAGGCTAAATCTCCATCCCCACTCACTAAAACGGCTGTATCGTAGTAGGGAGCTAAGGTGATCATATCTACAGCAATTTCTACATTCAAACTCGGTTTTTTGGTATTATCTGTTGGCTGTACGTCTTTTGTAACTACACGATAGCCATTACGACGCATCCAAAATAAAAAGCCTTGTTGCTTATCATTGTTACGTGAACGAGTGGCAGTCTGGCGTGATATATCAATCCCAGTGTAGAAAAAAGCACGTAATAACCGTGAACCAGAAGTTAAACGACAGAGTAATTTAAGATAGTCAATTTCAATGCCTAGTTGCAAAGCAGCATGAAAGAGATTAGCACCATCGATGAAAATAGCAACTCGACCACGATTTAAGTCATTAGTAACAGCATAATCAGCCCTTGGTTGTCGCTGTCTGGAAGATTCATTGTGGTTGCTGTTTTTTATCTGAATTTTACCTGGCGAATGAGGTTCTTCAGCAAGCGGTCTATAAGAATTGTTTACTTTGGTAAAACCAGTGTTAGTCATTGATTCCTCTGGATTTTAAATTTGGCAAGGCTGTTGGCACTATTGGCAATAGAGCGTCTATACTGATTGATCAGCACAGCAAAAAATGATTTGCAGTCACTTGACACCAACACTCTCAAATCCTGTTCACTGCTTAGATTTCAAAGTTTCATGACTCAGAGTCATTCACACACCAAATTAGATAGTTAGTATTCTTGGAGATTCCTGAAACAGCCTCAGAATCGACGCTGTTCATCAACCATCCAAAATTGGTGTAACTCTTGTCAAAACAAGTTTTACCAGATATCCCCTCTGTTGATATGCTGCCCTTTTTATCCCACTACAGCACATTAACTTGACCCAAGGGGTAAGCAACTGGGCGAAAACAACTTGCTGTCATGGTCAGCCTCGGCAAAAGCCATTGGCATCTTATTCTTATTGTACCTCTGTCTTTAAGAAGCCTTACATTAAGCTAATATTTATATCTTGACTTAACAAGATTCGTGAAACATAGCTATGGTAAAGATTTGATTACAAAGAATTATATTTATTTTGTTTTAAGAATCAGTAAATCTTTACATTTCTGGGTTGCTATGAGTATATATTGGTGTTTGTAGGCATTAAGGAGATTTTTGAGGAAAAATTCTGTAGGTATGTGAGGTTTATGTCAGGATTTGCGCGTTTTTGTTGGAGAAATTAGCCGTAACTTATCATAATATGGCGGTGCGTTGCGCTTTGCTTGAACGCACCCGACAATTTAAGGTTTACTATAGCATTATGCTGGATGTAAATATTAGTTACTAAATTGGGAAATTTATCCAGCAGCTAACTTTGATATTGCAAGCGATCGCCCTCAGCAATCTGATACTATTACTTATAATCAAACAACAGATTTTACTCCCAAGATAACCGTAATTAATCATTATTTGTACGACTGATACTAATCAACTTAACCGAAGAGTGTTTCTTTAGATGGAGGGAATAAACGTGATTAACCAGCTAAATTTATGTTTAGATTAGTCCACAATTAAATGTCTTTGATAATCTCCTCTGAGGTGTCCGACTCGGAGGTTATTTTTTGTTATTTGTTGTAAACATTTATATATTTTTAAAAAAAGACCCCCGGTAATGAGCCGAGGGATTCTGCAAGTCGGTATTGTCGCACAAAGACATTCGCGAATTCCACAATAACAACCATCACATTAGAGAATGTGCCAATTTGCCAAAAGGTGGGGACTGGGTATTGGAAGGGACTGGGGACTGGGGACTGGGTAAAAGTTATTCTTCCCCTGCTTCCCCTGCTTCCTCATCTCTGTGGGTAGATATTCAACCATCAACCCGCCAGCAAGTTTAAAATTGAAAGTAAAGAAATGTTGCTGGGCTTAGGGGAATGAAACGCATCGTTTTAATTGCTGGGTTTGAATCGTTTAACGCTGACTTGTACAGGAAAGCTGCTTGCTTGGCTAAATCTCGCTGTGGTGATTTGGATATTCGAGTATTTAGCGATCGCGATATTATAAGTATTCGCCCAGAAGTAGAAGCAGCACTACAAGGCGCGGATGTGTTTTTTGGTAGTCTACTATTTGATTATGACCAAGTTTTGTGGCTGCGCGATCGCATCGCCCAAATACCCATCCGCCTAGTCTTCGAGTCAGCCTTAGAATTGATGAGTCTAACCAAACTCGGTGCATTCGCCATTGGCGACAAACCCAAAGGAATGCCCAAACCCGTTAAATTCATCCTCGACAAATTCAGCAACGGACGGGAAGAAGACAAACTTGCCGGCTATATTAGTTTCTTAAAAATCGGCCCCAAACTCTTGAAATTCGTGCCAGTGCAGAAAGTCCAAGACTTACGCAACTGGTTAATTATCTACGGTTACTGGAACGCCGGCGGCACAGAAAACGTTGCCGCATTATTCTGGACACTAGGAGAAAAATACCTAGGCTTAAAAGTCGGTGACATCCCCCCACCCATCGAAACCCCCAACATGGGTTTACTACATCCCGACTATCAAGGTTTTTTTACATCCCCCACAGCATACCTAGAATGGTATCACCAGCAGCGCATAGAAAAACATCCCCAGTCCCCAGTCCCCAGTCCCCAGTCCCCAGTCGCCGCCATTCTCCTCTACCGTAAACACGTCATCACCAAACAACCCTACATTCCTCAACTAATTCGCCGTTTTGAAGAAGCGGGTTTGATACCTTTACCCATATTTATCAACGGTGTAGAAGGTCACGTAGCGGTAAGAGACTGGATGACAACCGACTACGAACTGCAACAACGACAACAAGGTAAGATTGAAACCCCCTCACTTTCACCAGAAGCCGTGAAAGTTGATACAATTGTTTCTACAATTGGCTTTCCCCTTGTCGGGGGGCCAGCCGGTTCAATGGAAGCAGGTCGTCAGATAGAAGTCGCCAAGCGCATCCTCACCGCTAAAAATATCCCCTACATCGTCGCCGCACCTCTATTAATTCAAGACATCCACTCTTGGACTCGTCAAGGTGTGGGTGGTTTGCAAAGTGTGGTATTGTACGCCTTACCAGAATTAGACGGTGCCATTGATACTGTTCCCCTCGGCGGTTTAGTGGGTGAAGATATTTATTTAGTTCCTGAAAGAGTGCAGCGTCTGATTGGCAGAGTGAAAAACTGGGTAGAGTTGCGTCAAAAACCACCCGCAGACCGGAAAATTGCCATTATTTTATATGGGTTTCCTCCTGGTTATGGTGCAGTAGGTACGGCGGCATTATTAAACGTTCCCCGCAGTTTAATTAAACTACTCCACGCCCTCAAAGACCAAGGTTACAACGTCGGCGAAATTCCAGAAGATGGCGAAGAATTAATACGTCAGGTAAAAGCAATTGATGAAGAAATGGAGAGATGGGAATTAAATAAGCCTTTCCCCTCCTCAGCTACTACTGTCAACGCCCGTAAACTAGAAAAATGGTTGGGATATCTCCGCACATCTCGCATTGAAAAACAATGGAAATCTCTGACAGGAAGCGGAATAAAAACCTATGGTGAGGAATTACATATTGGTGGTGTGCAGTTAGGAAATGTTTGGATAGGTGTACAGCCACCTTTGGGAATACAAGGCGACCCCATGCGGTTAATGTTTGAACGAGATTTAACACCCCATCCTCAATACGCGGCTTTTTATAAATGGTTGCAAAATGAACTTCAAGCCGATGCAGTAGTTCACTTTGGGATGCACGGCACTGTAGAATGGTTGCCGGGTTCACCTTTAGGAAATACGGGTTATTCTTGGTCTGATATTCTGTTAGGAGATTTGCCGAATCTCTATATATATGCTGCTAATAATCCTTCAGAATCAATTTTAGCGAAACGTCGCGGTTATGGGGTGTTAATTTCTCACAATGTCCCGCCTTATGGTCGGGCTGGTTTATATAAGGAATTGGTAGCATTACGAGATTTAATTTCTGAATATCGCGAAGACCCGCAAAAGAATTATGTCCTCAAGGAAGGGATTTGTAAAAAGATTGTTGATACTGGTTTAGATGTGGATTGCCCATTTGCAGATGCGAAAAAATTGGGTATTCCGTTTACGCCAGAAAATATCAAAATGTTTAGCGGTCATGCTTTTGATGATTATTTGGTGAAGTTGTATGAGTATTTACAAGTTTTAGAAACTCGGCTGTTTTCTTCGGGTTTGCATATATTAGGTGAACCACCAAATGAAGAAGAATTAGCAGCTTATCTCGAAGCTTATTTTGGTAGTGAACAGCCAAGAAACCCAGAGGAAGAACAGCAAATCAAAGATTTGTTACTACAAACTACAGATGAATTAACTAATTTATTACGGGGATTAAATGGGGAATTTATCCCACCTGCGCCGGGTGGTGATTTATTACGAGATGGTGCGGGTGTGTTACCCACAGGTAGAAATATTCATGCTTTAGACCCCTATAGAATGCCTTCTCCTGCGGCTTATGAACGGGGACGAGAAATAGCTCAAAAAATTATCAGTCAGCATTTACAAGAACATGGTAAATATCCCGAAACGGTAGCAGTTTTATTATGGGGATTAGACGCGATTAAAACTAAGGGTGAATCGCTAGGGATTCTGTTAGAATTGGTGGGTGCTGCACCTGTGAAGGAAGGAACAGGGCGCATTGTGCGTTATGAGTTGAAACCCTTAGCAGAAGTAGGACACCCGCGCATTGATGTGTTAGGCAATTTATCAGGAATCTTCCGCGATAGTTTTGTGAATATCATCGAATTATTAGATGATTTATTCCAAAGGGCGGCGGATGCTGATGAACCAGAAGCACAGAATTTTATTAGGAAACACGCTTTAGCTTTAAAGGCGCAAGGTGTGGAAAATACTTCAGCGAGATTGTTTTCTAACCCGGCTGGTGATTTTGGTTCTTTGGTAAATGATCAAGTTGTTGATAGTAACTGGGAAAATGGCGATGAGTTAGGTGAAACTTGGCAAAGTCGCAATGTGTTTAGTTATGGTAGAAAAGATAAAGGGCAAGCTAGACCAGAAGTTTTAAATCAGTTACTCAAGACTAGCGATCGCATCGTTCAAGAAATCGACTCTGTAGAATATGGTTTAACCGATATTCAGGAATATTACGCCAACACAGGCGGATTGAAAAAAGCCGCCGAACAACAAAGCGGTAAGAAAGTCACCGCCAGTTTTGTCGAAAGTTTCTCTAAAGACACCACACCCCGCAACTTAGATGATTTACTCAGAATGGAATACCGCACCAAATTATTAAATCCCAAATGGGCGGAAGCAATGGCTAATCAAGGTTCAGGTGGTGCTTTTGAGATTTCCCAACGGATGACAGCCTTAATTGGTTGGGGTGGTACTGCTGATTTTAAAGATGATTGGGTATACAATCAAGCCGCAGACACCTATGCTTTAGATCCTGAAATGGCGGAGAAATTACGCAAAGCTAACCCCGAAGCTTTTCGTAATATCGTCAGCAGAATGTTAGAAGCACATGGGCGCGGTTTATGGCAAGCTGATACAGATAAGTTAGATAAGTTGCGTCAATTATATGAGTTGACAGATGAACAATTGGAAGGTGTGACAGTTTAGAAAATATCAATCAATTGACTGATTATCTGCCTCGCCCACTCGATAGCTTCCTCTGGCGTAGAGACTTTCCCCTCAGCTTGCGCCACAGCTATCTCTGTCAGTAGTTTACCTACTACTGGCGATGCTGGGATATTTAATGCTATCATTAGATTTTTACCACTTACTAGCTGAGTGGGATGAGCGACCAGATCATCAGGGTTAAGGTAGCGGCTGATCAATGGTGCGTATACCCTCAATGGATTGGTGCCAGAAATCGGCTCTACCAGATTATCGTTTACTAAGGCTAGCACAATTGTAGCCGGCAATACAATTCCTGCCTCTTGGAATAAAAAATACTGTTCTCGCAAGGTATGAGCTAACTTTAGCTGAGGGGATAGTCTAAGAGCAGTGATAACAGCGCGAATTTCAGCGCGGCTATAGGTGAGTTCCTGTAGTTCAATTTCTGCAACGCTGGGATTGGGATGGACAAGACAAGCGAGTTTGGCAATACTTAACCATGTAGTTTTGACTGTATCACGGACTGATTGTTGCAGTTCTCTATCTAGTTGTGCATAGTGTTGTGCAAGTATGCTAGCAACTTGATCGACTGCTGCTAATTTACGAAAACTTTCAGGAGTGGCGTGTTTAAAGAATGCAGTCAGTAAGCCATCTTCAGCCGCTTGAGTTATCCCAGGTGTACCTTGAGAATTGGCTAGTAAATAACCAATTTCTACTCTCACTCGTTCGGCGGCAACTTGGGATATCTGCGAAGCTAAAGCACGGATAGTATTTTGGGTGTTGGTTTCAATGATAAATCCTAGTTGAGCAGCTTGGCGATAGGCACGTAATAGGCGTAGCGGGTCGTCTTGTAAATTGCTGGGTGATATCATGCGTAATAGACCTAACTGTAAATCATCACAGCCATGTAGGGGGTCGATGATTTCTTGGCTGTGGGGATTGTAGGCGATCGCATTAATGGTATAATCTCTCCTATATAAGTCAGTCTCTAAACTCTCGCCTTCCTGTTGGGCAAAGTCAGCCGTAGCATCAGGAAACACCACCCGCGCAATTCGTCTTTCTGAGTCGAGTAACACAAAACCAGCTTTGTAACGTTGGGCGATCGCTCTGGCTACCTGAACCGCATCCGATGGGATCACAAAATCAAGATCCCAATACTCACGGGTTCTACCTAAAATCCCATCCCGCACCGCACCACCTACCATGTAAGCTGGTTGTGGCAAGCATTCCAGACTAAAAGGCCAATTTTCCGGGACTAGGGTAGAAGGAACTGAGTCAAACATTGTAATAAAAATCAACCCAGCAACAGGTGAATAATCATTGGGCTTAAGCTAGATTAACAATAAATGCCCTGGAGTTGGTTCTATTATGTGTATTTGTGTCAACTGCCACTATGTAGATCGCTGTGTGACTTATCATGCAGTAGAAACACAGCACCAACAACCCCACCTCACCGAAAACCCAACTTTTGATCCTAACGAACCCTCCATTAACGTTAACATCCGCACAAAGGAAGATACAATTGAAATGGAATGGGATGTTGTTGGTTGTCTCAGTTTTAAACCAGAAATGGGCAAATGGTCAAAGTTACGCCCAGGCGAATTAGTCCCCACTTGAGATTAATTTCAATAGTCAATCATTGTGTAGAGACGTTGCATGCAACGTCTCTACAAGTCATCGATGCACAGGGCATTGAATAAAAATTCAACCTCATCCCCCTCATCCCCCCAAAGACACCAACCCCTTTGATTCCTGTGCCAGTGTACTGTGTAAACCTGCCAATAATTCCTTTGTGGTGTAGGGTTTAGCAATAAATTGTTTGACTACAGGAGATTTCACGAGTTTATGAGTGGGGACAAAACCACTCACAGCGATAATTTTGATATGAGAATTCATTTTTTGCAAAGCGCGAATGGTGCTAGCACCATCCATCGATGGCATGATCATATCCATTAACACCACACTGATTTTATCCCGATGTTGGGCATAAAGTGCGATCGCCTCCACCCCATCCCTCGCCGTCAGCACTTGGTAATTATAAGTTTCTAAAGCAATTTTCGTAGTTTCCAAAATTTCCGCTTCGTCATCCACTACTAAAACTAATTCTCCACTACCTTTGAGTAGTTGCAAGTCTTCATCCTGGGAAGTCGCCATTGTCTCGACGGCTGGCAAAAATATCTTAAATTCCGTTCCCTTACCTACCTCACTGTAGACTTTCACAAAACCATTATGACTTTTAATAATGCCTTGTACCGTAGAAAGACCTAAACCCGTACCTTTACCTACATCTTTCGTAGTGAAAAACGGCTCAAATATTCTATCAACGATTTCCGGTTCCATACCCATGCCTGTATCTGCTATGGAAATCACAATGTAAGGGCCAACACAAGCATCCAAATTCATTCGGGCATAGTGTTGATCAATCAAAAGATTTTGAGCAGATAAACTGAGTCTACCACCTTCTGGCATGGCATCACGAGCATTGACAACTAGGTTCATCAGTACCTGATGCAGATTGGTGGCATCACCGATGACAGTCCACAGGTTAGGCGGGATATTTGTAGATAATTCTATGGTTTTGGGAAATGTTTCTTGAACAATTTGTTGAATTTCGGAACACAAGTAATTAACTTGTACAATCGTCCGTTTGCCTTCCACGCCACGGGTAAAATGCAATACTTGTTTCACCAAAGCCGCCCCACGTTTAGAGTTAGACTCGATAGTTTTCAACATTTGTTGACTGCGGTCATCAACGTGGGGTAGTTTGAGTTGTAATAGTTGCGCTGATGCTAGAATCGGAGTCAGGATATTGTTGAGGTCATGGGCAATACCGCTAGCGAGTGTGCCGACACTTTCTAGGCGTTGCGCCCGTAAAAACTGACGTTCTAGTTGTTTTTTGTCGGTAATATCGGTGTTAACTGTTAATATAGATTGTGGTTGTCCATTGCGATCGCGCATAATTGTCCATCGGCTAGCAACAATAATTTTTTTGCCTTGTCGGGTAACTTGATGTAATTCACCCTGCCAGGAATCACCATCAGCTAAACTAGCGGTGACATTTTGCAGTTGAGACAAATTGTCTGGTTGATATAGCAACCGACGCACACTTTGCCCCATCGCTTCTTGAGTCTGCCATCCATAGAGATTTTCCGCGCCTTTGTTCCAGAAACAGATGCGATCGCTCATGTCTTTAACTAAAATGGCATCTGTGGTAATATCCAACAAAGCCGCTTGTTCTCGCAGTTTTTCCTCTACACGAGTACGTTCTAAAATCTCTGCGGCTAAACGCTGATTCTGCACTTGCAATGTTTTCGTCAAATTACGCAGTTGCAGATGCAGTTGAATCCGCGCTAAAACTTCTTCATGTTGCAGTGGTTTTGTGATATAATCCACAGCACCAATATTTAAGCCCTTGACCTTATCTAAGGTTTCCGAAAGGGCAGTCATGAAAATCACCGGAATTTCTGTTGTTAATTCGTTGCTTTTCAAGCGGCGACAAGTTTCAAAGCCGTCTATACCCGGCATGAGGATATCTAAAAGAATCAAGTCAGGTGGCGCATATTCAGCCCTAGCGATCGCACTTTCCCCATCTTCAGCTACTAACACTGTATAACCGGCATTCGCCAAAAAATCAAACAGCATTTCTAAATTCGTGGGAGTGTCATCCACAATCAAAATGACACCTTGAACAACAGAATTAATAGTCATAGTATCTTAAAAAAAATTTAATATTGTTTGAGAAAATCTACAAGTTGCTTACCTTTAAAGCTTTTAGCCAATTGACGTAAATGAGTCGCAAACGGGGCAAATTCTGGATTTAACTCCTCTATTTGTCTAGCTTTTTCGGCAATCCCTCTGAGATTTCCCCGCATCGCCAAATCAAGCAAAATCCCCAATTCTGCTGCGGGTGGAACTAGCAATGTTAAATTTTGGCAGGGGTTTGTCGGATTGACAGCTTCTGACGGTAATTGATGCTGCCTACTATCTTGATAAACCCATTTCAAGCCTAAATGAAACTGTAATTTTTCTAAAAGATTAGCTACCTGAATCGGTTTCGGCAGAAAATCATTGCAACCAACTTCACGACTCTGTTGTTGACTAAAATCAAACACACTAGCCGAGATTGCAATCACAATAGTTTGTGCTAAGGTTGGTATCATCCTCAGACGACGAGTAGCTTCAAAGCCATCCACTCCCCCCATAACTAAATCCATAAAAATCACATCAGGCTGAAATTCACAGGCTTTATCAATACCATCCAACCCATCTGTCGCTTCCATTACCTCAAAACCCAAAGGCTCTAGCAAATTCACCAAAACAGAACGATTTGCCCAATTATCATCTACAACCAAAACTTTGCGTCTAGAGCCAACAAAACTGACGATATTTTGTTCATCAACTCTCTTAACATCAGTAGGCGAGATAATTTCTGGTAAGTCTAAGTCTAACCAAAAAATGCTTCCTTCACCTAAATTACTTTTAACTTGAATTTCCCCGCCCATCATCTCCACTAATTGACGGCTAATTGCCAAACCTAACCCTGTTCCTTCCGTTTTCAGATTATTATCACCCACCTGATGAAATGGCAAAAATATTGCTGATAATTGCTCAGGTGCAATCCCAATACCTGTATCTTCTACATAAAATCTAATTTTAGGAATAGAATACTCAGCCGCATTTTCCCCAGCTACCAGTTGCCAATCACCAGCACCTGTGACATAACCCACCTTGAAAAATACATAACCTTGTTTGGTAAATTTAATCGCATTACTCAATAAATTAATTAAAACTTGCCGTAACCGTTTTTCATCAGCGTAAACAATGCGCGGTAATAAAGATACTGATTGATATAATAACGTTATACCTTTTTGTTCCGCACGCACACGGCACATCTGAACAATACCTTCTAAAAATTGCGAAAAATCAAATTCTTGCGGATAAAGTTCCATTTTTCGCGCTTCTATTTTCGCAATATCTAAAATATCATTAATTAATGTTAATAAATGTTCACCGCATTGGTGAATGATTTCCACGCCATTTTTTTGTTGAGCAGTTAAATTTTTGTCCTTTTGAAAGATTTGCGTGTAACCGAGAATTCCATTCAATGGTGTACGTAATTCATGGCTCATATTAGCCAAAAATTCACTTTTAGCACGGTTAGCGGCGGCGGCTGCTTCTTCTGCTCTTTGGCGTTCTCGAATCTCTGTTTGTAACAGCAAATTTTTCTCTTGTAACTCTAGAGTTCGCTGATTGACTTTTGTTGCGAGTGTGCGATTATATTCTTCTAAATCATGATAAAGACGAGCATTTTCAATGGAGATTGCAGCTTGACAAGACAAAATTTGCAACAATTCTACTCGCTCAGATGTAAAGGCTCCAGAAATCAAGTTATTTTCTAAATATAAAATGCCAATCAGTTTCCCTTGATTGACAATTGGCGTACATAGCAGAGATTTTACTTGATGCTGGATAATATAGCTATCTGTGGTGAACATTCCTTCACAACTGGCATCATTAAGTACAATACTCTCCTGAGTGCGACAGACATAATTAATTACAGATAGGGGCAGATTTTGACTGTGTTCTACAGGGATAGACTGCTGTAAACATATCTGCTCATGTCCGAAACTGCCGGAAGCCTCTATCAACAAATTACCTGCGGTTTCTAAAATTAATAATCCGGTTTCTGCCCCAGCATTTTCTAAGAAAATTTGCATTAATTTAGTCAATAAATTCTCTAAAACAATTTCACCAGAAAGAGCTTGCGAGGCTTTAATAACTGCGGATAAATCAAACATTCCCTGTATCCCTGTAGTCGTCGAGCTAATCGTTTGATTCATCTCTAAGCTTGGCGTGTTTTGCTCCCCTATCCGAGATAAAATATGTGGATATTTTGCGGCTAAATCTTTAACTTTGGCAGTAGCTCCCCAGCGCATATAGCCATAGTAAGCATCAATGAGATAGCTATGAGCAACCTTGTCTCTAGCACAATCAAAATAAAACTTGGCAGCCAGTTCATTAGCTAATGCTGCTTCTTGGATATAACCCTGTTGTTTAGCACCTGCGATCGCGCGCTCATAAAACTCCATTGCTTGCCAATATTCACCCAGTAACCGCGCCTTTTCTGCCTCTACAAGCTCATACTTATGCTGAAAATTCATTGGTGCATGACTTGACCATTTTTGCATTTTTTCTTGATTATTGCTCACCCGGCTGAGGATATTTTCTCGTTGTGATGGTGACGCTGATGAATAGATTGCCAGTTGTGCTAAAGAATCATAAAAATGGAATAACGGCACATTCAACCATCCTGTTACACCGTCTAAATAATCTTCGGCTTTCATAGCATTTACGGATGCTTCCGCAAACTTACCAAATAAGTAACAAAGAATTAATTTATTCAGAAATACATAGAAGATTATAGTACGTTCATTTGCGGCAATATGAATTGATAATAATTGTGCCTCATTGTAGACTTCACCGATTAAAAGACAGGGGTTTTCAGCCAAGTCTAATAAATTCAAAACTGCCTGATGAAATACTTGATGCCACTTTAAAGCCGTCTCTTGATGAAGTTGAGCGATCGCCCTACCATATCTAGTCATTTCCTGTTCTAGACTTTTTAACTCTGCACCACTCCAATAACTATATTGACAGCGATTACTAGCTGCATATCCCGTATGTACTAAATTGCCATATTCCCATCCACTAGCATAAGCATCTTCTAATAATGGTAAAGTCTCTCGAATATGATGTTTCCAATGAATCAGGAAAGTTGCCACCTTAAATAAAACTTGACTTCTTAGCTCACAAGCATCTAAAACATCTAATAACTTTAAAGCTAACTGCCCAAATTTATAAGCCGCTTCCACATCTTGTAATAACCCACTAAAAACTACACCATAATCAGCAAAACCGCTAGCGGAAAACAGAGTATTACCATGTTGAATAGATAAATTAACCTCCTGACAAGCCATCATCATAAATAATGTAGGTGCAGATTGATAAGCAGCCGGAACTAAACTGGCTATCAACCGCAAAGCTGCTAATTGCTTTGCATCTGTCATGGTTGGGAGATTAACTAAATCTTCTATACTTTTATCTGCTAAATTTGCGCTGGTTTCTTGAATAGCTTGCTGAATATCTGATGGAGTTGGTGATGCAGTTAGTTTCACTCCCAATATTTCTAACACTTGCAAACCCAGCTTGACAGCTGCCAAAAGTTTTCTTTGGACTTCATAACTTTGAATTCGTAACTCATAAACTTTTACCTTTTCCCAATCATTATCAGCTTCTTGCAGCACCACCTCAACCAATTGTTCCATTTGCTCAAAGTCGCCCATCAGAAATGCTGCTTCTGCTGCTTCTTGATGCAAAGCTAATACTAATTCATATTGCTGCTTCCAGCTAGCGGTTGTTAACAGACTTAAACCTACCTGGAGGTAGCCCATAGCCGCCTCATACGCCGTTGCTGCTTTAGCTTTTTTCCCTGCTATCAGGTTAAGTTCAGCTAGTTGAATTTTTGCAGAATCTAGAGCCAGTAATTCTGTCCCATAATTCAGGTGATTAACTAAATTAAAAATATTTTCACTGCGTTCTTCTAATGTATTATTTTCTAATAGTAAGCGACCAATTTGTAGATGAGTTGCTTTTTTGAGAGAATCCGCAATTAAAGAATAAGCTGCTTGTTGAACTCGGTCATGTAAAAACTTGTAACTAATTGTGAAGTTTGCCTCTGGCAGACTATGAAAAACTAAAGGAATTTTGTAAGATTCGTCTATAGGTAAGACTAAACCAGCCTGTAACGATTCCCATAAATCTGCTGCTGTTTCATCCCAAGTTTTTTGATTAACAATACTCAGAATATCTAAAGTAAATTGATTACCAATACAAGCGGCTAATTTTAAAACATTCTGTGTCATTGGTGATAGCTTCTGAATTTGATTCACCATCAGATCAACGACATTATCAGTAATTTCAATATCTTGCAGCAGTTCCATATCCCACTGCCAACAACCAGTCATAAAATTAAATGATAGTAGGTTGTCTTGCTCAAGGGTTTTGAGCAGTTGTGTTAAAAAGAAAGGATTTCCTTGAGTTTTCTGCCATAATAACTCTGCGAGTGCTGCTGAATTTTTTTGCTGAGTATGGAGAGTATCACTAACTAATTGCTGAACATGAAAAATCTGTAACGGCTCCAGAACCAAATTGTTAATAACTACATCAGATTTTTGGATTTCCTGTATAGTCAACATTAACGGATGATCAAGATGAACTTCGTTGTCACGATATGCTCCAATCAGCAATAAATATTTAATCTCTGAATCAGTGCTTAAAAGTTGAATTAACTTGAGAGAAGCAGCATCTGCCCATTGTAAATCATCTAAGAAAATAACTAAGGGATGTTCAGGTTGACAAAATACGGTAATAAATTGTTTAAATACCAGATTAAATCTGTTTTGGGATTCATTTAAACCTAATTTAGCAACAGGTTGCTGATAACCAATAATTTGTTCTACTTCGGGAATTACATCAATAATTACTTGTGCATTTGTACCAATAGCTGCTAAGATTTTGTCTTTCCAAATCTTGATATTTTCAGTATTTTCTGTGAATAATTGTTGAATTAATGCCTGAAAAGCTGGAATAAAAGCCGCATAAGGAATATTTCGCTTTAATTGGTCAAATTTACCCGAAATAAAATAACCATGCTGGGCTAATATAGGCTTATGAACTTCATTGACTAAAGAAGATTTGCCAATACCTGAGTAACCACTAACTAACATAATCTCTGCTGCGCCACGGCTAACACGCTCAAAGGCGTTCATGAGAGTTAAAACTTCTGTTTCACGCCCATACAGTTTTTGTGGAATCAGCATTTGGCTGTATAAATCAGATGTACCAACAACAAAGTTAGCTATTTTTCCAGTTGCTTGTAGTTCTCTGAAACATGCTTCTAAATCAGCTTTTAGCCCCAAAGCATTTTGATATCTATCCTCAGCAGTTTTAGCTAATAATTTCATGACAATATCAGAAATTGCTGGTGGAATTTCTGGATTAATATCTTTTGGTGATAACGGTGTTTTCGCAATATGACAGTGAACAATTTCTAAGGCATCAGTAGCTATGAATGGCAGTTGTTGCGTGAGCATTTCATAAAAGGTAACACCCAAAGAATAAAAATCAGTGCGATAGTCAATCCCGCGATTCATCCTTCCAGTTTGCTCTGGTGACATATAAGCCAAAGTCCCTTCCAGCCCACTAGGATGACTAACAAGTAAATTTTCTCTCGACAAACAGGATGAAATACTAAAATCTATAATTTTGATGTCGTTGCTTTTGAGATTAACGAGAATATTATCCGGCTTAATATCTTTATGAATAATATGATTTTCATGAATTTGAGCCAGTGTTGCAGCTAGTTGAATAGCAATTTGCAAAAACTGACTGATATCAAATTTTTGACTATTCATGATCTCTTTGAGAGGTTCCCCTTCAAAATCTAGCAAAATTAGCCCCAAAGCATTTTGATAGCTTGCTAACGCCTGGGGTTTAATCACTCCATCTATCTCTAAATGTTGGAGAATTTTATATTCATGTTTTAACTGAGTCAGCTGTTCTATAGTAGGATACTCAGCTTTAAGAGTTTTAATAATTGCTGTTAATTGATGAGCCTGATTAATCGCACGATAAATACAGGTATTCGTACCATCATAAAGAATTTGAGTGAGATTGTAATCGGCAATGTTGATACCCATATTTTTCTGCTTGCTGCTAGGATGATGTTGCTTGGCAGTCAGTTATTTGCTTCTCTATCAATGGTAATAATTTCTGCTGATGTTTAACTATGGGAGTATGATCAATTGTCTACATAGTTTTTAGCTGTTACCTATTTTTTTAATTGAAAATAAAATTACGTAACTAAAATTTAACTAATCTGAAGTGTTTGCTTTTATTCTCAATCAGCAAGGTAGTAACGATGCAACGAGTTGGATAGCGAAGCATGAAACAGAGGCTAGAGCCTATTAGGGAAGGCAAAGCCCAGCATATCTAAGTTTTCTTAGCACAACCCACCCTACTAGGCTGACATAACTAAAATGATTTAAAAAATGGTAGATTGGGGAGCCATCGCCGTGAATGGGTTTCCCGGCTTGAAGCTCATGGCGTTTGACGTAAGGAAACTCAAGACTAATATCCTAGTTGGGTTGCGCTACGCTTCACCCAACCTACATCTAATGCACAAAATTAGCTGTGTCAATCCAATAGGTTCACAAATCAAATTAAATTTCTCTAGTTTTCTCCAACTACATTGCAAGGCTGGCTCGATTATGTGGTTGAATAAATTAATTACAGCAGATTTGGGGTAAATGAGGTACAAATTTTAGGAACAAAGCTTTATGCTAAAAGACATTCCAACCTGTTCCCTGTTCCCTGTTCCCTGTTCCCTGCTATATGTCAACTTAAACAATCAAGATTTGCATTTACCTTGGCGACACAATTAGAACATATCACACCCAACAAATACGCTTTATCACTGCATACTACTACCCCGGAATTGGGGTTGGCGATTAGTAATTTTGCAGGTGATACTCGGTCTAATGTTTGGAATTTAGGGCGTGATTTATCGAGTTATATACATCAATATTTAGTAGAATTTATCCAGCCACAAACTTGGGCAGATTTGGCTTTTATTGCAGTTGCCAAAGGCCCTGGAGGTTTTACAGGGACTCGGATAGGTGTTGTGTTGGCACGGACTTTAGCACAGCAGTTAAACATTCCTGTATTTGGAATTTCTACATTAGCGGCAGTTGCTTGGACAGCCACAAATGCAGGTAAACAAAAACAGACTATTGCCGTGGAAATGCCAGCGCAACGAGGACAAGTATTTGGGGCTATTTACCAACCTGCTTCTAATAGTAACGAATTAATCACTTTATTACCAGATACGGTATTTACACCAGAGGCATGGCAGGAAACTTTAGCTAACCAGAAAACTGATTATCATTTAGTTGAAGCTAAATCTGGGTTAGCTGCCACGGTGACAAGTATTTTAGAACTAGCTTATCTAGAATGGCAGTTGGGTAAGCGTCCCCATTGGTCAGAGGCTTTACCGTATTATGGACAGCATCCAGTAAATATTTAGAATGAGATTAATCCAGAACTTACCCAACTGGCACATTAGTAGGGTGCGTCAGATGTGGAAAATCCGTTTTTAGCAACTAATCTCTTCTGACGCACCCTACTGGACTGACACGACTAAAATGATGCACAAATATAATACAAAATTTCTTGTGGTGCAGGCATCTTGCCTGCACAGGACGGTCAAGATGACCATCCCACAAGAGTTTCCTAATGCACTAAATTAGCTGTGTCAGTCCACTACAAGCAACTTTGATTGTGACAATGGCGTAAGTCCTATAATCATTAAATTGCTGTCAATCAGACTATGATTACACGTCCTAGCGCAATTATCACTCCTGTCTCAACTCTGCCACCTTTGGAAAACGGCGACAAACTCACCCGCCCGGAATTTGAGCGTCGTTATCATGGTATGCCGGAAGTCAAAAAAGCGGAACTGATTGAAGGAATTGTGTATATGGCATCTCCGTTAAGAGTTACAGGTCACGGTGAACCCCATGCTGATATTATGATTTGGTTGGGACTTTACAAAGTGGCTACACCAGGAGTTAAACTAGCTGACAATTCCACTGTCCGCCTAGACGCAGATAATGAACCTCAACCAGATGCTTGCTTGAGAATTGCTCATGGGGGACAAACTCGTGTTAGCGAGGATGATTATATTGAAGGTGCGCCTGAGTTAATTGTGGAAGTTGCAGCTAGTAGTGCTTCCCTTGATTTGCATGAAAAGCTAAAAGTTTACCGTCGCAATCAGGTGCAAGAATATTTAGTGTGGCGAGTTTATGACGGTGCTTTTGATTGGTTCAAATTACAGGAAGGGGAATACATCCAACTTCAGCCTAATGCTGAGGGTGTAATTTGTTCTCAAGTCTTTCCTGGTTTATGGTTAGAAACATCAGCGTTGTTGGCGGGAAATTTAGCCAAAGTAATAGAAGTTGTACAGCAGGGTTTAGCGAGTGCAGAACATCAGAGTTTCGTGGAAAATCTTGCCAGCAAGCAGTCTTAAAAAAAGCACAGATGAACACAGACAAATTATCAGCGTTCATCAGTGATGAATTATATAGCGGATTGCAACCAGACAGAACACAAATTCATCCGCGTTTATCTGCGTTCATCTGCGTTCAATTATTTTTTCTCACCTCATTGAAAACCGCTATATCTGAGAACTTACGCTGTAACAGCTGCTAAGGCTTTATCTACAGCTTGCAACGCCGTATTTACCTCTGCCTCTGTAACAATTAACGGCGGTACAAACCGGACAACTTTTGGCCCGGCTGGTACAAGTAATAAGCCTTCATTCATGGCAGCTTTGACAATATCAGCAGCAGTTAGCTGGATGTCTGCTTGTAATTCCATACCGTTAATTAAACCCCAACCGCGCACATCGGTTATATGATGGGGATACTTAGCAGCGATCGCTCTTAATCCAGCCCGTAACTGTTCACCTCTATCTTGCACATTCTGCAAAATATTCTCTTTCTCCAAAGTTTGGCAAACACTCAACGCCACGCCACACACAAAAGGATTACCCCCAAATGTACTAGCGTGTTCCCCTGGTTGGAAAACATCACAGAACTTCTTACTCATCATTGCCCCGATAGGTATACCACCACCCAAACCTTTGGCGGAGGTGAAAATATCCGGCTCAATGCCGAGATGTTCATAACCCCAGAGTTTACCACTGCGCCCCATACCAACCTGCACTTCATCACAAATCAACAAAATGCCGATTTCGTCGCAAATTTGCCGCAGTTTTTGGAAATATGCCACATCTCCGGGACGGACTCCACCTTCTCCCTGTAATGGTTCTATCAGGATAGCCGCAACCCGATAATCTCCTTCATCTAACTCGCTCACGGCTGTTTCAATGGCACCAATATCATTGTAAGGTACATAGTGAAATCCTGGTACTAGGGGGTCAAAGTATTTTTGATACTTTGGTTGTCCGGTGGCGGTAACGGTTGCTAAAGTCCGCCCGTGGAAACTGGCGTTAGCGGTTAAGATAATCGGCTTGTCAATTTCTAGCACTGTATGGGCATATTTCCGGGCTAGTTTGATTGCTGCTTCGTTGGCTTCCGCGCCAGAGTTGCAGAAAAATACCCGGTCAGCGCAAGAATGTTGAATAATCCAATTAGCTAAGTCCCCTTGTTCGGGGATGTAGTACAAATTAGAAACATGGTGTAGCTTTTGAATTTGGCGTGTTACCGCTTCTATCATGGCTGGGTGCGCGTGTCCTAGAGTGCAGGTGGCAATTCCAGCTACAAAGTCTAGGTATTCCTTCCCGTCGGTGTCCCAAACTCGGCATCCTGCACCCCTTTCTAGGGCGATGGGAAACCGGGCGTAGGTAGACATGACAGCTGCATCAAATTTTTCGGGGCTAAAGGGGCTAGATGACATAGTACCTGAGTCTGGGGGATTTGTGGCTTGCTCAAGAAGGGATTGTAGACTCACTAGCTATCCTCCTAAAAAAATGTTTAAGTGTATACTTACTCTCTAGTTTCCTAGAAATTCTACAAAATAACTTTGGATTTACTGGATCTGATATTCTCTCTTGGGTCTAACATTATATATTCTCAAACTCGTGGCAGTGGTGAAAAATAACTTTGTATTCAACTCTTGAGCAAAAATATCAACGCATTCAAAAAGAGTTAATGGCCGGGGCGATCGCTCTAGTCGGTGTATTATTACTTGGTACTCTGTGGTATCGCTTTGTCGAGGGTTGGTCATGGGAAGATGCGGCTTACATGACTGTAATTACTTTAGCAACTGTGGGATATGGTGAGACCAACCCTTTAGGTAGCCGAGGGCGGTTGTTTACCATCGCTCTAATTTTGTTGGGTGTGGTGAATATCGGTTACATTGTCAATAGATTTACGGAAGCAATTATTCAAGGCTACTTTCAACAAGGCATTCGGCTACAGCAACAGAGGCGGTTAATGGAATCACTAGCACAACACTATATCATCTGTGGATTTAGTCGCACAGGTCGCCAAATTGCTAAGGAATTTCGGGCGGAAGCTGTGCAGTTTGTGGTGGTTGATTCTGAGGCGGAATCTGTGGAAAGGGCGCAAGCTGAGGGTTATATGGCTTTTCAAGGCGATGCTACCCTGGATGATACATTACTGAGAGTCGGGATTGAACGGGCAATGTGTCTAGTTGCCGCTTTGCCTTCGGATGCCGAAAATTTATATACTGTGTTATCAGCGAAAACTTTAAACCCACGCATTCGCGCGATCGCACGGGCCAGTACAGAAGAAGCGTTACAAAAGCTACAGCGTGGCGGAGCAGATGCCGTAATTTCACCTTATATTACTGGAGGTAAGCGGATGGCAGCCGCCGCCCTCAGACCGCAAGTTTTAGACTTTGTAGATGGAATTCTCACTGGTGCAGACCGTCAGTTATACATGGAAGAATTTTTACTAGATGCGTCTCTGTGTCCGTTTGTCGGGCAAACTTTACAAAAAGCCAAATTGCGATCGCAAACTGGCGCGTTAGTTTTAGCCATTCGTCGCCTTGATGGTACTCTCATCGGCGGCCCTACTGGTGATACTGTATTAGCAGCAGGAGATACGCTTATCTGTATGGGTACGGCGGAACAACTCCGTAGTCTCAACCAAATTCTCAGCCCGATTAATTATCAAAATTTGCGTAAACCTAAAAGTAGTTAACAACTTTCACGTTAGCACATTACTGGGATGCGTAAGTCATCAGCAAATAAGGACTTTATTACTATTTCCCCCTTCCCTCGTAGGGAAGGGGGTTAGGTTTTTAATAAATCCTCCGACAAATCACCATAATATGTGATTGATATTTATTAGTTGTATAATGAACAATTTCTAATCCAGCTTGCTCTAATTCCTGCATAAGTTCAGGAATTTCATGTTTATGATGTCGCCAAATCGTCATCTCTTCACCTGCGGAAATTGTGACATTTTTCTCTATGCCTTGATAATTAAAATTAATCGTATAATCTTGCAGTAATTTGATATTTGCAACTACACTATCTGTTACTGAATCATACTTTCTTAGCAGTTGACAATCTTCATACCTAAACCCCATATTCTTCTTCAGCCATTCATATATTTGTCCGGCATGATAATCACAGCCACCTCTGACTCTACCATCCCATGCTGAGTTAGCACCAATTTCGTTAGTGAATACTAACAAATCATTCTTACTCATGCTATTTTTGAAATTATCAAAAACTTTGGTTCTATGGTAATGATTGCCAATAGTTACTCCCAAGTGTAAAAATATATTGGCTATCTTGTCATTTTCGTTATCAGTTGGATTTTTCCACAAGTCTGGAGGAATAGAATTATTTTCTATATCAATAGCTTGGCTAGCAAAATCAATTGCAGGAAACCATTTTTTAAAATTGCTGCTAGCTACTTTTAATAATTCCTCACTCACATCTAAAGCCACATATTTCTTAATTATATTTAATTTTTTCAATCTGGAAATAAAGGCTTTCACCGGATAGGAATTACCAGCACCTACATCTATAATATTGAGTTTTTCGCAACTTTGATAATTACCATTTAGATAGGCAAAATTTTGCTTTAACAAATCAATTTCTACATTGGATGTGCGATACCATGTAGGAATAATGTATTTTAAATAAAAATCATGCCAAATTTTTGCGCCTCTGCCTTTGTAAGAATACTTTAACGGGATTTCTCGTCTGACTTCTAAGGCGTGAACTATTTCTAAAACTTCTGCTGGAGAAAAAACAGAGTAAAACTCAGAACTCGGCTTGGCTGTAAGACTGTGAGATTGGGGGATATCTGAGATAATTTGTGAATTGCTTTGAGCATTCTTAGCCATTGTTCTGGTTTGATACTGAAAAATTGCATAAGAATCAGTATACAGATTTACGTGCTAAAGCATCTCAAATTATCTATTGAGCAAAACACAACAGTGTCCAGAGCCAAATTTATGCTTTTCTAGCTCGACAAATACATGATATAATTGATTAATGCAAATAACTATTGAGTGTTAACTAATACCTCCTGCTCAACTTCTTGCCACCCGTGCATCAGTGCCATACTTTTGATTGCTAATTCTAAAATTATCGGTGGTGCGGTGGAGATGAAAATACTGGGATAAACTGCTGCACCCCAGGTTGGATGCACTAACACACAGCATTTATTTTTTAAAACTGGATAGTTGAGTAAAGCTTTGACAACGGCTGTGTCGTTGTGCGGCATTTCCCCCGGACGAGAAAACAAAGGGTAGCCAGTGCGGGGATCTATCAAGTCTGCTAAATAGCCGCGATCGCGTAAACTAAATGCTAAGTCGCAACCAAAGCGCATAAACTTTTCCCGCAAGTGTTGTTTCTCTTGCTCGATTTCTGGGGTACTTTTAACAAGAGGATAGCGCGATCGCTGCAAAACAATCACCACCCACAATAAAGCTTGCTGTCTCCAATCTGGTAATATCCGTTCGCGGTTGGCACAGATATATTGACTGGGCGCATGAATAGAAATTTGTACTTCTTGTCCCATTTTTCCAACCAAATTAATGGGACGGGTTTGTTCCGTAGCGTCAACTTTGGGATAGTTCACCACATTTATTCGGTTGCTGCAACTTTTTAAGTTATCTTTATAATCGATAATAACTCTTATTACTATCAAAAAAATAGCAAATTTTTCGGAAATATCAGCCCTTTTTCAATTTGTTGTTCATAAATTGTAAAGATTTAATCGGATTTTTATCTTTTATTAACCTAATCTGATCTTCCCAGCATCAAAAGACAACCTTCCGCATATCCACAACCTATCCCCACCTGCCCATCCACCCATATTTGAGATTACCAAACTAATTCAGTTTTAAACTATTAACTGGGACTTCATCCCAAGAATCAACAGTCCGTAACCGCGCTATCCAACCTGCTGCCTTTTGTTCCTCAGTCAAGTTCTGCTGAAAAGACTGATGGCAATCTTGAGCTTGAGATTCATTACAACAGGCAATACAAGCATGAATCATCCCAGATGGATCAATTTGCTCATTTACCCAGATAGTCATAGAATATCCTCTAAAAAACAATTTATTATCTTAAGATAATAATAGAAATAGAAACTATAGAGCAAATATTCTCTTAACTTCCAGCCCTAGAAATGCCCAACCGCCTAAAATTTATCTTTTCTGTCTCGTTCATAACGACGACGGTAGAGTAATTCTAACTGTCCACCATACTCTTGAATCCTGGCAATTTGACGCTGATATAGTCCCCGGAAGGTATTGGCAAAGAACAGCGTAAATATCGCCACCACTAAGCCTGATGCGGTAGACACCAAAGCTTCACTAATTCCAGAGGTGACACCTACGGTTTTCGTGCCTCCCACATCCCCAATATTCAGAGAAGCAAAGGCAGAGATTAATCCTAAAACAGTCCCCAAAAGCCCCAAAAGCGGCGATAAACCAATAATGGTGTCAAAAATATTTTGAAAACGTTTGAGTACAGGTATCTCGGCTTGTGCTTCACTTTCTAACGCTAGCCGAAATTCCTCTGGTGTGGGTTCATCTAATTCTAAAGCAGCCAGAAAAATCCGAGCTAGGGGTAAGTCTGTATTTTGCTGCAATTTACCTACAGCACTGACTACATTATCTAAGCGATAAAGGTTTAAAACTTCTTTTACGACTCGGTTTTGCTTCCTGGTCAGTCTTACCCAAAATATCATCCTTTCAATAATTAGTGCCACTGCTAATAATGAAAATCCCAGCAGAGGCCACATCACTATACCACCAACTGTAAAAAGATTGTTCATAATTGCTATCTAGGTTAAGTAGTTGATAAATGCACACCTAGATTAGCAGATTGCTATCGGAAAATATTTTAACTCTCATGGCTATATGGGTGTTGATATTACTAAATGGGTATTTTATTGGTTATTTGACGCTGGTTTGCAGGTTTTAGGCAAAAATATATGATTTAGTTGATTTTTTTAACGCGGAGGAGCGCGGAGGTAAACGCAGAGGGGCGCGGAGGGTTATTTTAAGTTTTGGGTGAGGTGAGCAAATAAATGTTAAATTTTAAGTAATTAATTTTTGTTAATTTAATCTAAATGGATTTACTAAATCTTGACAGTTATTTACTTCCTGATAATATTAAATGTATTACTCATTGGGGTGATGATTGGGCTTGGTTGGGTGGTGGTACTTGGTTATTTTCGGAAGCACAGCCACAGGTGAAGGTGTTGGTAGATACTCAGCATTTTGGCTGGTCTGAGATTGAGGTAACACAAGATTATTTGGTGATTGGGGCTAGTTGTCCTTTAGTTAAGTTATTGGACTATCCTTGGTTACAAGAATGGCGGGCTGTTACAGGTTTTAAAGCTGCTGTGTCGGCTTTGGCTGCTTCTTTGAAAGTTATTAATATGGCTACTGTCGGTGGTAATATTTGTCTGGCTTTATCTGTGGGAACTTTAGCACCTTTAATGGTGGCTTTGGATGCTATTTATGAAGTTTGGAATCTTCAAGGTGAGTCATTTCCAGTAGCAGCTAAGGATTTTCAATTGGGTTCTCGTCATACTGTTTTAAAGTCAGGGGAAATTCTCAGGCGGGTTTTAATTCCTCTGTCTCATTTACAATGGGCAGTTAATTATCAACGTTTTAGTCTTGCGTCTACAGACTCGGCTTTGGCTATTGTGGTGACGGTGATGAATCATCAACAAGTACGTTGTGTTATTGGTGCTAGTGTTCCTGCACCTCGATTATTTGAGTTTGCAGATTTGACAACTATGCAATCACAAGTTAGTCATTTTTTGGCTGATGAATTTTTTATTGATGATGCTATGGCTAGTGCTAATTATCGTCGAGAAATGACTGCGGTTTTAATTCATAAAACTGTGAATTTGTTTCGCGCACAGACGCAAAGAGTAAATGGTTGAGATATATAATTATTTCAAGTTGAAAATTTCAGATGTTAGAAAATTTAGAGTTTACGGTTAATTGTCAACTACATTCTGTTAGTTGTCACCCTGGTAGTAGTCTTTTAAGTTTGTTGCGTCAATTGGGTTATTTTGGTGTACACCGGGTTTGTGATGCGGGTGATTGTGGTGCCTGTACGGTTTGGGTAAATGATACTCCTATTCATAGTTGCATTTATCCGGCTATGCGTGTTCAACATCAGGCGGTCACGACTATTGCAGGGTTGGCAAAAAATGGTATACTAACCCCTATGCAGCAAGCTTTTTTGCAAGCTCAGGGTTTTCAATGCGGTTTCTGTACTCCTGGCATGATTATGAGTGCGGCTAAGTTACCGTCATTGTCCCTAGATGAGTTACCTTTGGCTTTGAAAGGTAATCTCTGTCGCTGTACTGGCTATCAAGCTATTATTGAGAGTATTTCATTATCTGCTAATTCCCTAGTCCCCAATACCCAGTCCCCAATACCCAGTCCCCTCGGACAAAGTGTTGCTAAACAAGATGGGGAAGCTATAGTCACGGGGAGGGCATCCTATTCAGGTGATATTGTACCACCAGGGTTATTACATTTGCAAGTGGTGCGATCGCCTCATCCCCACGCCCGTATTCGTCACATTGACACCAGCAAAGCTCAAGCTTTACCGGGTGTGGTGGCAATTTTCACCCATGCAGATGTCCCTAGAAAAGCATATACCACCGCCGGACACGCTGAACCTGTGCCTGATCCGTTAGATCATTACTTGTTAGATTATAAGGTGCGATTTGTAGGCGATCGCGTGGCGGCTGTTGTCGCTGAATCACCCAGTATTGCTGCACAAGCTTGTGAATTAATAACTGTTGATTATGAAATTCTCCCTCATGTAATTTCACCGACTGAAGCTATGAATGGTGGTGTAGTTATTCATGATGAACCAGAATCAACACAAATTCCTGATCGAAATCACAACATTTCTGGACAAATTTTCCTAGAATCTGGTGATGTAGAACAGGGATTTACTCAAGCTGATTTGATTCTGGAAAACACCTATAATTTACCAGCAGTTCAACACGTTCATCTTGAACCACACATAACTATTAGTTGGTTAGAAGCTGACGGTACATTAGTTGTCCGTTCTAGTACCCAAGTACCTTTTCACTGTCAGCGTCTACTCTCCCAACTGTTTGATTTACCTTTAGAAAAAATTCGCGTTTATAAAGCACAAATTGGTGGAGGTTTTGGCAACAAACAAGAGATACTATCAGAAGACCTTTGTGTTTTAGCTACTTTACGTACAGGTAAACCAGTACAGTGGGAGTTTAGCAGAAAAGAAGAATTTACTGCTACGAATAGTCGTCATGCAATGACAATTAAAATTAAAACGGGTGTGCAAGCAGATGGTACAATTATCGCTCAAGATTTAGAAGTAATTGCTAACACTGGTGCGTATGGTAATCATGGGCAAACCGTGTTATTTTTATCCGGTTATATCCCACTAGGTTTATATCGATGTCCCCATCAAAGATTTCGAGGATTTGCTGTTTATACTAATACCATGCCTGGGGGTGCATTTCGTGGTTATGGTGCAACCCAAGGAACTTTTGCAATGGAAAGTCAAATTGATGAAATCGCTCAACAATTAAATATAGATGTTGTAGAAATGCGACGAAAAAATCTGATTTGTCCAGGGGATGTGATTAGTTTAGGTAAGTCTGATGACCATTTTAATTTAATTGGTAGCTATGCGGTGAATGAATGCTGGGAACAAGTCACTCATGCGCTGGGTTATCTTCCTGGTACATCTCCAAAAATATCAGGTTCACGTCGTCGGGGTGTTGGGTTTGCAGTTTCGATGCAAGGAAGCGGTTTATCGAAAATTCATTTAGCTAAGGTGAAATTATCCCGGTTAGCTGATGGTAAATATGAGTTAAGAACTGGTGCTGTAGATGTGGGAACTGGTTCAGATACAACTTTGCGTCAAATAGCAGCAGAAGTTTTGGGTGTAAATGTGACTGATATTCATATCATCTCTGGCGATACTCAAGCAACACCTTTTGATGCAGGTTCTTATGCTTCCGCGACAATTTATATTTCGGGACAAGCTGTGAAATTAGCAGCAGAAGAACTTTTAAAAACTCATGAGCATACTGTTGAGATTTCCTATGCAGCGAATGAGTCAAGTTTAACTTTTGCTGTGCAAGGTGTAGAAGTAGAAGTTGATATTGAAACCGGAAAAGTAGAAGTTTTAAAATGTGTCCAAGCTATTGATATTGGTAAAGCAATTAATCCCCGTATTTGTCAAGGACAAGCAACTGGGGGTATAGTCATGGGAATTGGTTATGCTTTAACGGAAGAACTAATATTTAATCAGCAAGGATGTATTATCAACCCGACATTACGACAGTATCGCCTACCCACAGCCGCAGATGTCCCACCTATAGAGGTAATATTAATCGAAAAACCTGACCCTCATGGCCCTTTTGGTGCCAAAGGTGTGGGAGAGATTACGATTAATTGTACAGCCCCAGCTATAGCGAATGCGATCGCTCATGCTACAGGTTGCAGACTCCGCCAATTACCCATGACACCCCCAAGAGTCTGGGAAGCAATTCACAATTCAGGTGTTCATGCTTGACTTCTACCAACAACTCGCCATATCCTTAAAACAAGGTGCTGTAGTGTTAGCCACTGTCATCAGTACCAACGGTTCAGTACCCAGAGAAGTCGGCGCGAAAATGTTGATCACCGCCGATGGAAAAACTTATGGTACAATTGGCGGCGGTGCTGGAGAAGCGAAAGTTTATCAAACAGCTTTGCAAGTCTTAGCCACTGGTGTCAAACAATTTGTCGAAATCGATTTATCCGGCGCACCCCATCGCCAAATTCAAGGCGTGTGTGGTGGTACAATGCAGATATGGTTAGAGTTATGGTCAGGTGATAGCAGCTTAAACTTAGTCAACCAAATTATCGCAAATTTCACATCTGGCAAATCGGCAGCGATAATCACACCATTATATATAGATAGTCAACCCTATTTAACCACAGCCGACATTCCCGATTTACCGCAGTTAACAAATCATAGTTTTATTGAACCTTTACTTCCACCGCCAACATTATTAATTATTGGTTGTGGACATATAGCCGTACCTTTAGCGAAAATTGCTAAAATAGCCGGGTTTAAAATTATTGTACAGGATGACCGCCCAGATTTCGCCACGCCAGACAGATTTCCTGATGCTGCTTTGGTGCTAGCTCAACCCATCCAGGAAATACAGGAAATTATCCAGCATATTCCTAATTTATATATTACCTTAGTCACGAGAGGTTATTTACAAGATATCGCCGCCTTACCCATACTCAGCCAGATTAATGCCAAATATATTGGCATGGTTGGCAGTCGTAAGCGAGTCCGTACAGTTTACAAAAGTTTAGATAATCAGAGTAAATTAGCTAAAATATATGCACCTATTGGCTTAGATATTGGTGCTTTAACTCCAGAAGAAATTGCGGTGAGTATCTGCGCGGAATTAATTAAAGTTCGTCGTGGTGGCACTGGGGTATCATTATCTGAGCAGATGGATTAGTTTGTAGTGAGGACTTTAGTCCTCTCTTTTACACACAAACTCAGGCGTTGCTGATTAAATATAAGAATTTGTTTCGCGCATACCGCTAAAGCGGAACCCGAAGGGTAGGCGCAAAGGCGAGCCAGTGCGTTGGGCGGCTCCGCCGACTTGTAGCAACTGGCGTGCAAAGAAATATTTTTGTGTCGTATTCTAAGTCTGGAAGGGTCAAAGTCAGGACTAAAGTCCTTACTACGAACTAATAATGATAAAATTGTTTGGGTATAGCGTTTCAGTATTAATTAGAGATTGTCGAACTTTGCTATTATTCTCGCTGCGGGTAAGTCAACTCGCATGGGTAGTTGTAAAGCTTCCCTACCTTGGGGTGAGGGTAAAACTTTATTGACTTATCAACTGGAACAATGGTTAAGTATAGGTTTTACGCCTGTCGTTGTGCTAGGTTTACATAATGCTGATAGACAAAATGATTGTCTTGTTGGTAGTGTAGCTGTGATTAATCCTCATAGTCAAGCTGGGAAAATCACTTCGATTCTTACAGGGTTAGATTATATTCCGCCAGACTGTCAAATTTTAGCAATTTCCGCAGTCGATCAACCTAGGAAATTAGAGATTTATCAGCGACTTGTACAAGCACATCAAGATAATGATGCTGTGATTACAGCACCGACTTATCAAGGTAAAATGGGACATCCATTGTTGTTCGATCATGGGATGCGATCGCACTTAGCAAACATCAGTGAAGAAACTCTTGGTTTACGTCACGTTATCCAAGAATTTTACAGCGTCATTCATAAGGTTGAATTTGAACATCCGGCTGTGTTGCTTGATATCAACACACCAGAAGATTATAGCTGTGATTAAGAAACGTTGAATTTTTATGATTAGTGGTCTTTAGCATAAAGTAACTGAAGCATGAATGACAAGTAAACAAGCACAAAAAGCAATTAAGATACTGACACAATACGAACGATTGGCAAATAAATATGGTTTAAGATTATCCGATGATAAAATTAAAGAACTAAATACCCTAAGAGATAATGGTTTGATTAAAATATCTAACCTTCCTGCAAAACTTCGTAATGAATTTCCTGGAGAGTTTAGCGAGATGAATCTTAATGAAATTAGAGCCTATCAGGAGTAAGATAGATAAATTAATGGGGGAAGTAGTATGGTTGTAAGTTTTTACCCAGAACTCGATAACCTCAACATCGAAGATTTAAAGAAAAGTTTTCACTCTCCTCCATTGCCAGGAGAAGATGCAGCGTTGTACTATCAAGAAGTAGCACACCTAATTAAATCTCAAGATGAGGTTGCTGGCAAGAATTTCTTACTGCAAGAAATTAACAATGCAAATACAGAACAATTACAAGCTATTTTATTTGCATTAACAGAGACACCACTAGATAATTCTTCTGATGATACTGATTTATTCTACCTACTTAAGAGTTATCTTGAAGACGAGCGTCCATTAATAGTCATGGAAGCAATAGATGGTTTAAGTAGGTTAAAAGTTAGAGAACCTGTAAAAGACAGTATTTTAAAACTACGCTATCACTTATCTCCTTATGTAAGAAGTAGTGTATTGCGTTTTATGAGACGGTTATATCCTCAACAAGCCTTAAGTTTATTAGTCAAAAGTCTCAACGACCCTGATTATATAGTACGTGAAACCGCAGCTGATGAATTAGGAGAATTAGATAATCCAGAGGTAATTCCTAATTTACAGGAATTAATGCTGAAAGAGTCACACCCTGATGTCAGAGAAGCTGCTAAAATCAGTCTCAATATCCTCAGTTCCACAGTTTCTTAAATTCTAGTGAACTGAAAACCACCTACACCATCTCAAATTCTAATTGCTGACTCTTGAGAAAATCATGAGTGAAATGATCAACTACATTCGTATCAGCTAATTCTAGATTATAGAAATCTACCACATCATGATCAAAATACGGCCCAGCGTGCCAAGTACCTTCATTTAACTTAATAAAACAATTTCCAGGGATACGAAAAGCCGCCATTTCTGCTAAAACTGGTGTATCTAAATCATTATAAGGAGGACACACCGCAATTAACCAATCCTTCCCTTCTAAAGAACCCAAACATTGCGTACATTGCAGATGACGAGTAATTTTATGAAACCTTGTACCCCGCTTATTTAACCGCATAATATAAAAACGTGGCGTACCATTTTGCAAATTTAACTGTGCATCTTCCCCATCAAAAACCTTACCATCTGCACTAGCAAAAATCACCTGTCCATAACGCTGAAAATTTTCTGACGTTATCCATTCCGCCCGTAACTGCTGCACCACTGACGACATACTCATAAAAACCAACCCCTCTCTCTTAAACTCTCTCTCTGCGCCTCTGCGTGAAAAAATCATACCCTTACTCATCAACATCAGCATACCATTTCCACTCACGAGGAATCAAAGAAGCCTGAATTTCCCTATCAGACGGTTGCGTATACCACCAAGCCCAAGCAATCAAAACCGCTTGCAGAGGCAGTCTAATCACTTGAAACCAAATAGAATCCGAATAGGGTATATTTTCTATCTTAATATGATTCACAGCCTGATTAATATTCGCCGGGAAAACCGCAATAAATAACAAAATTACACCCCAAGCTGCGGCTTGACTCACAGGCGGAACTAACAAGCCAATACCGCCTAAAATTTCATAAAAGCCACTCAGATAAACCAAACCCAACGGGTAGGGAAGTTGTGGCGGTACAATTTTAACGTATGGTTGGGGAACGGCAAAATGTGTAATTCCAACTATGATTAGAGATACAGCCAAAATCACCCGTAAGAGTTCTTTACGCTTGTGCATTGATTTTCCCGAAATTCTGTGTTTACCTATACTGTTTCAGTGTGACTACCTGAAGTTAATTTGTCCTCACTCAACAGTCAGAAAATCAGCGCACATCTTCACAAATTACACTTACGACCTTAAAGTATTCTCATAACTAAAATGACTATAAATTTTTAGGTTAGTATATGACTTGCAATTTTAGCCGTCGTCAATTTCTCGTATATGGTTCAGCTACCTTTGCTACCAGCTTGCTATTAAAAGCTTGTAGTAGTAACCAAACGCAAACACCAACAGCGACAAGTGGCGACGCAGGGTTTAAAATAGCGATCGCACTCCCTGGAGTTATCACCGATCAAGCATGGAATCAGTCTGGTTATGAAGGGGTAAACTTAGCTAAACAACAGCTAAATGCAGAAGTCGCCTATGTCGAACAAGTCGCCCAAGCCGACCAAACAGAAGTTTTAACAGACTTTGCTCGTAAAGGTTATAATTTAGTATTCGCCCACGGTGGACAATTTGACGCAGCTATTGAACAAGTCGCCCCACAGTTTCCTAAAACCTTTTTTGTCGGTGTAAATGGCAATCTTCAAGGTGAAAATATCGCCTCTTTAAGAATAGACCATCTGCAAGGTAGTTATTTATGTGGCATCATTGGCGCATCTGTCACTAAATCTAATAAATTAGCTTATATTGCTGGGCAAGAATTCCCCGCAACTCAAGACGAATTACGAGGATTTGAATTAGGCGCGAAATCTGTTAAACCTAACATTCAAATTGTCTCAACCTTCACAGGTGATTGGAATGATGTTGCTAAAGCTAAAGAAGCCACACTTGCTTTAATTTCTGCCGATGTAGACGTAATTTATCAATGGTTAGATAGTGCATCAGCCGCAGTCTTACAAACAGCCAGCGATAAAAATATTTACGCTTTTGGTAATACCAAAGACCAGCTAGATGTCGCACCACAAGCCGTGTTAACCAGTGCGGTTAAACGTTTAGATATAGCAATTTCTTATTTAGCAGAATTAGTTAAAAACCAACAAATCACCGGACAAATCTATAAAATTGGCTTAGAAAGACCAGATATATTGACTTTAGGTAAATTTGGTGTTGCAGCTAATGAAAAAATACAACAAAATGCTTTACAAGTCAAGCAAGAAATTATAGATAAAAAAATTACTTTTGAAAATTGTCAAGACGCAGGTAAAACTACTCGTTGTGTGAAAAAAGCAACAGCTTAAATGGATTTACGTTTAGAAAACATTACCAAACGCTTTGGCTCATTTGTGGCTAACGATAATATTAGCCTGAATGTTGACACTGGCAAAATTCATGCAATTTTAGGTGAAAATGGCGCAGGAAAAACCACTTTAATGAATATTATTAGTGGACTATATCAACCTGATGCTGGAAAAATTTATCTGCAAGATACAGCAGTTAAAATCAACTCACCTCATGAAGCGATTAAACTGGGTATTGGCATGATTCATCAACATTTTATGCTGATACCGCAGTTAACTGTCACTGAAAATATTATCTTAGGTACAGCAAACAATTGGCGGTTAAATCTCCGCCAAAAACAACAGGAAATAGCTGCATTATCCCAAACTTATGGCTTAGAAATTAACCCAGAAGCGAAAGTAGAAGATTTGCCCGTCGGTATCCAACAACGAGTAGAAATTCTCAAGGTGCTGTATCGCCAAGCTAAACTATTAATTCTCGATGAACCAACGGCAGTTCTCACACCACCGGAAGTAGAATCATTAATTAATATCTTACGCCAATTAGCTGCTGCTGGTAACACAATTATTTTTATCAGTCATAAGTTAGAAGAAGTGATAAATCTCTGCGATACGGTGACAGTATTGCGACGGGGTAAAGTCATCGCCAATACAAACACTCAAGACGCAACACCGCAGCAGTTAGCAGAATTAATGGTAGGGCGTGAAATTGCTTTAAAAATTGATAAATCTGCACCATCACCGGGAGAGGTAATATTATCTGTTCAGGGTTTGCAAGTTGCAGACGATAGGGGTGTTTTGGCTGTGCGTGATGTGTCGTTTCAACTACACGCCGGGGAAATTTTAGGGATTGCGGGTGTAGATGGAAATGGACAAAAAGAATTAGCCGATGCGATAACAGGTTTAAGAAAGATAAAGACGGGGAAAATTGAATTACCAGCGAGGAAGGGAGTAGGATATATACCCGAAGATAGACAAAAAATGGGTTTAGTGTTGCAGTTTAATATTGCCCAAAACCTAATTTTAAAAGCTTTTAAAAACTTACCGTTTTGTCGTCGTTTTTTATTGCAATCGGCCGCTATTAAACATCATACCACAAACGCCATGCAAATATTTGATATTAGAGCGACAGGGGAAGATATACAAGTAAGTCAACTTTCCGGGGGAAATCAGCAAAAAGTAGTTTTGGCGAGAGAATTGACAGGAGAACCCGATTTAATCGTCGCCATGCAAGCGACAAGGGGGTTAGATGTAGGCGCGACAGGTGCAGTACATTCACGCTTGTTAACAGAACGCGATCGCGGTGCCGGAATATTGTATATTTCGACTGAGTTAGAAGAAGTCATCGCCATGAGCGATCGCATTGCGGTAATCTACAGAGGTGAGTTTGTGACGATACTAGATGCAGACACAGCCACAGTAGAAGAAATTGGTTTATTAATGGCTGGGGGGATGACAAGAGAAAACATCTAATATAAGCTGAAACTTTGATTTCCCAATTTTGTGGTTGATTGACTTTTTTAGTTGATGAGTTTGTCCTAGTATCACATAATGGATTGCCAGATTGATGGTAGTTTATTCTTGCACAAACTCCTAAATCTCAATTGCCATACAAACCATGACACTCAATTTATATTTACTGCGACATGGAGAAACTACCTTTAGTCAAAGTGGTAATTTCTGCGGTGCAACTGATGCAGAATTAACACCAGAAGGAATACAGATGGCTGAGAGTTTTGCCAATACATATCAAAAATTGAAGTGGGAAGCCGTCTATGTTAGCCCGATGAAGCGCACAGTAGCAACAGCCAAACCGCTTTGTGAAGCTATTGGAATGGATATGCAATTGCGTGACGGAATCAGAGAAGGTAGTTATGGCGAATGGGAAACCAAGAGTAAATCCTTTGCTCAAGAGAACTACCCAGAAAACTATCTAAAATGGATGACAGAACCCGCTTGGAACGCACCCATAGGTGGAGAAACGGCGGTAGAGATTGCTAACCGTTCTATGCCAGTAATTGCGGAAATTCAAGAAAAACATCCCCAAGGTAACGTCTTAGTAGTTTCCCATAAAGCCACGATTCGGATTATGCTTTGCAGTTTACTAGGAATTGATTTAGGACGCTATCGCTACCGAGTAAATATTCTAGTAGCGTCAGTAAGTATGGTAAAATTTGACGTAAATGGCCCCCTATTAGAAACATTAGGCGATCGCCATCACATACCAGAGCATCTTCGCTGCCGTCAGGGAACATAACAGATAAAACTATCTGCGTTTATCTGCGTCCATCTGCGTTCAAATATTCATAAAGCCATTCTTGTAAAAGTTCCCATTCCAGATATTGCTCGACACTGATTTTTGGAAGTAGAGGGGTAGCAACCATCGCATCATGAGCAAAACCAAGCGTGCTAAATTCCTGCTACCAATATTATCACCCCTAATTGCCATTACCTGCGCCCTGATAGTCGGTGCAATTCTCATTGCCCTAGCAGGTGCAAACCCCATCACCGCTTACACAGCCTTATTTCAAGAATCCCTGACTACCTACTTCGGCTTAGGGAACACCCTCACCAAAATGACACCACTGCTATTTACCAGCTTAGGCGTATTAGTAGCACTAAAAGCAGGTCAATTTAACATCGGTGGCGAAGGACAAATTTACCTTGGTGCATTAGGAAGCACATTAATCGGTTTATACACTCCCCAACTACCTGCATTGATTCATATACCCTTAGCACTCTGCGCTGGATTTTTGTTTGGTGCAGTGTGGGGTGGAATACCTGGTTATCTCAAAGCAGTCAAGGGAATTAACGAAGTGATCACCACCTTGCTACTCAATTACATCGCCGTCAACTTAGTGAGCTACCTAGTACAGCATCCCTTAAAAGCACCAGCCGCACCCAGTCCTTACTCACCAATCATAGCGAAATCAGCACAACTACCAATCATCTTACCCCAAAGTTTAGCCCATGCTGGAATCGTGCTGAGTTTAATAGCCGCCGGGATCTTGTGGGTGATATTAGAGCGATCGCCCCTAGGATACCAAATCGCCGCCGTCGGATTCAACCCCATAGCCGCCCGTTACGCCCGAATTTCCGTAGAAAGCACCATCATCCTAGTCATGGCTGTAGCAGGTGGTTTAGCCGGATTAGCCGGCGCATCAGAAGTCATGGGCTTAAAGTATCGCTTATTTGAACAAATCTCACCCGGTTATGGCTTCGATGCCATTGCGATCGCCTTCTTAAGTCGTGGTAGTATTAGCGGAGTCATCTTAACATCCCTATTTTTCGCCACCCTTCGCAGTGGTGCCAACGTCATGCAACGCAGCGCAGGAGTACCCCTAACCGTAGTGTACGCCATCCAAGGATTAACCGTCCTATTTATCGCCATCAGCCTCGCCATCGAAACAAAAATCAGAATCAAAACACAAAGTAACACAGAGGCTTAACGCAAAGTACCCTCCGCGAACCTCCGCGTTTAAAAAGAAGTTTATGATTTCTGACTACCTCATCGCCAGTTTACGTTTAGCCATACCCCTAACCTTTGCAGCCCTTGGGGGGATGTACTCAGAACGCTCAGGAGTGCTAAATATCGCCTTAGAAGGCATGATGTTAACAGGAGCTTTCACAGGCGCATCTGTCACATTTTACACAGGTAATCCCTGGCTGGGAGTAACAGCCGCCTTGCTAACTGGGGGTTTAGTCGGATTACTCCATGCTTTTTTAAGTATAACTTTATACGTTGACCAATTAGTTTCCGGGTTAGCGATTAATTTAGTAGCGGCTGGCTTCACCTCGTTTTTAGCGCGGTTAGTATTTAACGGTAGTAGCACTCAAAGACTACCAGGAATAGAACCGATAATCATGCCTGGGTTAGCTGATATTCCCATCCTCGGCGCGTTATTATTTCAGCAAGATATCCTAGTCTATTTTTTGCTGGCGGTGGTGCTTGCAAGTATTTATGTTTTATATCATACCAGCTTTGGTCTAACTTTGCGGGCGGTGGGGGAATATCCCCAAGCGGCGGCGACTTCTGGGGTATCAGTGGCAATGGTGCGATACTGTGCTGTAATTCTCAGTGGTTGTCTTGCCAGTTTGGGAGGAGCTTATCTAGCTTTAGTGCAGGTACAATTCTTTAGTGAAGGGATGAGTGCAGGTAAAGGATTTATTGCGATCGCCGCCGTTATCTTTGGCAGATGGCATCCTCTCGGTATTAGTTTAGCTTGTTTGCTGTTTGGCGGGACGGAAGCTTTACAGTTACGCATTCAAGGCTTGGGTGTGAATATCCCTTATCAATTTCTAGTCATGTTACCTTATGCGATCGCCTTATTCGCCTTACTCGGACTCGCTGGTAAATCTACACCTCCAAAAAGTTTAGGTGTTCCTTATTTGCCAGAAAACCGTCAAAATAATTAAATTACACGACATTTCTGATTAATTCATCTCTGGAGTCTCCCGTAGGGCAGGCTAAAATGATCATGGGATTGTAGCTGCTGTGACCAATTTTGCTTTTTCCCGTTTGACTTTGCTAAGATGCCTGAATGTTACAAAAGCAACATCACCAAAACACTAAACCCGGATGGTCTTTGGATGAGCGAGATCCCCAGTTTATCCAATCTATCATGCCCCTGTTGGGTCTGTTATACCATTATTATTTTCGCGTGCAAACCAGTGGCTGGCATCACATCCCACAGGAAAAAGTCTTAATCGTCGGTTCCCACAATGGCGGACTAGCAGCCCCGGATATGCTGATGATGATGTATGACTGGTTTTGCCGATTTGGCGTAGAACGGCCTGTTTATGGGTTAATGCACCCGAAAGTCTGGGAAGTTACCCCCCAAGTAGCGCAAATGATTGCTAAGACTGGTGCGATTATCGCACATCCGAAAATGGCGATCGCCGCTTTACGTTCTGGTGCTAGTGTCCTAGTCTATCCCGGTGGCGCAGAAGACGTTTTTCGACCGCATTCTTTGCGTAACAAAATCTATTTTGCTGGACGACAAGGATTTATCAAGCTAGCATTACGGGAAAATGTGCCAATTGTACCGGCGATTTCTTATGGAGCGCATGATACACTAATTGTATTAGCTGATTTATACAAATTCATGCAACGCTTGCATGAGTGGGGGATGCCTTGGTTATTTAATGTTGATCCCGAAGTATTTCCCATTTATGTAGGTTTGCCTTGGGGATTAGCTATCGGGCCATTACCCAACATTCCCTTCCCAGTATCGATTCAAACACGGGTGTGTCCACCAATTGTGTTTGCCCGGTATGGCACAGAAGCAGCGAGCGATCGCCAGTATGTCAATGAATGCTATGAATTAGTTAAAAGTAAAATGCAGCAAGAATTAGATCAGTTAGTAATGCTCCATCAAAAACGTTAAAATACCTCATAAAAAAGGCAGAGGAGAGAAGATATGTCAACTTCTTCCTCCTGCCTGTGGTGATCTACCGCAAAAGATTAGCTCTTGCTAATACGCTGTCCTAATAGTTCTTTTGCCCGATTTGCTAGTCGGCAATTCGTATCTTTTACCTCTTGGAAAAAGTTGGCTAAGTCTTTATCTCCACAGGCATTAGCATCTTGAACATATTGTTCATAGACTGCGGCACCTTCGAGAGAGTGGTAAATCACACTAATCAAATCGAAGTGTTCGTTTTTAGTGCCTGTATTCGACTCAGCTTTATTCATTACTGTTGCCATCTTGGTACTCCTATCTTGAAATTAAAGTTCATGACATGAATACAAGCCTAGGAAATCTCAGAGTAATTTTCCTTCATTCTCAAGATAGAAGCATCATAATATGACGAATTATCAAATTTTGTGAAAATAAAATTGAATTTACCGGAGTAAATTAGGTAGGCAAAAAGGCTTGATTAACAGAATTTTAGCAATAATTTGGGGAATTTGCAGATGTAATCAACTAATAAAAAACCCAATCACCAAATTTCAGCATGAATCCCCTAGTAAATCCTTGTATCTAGTAGATATGAACGTTGAAGTAACCTAACTCAAGTGTTGTGAACTGGCCATCATTGGTGAGCGATCGCCGGTTATAGTAAAGTGACGGTTAGTCGGGCGATCGCCGTCACCCAGGTAGGCATGAAACAACAGCAAACGGTCACAACTCCTGATGCTTTTAGCCCGTATGATCAACCGTTTGTAGAGACGCATTAAGAGTTGTGATACATGACTGAGTGCTAATTAATATAAAGCAAAATAAAATATCAAAAATACTAAGCAAGCATACTTATGTGGTCTTCAGAGGGCAAACCAGCTGATACCGGAGCAAGTAGACAGCAATTGCTCCAAACAACTCCCAACTATGGCGAACAGGAACCTGAACCTGAGCAAATATTTCAACTGATTGATAGTCTCTTATCCTTTGAAGCTTGTCTGTATCATCAAATCTTGCCTCTGAGGATAGAAAACAATCAGCTATCGTTAGGGATGGTACACCCAGAAGATAGCGGGGCTTTAGATTATGTCAGCCGCATTGTGTCCTATCTCAATTACATCATGGTGACACAAGCAATAGCCGCCGACACCCACCGCAATCTTCTCTCAGCCTACCTCAACTATAAAAATACATTTCCCCTAGAACCCCAACCAGCAGCACAACCAACATTACCAGGCGTTGCACAACAGAATACACAGACAACAGCCGAACAACAGAGGCACTCACCAAATACTGATCACTCTTGTGGGCAGTCAACAGATTGTTGTGTTCCCCCAACTGCCGCGAATTCCACTCAAAATTCTGGCGTTGTTCCAACTAACAATCATCAAATAGAAGAAAGCGTAATTTTCAACAGTGTGACTGTGTTACAGGTGGACGCTACAGATATATCTAGCAGTCTAGAAACACTTGTACATTTACCACCGAAAAAATTATTAGAAGAACTACTAGGGCGAGTATTAAGTGGCGGAATTGGTCGTCTATATTTAGAAAGACAACCCTACCAAGGAAGAATTCTTTGGAGTGACAACGGAGTTGTGCAGACTGTATTAGAAAATCTGCCCCTCTCAGTTTTTCAAGGGGTACTCAACGAATTAAAGCGTTTTGCGGCTTTTCCGGTGACTAGATTAACAGAACCAAGACAGATAGAGAAAGAATGCTTATATCAACAAAATCTTGTGTTATTACGTATCCGGGTGATGCCAGGAGTGAACGGCGAAGAGGCGACATTACAAGTGCTACGAGGAGCCGCTTTAAAATTTTATCAAAAACAACAGTTAGCCCATCTCCGTCGAGATGTGATTGGAATTGCTCAACAACTCAGCCATAAATTGCATGAATTGCACCAAAGACTGTTGCTGAATCCTAGCCGTAAATCAGAACAATCAGAAGCCATAACTGCGCTCAATCGCTTAGTAGAAAACCTCGATCAACAAATCAAAACACTGACAGCAAATAAGCAGTTACCAAGAGATGATCAATCCTAGTTTTGTCAGTAGAACCTCTGATTGCGATCTGCTACACAATTGTTATCTTGTAATTTAAAGCTAGAGTATCTTCTAGAGATATTCCAGTTAAATTTATTACATACTTTTTGTGGCATTTCTTGTCAGATTGTAGTTGGAAAACTTCAAAATAGCCGTTAATTTTCCCTTTCCAAATTTATTTTTAGTAGATATTACATGCAAACAGAGGTTTTTAGTGATATTTTCCCCTTATTGAGTACAGCCAACCCACAAACCTTAGAATGGCTGATCAACGTGGCAACTGAACACGAATATCCAGCCGGCAGGGCTGTAGTCATGGAAGATGCTTGGGGTAACGCAGTTTACTTCATAGTTACTGGCTGGGTGAAAGTCCGACGCACCTGTGGCGATCATGCTGTGGCTTTGGCAATTTTGGGTAGAGGTGATTTCTTTGGCGAAATGGCGATTTTGGATGAGTCTCCACGGTCTACAGATGTGGTTTCTCTGTCAACAGTAAAATTACTGAGTATTTCCAGAGAAAGGTTTATTCAAATTCTGTTTAAAGATCCCCAGTTACATCACCGAATGCTGCAATTAATGGTGCGGCGATTACGACAGATTAACCAACGCTTACAACTGAGGTCTTCACCACCTGCTGTCAAACTCGCCCATACCCTAGTGAGTTTAGGCGAAAGCTATGGTTATGAATTAGACACAGGTAAGGAAATTTTTAATATACCTTTTAAGGATTTAGCAGAGGTGACAGAAATTAGCCTGGAAGAAACAACTAAAATTATGGAAAAACTGCATGAAAAAGGTTGGATCAAAATTGACAATGCCAACAGCACTATTGAACTCATCAACTTTAAACATTTGATGAATCTGGCAGGCAAGGTCGGATGATCACTTGAGCCTGATGGTTGATTGATTAATTAAATCTTCTTGGTTAATTTTATGAGTTAATAAGTATAATATCTGAATAATTTAATATTTATTTTATAAATGCCCTAGAAAAAGTCGTGTTTTGTTGATATAAGTCAGATGCTCTAGTGTTTGATCTAGAATCAACAGCCTTGGGTAATTTCACCAAGGGTGTTCTTTCTCAGGTTATCTTTGTTGTAGTATCTGGTTTGATTGCATCTCTGAGTGCTGAGTCAATAGTGAATAACTATTGACTATTGACCGTGAACTATTAACTATTATCTATGGACTGACTTTTGACTCGGAATTTATCACTCTAAACTACAGATGACTGAAGCAACAGCACCTCGTATCGATATTGGCGTTCAGGAAACCGTGCCGACGATTCATTATCAGGTGGCAATGCCCCAACCAGAAACGCATCTATTTGATGTCAGGTTACAAATTGTAAACCATACGTCATCAATTCTTGACTTAAAAATGCCGGTATGGACACCAGGATCATACTTGGTGCGAGAGTACGCCAAGAACTTACAAGACTTTAGTGCTTGTGCCGGAGAGCAGCCTTTACCTTGGCGGAAAATTAGTAAAAACCACTGGCAGATCACTAAAGAAGGTGTCTCAGAAGTAACAATCAGTTACCGCATCTTTGCCAATGAGCTATCAGTAAGAACAAATCATTTAGACACTACCCACGGTTATTTTAACGGGGCTGCTCTGTTTTTGCAACCACTGGGTTGCGAAAATCTACCTATACGGGTCACAGTCGTACCACCTCATCCTCATTGGTTAGTCACTACTGCCTTACCTACAATTGGTGAGCAGTCTCATACTTTCTACGCTGCTGATTTTGATACCCTAGTTGATAGTCCTTTTGAAATCGGTGAACACCAGTTACATCACTTTCAGGTGTTAGGCAAACCCCATGAATTAGCAATTTGGGGACAGGGAAATTTTCAAGTCCAGCCACTAATTAGGGATATTGAAAAAATCATCGCAGTCGAAGCCGAGATATTTGGCGGTTTGCCCTACGATCGCTACATCTTTTTAGTACACTTGTTTGCTCAAGCCTATGGCGGATTAGAGCATAAAAACTGTTGCTCTTTGATTTATCAACGGTTTGGATTTCGCTCTCAAGATAAGTATGAACGTTTCTTGCAATTAGTAGCCCATGAGTTCTTTCACTTGTGGAACGTCAAACGCATTCGTCCCAAACCTCTAGAACTGTTTAATTACGACCAAGAGAGCTACACAACGTCTCTATGGTTTTGTGAAGGCACAACAAGTTACTATGACTTGCTGATTCCTTTACGCGCAGGAATTTATGATGCCAAGTCATACTTAAATTACTGGAGTAAAGAAATTACTAGATTTCTGACGACACCAGGGCGTAAGGTGCAATCGCTATCTGAATCCAGTTTTGACGCTTGGATTAAACTCTATCGCCCAGATGCTAATAGTAATAATTCCCAAATTTCCTACTACTTGAAGGGAGAAATGGTTTCCTTATTGCTAGATTTGCTGATTAGGGCGCGTCATCACAATCAGCGTTCCTTGGACGATGTGATGCGGCAAATGTGGTATGAATTTGGGCAAGCAGAAATTGGCTATACTCCCGAACAGTTACAGGCTGTAATCGAATCTGTCGCCGGTGTAGATTTGACAGATTTCTGTGAACGCTACATTGATGGCACTGACGAATTACCATTTAATGAATACCTCAAACCTTTTGGGTTGCAGGTGGTAACAGAAAAGGAAGAAGAACCTTACTTTGGGGTGAAGGTAAATACTGAACATGGAAGGGAAACTATTAAATTTGTGGAAGCAGGTTCCCCAGCACAAATAGCAGGAATTGACGCAGGTGATGAGTTGCTAGCGATTGGCGGCATTAAAGTCACAGCCCATCAGTTGAGCGATCGCCTCAAAGATTATCAACCAAATGATACAATTGAGGTGACAGTTTTCCATCAAGATGAATTGCGTACCTATACTGTCACCCTAGCTCAACCACGCCCTACCAAATATCAGGTTTTGCCTATCAAGAATGCTGAACCCATCCAACAAGAAAATTTTGCTGGCTGGTTAGGTGTACCTTTCTCCACTGTTTGTTAATCAAGTTAACATTTCTTTTGATATCTAAAAATAAAGTCAGCCTGAAAACTCATCCAAGGCTGACTTTATTTTTAACTTGCCATTTAGAAAAATAAATGCCACAAATGTATGTAAATTCTGCAACGTTAGTAAAATTCAGGAAAGCACAATGGCAAACTTTGAAATTATTGAAAAAGAGAGTTTGCGGTTAGTTAAAATAACTTTGCAAAACGAAACAGTACGCACAGAATCAGGTGCTATGTACTATATCCGTGGCAACATCACAATGCAATCGCAAGCCCCGTCAGCAGGTGGATTTTTAAAATCTCTAGCCACAGGAGAAAATATTTTCCGCCCGACTTATACAGGTACAGGTGAATTATATTTAGAGCCTTCTTTGTCTGGGTATCACATTTTAGAATTAGATGGAGATGAATGGATTTTAGATAGTGGTGCTTATTGGGCAAGTGATGGGACAATAGAAGTAGGAATTGAGCGCAACAAATTTATATCTGGCTTAATTGGTGGTGAAGGTTTATTTCAAACCAAAGTTAAAGGTAGAGGTAAAGTGGTCATGGTAGCGCAAGGGCCAGTAGAGGTGATACACTTGCGAAATGAGCGATTAGTAGTGGATGGTAACTTTGCGATCGCTCGCACACCTAGCTTAAATTACCGCGTGGAAAAAGCCACCAAATCTCTATTAGGTTCAATGACTTCTGGTGAATTTTTAGTCAATACTTTTGAAGGAACTGGTACTGTATTAATTACACCTGTACCTTATTGGCAAGTGATGATGTTACGCCAAATCATCTCCACCATTCCCAAAAATTCTAGATAATAATCATCAATTAATTTGAAAATACAAGGAATTAAAATTTAAGCATTTATATGAGTCATCATTTATCTTAAGATTTTAATTCCTTTTATCCGATTACTTAGTCAAGAAAACTATGCTAATTACGTTATGCTTTCTATGCAATTGCCAAGCAAGCAAAGTTATTTAACATTCGGGGTTCATCAACTAGGGGTAGGTTTACAGATATCATCAATTATTAACGAGCATATCAGTAAACCCGCCCCTAATTAACCCAGAGAATGACACATCATATATTAAAAGCCACTAAATCAACAGTGCATCTAGGGGGTTTTTCCCATCTGCTAGAACCTGCACTGACGATTGATTCAGGTGACACCATTGACGTAGAGACTTACACAGGTTACTACATTTACGACAAAGCACCACCAGAGTTTCTCACACCAGAATTTCTGGATATTTGCCAAAACCTAGCACCAGAACGCAAAATAGCAGCAGGCCCCCATTTACTCACAGGGCCGATTTATTTACGGGATGCCGAACCAGGGGACGTTTTAGAAGTAAAATTAGAAGCGATCGCACCCAGATTACCAGTAGGTTTCAACGCCATTCGTTCCGGTTGGGGAGCCTTACCGCATCAATTTACTCAACCAGCGTTGCGGTTCATTCCCTTAGACTTAGTGAACAACACAGCCGAATTTCCCCACAACAGCAAGATTAAAATCCCACTCAAACCTTTTTTTGGTATCCTTGGTGTCGCAACTCCAGAAGATGCTCGCTCTTCCATTCCCCCAGGCTGTTACGGTGGTAATATTGATAACCGCGAACTACAAGCAGGCTCTCGTTTGTTCCTACCTGTTTTCGTTCCGGGTGCCTTATTTTCCATTGGTGATGGACATTCAGCACAGGGAGACGGCGAAGTTAACGTTACCGCCATCGAAACTTCCATGAATGGCCGCATTCAAATTAAACTCCGCAAAGATTTGCAACTAACAACACCCATAGCAGAAACACCAACTGATATTATCACAATGGGATTTGCTGCCACTTTAGATGCAGCCTTAGAATTAGCTCTCAAAAATATGATTGATTTTTTAGAGCATTTTGTAAATTTGACTCCAGAAGATGCCTATGTTTTATGTAGTTTAGCGGTGAATTTTCGCATCACACAAGTTGTCAACAGTCCACATAAAGGTGTTCATGGACTGTTACCCAAAGCAATCTTGTCACATAAAATCAGTTTATAGTTAACCACACAATTTACAGTTTTCCATGTCTAATTTACTCATTCAACTGTTGCTGATTGGTTTAGTAGCTGGTGTTGCTGGTGGGATGTTTGGCATCGGTGGCGGTGCAATTATGGTGCCAGCAATGGTGTTGTTATTAGGGTTAGATCAAAAATTTGCCACTGGTACTTCCATCGCTGCTCAAATTTTACCAATTGGACTGTTAGGCGCAGCAGTTTACTATCGTGAGGGCAAAATTGATATTAAATACGCGGCAATCATTGCTTTAGGTTTATTGATTGGAAATCTGTTTGGAGCATTGTTTGCTAATCAACCATTTATTACCAGTGCAACCATGAAAAAGCTGTATGGCATATTTTTGCTACTCATTGGTTTACGGTATTTGGTAGGGCGTTAGGGATTGGAGATTGGGGATTGGGGATTGGGGATTGGGGACTGGGAAAAGAAGAGGAATTGGAGATATGAGCAGGGAGAAATGGCGAAACTCTTCTCCCCCTGCTCCCTGCTCCCTGCTCCCTGCTTCCTGCTCCCCTACCCCTCTAGCTTCCGCATCTCCCTTGTCTTTTTCTACTTACTGCACTCGCTGAGTAGGAAAAGCACCAGGACGTACAGCTAAATTGAGATTCTGCCCGTTGCGTTTTACTTCTACTTGTAATTGTCCGCCAATTTGAGTATTTTCTACTGCTCTTTGAACACTGGTAGCATCTTTGACTGATTGGCCATTGAGTCTTTGAATCACATCACCGGCACGTATCCCCGCTTTAGCAGCTGGTGAATTAGGGACGACTCTGACAATTAAGACACCTTTATCTTCATCCACAGTCAAACCACTATTGGGATCAGAGTTGATATTTTGCTTGATCTGAGGTGTTAAACTCACCATCTGAATACCCAAGTAAGGGTGCTGAACTTTGCCTGTAGCGATCAATTGGTTAGAAATACGTTGTACAGTTTTGATGGGAATGGCAAAACCTAAGCCTTGTGCGCCTCTAATGATGGCTGTATTCATCCCAATCACCTCACCACGGGCATTGAGTAAAGGCCCACCAGAATTACCAGGATTGATAGCTGCGTCAGTTTGAATATATTCTACACGCTTATCAGGCGCGCCGATTTGATTGCTGGAGCGTCCAGTGGCACTGATAATACCTGTTGTCACTGTATTATCTAAACCTAAAGGATTACCAATTGCGATCGCCCATTCTCCTGGTTGTAGGTTGTCAGAATTACCCAATGTGACTGCCGGCAAGTTATCAGCCTGAATCTTCACAACCGCCACATCTGTTAATTCGTCTTTCCCCAATACCTTACCTTGGAAGCTGCGTCCATCCTTGAGTATAACTCTCACCCTATCTGCACCATCCACTACGTGAGCATTGGTGAGAATGCTACCATCACGACTGATAATAAAACCGGAACCTGTACCCCGTTCTACCCTCTCTTGGGCTGGTGGCAGTTGTGAACCAAAGAAGCGACGGAAAAACGGATCATTAAACTCATCCGGTAAAGCTCTTCTCACTGTGCGAGAAGCCTCAATTCTAACTACAGCCGGGCCAACTTTCTGCACCACTTGGGTAACAAAGTTAGCATCTGTACCATTGGGTAAAGGTGGGGCTGCATCTACTCGACTCACAGCCAAGTTAGAAGCAGTTTTAGTCAGTTGCGGATTTCCAGCTAAATAACCACCGGCTAAAGTCATACCTGAGCCTAGCAGCACTAGCGAAAAGGAAGCCGCCGCCTTTTTCCAAGGTGCATGATTCTGGAGTTTGCTATTAGCAGAAATATTATTTAAAGGTTGTGATTCGTCGTGTACTTGGTTTTGCATAGCTGTCTGCAAGGATATTTATTTTATATGTATTCCCTATTGTAGATATCGTTTATGGCAGTTTTGTTGCACGCCTGTTGCAGTGTGATGAAAAATTAGTCATTAGTTATTAGTCATTAGTCATTAGTTATTAGTCATTAGTCATTAGTCATTAGTCATTAG
>NZ_LUHJ01000049.1:176962-196294 GCF_001597745.1 Anabaena sp. 4-3 | reverse complement strand
CGTCTATCTTCCACAACTCCTCACCAGTACCGTCATCCGCCACAAAGTAGAGTGTGCCATTGATGTTGATCAGGTCGTCGGGATAGGAATCACCATCAGGGTTGATATCTTTGAGTAAGAATGCTTGAGACATAATTGTGACTTGAATGTAAGTTAATTTGCTGTCAACATAAAAAATGAATTGATCTCCTGTAGCTTAACCAGGACTGAGAAATTGACGGATTGTGAGTTTAATGCTTGGTTAAATTGTCATACTTGTTACCTAGTTTTTTTGTGTATTATTGGAGTTACTTTTGTCACATCACAAAAACACCCCATACCCGGTAATCTAGGCAAGAGGCTAATTGTTCGGTGAAGCCACCTAGTTTGACCCAAGGCTCAAGTTTCTAAGGACTGGTAAATTACTCAGGTATCAGTGTATTAAACTTATCTTTAGTATTTATATATCAAGCATTTTTCAGAGACAAGGCGAGAATTACGCAAACTTGCTCCTGCTGGCGAAAAATAGGCGAAAATTTCCGTAAAATCTCTCTGGCTCCAGCATCTTCGCCACCGTTCATGATATCATCACCTGCGCTACCGAATACGGATCGTGAGGACAGGGAACTCTTAACAGGGAACAGGGAACAAGAAAAGAGAAAAAATCAGCATTGAAAACTTATCATCAGTAATTAGCCGGACATGATATGACTCGGTTAGCTTTGAATTGAATTAACATTGCTTTTCATCACATAACCATATTTCAGGTTAAGGAGGCAGGAGGGAATCCCCATAAATAAATAATGGGGATTTAACAAGGAAGTCATGGACAAATCAATTCAAAATTCTCCCCTGTTCCCTCTGCTATGCCTAAAAAAAGGGGATACAAGATTTAATTTCTTGCTCCCCCTCATCAGCAATACTTAATTATTTATGCCTTGACTTTCGTCTGTAAAACTTGTTTCAGGAAAGAAACCAACTCATTAGTATTTAAAGATTTCAAAGTGTTGATTAATTCTGTGGCTTGGTTTGACGGTTTATAATCCCTTGGTATGTCAATGACTGTGCTGCCTAATCTTTGACCTAGGAAATACCAAAAAGCTAATTTACCTTCAGCGTTCATTGCGCCATACTCACCTGTGGGAATTGTACTACCACCTTGAGCTAGTTCTACCATTGCTTTACTCGGATGAGGGTCAAGCATGACTTCATCTTGATCATTTCTAGAAGCTGGTAGCAAATCACGCAAGGCATAAAGTTGTTCTTCTGGGGAAAGCTGCTGAATTTGCGCGACTAACTCCGCAGCTTTTTGAGTTGGTAACTTGTCTATCTCACTGGTAGATATTGTTTCGACAACTTTACCAAACACTGAACCGAATACTACTAAACGGTCATCTATATCCAAATTTTTAAAATTAGATACAGCTTGTTCTACAGGATTCACATTTGTAGAAGTCATAAAGTCCTCCCTCATGTCAGGTTGGTTTATTTAACAAAACATAATTAATTGCTGTTTGTTGAGTCAGAAAATCTACAATGTAATAATTATGATTTAAATCAGCTATACCTTTGTTTAGGTTAAAAATTTTAGTGGTATTTGCAACACTATAAAAAGATAGACTCTTTCTGCTACAATCAATCATTTTAAACCAGTCAAAAGGCAGATGGATTCATTAATCAATCAACTTAAATTATGGATTACAAAGCAAAGGGCGTTATTGAGGGTGCATCTCAACTCAAGAGCAGCTAATTAAACACAGAGAAAAATGATTTATCCTCTGTGTTTATTTATTTATCCTGATTTACCCAGACAAATATTGCTGATCAATCCGCTAACCAGATTTTGCTAGACAATGCTTATTATCTAAATCTCAGCACCTGCTTTTGCTTCTGCACCCATCGGTGAAACGTAATCACGGAAAAGATTAATCTGCTGTTCAAAAGATAAAGCTTTAATTTTATCTAACAGTTGTTGTGATTGAGATGACAGTTGATAGTTAGGAGGCATGGGAACAATAGTTGTATTTTCCATACCTTGAGCTAAACGATACCAAAATAATAGCTTGGTGGTATCACTCAAAGAGCCGTATTCGCGGCAAATTTGATTATCTACACAGTTAATCAAGTCACGTTGTAGTTGTAATTGCTGTTCATGGTTTAATGCTTTGACTTGATTAAATAAACCTTCGGCAATTTCTGGCGACACAGTGCTAGCACGAGGGGCGGCTGGTGTGACGGTGTTACCCATTTCTTTATAGACAAACCAAAACAAAGCAAGCTGTTCGTCTACATTCAATTTTCGCCAGGATTGAACACATTCCCGAATAGTTGGATCGCTGGTTTGTGTATAAGTCATAATGATTGCTAGTTTCATCTTTTGATTTCTTTAGCAACCGTAACAAATATATCTAATGTATTTAACCCTACTAGAGATATAGGTGACTCAATCAATATGTAGAATCATACAGCAGCCGTCTATAGTCATAAGTTAGAAGTCAAGGTGATTTCTCCTAGTGCGATACGGAACAGGTAAGGGTTGAGCAATGCTAAACCCCTACTGTTCACTATTAAATTAATCTTGATAAGGATGATTAATTTTGTCTACAAAGACGTTGTAAGATAATGGCAAGCGACCAGGATCTAAACGGGGTTCGGCTGCATAGCCTACAGGTACTAATACTGCGATCGCTAAATCAGGTTCATTCTCTGCACCTATCACTGCTTTGACTTGTTCTTCAATCCAACCATTCATAAAACAAGTAGATAGTCCCAAACTTTCTGCGGCTAAGACTAAATGTGTAGCAGCAATCATCGCGTCTTTAATCGCATATTCTCGCCGTTTGTCTCCCAATCCGGCTTGAAATTGGGGAATCGCATTTTTAAAGTAATTAACAGTGCCTTCGTTCCATGCGCCATTTTGCAAGGCTTTTTCGTACACTGGGGTTAAGTCTGCTTCGCCAGCTTTAGCATCGGCGGCGAATACAAAGGTAACTGGGGCTTGAATAATTTGTTTTTGATTCCAAGATGCTGCTGATAATGCGGCTTTTTGTGCTTCGTCTTGCACCAGAATAATTCGCCAGGATTGTGTATTAAAACTGCTAGGTGCAGCTACGGTTAACTCTACTAATTGCTGAAGCAGTTCTGGCGCGATCGCATCTGTTTTAAATGTTTTAATCGAGCGACGCTGAATAATGGCTTTTGGGACATCTAATGCTTGAGTTTGGGTGATTGTACTCACGAGATTCTCCTTTAATTGAATCAGAACTTACGCAACTGGCACATTGTTAGGGTGCGTCAGATGTTGAAAATCTGTTCTTTTTTACCCAATTATCGCTGCTGACGCACCCTAAACAAAACTTTGATTATGATTCCCAAAAATAAAAACAACCCCTAGTCATATCTTGCACCTTTCTCAATAAGCGTCGCTCCCTGCACATCCAATGACGTAAAACTAAGGCTTTCAGCAAGTTGCAAGCAATGCCCACCCTACAAAAATTATCATCAAGGAACAGGTGCAAGTTGTGTGCCTACAAGTTGCTAAAGTTTTACTAGATGCAGTCTCAGCAGTCAATAGTCAATAGTTGCATGGATGACCCTCCTCGTCAACGGGGAGGAGTTAGGAATGCTATAAATAGTTAATTCGCTGATAACTTTTGCGCCATTTCTCTAGATGATTAATAGAGATGGATTTAGTAACAACGTTGATACATTCACCTCGCCAATCCATTTCTGAATCTGTAGTAAAAACGCCACATTCTAATTGTTCCGGGGGGATATACCAATAATGAATAAACCGACTTTTTAAAGTAATAACTTGTTCAAATACCTTATTTCTGTGCTTATTTCGGCGTTTTCTTTCGGTTGCTCCCGTTGCTTGTGTATCAATAAATTTAGTTTCGATTAAAAACAGATTACCTTGAAAGGTCAAATACACAAAATCACATTTTCCTAAATCTGTGTAATCGGCAATGGGAGACTTTTCAAATAACAATAACTCATGGCAAGAAGGAAACAAATTACTAATATTTAAAAATAGATAAGCTTGCAAAAGTAATTCTTTATCATAGGGAAAGACAATCACACCCTCAAAGAATTGTTTAATTTCTTCGTGAGTTTGGGGTTGAATTTTTTTACAATACGAGACAAATTTACTTAAGTCAGTTGTAATCATTCAGTTTCAACTCCTTCCCCTAAATCTTGCCTAAGTCAATATGGCATAAAAAAATACCATGAGTTACCTAAAACTAACATCCGCATAAGTAACGAAAAAAGTATTAATTTTCATGAATATTAAGGGAATATGCGGAATTGGGGAGTGGAAGGAATTGGGCATATATGATGTAGAGACTAGCCCTGCTGAGTCTCTACAAGTCAATAGTCAATAGTGAGTTGTTATTCACCCTACAAGCCTCTAACCACCAGTGAGCGATCGCAAGTGTGCAGAGAATCTAGCATTTTGCAGAGCTTGAACGGTAATACGAGCATCTTGCACGCAAAATTGCCAGCCCAAGCGGACTAACTTCCGAGAATTGTCAGATTGTATAACTCCTACCACCGGCATTTTTGCCTTTTCTTTATCACCTGAATGTTCTTGTAAAATAGTTTTCAAGCGATGTAATTCTTCGATGTTGCCTACTTGTTGGGTATTTAACTCCACCATCACCATCTGCACTGTTTCTACTGGTTCTGCATCTTCTACAATTAATTGCACTTGTTCGTCTCGTCGGTCTAGTTTACCCCAAATAATTAATCTGACATCAACTTGCAAAAGAAAACTTATACGCTCGTAAATTTTGGGAAACACTACGGCTTCTGTTTGAGATGTTAAGTCTTCGATTTGCAAAATTGCCATTGCTTCGCCTTTCTTGGTCATCACTTTTTTAACATTGTTGAGCATGACAACCACACACAACTTTGCGTCTTCCCGTTGTTCACCAAGTTGAGAAAGATTAATTGGGGTTAAAAGGGGTGCGTGTGTTAAAGATTTGAGAGGATGGTCGGAAACGTAAAAACCTAAGAGTTCCTTTTCCATGCGTAATTTTTCCTGTGGTGGATAATCGTTCACAGGTTTAGCTTTAGGTGCAGACTCAAAGGCGTTTGCTGTTTTTTTATCCGTGGTAGTAGGAACACCCAACAAATCAAAGAGATTTCCTTGTCCGGTGGCTCTATCTTTAGCACGACTTTGCGCCCAATCGTAAACTAATTCTAAATCTTGGATTAATTGTTGACGATTAGATTCAATTTTGTCAAAAGCTCCGCAGTAAATCAATGATTCGAGAGTCCGACGGTTGACGGTGCGAAGATCGACGCGATCGCAAAAATCCGACAAAGATGTAAACACACCGCCTTCATCCCTAGCTGCCAAAATAGCAGCGATCGCATTATGTCCCACATTCCGCACCGCCGAAAACCCAAACAAAATCTTTCCATTCACAGGTGTAAAGTCCACCCCAGAGCGATTAATATCTGGTGGTTCTATTTGAATATTCATACTCAGACAGGTAGAAATATATTTCTGCACCTTGTCTGTGTCATTACTGTTAGCAGTCAGTAAAGCCGCCATATATTCCAATGGATAATTAGCTTTCAGATAAGCAGTTTGATAAGTCACATATCCATAGGCCGTTGAGTGGGATTTATTGAAACAATTAGAAGCGACTAAACCATTTTTGATCACAAAATTATGGTCACGCTCAACCCCGATATCATAGACATTTTGTTTACCAATATATTTACGAGTAACAACTTTAACCATAATGTTTTTTCACCCGGAGGAAAATTAGTCTAAGGGATATACAAAATTTTAGACTAGGGGAGTGGGGGGAGTAGGGGGAGATGAGGGAGATGTAGCTTGCTTCTCTTTCCCTACGGGACGCTCCGCGAACAGAGACGCTACGCGAACGCGTAGCGTCTCGTAGAGAACGCGCAGCGTATCCGTAGGATTCACCCGCAGGGTGGGAGATGAGGGAGCGAGAGAGGCAGGGGAGCAGGGAGCAGGGAGCAAGGGGGAGAAGACTTTCCCCTTTTCCCCCTGCAAAGAACCCCAATTCTTCTGATTTCCCAGTCCCCAGTCAAGAGTCCCCAGTCCCCAATCCCCAATGCCCCCCAATATGTACTAAAATCAATGGTTTGAGTCACTGAGGGAGTAATCATGGCATCCATCCGCGAGTTACACGAACAGCTAGTAAAAAAAGAACGTTCGGCTGTTGAAATTGCCCAAGAAGCTTTAAACCGTATTCAAGCTTTAGAGCCGAAATTGCACAGTTTCTTACACGTAACGGCAGAAAAAGCTTTAGAACAGGCTAGGGCTGTGGATGCCAAAATTGCTGCTGGTGAAGAAATAGGACTACTAGCGGGAATTCCGATTGGCGTGAAAGACAATATGTGTACTAAGGGAATTCCTACCACCTGCGCCTCTCGGATTTTAGAAAATTTTGTTCCGCCTTATGAATCAACGGTGTCACAAAAATTGATTGATGCCGGGGCGGTGATTGTTGGTAAAACAAATCTAGATGAGTTTGCAATGGGTAGCTCTACCGAGAGTTCTGCCTATCAAGTGACTGCTAACCCTTGGGATGTGTCGAGAGTTCCTGGTGGTTCGTCTGGGGGTTCAGCCGCCGCCGTAGCAGCCGACGAATGCGTTGTTTCACTCGGTTCTGATACTGGTGGTTCAATTCGCCAACCAGCATCTTTTTGTGGCGTAGTGGGACTCAAGCCGACTTATGGGTTAGTATCCCGTTATGGTTTGGTGGCTTACGCTTCATCTTTGGATCAAATTGGGCCGTTTGGTCGCTCAGTGGAAGATACGGCGATATTATTGAATGCGATCGCCGGTTATGATCCCAAAGATTCCACCAGCTTGAAAGTTGAAATTCCCAACTATGCAGCCAGCTTAAAACCAGACCTGAAAGCTAGAGGTAAACTAAGAATTGGCATCATCAAAGAAACCTTTGGCGAAGGTTTAGATTCTGCCGTCGAACAAGCCGTAACCACAGCCATCGAACAACTACAAAACTTAGGCGCAGAAATTCATGTAATTTCTTGTCCTAACTTCCGTTATGGTTTAGCCAGTTACTACATTATCGCCCCCTCAGAAGCATCAGCTAACCTAGCTCGATACGACGGCGTAAAATATGGTTGGCGTGCGCCAGAAGCAGATAATTTGCTGTCTATGTACACTCGTACCCGTGCGGCTGGGTTTGGTGCAGAAGTCAAGCGTCGGATTATGATTGGTACCTACGCCCTGTCTGCTGGTTATTACGATGCTTATTATCTGAAAGCGCAAAAAGTCCGCACCTTAATTAAACAAGACTTTGAAACAGCTTTTGAGACAGTGGATGTCCTGGTAACACCTACAGCACCTACCACAGCCTTTAAAGCCGGGGAAAAAACAACTGATCCCCTGAGTATGTACTTGAATGACTTGATGACTATTCCCGTCAACCTGGCTGGCTTACCAGGAATCAGCGTCCCCTGTGGTTTTGATGAGCAAGGACTACCCATTGGCTTACAACTCATTGGCAAAGTGCTAGGAGAACACCAACTACTGCAAGTAGCCTATGCTTATGAACAATCAACTAATTGGCACCAACGTCAGCCGCAACTAGGTTGAGGTATAGGAGACTGAGGAGTAGGGGAGCAGGGGAGCAGGGGGAGCAGGAGAGAAACACTAATGACTATTGACTATTGATTATTGACTTTTGCAGAATAAGTCACTTGTTTAACTTCTCCTAAATTGCCTAACAATGTTGCTGGTTGCTCATTGACAGCAATCAATACCACACCCGCATTACCGGAACGCACAGTCAGCTGATTTTCTGCTGTCCAAGTTTTCCGTTGTCCCTTGGTTAAATTCCCTACAAACTCCGTTTTACCATCGGCTTTCACTTCTATCCATGAGTTACCTTGCAGTTCTAGAGAGACTGTCACCTGGGAATTATCAGGGCTTTTGGGTGAGGGTGAAGATGCTGTACTGACAGGTGATGGAGTGGTTTTTGCTGTATTATCGGCTACAGCATCTTGTTTGCTCGGTAAAGTTTCGGCTATGGGAGATGAAGCAACAGGCGTGGGTGATGAGTCTTGTTTGTTTGCCGAAGATTGAGCTGTTAATTTGGAATTGAGTAAATAAATCAGTCCAATCACAGCCACTGCTGATAATAAGACATAGGGGACAGGAAGCGGTAAGCGAATTTTAGATATTTTATGGGCAATTTGATTGTCTTCCTGTGGATTTTCCTCTTGAGACTCTGGTGGTAAAACGTTCACTGTAAAGGAGTTAGCTAAAGCCGTACCATCCAACCCTAGGATATCTGCATAACGACGGATAAATCCTTGAATGTAAATTGGTTCTGGTAATTCTTCAAACTGGCCTGCATCCAGAGCTTTTAAGAAAGTTAGTCTAATATGTGTTTTAGCAGCTACTTCTTCTATACGTATGTATTTCTCTTGTCTTACCTGTACTAACTGTTTACTTATTTCTCGGAGTTGTTCTTCTTGCACTTGGTTTAATAGCTTCACAGTCTTCTCCCACCATTCACTAATTTGACTATTCACCTGTCAGTCTAATTAAATCCAGTTAATATGATTACTGTGTCCTTCAATTTTGGCATCACATTTTCATTTTAATGAGACTTTCTAATTAGCAAATGTTAACTGATTCTGGTTATTAAATAATTATGTCTTTATCAATATTTGTTAAAGTATCAAATTAGCTGCTTACATATCAAAAAATTGTCAACTATGATACAATTAATTTTTAAGCTTCTACCTGTAGCTAGCACAATCGCAGCGATCGCTTATCTGACTATTTGCCTATTTCTGTTTGTCAAACAAACTCGGTTTATTTTCTTTCCCTCTAGTAGCATTGAAATTACACCAGAGTATTTTCAACTTCCATATCAAGATATATGGCTACCTGTAGAAGTAAGTTCTGGTAAGCTGGAACGTATGCACGCTTGGTGGATTCCCGCCGAGTCACCCCAATCTCAGGTTTTGTTGTACTTGCATGGAAATGGGGTAAATATTGGCGCAAATGTAGCACACGCTAGTAGATTTCATCAACTCGGATTCTCTGTATTGTTACTTGATTACCGGGGTTATGGCCGCAGTGAAGGGAATTTCCCTAATGAAATCAACATCTATCAAGATGCTGAAACTGCTTGGAATTACTTAGTACAGCAGAAAAAAATTCCACCTGAACAAATTTTTATTTATGGGCATTCTTTGGGTGGGGCAGTAGCAATTGATTTAGCAGTCAAACAGCCCAAAGCAGCCGGATTAATTGTAGAAGGTACGTTTACTTCTATCCGTGATGTTATAGATTATCGCAATACCTTCCGCTTATTTCCGATTGATTTAATTTTGACACAGAAATTTGAATCGATTAAAAAAATACCACAATTACAAATGCCAATTTTAATCATTCATGGCACTGGTGACTCTACAATACCTTCCTTTATGAGTCAACAATTGTATGCTGTAGCACCCGAACCGAAACAGCTAATTTTAGTTCCGGGAGCAGAACATAATGAATTAGCAAAGGTAGCAGGTGTAAAATATCTGCAATGGATTGAGTCTTTTGTTCAGCAAGCAGCATTCATTAGTCATTAGTCATTAGTCATTAGTCATTAGTCATTAGTTATTAGTCATTAGTCATTAGTCATTAGTCATTAGTCATTAGTCATGACTAGACTTTGCCCTCTTGTTTTATGAGAGGGTACATATTTTACTGGTTTATTGCGGAAAATGCTGAGTTAAGGCAAAAATCTTAACATTATTAAGTTTTCAAATTCAAAGTAATAGATTTTTGGGAAATACTTAAGTGTTAAAATTTAAAACTATATCCTAGTATACAGAAATTTTTCTTAAGTGCTACTCACCTATCAGCACAATACCAACAAATATTTACTTGATATACAAGGTTTTCAGTTCGCATTCAATTATGCGAATAATTACGGATTTAATTAGAAGTTAGGAAAATTTGTAAAATTAATACTAAAACTTCCGGATAGATTTATGAAGAAAAGAAAAAATTATACAGAATATCTTTATTTATTTACTCAAAAATACCTGAATTATGACTACGACAGGTGTGTATTTATTAAATATTCCCGGAAGGCCGAGTTTTGCCCTTTCTCAAGATGAATTGCGATCGCTCCTCAGTCAGATTGAGACTGAACTGCATCGTAGTCAAGTTTATCGTCGTATTGTATCTAGGTTACAAATCTTATTAGGTGCTTCAGGTCAACAAGCTAAAGTATTGTGCAAAGCTATAGGTAGAGAAGCAATTAGTATCACCTGTCAGCAATTTGTAGAACAACAACAGCAAAATTGTGCAGATATTCCACCCAATCCTTACAATACCTATATTTCACCCAATTTTCACCCAAAAAATCCTCATCATTCCTCTACTTGCTCAACACCAGCGTCCTTAATTTCTGAGCCATCAGAAACAAATACTCACCAAGATAGTCAGTCATCCGCTTCTACAGAAGTGAAAACTGCAAAAGATGCTGAACACAATCCAGTTAGCAAACTCAACCAGTGGTTAAAATCAAACAAAAAACCTGCCAAAACTAATCTAGCCGAGCAAATAGCAGAAGAACAGCGTCTAGAAACAATGCGTAAAATAGGCTTGCAACTTAAACAAGCCCGTGAGTCAAAAAAACTCAGTTTGAGTCAACTTTACATTTATACTCACATCTCCCCCCACCAAATGGAAGCGGTGGAAAATGCCAACTTTGACGTTTTACCAGAAGATGTCTGCTTGCGGGGATTTATCCGCGTCATGGCAAATGCTTTAGGATTAAATGGCACAATTTTAGCAGCTTCTTTACCTAAACCCACCACAGAGCCGTCAGTTGTCCCTTCTTGGTGTCAACAGAAAACTCATCCCACAGGCTTAAAATTAGAATTACGTCCACTACATTTATATGTAGGTTATACAGCCCTCGTAGCTGGAGCAGTAGGAGGATTATCTTATATATCTCAGTCAACAACTACTGATAGTCGGCGAGAAAAAGACATAGTTCCACCATCTTCATCAGTTTCGCCATCACCACGCCATCAGACTGAAACCGTAGCCAAACCAGGGATTAAGTCTGGTGCGCTGGGTAAAAGTGTCGGCAATGATATTTCTCCACCGGAAGCACTGGAGAACTAATTCATCATTTAATTGTAGGATGCCTCAAAGCAGCACGTAACGCACCGCATAATTGTGGTGTGTTACATTTAATTTATATCCTGACTCAACCTATCGGCAGATTACCAGGATTTACAGCATGAATAAATTCACTACCTGATTTTGGTCTACCACGTTTATAACTTGCTTCTTCTGGTTTACCCCAACCAAGCTGTAAAATTATCTCCAAAAAGTTAGAATTTTCCCACTTCCATAAACTAGCCCATTCTGTGATGTGAGCAATTCTCTCGACATCAGCGATAGTGACTTTTTGATGTTGTTTACTATTATTAAAACTCAAATACAAATCCATCTTTGCCGTCACTGCACACCAAAAATCCCAAATAGAATTTTTGGCTGATTTCAATATTTCCAAGTCGCTATTGAGTGCAATTAATTGCGTGTCTACTTCTGGATAGCGCAAGCTTTTACCTTTGACTGTCATCTCGCGCCAAATCACACCCGAAACTTGATTTTCTCGTTGATAATCGTGAATCGCAGCTTTAAAGTCTTGATAAGCTGTGAATTTCTGTAGACCATCGGTTCTGATAAACTGGTCAATCACAGGATTACCAGAAACCTTTACTTCTAACTTGAGACGTTCACCTTTAAGGCAAGCTTGACGTTCAGCTGCCAAAATTTGAATTAGCTCCTCGGTAGTGTAAACCTTTGACATCAGAACACTCTCAATTAGTCATTGGTCATTAGTCATTAGTCATTAGTCATTAGTCATTAGTCATTAGTCATTAGGAAAAAACTCTGGACTATTAAATTTGGACTATTAACTAAAAAGCAGATATATCAAGATTATCCTTTGCAACATGAAAAATACAGTAACAGATGGTACTAAAATACAGGGCAGACCAATTTGGTCTACCCTGACAATTATTTAGCTAACTCGCTGCTGAACTCGTTGAAAGATCGCCGCTTTAATTGTACTGATTCTGTACGTGGTAATAAATCAAACACTTCACGCAGTCTATCATCTATCTCTTCAAAGGGTACTTGACCCTGCTTATTTAAAACTACCTCACCTGACTGATTAAAGACTACAACTTGAGGCACACCTCCAGTATAGTAATATCCTGGTTCTGTGGGGTCGTAGCTCGGTTTAGCGGGAATGGTATCTACACTCACCGGCATAATCTCAGCTGCTTGACCGTAAAATTCTTGTACTCGTGAAATCACAATCGCATACTGTTTACAATCACTACTATCATCCAAATAAAGAGCCATCACCGTCGGTTTATGTTCGGCTAAAGCTTGGGCTAACGTGAGTTTAGGCGGTACTAGGGAACCATTACCCGCATAAACCACAAACATATTGCCATCATAATTGTCATCATTAATACCTGCCCAGACTGGCTGCGTAGTAACAATCAACAAACAAGTCAACAATAACAGGCATTTGGAAACCAACCGCCGCCAGTCAGCAATTTTTTTATGTAAAAAATGAAACTTGATACTAATCATCAAAACAGAACCTTGCAAGCTACTATTTATCGTTAGGTGTGCTGAATTCGGCAAACAGGGCTGGATATATGACACCCGTCTACTATTCTTAAGATACCTCTTGGGGGAATTTACAGGGAGTAGGGGATGAGGGGATGAGGGGGATGAGGGGGATGAGGAAGATTTTTACCCCAGAATTCTTTAATGTTGAATGTTGAATTTTGAATTTTGAATTAATCAATTACTCTTGACGAATGACTAATGACTAATGACTATTAACTAAAATATTGAGGATACGAATGTGGGTAATAAAATCAATCTCATAGATAGACTGCGTTTAGGGTTTGCGGTGTTGACAGCGAAAAGTGTGACGTTTGGGGTGCGATCGCTCCGTCTCGGTGCTGCTAGTGTATTACCAGGGTCTATTGCTCGTCGCATTGAACCACGTCTGTTACAATTACTCAGTCAGCAAGTCAAAAACGGCGTAATTATCATCGCTGGTACTAACGGCAAAACTACAACGTCTCTACTCTTACGCACAATTTTAGAAAACCAAGGTTATCGCGTCTCCCATAACTCCACAGGTGCAAATCTGGAAAATGGTTTGATGACAGCGTTGCTAGAAAGCACTAACTTAGTAGGGACGCTGGATGTTGATTATGCAATTCTGGAAGTAGACGAGAATATTGTCCCCAAGGTGTTAACACCACTCCAGCCAAAAATCATCCTCTGTTTGAACCTATTTCGGGATCAACTTGATCGATACGGTGAAGTAGACACCATCAGCAAGCGATGGACAAAAGCTATTTCAACTCTTCCACCAGAAACGGTAGTCATTCCCAATGCTGATGATCCTACTTTATCTTATCTCGGTCAACAGCTAGCGCAAAAGGTGTTATTCTTTGGTTTAAATGAGCCAGAACATTATTTAGAAGCTATTCCCCACGCCGTTGATTCGATATATTGTCCTCGCTGTGGGCATTCTTTAGATTATCAAGGTGTATATTTATCTCATTTAGGAGATTTTACTTGTCCTAGCTGTGGATTTAGTAAGAGTCAGCCAACCTTAGCAAGTCAGGAATGGCAACAGATTTTAGTTGGTTTGTATAACAAATACAATACCTTAGCCGCAGTCACAGCCGCTAAAGAATTAGGCGTAGATGAAAGTACCATTCGAGATACTATTAATAATTTTCAAGCTGCTTTCGGAAGGGCGGAAGATTTAGTCATTGATGGTAAACGAGTCAGAATTTTATTATCAAAAAATCCTGTGGGAACGAATGAGACAATTCGGGTTGTCACTCAAAGCAGCGATAAGACAACATTAATGGTGTTAAACGATCGCACCCCTGATGGTACAGATGTATCGTGGATATGGGATGTAGATACAGAGAAATTAGTCGAAAGAGGAGGGACATTAGTGGTGAGTGGCGATCGCGTCTATGATATGGCCTTACGTCTGCGTTACAGTGAAAAATCACCCCAGAGTCATCTAAATTTAATTGTCGAGGAAGATTTGCGGCAAGCGATCGCCACTGCCTTAGAACACACACCAGCCAATGAAACCTTGCACATTCTCCCCACCTACTCAGCCATGCTAGAAGTGCGAGAAATTCTCACAGGACGTAAAATTCTTTAAATTAGTCATTAGTCATTAGTCATTAGTCATTAGTCATTAGTTCATTGGGGAGGTTGACTTTTGACTTGACTTGTCCCCAGTCAAGAGTCCCCAGTCCCCAGTCAAGAGTCCCCAGTCGCTAAAACTATGAATTCTCAAGAATTAGAATTAACAATCGGTTGGCTATATCCTACACTGATGAGTACCTATGGCGATCGCGGTAATGTCATTACTATAGAACGTCGCGCTCAATGGCGGGGATATAGTGTTAAAGTCATACCCCTCGACCAAAACGCCACCGCAGATGATATTAAATCTGTAGATGTCATAGTTGGAGGTGGCGCACAAGACAGACAGCAAGAAATCGTCATGCGCGATTTACAAGGCGCGAAAGCTGAAGCCATCCGTGAAAAAATCGAAGCTGGTACACCAGGAGTCTTTACTTGTGGTTCACCGCAACTATTAGGACACTATTACGAACCCGGACTAGGGCAACGTATTCAAGGTTTAGGTATACTCGATTTAGTCTCAGTCCATCCCGGCGAAAACACCAAGCGTTGCATTGGTAACTTAGTCATAGAAGTCACAGCTAGCCGACTAGCGCGAGACTTAGAAGAGATGACTGGAACTAAACCCTATTTAGTCGGGTTTGAAAATCACGGTGGACGTACCAAATTAGGCAAAGTCGAAGCCTTGGGAAAAGTCGTCTATGGTTTAGGCAATAATGGCGAAGATGGTACAGAAGGCGCATTCTATCAAAATGCCATAGCCACCTATTCCCACGGGCCTTTATTACCAAAAAATCCCTTTGTCGCTGACTGGCTCATTCAAACAGCCTTGCGGTTAAAGTATCAGCAACCTATTACTCTCCAGCCATTAAATGATGATTTAGCCCTACAAGCCAGAGAAGCCATGTTTCAAAGGTTAAAAGTTAATCTTCCTCATACTGCTGTAGCCAAAGTCTAAACCTATCATCAGGTGGGTGTTACCCACCTGAATATTTAATATTTTTTAATATCTCAGATGAAAATATGTATGTGCAATTTTTCTATCTAAAAATAAATTGATTTATTCTTTTATTAAATAAAAAATTATATTTATTCCTAGAAAAAAAATGGATGTCATAGCATTAATTTAATTCTTAAAAATAAATTTTATATAAATTAAATTATATTGGTCACAATGTAATTAATCAGCCTTTTACCTGGAAGCAGAAATGATTTTGCTATATCAATTTGGTTAATTTCAGGCATATTAAGAGAGCAAAAATTTATACAAACTTTAAAATTTAAGTAAAAATTAAATTCTGGATTATTTTAAAATTTTTACTAAATAATCTTGCATAGCCTCCGAATTTACCGAGAGTAATTTATGAGGTGAATTTCACTTATAGGGTAGCAATTAGAAAATTTTTTAACTAATCTGCTGTTTAAGTAGAGTCAATTTAATCCTAGATCAACCCCCTATAAATGAGATATTTACCTGATCAATTACCTGGGAAAATTCTGTGGGCATAAATCCTGAAAATAAGCAATTAGCCACTGATATGCCTAATCTCAATCCCATTCTAGAAAACGACTTGGTGAAGACAGCAGCCAATACACCCATCACCATTAGCCTAGCTACTCTTTTAGCTAATGATACAGATCCCAATGATGATGATTTGTTGGTGACAGGGGTAAGTCAAACTAGCTATGGCAGCTTAGTCAATAACAACGATGGCACTTACACTTACACGCCTAATACTGGCTACTATGGCTTTGACTCTTTTACTTACAGCGTCAGTGATGGACAAGGGGGTGTCAGCACTGCCACAGTCAACATCAATGTTTCTCAACCATACGTCGTTGTGGATAGCCTAGACGATGGTTATTACATCATTAACAAGCTGACCACAGTTAATAACACTTTGTACATTAGCTCATTCGGACAGAGAGACACAACGGCAATTTGGAGAATTAACCAGACTACCGGCAATGTAGAGTATGTTAGTGGTTATGGTGAGATTACTGGTGGTCGTTTAGCATTAATAAATGACACTCTTTACCTAGCTAGCATCAGTAGATCAACTGATCAAATCTCATCAATCTATAAACTGGATAATTCCACAGGAAAGTTTGTAGAGATTGGAGGAAGGATTCAAGCCTCTGGTGATTTAGTATTTTTTAAGACAAATTATTCTTTTAATGAATCGCTGAAAAATGTAAATGGCACATTCTACCTAACAACAATAGGAGTAGATTATAGTTATGAAAGCGGGAATATCTCATTGTGGAAAATTGACAACACCACAAAAGACTTTGTACTGGTAATCCAACAGCAGGATAATATTGTTGACTTTGACGAAGTAAATGGCACACTTTACGTCATCGGATATAACCGCAGTAATGGGTATAATTTGTCGAAAATTGACAACGGTACAAGCACCCCTGTATTTGTAGCGGATATCAGTCCCGGAAGTGGATACAATAATCAACCCTATTTTCTGGGCAGTGCCAATGACACTCTTTACTTAGTTCTCAATGACGCTATCAGGGGCAATGAGTTGTGGAAGATTGACAACAGCACAGGCAACCCTGTACTCGTAGCAGATATCAATGTGGGGATTGGATCTTCTAATCCCAGCTTCGTGGGCAAATTCAATAACACATTGTACTTTGTTGCCAATGGTGGTAATACTGGCCGAGAACTGTGGAAAGTTGACAATAGCACAGGCAACCCTGTCTTAGTAGCAGATATCAATCCGGGAGTTGGATCTTCTAATCCTTCTAACCTGATTCAAGTCAATGACAAGGTTTACTTCATTGCAGATAATGGTAATTCAGGCCAAGAACTTTGGCAACTTGACCTGACTACAAACGCTGTTGTACAAGTTAAGGATATAAATCCGGGGGCTGGATCTTCTAATCCTAGTAATCTCACCAATATCAATGGTAATTTATATTTCACGGCGAATAATGGATCTACAGGGTTTGAATTGTGGGTGCTTGACAAGCATACTGCCAACCTAGTACAACTAACAGATATCATTAATCCGGGGTCTGCTTCTTCTTCTCCCAGTGATATTTACCAGGTCGATAACACTGTTTACTTTTTGGCATCTAGCAGTGGTGGCTACTACAACCGTCAACTGTGGGCATTTCTTGTAAATCCTGAGTCTGTTAATATCTCTCCTGTCGCAAGCAACGACAGCATCACTACTAATGAGAACACACCCATCATCATTAGTGCGGCGACACTGCTAGCCAACGATACCGACGCAGATGGGGACACTCTGTCAATTACAACCATCACACAGCCAACTAATGGCAGCCTGATCGATAACAACAATGGTACATACACCTACACCCCCAATCAAAACTACTCCGGCACAGATAGCTTTACCTACAGTATCAGTGATGGGCAGGGTGGTAACAACACTGCGACTGTTTACTTAACTATCAACAATGTGATTACAGGTACATCAGCATCAGAAACCCTCAATGGTACAGCTAGCAACGATATCATTGACGGCTTAGACGGTAATGACAAGCTGTATGGCAAGTTAGGTAATGATACCCTGCGTGGTGGCACTGGTAACGATTGGCTAGATGGTGGTACTGGCGCAGATGAGATGATTGGCGGTAGTGGCAATGATATTTACTTTGTAGACGATTCAGGAGACACCATCGTTGAAGAGGCAAATGGTGGTACAGATGCAGTTATCTCTACTATCAGTTGGGAATTGGGCAATCACCTAGAGAATTTAACACTCACAGGCAGTAATACTATTAATGGTACTGGTAACAGTGGTAATAATGTCCTGATTGGTAACTCGGCGGCGAATGTGTTGTCAGGCGGTAGTGGCAATGATTGGCTGGTTGGTGGCGCAGGAAATGACAGTTTATTAGGTGGTACTGATAATGACACCCTGTACGGCGGCACTGGTAACGATTCGCTCAATGGTGGTGCTGGTGCAGACGAGATGATTGGCGGTAGTGGTAATGACACTTACTATGTAGATGATTCAGGAGACGCTATCATCGAAGATGCAAATGGTGGCACAGATACAGTGAGTGTTAATTTTAGTTGGGAATTGGGCAATTACTTAGAAAATTTAACACTCACAGGCAACAATGCCATCAATGGTACTGGTAACGATGGTAATAATGTCCTGATTGGTAACTCGGCGGCGAATGTATTGTCAGGCAATAATGGTAATGATTGGCTTTCTGGGTTAGGAGGTAACGATCGCCTCTTAGGTGACAATGGTAATGATACCCTGCATGGTAATGATGGTGACGATACCCTGATTGGTGGTAGAGGTAGTGATTCCTTAACTGGTGGTGCTGGTAAGGATAGTTTCCAATTAAGTCGTCCTGTGGGTAGTGATTTTGATACCATCACCGATTTCAATGTTGCCGATGACAAAATTATCATCTCCAAAGCGGAGTTTGGTTTGAGTCAAGGCGTGGGTGTGTTGGATGCGAGTGTATTCCGATTGGGGACAAGTGCAACCACGGCAAGCGATCGCTTCATTTATGACCAATCTACAGGTAATCTATTCTTTGATGCCGATGGTAATGGTAGTGCTGCACAAGTCAGAATTGCTCAACTGTCGAATAAGCCAGCCCTTGCCAATACTAACATCACTGTTGCCGAAATCGCACCTCCAACTACTCAGTTCAAAACTTTTACGTTTTATTCTCCTGGAATTTACCCATTTGGTCTAAATTACTTTACTGGAGAAGATACTGATGATAACGGATTTATAGATGAGTCTGAGTTATCAACATTTTATTTCGATTCCAGACGATATTGGGGATACGTGTATGACCTCAATGATGTACGTAGCTTTAGATACCAACTAGGAAGTAACTCAGTATCATGGAAGATTGCAGGCAGTGGCAAACCTACTTTATTCGGATTTGGTGGCCTAGTTGCAGAATATCAATTACCTGCTCCCATTCAGCACAATATTGGCACATCAGCATCAGAAACCCTCAACGGTACAGCTAGCAACGATATTATTGACGGCTTAGACGGTAATGACAAGCTGTATGGCGAGTTAGGTAATGATACCCTACGTGGTGGCACAGGTGCAGACGAGATGATTGGTGGTAGT
>NZ_LUHJ01000049.1:175864-176877 GCF_001597745.1 Anabaena sp. 4-3 | reverse complement strand
GGGAATTGGGCAATCACCTAGAAAACTTAACACTTTCAGGAAGTAATGCCATTAACGGTACTGGTAACGATGGTAATAATGTCCTGATTGGTAACTCGGCGGCGAATGTATTGTCAGGCAATAATGGTAATGACAGTCTGTATGGTGACGCAGGGAATGACAGTTTATTAGGTGGTACTGGTAATGACAGTCTGTATGGTGACGCAGGGAATGACACCTTATTAGGTGATACTGGTAATGACACTCTGTATGGTGATGCTGGTAACGATTGGCTAGATGGTGGTGCTGGCGCAGACAGTTTGGTAGGTGGTAGTGGCAATGATATTTACTTTGTCAACAATACACAAGACACCATCGTTGAACATGAAAATGGTGGTACAGATGCAGTTATCTCTACTATCAGTTGGGAATTGGGCAATCACCTGGAGAATTTAACACTCACAGGCAACAATACTATTGACGGTACTGGTAACCGTGGTAATAATGTCCTGATTGGTAACTCGGCGGCGAATGTATTGTCAGGCGGTATTGGCAATGATTGGCTTTCTGGGTTAGGAGGTAACGATCGCCTCTTAGGTGACAATGGTAATGATACCCTGCATGGTAATGATGGTGACGATACCCTGATTGGTGGTAGAGGTAGTGATTCCTTAACTGGTGGTGCTGGTAAGGATAATTTCCAATTAAGTCTTCCCCTGTTTGGTGATTTTGATACCATCACCGATTTCAATGTTGCCGATGACAAAATCCTCCTTTCCAAAGCGGAGTTTGGTTTGAGTCAAGGCGTGGGTGTGTTGGATGCGAGTGTATTCCGATTGGGGACAAGTGCAACCACGGCAAGCGATCGCTTCATTTATGACCAATCTACAGGTAATCTATTCTTTGATGCCGATGGTAATGGTAGTGCTGCACAAGTCAGAATTGCTCAACTATCGAATAAGCCAGCCCTTGCCAATACCAACATCACTGTTGCCGAAATCGCACCTCCAACTACTCAGTTCAAAACTTTTACA
>NZ_LUHJ01000049.1:131639-175854 GCF_001597745.1 Anabaena sp. 4-3 | reverse complement strand
CTGGAATTTACCCATTTGGTCTAAATTACTTTACTGGAGAAGATACTGATGATAACGGATTTATAGATAAGTCTGAGTTATCAGTATTTCATGCAGATTTAAGACAGTATTGGGGGCAATCTGCTTTGTATGACCTCAAGGATGTACGTAGCTTTAGATACCAACTAGGAAGCAGTTCCGTATCATTTAACATTGCAGGCAGTGGCAAGCCTAATTTATTCGGATTTGGTGGCCTAGTTGCAGAATATCAATTACCTGCTCCCATTCAGCAGAATATTGGCACATCAGCATCAGAAACCCTCAACGGTACAGCTAGCAACGATATTATTGACGGCTTAGACGGTAATGACAAGCTGTATGGCGAGTTAGGTAATGATACCCTGCGTGGTGGCACTGGTAACGATTGGCTAGATGGTGGTGCTGGTGCAGACAGTTTGGTAGGTGGTAGCGGCAATGATATTTACTTTGTAGATAATTCAGGAGACACCATCGTTGAAGAGGCAAATGGTGGTACAGATGTAGTTATCTCTACTATCAGTTGGCAATTGGGCAATCACCTAGAAAACTTAACACTTTCAGGAAGTAATGCCATTAACGGTACTGGTAACAGTGGTAATAATATCCTGATTGGTAACTCGGCGGCGAATGTGTTGTCAGGCGGTAATGGCAATGATTGGCTTTCTGGGTTGGGTGGTAGCGATCGCCTGATCGGTGACAATGGTAATGATACCCTACATGGTAATGATGGTGACGATACCCTCATCGGTGGTAGTGGTAGTGATTCCTTAACTGGTGGTGCTGGTAAGGATAATTTCCAATTAAGTCTTCCCCTGTTTGGTGATTTTGATACCATCACCGATTTCAATGTTGCCGATGACAAAATCCTCCTTTCCAAAGCGGAGTTTGGTTTAAGTCAAGCCTTGGGTGTGTTGGATGCGAGTGTATTCAGATTGGGGACAACTGCAACCACGGCAAGCGATCGCTTGATCTATGACCAATCTACAGGTAATCTATTCTTTGATGTCGATGGTTTCGGTGGTACAGCACAAGTCAGAATTGCTCAACTCTCCAATAACGCAGTCCTGAGCAATATTAATATGACAGTGATTGCATAGTTGAATAGTTTACGGTAGGGAGCGATCGCCCTCTACCGTAACTGTCTTTTGTCGGAACTAAAAACTCATGCTTCTATCGTCAGAGAGAGATAGGGACTTTCAAGATTGCTCACAATAGATGAGCATCATCTCACCAAAGGTAACTTATGAGAAATTTAGTGTCCCTTGCTGTAGCAATGTTTTTGGGAACTGCTTTCACAGGGTTAGTAGTTTACAGTTCTCAAGCAGTCAATCAAAAATCAGATTTAATTGCCCAAGAAACACCTACACCTACACCCACACCCACACCCACACCTACACCCACACCTACACCTACACCCACACCTACACCCACACCTACACCTACACCTACACCCACACCCACACCTACACCTACACCTTCACCCGATTAACTCTATCGGTTTTCAATAGTGTCTGATTTCATGCCTGTTATGCCCTGACCATCTTTCTTATAATTTTACAGTTGGTTGTTTCGCCACAGATGTTAAAATATCTCTCAACCACTGCTCCATGCGATCGCCCATTGGGGTTTGAGAATCTTGGACAATTTCAGTGAGTCCACCATGACGAGCAGCTATCATCGGTACATCACAGGCTAACGCTTCAATAGCCTCGTTACCAAAAGCTTCTACCCAAAAATGTCTATGCTGGTGTCAAGGTATGCACAGCAATTGTACCAGGAAAATTAGTTGATCTTTGCTCAAGTATGCAGTTCATAGCATCGGTTAACCCACCCACGCTGATTACAGCAGTTTTTGGTTAATTAAACCACAGGTGTAGACAATCAGCATGGTTAGTCTCTACAAGCTGCTGAAAATTTCGTTTGTGGGGCTAAAAAATCATATCATGTCCGGCTAATTACTGGTGATCAGTTTTCGATGCTGATCTTTTCTTGTTCCCTGTTCCCTGTTCAGAGTTCCCTACCTGACATCTTGCACCAGTTGCTTTATTGCGATTACAGGGCGGTGGGCAATGCCAAAAATTCCCTCAAACCCTGATTTTTACGTTGTTGGCAGTGCATCGCCCTACGGTTATTGAGAATGGTGCAAGATATCAGCTACCCCAACAGATATGATAACTATTCAAACGGACAAACGGACATGATATCAGTCATGGTATTTGACAAGACAACTTAGTGTAGGATATTACGATTGAAAACTTGGTATAAAGTTTTCTCTCGGCTATTCTAAGTTTTTACTTTGTCAGAATTATAAATGAAATCGACTATCTTACCTGAACCTCTCAAACCCGGAGATTTACTAAGAGTTATTGCCCCCAGTGGTGCTTTGCGAGAATTTGCAGCCTTTGAGCAAAGTATAGAAATTTGGCGATCGCGCGGTTATCGTATAGAAGTAAGTCCTGATATTGCTCATCGTTGGGGATATCTCGCCCACAAAGATGAATTTCGTCGATATCAATTAGCAGCCGCTTGGCAAGACCCAGACTGTCGTGGTATTCTCTGTGCTAGAGGTGGTTTTGGTAGCACTCGCATCTTAGAAAATTGGCATTGGCAAGTAAACTCCACTCCTAAATGGCTGATTGGCTTTTCTGATATCACCGCTTTATTATGGAGTCTTTACAACGCAGGTATATCTAGTGTACATGGCCCTGTATTAACCACCTTAGCTGATGAACCAGACTGGTCAATTCAGCGTCTTTTCGATTGGGTAGAAGGAAAAACCCTGCCACCCCTGAAAGGATGCGGTTGGGGTGGTGGTGTGGCTACTGGGATTTTACTCCCAGGAAATTTGACAGTGGCTACCCATCTTTTAAGCACACCAATTCAACCTAACTTTGATGGTGTAATTTTAGCTTTAGAAGATGTCACCGAAGCACCATACCGCATTGATAGAATGCTGACACAATGGCGTTTAAGTGGGATTTTAGCAAAAGTCAAAGGTATTGCGTTAGGTGGCTTTACTAAATGCGAAGCCCCAGCCCACCTGCCTAGTTTTAGTGTAGAGGAAGTATTGCGCGATCGCTTATCTGATTTAGGTATTCCCATAGTTTCAGATTTACCCTTTGGTCATGATAGCCCGAATGCAGCTTTACCCGTTGGAATACAAGTCACTTTAGATGCAAATGCAGGGATATTAGAAATTCAACAATAAATTGATCTAGAAAAATTGCAATGGCTGTTGAAAATCAAAAATAGTTAAACATCAGCCATAATCAATGCAACTAAACTAACTTCCGGTAGCAACGAGCCGTAATTTGGTGAGGGTGAAATATCTCTAAAAACTGACTTTGAAGGGTACGATAGAAAACTTCTACCAAATCAGGATCATCAAGATGAAAAGGATGCTCTTGATTATAACTTTTAAAGAAACACCAATTCATGATAATTTTACCCTCATCTTTTAGAGCTTGATGAAACTTTAATAACTGCTGGCTAGGGTCTGGCAAATGTTCTAAAACATCAAAAGAAATAAAAATAATAGTGTCAAAAGTTTCTTTATCAGGCAACTCTTGACAAAACACAATTTTTTCACTTAACCCCAACTGTTCAGCCCGATATTTAACCAAATCACGATTAATCGGATTAATATCACAATATACAACCTGCTCAACCTGTGGATACATTGCTGTACCAAGGGTATGCGTCCCAATTCCACCACCAAAATCTAAAACCCGACCTTGAGCATGATCTGTAATTAGTAACAACGTATTGAAATAGTTCATTTTCCAGCAAATTATGATAATATCAAAAGTGTGTTTTGCTTCTTGAGCATCTCTGCTAATAACCTATCTTGTATCTGCAAATAACACATTATGAGTCCTATTGCTTTTGACATCAGCCCAGAAATCAGCATTATCATCTGTACATATAACCGCGCTCGTTACTTAAATAAATGCATTGATAGCGTCCTGAATCAAACTTTTACAAATTGGGAACTATTGATAGTGGATGATGGCAGCAGTGATAATACCGTTGAAATTGTCAATCCATATCTAGCTAAATACAATAATATCCGTTATCTAAAACATCAAAATAAAAAACAATGTTACGCTAAAAACGCCGGTATTCAGGCATCTTTCGGCAAATATCTCACCTTCCTTGATAGTGATGATTCATATAAACCAAATCATTTAGAACCACGGTTAGCATATATGAAAGCTCATCCAGAAATTGACTTGATTCAAGGGGGAGTTTTTAGCGAAGAAGAAATTTTAGTTGCAGATTATTATCAGCCAGAAAAACTCATTGATTTGCGAGAATGTGTTTTAGGTGCTACATTTTTTGGAAAAAGAAAGGTATTCTTTGAATTACAGGGATTTAATCACATGGCTTATGGAGAAGACACAGATTTATGGGAACGAGCCGAAAAAATATTCAAAACACAAAAAATCAAAGAACCAGAAACTTATGTTTATACAAGAGCAGAAAGTAGTGTAAGTAAGAATTTTACTAATAACTATAGGTAAGGTAAAAATAACTAATTAGCATGAACTTTACCCTGTTTCCCTCCAAAATTCCGATTTTTTTTGGTCAGATGCTCAATTTAGCTAGGCGGTTATCACTGCTGGGGATTGTTCTGAGTATATGTCTCATATTTTTAACTGGTTGTCAGGGGATAAATCAGCAGGATGACAAAGTAATTCATGTCAAACTATGGCAATCAATCAATCCCCCTGTGAATCGGGATGTGTTTAACAGATTAGTAGACAAATTTAATCAAACTCACACCGATATTCAGGTTGATTCTATCTTTATCGGTCAACCACAATTGCCGAAAATCTTAACAGCTGTTGTGGGTAATGCGGCTCCAGATATTCTGGCTTATGACCCACAAACTACAGGCCAGTTTGCCGAATTAGGAGCAATTCAACCTTTAGATGAATGGTTAGACAAATTACCGTTGAAGTCGGAAGTCCTTCCCAACTTATGGGAAGAATTGCAGTTAGATGACCATATTTGGTCAATTCCCCTATGTACTGCCAATCTCGGTATTTTTTACAGACCAAAGCTGTTCCAAGCTGCGGGAATTACACAAACGCCTCAGACTTGGGAAGAATTAAGGCAAGTTGCTAAAAAGCTGACTATTGACCGCAATGGTGATAACAGACCTGAACAGTATGGAATGTTACTACCTTTAGGAAAGCAAGAATGGACTGTGTTTAGTTGGTTTCCTTTTTTATTGAGTGCTGGGGGCGAGATAGTAACAGATAATAAACCCAATTTGACAAACCAAGAAGCTATTAATGCTTTGCAATTCTGGAACGACTTGATGAAAGATGGTTCTGCAACCCTTTCTGTGCCAGAACGCGGTTATGAAGAGGACGCTTTTATTTCTGGTCGAGTGGCGATGCAAATTACAGGGCCTTGGACATATATCATGAAATCTAACGTTGATTATGATGTGTTTCCCATACCTGCAAAAGATGGACGGGCGACAGTGACAGCTACGGGCGTGATGTATTTGATGAAAACTACGCCAGCCAGAGAACAAGCTGCACTCAAGTTTTTGGAATATGTGTTGAGTGAAGAATTCCAAACAGAATGGAGTATCGGCACGGGTTTTTTACCAGTGAATATCAAAGCTACTCAAAGTGAAGCTTATCAGCAATTCATCAGCAAACAACCAGTATTAAAAGTATTTACAGAACAGATGTCTGTAGCGGGTTCTCGACCGATAATTGCGGGATATAGTCGCCTATCTGATAGTCTAGGTCGAGCAATTGAAGCCACGTTATTAGGTGAGTCTCCCGAAAAGGCTCTCAAAACAGCACAAGAACGGTTAGAATTAATTTGGAATCAGTAGCCGGGCTTGTTCATAGAATCACTCAACTGAGTGCCTGTATAATTGGGAAGCCAACCATCGGCGGTGCTGAAATAGCGTACTGCTTTGCAATGTAGTGAAGCAGTGGGACTGCACCAATGTTCTACCCCAGGCGGGATGTGCAGATAATCTTGAGACTCAACTAACAGTTGTATTTGGCTACCGTCTGGTTTCACAAAACCAAAAATCATTTCTCCAGCCAACACATATAATGATTCAGGGGCGGTGTGAGTGTGATACTGACTATAAGTAGTGATGAATGTGTCGAGATTTGGCAACCCTGGATGCACATTCAACAAATCACACCACAGAGAGCCGTTTTCCTGTTGGAGAAATTCCAACACACTGTTATGCAAATCTACAATATGGTGCTTCTCGCCATCTGTCAATAACTCCTGCCCTAACAGGTCGGGAAATAGCAACGATGTTCCTGGGTCGTAGTGTTTTAAATAGATACCAAGAGCTTCAAGTTCTCGAACTATTTCTGGTAACTCGCTCTCTATTGTGCCGTCTTCCAGTAACAAGGTTGCCATGACAGAAACATTAAATTTACTCTTAACAAGAGTATACATAACTTTGACTCAATAATCCACTATTTCCGATAGGGTTACTGGAGTTGTATTACTGAACCGTATCAAAAAAGCCTTAGCTACATTAAATAGTGCTAGTAGAGTTTAAGCTAGTACGAGTGAACTATATATAAAACTCCAATGTCTGACTTAATTTTGTTTTGGCATCGTCGCGATTTACGCATTGCTGATAATACAGGTTTAGCTTTGGCAAGAGAGCAAAGTTCTAAAGTGGCGGGTGTGTTTTGTCTTGATCCTAATATTTTAGAACGAGATGATGTTGCACCGGCTAGAGTGACTTACATGATTGGCTGTTTGCAAGCATTACAACAGCGATATGCAGAAGCGGGAAGTCAGTTATTAATCCTGCATGGTGAACCTGTAGAGGTGATTCCTGCTTTAGCCGAGATGTTGCAAGCTAAGGCTGTGTTTTGGAATTGGGATGTTGAACCATATTCGCAAACACGCGATCGCGCTATCATAGAAACCTTAAAGGCCAAAGGTATCGCATTTCTCACCGACAACTGGGATCAAATTCTCCACTCACCAGCAGAAATTTACTCAGGTAACAATACACCTTACACTGTTTACACCCCCTTCTGGAAAAATTGGGTTAGCAAACCCAAGGCGCAACCAGTCGCAACTCTGCAAAATGCGGAAGGGCTAACCGAAAAAGAACAAAAATTAGCTAAACAAGCAGGTGTTAAAGCTTTACCGACAGCCAAAGACTTAGGATTTGTTTGGGATGCAGACTTGATAATTGCGCCAGGGGAAGCAGCAGCCCAAGCAAAACTAGAGGAATTTACCGCCAAAGCCATTACAGAATACCAAGAACAGCGTAATTTTCCTGCTGTTGATGGCACATCACAATTGAGTGCGGCGTTAAAATTTGGTATAATCGGAATCCGCACAGTTTGGCAAGCGACAACAGAACTATTAGAAAATTGCAATAGCGAAGAAGCGATCGCCAGCATCCGCACATATCAACAAGAACTAGCTTGGCGGGAATTTTATCAACACGCGATGTATCACTTCCCCGAACTAGCTGATGGTGCTTACCGCGATATCTTTAAAAATTTCCCGTGGGTAAATAACGAAGCACATTTTCAGGCTTGGTGTGAAGGTAAAACCGGTTATCCCATCGTTGATGCAGCCATGCGCCAGTTGAATGAAATTGGCTGGATGCACAACCGTTGTCGGATGATAGTTGCAAGTTTCCTCACCAAAGACTTGTTAATTAATCCTCAGTGGGGAGAAAAATATTTTATGCAGAAGCTAATTGACGGTGATTTATCTGCGAACAATGGCGGTTGGCAATGGAGTGCATCTAGTGGAATGGATCCTAAACCTGTGCGGATTTTTAACCCAGCCAGTCAAGCGCAAAAATTTGATCCTGATGCTGAGTATATCCGCTTTTGGTTGCCAGAATTGCGGTCTATAGATACGGAATTTTTAGTTACGGGTAAAATTACACCCTTAGAACGTCGTGCTGTGGGCTATCCTCAACCGATAGTTGATCATCAAAAACAACAACGGCTATTTAAGTTGCGTTATCAACAGCAAAAGGGAGAGAAGTAGGGAGACAAATCAATTCAAAATTCAAAATACCCTACGGGAAGGCAAGCCTACAAAATTCAAAATTAAAGAATCCTTCACCCAGTCCCCAGTCCCTTCCAGTCCCCAATCACTATTTTAACTCGAATGCAGTACAGTGCGGCTATTGAGTGGTTGAAGGGGGCGGGAATTGTGGGGGAAAAGGGCGGCGAATTGTTGTATTTGTTGTTTCGATGCTTCTATGGGTTGCTGCATGACGAACCACAGTACATCCTCAGAACAGGGTGGAGTGGTGAGAGAACCGCGATACTCATAAAAACTGCGATCGCTCGGCAATAATTGGCTAACATTGATGCTGGTATTAGCCGTGATTTGTTCAGGTTGTGGCTGAATAGGCATGACATCCCAAATACTTTGCAAAACTGGGTTAAATGTGCCTGTTTGAGCAAATATCCCGACAACGGCTAACTTACCAGCTTGACTACGATGTACTAAATGGATTTCTAAGTCAAAAGGTTGTCCAGTAATTTGGTGTTCGCTGGGATGATGAAAGTGAAACTGAAGCAAGTTAAAGCTTTCACCCTTAAATGTCAAAGCACTACCCGGTGTGTAGTTTACTTGTATGCTATGACCGTTGTTAATAATTTTCAGTGGTGTGGGGTGATAATTGAAAATTAGGGCTTCTGATTCAGTTACAGTTGTATCTTCAAGATTAATTGGTGTTTGTTGTCTTCCGGTTTGGCACAGTTGAAAATCTGGAGATAGTTCTCCCCAATGTTCGGGACTAGCTGCGCCAATATAACCCCAGTGAATTTGATCTAAAGTGGTAGCTGATGCTGGGAATGATCTACTATAGGCGATCGCACCTCCTAATGCACTAGCTCCCAGATATTTTAGTAAATGTCGTCTGTACATAATACAATTAACTGACGGTAAATACCCAAATTACGGGATGCGTCAAAATATCATACTCCGCATCGGTATCCAGTAAGATAGTCTCACGGGGAAGTTTGCATTTTTATACAGATGAATTACATCGCCGTTGTCACAACTATTGGCAGTCTCGCCGAAGCGCAACACATAGCCCGCACTTTGGTAGAACAAAAACTAGCCGCTTGCGCCCAAATTTCCGAGATTGAAAGCTTCTACGTTTGGAATGACGCAGTTCAGAACGAAAAGGAGTTTCGCATACTTTTCAAAACCACTGAGGCAAACTACCAAGCCGTTGAGGATGCAATCAGAAAACTCCACTCTTACGAACTACCAGCGATTCACGCCTTGGCATTAGAACACATCTATGCACCTTACGCCGCTTGGATTGAAACTAATTCCTCTAGACAGACCTAACCCCCCTTTGCCCCATTCCCTACATTCGCGCAGCGTGCCGCAAGGCAGGGAATGGGGAAATATGTAGAGACGTTGCATGCAACGTCTCTACAAGTTTTTGAAACTTGCTTTTGAGCCGACCTACGTCACGTCAGCCTTGTGGCGAGGTAAACTGTTGGAATTGACCAATAACGTTAAGCTACGCAAAGTTAAAAACAGAGTCCTATGCCGGCATTTTTATTAGAAGTTGGTACAGAAGAACTACCTGCAAACTTTCTCAGCGATGCTATGGAACAATGGCGATCGCTCATCCCTCAAAGTTTAGCAGATCATAGCCTCAGCAGTGAATCTGTAGCAGTTTACGGTACTCCCCGGCGTTTGGCGGTACTAATTACAGGTTTACCATCCCAGCAACCAGACCGGGAAGAAGAAATCAAAGGCCCACCCGCCCAAGCGGCTTTTAAAGATGGTCAACCCACCCCAGCCGCTTTAGGTTTTGCTAAAAAGCAAGGTGTGGACATTGCAGCTTTAGAAATGCGTCCCACTGACAAAGGCGATTTTGTATTTGTCCAGAAAAAAACCCCCGGTCGTCCTGTGGCGGAAATTCTCACGGAACTTGTACCGCAATGGATTTTTAAGCTAGAAGGTAAACGCTTGATGCGTTGGGGTGATGGAGATATGCGCTTTTCTCGTCCCATTCGTTGGCTAGTGGCTTTGTTAGATGCGGAAATTCTCCCAATTACACTAGAGAATGGTTCTAAAACTATTATCAGCGATCGCATCTCCTATGGTCATCGCGTTTTACATCCCTCACCTGTCACCATTCCCCAAGCTACAAGTTATGTAGACACCCTCAATGATGCTTATGTTATCGTTGACCCAGAAACACGCGCCGAGAAAATTCAAGACCAAGTAACCACAGCTGCCCAAACCTCTGGCGGTTCGACAGTCATTTACCCCGACTTGTTAGAAGAAGTCACCAATTTAGTAGAATATCCTTCCGCCGTCGTCGGTAAATTTGAACCGGAATTTTTGCAATTACCCACAGAAGTAATTACAGAAGTTATGGTGACTCACCAGCGTTATTTCCCTGTATTCCAAGATGGTGCAGAACAGGAAAAATTACTACCTAATTTTATCACAGTTTCTAACGGCAACCCCACAAAATCAGACATTATTGCTGTAGGTAATGAAAGGGTGATTCGTGCCAGATTAGCTGATGGCAGATTTTTCTATGAATCTGATTTAGCTAAACCCTTAGAAAGCTATTTACCTCAATTAGAAACTGTTACTTTCCAAGAAGAATTAGGTTCATTACGTGCCAAGGTAGATAGAATAGTCAAAATCGCTGATTATATCTCTAACCAATTACAATTAGAGTCAGATAAAAGCCAGAAAATCCACCGGGCTGCTTTATTATGTAAAGCTGATTTAGTCAGCCAGATGGTGTATGAATTCCCAGAATTGCAAGGCATTATGGGAGAAAAATACGCTGTCGCCAGTGGCGAAGATGCCGAAGTGGCAACGGCAATTGTTCAACATTATTTACCTACAGGTGCAGGTGCTAGTTTACCGAACACCCTCACAGGTCAAGTTGTTGGTTTAGCAGATAGATTAGATACTTTAGTCAGTATCTTTGGCTTAGGTTTAATTCCCTCTGGTTCTTCTGACCCCTTTGCATTGCGTCGGGCGGCAAATGCGGTAATTAACATTACTTGGGCGGCAAATTTACCAATAAATTTATCACAGCTATTGGGTCAAATCATCGCCGATTTTACAGCAACATATAATAAAGATGCGAAATCTTTAACCACCGCTTTACAAGACTTTTTCTTACAACGAATTCGCACCTTGTTGCAAGAAGAAAAGCAGATTGACTATGATTTAGTCAACGCAGTTTTGGGAGATAATGACCCAGAATATACAGAACGGGCATTGCAGGATTTACTAGATGTACGCGATCGCGCCTTATACTTGCAACAAATCCGCCAAGATGGTACACTCGATAAAATCTACGAAACCGTCAACCGTTCTACACGTCTAGCCGCCCAAGGTGATTTAGACACCCAACAGCTAGATCCTACAACTGTAGTCCGTCCCGAACTATTCCAAAAGTCATCAGAATCAGCTTTCTATGCAGCCTTAGTGCAGCTAGTCCCCCAAACTCAAGCCGCACAAGCATCACGCAATTATCAACTGTTAGTAGCCGCACTAGCCGATATTGCGCCGACAGTGAGTAACTTCTTTGATGGTGCAGATAGCGTTTTAGTCATGGATCCAAATCCAGAAATTAAGCGCAATCGCTTGAATTTACTGGGATTATTGCGAAATCATGCCCGTGTACTAGCTGACTTTGGGGCGATCGTCAAAAATTTGTAATATAAAGCAACAAAAAACAGGTGTAATTTTTGCCAAGAAGCGATACTATGATGATTGCTTAACCAGGGAACTCTGCCACAGTCTATGTCCAAAGCTCAGATCATTGGATTAGGAAAGTCCGGTATTGCTGCGGCGAGATTGTTGAAACGGGAAGGTTGGGAGGTAGTGCTAGGCGATCGCAACACCTCCGAAACCCTCCTCGCCCAACAACAAGAACTTGCTCAGGAAGACATCACAGTTAAACTGGGATATGCACTACAATTAGACGGTGCGGATGTCCCCGATTTAATTGTGGTTAGTCCCGGTGTACCTTGGGATATTCCCGTATTAGTGCAAGCGCGAAGTATGGGGATAGAAACAATTGGCGAGATGGAACTAGCTTGGCGACATTTGCGATCGCTTCCTTGGGTAACAATCACAGGTACTAACGGCAAAACCACCACCACCGCCTTAGTCGCTGCCATTTTTCAAGCCGCCGGATTTGATGCCCCTGCCTGTGGTAACATTGGTTATGCTGCCTGTGAAGTAGCTTTAGCAGAAAAACAACCAGACTGGGTGATTGGAGAAATTAGCAGCTATCAGATAGAGTCTTCTGTTTCTCTCGCTCCTCGCATCGGTATTTGGACAACATTTACACCAGATCATCTGGCTCGACACAAAACTTTAGAAAATTACTACAACATCAAAGCTAAACTATTAAATCAGTCAGACTTGCAGATATTCAACGGTGATGATGCTTATCTGCATCAAGTTGGTGTAAGTCACTGGCCTGACGCTTACTGGACAAGTGTGAAAGGGAAAGATTTTCTAGTCAGTGAGAAAGGCTTTTATATAGAAGATGGTTGGCTTGTAGAAAAATTACAACCCGACTCTACACCACAAAGAATTATACAAGCTTCAGCATTGCGGATGGTGGGAAGCCATAACTTACAGAACTTACTCATGGCTGTAGGTGCAGCACGTTTGGCGGGAATTGCACCAGCAGCGATAGACAAAGCCGTGCGAGAATTCCCCGGTGTTAGTCATCGGTTAGAGCATATCTGCACTTGGGAAGGTATAGACTTTATTAATGATAGCAAAGCTACGAACTATGACGCGGCGGAAGTCGGGCTAGCATCTGTGAATAGTCCTGTGGTGTTAATTGCTGGTGGTGAAGCGAAACCAGGGGATGATACAGCTTGGTTGGCAAGTATTCAAAGTAAGGCGGCGGCTGTGTTGTTGATTGGTGCGGCAGCTTCCGCTTTTGCCGAGCGTTTAGAAGCGGTGGGTTATAGTAGTTATGAAGTTGTGGAAACTATGGCGAGGGCTGTACCCAGGGGGGCGGAGTTAGCGAAGCAGCATCACGCTTCTGTGGTGTTGTTATCTCCGGCTTGTGCAAGTTTTGATCAGTACCCGAATTTTGAGGTGCGGGGAGAGGATTTTCGGCGATTGTGTTGGGAGTGGGTGAGAGGGGAGAGGAGTTAAACGCAAAGGGGCGCGGAGGAAACGCAAAGGGGCGCGGAGAAGATTTAATTTTAGTGTTGGTGGACTTTTTCTAGTAGCCACATTGAGGAAACTGCACCGATGAAGTGGGCGGCTATACCGTTGATGTTTGCTACCATGACGAAGACATCTAAGGCGCGGATAATTTTGTTGGGATCGATGATGGCTACTCCTGGGGGTTGGGAGACAACTTTGGCTGTTAATACTGCTAGGGTTGCGCCAGCACCTAAGAGGGTTAGTAGAATTCCGATTAAACTAGCTAGAATTCCCAATCGAATCGCTCTGGTTGTATCTGCTTTGCTAGGGTGCAGGGTGGGGTTAGGATTGTCTAGCAGTTTACCAATGCGACTATAGCGATAATCCCAGTATACACTAAAAAATAAGGCGAGTAATCCAGCGATCGCCCAAAATATTCCCACTCCTAAACCTGAAGTTTGTCGATCTGCAAAGTCCCGCCCAGTAGCAGCGAACAGCAAAGCTAAGGCAGTAACTACCGCCAGTGTCAACTGTACCCAAAAGGCAATCCTGCCTGTGGTACGAATCGTTTTAGCAATGTCATGCAGCTTGGGCGTAGTATGGACTAACCCCGTTTCTGTTTGTGATTCTGCTTGCATATTTTTATTCATCTCAATTAGCCTTCTCCCCTAACCCAAAGATATGAGTAATTCTGTGCTTCTACCCCCACCTACAGACATAAGTCGCCACAGTTGAAAGAGGGAAAAGCAGAGGAAGCGGAGGAAGCGGAGGGGAAAAACTTCATGCCCGATACCATCAGCCCAATTTCCCACTTAAGATTGATGGGGAAACAGCCGTCAACTGACAAAATTTGTACATCAACACTCATACTTCAGTCGTAGGTAGCGATCGCAAGGAAACGGGGGCATGATAAAATCTTGGATGGTGATTGGGGGGGTGGCTATTTTAGTAGCTTTAGCAGCTAACTGGATTACACCCAGCGATCGCCAGTGGTTCAAACGCTTGCGTAGACCGAGATGGCTAACCTTTGAGTCAGCGATTCCCTTAATTTGGATTACCATCTTTACTTGTGGAGCTTGGTCAGCTTATATTGTTTGGGAAACCGATCCAGACAGTAATAAAACTTGGTTACTGATGGGATTATACCTACTCTTAGAAATTGTCACAATTGCATATACCCCTGTAATGTTTCGGATTCGCAGTCTTCAGGTAGGAACACTTCTTGGTGGTACAGGTTTTACCATCTGTATTATTTTAGCGATCGCCGTCTTAACCGTTTCAGGTTGGGCGACACTATTATTAGTACCTTACTTACTTTGGAGTCCCATCGGCACATATACCACTTGGCAAATGATAAAGCTAAATCCTCAAGATGCTTAAACTTCTTGCCATATTTAACAACAATAATTAATAAATTTCAAATAGTATATAGCTTTGTAATTGCTAGCAAACAATTTGATTCAAATTTAAGTAACTCCCTTTACAGCATTTACTCAGACTAATAATTTATTAGTAAATTGAGAATGAATAAATAAACCAGAGGGGTAGACTTTGAATAAAAATCTGATCAGTTGTATAAGTTTCATAGCTGCAATACTTTTCAGTCTAGGAGCGATCGCCATAATTCAAGCAATGAATATACCCGTTCTAATTACCCTGAGTATTTCCCTACTAAGCAGCGTAGCCCTAATAATTTTCATCTTTATACAAAGCCTAATATCTAATTTGAAATAACCTCACCCCCAAACACTCCTCAAACCTCCGCGCCCCTCCGCGTTTCCTCCGCGCCCCTCCGCGTTTAAAAATCTCTAACCCGAATCACACCCCGATCAAAAACCCGATGATTAGTACCAATACCACATACCTCAATTCTATCAGAATAAACCTCATAAGCAGCAAAACTTAAATTACTGGTAGAATACTCACTCCAAACGGAACGCCCCACAGGACGATTACCAGCACCCGCACCACAAATTAAATAAGTAGTCCCATCAATAGAGCGAGTCCGTTCATAACTATGCTCATGACCATTAATATATAATTGCACACCATATTTTTTAAATAACGGCGTAAAGGTTTTAATAAAAGATTGACTACTACCGTAGACACCAGATGAATAAATTGGGTGATGTCCAAATACCACCTTCCAAGGAGCATTACTAAGACTTAATTCTGTTTCTAACCAAAGAATTTGCTTTTTCCAATCGGCATTATTGTTAGTATCCAAAGCGAAAAATTGCACACCCCCGCGACGAAAAGTATAATACCTCTGACCATTCATATTAAAGCCAGGATATTTGACCTGTGGATTACCATTATCAGTCCGAATATCATGATTACCTAAACAAGCGTGAAACTTCACACCTTGCTGAAGTAAATGTTGATAGGGACGCTCAAATACAGCATTAACTTTTTCAATTTCGCCGTTGTTGTAAATATTATCGCCCGCTAACACTACCAAATCATAAGGATTGCGCTGGTGATAAAGCTTCATCGCCCTAGCTACAGCATACTGTCCTTTGGCTCCCGTTCCGGTGTCAGCCACAGATACAAATCGTAGTAATAAATCTTTTTTAGCTGGTGTGGTAGCGGTTGCTAAGTCAACCAAGTTAATTTTGTCATGTTGACGAGTGATTGTCCCAGCTAAGACACCAGTAGCCAGGGTAGAGAGACTGCTTAAAAATAAGAATTGGCGGCGGTTGAGTTTCATAATTAACCAAATGCAATGATTAAATAGTCAGTTTAGCCCAAGCAATTAACCATGAAGTGATACATTAGGGGCAGTTATTTAACTGTGATTTTCTGGTTTTGGTGAAAGTTCCATGTCACAAGACAATACCCCTAAATCCCCAGCTAATCAACCGGAACCGACAAATGAGTTGAGAAATCAACCTATTTGGAAGGCGAAAATTATTCAACTGCTGAGGGGAACGATAGGAGTATTAGAAGCAACTGTAGAGAAATTAGAGACAGCACCGCCACCGGGTACAGAAGCAGAAGCGGGGCTGCGCCCATCGCTCCCTTCAAGATGGAGTAGATTTTTACTTAAGCAAGTCCGTCCTTTTTTACCATCCAACGTGTCTACAAAGTTGACGGATACAGCATTGACAGGCATCATTGCTAGCATCGCCGTGGTTATCCTGTGGACAACTGCAACTGTCTTGAGCAATAAACCCCCAGAAATAGCCACAGTTCCCCCAGTGGAAGAAGTTCCCACCCCCACCCCCACACCAACAATTACTACTCCACCAGAACCAACATTACCCGAACCACAACCACCAGAGGAAATCACACCACCACCAGCAGCGCAAATTCCCCCACCACCTGAAGTAGAACCCACACCAGAACCCACACCAGAACCCACACCAACGCCCACACCAACGCCCACACCAACGCCAAAGCCAGAACCCACACCTAAATTAGAGTTAACCCCAGAACAAACTTTAATAGCAGCCATTGAAAATCAAGTGGCAGAAATTAGTGATAAAGTTGCTTCTGGACTAATACAATCAATTCAAGCTAACTTTCGTACCAGCAGTTTAACTGTGAAAATTAATGATGACTGGTACAATCTCAAAGCGTCCGCACAAAATCAACTCGCTGCTGAAATCTTACAGCGTTCACAAGAATTAGATTTTGCCCATTTAGAAATTATTGACACTCAAGATAGGTTAGTAGGGCGCAACCCCGTTGTCGGTACTGAGATGATTATTTTTCAACGTTAGGTGAAATAACTAACGTTTAGCAAAATGTTGATAACGCCAGAATATAGTTGTCATACCGAAAGCAATTAATGACAGCGTATAAGAAGGTTCTGGGATAGAGTGAATAGGTGTTGCAGAAGATCGATTAAAGCTAGCCCTCACAGCTACACCGTGAACTCCGTACCATAAAGTATCTTGATTGATAGAAATATATCCTGGGACAAAATATCCTTCTGCCCCATTTATACTTATCTCTCCAGTATTTAAATTTATCGTACCTTGGCCTGGGACACCGAGGAAATTAGTTAAACTTTGAATGACATTTGAGCCTTTTTTTAAAGTAAACTCAGTCAAAGGAAAAATGTTTGAGCCTAAAGCTACCGTATCATCATAGCCGTAGCTGCCACTAATTGAGTCGCCCTCACGAAAGCCTAATATCTCAAAATTAGGTGGTAATTCTTCACCCTCGCCATAAACTTCGGTAACTACACCAGAGTAGTGATATTGAAAAATTGCGGCTTGAGTAGGTTTCATATCAAAATTTACAGCGAATGTAGCAACTACACTCACAGAAACTATTTGAGATAGCTGTTTAGCTTTTAATATACTCATTTTCCTCTTGCTCCCAACCTGATCAAATCAAAGTCATAGTATTAATATCAGGCACCAACTATATAATTATGTGGGCATAAATAAACCTGATTATGTAAATAATAGTAAAGTTTTCCCAAGCCTTGCAATTGCGTTGTTGCACTACATTCAAATTGCAATCACCTACTCACAGCATATTGCAAGAGTATACAAACTATCCTTAAATTTTTATTGATTTTGAGAATACCCTGAAGTATTAGCGAGGTTGGTTTAGCATCAGGACTAAAGTCCGGGCAGATTGATGAAGAATTAGTTGACTACAGATTTTCACTGTTCAACCCGCCCTTACTCATTCCCTTTTGAAACGGTATCCAGACGGTAAAAATTGAGCCAATACCCACTGTGGATTCTACTTCAATTCGACCCCGGTGCAGTTCCACCAATTGTTTAGTTAATGCTAAACCCAGCCCTGTACCTTCGTAGCGACGGCGGTAGGGTGTATCGAGTTGCTGAAATTTTTCAAATAGTAATGGTAATTGATTTTCAGGAATACCAATACCAGTATCTTCAATTTGAAAAATAGCGGTGTCATCTTCTACCCACAAACGCAAAGTTACGCTACCGCCTTCGGGGGTAAATTTAATTGCATTAGTCAAAAGATTCCAAAGGATTTGTTCTACCCGTGGAGCATCAGCAGTGAAGCGATCGCGTCTTGGGTCAATTTGTAAATCTAGCTTGAGACTAACTTGCTCACTTTTCGCTTTATCCAGTAATGATTCTATCGTATTCTCTGCTATGTTGGCTAAAGAGAAATCTGTAATATTTAAAACAGCTTTCCCAGCCTCAATTTGTGACAAATCGAGGATATCATTAATCATTTCTAATAAATGTTCGCCGCTATCGTGGATAGTTTGTAAATAATCCCGTTGTCGTTGACTCAATTCACCCAAAGGCCAACGTAACAAAGTAGATGACATCCCAATTACATAAGTTAAAGGCGTGAGTAATTCGTGGCTGATAGTGGCTAGAAATTCGCTGCGGACACGACTTGCAGCTTCCGCCGCTAGTAAAGCATCACGTAAAGCCATTGTTCTTTCAATAACTCGTTGTTCCAGAGTTTGTTTTTCTTGGGTAAGCGATCGCATTAATTCTGATTGATGAATGGCGATCGCTAATTGTTCAGCTATTGAAATCAGTAAAATTTTATCGCTTTCATTCCACTGACGAGGGCTGTAACATTGATGAGCAATTAGCAACCCCCATAGTTTATCTTCAAACATAATCGGTGCTGCTAATTTTGCCCTAACTTGACTTTCTCGTAAAAAATTCAACAAACACTCTTCTAGAGCGTAAGTTTGTTCTACATCATCGACAACTAAAGTAAAGCCTTGACGATATTTCTCCCAACATGGAGAATTTCTAGCAAAGCAAGCTTTTTCTTGAAAATGTAGCACAGACTTAATCGCATCTGTAGCACGAGCCTCATAGACTATACAACCCCCCTTGATTTGATAATCTGCGCTTACAGATGACTGGGAGTTTTGCCGATTGACTCGTGACCCTTGAAATTTATATATTACTAATCGGTCTAACTCTAAAAACTCCCTTACCTTAGCGATCGCCGTTGTCATGATTACAGACAAATCTAGGCTTTTGCGGATTTGGGTTGTTACCTGATTCAGCAGTCTCTCTTGAGCAATTTGTTTTTTTAAAGCATCTTCTACTGCTTGACAGGCATAAACTTCAGGAATAGTATCAACTGTAGACGTTGTTAATTCTGCTTGTGGTTGTGGTAACAGAAATTCTAATAACAACAACGAAAATTGACTTTGTAGCGTAGCATTATTAGGGCTGATAATTTGGTGATAACGTTCCAGATGTTGGTAAGTATCCGAATCACGCCCAAACAAATCCTTCAATTTCCAGATAAACGAGGCGATCGCCTCTGCATGAAAAGTTAACTTAGTATTGAGTATGGAGTCTTGATTGCTGTAAACTCCTGTAACATGGGTTGAGTCTGGGGTAACAGGAGTCAATTCTTCCCAGAGACTCATCTCGTCTTGTTCTCCTAGCAACAGCGCACTAAATCCCTCAGACACCACCAAAGTAAACCTTTGTCTTTCCCACTCCCCAGGTATGCGAATCCGTGACAAAACAGCTTCTGTGAGAACCAAAGCAGCAGTTTCTGATGATTGAGCCATTTGCTGCAACAGTTCCCCAAGTTGATTAAACACAACTGAAGACAAGTTTCGAGAAAAGCTCAAATCAGGAGAACTAAGCATTTTCAAATATCTGGTAAGAGGGGTTGGATGCTGGGCTGAAATAATAATTTAAATTTAGTTCTAACTAATAATTTAAGGCGGTAATTAAGGATATGCACCGAATAAATAGCACATCGGTCGGATGGAATCAGTCAGAAGGTGTAATTTTTCTGGAACAAACTCCTGCTCCGGTGGTATTTATTACGGCTGCTGATACTGACATTCAAACCTTGGCGGCTGCATTCCCCAAATTACCAGCAACATTTCCGGGATTAAGAGTGGCTAATTTGTTGCTATTGCAGCAGCAGATTAGTATAGATACCTATAGCGAACAAGTATTAGAACTTGCCCAGGTAATTATCTTACGCCTATTGGGAGGACGTTCATATTGGAGTTACGGTTTAGAAGTAGTGCAGGAAATTGTGCAACGTACTGGTACAAACTTAATTGTAATGCCAGGAGACGATGCTCTAGATCCTGAACTAATGTCTCAGTCTACCTTGCCAGTGGCTACTGTTAACCAAATATGGCAATATTTCCACGAAGGCGGCGTAGAAAATGCTGTTAACGCCCTGAAATTTATTTCTGATACCTGCCTAGCAACTGCATATAACCCACCACCAGCGCAACCAGTTCCGCGTGTGGGGTTGTATGACTGGGGAATTGGGACAAATCAATTCAAAATTCAAAATACCCTACGGGAAGGCAAGCCTACAAAATTCAAAATTAAAGAATTGCTAGAGACTAGGGACAATGAAGCAGGGGAGGCAGGGGAAGAACAATCCAATGCCCAATGCCCAATGCCCCATGCCCCATGCCCCAAAGTGGGTATATTATTCTATCGCGCCCACTACTTGGCAGGAAACACTAAGGTAATTGATGCACTATGTACGGCTTTAGCGCAAAGAAACTTACAGCCTGTACCAGTGTTTATTTCTTCCTTACGTGATCCTGATGTGCAGGTAGAATTATGTGAGTTTTTCCAGCCGAAAGACTCAGAACAAATCGGCTTGTTACTCAATACCACCAGTTTTTCCCTAGCCCGTTTAGACACAGAATCACCCCAAACTCAACTGTGGGAAAAATTAGATGTACCAGTTTTACAGGTAATTCTCAGTGGCGGATTTTTGGAACAGTGGGAAGCACAGTTAAACGGACTTTCTCCCCGTGACATCGCCATGAATGTGGCATTACCAGAGGTAGATGGGCGGATAATTAGCCGTGCTGTCTCCTTTAAGGCAGTACAAACCCGCAATCCTGACTTAGAAACAGATGTGGTAGTTTATGAACCAGTGAGCGATCGCATTGAATTTGTGGCTCAATTAGCCGCTAATTGGGTCAAACTGCGTCATAAACCCCCCCAAGACCGGAAAATAGCCCTCATCTTAGCTAATTACCCCAACCGTGACGGACGTTTAGCCAACGGTGTCGGACTAGACACCCCAGCCAGTTGTATCGAAATCCTCAAAGCTTTGCAGTCGGCTGGGTACATAGTCGAAAATCCCCCTGATAACAGCGATGAATTAATTGCACGTTTAACATCTGGTGTCACCAACGACCCAGAAGGTAGAGACTGGCGACTAGTACAACAAAGTTTATCATTTGTCAAGTATCAAAAATATTTCGCTTCCTTACCCGCAGCAGTGCAGCAAGGAATTAATCAACGTTGGGGAGATATTGAGCAGGGGAGCAATCAAGACTCTTTTCCCCAGTCAAGAGTCCCCAGTCAAGAGTCCCCATTCCCCAATCCCCAGTCAAGAGTCCCCATTCCCGGTATTCAACTCGGTAACGTCTTTGTGGGTATTCAGCCATCACGGGGTTATGATCTTGACCCTAGTTTGAATTATCATGCACCAGATTTAGAGCCTACCCATGCTTATTTAGCTTTTTATTATTGGGTGCGGGAATGTTTCGGGGCTGATGCCATTGTTCATGTAGGGAAACATGGCAATTTAGAATGGCTACCCGGTAAGAGTTTGGCATTGTCTAGTAATTGTTATCCAGAAGTAGCTTTTGGGGCAATGCCTCACCTTTACCCTTTTATTGTCAATGACCCCGGTGAAGGTTCTCAAGCCAAGCGTCGCGCCCAGGCGGTGATTATCGATCATCTTACGCCACCGATGACCCGCGCGGAATTGTATGGGGCTTTGCAACAGGTGGAAAATTTAATTGATGAGTATTATGAAGCGGAAAGTTTAGATCCGTCTCGATTACCAGCTATTCGCGATCGCATCCGGGAATTAGTGATCAAAGAAAATCTTTACAAAGATTTAGGGATTAAGGATGAGAAAGACATTTTGAATTTTGAAGCTTTAATTTTAAATTCACTGGATGGTTATCTGTGTGAATTAAAAGAAGCACAAATACGTGATGGTTTACATATTTTTGGGCAATGTCCCCAAGGTAGACAACTCCGAGATTTAATTGTGGCGATCGCCCGCATCCCTAACCGCTATTCTCCAGGTATCACCAGGGTTTTAGCCGATGCTTGGGGTTTAGAGTGCGACCCCCTCACCAGCGATTTTAGCAGCGAGTTATCAGCAGGCGATCGCCAAATTTTAGCCCACAAAACCCCAAATCCCTGTCGTACCGTAGGCGATGCTGTCACCGTCCTAGAAGAACACGCCGCCTCATTAGTAGAACAACTCATAGCCAACCCCCAATCCCCACTCCCTGATTTCCTCAATTGGATTAACATTAAACTCCTCCCCGCATTACAACAAACCCAAACAGAAATTACCAACCTCCTCAACGGACTAGATGGAAAATACATCCCCAGCGCACCATCAGGCGCACCCACACGGGGACGACCGGAAGTTTTACCCACCGGCAGAAACTTTTACGCTGTGGATATTCGCGCCATTCCCACAGAAACCGCCTGGGATGTCGGCAGAAAAGCCGCCGAAAACCTCATAGAACGCTACACCCAAGAGCATGGCGAGTATCCTAAAACACTAGGCTTATCTGTGTGGGGAACAGCAACAATGCGGACAGGTGGTGATGACATCGCCGAGGCGTTAGCCTTGTTGGGTGTGCGTCCTGTATGGGATGGTGCAGCTAGGCGGGTTGTAGATTTAGAAATTTTACCCCTCAGCATTTTAGGAAGACCCCGTGTCGATGTCACATTACGCATTTCGGGATTTTTCCGTGATGCTTTTCCCAACTTAATCGATTTATTTGAGCAAGCCGTTAATGCAGTCGCCGCCTTAGATGAACCACCAGAGCAGAACCCATTAGCAGTGCAAGTTAGGCAAGATACTGATTTGTGGATGCAACAAGGGTTAAGTTTAGAAGCAGCCTTGGAGCGATCGCGCTATCGTATTTTTGGCTCTAAACCAGGTGCTTACGGTGCTGGCCTACAAGGCTTAATTGAATCACAAAACTGGCAAAATGACCAAGACCTAGCCAACGCCTACATTAACTGGAGTTCCTACGCCTATACAGGAATTCAAAATTCAAAATTCAAAATTCAAAATTCCTCCGGTCAACAGTCAACAGTCAACAGTCAGCAGTCAACCGTCAACCGTCAACAGTCAACCGTCAACAATCAACAGTCAACAATCTCCGCCCCCGAAGCCTTCACCCAGCGATTAGCACAAATGCAAATTGTGCTACACAATCAAGACAACCGTGAGCATGACTTACTTGATTCCGATGATTATTATCAATTTCAGGGTGGTTTAATGGCGGCGGTGCGTTCTATCCAAGGAAAAAATCCAGAAGCTTATTTTGGTGATCATTCGCTTCCGGCTCAACCACGCATCCGCCAACTTCAAGAAGAAATAACAAGGGTGTATCGTTCTCGTGTGGTAAATCCTAAGTGGATTAGCGGCATGATGCGCCACGGCTACAAGGGCGCGTTTGAAATGTCAGCAACCGTAGATTTTTTATTTGCCTACGATGCCACAGCCAGATGTGTAGAAGATTATATGTATCAAGGTGTCATGGAGGCTTACTTACTTGATCCCGTAGTTTCAGAATTTATCCTGGAGAAAAATCCCCATGCCCTGCGTGATATCTCTGAAAGATTATTAGAGGCACACAAACGCGGTTTATGGCAGGATGTAAATATACCAACATTAGAAAACTTACGGAACATAGTACATCAAGCTGAAGCCCGCATTGAAGAAAAATAAGTGGTATGGATAATATCGCGTATTTGCATCTAGCTTCCGCTTATAAAGGCCCATGAAATGGGATCATGGCAGAAGACACCAAAAAAGCCATTCAGCAAGCTCAAGAATTCTATGGTATTAGTCTCATTGACTGAACCAAGAATCCTCGGACTTTAGGACGAGGAGTGTCAAATCAGAAGCGGACGCTTTTAGCACCCGCTTCGGTATTGCCAATATAAATCCTGAACAGGTTGCGTACCTCCGATTAACCACCCTAGAGAAATCGCTCAATATCCTATTTATAGATTGATTTGAGTAATTTCCTTGATTTACCTACCCAAGTGCTACAGTGGCATCAAAGCCCGTTGGCACTTGGGACATACTGCATGGATTGTCATTTGACAGTCAAGCAGGTGAAATCCTTCTTTTTGAGCAGTTTTAGCCCCAATTTTTAAAATTGAGTCATTTTTGAACTCAATCGTCGCGTTGCATTTCACACAAATCAGGTGATGGTGATGATGGGGGTAAGGCTGGTTGATTTCATAATGTTTATGTCCTTCACCTAATTCAAGTTCCCGCAAGATACCCATCCGCGCCATCAACTTTAAAGTCCGATAGATGGTTGAGAGGCTAATTCCTTCACCATCGCTTTCTAAGCGTTGATAAAGATCCTCAGCACTGAGATGTTCGCCTTGAGGAAGTTCTTGAAAAATGTGTAAAATTGTCTCTCTTTGGGGAGTTAAACGCCAGCCTCTCTCGTTTAATTCTGCCTTTAATGAAGAAGTTGTATAGACAGTCATACTAATTTTTCTCAACAAAGCCTATTAATTGAGAATATAGCAAATATTTCATCCTATTTGCAACAATCGTTGCTTATTGAGAATAATTATTAAATTTTGAAAAAAAAATAAGTAATGTGATCCCCATCGGCAATACATATCCAGCCATTCACTAGAAAAACATAGCTATCATTAATTGCCAAAGTTTCTAATCAGCAATAGATAGCAGTTAAAAGTGGGGATCAATTGAGTTTTTCGGAGCAAATAGTCCAGAGTCAACAATCTCTAGTATAGATTTTGTTCACTATTAACTATTGACTATTGACTATGACTATCACATTTAACTCAGAGACTCTAAATAGTCGCGGATGAGGTTACGCCGCTTAGGTTGGCGCAGTTTTTGTAAAGCTTTGGATTCAATTTGACGGACTCGTTCCCTTGATAAATCAAGGGCGCGGCCAATTTCTGCTAACGAGTAAGGATGACCATCTGCTAATCCAAACCGCATTAAAATGACATCACGTTCACGGCTGGTTAAATCGGCTAACAAATTTTGCAAGTCTCTTTGTAGAGATTCTCGCATTAACATTTCTTCAGGTGTGACGCTATCGGTTTCTAATAATTCGCCTAATTCGGTGTCTTTATCTTTACCGACTTTAGTTTCTAAAGAAACAGAACGAGGAACTCTTAACAAAACTTCTCGCACTTGGCTGGGTGTCATATCTAATTCAAGAGCCAAGTCTTCTAAAGTAGGAGTACGTCCTTTTTCTTGAGCGATTTTACGTTGAGCTTTTTTAATTTTGTTAAGTTTTTCTGTGATGTGAACAGGCAGGCGAATTGTACGGCTAGAAGTTGCGATCGCTCTGGTAATACCCTGACGAATCCACCAGTAAGCATAGGTGCTAAAACGATATCCTTTAGTCGGATCAAATTTTTCTACAGCCCGTTCTAAGCCCAGAGTTCCTTCTTGAACTAAATCTAATAATTCCAATCCACGATTTTGATATTTTTTGGCCACAGACACAACCAAGCGTAAATTCGCCTTAATCATGTGTTCTTTGGCTTGCAGTCCATTGGACTGTATTTTTTCCAATTCTTCTACAGTCATCTTGGCAATTTCTGCCCAACGACGCTTACCGTCTGACAAAATCGGTTTCAGTTCCGAGATATTGATCCCGGCTGTCTTCGCCCACCGTTCCAATGAAGGGCGGTGTCCTAATTCTGATGCCAAACGTTCTTGCACTTCAATCAAATGAAGATAAGGGGCTGCTATAGCATCTCCTTGTTTGGCGGCATTTGCCAGCACTGTCCGCAATCGCAGGTATCGCTGGACTTTTTGTGCCTCGGAAACTTCTTCATCCCTTCCTAACAACCGCACCCGGCCTATTTCCTGAAGGTATAGACGTACTAAATCTGTACTACGACGGTTAGTATTGGCAGACAAGTTATGAGGATCAGCAGCAGCTATTTCCAAATCATGGAGATCATCCACGGATAACTCACTGTCATCAACTGTCAGATCAGGATCTAAAACCTGGCTGGATTTTTGGGTGTTGTAGGCGGCATCTGCGTAAAAAGATGTTGCTGGCATAAATCGTCTCTATGGCTCCAGGTAACAATAGATTGCGGTCAGCTATTTAACTGTTGCTATTGTTCCCGTGATTTTAGATGAACTAACACGGTAGAGGTTTCCAGTAATGTTTTGTTGCAAAACAACTTACTGTGATTTGTTCAGAATCAAAACCGAACTATCTCGGCTACTGAACTACTGATTGAACCAATAGCTATTCAAATCCATGATGAGGGTTTAAATCGGAACTACATAGTCAGCTTTTCCACCAGAATGAATATTAGCTGCTATTTTGGTAATTGGTATAAATATATGTCGGTAAACATCATGATGATCACCGGCATAGTCACATCTACATGAATATGAAAGTAATTTCCTGACGATTTTCTACTTTTTTTTCTCAGGATTTTTGAGGAGAAACTTAAAGTAATAAATTATGAATTATCTTTGAGTGTTCTGTAACAAGTGATACTTTCAACAGATGTTCAGTTAATACTTACTAATTTTTCATCAACACTTTACACTGAATTGGCATCTGATCAATATTTATTTTTTTGGTTTTGATTTTTGGCTTGTAGTGGAGCCATTGCCGATTAATACGGTGATACCAGTTCGTTGGCACAGGCTCTAGTAGAGATGAAAGCAAGCCAACATCAGGGCTATAGCCCTGACGACGAATTTCACATCTGCCAACGGATGATTTTTATTCTGGCTTGATATCTCGTAGCATCAGTTCATCGAGTGCTTGTTGTGGTGTGACTTCACCTTGGATTAATCGATAAACTTGCTCAGTAATTGGGATGACGATATTTTTTTGTCTAGCTAGTTGTACTAATACCTGACAAGTGTTTACTCCTTCGGCGGTTCCTGGTAAATTAGCCAAAACGTCTGTTAGTGAGTTACCAGCAGCTAATTGATAGCCGACTTGGTAATTACGACTTAAAGGACTGTTACAGGTGGCTAACAAGTCTCCTAGACCAGATAAACCATAAAATGTTTCCGTCTTCGCCCCCCAAAAATTGCCCAGACGCACCATTTCTGTGAGTCCGCGTGTGACTAAAGCGGCTTTGGCATTAGTTCCCAAGTGTAAACCATCACAGACACCTGCTGCGATCGCCATCACGTTTTTCAGTGTCCCGCCCAACTCCACACCCACGGGATCAGCATTGGTATATACTCGAAATCGATGGGAAGTAAAAGCCACCTGTACGGTTTCCGCCGCAGTCGCATCTTGAGAAGCAACTACCGTAGCAGCTGGTAATGATTGTTGAATTTCTTTAGATAAATTAGGCCCCGACAGTACCACCACCGGATGCTCAGGAAAAGTTGATTGCCAAATTTGCGACGGTGTACAGATAGTCTCAGGTTCTAACCCTTTTGTCGCCGTGACAAAAATCGTTGTGGGTGTTCGCGTAGCGTCTCGCACAGAAAGGGTGAAAGAACTTACTTGAGAAGCAACTTCTCTCACCCCTTTCATAGAGATAGCAGACACAACTATTTGAGCATCTTGTAACACTGATGCTAAAGTATCACATCCCCGACGTGACCACACACGCACCCGATGACCGTTTGCTGCTGCTAAATTGGCTAGAGTTGCACCCCAAGCACCCGCGCCTAAAATTGCTATGGTAGTTTCTTGCACCACTATTCAAAATTCAAAATTCAAAATTCAAAATTCAAAATTACAATTACTTTTTGTACAGACGCGATTAATCCCGTCTCTACTCTGCAATCTTTTTCCGTGGGTAACGCTGCATCAGTTCCCGCACTTGTTCGGCGTGGTAAGAACTTCTGGTTAACGGTGAGGACACAACTTGTAAAAATCCTAGTTCTTCACCGTAAGCTTGCCAAGCGGCGAATTGTTCTGGAGTCACAAAATCATTAACTTGCAAATGTTTTTGACTCGGTTGCAGGTACTGCCCAATGGTGAGGATATCACAATCTACAGCGCGCAAGTCTTGCATAACTTGGCGAACTTCTGCATCAGTTTCGCCCAATCCTACCATAATCCCTGATTTGGTGTACAACCAAGGAGCCATTTGGCGGCTGAGTTGGAGTAATTCCATTGTGCGCTGATAGTTTCCTTGGGGTCTTACCCGCCGATACAGTCTAGGAACTGTTTCTGTATTATGGTTTAGTACCTCTGGCGCAGCTTGGAGAATTATTTCTAAAGCTTCCCAATTCCCACACAAATCTGGAATTAGCACCTCAATTGTGGTTTGGGGTGAAACTGTACGCACTGCTTCAATACACCGGACAAACTGAGCAGCACCACCATCTGGTAAATCATCTCGGTTGACAGAGGTAATTACTACATGATTCAGTCTCATGCGGCGTACCGCTTCCGCCAAACGTGCTGGTTCTGTGGGGTCTAAAGCTTTGGGTTTTTTCTCAAAGTCAATATCACAATAAGGACAGGCACGAGTACAAGCTGGCCCCATAATCAAAAATGTCGCCGTTCCAGCTTGGAAGCACTCACCAATGTTCGGACAGGATGCTTCCTCACAAACTGTATTAAGTGCTAAATCCCGTAAAATTTCTTTGACATTACCGACACGCTCCCATTGAGGGGCTTTTACTCGCAACCAGTCTGGCTTAACAGTCACAATCAGCTTTTACCAACGATAGTTATACAAATCTAATCCTAGCAAGCAAATTCCTCGCTGAATTTATCATCTATATATATATAGGAATCATATTTGATTTCTGAAAAAAATCAGTACACCCCTGTTCCCTATTCCCTGTTCCCTGTTCCCTGTTCCCTGTTCCCTGTTCCCTAACTACACAAGTAATTTCAATAATCACATCGGATTCCTATATGTTAGGCATAGGCAACAAACAGGGGAATCCAGTCTGGGGACAAATCTCATCCGCTTCCTCCGCTCCTCTCCTCCCCTACACCCTTAGCATTCACCAGAATTTGTGTTATGATATTGATTATATGTAAATTTACGGGATGTAGCGCAGCTTGGTAGCGCACTTCGTTCGGGACGAAGGGGCCGCTGGTTCGAATCCAGTCATCCCGATTCTAGAAATACAACAGTTATGCAACTCAGGTGCGACTTTTTTGGCATTGCGTCCGAATGTTTCGCACCCATTCACACAATACATTTTTGGGTTTTTATAATTAATTCTTATCAGTAGCTTGGATTAAATCAAGGTGAGATATTATCTATTTCTTTGTCATTCATTTAGACACGCATAATCTAACTTGAGATATATTGACAAGTATAATTTTTCTATAAAGCAATTACATTGAACAAGCACTTAGCTGGGGAAGCAAAAATGTAGTTTTTAATTCTTTATCAGTGATGGTAAAGAGTGTAGTGTTTCAAGGCGAAAATCTTGTCATACAAGGGAATTCAGGCAGTTATTTTGGATGGAGGATTAGCGGTCAGTATTGGTTTATTTACCCGTAAATACCGGCGTGATTCCCCAAATAAAAAACCGCATCAGGTGATTTTCTCTTTATCAAGACTTTAAAAATTGAGTGTAATTGAAAACAATCAGTAAAGTTACTGGAGAAACGTAGCGCGCACCAGAGAAAGATGTTATATATTGTCATAGTTAATTAGATACACTTAAGAAAAACCACTGGAATTAAAAATGGCAGCACAGCTAATCTCATCTGAGTATTCCAGGATAGTAGCCAGCCAAGAGCAAGTTTCCTCTGAACTGGAAGGGGAAGCAGTAATTCTCGATGTCAAGTCGGGAGTTTACTATGGTCTGAATCAGGTAGGAGCTAGTGTCTGGAATATGATTCAAGCACCTAAAAGTATAAAAGAGATTCAGGCGGCTTTACTGGCAGAGTATGAAGTTGAACCAGAGGTGTGTGAGCGTGACTTAATGATTCTACTGGAAGATTTAGCAGCTAAGGGACTGATTAAGATTACTAATGAAGCGTCTGCTTAAATTTCTATTCCTCAATCACAGCGATCGCCTTCTCCTGATCAATACTTTTTTGCTCTTGTTGTTTGTCAATCTGGGTTTGTGGTTACTGCCATTTAGTCAGTTACGCACACTGCTAAATAAGATAAATCAACCAAACATCAGTGTTAACCAAACTACTATCGGTAAAATTATTTGGGCTGTGGATGTCAGCACTAAATTTGTACCAGGAGCTAAGTGTTTAGCGCGCGCGTTGACTTGTCAAGTCTTGATGACTAGACGTGGTTACTCTCCTGAACTGCGAATAGGTGTTGTTAAAGATGAGCAAGGTAAATTAGAAGCGCATGCTTGGATTGAAAATCAAGGAAAAGTAGTCATTGGTCATCTAGCAAATCTTTCATCCTATAAACCACTACCATCTTTACCAAGGAACGGACTATGAGTGGCATTGTTGGCATCTACAACTTGGATAGACAACCAGTAGAAAATGAACAATTGACGCGCATGGTCGATGTTTTGGCTCAACGGGGGCCAGATGGAGCGGATATATGGTGTTCTGATTTTGTCGGGTTAGGGCATCGGATGCTGTGGACTACTCCTGAGTCATTATTAGAGCAGCAGCCGCTAGTTGATCCAACAGGTGACTTAGTTCTGACCGCAGACTTACGCCTAGACAATCGGGATGAATTAATATATAAATTACAATTAGATGGTTGGACATCTGAAAAAATTACAGATAGCCAACTGGTATTAGCAGCTTACGAGAAATGGGCTGAAGAATGTGCTTCCAAGTTGCTAGGAGATTTTGCCTTTGTAATTTGGGATAGACGTAAACAGATAATTTTTTGCGCCAGAGATCATTTTGGCATCAAACCGTTATATTATTTTTACAGACCTGGTAAGCAGTTTTGTTTTGCTTCTGAGATTAAAGGACTGTTGTGTTTATCACAAGTTCCCAGAAGACTGAACGAAGAAGCGATCGCCAATCATCTACACCCATTTAAAAAAGATAAGTCTAGCACTGTCTATGAAGATATCTTCCGGTTGCCTCCGGGACATATCATGGTAGTCAGCGACAAAGGAGGGTTAAAGTCTCGCTCCTACTGGGCTTTACAAGTGGGTGATGAATTAAGGCTCAATTCTGATGCAGAATACGCTGAAGCTTTTCGGGAAGTCTTTACAGAAGCAGTACGTTGTCGTCTACGTAGCGCATTCCCTGTAGGTTGTCATCTCAGTGGTGGCTTAGACTCCTCATCAGTGGCGTGTGTAGCACGGAACATATTACAATCAGAAAACGGCGCACAACTACACACCTTCTCGAATATCTTTAATGATGTTCCTGAATGTGATGAGCGTCAATATATTAATCCAGTGTTAGAGCAAGGTGGGTGTATACCCCACTATGTACATCCTGATCAAGCTGGGCCTATCTCAGAATGGCAGAACTATTTTCAATACATGGATGACCCATACCTTGGCCCTAGCCACTATTTAGTATGGGGATTAAATCGTGCCACACAGCAAGCGGGTATCAGGATTTGTTTAGATGGTTTTGATGGTGATACAACAGTATCGCATGGTGCTGTATATTTTGCGGAGTTAGCACGTCAAGGTAAATGGGATACTTTTCTGACAGAAGCTAATGCAGTCTCACAGCACTTTCAGACCTCAGTAGCGGCTATTTTTCATGAGTATGTCATTTCCTACCTCAAGGAATTGGCACAACAGGGAAAATGGTTGAAGTTTGCGGAAACTGCTAATCAAATCAGTCAAAATTTTCGGATTTCTCGGCAGAAATTGTTTGTATCTTACGGAATCAAACCTTTAGTACCTGAATCTGTATTAAATGTTTGGCGATCGCTCCGAGGTTATCAGAACCATACAAATAATTTTACTCCCCTGATTAACCCTAGATTTGCCCAAAAAGTTGGTCTAGACAATCTCAAAGAGTCTTCATCTGACGATGAGAGTCCAGCCGTAACAGTGAGAGAGGATCAATGGCGTAGCTTTAACTCAAATATGTTTACTATAGTTTTGGAGTTAGTAGATCAATGCGCTGCCGAATTTTCTCTAGAGTCGCGTCATCCTTTCATGGATAAACGACTGATTGAATTGTGTCTAGCTTTACCACCTGAGCAGAAGCTCAACCAGGGATGGTCTCGCGTCGTCATGCGGAGAGCTATGAATGGTATTCTGCCTCAAGAAATACAATGGCGTGGTGGCAAAACCAGCATGACACCAAATTTCCGCCGGGGATTACTGCATCTTGATCGGCAAATTGTAGAGGAGGTAATTAAAGCTAATCCTAGTAATATCGCAGACTTTGTGGACATAAATTCTCTCCAAAGTTTCTATGACTATGTATTGTCTACAAATGACATTTATGATGACCAGGGAGTAATGCCCGTTTGGAAATCTTTAACCCTGGCTCTTTGGCTGAAACACACACAAATCAAACCATAAGTCGGACTAGGGGTTGTGCTGATGATGCCTGCTCCTACCTGGACTTAATTGGTTCACAATTGCTATCAAGAAACTAACCAACAGGAAACTAGACAAATGAAAAAAGCTTACAATGCTCCCCAATTGACAATCCACGGCAGTGTTGAAAACATTACAAATTCTTTTGGTACTCCAGGTGCTAATGATACATTTGAAGTTAACGGTCAAAACTTCCCTGGCGCATTAATCGGACTAAGTGGTTCTCAAGACGGCGTAGTAATACCTAAGTAATAGTTGTAGCCAACTAACTAGCCTAATTATGGGCGTAATAGCATAACTTTGCTTTTACACCCATAGTTATCCACAGCTATTTAATAGGACAAGGGAAACATGAAAACAGCTTACAATGCTCCCCAACTGACAATCCACGGCAATGTGGAAAACATTACCAATGCTTTTGGTCAACAACCAAATGTTGCAGATTTAATATACGTAGGAGGATCAGCTTTTCCAGCCTCATTAGTTGGATTGAGCGGTTCTGGAGGAGACGGAGTCATCGTACCTAAGCCATAGTTGTAGTCAAAAACCTCACCTTGATAAATCTTTCACGCTGGCTATTTGGCTGAGATAAATACAAATTAAACCATAAGTCGGACTAGGGGTTTTGCTGATCAAGGCTGCTCCTACCAGGACTTAATTGGTTCACAAGTCCTATTAAATCAACAACTTATCAAACAGGAAACTAGACAAATGAAAAAAGCTTACAATGCTCCCCAATTGACAATCCACGGCAGTGTAGAAAACATTACCAATGCTTTTGGTAACCCAGCTATTAACGATACATTCCATTACGGATCTACCGCTTTCGCCGCTAATGGTTCTGTAGACGGCGTAGTTGTACCTAAGCCATAGTTGTAGCCAAATAACTAGCCTAATTATGGGGGTAATAGTAGGGTTTGACTTTTACACCCATAATTATCTACAGCTAGGTATGAACAAAAGCAGTTTGACACCTGCTTTCAAGATGTAATAACTTATCGTAGAGCATCAGGGAAATATTTCCCTGATGTCTTCCTTGATAAACGAATTTGCCAGATTTGTCAAGTTCTAACCTTTTGACATACTCCCCGCCCTAGAAGGGTGGAGACTCTGGGTTAAAACAGCGATAGCAGGCGAAAGCCCCTCTTATATCGCCTCGCCCAACAGACAATGCCCTGCCTGTTGCTGCTATTCTATCAGAAAGCCGTCCTAGAAGGACGGGGAACCTCAAACCCAAATCTTCGGTAAAATATAAATTCTATTTAACAAAAAACATTTTTTAAGTAAAAACACAGTAATTTTAAATGTACATTTATACAGCTTATAACTTAGGTATTCATTCAGAGTTACCCTTACCGGAACTCATCCCTAGTGACAAACCAGCAGATGTTACTATACGCTTTGGTAAGCTAAACAACCCAGAGCAGAAGCGGAGTAACGGCGGTGATTATGTACTCGGTGAGGTGCCAGGATGGGGTACGGTATTGGTGCAAGGGGGTAGAGAAATTATCCTCGATCCTCACTCCGATATTGATGAAGCGATGATCCGCACTTTTCTGCTGGGTGCGATTCTGTGCATACTACTGCGGCAAAGAGGGTTATTAGTGCTTCATGCCAGTAGTGTAGTGATCAATGGTAGTGCTGTCGCCTTTATGGCTGACTCAGGACAAGGTAAGTCAACTTTAGCTGAATGTTTCCATGCTCATGGCTATAACATTCTAACAGATGACGTTTTAGCAATTAAAGTAGACACAGAAAAATCTCTAGTTATACCAGGGTTTCCCCAGATTAAGTTGTGGCCTGATGCGGCTGCTAATTTTGGTCATGGGGCTGATAGCTTACCTCTGCTGAACTCCCAGACTATCAAGCGTGTCCACAGGTTGCAAGATGGTTTTAGCCAAGAACCTGTACCTATTAGTAGAATTTATGTGATTGCGAATGGAACTCACCCAGAAATCGTTCCTTTAGAAGCGAAGCAAGGCTTTGGGCAATTAGTGAAACATTCGCGGGAAATGCAAGCACTAACTGCACCAGAGTTGTTGAAAGAGCATTTTATGCAATGTACTACTCTGGTTAAACAAATTCCTGTGTTAAGTTTACGACGGCAACGCTCGTTAGAAGCACTGCCGGATTTAATCAAGTTAGTGGAAAAGGATCTGGCTGAAAATTCCGCGCCTGTCAACATGAGCGTTTGACAAGATGGGAGAGATTCTGGAACAATAGGCTGGTTTAAGTTTTGACCAAGAAAAATATTTAATTGCGATCGCCACTTTAACTATGCAATTAGGCAAACTATTTCAAGCCAAGCTAAAAAAAACGTTACGCCTTGTGCCTGCATTACGCCTAGTTTGGCAAAGTAGTCCGAGGTTGACGATCGCTCGCGTAGTCTTGGTATTTATTCAAGGCATACTACCAGTATTATCAATCTATCTTACCAAACTAATCATAGACACAGTAGTTGCTAACTTCTCTATAGCTAATAAAGCAGCTGCGTTTAACTCTGTGATTCCTTTGATTTTGCTAGCTGGTGGAGTTACCCTACTCACCAATCTTTGCTACTCCGTTACAGAATTAGTCATTACTGCCCATTCGCAACGGGTAACTGACTATATGCAGGGTATCATTAACGCCAAATCCATCGAGTCAGACCTAGAATATTACGAGAATCCCCTATATTACGATACACTGCAAAGAGCGCAACAAGAAGCACCCTACAGACCACCGCAAATCCTCAACCGCTTGGCACAGGTTGCTCAAAGTAGTGTGTCATTAATTGCAATGGTGGGTTTATTGCTGTCATTGCACTGGGGAATTATTGGTATATTATTTGTAGCGGCTCTCCCGGCTTTATTGGTGCGAGTCAAATTTAGTCGTGTAATGTATCGTTGGCAGCGCAAATGGACACCATCCGAGAGACAAGCCATGTATTTGGCATGGATGTTAACATCAGACCAGTATGCCAAAGAAATCCGCTTATTTGATATAGGTGGCTATTTTAGTCAATGGTATCAGCGCATCCGTCAGCAGCTATACAAGGAGAAAGTTGCAGTTCTGAGTAAACGCTCCTTAGCTTTTTTTGGAGCAGAAGCGATCGCTGGTATTATCATCTTTGTTATCTATGCGTTTATTATTTATCAAGCTATCAACGGAGTTCTACGCCTAGGGGATTTAGTTCTTTATTACCAAGCTTTGCAGAAAGGACAGAATGATATTAAAGCCTTATTAGCCAGTATTTCTGCACTTTATGAAGACAATCTTTTCTTGGCTAACCTCTATGAATTTCTGGATATTAAACCGAGAATAGTAGACTCGATCAACCCAGTACCGCTTCCCCGACCGATGCAAAGTGGTATTGAATTTCAAAACGTCAGTTTTCAATATTCTACTACTACCCGTCAAGCATTAAAAGATATTAATTTGAGAGTAGGGCCGGGAGAAGTAATTGCATTAGTAGGAGAAAATGGTTCAGGTAAAACGACACTAATTAAACTGTTGTGTAGATTGTATGACCCCACAGGTGGGAAAATTACGATTGATGGCATTGACCTGAAAGAATATAAAACAGCAGAATTGCGGCGAGAAATTAGTGTAATTTTCCAAGACTACGCCAAATATCACTTCACAGCCCAAGAAAATATTTGGTTAGCAAACATTGATTTACCACCACAACGGGAAAGCATTATTGCTGCGGCGCGTCGTTCCGGTGCCGATGATGTAATTAGTAAATTACCAAAAGGGTATGACACCGTATTAGGTAAACTATTTGAAGAAGGAGAAGAACTGAGTATTGGGCAATGGCAAAAAGTTGCTTTGGCTAGAGCATTTTTAAGAGATTCCCAATTAATTGTATTGGATGAACCTACCAGTGCAATGGATCCGAAAGCCGAGTATGAAGTGTTTGATAAATTCCGCCAACTGATTAAAGATCAAGCGGCAATTTTGATCAGCCATCGTTTATCTACAGTGAAAATGGCTGATCGAATTTATGTCATGGATAATGGCACTATTGTTGAGAGTGGAACCCATGATGAGTTGATGCAGATGAATGGGACTTATGCTTATTTGTTTGAAACGCAAGCGCAACAGTATCTGATGTAGCTGTGCTAATCAACAACTTTGAGTAATCCTCGTTTTAAACCATCCAATATGCGGTTGATTTGCTGGTGTTCTTGCTCACTTAAATCTGCTTTAGACAGCAACGTAGACATAAGTAACTGCTGATCACGGCGCGTAATTCTGTTAATAGTGAATATGCGCTGCAAGACAGTTTCTAAAGACATGGGGGTTGAGGTAGTGGTAGCTTGCATATTATTCACTGAAACTTTATGTAGGGGAACAGGGAACAGGGAACAGGGAACAGGGAACAGGGGACAGGAAAGAAGGACTTTACAAGTGTACACAGTTTTCTCAGAAATCAAATATGATTCATGTATTTTTTGCAATTAATTTTTCACAAAATAACAATTTTTGATGAAGTATGACATGAGTATCCCTACGGAATTACTGAGGCGAAATTGTCAAGAGTTTTATGCCTCCTCTGATACTCGTATTTTAGGTAAAATAACTAGGCAGTTAAATAAACAATAGGTCAAAAATCATGGCACAGGCTCAGATTGGCATCATTGGCGGTAGTGGACTCTACAAAATGGATGCGTTAAAAGATGTAGAAGAAGTACAAATTCAGACACCCTTTGGTGCGCCGTCTGATGCGTTAATCTTGGGAACTTTAGAAAACACCAGAGTAGCATTTTTAGCTCGTCATGGTCGTAATCATACGCTATTACCGTCAGAGTTACCCTTCCGTGCCAATATCTACGCCATGAAACAACTAGGAGTAGAGTATTTAATCTCAGCCAGTGCGGTAGGTTCTTTGCAAGCCGAAGCCAAACCCTTAGATATGGTAATACCAGATCAATTTATTGACAGAACCAAAAATCGGGTTTCCACATTTTTTGGTGAAGGGATTGTAGCACATATTGCTTTTGGCGAACCGATTTGTAAAAACTTGGCGAATATCTTAGCAGAGGCGATCGCATCTTTAAACTTACCAGAAGTCAGCCTACATCGTGGCGGTACTTACGTGTGCATGGAAGGGCCAGCATTTTCCACCAAAGCCGAATCAAACCTTTACCGTAGTTGGGGTGCAACCGTAATTGGCATGACAAACTTACCAGAAGCCAAACTAGCCAGAGAAGCCGAAATTGCCTACGCCACCCTAGCCCTAGTCACAGACTACGATTGCTGGCATCCAGAACACGATAGCGTCACAGTAGACATGGTAATTGCCAACCTACAACGCAACGCCATCAACGCCCAAAAAGCCATACAAGAAACCGTCCGACGACTCAGGCAAAACCCCCCAACCAGCGAAGCCCACACCGCCCTCAAATACGCCATCTTGACTAATCTAACCCAAGCCCCCACCGCCACCAAAGAAAAATTAGCCCTACTACTCAAAAAATACCTCTAAAAAACCTCCGCGCCCCTTTGCGTTGCCTCCGCGCCCCTCCGCGTTTAAAACTCACACCCACCTAAGCCACACGAAAACTAAAATTAACACTTGCCCAATGACTCACATCTAAGATATAATAATCGTTTGCAGTACCATTCATCTCCGCCTTAACATTGCTAGCATTGTGCAAATCTTGCAACAAAGCTTGAGCAATCACCAAAGGATTGACCAAAGTAGTAATAGGCTGTTGATCTCCCGTGGGATACTTAGCAGTTTCCAAAGCTTTCAAAGTTTCAGGAAAAGGCGAAGTGCTAAAAATTAATTGGTGTTCGCATTCATAGGTAGGCCCAGAAATCATCCAACCCGATGTAGTGGCAGTTTGTGGTAAAGTCACAGTTTCACCGGGGGGAATAACTACTGGTTGCAGTAGAGGTTGATTATTGGGACTATTATCAGAATCTGAGACTATTTGCCAGGGGTAGAAAGCGATCGCAGTTCGATGATTGTTAATACCCAACAGCATCAAATATATAGGCTGCTGGCTTTTATTTTGTACCCGGTACTGTACGCGACTACCAACGGGAACCGTAGGAATAGCAACTGGTTGGTTGCGGGTAGGAGAATGACTTTGTTGACTGCTGAGATTCCGTAAAGTTTCCCGTTGCAATACCACTTTCGGTGAAATCCCCAAAATCTCTAACGTTACCTTCACAGGCAAGCGAGAAGAACCTTCATTTTCTGTCAGTCGCCATAACTTGGTTGCTAAGAGGGTGGGTAATTTCGTTGCTAATCGCAAGGCAGCGACTTTGACAGCTTCGCCAAATTCCCCTGTGGTGTTAGGAATTAACTCACCACCGAGAGAAAATAAACCATAACGACTAGGAGTTTGTAGCAATTTACCAAACACATAATCGGCTGGTTGTTCTCCTTCCACTACCTTAGAAACATGGGGAAGTGTCGCAAAAGCACTGGTGGCATCGACACGTTCAATTCTTTCCAGTTTCGGATCTAAAGCTACGGTTAAATTAATATTGCGGGGTAAAACTCTGACTGCTTCTTGCAAGAGTTGCCCGACTTGCAAAGGTGTAGTATCGCTTATTTTAGCGAGTTGCGCCTTAGCTGTTAATCCACTGCGCGATCGCACCTCTAAATGTTCCCCTGATGCTAAAGCCAGTCGGGAATGAATACCGTAGTATTCTAATACCTGAGCAGGTAGCCCACCTAGCCAGATTTGCGCGACTTTACCATCATCTTCTGTAGCGATGATTGCTCCCTCTGCGCCCATCATCCTATCTGGGAGTAAATTGGCGATGGTAACTCCTGCCTGTTGATTTTTCTTGTTACTGACTAACCCTGGTTGTTGTTTACTGCCTAATTGAGACATCGCACTAGCCACACGGGAAAAGCTCACTTGAATTGTCGTGGCTGGGGTGGATTCCCACAATTGTTGAGTTAAAGCGTAAGTAAATAACCCGGCACTAAAACCAGATAACAATACCTCTCTAGCCGACTCCTCCATATCTGAGGTAGCAGATAATATGATAGCTGGGCTGACTTCAATATCTTGAGCCTTGAGCAAAGTTTGGGTTTTGAGTTGTTTGAGAAACTCTAATTCTGGGAGTGCTAACTGTACCGATGGTAACTCCTGACGGGCGCGAATTCGCAACCCGGTAGTTTGGGCGGTGCTAGGGGTAGAGTAGCTAGTATCTAAGACTGCGGTGACTTTATCTGTGGGGAGCGATCGCAATAATAATAGTAAGGTTTCTTCTAGTACATAATTAGCAATGGGAACATTTTGTAATGCTGGATTTTCATCCCCAGCTACTAAAGCATTTTGTAGCTGATTTGGTGCTACCTGAATGCGCGTACCGTAACCGCTAAAATGAAACACCACCACATCCCCAGGTTGGGCTTGCTGGGTGAGATGATTGAAAAAAGCGGCTTCAATGGCTTCCCTAGTAGCTTGTTCCTCAGTCAAAGTCAGAATATCGGAGGGTTGGAAGCCAAACCGATGAGTTAAAAGTTCTGTTTGCAGTTCGACATCAGTGAGACAACCATTGAGAGAGGGACTTTTTTGATATTGATTGATGCCGATTAATAATGCCAGTTTGCGCGGTGTGGGTTGTGCTAAAGCTTGAGAATAGCGATCGCTTAACCTAAACCATTCAGCCTCAGTCACACCCAACACTGCGAGTATTGAGCCAATCTGTTGTAAAAAAGTCCGACGCTTCATAATTTGCTATCAACCTCCAGCCCCTAAGCATATAGCTTTTAGGGCTGAAGTGTAGAGTGTACAGTTAAAGTCTATACTGTTTGTTCGCCAACAAATGAGCCTAAGCCAATACTTGTACTCGCATTGCTCTAGCCAATTCCGCCGCAACTTCGGGACGAGAAAATTCTGGTGGGGGTAACTCACCGCGACGCAGCATTTCTCTAACTTTAGTACCAGACAGGTGAACCCGTTCCTCTGGTTTGCTGGGACTGGTTTTAGTTGTCGCCATTTGTTTGGTGCGGGTGCAGTAGAAAGCGTGTTCAAACTTCATGGGTACAATACCGATTTCACTCGGCTCAAATTCATCAAAGATGTATTGAGCATCGTAAGTACCATAATAGTCACCCACACCAGCATGATCTCGTCCCACAATAAAGTGAGTACAGCCGTAGTTTTTGCGAACTAAAGCATGGAAAATTGCCTCACGGGGGCCAGCGTAACGCATGGCGGCGGGATTAATTGCTAAAATCACTCTGTCTGTGGGGTAATAGTGTTCTAGCAAAATTTCATAGCAACGCATCCGCACATCCGCCGGGATATCATCTTCTTTGGTTGCGCCGACCAAAGGATGTAAAAATAAACCATCCACTGTTTCTAAAGCGCACTTTTGAATATATTCATGGGCGCGGTGAATGGGGTTACGGGTTTGGAAACCGACGATAGTTTTCCAACCTTTTTCTCTGAACATCTGCCGTGAAGCAGCCGGATCAATTTGGTATTTGGGGAAATAAGGGTGATCATCGCGTTGCAGTAACCAGACATCACCAGCCAGATTTACAGCACCTTGGTTATAAACTACCTGTACGCCTGGGTGTTTAGCTTCATCAGTGCGGTAGACGTTGATAGCTTCGCGGTTTTTATCGTAGTGATATTTTTGTGTGAGATGCAAAACCCCAATATATTCACCTTGGGGGTTATCTAGACGAACATAGCCATCTTCTTTTAAAGGTGCTGCTACTTCCTCGGAGACAGAAAGTGTAATCGGAATTGACCACACTAAACCGTTAGCGAGGCGCATTTCTGTCACCACCCGATTATAATCTTCCTGGTTCATAAAACCAGTGAGGGGACTAAAACCACCGATGGCAATCATTTCTAAATCAGAAACGGCGCGTTCATCGAGTTGCACTCTGGGCAAAAACTCAGCCTTAGAAAGAAATTCTTCTCTTTGTTCTGGTGTGGCAATGCGATTAATCAACTGTCCACCGTGTGCGGCAATGGCATCTGGTTGCTGACTCAAGTTACAATCCCCCTTAGCGATAAGTGTGTGTTATTGTTGCGAACTATGTACTAACTTATCAAAATGCTGGTACAGAAACATAAATAGTTTAGGGATTGGAAAAATCAGAGTAGCGTGACTCAGGGACTGCCAGATCAAAAAATCTCCAAAATGTCGGGTGCGTCAGGACGAGAAACCCTAGCTATGCCAAGAAAATCTTCACACTGACGCACCCTACTAACTATAGGGGAGGCAACCAAACAGAATAAAGATTCATCCGCGTTTATCTGCGTTTACACCGTTCGCGCAGCGTCTCCGTTAGGAGAAGTTCTGATGTCTACGACAAGCCGCTTGCGCGTCTACGGCGGAAGCCGCCGCTCAGACTTCTCTCTGCGTTCAATAATTTTTCTTCTGACTCTCGTTCAAAACCGCTATATACAAAGGTGTAGAGACGTTGCATGCAACGTCTCTACAAGGTTTTAAAACTTTCTTTTGTGGTTCATTTACCTGAAAATCGCTGTCAGCAAGCAGGGGCGATTTTGGCGGACATCAAAATTGATGCAGAATTAGCTAAACTGCTCAATAATTCCGCCACCGAGAACTTTTTCGCTGTCGTACCAAACCGCAGCTTGTCCGGGTGTAATACTGAACTGGGGTTCATCAAACACCAAGCGGACGCGGGAATTTTCTAAAGGTATGACTGTCACTGGTTCGGGTGCGGAACGGTAGCGAATTTGCACTGACGCACGAATAGGGGTAGTTGGTTCAGCCATAGATACCCAATTGACTCGCCCGACTGTACATTCTGCCTGGGTGGCTTTGGTGCGATCGCCTACAATTACTTTATTATTCACTGCATCTAAGGCAATCACATACAGTGGTTCGGGTGCGGCAATTCCCAATCCTTTGCGTTGTCCAATGGTGTAATGATGGACACCATCATGCTGTCCTAAAACTTTGCCTGTGGTATCCACAATCTCACCTTTTTTGGGTGCGAGATACTTATCCAAAAACGACCGCATAGAACCGTTGCTTTCTACTAAGCATAGGTCTTGACTTTCTGGCTTGTCGGCAGTTTTTAAGCCATGTTCCGCCGCAATGCGCCGGGTGTCGGCTTTTTGCATTTCCCCTAGGGGAAATAGTGACGCTGCTAGTAACTCTTGAGACAAATCATACAGAAAATAAGACTGGTCTTTGTTGCGGTCAATGGCTCTTAACAATTCGTAACGCCCAGTTGCTTGATTGTAGTGGATGCGGGCATAATGACCTGTGGCGATGCGATCGCAACCCAACTGTTCACGGGCATAGTTTACCATAGGCCCGAACTTGACCGTTTTATTACACTGAGAGCAAGGTAACGGTGTAATGCCAGCACTGTAACCAGTGACTAAATAATCGACAATATGAGTTTGAAAGACATCCCGCATATCCACCACTTGATGGGGAATGCCTAATTGTTCACAAATATAAGCAGCGTCGATCATACCTTCAGAGCAACATTGTCCTTTGCCTTTCATCAGCCAAAGGGTCAAACCGATGACTTCATAGCCCTGATGGTGTAAAATAGCGGCGGCGGTGGAACTGTCAACGCCACCAGAAAGACCAACGACGACTTTTTTCATATCTTTCAATAGTGCTTGGCTAACCGCCTTGCAGAATGGAAAACTTGAGGGTTAAATAATTAAATTTGGTAGGTACTCAACGCTCATCTTCAGACTAAAGAATTGCGATCGCCACCCATCAGACACGAAAGATTTTTAACTGCTCAATTGTAGCATATATCCTTTAAAGCCTGACTCTCAAGGCTGTTTGTACTCAGGGAGTGGATACCCCATCCGGTTGTGACTCTTTGCTCTTGAAAATTTGTTTAGAGGTATTTATTGCCACCTAGACTTACAACCTTTAAGCTAGCACTAGGTAAATTCTACTAAATTAGTTAATTACCAAGATGTCCAGTCAGATGATAGCCAAATATTTTGCATTACCGATGATGCCTGTTTTCGTTGGCAGTTGGTTCGCGCTGGCTGCTGATATAAGTCCCGCACAAGGGCAAATTGCTCAAAATCACAGCATACTGTTAGCTCAAAGTGTATATGAAAATTTACCACCGCCACCGGGCTTTATACCGGAGCAGACGGTGGATTTTAATCAATTTGGAGAGAGTTCCCAAATCTATCAACCAGTACAGTACCAATATAATCAAAACTTTCAACGTTACTCAGTCTACGTTGACAACAGAAACTCACAAACTCTACAACAAGTCCGTCGAATTGAACCTACAGCTTACATTCGCCAGTACAATGGGCGTTCTGTGGTGCAGTCAGGAGTATTTAATAGTTTAGTCAATGCTCAACAGCGAGTATTACAGTTACAGAGAATTGGTATTTATGGTGCTGAAATTGCGGGATTTTCTAATGCACCAGTCATGCCTAATAATCCTGTGAATAGAAATTCTGTCAGGAACACAGGCGGGTATTACGCGATTATTCCTGCCAACTCACAGGAATTATCCTCTATTGTCTTCCAAGTCAGACAACTGACAAGATTATACAATCAAGTGAATCCGAGACAACAACCTCTAGGGCCACACGTTGCCGTAGGGCCTTTTAATAAACGAACTGAAGCCATCAGGATAAACCAATTGTTGCGCGAAGGCGGTTTTGGTAATGCCAGAGTTTACTACGCCCGGTAAATTTTTTAC
>NZ_LUHJ01000049.1:102809-131629 GCF_001597745.1 Anabaena sp. 4-3 | reverse complement strand
CTGGCTATGCCAGCAATCGCTGTTTGACCCCAGAATCCCCACCCTTTTAGGGTGGGGAGTATGTCAACTACTTCCAGGTGATACTAGAACTACGAAGTAGAATCATGACAAGACATAAAAATATTTGAACTGAGATGGCGTAATACCGTTTCTTGATGTAGCTTGCGTAGCGTAGCCATAGATGCACCTGATTCTGCACTGTAGAGACGTTGTATACAACGTCTCTACATGTCTGATACAATCACTGACAAAACTGGCTCGACAATTTGAATTTGAGAAGCTGGTTGAGTTAGCCGAACCTTTAATAATTAATAATGATAAAATCTAGGAATAAAGCCCAAAAACCTCGACAAATTCCCCTGAAATCACTGTTAATTATCCCTTTTGTCTTACAAGTTGTCGGTGCAGTCGGGTTAGTTGGCTATCTTTCCTACCGGAGTGGACAAAAAGCGGTAGAGGATATAGCTAAATCCTTGATGACGGAAGTAGGCGATCGCATTGATCAAAATCTCGCCCATTATTTGCAAAATTCAGTCAAAGTTACCCGCAATAATGCCGATGCAATTAAACTAGGCATTTTGAACTATCAGGATTTATCCACAGTAAAACGCTATTTTTGGCAGCAATCACAAATATTTAATGAGATTAATTCCTTTGCGATCGCTACCGAGCATAAAAATATGTTAATTGTGGTCAAACAGCATGATGGCTCGCGTGTGGTTCGCATCAAAGATAAGTCAAATAATAACAATTGGGATAATTACCTGACTGACAGTGAGGGCAACTACATCAAATTAATCCGACGTTCAACGACTTATGATCCGCATAATGATCCGCCTGGAAATCCTTGGTATGGGGCAACCAAAAAGGCAGGACGTGGAATTTGGCGGATTGTTGTTGCTCGCATCCACAACGATCAACCAAAATTAGTAGCCGCCTATTTTTTACCATTTGTTGATCAAAATAATACCTTTCAAGGAGTTCTCAGTTGCGCTTTTTCTCTATCCCAATTAGGGGATTTTCTCAACAGGTTGAAAATTGGTAAAACCGGTCAGGCTATTGTTGTAGAACCGAGTGGATTGTTAATCGGTACTTCCACAGGTGAAACTCCCTTTCTTTCCTACTTAGTAAAGTATCTGAATTCTGATAAAGAAAAAAATGACCCCAGCAAATATAGATTAAATGCCGTGGATAGTCGCAATAAACTTACTCAGAAAACCACTCAAAAATTACGGGAATATTTCGGAAGCCTTAATCGCATTCAGACAAAACAAGAACTGAGCTTTACAGACGAGCATGGTAAACGCTACTTTGTGAAAGTTGTCCCATTGCAGAGTCAAAAAGATTTAAATTGGCTGACAGTGATTGTCATTCCTGAAGCTGACTTCATGGCAGAAATTCAAGCCAATGCGCGTTCGACAATCATATTATGTAGTTTAACTTTAATTATGGCCACAATCTTATGTATCATGACTGCAAATTGGATTACAACTCCTATATTGCAATTAAGTCGAGCCAGTCAAGCTTTAGCATTAGGAAAATGGGATAATTCTGATTTAGAAAATGGCTCAAGAGCAATTCAAAGTATTACAGAAGTAGCAACGCTGGCTGATTCTTTTCATAAAATGGCTATTCAGTTACAAACAGCTTTTGAAACTTTAGAACAACGAGTCAAAGAGAGAACAGCAGAATTAGCCATTGCCAAAGAAAAAGCCGAAGTAGCAAATCAAGCCAAAAGTGCATTTATTGCTAATATGAGTCATGAATTGCGTTCTCCTCTAAATGCGATTCTCGGCTTTTCTCAATTAATGATACGCGCTAAAAACTTACCATCGGAACAGTATGAAAATGCTGGGATTATCTATCGTAGTGGCGATTATTTACTCACCCTCATTAATAATATTCTCGATTTATCGAAAATTGAAGCCGGAAAAACTACCCTGAATCCTCAAGACTTTGACTTGTATCGCTTACTCGATGATTTAGAAGATATGCTACATCTGCGGGCAACAAATGCTGGATTGGCTTTGATATTCCAGCGCAGTGACAATGTTCCCCGCTATATCTGCACAGATGCAGTCAAACTACGTCAGGTGTTAATCAATCTACTCAGCAACGCGATTAAATTTACCTCAGAAGGCAACGTCAGTCTACTTGTGTTTGCAGGAGAACAAGAAACCACAGATGTATTTCATATCCATTTTCAGGTGCGTGATACAGGTGTAGGGATTTCCGCCACTGAATTACCCAAATTATTTGATGCGTTTACGCAAGCCCAAGCCGGAAAAGATGCCCAAGAAGGTACAGGATTAGGTTTAGCTATTAGCCGTAAATTTGTGCAACTGATGGGGGGAGATATTTCAGTTGAGAGTGAATTGGGCAAAGGTACAACTTTTCAATTTCATCTTCAGGCGAAATTGGCGCAAGCAACAGTCAGTCAGAGTTCGCAAGCCTATCCGCAAGTGTTGGGGCTAGTTGCCAATCAGCCAACATATAAACTGCTGACAGTAGATGATAAAGCCATTAATCGCCAATTGTTGATGAAGTTACTCATGCCTTTGGGGTTTGAGATGAGAGAGGCGAGTAACGGCAAGGAAGCGATCGCAATTTGGGATGAATGGGAACCGCATTTAATCTGGATGGATATGAGAATGCCTGTCATGGATGGTTATGAAGCGACTAAATATATTAAGTCTACTACCAAAGGTAACGCCACAGCCGTCATCGCCTTGACAGCCAGCGTCTTAGAAGAAGAAAAAGCCATAGTTCTCTCTGCTGGTTGTGATGACTTCCTCCGCAAACCCTTTGCCGAACACACCATTTTTAATGCACTAACTAAACATCTCGGTGTAAAATTTATCTTTGCCGACAGCCAAACGCCCCTAGTAAATCAGGCAACAGAGACTATCTTGACATCGCAACACCTCACCTGTATGCCTCAAGAATGGATTACTCAGCTATACACAGCTGCGCTGGAGGCAAATACCAACCAAGTCGTAGAATTGGTAGGAGAAATACCAGATACAGAAACTAATCTGATACAATCACTGACAAAACTGGCTCGACAATTTGAATTTGAGAAGCTGGTTGAGTTAGCCGAACCCCTGATCAGTAATGAATCCTGAAGATAATCAAGAAAATCAAGGTAATATTCTTTTAGTAGACGACATACCCGAAAATTTACAATTATTAAGTGATTCTCTCAGCAAAGTCGGCTACACTGTTCGCAGCGTCACAAGCGGGCGAATGGCACTGAAAACAGTGAAGGTGAAGCAACCAGATATCATTCTTTTAGATATCAAGATGCCAGAAATGGATGGCTATCAAGTCTGTAGAACTCTGAAAGCGGATGAGGATTTACGCACCATTCCCATAATTTTTATTAGTGCTTTAGATGATGTTTTCGATAAAGTCACCGCCTTTGAAATAGGAGGCGTAGACTACATCACCAAACCCTTTCAAATGGAAGAAGTGGTAGCACGCATAGAAAATCAATTAACCATTCAACGTCAGCAACGGCAGCTAGAACAAGAAAATTATAAGCGCAGACAAACCGAAGAAATACTATATCAATCTAGGGCAATGCTGGCAAGCATTTTGAATAGTTCACTAGATGGTATTGCTGCTATGCAAGCAGTTCGTAACACCACAACCGGGGATATCGAGGATTTTCGTTGCTTAGTAGTCAACCCAGTCATTGCTAGAGCCTTCGGCAGTCGCCATGAAGATATGATCGGCAAATTGGTAGTTAAAAGATTCTTAGCCCGTTTAGAACCAGAACTATTTTATCAGTTTGTGAATGTTGTGGAAACAGGGCAACCTTTACAACGGGATTTTTATCATCTATCCGGCAATTCTTGTTGGTATCATTTTGTGGCAGTCAAACTAGGTGATGGTTTTGCTATTACCATACGTGATATTACTGAGCGTAAACAAATTGAACTAGCTCTGCAAGATGCAAATCAGAAACTAGAAAAACTGGCAAATATAGATGGTTTGACTCATGTAGCTAACCGTCGCTGCTTCAATGGACGAATACTAGCAGAATGGAAACGCCTGGCGAGAGAACAGCAACCTCTGTCACTGATTTTATTCGACGTTGATAAATTCAAATTGTACAACGACTACTATGGTCATCTGGCAGGGGATGATTGTTTGATTAAGATAGCACAAACAGTGCAGAAAATAGTTTATCGTCCTGCGGATTTAGTGGCGCGTTATGGTGGAGAAGAATTTGCGGTACTTCTGCCTAATACAGACTTAGCCGGAGCAATCAAAGTAGCGCAGAAGATTCAGCAAGCAGTTTATGATTTAGCTATTCCCCATGCAAAGTCTAATGTTAAGGATATCGTCACCTTGAGTTTAGGGATTGCCTCTAGTATACCTGCTTTGGATATCAAGCCAGATACACTGATCGCTGCCGCAGATAAAGCATTATACAATGCCAAACAACAGGGGCGCGATCGCTACTTCACTAATTGAAACTTGACTATTTTTTTGCCAGGTTCAATCAAGTCTCGAACCATCGGGCATAATTGCATTGTGAAAATTCACACCACTGAGATTAGCACCACTTAAGTTAGCACCTCTAAGGTTAGCACCGCTTAGATTAGCTCCTGCCAAGTTAGCATTTTTGAGATTTGTCCAACCCAAGTCAGCACCACTCAAGTCAGCTTCAGTTAAATTCACCCGAAATAAATATGCACCACTCAAATGAGCCTGATTCAGACGAGCTTTGTACAGGTTGGCTTTGTAGAGATAAGCTCCCATTAAGTCTATTCCATATAAGTTAGCCTCACTGATATCAGCCTCAATTAAGTTAGCTGCTATGAGGTTAGCAAAACTCAGGTTAGCGCGATTTAATTGTGCTGCACCCAAATCAGCCTCTCTGAAATTAGCACCACTTAAGTCAGTACCAATCAAATTAGTCTGATTGAGAGTAGCACCCCTAAGATTCGCTTCCCTTAAGTCAGAACCAATGAGAGTAGCATGACTTAAATCAGCCTGAGTGAGAATAGCTTGACTCAAATTAGCCACACTCAAATGAGTACCACTCAGGTTAGCTTCACTCAGCTTACTTTGATGCAGATTAGCACTACTGAGGTTAGCATAACTGAGGTTGGCACGTACTAATAAAGCATGACTTAAGTCTACTTTACTTAAATTTACCCCTTGCAGGTCAGCACCTCTAAGATTATTTTGTTGCAAATTGGCAGCACTCAGGTCAGGTTCAATTTGAGGATATGTTGTTCTCCACTCAACCCATTGGACTGCACCCGCTTGTAATAACCGCAGATGCTCTACATTTGCCATTTTCTCTTTGCTCTCCTTCATTATTGTCAGATTTTTTACTCTTTGCTCCCCCTGCTCACCTACTCCTGGCGGCCAATTGGGGAATTACTCCTTCCAGCCACGTTTTCAATAGCTGCTCGCGCTCCGGCTGCACCTGCCAGAATATCTCGCTCTGCTCCTCCCAAGTACAACCTGCCAAAGCTACCGACAGCTTGCACTTCCAAAATATTAATTGCGGCGGCTTTTTCCGCTTCATTCGCCGCTAAAGCCGCATAAGCAGCCGGTTCAACTTCCAATACATACAAAGTTTGCCCTGCTAAGAGTAATTGTCCCCGGCGGGTGCGATTGATTAATTGTGTTTGGTAAGCATCGATATTACGGATAATCTGACTAGACACAACACGGGGTTTGAGACATTCCTCTCGTTTAACTCCTAATGCTGCCAAAATTGCTTGTCCGGCTGCCCGTGTTTCTCCTTGCGAGCCGGAATGAACTTCTAGTAAACCATATAATCGTTCAACTACCTGCACCCCAGGACGGACTGAGGCAGCTTTCAGGGCTATATCTGTAATCCGATTAATTTCAATTCCAGGTGAGATTTCAATCCAGAGGGATGTATCACCTGGTAAGGGCAGGAAACCTTGGGCTACTGTTCCTATATATGCTGCGTGTTGTGGTTGCAGGCTGTCGAGAAAGACGAAACTGCGTAGTTCTATTCCCAAGGCTATGCTCTCCAGTCATCAAGCTAAAGTAATATTTTGCCACTGTAACTTTACCTCACTTGTAGACCACCTGAAAACGTTCGCAGACTCAGAGCATACAGGTGTTAGTTTTTTGGCATTGGTAAAATGTGCTGTTGAGACTCAGCCTGGAGGATTTCCGTAGCTTTTTCGGCGGACAAGGCTTTATGGAACAAGAAACCCTGTACATTTTCGCAATGAATAGATTTTAAGAAATCTAGTTGTTCTTGGTTTTCTACGCCTTCGGCGGTGATTGTTAACCCTAAGCTTCTGCCTAAATTGGCGATCGCCTTCACAATATGCCTAACCTTGACATCTGTTGTCAACTGATCAATGAAGGATCGATCAATTTTTAGCTTATGCAGTGGTAACATTTGTAACCGCGAGAGCGACGAATGACCTATACCAAAGTCATCAATGGACAGATGCACACCCATCGCCGCTAAATCATGCAATACCTTTTTGGTATATTCTATATTCTCAATGGCTGTGGTTTCCGTAATTTCTAACTCTAATAATGGCGGTGCTAACCCTGTCTCGGCTAAAATTTGCGCTACAGTTTCTACTAAGTCGGGTTGGCAAAACTGCTTAGGAGACAGATTAACTGCAATTTTCACCGGGGGTAATCCGGCTTTTTGCCAAGCTCGGTTTTGCTCACAGGCTGTCCGCAATACCCACTCCCCTATCGGGATAATTAATCCACTTTCTTCAGCAAGCGGAATAAAAACGTTAGGTGCTACTATCCCCATTTCTGGATGCTCCCAGCGTAGCAAGGCTTCCATACCAGTAATTTCTCCGGTGTGAAGATTAACTTGGGGTTGATAGTATACTGTAAATTCTTGCTTTTCTAAGGCATAGCGTAAATTTTTCTCTAACTTGAGAATATCAGGAGTTTTGGCACTCAAGGATGTCGTGTAATACTGGTATTTATTTCTGCCTTCATCCTTGGCATGATACAAAGCTGTATCTGCGTGCTTGATCAAACTTTCTGCATCAGGGCTATGTTCATCTAGTAAGGCAATACCTAAGCTAGCACTGACGTAAAGTTCATGCCCTTCCAAAAAGAAAACGTTCTCAAAGGCTTTTAAGATTCTGGCGGCGACTTGGGTGACTTCTTCGAGATAATTAATGCGGGGCAGGAGGATAATAAATTCATCTCCTCCCCAACGCGCTACTGTGTCACCTGCTCTCAAAGATGCTTGCAATCTCTCGGCTACGCTGCGGAGTAAGCGATCGCCCAAGGTATGACCCAAGGTATCATTAATAATTTTAAAGCGGTCAAGATCCAGAAAAATCACAGCCAGACTTTCGTGACTCCGGACGGCGTTGGCTAAGGTTTTGGCGAGGATTTGATCAAATAATAACCGATTAGGCAATCCCGTCAGCCAATCATGAAGGGCTTGGTAACGAATCTTTGCTTCTACTTGCTGACGCTGCCAAGCACCACTGATACTAGCTGCCATTGTCAACAGTATAGATTCTTCATGGCTTGACCAAACACGCTCTTGGTGACAATCCGCTAAAGCCAAACAACCCCAAAACTGTTCTTCTAAGCGCAGTGGCACTAACAGCAGAGATTTAATGCCCTTTCGCATCAAAATTTCACGTTCGGCGGCGGGAAAATCCTTTGTCAGTCCATTAATTGACTTGCCACTGGCAAGGACATTATACCAACGTGATAAGGCGTGATACTGATCAAGTTGATTGTGCCAGTGATGCGGGCAAGTGGGTAAAGGTGAACTTGTCCATTGACATTGCAAGCTGAGTGCGATTTCTCCTGTTTGGGGGTGGGAATGATGTTTAAATAGATAAGCTCTATCTACTTGCACAGCTTCACCTAGTACAGCCAGAGCTTTTTCTAAGGCGGTATCGTAGTTCATTTCTACGAGTAAGTAATTGGCTGCTTCCGCTACTGCTTGGAGTAAGCGATCGCGTTGCCGCAATTCTGCCTCTGCTTGCTTTTGCTGAGTAATATCTCTAATAATATAAGTTCTAATTAAATCACTTTCCGCTAGATGATGGACTGATTGTTCAAAAACTTCTTGACCAAATTTTACTTCCCTGACAAAAGAACTGACTTGGCGGCTTTGCACCTCAGCAACTATTCCTTTTAATATCGGATGGTGTTGTCCTAACTCCCTCAATCTCGGAAATTTCAGGGCTGCGGCTGGATTAAAATAAGTTAAGTTTCCGTCTAAATCTGTCTCAATGATGGGATTGGGGATCATCTCAGGAAAAGATGCTAAACGAGCTAAAGCAGTCTCGCTAGCTCCTGCAAATTCCGGATCAACAACTGCCGTAGGAACAGGTTGCACAGGACTAGATTGCTCACACAGAAATGCTGACAAATCTTCAACATAAGCAGATTCACAAAAAGCTTGTTCTGACAAGTTAGAAATAGCATAGTATTTAGCCTGAGCTTGCTTCGTACCAAAGATCATCACATCTCCATGTTTGAGATCATGAGAAAAACATCTGTTGCCATTCACAAATAATCCGTTGGTACTAGCTTGTCCTTTAAAGTTACCATCGATAATCCGAAACCCATATTGCTCCGTTTTGGGAAGAGTTACCCGCAATAAAATAGCGTGTTGTCTGGATGCTGACAAGGAATGGAGAACAATAGCATTACTCTTATGCCTTCCTATAGAATATGTAGCTTCTTGTAAAGGTATGATGCGCTGCCCTTGTAAGTCTTTGACAACTAACAGGTGGCGGATTTTTTCTCGCTCTTGTTCAGGCATCAGTTCCTCTCACATTCTCATGTCTTTGGAGCTGGAGTTTCAATATCCTCATTCACTTAGTTTTAACTCCTAACGTTCATTTGTAATAAAAGGTCTTTACCTAGTGCAAGGACGATGTAGGAAGATATTTGTGTTTTACATCACTGACAATCTCCAAAAAAGATTCTTATTTGCCAGTGAGTGCTGCATTGTCAGTCTGGTTAATTGTCTCCGTTCCCCAACAAATTAGGCGAATTTAGCATTTTTAACTACTAACTTTTGGTTGACTTTTTCTGTTATACCCAGAAGTAATTCAATAGCTAAGATGATACTGAGTAGATTTGTTGATGTTGGTTAATCAACTTGAGTGATAATACGGAACCCAAAATAATTACCATAGTTAAACGCAGGGAACAGACACAATAATGTTCTGTTCCCTGTAGCTTCCCTGATGCTATAACTTTAATTACGCTTACCCAATTAGTTGTTCGCTTGCCAATCTTTATCTGCCCAAAATCCAAAATCTGATGGCATGAGATAGGGCAAAATTATCAATAAACGCTGAGGTATTCAGGCGAAAATCATCATGACACTGGGTAACAATGAGACAAAGCTATGACAAAATGTTTCATGTTTTAATATAATTAATTATAATTAATTATATTATATTTTATTTTAATACATTAAAAAGGATTGTATAATACAGAAAAATACAAACCATTCTCTTGCCATGTTTTGGCTTGGGAGTCCACAGACACCAGAGGAATACCCCAGTCAAGTCGTGCAGTCAAGCGATCGCCTTGTAACCAGCGTAAACCCAAACCCACGGCTGCTAAAGTATTAGGATCGGGATTAGTGCCAGAATTATTCCAAGCTACCCCAAAATCAACAAAAGGTATCACCTGTAACAGCCCTCTCGACTGCGACAACCGCAGCACTGGGATTTGCACTTCCGCCACCGCTAAAGCCCCATTATCTGTCAAGAGAAAATCTTGGCGATAACCCCGCACACTATCTAAACCACCGACACCAAACTGTTCTAAAGGTAACAGATTGATAGTTGACAGTTGTGTATTAGCACGTAGAATCAATAAAGTTTCTGGTGCTAACAGCCGCGCCCATTGGGCTTGTCCCTGCCAGGAGAAAAAGCGACTATCAGGGGTATCATGATTAATCGTGGCATTCAACGCACCGATACCGAGATTAAATTGCGATCGCACCGCGAACACTTGGCGGTTATTGCGAGTCGTCCATTCTTGAAAAAACCGCAACGCAGATACACGCGTGCGCCCCTGTTCATCAGCACCCAAGGAAGGAAAAGCTAAACGTTCTCCTTCAATATAAGTAGCCTCACTTTCTCGCCGGGAAGCCGTTAAACCCACAGCCAATTCCTGGGTAGGAGTTTGTATCAGAGGTTGGCGAAAAGTCAACTCATAGTAACGAGATGAAGATTGAATATCGAGAATATTAAACGGCTCCTCAATCACATTACTAGATGCTGTGCCGAAGTTAAAGCTGATTGTACCATTGCGAGGATTCAAGGGTAAGGTGTAGCTAGTATCAAAGGCGTTGCTGCCGTCGGTGTTAGCATAAGCTAAACTCAAATTATCTCCCCAACCCTGTAAGTTAGCTTCTTTAACTAAGATACGACGGCGAAAACTACCCACACTCGGAGATCGACCATTATCGAAACCTATTTCACTACTAAAAGATTTCGCTTCCCTGACTTGCACTTGTAAAACACTTGTACCAGGACGTAGCCCTGCTGACAATTCAGCCGCCAGGTTATCAATCAAAGGATTGAGTTGTAGTAGTTGTAGTGCTTCTAGTAACTGATCTCGATTTAGGGGTGATGATGTCGCCACCGCTAAACGACTACGCACATAATTGGGGTTGAGTCGGCGTGTACCACTAATTTGAATATCTTCTAATTTACCTTCAACCACCTGAATTGTAATCACACCCGACTGAATTGCTTGCGGTGGGATATATGCGCCAGAAGTAATATAACCCTTGTTAACGTATAATTCAGTAATTTTCGAGCGAGCCTGAAACAGTTCGGCTAAAGTAATTGGTCTATCGGTAAACTCAGCAGTAACCTTGGCTAACTCTTCTCGACTAAATACCGTACTACCCACAACCTCAAACTTTTTCACAGTAATGGTTTGGGTAACATCCTCTGGTATTGGTTGCTGAGGTTTGACATCTGGGAAAGTTGGTGGCAGTAGTTCTGCTGGTGGTGGTAGTGGTTGGGGTGGTGGGGATTGAGGTAAAGGAGAAGGGAGGGAAGGTTGGACATCTTGGGGCGGTGGTAGTTGTTGCGATAAGCTAAAATTGTTATTTAGTCTTGATGTCTGATTAACAGTTTGGGCTGTTGACGGTTGAGAATGGATACTGCTGAGTAATGCAAATATCCCCACAGTCAACCCAGATATTGTCAGCTTGTTTAGACATTGGTACATCATGCAATTAAAGTTTTTTACAACCAATCAGTTTTAAAGGTTCAGTTTAAGATGTGAATATTATTTCATCTCTTGATTTCTTGGTGAGTAAATAGTCGGTAAAGACGCGATAAATTGCGTCTTTACAAGGTCATTAGTCAAAAGTCAACCGTCAACCTTCAATATTCTGGAACAGGCAAAGTAATCAAAGAGGAGTCCATCAAGAGATGTCACATCTCTTGATGGACTTGATGCGCGGTTGATTGAGTTAGTAGTTAGTAGGGTGCGTCAGGATGAATATTTTCTTGGTATAGCTAGGGTTTCTCGTACTGACGCACCCTACATTTTGGATATTTTTTTATCTGGAAGTCCCTAAGTCTTGATGGGGGTTTAAATTCCCCATTCTACGATAAGCCGCCCATAGCTTGTCTACACCAACATCCCCTGTTCCCTGTTCCCTATCCCCTGTTCCCTGTTCCCTGTTCCCTGTTCCCTATCCCCTGTTCCCTATCCCCTGTTCCCTGTTCCCTGTTCCCTATCCCCTGTTCCCTGTTCCCTATTCCCTGTTCCCTGTTCCCTATCCCCTGTTCCCTGTTCCCTGTTAAACTAAAGCCAATTCTGGCTGAGTGGGAGACAGACTACCGAAAAAATCATAATGATCTAAAGCTTCTAAAATTCCCCAAGCATAATTGCCTTGGGCAAAGTAAATCTGGGGATAACCCCGTAATTTTTGCAGTTCTTTGCTGTAATTGCCGACAACCACACCCAAGGTATTACCAGTAAGCATTGTTTCATCATTGCCTGATGCCCCAGCTACTAAGAACCGCTTGACAGGTAAGCCCCATTTTAAGGCAATATAACGCAGTGCATCGCCCTTAGAAGCCCGAATTGGTAATAAATCCAGATACATATTATGGCTGTAAATACCTTTGACGGGAAGTTGCAAGCGACGCAAATGACGGACAATTTCTCTAAAACTTGGTGCTTGGCTAGGATCGATAAAGTAACTAATTTTAAATTTGTTTTGAGCTTCTGGTGGTTGCAATTCTACGCCGGGGATTTGTTCCATTGCATTGCGAATTGCTTGCGGTTGCCAATAGTAATTAATGTGTTTTTGCCAACTGGTATCTGTGACGATTTGCGGCCCGTAGTAGATTGCGCTACCAGTGGAAGTGATGAGTAAATCGGGCATGGGAAACCGCCATTCTTCCAACATACTCAAGGTGCTTTTGAGACTGCGACCTGTGGCAATACCTACGCCTGTGGTGTGTCCTTCGTCACGGATGCGCTCAATCAATGTTTCTAAAGCTTTGCGATCGCCTAACAGTGTATGGTCAATTTCTGTCACCAAGAAGCGATCGGCTGTCGGTAGGCGGTTAGTCTTGGGTATATTCCAGTCTGGATGTTCCACACTGGGAGATGTTCCCAAGGGACTGAGCAGAGATTGGACTTTTTGTTGCGGAAATAGGCGTAATTTCTCCAAATATTGCTCTACATGACTTTCCCAAGCGAAATGTTTGCGGACATTAGTCAAACCATTATTAGACCAAGTTTGCCATTGTTTAGCATCAGTCAATGTTTTCCGCAGTGCATTCTGGATATCTTGAATATTCAGGGGATCAATCAATAGTCCATTTTGACAGGCGGCGATGATATCCCGTGGGCCGCCGTCCGAAGTGGCGACTATGGGAACACCACAAGCTGTAGCCTCAATCAAAGTTAGCCCAAATGGTTCGGTGAGGGCGGGATTGATAAACACACCTTTAGTTTTAGCTGTCAACCGATATAAATCGGGTACATCATCAGCAGTATGGTGTTTAGGATAGGCAACATGACCATAAAGGTCATAGCGATCAATTAATTGCAGGATTTCTAATAATACTTGGCGTGAGCTTGATTCCATCGTGCTGATGTCATCTCGATTTCCCAAGACAATCACCAAGTTAGCCAGTTGACGCAGTTCTGGATCTTCCCCGTAAGCTTTCACCAAACGACTAACATTTTTACGAATAGCCGGGCGGGAAATAGCCGTAATCATCGGCTTGTCAGGGTTTTTGAGAAATTTCTCTAATTCCTGTTTAATTGGGGGATTTTGCCAATTATCCGGGGCTGGGTAAAAACGTTCTAAAGCCACACCCGGAGGAATTACCACCATCCTGTCTGGTTGATAACGGTCATAAATGCTGTACTGTTCTTCAACTTCTTGATGGGTACTGGCGATGACTAAAGCTGCACCACCAAGGGTGACTTCTTCAGCTTCAATACGTGTACTGATGTGAAAATTGTCTTCTATCGCTTCTTGTTTAGTGCCATGCTCTAATAGTCGTTGTAGCTTCACCCTTCCCAGGGAATGACCTGTATGTACCAGGGGTGTACCTAACCAACCAGCAACACGACTACCCACATAACCAGCATCAGCATAGTGTGTATGAATCACATTCGGGATTCTACCAACCTTGCGAATGTGTCTGAGTAATTCATCTGCAAAAGTATCTAAATGCTGCCACAGAACTTCTTTGCGGAGATAACGACGGGGGCCACAAGCCAAGCGAATAATTTGGGCTTGATCAGAAAGCACTTCTACTGGTTGCGCGTAGTCTGTGCTAACTTTTGGATCTTGTACTAAGCGAGTTACTAAGTCAACTCTGTCTACTTGTGGGTGTTTAGCTAATGTACAGGCGAGTTCTACTACATATTTTGTTTGTCCACCGGTGTCAGCATCTCGTCCTAACTCCAAATTTTGACCTCTAATCAAGCCGTGAACGCTGACTAATAAAATATACAACCCTGAGCTGTGTGACATCATGTCTTCCTCTGTAGTTGACTTTATATAGTGCTATGTTTAGGCTTCTGACACTAAATGACTGTTGAGAGTTATAGACGAAATATTTATAGGGTAGAACAACTCTACACCTTGCCAAACATCTAACGCTTTGCCAAATTTCGCATTCATTTTGTGAATGCTTTATCAGGTGCCAATCAACGTCATCGACCTAAATTAATCTTATGATTCGTTTCTTAATTGCAATAAAATTGACCTCCAGATAACAAGCAGACTCTTGTATATGTTAGCAGCAAGAGCGACATTTATGAGATTTTATAATGTCTAAATAATTGAATTTAGCTTGATAACACTATCAAACTGCGGGGGTTATGTCAAAGTTTAAAGACAAGCTGAACTATGACAAGCAAAGGGTTTAACAGCCGGCGTGGCTCATTGATTTAGAGGGTTTTTGCAGTGTTTATGAGAATATCTCAAGCCAGGAATTTATCTATCTTGAGGATGAGAAATTTAGAGAGATTATCATATTCAGTCGAGATAGAGACAGTAATTATTTTCTCCGTGGGATGGATGCGATGGGGAATGGCGATCGCCTATATCTATTGATAACTAGATGCTGTTTGGGGCAAGCCAGACAACAAGAAAAATAATATTTATTCAACTTTCGGCTATTGCAATTGAATGAACTCAATATTTTAGTCACGGCGATTGGTGCGATCGCCCTATTTCTCGGACTCCTATCTGACTATTTCCGCCGTCATTGGTGGACTAGCGATCCCTTAACAGCAATGCTATTGGGAATATTACTGAGTCCCGTTGGTTTAGGATTAGTTAATCCCAGTGGTTGGGGAATACCAACAGAGGTTGTTTTAGAACAAGCTGCCCGCTTTACACTAGCGATTGGATTAATGGGGGTAGCACTGCGTTTACCCAGAAACTATTTTCTGAATCATTGGCAGCCTTTAGCAGTGCTTCTGGGCTTGGTGATGCCTCTGATGTGGGGCATCAGTGGATTACTCGTTTATGGGATTTTAGAAATACCATTTTGGCAGGCGATGCTGGTTGGTGGAACCGTCACGCCAACTGATCCGATTGTAGCCACGGCGATCGTCACCGGCGTGGTTGCGGAAGATCATCTTCCCAACAGGCTACGACATATCATTTCTGCCGAGTCGGGGGCGAATGATGGTTTAGCTTATCCCTTTGTACTGTTGTCGATTCTGATGCTGAAGCGCGTACCCACAGATGCACTATCTCACTGGTTTATTCATGTGATTTTGTGGGAAGTTGGCGGTGCTGTCGTTTGTGGGGTAGTTTTAGGTTATTTAGCCGGTCGCCTGTTAGAATGGGCGGAACACAAACAAACAATCGAAAATTCGTCTTTTTTAGGTTATAGTATTGCCCTGTCGCTCACAGCACTAGGTACTGGTAAGTTAATAGGAACAGATGGCATTCTGGTGGTATTTGTGGCGGGAATGGCTTTTGGTAATGCGATTAGAGGTAACGAAAGAGCAGAAGAGGATAACGTTCAAGAAGCAATCAACCGCTTTTTTACCTTACCGGTTTTTATATTGTTGGGGTTGACAATTCCTTGGCAACAATGGTTAGCTTTGGGATGGGGAAATTTAGTTTTATTGGTGGTGACAATCTTACTACTACGCAGAATACCTGTGATTTTGCTACTCAATCGCTACATTCAGCCTATCAGAAATATACCAGAAGCCTTGTTTGTAGGGTGGTTTGGCCCGATTGGTGTAGCTGCCATGTTTTACGCTGGTTATTCTCTGCGAGAAACAGGAGTAGAAGAAGTTTGGTCAGTTTCCAGTTTAATGATTTGTGCTTCTATTATTGCCCAAGGCTTAAGTGCGACTCCCTTAACCAAACTCTACGGTAAATATATGAATCAAAAGCGGCAGTCTGCAACGACAAGCCGATGATGGAAAATTATTTGCAGATATTGAGATACTACCCTATAATTCCTCCCACGCTTGGCGGATACGCCGTGATTTAATTTCACCTCTAGGTGAACAAACTGGACACCCGCAAGGTTTATTGCCATGCGCCTCTGGATAATATCGCCAACCTAAAACTTGAGGTAAACTTCTAATCCGGTAAATCTCATTAGCTGCGATTTGACGGGGAATAAACACCTCGTAACCTTGAGCATTTTCAGCTTGCATAATAATTCTGGCTGCTTCTGCCACAGTGGTATGTAGATGACGCTTATTGTAGTGTCCAACGTAAACATCCTGCTCATCAGGAATCCGAAAATAAACACCACAAATACTTTTGTGTCCAGAACGCTTTAGTTCCCGCAACCACTGATGAGAAACATAGTAATTAGGAATAATCGGCATGGCAAACACACCATAAGGATAATCAAGTCTGTAGAATTTAGACTTGATTCCAGAGCGCAACACCGAATTGCGATTATTTAATGAGGTGAGGTGAACTAGCAACACCATTATTTTATTACTGTATTTAACAACATAAAAATAAGGGGATGTGATTGTCACATCCCCTTATTTATGAATAACAGATTTACTGCCAAATGTAGAGCATGATAAACAAAACAATCCAGATAACATCGACGAAGTGCCAAAACAAAGAAGTAGCATTTACGCCGAAGTGACCTGTATCGTAATTGCCAGGAATAAATGAACGCAACAGCACAATCAACTGTAACAAAATCCCGGTCAAAACGTGCAAACCGTGGAAACCAGTCAACAGGTAGAACATCCCGCCAAAAGTTCCAGAGGTAAAACCAAACTCCAGATGACTCCACTCAATGGCTTGTCCTACCAAAAAGTAGCTACCCATAGCCATTGTTGCTAATAACAAAACGCGGAATCTCCATAAATCTTCGCGTTTGAGGGCGACTTCTGCAAAGTAAATCACAAAGCTACTAGCAACCAGCACCACAGTATTAATCGCTGGTTCTGTCACTTCTAACCCGGAAACACCAGACGGTAGCCAATCAGGATTATTGAGTTTGTAGACAATATACCCAGCAAAAAAGCTTAAGAAAATCACACTTTCAGACAATAAAAAGACAATAAAACCAAACATCTTATTGCCTTCTTCGTCGTGGCCATGTTCATGGCTGACGTGGTGCAATTCATTTGCAGATAAGGAACTGTCCATAGGGGTGTAAAGGTGTAAGGGTGTAAGGGTGTAAGGGTGTGGAGGTGGGTTTTTCCATATCGTTCTACTCCTACACCTCTTTTCAATTTCATGAGACTGGGATTGAGGACTTATGTACGTGTCATCATCAAAGTCTTGTGTAGGGTGCGTCAGAAGCGATAATTGGGTAAAAAGTCACAGATTTTCAACATCTGACGCACCCTACTAATGTGCCAGTTGCATAAGTCCTGGGGTTAAAACAAGTCAACACTCATTAATCAAAGAGTCAGCAATGCAGTTATATCTTGATTTGAAGGTTTGCCAAGAAGCAATAGAGAAATAGGTAGGTGAGAGTGTAACGGTGTCAGGGTGTCAGGGAGGAATTTATATTTATTCTTTCCCCTATACCCCTACACCCCTACACCCCTACACCCTTCTCTTGTGCAACTAAAGGCTCAGATTTACCGTAACCGTAGGGTTCAGAAATCACCACGGGGATTTCTTCAAAGTTTTCTACTGGTGGGGGAGAAGATACCAACCACTCTAAACCAATCGCCCGCCAAGGGTTAGCAGGTGCTTTCTCGCCTTGCATCCAAGAAACCACCATATTGAAGATGAAGGGTAAAGTGGACATACCCAGTAAAAACGCACCCAAACTAGCCACAATATTCCAAGCTTCATACTCTGGTGCGTAGGAAGCAACTCGGCGCAACATCCCTTGTAAACCTAATGGGTGCATGGGGAAGAAGTTAAGGTTAGTACCGATGAATGCTAACCAGAAGTGGATTTGACCCCAACCTTCAGAGTACATCCGCCCAGTCATTTTGGGAAACCAATGATAAATGGCGGCATACATCCCCATCGTTACAGTACCGTAGAGGACATAGTGGAAGTGTCCAACTACGAAGTAGGTGTTATTAACGTGAACATCCACGGGTACAGAAGAAAGCATAATGCCGACGATACCCGCAAACACGAACAGAATCAAGCCACCCAAAGCAAACAGCATGGGTGTAGTTAGGCGGATTTTGCCACCCCAGATAGTTGCTACCCAAGCAAACACTTTAATTCCTGTAGGTACAGATACCAACATGGTGGTTAGCATGAACACCATCCGCATCCAAGCAGGTGTACCACTGACATACATGTGGTGTACCCAAACAATTGCACTGACCACAGCAATCAACATTGAGGACAGGGCAACTACTTTGTAGCCAAATAGGGGTTTACGGGAATAAACGGGGAAGATTTCCGAGAAAATGCCGAAGATGGGCAGAATAATCACGTAAACAGCAGGGTGGGAGTAAAACCAAAAGTAATGTTGGAACATTACCGGATTACCGCCATTGCTGGGGTTGAAAAAGCCAGTCCCAACGGTGAGGTCAAGTAGCAGCATGACTGCACCTGCTGTTAAGGCAGGTAAGCCAAACAATTGAATAATCTGCGCGCTAAATACAGCCCAAACAAACAAAGGCATCCGAAAGAAGCCCATCCCAGGCGCACGCATCTTAACAATGGTGGTAACAAAGTTGACAGCCCCCATGATGGAGGAGACACCAGAAATCGCCACTGCTAACAGCCAGATAACTTGACCATTAATTAAGTTACCTGTGGGGTTCTGCAAACTGACGGGAGGATACGCCCACCAACCAGATTGGGCAGGGCCGCCAGGTACAAAGAAGCTGGCCATTAATAAAATCCCGACTACGGGAACCATCCAAAAGGCGGCGGCGTTGAGGCGAGGAAAGGCCATATCCCGCGCCCCAATCATCAAGGGGACGAGATAGTTAGCTAGACCAACTAAGGAGGGGAATGTCCACAAGAACAGCATCACAGTTCCGTGCATGGTGAACATTCCGTTATAAACGGTGCGGTCTACTAAGTCTGATTCGGGGGTGATGAGTTCTCCCCGCAGAATCATGGCGAAGATACCACCGACAAGAAAGAAGATGAAAGATGTAACGAGGTATTGAATACCTATCACTTTATGGTCGGTGCTGAAGCTGAAATATTCTTTCCAGCCACCGGGGGATGGGTGGTGAGGCTTCTCCACAGGGAGATTCAGCCTATCAACAGGGATATTTGTCATTGTTGAGGTTCCTTTTATCCGGGATAATTAACCACAGGTGCGGCAGCAGGTGCGACTGTTTCCCAGCCTGATTTCATTGAGCGTTTCACTGCTTGCGCGAATTCAGTAGCGGCTTGGTTGTAGGCTGGTATGGGTTTGTGACTAGCAGCTTTGGTTAACCATTTGTGATAATCTTCTGGAGATTCCACAACCACGTTTGCCTCCATTGTGGCGAAGTATGTACCGCTATATTGGGAGTCGGTGAGACGATATTGACCTTCGCGGGTGGGGGTAAATTCAAAGTCGATGGTGTGGTTAGGAACGATGTCTTGTTTGAGGCGAAAAGCTGGGATATAAAAGCCGTGAAGTACGTCTTCTGAGTGTAGGGCTAAATGTACCCGGCGATCGCTTGGTAAATGCAGTTCGGTGCTAGTAATATTTTTTTCGGGATAGTGGAACACCCAAGCCCATTGTTTAGCTATGACATCAATGTTTTCGGTGGGTACTTCTGAAACTACTTGAGTTTCTTCTTCGGTTGCAGCAATAGCCGATTTCATCGCTATCGGGTTATGCAAATGTGCTAATGCACCTGCTCCTTGAATACCCATTTCTTCGTAGATTTGATAGCTATAGCCGGCAATCCAAAATACTAACAGAATGGGAATGGCTGTCCAAACTACTTCTAGGGCGATATTACCTTCAATGTGGGGGCCATCGCTCCAGTCGTCTTTGTCTGCCCGATGGAAAATTAAAGAATACATGACAATGGCAGTGACTCCCAGGAAGATAAATGCACCTAGAGTCACTAAAAAGCTGAATAAATCATCAATTAAGTGAGATTCAGCCGCAGCTTGTGGAGGCAACCAGGAGTAAGCCTGTTTACCTATCCACATACTTATAGTAGAAATGGCGATCGCACCTACTACTAAGGTCAAAATACCTAAAAACTTCCCAAATTTCATGGTCACAAATCCTACCTTCTTTGACTGGGTTACTTAAGTGCATTGTTGAGGTCTTCACCCAATCGCAGCAAGCTATCGGCGGTATTGTGTACGCCAAACTCAGCAGCTAGTTGCGCCCCTAGGGTGCCGTGGATGTACATAATGAACATGATGGCTATACCTGCTGCCAAATAGCTCCATTGCACTTGTTTATCTTCTGCTAAAGACCAAACGTAGCGTTGCCATGCTCTCCACAGAGTCATCACGGCAATTAGTCCTAAGAGGAAGACACCTCCTACCCCATGCCATAACATGGTTTGCATGGCTTGTAATCCCCAAGCACTTTTGATCTCAGGGGTTGGGGTGGCTAAAAACATTTCGTAAAACCCTGCTCCCACTGTGAAAAAGGTGATCACGGTAGAACCTACCATGTTGTACCAACCAACATCAAAGAAGTTATCCCGTTCTACAGTAATGCCCAAAAATTTGAATACCCATTTTTGGGTGGGAAACAGTACGCCGACAATATCAAAGATAATCCCAATGATAAACAAGCCTAACGTTAGGTGTACGAGGTTGGGATGAATGGGAATTGTGTAAGGTAGTCCGTTAGCTCCTAATGGAATGTTTAATTGTTCAATCAGTTCTGAGTTCATGGCACAATACCATCCTTGACAGCTTCAACAACTGGGACTGTATGCAGTCCATATACCCAAACCAGTTCATCACCGAGATATACTTGCAAACCCACAATTGCAACTAAAATTAGTCCTGCACCCAAGTAATGAAAGGGTACTTTTTGCGGGTTGCGAGAGCGGATAACATACCGCCAAGCTGTAATCGCTGCCAAAATTCCAGACAGTGACCAACCAATTAGTGTATGCAAGTTCAATACTGACTTAGCAACTTCATAGGGTTTTGCTAAACCAGCTTCAAACTGACCGAAAATAATCGCCACAAAAATGGCGACAGTAGCCACAAACATATTCCACCAGCCGACTTCATAAAGACGAGTCTTACCAGTTAAATACGCAATTAAGTCACACACGAAACTAAACAACACCATCGCAATTACGAAGTGAACAACGATGGGGTGAATCGTATCCGGGTAAGGCAAATTGTGGTCGTTCAATGATGTAAGATAATCAAGCATTCTACTCTCCTAGACATATCTGCCGCACCTCAGTAAAACTCCAATGATTGACATTCACTCACATCAAGATAGGCATTCACCCATGACCGGATTTTATTAATCAGATGTACGCGGCGCAGTCCGGTTATGCCAGTGATAGCCTGTTTGTTGCCAAATTGGGTGAGGCTATTATTTATAGTCAATGATTGAGTTTATTTCATTTGTTCATACTGATACGCTACAACAGCTATTTTTTTATTTACTTAACAAAATTGCCATTGTTTGTTGATTCGGTGAGACCTATCTATTAGCTTAAGGATTTTTTTAAGACTTGTCAAAAGAAATTATAAGAATTTTTAGAATTAATTGAAATAGCAAAAATAAGCAGTTTATAATGTATCTTCTCTAGCGGTTTTAGTATATGGCATATACAAAATTTTTAAATGTGCAGTAGCAACAATCGCCAAATATTGATTTGTGATGTGAATTACAATTGTTATTTGACTAATCATAAATATATGCAATAAAAACAATGAATAACTCTATTACTAGAATAAACCCTACTAATTAAAAATAATGTTTAGTCAAGGGTGAGCATTACTTGAAAAGTAGGGTGTGTAACAGTGCCAGATGTCACGCACCAGATAATCCTAGACCCTAGAGAGAATAAATGATTATTACAAACCCACCCGGAGCAGCTGCCGTACTTTTACTTAAGCGGTAGACTAGAAGCACAGGTAGTAATTTAAGGAACGTTATGATGAGCGATCGCGACTACACACTAATCATTGACAAAAGCGGTAGTATGTCTACCCCAGACCAAGTTGGTGGTAGAAGCAGATGGGAAATAGCCCAAGAATCTACCTTAGCTCTAGCCAGAAAGTGCGAACAATTTGACCCAGATGGCATTACAGTTTATGTATTTTCCGGCAAATTCAAACGTTATGACGACGTTACCTCCGCCAAAGTCGCCCAAATCTTTCTCGAAAATGACCCAGCCGGGACAACGAACTTAGCAGGTGTCCTGCAAGATGCACTCAATAATTACTTTCAACGCAAAGCATCTGGTAGCACTAAACCCAATGGTGAAACAATTTTAGTCATTACTGACGGTGAACCAGACGATCGCAAAGCAGTTTTTGAAGTAATTATCCAAGCTACACGCCAGATGGAGCGAGATGAAGAATTGGGTATTTCCATGATTCAAGTAGGTTCAGATGCCCAAGCTACTAAGTTTCTCAAAGCTTTAGACGACCAATTACAAGGTGTCGGTGCTAAATTCGATATTTGCGACACCATCACCTTAGAAGACTTAGAAGATATGAGTCTCGCAGATGTTTTGATGAATGCGGTTACTGATTAGTCAAAGGTCGCTGCGCTCCTAATTCAAAATTCACGCATACCCTACGGGAAGGCAAGCCTACAAAATTCAAAATTAAAGACAGTGATTGTGGGCTTGAAGCTACTACTGATTTGTTATGATTTAAAAAAATAGTGGTAGCCTGTAAGCAAAATTAATCAATTCAAAAATTTATTTTTTCTTTATTTTGAATGAGAAAGTTTTGCCTTTTGAAGTTTAAAAAGGTCAATAGTCAATAGCTATTAAGTTAATAGTCGTAACTAAAACCATGTTAGAAAATCGTGATTACACATTAATTATTGACAAAAGCGGGAGCATGGCTACCCCAGATCAAAAGGGTGGTAGAAGTAGATGGGTAGCTGCTCAAGAATCTACCTTTGCCTTGGCGAGTAAATGCGAACAACTTGACCCAGATGGCATTACTATATATGTCTTTTCTGGCAGATTTAAACGATATGAAAATGTTACTGCTGCTAAGGTAGCGCAAATTTTTCAAGAAAATGATCCTGCTGGAACAACTGATTTAGCGGCTGTACTGAAACACGCCACTGATGATTATTTTCAACGCAAAGCCTCTGGACAAACTAAACCCAACGGTGAAACAATTTTAGTGGTTACTGATGGTGAACCAGACGACCGCAAAGCGGTAATGAAAGTAATTATTGAAGCATCTCGGCGGATGGATAGAGATGAAGAATTAGCCCTGTCTTTCATCCAAGTCGGTACAGATGCCCAAGCTACCCGCTTTCTCAAAGTTTTGGATGACGAACTGCAAAGTGCAGGAGCAAAATTTGATATCTGCGACACCATTACAATGGAAGATATGGAAGATTTCAGCCTCTCGGAAGTGTTACTAAATGCGATTATTGATTAGCATATAGGGAGTGGGTACGGGCGGGTTTCAGGAGTAAGTTTGTGGGTAGACAAAATTCTGAACAAACCCGCCCATAGAGTAGTAGGAAATTACTTAGAGTATATCAGGGAAGTACAGGAAATTATAACTAATAACTAATAACTAATGACTAATAACTAATGACTATGGATTCTATAGACAAACTACTAGCGCAAATCAAAGCTGAATACGATAGCGAACAACCACAAAAAGCACAACCACAACCACAGCCAAATGTGATTAAACCCTCCAGCCCACCTGTCAGCAAGTCAGCATCTTTAATTGATAATATACTCTCAGAAGTTCAAGCTGATTTTGCTGCTCAAGATGCGGCTGAGGAATTAAGAAAGCAGCAAGAAATAGAACAAGAAAGAATTCGCCAAGAACAAATCAAAGCCAAACAAAGAGAAGCTTTGCAAAAGCAAGCTAAGGATTGGTTAGCAAAATTAGAGCCATTCTCACCTGAAGGACTTTGGTTTGAAAGATTTGCGGAAAACTATCCTTCTAAACTAGAAGCAGCAATTGAATATTTACAAACCCAATAACACCAATTAACCTTTACTTAAATTAAATTTAACTATAGGAATCATATTTTATTTCTGAAAAAAACTCAGTACACCTCTATTCCCTCTTTTCTTGTTCCCTGTTCCCTTTTTGTGATAAATAATGCTTAATAGCCCATTCGTGCATCGCATAGAGAATTGGCTGTAAACTTGCGCCCAAAGGAGTTAATGAATATTCTACCTTTGGGGGGATTTGTGCGTAAACTTGTCGGTGTATAATTCCATCTTCTTCTAATTCTCGTAATTGTTGGGTGAGCATTTTCTGTGTAATTCCAGGTAAGGAACGCTGCAATTCTCCAAACCTTTGTACACCTGACATTAACTCTCTGATAATTAAAACCTTCCAGCGTCCGCCAATAACTTTGAGAGTGGTTTCAACTTCACAAGTCAGCCTATCATCTTGTTTTGCTTCAGCTTTCATAGTTACTTTTTAGTGCGTACTTTTCTGATTAACTGTATATATTTTAAAATCTCTTAGGCAAGTGTTTTTACTTGACCATAAATTTTGTTGTATACCTGTATTGGGGTAATTTTTTTATGGCGAATATCCTGCACATTGATACTAGCCCTCGTGGTGAACGTTCAATTTCCCGCGCCCTGTCTTATGAATTTATTACAGGTTGGAAAGACACTCATCCTGGGGATACAGTCACTTACCGGGATTTAGGACATAATCCTGTGCCTCATGTAGACGAATCTTGGATTGCGGCTGCTTTTTCACCCCCAGAGGCACGTACACCAGAATTGAAGGAAGCACTTAAGCTGTCGGATAGCCTAATTGATGAATTTCTCGCCGCCGATCGCTATGTTTTTGGCGTACCGATGTATAATTTGAATATTCCCGCAAATTTCAAAGCTTACATCGACCAAATTGTGCGCGTTGGACGTACCTTTGCAGTTGAGGAGAATGGCTATAAAGGTTTAGTAGATAGCAGTAAGAAAGTATTAATCATTACCTCTCGTGCTGATAACTTTTCCCCAGGAACACCCTTAGAAAGTTATGATTTTCAAGAACCCTATCTTCGCACTATTTTAGGTTTTATTGGACTGACTGATGTTACCTTTATCCACGTCCAAAACCTCCACATGGCTGATGAGGTACGTCAGAAGTCTTTAGCCGCAGCTAGGGAAGCGATCGCTCAAGCTGTAGCCAACTGGTAAAGTTAGTAGTAAGGACTTTAGTCATGAAAAAAATAAGGACTAAAGTCCTTACTACTAACTATTGAACAATAAAACCATCACTACAAACCCTGAAAATATTTTTTACGAAATTTGCTGTTGATTTTCTGAATAAATAACTTGAATAAACGCCCTCTCGTCAAACTGGGAATATTACCGGGATGATGTTGTTTGTGGTCAAAAAACTCGTTTAATTCTGCTAAAATTACTTGCAGACGCTTCATAATATTTTCATAGCGATACTCAGCAAAAAAAGCTTCAGACAAAGTTGGTGATATACCAGAGTTAATCACCTTCATAATTCTTTTAACATCATATTTTAGCGAATAACCAGCAATTTTATCACAATTAAATCCAGGGTCTAAATAATCAGAAAGTCCACCATTAACACTAGAAAAAACCTGACAACCGCAAGCCATCGCTTCCATTGGTTGCAAACCAAAACCCTCACTGACATTCTGTTGCGCCCAATATTCAGCCGAGTCATACAGATAAACTTTAGCTCGATTAAATAATCCAGGTAAATCCTCAACATAAGAATTAACTACCTGGACTTGACATTGTTGTTGTAAAGCGGGAATTAATTGATTTAATAAATACTCAGAAGATTTTCTAGTCTGGACTAAAACATCAATATCCCTTTCTAAATGTAAATTTTTAAATTCCGCACTAATTTCATTAGGTAAGTAATAAATCAAAGAGTTGGGAGACTTTTGACCCCAGTAACCCATTGTGTTACGACTGACGGTAATGATGGGAATACTCGCGGGTAAATTGAATTTATAACCCGCACTATGAGCATGATAAACAACATGATAGGGCTGGAGTTTGGCAGCTAATTTAGCTATGTCAAATCCCCAGCTAATTACAAAAATTACATCATCTAAATTTGGTTGTTGCAGCAGGTCATCTAAAAAGAGTTTATCTGTTTCTCGTTGTTTATAAGTGACCACATCTGCACTACAAACTTGTTGAGCCAGTTTAAAGGTTTTTAACTCAGCCCATAAACCACCACAAGCAAATTTACCACCTGTTCCTGGCACTAAAAAGTAAAGTTTTCGCATTACCAATTAAAAATTAAGAATTATGCTCTCGCCAGTTTACCTTGACAAAATGCCCTTGACGACCCCAAACGTCGCGAGACATAGTGATATTTTCTACTGATAGGTTAAACGGAATGGCGGTGGTCACGTATCGCTGGGCTATTGTACCTAAATCTGGTGCTATTTCAGCTGCGGTAGTTGCTGCTAACCCCAAGCCGATTAATTGCTCAACCGGGCGGAATGGTAACATCACAGTTACACCCATTGCTAGCCCTGCCGTTAATAACATGGCGACTGATAAATTGGTACCGCAACGGGGATGTACAGCTAAATCCCATTCGCCGTGAGTGAGACGGTGGAGAGCCAGGTTAACGGCTCGGCGTAAATCGCTGATATTCACTTCACCATAGAGGTAAAATCCCTGATCTGTGGACAAACCACCCAGCATTTCGTTATCCAGTTGAATTTTGCTTGGTCTAACTCTGGAAGATTGAATATTTCTAGTTTCACTCAAAACCCAAACTGTGGCGTGTTCAAGGGCGTGAACTTGGCGCAGCATTAAAATTTCTTTCAACCCAGGGACAAAAGATAGCTGTTTGAGTAAATCAGCGTCTTGTGTGGGTTGGGGTGTTGTTAAGTCAAGATTAAAAAAGTTAAAAGGGGAGAAGTTATCAATAAAAGCAGCAGAGGTATTCATATAAACACTGCATCCCAAGCTGATAGAGCAATATAGATTTCTTACCAATGTAACGTTTGAAGCCTGGGATTGTTGCTAATTTTTGTTTATTGCCACAGGAACAGAAAAAATTTAGGTGTTTGTGTGTGAAATTTGTCGTTGATACAGTTTTGGATAAACTGTATCAACGGGGAAAATAGCAACCCACGATAACTAAACAGTCAAGTGTTGCTTTCTGCTTGATTTTGACGTTGGTAAGATTTGCGCTAGAGGTTCACCATGAAAAAAGCGTGAGGAGAAAACAATGAGTAAACCGTCAAAATTAGCCGTGTTGTGTTGCATTCCAGAAAAAATTAACAGCCACGCGCAACGCACTAAATAGCGTCTGCAAGCGGTTTATTCGTTCTGGTTAGGTAGAGGACAACAATTAACATCATTCAAGCAGACTTTACCCCACTGTAAAGCCCAGCGAACAAGAGCCACACGGTTTTCCGTTCGGGTCTTGTCCAGAATGTTGCTGATGTGGTTATCAACGGTGCGCTTGCTAATTTCCAGTTTCGCTGCAATTTCTTGGTTAGTTAAGCCAGCGGCCACTAAGTCGATAATTTGCAGTTCTCTGTCTGACAGACTAACAGGGGTCTGAGACTCGCCACCAGCCATGAGTTATTCTATCCTCCGTTGGTATATGTACTTATCGCTTTCTTAATTCTACAAAGATTCTTCTGTCTGTAGGGATTTCAAGTGTTAACTGCTATACGATTGAGCAAATTTTTTTTCTTTTTTCAACGGATAGAAATTTGATAAATTCCTATAAAAGGTATTAAGTTAAACTAGCTAATGCGATAAATTACTTAAACAATGGAACTGTTAAATGCTGATAAATTGAGAATTTCCCTTGATTATAAGTAGCAAAATTTACTCAAAACTGGCAGGATTTAGATCCCCGACTTCTCAAAGAAGTCGGGGATCTGAGGTTATGTGAAAAATTTAAAATGAGATGAGCAATCCCTGTGAAGACTAAAAATGAGATGAGTAATCCCCGTGTTTTGTGTCTCGGTGAAATTTTATTCGATTGTTTAGCTGACCAGTTAGGGCTAAAGTTGGAAGAGGTGAAGTCTTGGACTCCCTACCCAGGGGGCGCACCTGCTAATGTTGCTTGTGCTTTGGTGAAGTTGGGAACTCCGGCTGGGTTTATTGGTGCGGTGGGGGAAGATGAACCAGGCGATGAACTGGTGAAGCTATTACAAGAAGTAGGTGTAGATACAACGGGTGTACAACGTCATCCTACTGCGCCCACGCGCCAAGTTTATGTAGTGCGGGATTTGGCGGGCGATCGCAATTTTGCTGGCTTTGGGCAGTATGATACTTCTGAGTTTGCTGATACTCGTCTGCAAGCCAAGCAGCTACCAGAGTCTCTGTTTCGAGATGCCGATTTTTTGGTTTTGGGGACTTTGGAATTAGCTTACCCTGACAGCGAAAAGGCGACTCATCGCGCTTTGGAACTGGCTGAACAGTATGATTTGAAGATTGTGCTAGATGTGAACTGGCGACCAGTTTTTTGGCAAGATGAAAATATTGCTCGCCAAAAAATTCAGGAAATCTTTAAGCGAGTCGATTTTGTCAAACTCTCGAAGGAAGAGGCTGAATGGCTTTTTGATACCGCAGACCCCGGTGCTATCACTTACCGTTTAGGTTCAGTTGACGGGGTTTTGGTGACTGATGGTGAACATGGCTGTGCCTATTGTTTGGGTGAGAATGAAGGTAAGTTACCTGCTTTTGCTGTGGATGTGGCTGATACCACTGGTGCAGGAGATAGCTTTTTAGCAGGGTTCATTCATCAACTCAGTCAACAAGGTATCCACAAC
>NZ_LUHJ01000049.1:41828-102683 GCF_001597745.1 Anabaena sp. 4-3 | reverse complement strand
TAACGCACTCTGCTAGAGTATCAGCGACAATTGGCTGATACTCTCGGCTAGAAAATGGCTGAAATTCTATCTTTCCATTGCTCAATATTGTTTTTGAGAGCAACTTAGATTAACTAGCATAGCTACTTAAACATTTTTCTATCCAAGAATTCAGGCTTTGACCTTCTTTTTTTGCTTTGATGGCAATTGTTTTATGTAACTCTGGGTTAATTCTGAGGATAAATTTACCTGAAAATGGCTTTTCAGGTTCTTCGCCACGTTCTTGACAAAATTCTAAATAATCATCAACTGAGTCATAAAATGCTTGTTTTAACTCTTTTACGCTGTCACCTTGAAATGTAATCACATCTCGAATGTTAATTATTTCGCCGTGAAAAATTTCTGCTTCCTCGTCAAATTCAACGACAGCTTCATATCCTTTATATTTCATTGTCGCCGAGTCCTCCTGTGTCTTGGTCTTCTTTAACTCTGGCTTCTGTTAAAAAACGCCGCATCGATTTAACAGCACCTTTATCAGTTTCTTTTTCTGGGTGTGGTCTGTGAAAAGTTGCTCTGACACCATTAAGAGCTATTCTCACTCTTGAACCCCTTCCTTCTGACACTTCTGCACCCAGCGCAATTAGCATGGACTCAATATCACTCCAAGCAATATTTGATCTAACGGGATTTTCAAAAATATCATCAAGTGTTTTTTGATGTTTGCTGTTCAGTTCCATTATATAGTATCACTGCATGATACTATTAATTAGCACATTTCTGTCAACAAGGTATCCACAGTTTGAAGGATGCTGACACCGCCAAAGGCATGATTACTTATGCTAGTGCAGTTGGGGCTTTGACTACTATTAAACCAGGTGCGATCGCTTCTCAACCCACCCCGGCTGAAGTTGAATCTTTTCTCGCTTCCCAGCAAATTTAATCAGTAACGCACTCTGCTAGAGTATCAGCGACAATTGGCTGATACTCTCGGCTAGAAAATGGCTGAAATTCTTCCTGCCATTCTGCCGTCAAATTGCACAACAAACGTAGCTGTAACGGTGTTGGTGCTGGGTTAACACGCTCAACGTGTACTTTTACAAGTTCTGGATTTTTGTTCTTAAGTTTAAACACATCATCCACAATGTACCGAGGGCAATAACCTACAATATGGTGATCCTTAGTACATAAAAGCAATGCACGCGAGTCATAGGGATTTTGAAATTCGTTTGCTAAATATAAAAGTTCGCTAGGTTCTAATTGATCAATTTTTTCAATTGCACAAACAGGAAGATGTCGCAATCCGTGGGCAAAAAAATGGATATGATATAAACCATTCTCATCTGGCTCTGGACAAGGGAAAACTTCAAAATTATCTGTTACTTTGCGTCCACCACTGCGGGAAAGAATAGCAACTGGGTCGTCTTCACCTTCAGGAATGTTTAAGCACTCAATATAATTTTTATAATCTGGGCGAGAACGTCGCATTAATCTATTGGAGAACAAGGGGAATAATTCAATCGATCTATATACATGATTCAAGTTTGGGAAAGAATACAATAGCTGAAATTTGTGTTGGGATTGGGCTTCTAGCGCACCTTGAGTATACACAAACTGATATTTCGTACCATCAAAAGTTAACCGACCGATGGGAAGCCAAGCCCGACTTTTGGGATCTTGCCAAGCTAAAAATAGTGTCTTCATACTAGGGTGTTCAGCAGCTTAGTTTGATTTAATTCCAATATCTTTTGTGCAAATTCAATTGCTATTTTTGATATTCTATGGGATGGAATGCGCTCAAAAAGCTCTAACGTATCATTGTTTGACACCCTTGCTAGATTATCTAACCATACCTTTGCTGCATCTGGGTAGCGTTCTTGCACTGTACGAAATGCTTGAAAAGTTGTGAGAGTTCTTTTGTCACCAACTCTAGCATACAAGGCAGAATTACATTTTTCTACATACGCTTGGACAGAAAAGCCAGCATCCTTCGTGATTAGCCTGCTTTTTCTTCTGGCATCAGGCTCATTTCTACCGAGGCAAGAGCCATGATCATAGGTTGGTGCTAAATAAATATTCTCTTCCAAACTGATAAAACCCCAGTTTTCATGGTGTCGATCAGTATTTCCAATCCAAGCATCTAATAGTAAGTAACCTACAAAGGTTTCCATTGCATTAGTAATTCCTGCTGGTGGTATCCAACCAATAGGCAAATTTACCTCGGCGTTTGTAATCGCATTAATTACATTATCTATTGTGTGTTGGGACAAGTCTTTAGAATTTTGTGGATAAGCGGATACTATCCGAGCTAGAATTTCATTACCAAGGGTGAGAATACCGTTTCCTTGAGGCGGCAAAAATGAAGGTGAGACTATACCGTTTTCGCTATTATATACAGCCAGTTCATAATGGGCATGGGGTAGACCAAGCAACCTACTCAACTCAGATGCCATCTTTTCTGCCCAATCTTCTCCTGTGTTCGGTCTAGCTTTTTTGTAGAGGCAACGTCCTAGTTCCTGATTGTGAAACCAAAACTTTTCTTTTGTTCCCAAATCTTCATCAGCTTCCGGTGCTTCTAAAGGAACTTCAATGATGGGAAATAGATTTGACATCATTTATTTCGTCTAAATCCCTAGCGTCGTTTTAATAGTTTTTACAATTACTTCGGGGGGCTGGGAAATGTCTACACATATAGCATTATCTGGTTCTTCCAGGGTATCAAATTGGCTTTTAAGGAGTTTTTCCGTCATGAAGTGATTTTGACGCTGTTGTAGGCGTTTTTGAATGGTGTCGTAAGAGCCTCGCAGATACACTATTTTGACGTTGTTATCTAGTACGAGATATTGGCGATAGCTGGCTTTGAGTGCGGAACAGGCTAAGACTACATTTTTATTTTCTCGCAACCATTGGGCGATCGCTTTTCCTATCTCTTCTAACCAAGGTATTCTATCGCTATCTTTTAGCGGAATACCTTGGCTCATTTTTTCGATGTTCTCTGGGGTGTGGAAATTATCTGCGTCTTGAAATTCCCAATGTAAAGAGTCGGCTAGTAGTTTTGCGATGGTGGTTTTACCAGCACCGGATACGCCCATGATGAGAATGATCATTTTTTTTAACGCAGAGGTACGCAGAGGTAAACGCGGAGGTACGCGGAGGTTAGAGTTGGAGTTGGGCTAAACCTAGATATTGTATGCCTTCTGGGGTGATGTGGAAGCGGCAAGGTAGGACTTCTAAACCAAGGGCGATCGCTTCTCGTAATAATTTACCATATATGGGATCGGTGCTGTCTCCTGGGGCAAACTCGGTACAATCACCCCGATTGATAAAGTACAGCATGACTGCTCGCATTGTGGGTAATAATGCTGTTAGTTCTCGCAAATGTTTCTGTCCCCTTGTGGTTTCGGTGTCGGGAAATAATGCTAATTTTCCTTTGCACCAAGTGGTGTTTTTGACTTCTAGGTAAATTGGGGGTTCTGTTTCTTTCCCTGTTAAGTAGAAATCTACTCGGCTTTTTTTATCTTGTCCATATACTACTTCGCTTTTAACTTGGTTGTAGTTACCTAGTTCTGGAAATAGGTGTTTTGTTAATGCTAGTTTGATTATCTGATTTGGTAAGGCTGTATTTACTCCTACCCATGTCGGTTGGTTATCGTTTACCTCAATTATTTCTAAGGTATAAGCTAATTTGCGGTTAGGGTTATTACTTTTAGACAGTTGTACCGCACTACCAAGTGTTGATACTCCTGTCATGGGGCCTGTATTCGGACAGTGTGCTGTTACTATTTCGCCAGTAGTTAATTGTACGTCAGCAAAAAAGCGTTTGTAACGTTTGAGTAGTATACCAGGATATAAGGTGGGGTAACGGTAAAGCCAATCAGTCATTTTTCGGGAATTGAGTATGGGGAACTGGGTACTGTTAACCAGATGAAATCTCAATATACAGCTAACCGCGCTCTCTCAATCTTGATGCTCAATCATTCGGCAGTATTTACGTCAGGCTTCTATCACAATTTGTCAATTTTTGTAGTTATTTTAACGACAGTTTGCTAAAAAGTCGCCTATACTCGGTGGTATCAGCCCCCCATACATCCAAAATGGGGAAAATGCCACTGCAAGGAGAAAATTCCTATGCAAAGAGTCGGGGTAATTACAGAATTAGAATATGCTTTTCTGTTTACCTTAAGAAAGGTAAATTCAATTAATGTAGCAGATTTTCAACCGTTTTTTAATAATTTGCCTGTTGATCCTTATATTAAAGGTAAATACCGTTTAAGAAGACTCTCACGGTTTACGGTTGCAGGTGAAAAATTAGTTAAACTACCTCATGGATATCTTTTGCAAAGTAAAGAATACAATCCCTTGTTAGGTGATGTTAAACGAGAGTTTGCTGAATTAGAAGATGCTTTAATTGAACTTGATAGTTTTAAAAAGTTAGTTTTGGCATTTACTGACTCTTGTAAACTCCATCCAGAAGCAGAGATTGGTGTGCATCAAATCAGAACTATTTGCACTCCTGAAAATTTTGGTAATCCCGCACCTGAAGGTATCCATCAAGATGGTACTGATTTTATTGGGATTTTTTCTGTGCATAGAGACAATATTCTGGGCGGAGAAACACATTTATATACTGCTAAAAAAGAGAAGCCTGTATTTAGCAAGATTCTCCATCCTGGAGAGTTGTTATTAGTCAATGACCATGAGTTTTTCCACTTTACCACTCCTATTAAACCGCAAACTCCAGCGCAGGGAATCAGGGATGTTTTTGTGCTGACTTCTCCGAGTTTGTTGACTGAGTGAAGCAGGGTGTAGGGGGGATGAGGAAGCAGGGGAAAATAACTTCTATCTAGTCAAAAATCAACAGTCAATAATCCCAATTTTGAATTTTTTAGCTTGCGTCTCGTAGCGAACGCGCAGCGTATCCGTAGGATTCACCCGTAGGGTATTTTTAATTGATTTATGCCCCAGTTTAATTAACTGCAAAGATTTGACAATCTACAAGATAGGGGGAATTAAAATCCGTCATTTCCCCTGCTTGTTTATTGGGGATGGGAAATAATCTGGCTGAGAGTGGTTTGTTGAGTTTAAAGGCTAATGTTGTCATATCTATTAATATGGATGTAATCTTGTCTATGGAAATATCCCCAGGAATGGGTACGGTATCTAATCCACAACCACAAACGGCTGAATATAGCAATAAATTGGTAATATCATAAGTTTGCTCGTTGGCTCTAGTTGCTAATCCGATATCTTCACAAACTGGTAGCATTAAGCCAGAATAACCACAGGTTTTTACAGGTATGCTTTTTAAGACTCGCGTTAGCATCCCAGAAATTGCTAAAGTTCCAGAATTCCCAAATTTACCATTTAGTAATTTTTCGTAGGCGAAAGCAATACTATTGTCTTTATCTAACGATGGTGCGAGAGATGTATCTATACCAGAAAATTTTATCGGAAATTGCTTAGAGATATTGTAGGCGATCGCTTCTATTTTCTTAACTTCTTTTTCTAAAATTATTTGTAGCTGATTTTCCGCCTCTGGAATATCATCAGCTTGTACAAATGCTTGCATTACTAAGTCAGCTAACTCTAAACCAATCGCAAAAGATGTTTCACCTACATGATAAGATGTCGGGAAAAAGGGGATACCTGGCTGACAGTTAGCCCCAGCACAAAAACGAAAATTACCATAGCCGTTTTCAGTCTCTAGAGAGATGCGTTTAATCGCTTGGGCTGATTCTCTCGCGTTTTCAAAATGATTACCAATTTTACTTGAGCAGTAAACTATAGATGTATGTTTGTTGATGTCGGGAATTATCTCTATAGTTTCGGGAGTGCTAGCATAACCAATATTGAAAAAATTCACCTTCAAACTTTGACACAATGTTTCTAAAGCTTGAATTTCTTGAATAATTTTAGCTGGAGGTAAACCTAAAAGATATTCTTCCCAGGAGTTAGTCGCTATTCTCGTAGTTTGCACTTCGTAACCTTGGGATTGAAAAATTTCCTGTGCTGTTTGGTTAAAATCAGCAGCTATTTTCAGCTTGGCTGTGTCTTGGGGTGAATCTAATGATATACCTGTAGTGATAGTTCTAATTTTCATAGTGTAATTTAGGAATAATTGATATTTACGGTGAATATTAAAGATATGTGACTAATAACTCACTGAATCAGGTAAACAATAGCTATGAATAACGATTTTTACCATCAGGGACTAGAAAAAGCTCAACAAAAAGACTACGCTGGAGCTATTGAGGATTTTAGCTTGGCTATACAATTCACTCCTTATTATGCCGAAGCTTACTTAAAACGGGGTTTAGCATATTATGATTCCGGGGCAATTATTCAGGCTGTTTCTGATTATACAGAAGCTATCAAGATAAATCCTGAGAGTGTGACAGCATATTACTGTCGCGCTTTAGCTAGATTAGCATTGAAAAATTTACCAGGGGCGTTAGAAGATGTAGACAAGGCGATTCGGTTAAATCTCAATTATGCTGCGGCGCATGAGTTACGGGGGATAGTGCGACGCAAACAGAGTTATATTCAAGATGCGATCGCTAGTTTTAAAAAAGCCGCAGATTTATACTTACAGCAAAAAGATACAGAAAATTGTCGTCGCTGCTTAGAACTAATTAAACAGTTACAACCCCCAGCTAAACCAGTTACACAGCCAGTAGTTGCTAAAACTGCGCCGATGACATCGGTTCAGGACTATTTTAGCCAACTTTTAGACAAAGCCGAAAAGGGAGATACTCAGCAAGCCATTGCTGACTTAAATTGGATATTACAAGCCGATGCCCAAGATGCTCAGGCGTATTGCTGTCGGGGCGTGGTGCGTTGTAAACTGGGGAATTATCGAGAAGCGATCGCAGATTTTAACCAAGCTCTACAATTAAACTTTCAAGATGCGATAGTGTACCGTAACCGAGGAAAAGCACGTTCTTTATTAGGTGATTATCAAGGTGCGATCGCGGATTTTAATCAAGCTATCCAAATTCAACCCCAAGACGCTTTAAATTATGTTGCCAGAGGTAACACCTATCGCGCAATGGGTAATTATCTCGGTGCAATTTCTGACTACACCCAAGCATTGCAAATTAACCCCAATGATGCCCAAGCCTACTACAATCGTGGCATCACCTATACTTTTTTAGAAGAAATGCAAAATGCTGTAGATGATTATCAAAAAGCCATCAGCATTTTTTGTGAACAAGAAGACTGGGAAAATCATCAACAAGTTTTAGATAGTCTGCAACAAATTCAGAAATCTGTTCCCGAAGCCAAACAGCAAAAATTTAACATCTTGCGTCAGCGACTTCTACGCCTAGTTGGGGGATATTGGGAAATTGCTCAAAGATTCATTGAACAGAAAAAAGATTACTATCCAGGGATGACAGAAGAATGGTATATGCAAAAAGTCATCGATGATTTAGAACGGGAACGAGGTAGGTAATAAACAATTCAAAATTCTCTCATTCAAAATTAACTCCGTAACTTTCAAAAACCGCATTTTAAAACTACAGCAGGTTGCACATAAATGAGGTACAAACATAAATGATAAAATGAGAGTTTTAATGCAACATTTAAAGCTTGCCACACTACTACAATTTCATGTTTCAAAGATTAATTAGAACCTCTTTGATATACAATCCTCATCTGTTTAACCTCAGTTTCCTGAGATTCTAAAAACTGCATAGCGTCAATTTTTGCTAATCCCAAACTTTCCAATTGGGCAAGTTCAGAATCAGATAATGGCCAAGGGGGGCCAGATGGTGCTTCTTCTGTATCCCGCACACGAGTAATTACTAATAAAGTCCCATCAGGCGCAACCACAGAAGCAACGGAGGAGATAACAGCAGGACGTAAACTCAAAGGTAACGCTTGCATATTTCGACATTCAAATACAAAATCAAAAGCTAAACGCCATTGTGAAGGAATTGCTAATAAATCGGCAATTTCATAGTTAACTTTTGAGTTAGGAAATCGCTTTTTACACCAAGCAATAGCCGTTGGAGAAATATCAAAAGCTGTAACTGTAAATCCTAATTTTGCTAAAGCTTCTGCATCATCTCCTAAACCACACCCAATTACTAACGCTTTTTTCCCCGTGGTAATTGGTTGATGATTATTTAACCAATCTTGTAGATAGGGGTGAGGTGTTAATTTTGCCCAAGGAATTTGTTCTGTATCACCGTTAGCTGAAGCGTATAAAGTTTCAAACCATGCTGTTGGTTCTGATTTATTGATGGCTTCTAAAGCTAATTCTTGGACTTTTTGGCGTAAGTTTTGCGGTTGTTGTTCAAACATAAAATTAGTCATTAGTCATTAGTCATTAGTCATTAGTCATTAGTCATTAGTCATGATTTTTTCTCTACTACACCTCTGTATTTGTCAGAAATCTTACTCTAAATTCTTTAAACCAATAGCAATTTTGCTATGTTTTTCTATTTGTCCCATAACTTGTTTTGCTCGTTGAATTACCACAGTTGGTAAACCTGCTAACCTTCCCGCTTCAATTCCGTAAGATTTATCAGCACCTCCCGGTTGAACTTGGTGTAAAAATATAATTTGGTCGGGTAATTCTTTGACAGTTACTTGATAATTAGCCACATTGGGCAACATCGCGGCTAATTCATTTAATTCATGATAGTGTGTGGCGAAAATTGTTCTAGCTTTGATTTCTGTAGCTAAATATTCTGCTACCGCCCAAGCAATAGAAAGTCCATCAAAGGTAGCTGTTCCTCGCCCAATTTCATCTAATAAAACTAGAGATTTAGCTGTGGCGTGGTTGAGAATATTTGCCGTTTCATTCATTTCTACCATAAACGTAGATTGACCCGTAGCTAAATCATCAACTGCACCGACACGGGTAAAAATGCGATCGCACACTCCCAACCTCGCCGACTTAGCCGGGACAAAACTCCCAATTTGCGCCATTAACTGAATTAGTCCCACCTGACGCAGATAGCAACTTTTACCACTGGCGTTTGGCCCTGTGAGGATAATTAGGTCAGGGAGTGGGATATTTTCACTACATCCCAATTCAGTAGAATTAGGCACAAAAAACCCCGCAGGTAAAGACTGTTCGACTACCGGATGACGACCTTCAACAATAGCTAATTCTCGTCCGGGAATCATTTCAGGACGACAGTAACCTTGCTGTACTGCTAACTCCGCCAAACCACACAACACATCAGCCGCAGCGACAGCACGCGACAGGTTGCGAATTGCTTCGGCTTGTGTTCCGACTTCTTCCCGCAAAGCCACAAAAATCTCATATTCCAACTGATTTAAATCATCCCTGGCAGTTAAAATCCTGGCTTCCCGTTCTTTCAGTTCTGGGGTAATATACCGTTCTTCATTCGTCAGGGTTTGCTTACGGATGTAATTACTCGGTACTTGGTCAGCTTTGGCGCGAGAAATACTAATATAGTAACCAAAGGTTTTATTAAATCCTACCTTGAGGGTGGGGATACCTGTTCTAGCTCGTTCATCGACTTCTAAATTAGCAATCCATTGTTGATCTGCTTCCACCGTCGCCTTGCGTTCATCCAAATGTGGGTTTACCCCCGCACGAATTAAGCCGCCATCCTTGAGATGTATTGGTGGTGATTCGACAATGTGGGCGCGGATATTCTGCGCCACTTCTTCTAAAATTGGCGGGACTTTTTGCAAAGCTTTCAGGAAGGGGGAACGCGCATCAGCCACCAAACGGGCTAATTCTGGTAAACGACACAGAGAATCAGCCAAAGCTACTAAATCTCTAGCGTTAGCAGTCCCGGAAGTGGTGCGCCCTGTGAGACGTTCTAAGTCGTAAATCTGCCGTAATAATTGCCGTAAATCCTGACGTAGAGGTGTATTGTCAGCTAATTCTTGAATTGTATCTTGTCTAGCGCGAATCCCTTTAATATCAAGTAGCGGTTGTAACAACCATCGCCGCAAAGCCCGGCTACCCATTGCGGTGCTAGTTCTATCTAAAGCCCATAACAGCGAACCATGAAACGTGCCATCGCGGACAGTTTGAGTAATTTCTAAGTTGCGGCGGGTTTGCTGGTCTACAATTAAATAGTCGGTGATGGTGTAGGTTCTGAGTCTTTGTAGAGAAACACGGTTTTCTTTTTGGGTATCTTCTACGTATTCTAGTAAACCCCCAGCCGCCCGTACTGCCAAGGGGAGATGGTCACAACCCAAACCTTCAAGCGATCGCACCTTGTATGTCTGCAATAATTTACTTCTAGCCTCACCTTGAGAAAAAGGGACTTGCGATCGCAAACTATAACAAAAAGATGGCGGTAAACATTCTGGTAGATGGGGTGAAGTTTCCCCCGGACGCAGCAAACTAGCCAAATCAGGCGCATTCGTCGGCACTAACACCTCAGCCGGTTGCAACCGCATCAATTCTTGAGTGAGAAGTTCTAAATTACTATCTTGAGTCGTGAAAAATTCCCCCGTGGAGATATCTGCATAAGCCAAACCCCAATGATTCCCCGCAATTACCACAGCCGCCAAGTAATTATTGCGACTAGATTTTAACATTCCTTCTTCTAACAAAGTGCCTGGGGTGAGGATGCGTGTCACCTCCCGACGCACCAAACCCACCGCCTCAGAAGCATCTTCCACCTGGTCGCAAATCACCACAGCATAACCCTTTTCCACCAATAGGGTAGTGTAGCGTTCCCAAGCGTGGTGAGGAACACCAGTCATCGCCACACGCCCAACTTCGCCACCGTGCTTACTGGTAAGAACTAATTCCAATTCTTGCGCTACCGTAACCGCATCTTGAAAAAACGTCTCAAAAAAATCTCCCACCCGATACAGCAACAACGCATGAGGGTACTTATCCTTCACCTCAACATAGTGCTGATACATCTTACTCAACTTACTGCGGTCAACCTGTCGCGTGTCCGTATGCGGTGCAGTAGAATGATTTGGTTCCGTTGGCTGGATGTCAGAGTGAGAAACAGTCATAGGATAGATGCTAGGATTTACGCACAGAAAAGCCACAACATCCCATGATAACGTGCTGTGAAAATTTCGGGGGATGCTAGCGACCATGCTACACCTATGTTTAAGATTTTCTTATGATTCCATTTTTTCTTGTAAAGTAGTAAATAGGCGATCGCACTTGGTCGAAGCTTGACGAACAGTAGTCACATCTAGCAATTCCAGCAGCTTAGAGGCATGGTTAATTTTGTGATACTCTCCCTTTGTAGTATTACAAGTAGCATTCTTTAGACTAGGTTCTAAGTTATCTTTAGCAATAATTTCTACATTAGAAGATTTGGGAATAGCATTTTCTTTAAAACCCTTACCGTAAAATTTTGTGAGAGTTGCAATATCAGCAATAAACCAAGCCTCCATTGCTTGCACCATCAAGTGACACTGACTGTCATCAACTCCTAAAGGTTTATCCCAATTATCCCTCGACTTCAAATGTTGCCAAGGTGACTCTACATTCACAGGTGCTTCTGCATCAACCAACAATATATTCAATGCGTCTGGATGGTCTTTTAAAGCATTTTTAAAGTCACGAAAAGCATGATTACGAGTACCACACATAATAATACTCCATTTAATCTTTCTACTTTTTGCAACTTCAACCAGAGGCTTGAGAAATTGACTTAATCCTTGCCTAATTAATGCTTTTGTGTTTTTACCATCCCCACCACCTTCTACATAAATTCGCACCTCTTTTACCATCGATTTCCCCCAATTTCACCCATCCGCCACAAGTCACCCAGAGAATAATTTTCCAGCCAATTCTTCAGTTTATCTGGTTCAAGCCGACGAAGATGAGAGCCTTTTTCATCTCGTTCACAAACTAACACTGATTCAGGATATTCACTCAAAGCCGAAACTAAAGCATCAGAATGAGTTGTAATAATTAATTGTGTTCTCTGAGATGCTTCAATTAGCATTTCAGCAATAGTAGGTAAAATATCTGGATGTAAACCTATTTCTGGTTCTTCAATACAAATTAGTGGCGGTGGAGTAGGGTCAAGCAGTAAAGCAATTAAAAATAAATAACGCAGTGTACCATCAGATAAACGATTTGCCGGAATTGGTTGAATAAAATTCTCTTCACGAATAAATATCTGTACAGTACCCCCATATATTCTGACACTCAGTTCTTCGGCAGCATCATAAAATTTTTTCAGTTTATCAAGAATTTTTCTAGTACCTAGTCTGTGCTGTAAATTGTTTAAAACTAATCCTAAATTACTCCCATCTTCTAGTAAAGGATGCTCAGGCAAATCGGTTTTTTGAGCATTCCTTGGTTCTGCGTATCGTCCCATCTGCCAATGACGATATAAACCTATATTAGAAAATTCTGTACTAAGATAAGAGAGTTCTGGATAAAGTTCTGGGTCTTTCCTTTGAGATAAAACAGATTGTTCTGGACTCAAATCTTCTCGGCGAAGATAACGTTTAAATCGTTCTCCATTATCCTCTATTTTGTTAACATTTAAAACAGGATGACCACTTTGATAACGATAGAAAAAATAGACATCATCTTCCCCTGGATATTTTTGTTCATTTTCTACAACTTCATCTACTAGCTCTAGTCTTTGTCCAGTTGCAGTCAAGCTCAACTGATAACGTAAATTTTGGGGTCTTTGTGGATAATTTAAAGTAACATCTATTTTAGCTACTGGATTTTCTTGTCCACCTTTCCAAAGAAACTCAGTAACTCCTCCACCTTGCCGAAAAGGAGCAGGTAAGTCTGTAGGTGTTGCTTTTAAAATTCCAATTGCTTCAATTAAATTTGACTTACCAGAAGTGTTAGGCCCAATTAACACATTTAATGGTTGTAGCTCAATATCTTCCCCCTCACTTCCATAAGAAAGAAAATTTTCTAATCGTAATTTATGAATAAATCTTTTACCTTCCATTGGCTTATCCTACTTGGCTTATCACTTAAGCTAACTGTGGTTTAACATGATAGGTTTAGCGTGATGTGCAGAGATATAATTGTGGTTTGTTGGTTAGCTATCATGAGAAATGTTCAGAATTACAGCAGTAGAATCCACAACCATTAATAATAACGTGATGTGCAATCTGATCAAAAATCAAAATTTTATGATCCTTCCTAACTTCACGTAACCAAACATAAAAAAAACTCCGCGCCCCTCCGCGTTACCTCCGCGCCCCTCCGCGTTTAATTCTCTTCCTCCTCCTCTCAACTATTAGTCACCACAACCTCACCCTCAACCCTTCCAGAGTCCGCCTCAGTATTCTCAACCCGATGAAATTCTCCAGCCCGCCAACTATCAGCAATATCCTTAATAAAACTAGCCGTAGGGATAGCAACCAACAAACCTAAAACCCCACCTAATTTAGCACCCAACAACAAAGAAACCACCACCCAAACAGGATTTAAACCAGTTAAATTACCCAAAATGCGAGGAGCAATAAAATTAGAATTAATTTGGTCAATAGCAACAGCAACCCCTAAAACTTCCACACCTTGCCAAAAGTTTTCCAAAGCAACTAATAAACTAACAAGACCAATACCGATACCTGTACCAAAAGGAAACAGCGAGAAAAAACCAATAGCAAGTCCAAAAAGTAAAGCTAAAGGAACACGCAACGCTACAAAAGCCAAAGTCACCGTTAACGCTAAGACAGCACCCAAGGTAGCTTGACCGATAAAATAATTATGAAAATCCTCTCTGAGTATTTCCCGGACTTTAGCCCCGATGTTCACGGGAAACCATTGATAGACACCATCCCATAAGCGATCGCCATTCAGTACCATATAGGTAGTCAACACTATCGCCAGCACCACGTTAACCACAACGCCGATAGTATCGAAAGCCAAGCCTAATATTTTACCAGTAACAGACTGCAATTGGTTAGACAATCGCTCTAAAACCTGCGTCACCAAACTACTCAAATTCACCGGGACTGTTTGTGTAGCTATCCAATTTTGGAAAGCGTCTAGCTGCTGCACCCCTGAATCAATCCAATTGGGCAGAACATTCACTAGCTCATTGAGTTGCTGTATGATTAATGGCAATAAAGTCAGACCTAAGCCTACCAAAATCACCACAGCTAACAATAACACCCCACCAATCGCCAAGTTACGCTGTACCCCACGGCTTTGAAAAAACTGGATGGGATAATCTAAAACAAAAGCCAACAGGACGGCAGATACAAAAACACTCACCAAAGGTTGAAAATAGTGTACAACCTGAATTAATAGCCAACCGTTGAGAATAACAATAGGAAACGCCAGCCCCACAGTCAACCATCGTGGCCATTTGTTTACTGTTTGCATTTACTGGTGACTCCACATAAGTTCTAACTTTATTTTGCCTGTTATGTGGGGAATGGGGACTGGGGACAAATCAATTCAAAATTCAAAATTCAAAATTCAAGAATTTTTGGCAAATGGCAATTGGGGACTGGGACAAGGGAGACAAGGCAGCAGTGGGGAAAATCCAATGCCCAATGCCCAATGCCCTATTCCCAACTAATGACTAATAACTATTGCCGAATAAAGTCCAATAATATTTTCTGTGCTACAGATCCCAAAGGTCTGGCTTCTCCTGCTTGTGGTGAATAAAATTTACCTTTACTAATATCTGCTGGTGTCAATAGTGCCATGTCCCAGCCTTCATTTAACACCAGTTGATCAAATTCCACCAGCAAAGGTGCATGGAAGACATGACGCACAACTCTCTCATCGGGATAACAGCCAAATTCAAAAAAAGGCGGTAAATTGTAGCCGATTTCTTCTAAAATTTCTCGCTTTACTGCTATGTCTGGAGTTTCACCCGGTTCAATGTGACCACCAAACAACGCCCAATGACCAGGGTAGGGGATATTGGGGATATTGTCCCGCAACTGCATCAAAAATTTATTATCTTGGTAAAGAATGGCGATCGCTACATGAACTTTTTTGTTATTCATATTTCATGCTTACCAGAGCTTATGTAAATATTATCACTCCTGTTCTAGATAAACTTCCCCAAAATCTTGGTCAGCGATCGCAATGCTTTTATATAGCACCTTCCCCTTAATGACTACTGACTGTCCCTCTGTGAAATTATTCTTATTAGACACAACCCAGACAGTACCAGTAGAATCATTAATCATATATGCCCATCGTTGCACTAAAGGTACTTGCTTTTCCACTGTACCTTGGATACGTACTGTCTGTTTTTTATCTGCTTTTGATTTAAGTTCCCGAATGGGAGTGACATTAGCAGCAAAACTAATGTTATTGGTTTCCCAACCAGACACATTTAAAGGCGCACAGCTACAAAGTCCTACGACACACAGTAAAGTAAATCCTAGGTAAAAATTTTGCACTTTTTGCATAAAACTCACCAATTTAGTCATTAGTCATTAGTTATTAGTCATTAGTTATTAGTCATTAGTCATTAGTTTTTCTCCCCTACTTCCCCTACTTCCCCTACTTCCTCCGCTCCCTCCGCTTCCTCATCTCCCCAGTCAAGAGTCAAGAGTCAAGAGTCCCCTATACGAGAACATAGAAAGACGCTACATTATCAGACGACAACGCCATAATAATCTACAAGCAAGAGTTATTCTAACTGTTGAGTTGGCTGTAGATAAATTAAATCAAGTAAAACTGGGGATGCTTATGGAAACTAGAACTGCGAAAATCTTGGATGGTAAAGCTTTAGCGGCAAAAATCCAGCAACAACTAACTTCACAAATCCAAGAATTACAAGCTAAAATCGGTCGTCCTCCTGGGTTAGCGGTGTTGATGGTGGGTGATAACCCAGCTTCGGCTGCTTATGTCCGCAACAAAGAAAAAGCTTGCGCTAAGGTGGGTATTGCTTCTTTTGGTAAACACTTTCCGCAACAAACCACCCAAGAAGAATTAGAGGATGTGATTGCCGCACTCAACGAAGATGAACAGGTAGATGGTATTCTCGTACAGTTACCGCTACCAGAACATTTAGATGCGGTGAAGTTACTGCATCAAATAGCACCAGATAAAGATGCTGACGGACTGCATCCCGTGAATTTAGGGCGATTGGTACGCAGTGAAGCTGGGTTACGCAGTTGTACACCTGCGGGAGTCATGCGGCTATTAGCAGAGTATGAAATTCCCTTGGCGGGAAAACATACTGTAGTGCTAGGACGAAGTATTTTAGTGGGTAAGCCGATGGGCTTGATGCTATTAGACGCTGATGCTACTGTTACCATTGCCCACTCGCGATCGCAAGATATCAACACCATTACCAAAAATGCTGATATTCTCGTCACCGCCGTTGGTATTCCCGGCTTAATTACTGCTGAGATGGTGAAACCAGGCGCGGTTGTGGTAGATGTGGGGATAAATCGCGTCACCGATGCTAATGGCAAAAGTCGCTTAGTTGGCGATGTGGAATTTGCAGCAACCGCTCAAGTCGCGGACTACATCACCCCTGTTCCTGGCGGTGTCGGCCCCATGACTGTGGCAGTGTTGTTAGAAAATACATTTGCTAGCTATTTAAAAACAGCAAAGGAGAAAGGAATTTTAAATGGTAAATAAAAAATTATGAAAATTAACATAACTCATCATTTATCATTTAACTTCCTGAATGACTCAAGTCTGAGTTAATCTTTTGGTTCCAGAGCATCATAAAATTGTGACGTATATCAAAAACAGCCAAAAGCCAAAAATTTAAGGAATTGTAAGAATGGTAGCAGCTGATAACCTTCAGAAGATGCCAGAAAAAGCCACATTTGACCTAGAAACTTATCTCAAAGAGCGCAAAAAACTCTGTGAAGCGGCTTTAGATCAATCTATGCCAGTCATTTACCCAGAAAAAATTTACGAGTCAATGCGCTACTCGCTGTTAGCTGGAGGTAAGCGTCTGCGTCCCATTCTCTGCCTAGCTACCTGTGAAATGATGGGCGGTACAATTGAAATGGCAATGCCCACAGCTTGTGCTGTGGAAATGATCCACACCATGTCATTGATTCATGATGACCTGCCCGCAATGGATAATGATGATTATCGTCGCGGTAGGTTGACAAATCACAAAGTTTATGGTGAAGACATTGCGATTTTAGCCGGTGATGGTTTATTGGCTTATGCTTTTGAGTTCGTAGCCAGCCAAACCCCCGAAAGCGTCTCTAGGGAGCGTGTCTTACAGGTAATTGTTCGTTTAGGAAGCGCATTAGGAGCAGCCGGCTTAGTGGGTGGTCAAGTAGTGGACTTAGAATCAGAGGGTAAGTCAGATATTTCTCTAGAAACTCTCAACTTCATCCATAACCATAAAACAGCCGCCCTTCTGGAAGCCTGTGTTGTCTGTGGGGGAATTTTAGCGGGTGCATCATCGGCAGATGTTCAAAGACTCTCGCGTTATTCCCAAAACATCGGGCTAGCATTTCAAATTATTGATGATATTCTCGATGTCACAGCTACCCAAGAGCAATTAGGCAAAACCGCCGGTAAAGACCTCATCGCCCAAAAAGTCACCTACCCTAGTCTCTGGGGTATTGAACAATCCCGTGCTAAAGCCCAAGAGCTAATTACAGCCGCTTGTGCAGAACTAGAACCATTCGGGGAATCAGCACAACCTCTGCAAGCACTGGCTCATTTCATTACCAGTCGCAATCATTAGATTAGCTCTGGGTAAATTCAAAATTCAATTCAAAAATCCATTCCAACTCATCATGGTGGGCAAAGCTTTGTCTTGAGTATGTAGTCCTACCAAAACAAATTTATTTTCCTAAATCGGAGGGATGATATTATTTTTTGAATTTTGAATGAGAGAATTTTGAATTTTGAATTGAAGCCTCAACCTTCTCTCTGGAAACATCACTACTGCTAATATCGACTAACCGAACCAAAATACCATGCAGGACATAGGCGAGATTTTAGACAACCGGGTGCTAGTGGTGGCTCTGGTAGCTTGTTTTGTAGCTCAAGCTTTAAAGCTAGTAATTGAGCTAGTTCAACACCGTAAACTGAATGTACGCGTTCTAGTGACAACTGGAGGGATGCCCAGCGCACATTCAGCTTTGGTGACGGCTCTGGCTGCTGGTATTGGACAAACCATTGGCTGGGCATCGCCAGACTTTGCCTTGGCTACAGTTTTTGCGATTATTGTTATGTACGATGCTGCCGGTGTTCGCCAAGCAGCTGGTAAACAAGCCCGCATCCTCAATCAAATGATTGATGAATTATTTCGGGAAAAACCAGATTTTAACCAAGACAGGCTCAAGGAATTGCTAGGACATACACCTGTACAAGTCATAGCAGGTTCCGCTTTAGGGGTGACGATTTCTTTATTAGCTAGGTCTTTATTAGTTAGTAGTCCATAGTCAATAAATAGTTAGTTCACTAACAACTAATGACTAATAACTAATGACTTACTGTACCCGCACAACTGATCGCAGTAACATGACTTTACTGCTATCTACTAAGACAGCAATAAAACCGCGATCGTTGAGTTTCTGTAATGTGTTGTAAGCTTCTTGTTGGTTAGTCGTATAAACTGCCAGCAAGTAGGGTTTTTGTCCAAAGGAAGCAAGACCAACATTACCGCCTACTACCTGTTGAACGCTATTTGCAAGTTCTGGACGGTTAAAATAATCCACTAATACGGCAAAACCCTGCCCTAGACGTTGGGGATTAAAGGGTACTGTGGTAGTTGTCTGTGCTGCTACTTCCCCAGGTCTAGTAGTGATAATGGCAGACAAACCTACAATCATGTTGATATACCTAGCCCAACGGTTAGCATCATCAATTTTGCTAAATCCCCCGATGCGCGTTACCGTATCACTGAGATATCGGCAGGTAGTAGTTTTAATCTCATTGGGTAAGGCGTTACGTAACTGCTGCTGATTCTCGGTGGTGGGACTGACTACCAGCAATAGGTACTCCCCAACCTTGGGAGGTTGACACACAGGAAGGGAAGTTTGGGCTTTGACAGAATTTATGCTACCCATCACCCCCGCGATCGCTAGTCCGAATACACTGGATAAAGTGGCAAGTTTCTGCACAGAATTAGCACGCATAAGCGAATTTTCAAGATTTTTAGTGAAGAGTCATTAGTCCATAGTCAATAGTAAACGAGCTAATGACTAATGACTAATGACTAATGACTAATTACTAATGACTAATGACTAATCACTCAAGACACTGAAGCCAGAGATGCCAAAGCATCAGGAATTGTTCCAGTAGGAGCTTGAAATTCTCCAGTAATCACGTATTCTAATCGCAATTTCAACCAAGTAATAAATTGCTGATTGGTAGAAATAATCGCAGCTGCGGGTTGAGGACACTTAGCTTTGATTTCTGCCATTTCAGGAGCTTCTAAAAACGCTGGTTGTGGTACTAACCAAAAATCAATTTCTTTTTCTTGTTCGTGATAATGACGGGTGCGTTCTTTTAGCACTTCTTCCATCGGTTCTTCTTGTAATAAAAAGCGTCGGCTGGCCAAAACGTAATAGTATGTTTGCATTCTCATCCTGTAGTTTTTAATTAAATCGTCGCAGGGTACAGTATGACTACTGTACCCCTATATGTACTAACTCTAGCGGGATTTTTTGAACCAAGAACTAAACGGGCAACCTTTACCTTGGTTGTCAGCAGCTACTTTACCACCAGCTGTTAACTTTTCTAAAAACAGGGTGTTGTCAAAGTAGTGTTCCAAGGACACAATCTTCAAGTCATCGGTGACATGGGCAACGCTCAAGCCGATAATTTCTACTGTCTCACCCGTGGGAGCATAGTCTTTATATGAGCCTTGAAAATGTCCCCAGTGCCGCCATTTAAAGGTAACAACTGGGGGGCCTGAATAAACTTCCAACACTTCCCAAGGGAAACCTTGGGGAAAGGTGCTATGGAAGAGATGACCAGATGTTTCAAAAGTTTCTTCAGAGGCTTTGTAATGCTCAGAATCCCCCATGAATACATTGTAAGTACCTTGGACGGATACATCTGCGGCTGTAAACTCTTTACCGCCATTGGTAGTGATGCGAAACTTATCGTTCACCACTGACAACCACTGCTGTGGGTTGGTTTTGAAAGATACCTCCATCTCAAAGGTTCTCACTAAGTTCTGCACGATCGCCTCTAGTGAACCCTCAACATGATTGCGTGTGCTTTCTTTGGCTAGATTCTCTTTAGAGCGAGTATAATCCGGTGCAGTACCATACCGCCACTGAACATTAGTGCTAGCAGCGATCACTTTATCCCTGTCTTGTACCCAAAGCGGAAGCTCGTTAGATTGTGTTGCGCTCATAACAATTCAAAATTCTCTGATTCAAAATTGAGAAAACCGTTCATGGTAAGTATCCTGACTTCACAAAACATTTTCTGAAGTCTTCCACACCAACAACGATTTTCGAGATTACGCAGTCACAACCCCTCTAGAGCAGGCAGGGAAGCAGGGGTATGAGGGGCAGAGGGGCAGAGGGAGCGGAGGGAGCAGAGGAGAGTTTATTTTTAATACCCAGTCCCCAGTCCCCATTCCCTATTCCCCTCGCATCGCTTGTTTCATCTCCCGCACTGCTCTTTCCATACCTACTAATGCTGCTCGGCTAATGATGGTATGACCAATGTTGAGTTCTTCCATTCCTGGCAGCGCAGCCACCGGGTAGACATTCCAGTAGGTCAGCCCATGACCGGCGTTGACTCGCAATCCAGCTTTAATGGCTTGTTCACACCCTTTAGCTAACACAGCTAATTCTTGATGACGACTGGTTTCGTCGCTGGCTTCTGCATATTTACCAGTGTGTAGCTCAATAAACTTTGCCTGCACCTTGACAGAAGCTTCAATTTGTGCAGGTTCAGCATCAATGAACAAACTCACTGGAATGCCAGCACCCTGCAATTTATCAACTATATCTCCTATTCTAGCAATTTGCCCGACTATATCTAAACCTCCTTCTGTAGTAACTTCTTCCCGTTTTTCGGGGACTAAAGTCACATAATCGGGTTTAATGTCAAGGGCAATTCCCAACATTTCATCTGTAGCAGCCATTTCTAAATTTAGGTGAGTGCGTACTGTCTGCCGCAATAAACGCACATCCCGGTCTTGAATATGCCGTCTGTCTTCCCGCAGATGTACTGTAATGCCATCTGCGCCCGCTAATTCTGCCAGTACGGCCGCAGCCACCGGATCCGGCTCTACCGTCCGCCGTGCTTGGCGAATGGTGGCTATATGGTCTATGTTTACACCAAGTGTAGGCAACCCCAGTATCTCCCTATCCACTGTCCACAGAGATTTATCTTACCTGAAATTGTTAACAAAATGCTTGGTTAAGAACGTCCAAGTTGATTTTTATCAGTAATAATTGAGCAGGAAAGCTAAATACAGATAAAATTCTCAGAATAATAATTTTAGATGAAAGTTATCGTTAAGATAACTCTGGGGGATAAATTAAGCGATCGCTAGTCATTACATCCGAAACATCCAACTTTTCTGTTATTTCCCACAATTACTAATTTGTATCAGCTTTATTGCTCACAAATTGTTAATGGTGATGGAAAATTTTTTGTATACCATAAATATTTTTTCCCTGAAGAACTGAGATAGTTCTACGAATTTTCAAAAATTAGTGTGTTTACCTGAAAAACTATGGCAGAATTGTGGACTTACTTTTTTCACTCAGGCCCATTTATCCCACATGGACACTGCTATCTATGGCAAACAGATTTAGTTTTGTTACATTTAGTATCTGATGCACTGATTGCTCTAGCTTACTATTCTATTCCTGCTACACTTTTCTATTTTGTTCGTAAGCGGCATGATCTGCCGTTTAATTGGATATTCTTGTTATTTAGTGGTTTTATTGTCGCTTGCGGTACTACTCATATTTTAGAGGTTTGGACACTTTGGCATCCCACCTATTGGGTATCGGGATTTGTCAAAGCTGCCACCGCCGGAATATCTTTAATTACCGCCGTCGAACTCATCCCTTTAGTACCAAAAGCTTTAGCACTTCCTAGTCCTGCTCAACTAGAACAAGCGAATCAACAATTGCAAATACAAATAGCTGAACGTTTACGGGTAGAAGCAGAACTGAGAAAATATCAAAATCATTTAGAAGACTTGGTTGCGCTTCGCACCCATGAAATTACTCAAACTAACGAACAATTACATCAAGAAATCGCCGAACGTCAGCGTCTTTTAGAAGTTGTCAGAGAAAGTGAAGAACGCTACCGTTATTTAGCTGAGGCTATTCCTCAACTTGTGTGGACTGCTAATGCTGACGGTGAATGTGTTGATTTTAATCAGAAGTGGTGTGAGTATACTGGGCTAACATTAGAGCAATCTTTGGGTTCTGGATGGCTAGCAGCATTACATCCAGATGATGTCAACAAAGCCTATGAGGTATGGGTAAATGCGGTAAATAGCAGCACTGTATACGAAAATGAATACCGATTTCAATGTGCGTCTGATAATTCCTATCGTTGGCAGTTGGCGCGAGGCTTACCACTTAAAGATGAGCATGGCCATGTAGTTAAGTGGTTCGGAACTTGTACAGATATCCACGAACAAAAACAAATACTAGAACAACGGGCGCATTTGCTGGAGTTAGAACAAGCCGCACGAGCTAAGGCAGAAACAGCTAATCGGATTAAAGATGAGTTTTTAGCTGTCCTTTCCCACGAGTTACGCACGCCTCTAAATTCTATTCTGGGATGGTCTAGGTTGTTACAAAGCCGTCAAATCGACCAAACCAGGACATCTCAAGCACTAGCCACGATTGAGCGTAATGCCACATTACAGGTGCAACTCATAGAAGACTTGCTAGATATCTCCAGGATTTTACAAGGTAAGCTAGTGCTGAATATTACAAAAATTCATTTAAATGCTGTAGTCTCGGCAGCACTAGAGACAATGCGCCTAGCAGCAGAAACAAAATCAATTGAGATCATCACAGTTTTGGAATCAAATATCGGGCAAGTTAGGGGTGATTCGGCTCGCTTACAGCAAGTAGTTTGGAATCTCCTTTCTAATGCCGTAAAATTTACACCGAAGGGCGGACAGGTAGAGGTACGACTTCAACGAATCGATGACTATGCTCAGATTGTCGTCAGTGATACAGGTAAGGGAATTAGTCCTGAGTTTCTGCCCTATGTCTTTGATTACTTCCGCCAAGCAGATAGCAGCTCTACAAGAAAATTTGGTGGGCTAGGGTTGGGTTTGGCTATCGTCCGTAAAATTGTAGAAATTCACGGTGGTACTGTCACAGCAGACAGTCAGGGTGAGGCTCAGGGAGCAACGTTTACAGTGCAATTACCGCTTGTGCCAGAGGATAGCTCGAATTTGACAGATAAACAAAATCAACTGTCATTATTCAGCCCTGAATATTCACTGCTGGCTGCCATCAAGATTTTAGTGGTTGACGATGATCTTGATTCACGAGATTTTATTGCTTATATGCTAGAGCAAGAAGGGGCTGAGGTGAGCGTGGCGGCTTCCGCAGTTGAAGGTTTAGAAATATTAGCTCAATCCCAATTAGATGTGTTAGTCAGTGATATCAGTATGCCTGACATCGATGGCTATATGTTGATTCGCCAAATCAGAACTTGGGCAGCCGAGCAAAATGGCCAAATTCCAGCGATCGCCTTAACTGCTTTTGCCAGACAATACGATCAACAGCAAGCTCTCGCCGCCGGGTTTCAAATCCACTTAGCCAAGCCTGTTCATGCTGAAGAATTAATTGCCGCCGTGGCCAGGTTGATTGTCCAGTGAGCGGAGGTAGCGGAGAAAACGAAACTTTGAGCAGGGAGAAACGGGAAAAGTTCTCTCCTCTGTGCATTGCTGCCCTCTGCTCCTCTTAGCCCCAGTCGCCAATACCTACTCCTTACTCCCTTCTCCCAGCAACTGATTAACTACCCGATCTAAACCTACGGAATGGGCAGCTTTGAATAACAAGCGATCGCCTGCTTGCATATATGTCTTTAATCTCTCCACTAAATCACTGTGGCTGGTAAAGCACTCTGAAGGTATACCTACGGCACTTTTGGCAATGGTTTCGGCATCTTGTCCGTCAGCTAAGACTAGCAAACCGTCTAATTTTAAATCTCGGACTTTTTCACCGACTCGCTGGTGTAGTTCCGGCGATCGCTCTCCTAATTCTTTCATTGCTCCTAATACGGCAATTCTCCGCTTTCCTGGTGTGTCTGCTAATAACTGCAACGCTGCAATCATAGCTTCCGGTGCGGCATTGTAAGTTTCGTCTAGGATAACAATATCATTGGGTAAAGTCAAGCGTTGCGATCGCCCGGTGGGCATATTCACAGTTACACCATGTTTGAGGCTTGCCCAATCGATGCCTAAAACTTGGGCGACTGCGAGGGCGGCTAAGAAATTGCTGGCGTTGTGACGACCTTTTAAGGGGAAGGGTAACTGGATTCCTGAAACTTCTATAGTTTCGTTGTCAATGAGTGTGCCGTGAATGTCACCACCAGAAAAACCATAGGTCAAAACTTGCCCCTGCCACAACTTCGCCGCCGTTGCCAGTAAGAGGGGATTGTCGTGATTGAGAATAGCTACACTATTTTGGGGCATTTCGGCTAATAATTCACATTTTGCCTGAGCGATCGCTGCTTCTGAACCGAGTAACTCAATGTGTGCTGTCCCCACATTGGTAATCACGCCAATTGTCGGGCGTGCTATTTGTGTGAGTTCGGCGATTTGTCCTCTACCCCGCATTGCCATCTCAATCACGGCGTAGTCATGTTCTGCATTCAGTTCTAGCAGGGTTTTGGGTACGCCAATTTCGTTATTGAAATTGCCAAAGGTTTTATGTACTTTACCCTGTGTACCCAAAACTGCGGCTATGAGTTCCTTGGTGGTGGTTTTCCCCACAGAACCCGTCACCCCAATAACTGGAATGTGAAAGCGATCGCGCCACCATCGACCAAATTTTTGATAAGCTTCTAGGGTATCATTTACTTTTAATACAGGCAGCGTAGAATTTTCATAGTCAAAATCAACGATAGCAGCGATAGCACCCTGAGCGATCGCAGTTGCTACAAAAGCGTGTCCATCAAACTTTTCACCCCGCAAAGCTACAAAGACTTCACCTGGTTGGATGACACGGCTATCTGTTTGTATACCAGTGCTGACTTGTGCCAAATCAGCTGCACTTAAATTTACAGGTTGGGCTAAAACTGCTTGAGTGAGTTCGGTTAAAGTAGCAAACATAAAAATTGGTCATTGGTCATTGGTCATTGGTCATTGGTCATTAGTCATTGGTCATTAGTCATTGGTCATTAGTTTTTCTCCTCCGCTTCCCCTGCATCCCTACACCCCTAGCTGAAAACAACAGTAGTGCCAAAAAAGCTCAACTTCTTTGGCACACATAGTATATAGGCTATTGAGTATTTACGACTGGCTAATTGACACTCACCGCCCTAAAAGTGCGGTGATTCTTTGTTCACAGACCCAACTTGCTCAGACAGGATTTCTCCAACCTGAGTAGAGGTCGAATCTCCCAAAGCGTTCGGATCTAAGATCCAAGTTCCCGTATGCCCTACGGTACTCAAGGCCAATTTCAGAATGTTGATTGCAGCATTCCAATCTCTATCCATCTCAAAACCACATTCACAAACATGGGTTCTTGTAGATAAAGATTTTTTAACTACCGCACCACAATTAGAACATTCTTGAGAAGTATAGGCAGGATTAACAGCAACAGTTATTCTGCCAAACTTCACCCCGAAATACTCTAACCACTTTCTGAATTGATACCAACCAGCATCATTAATAGATTTAGCCAGACAATGATTTTTGACTAAATTTTTAATCCTCAAATTTTCATAGGCTACCAAATCGTTAGATTGGATTACGCAACGCGCTACTCTCTTAGCGTGTTCTATACGTTGCCTACTTATTTTGAGGTGTACTCGACCTAATCTATTAACAGCTTTCTTACGGTTGATAGAAGCCCTTTTTTTACGAGAAACACGACGTTGATAAAACTTTAATCGTTTTTCTCCTATGCGATAAAATCTAGGATTAGGTTCACTATGCCCATTACTATCTGTGTAGAACTCTTTTAGACCCACATCTAAACCAATGGTTTTACCAGTCGGCTGTGTTTCTATTTTGTTATCTACACTTATCAAGAATTGGGCATAATATCCATCTGCACGACGTACCAATCTAACCCGTTTTATCTGGTCTATTGGATAGAAGTTTAAATCCCACGTTCCTTTTAGTTTAAGGTTGCCAATTCCTTTTTTGTCTGTAAAAGTAATCTGCTTTCTCGTTTGTGACAACTTCCAACCAGATGTTTTATATTCCACTGAACGGTTATTCTTTTTAAATTTTGGATAACTTTTCTTTCCGGGAATATTCTTTTTGCAGTTATCATAAAAGCGAGCTATTGAGCTATACGCTCTTTCTACTCCTACCTGACAAGCATGAGAGTTTAAAGCTTTCACAAAGGGATATTCAGCCCTTAACACAGTATTGTAGCGATATAACTCTTTCTGCCCTACACCACGATTATCCATCCAGAAACGGATACACTTATTGCGGACAAATTGAGCGGTTCTTATCGCCTCATCTATAGCTGCGTATTGAGTTGTTTTCCCTTTGACTTTAAACTCTAAAACTATCATTGACGTGGAAAACGTCTACGGCATTTATCATAACACAAGTCAAGCCGCCCTGCAAGGGCGGGGCTTGTATCCCATTCCTTTAGTCAAAATAATTTTGATAATCAGCCTCTCAAAGATTTTTAATTGACATTACCTGTAAAATCTGTGTTGCGATATCGCGAGAAATACCTAAAGCTTGAGATAAATCATTTAAAAAGATTTTTTCTTCTTCCGTGACTAAACCCTCACCCAAAACCAAATCAGCAGCTACCGCAAAAGCGGCTTCTCGTAATTCTGGGGATAACGAGGCTTTAGCTAGATTAAATAAGGCATTAAAACCATCTCGCCAAAGAATATCTAAGTTTTTCTGTAATAGCTGATAGATTGCTTGTGGTGAGTAATTTCTCAACAGCTTTGTCCTTGACAACACAGAGGTCAAATGATACTGTTGCTCATCACTCAAATAACTATCGCATAATGTGGACATTAAGACGATAGCTGCAAAAGCTTCGGCTGGGCTAAGGATTTCAGGGGCTAGGGTTTCTTTGCTCAGAACTGCATCTAGTAGATTCATGATAGTCGCTCTTGGATGGGGGTCTCAATAGCGTACAGTTACCTTTACAGTTCTTAACTGTCGGGTTAACCTGAAAGGCTGTGAGACTTTCATGATTTAGTGTTCCCAAGATTTTTGGACAGTGAACACTCCCACCCAAGATGCTGGAAATTAAATATATATATAGTTTCAGAACTATGGGTTAATTTAGCGTTGTCCTGTCTTTTCAATGGTTTCAATAACTGCCAACCCTATACCAGAAGCTGCAATTAACAGTATTGCTGACAGCAGATAGGCGTTGGTTAATATCCGCAAGGCTTCATCGAAAAAAATATAGGTGGTCATAGCTTCACCTGTTGAACTTTGTGTTGCTAGTATTGATTATTTCTCCACGTTCTTAGTGAAAAATTCCGTTGAGAAACTGCTAGCAATTGCATCTTAACAAAACTTTAGCTCTTGCATCAGACCAATAAGATTTTTTCTTTCTGAAGATTTGATGAATTTAGCCCTAAGTTAGTCACAGACAATACTGAAAATTGTTTATGGCTCAAATTTCAGCATTTTATTTACTGTTAGTATCCAGTACAGCTTGTAAATTCCAGCACAAATATTTCTTAAAATAGTGAAAAATATTAAAATTCAAAAAAGAGCTAATATAACTTGATTTTTCGGAAAAAACCAGAAATTATTCAGATAAATTATCAGCAAATTTACTTGCAAGCTATTGATTGATATACTTAAATTTAGCAGGGAATAATATATAAAATAAATTGATAAATTAGTTTAAAAAATTCAATATAAAATATGAATCTATCTGGATAGCTGTGTTTCTGCCACAGATTGATTAAGTAATGTAAACTGGGCTGTTTATATACTTCATTTCTTAGTAAAAATCCTGATAATATTCTCCAAGCAAAAAACACAAATATTTGCCTGTAACGCTGATACTGTAGGACAGATAGCCGCAATCATCACTGGCATTGCTCATACTGTAATGAAAGTTCATAGATACTAAAATACTCAATATTTATGCTGAATTACAAAAATTTGTCATCAATTTTAAGTTTTTTTTTCCTCATCTCTGTTTGACTGGGCGCAACATTACTTAATATTCCGCCTAGCTGGGAAATTGTTGTGAGTGAAAGTTAGGGAACAGGGAACAGGGAACAGGGAACAGGGAACAGGGAACGGGGAACGGGAAAAGAGAAAAAATCAGCATCGAAAACTGATCATAAGTAATTAGCCGGACATGATGTCAGGTGGCAGGATATGAAGAAATATTTCCGCAATGGCATCTTTGGGCTTAACTCAGACAAGGTGCAATTGTGGCAATCACAGATTGAGCCAGGGTTTCAAAATCATAACCACCTTCTAAGCCAAAGAGAATTTTACGTGTAATTCCTAAACAATAATCAGTCAACACCGCATAATCTCTGGGTTGTAAATTGATGCTAGCTAAAGGATCATCAGCATTAGCATCATAACCAGCACTAACAATTAATAAATCTGGCTGAAACTCAGCTAAAAACGGTACTATCTTTTGTTCCACTAACGGCTGATAAACTGTGATATCACTACCGGGAGGAACGGGAAGATTTAACACATTATTATGAAAACCGTGTTCTGTGGCTCTACCAGTACCGGGATAGCAGGGATATTGATGTAAAGAACAGTAAGCTATTTGGGGGTGCATTTCCACGATCGCCTGAGTACCGTTACCATGATGTACATCCCAATCGAGGATAGCGACACGGTTAACTGCGGGTTGTTCTAAAGCATAAAAAGCTGCGATCGCCGCATTAGAAAATAGACAGAAGCCCATCCCAGTATCACTTTCAGCATGATGTCCTGGTGGACGAGACAACACAAACGCCGGATTTTCTGAGTTAAGTACAGTATCCACCCCATCCAACCAAGCACTCACCGCTAACAACGCCACATCATAACTGCGGGGAGAAACGGGAGTATCACCATCCAAATAACCGCCACCAGTAGCGGCGATTTCTTGGAGTTTCTTGATATAAGCTGGACTATGGGCTTTGCTTAACAGCGACATCAAGGATAAATTTTCTGATGCGGGTGTCGGCGACTGCCAAGTAAGTTTTTCAGCCAACTCAGATTTTTTCAAAGCATTGACTATCGCCGTCAACCTTTCTGGATTTTCTGGATGATATCTTCCTGTTTTGTGATCAAGAAACTCATCAGAATAGATAACAGGGAACATAGGGAGGAAAATATTCACAGCAAAATAATCAATGCCATTGTATACTCAGCCGGGCATTGGGCATTGGGCATTGGGCATTGGTGACTGAATCAAAATTCTCCCTCATCCCCTATTCTTCGGCGAAACCAATGATTTCATCTCGTGGCTGATCTAACATTTCTGGGACTAAAGCTTGATTACCTCGACGTTCCTCTGGTGATTGTTCACGAATTACATCATCCATCTTGGGTGGATGCTTAATTTTATCCCGCATTTCTGGACTTAATTGTGAGGCATCACCTTCTGGATTCATCTTTTCGGCTTGACTGGGAGTAGTTTCTTTCGTCATGATGATTTTTTTCCCTAAATCTCTAAATATAGGCTAAAATATCGGATTGGTAATTTTGCCCTATCTAAAGCATTAGATTTGATGTTGCTGTCTTGAAAAAAAGCTTTACCAGGAAACATCGCTACGTTTTTTTTCGCTTTTTGACTCCCATAATCATGCTCTCAATTAAACCATGACAGTCACAGCAATAATTAAATAAAAAATCTTATGCTCAATATTGATTAATTTTATGTTGTTCATGCTAATTATTGCGGCTATTTTCATGTTTTATATATCAGTAAAAATTACTTGAATACTTTTTCAAACCTACACACAAGTAGTTAGTCAAAATTCCCATTATTAGCAAAGACACGTCAAGATAAACAGGGAACAAAAAACAGTAAAACCATGTCTATAGTTGATTTTACTTGAGTAATTAACATACTGTTGGTCAAATTAACTAACAAAAATTGTTAGGTGAAAAACCATTTTATTTTTTAATTAAAATTCAGCGAGTCTAACTAACTAAATTTTCATCATAATTTTAGTCAGATAGATGGGTGAGATACCTCGGCAGAGGTAGACAAGATTGTGTTAGAATTGTAGCAAAATATGGCAATTATTCTGGAATAATTTTGCATTATTTTGCGCTTTGTCAAGTACGAAGGCTAAAATCTAAGTTTTTTGGAGTTTTTTAGTTTATGACAACCTCACAGGAGAGGATTATCCCGACGGATCTGCGGAATGAAATGTCCCGGTCTTATCTGGAATACGCCATGAGTGTGATCGTGGGTAGGGCGTTACCAGATGCCAGGGATGGTCTAAAACCTGTGCATCGTCGCATCCTCTACGCTATGCACGAACTAGGGTTAACCCACGATCGCCCGTTTCGGAAGTGCGCCCGTGTAGTCGGGGAAGTGTTGGGTAAATATCACCCCCACGGCGATACGGCGGTGTATGATGCCTTGGTGCGGATGGCACAGGATTTTTCCATGCGATCGCCTCTAATTAACGGTCATGGTAACTTTGGTTCGGTGGACAATGACCCACCGGCGGCAATGCGTTATACTGAGTGTCGCTTGCAAGCTTTAACCAGTTCTGCCCTCCTCCAAGACATAGAGTCGGAAACTGTAGATTTTATCGATAACTTCGACGGTTCCCAACAAGAACCGACGGTTTTACCCTCCCGTATCCCCCAACTACTTCTCAATGGTTCTTCGGGGATTGCGGTAGGCATGGCTACCAACATCCCACCCCACAATTTAGGCGAATTAATTGATGGGTTAGTGGCAGTAATTCACAACCCAGAAATTACCGATTTACAATTAATGCAGTATGTCCACGGGCCAGACTTTCCCACCGGGGGGCAAATTCTGGGGACATCCGCCATTAAAGAAGCCTACACCACAGGGCGTGGTTCCATTACCATGCGGGGTGTCGCCAACATAGAAACCATTGAACAGCGAGGCCGTCCCGATAGAGAAGCCATCATCATCACCGAATTACCCTATCAAACCAACAAAGCCGCACTGATTGAAAAAATTGCCGAGTTGGTGAACGACAAGCGCATTGAAGGAATAGCAGACATTCGAGATGAAAGCGATCGCGATGGCATGAGAATCGTGATCGAACTCAAACGAGATGCCTATCCCCGTGTGGTGCTAAATAACCTATATAAACAAACACCACTACAAGCCAACTTTGGCGCGAATATGTTGGCATTGGTGAACGGCGAACCGCAAATCCTCACCCTCAAGCAATTTCTCAACGTCTTCCTCGATTTCCGCATCGAATCGATCACCAGACGCACCCGCTACGAACTGCGAAAAGCCGAAGAACGTGACCATTTGTTACAAGGCTTACTAATTGCTTTGTCCCATCTCGATGCGATTATTAACTTAATTCGCAACGCGCCAGATGCACCCACAGCCAAAGGTGAGTTAATCACCACTTACGGACTCTCAGAAGTGCAAGCCGATGCAATTTTACAGATGCAATTGCGGCGGTTAACAGCCTTAGAAGCTGACAAAATCCGCTTAGAACACGAAGATTTGCAAAATCAGATTGCTGATTTACAAGATATTTTGGCACGACGCGAACGGATTCTAGAAATCATAGAAACTGAAGTCAGCCAAATTAAAACCAGCTTTGCCACACCCCGACGCACAGTCATCACCCACGCCGAAGGAGAAATTGACGATCGCGACTTGATCGCCAATGAAAAAGCCATTATTCTGTTGACAGAGCAAGGCTATATTAAACGGATGCCAGTCAACACCTTTGAGGCGCAAAGCCGTGCTACCAGAGGCAAAGCCGCCGCCAAAGTCAAAGATGATGATACAGTCGAGCATTTCTTAACTTGCTGCGACCATGATAGCGTCTTATTCTTTAGCGATCGCGGAGTCGTCTATTGCCTGAAAGCCTATCAAATCCCCGTCGGTTCACGTACCAGTCGCGGCACCCCCATAGTACAACTCCTACCCATACCCAAAGAAGAAAAAATTACATCCATAGTCCCCGTTGATGAGTTTAGCAGCGAAGAATACTTAGTCATGCTCACCAAAGGCGGTAACATCAAGAAAACCGAATTGGCAGCATTCAGCAACATTCGCGCCAACGGCTTAATAGCCATTTCCTTAGAAGAAGGGGATCAACTGCGCTGGGTACGTCGCGCCAGAGTCGAAGACAGCGTAATTGTCGGTTCTCGTCATGGTATGGCAATACACTTTAGATGTAACCACGAACAACTGCGTCCTTTAGGTAGGGCGACTCGTGGAGTCAAATCCATGAAACTCAAGCCAGGGGATGAATTAGTCGGGATGGATATTCTGCCCGCCGCCATTCTCGATACATTAAACACCGACGAAACCGACATCGAAGAACCCGAAACCGAAGAACTCGAAACCAGCGAAGAAACCGCAGAAGTTCCAGGTAACGGCAGCATCGGCCCTTGGGTATTAGTCATCACAATGGGAGGTTACGGAAAGCGCGTCCCAGTAGCCCAATTCCGCCTACAAAATCGGGCTGGACAAGGTTTAATGGCGACTAAATTCAAAAACCGCAAAACCAAAGACCAATTAGCCACCCTCGGTATTGTCAACAATGATAATGAAATCATGATGGTGACAAGTCGCGGTATTATAATTCGTCAAGCAGTCAACGCAATTTCTGTACAATCCCGTTCTGCAACTGGGGTGAGAGTGCAAAGACTCGACGAAGATGACGCAATTACCGGAGTAGCAATAGTTCCTCCTGATACAGCCGATACAGCCGATACAGCCGACGTGGAAGAAGCGGAATGAAGTCAAAAGTAAAAAGTAAACAGGTAAAAGAAATACTCCCTTTTGCTATTTACCTTTTACTTTCCCTAGCCAGTGGGATAGTCATGGGGTTAACCGTCGCCCCTGTGGGTGCATGGTTCCTAGCTTGGCTAGCCCTAGCCCCCCTCTGGGTGCTAGTTATCACTTGTGCTAACAGAAAAAATCCCTATCCCCTACCCCTGCTGGGTGTAGCCTGGGGTATGGGTTATCACGGTGTAGCCTTATTTTGGATTACCGGCATCCATCCTATGGATTGGTTGGGTGTGCCTTGGTGGCCAAGTTTAGCTATCACCGTGTTTTGTTGGACATTTATTAGTCTCTGGGGTGGGGTATTTGTAGGGATTTGGGCTGGTGTAATGTCGCGTCTCAACCTGCAAAAATCCCTACTACGTATCTTATTCGGCACAGCAATGTGGTGCGGTTTAGAAAGCTTGTGGAGTGCCGGGCCTTTGTGGTGGAGTTCTCTAGCTTACACCCAAAGTCCGCATAACCTCGTAATTCTGCATCTAGGTCAACTCTCCGGGCCGAATACCGTCACAGCCGCCATTGTCGCCGTCAATGGTTTAATTGCGGAAGGCTGGATAAATTACCAACAAAACCAGACTTCACGCTTCATTAACAAATATTTAGCAGTTGCCACAGGTTTATTAGTTGGTTTACACCTGATTGGTTTTGTATTATACATTCCTCCCATCGCCCAACCAACCGCCGCCGCCTTAAAGGTGGGGGTAGTTCAGGGAAATATTCCCAACAAAATTAAACTACTGCCTGAAGGAGTGCAACGCGCCATTAGAGGTTACACCGAGGGATATTTAACCTTAGTGAATCAAGGTGTTAATGCCGTCTTGACTCCAGAAGGCGCAATGCCTTTTTTTGACAAAAATTTGGCGGTGACTCCCCTAGTCTCAGCGATAAAAGACAAAGGTGTAATTGCTTGGGTGGGGGCTTTTGGCAGCAAGGGACGCAGCTACACCAACAGTTTATTTACCATCAACGGTGACGGTGAAATTACCAGCCGCTACGACAAATCCAAATTAGTACCGTTGGGTGAGTATATCCCCTTTGAGGAAGTTTTAGGGGCGATTATTCAGCGTTTATCACCATTGGATGAACATCAAGTACATGGTTCACCCAATCAAATCTTTGACACTCCCTTGGGGCGGGCAATTGTCGGCATTTGTTACGAGTCTGCTTTCCCTGAAGTATTTCGCCGACAAGCTGCTGCGGGTGGGGAATTTATCCTCAGTTCTTCCAATGATGCTCATTATAGTGCTGCCATGCCATTCCAGCATCACGCCCAGGATATCATGCGAGCAATTGAGACTGATAGATGGTCAGTGAGGGCAACTAACACCGGATATTCAGCCTTTGTTGATCCTCATGGTAAAACTTTGTGGATGTCTGGATACAATACTTATGAAACCCATGCAGCCACGATTTACCGACGACAGACAAAAACTTTATATGTGCGTTGGGGTGATTGGTTGACACCTGGATTATTATTTTTGGCTGTGTTAGGGAAATTTGCCCCCCGCTACAGCAAGGCTAAGGCTGTGTCATAGCGATCGCTAAAGGCTGAGATGGGGAGATTGAGAAAAAGCGATCGCCTCCGGTGGGTAGTTATTTCAAGAACGGATTAGTCTGTCTGGTTCTAAGTGCAGGACATGGATCTCTTCTAATTCGTCCGTCAAATGTAAAAGTGGTGCCATTAGAATTAATTGCATTACCACTGATTCTTCCAGAACGACCTTGAAAGTTGGCAGTGCTTCTACCGCTAAATCCCACATTTACAGAAGATGATCTAGTGACAGCTTGCCAATTTCGGTTATTCCTACCTAAATTTGTCCCGTCATAGACAGCCCCTAATCCATCAATTCTTAAATTATTTCGTTGACCAAAATCAAAACAAGCATCAAACCTATCGCGATCGCTTGATTGAACCCTAACATCGTAACTATTTCCTTCTACTGCTGCCATCGTTGGCATAGCAAAAGCAACAATTCCTCCCAATAACCCCAATAAAGCCACACTGCTATTTAGAAAGCCACTATCCCACTTGATATTTTTCATGGCTAAACTCATTCCTTCTGGCTGAGTAAATTCATAAATCCATATCAATAAAATCTCTCCAAGTGTTTCTCTCCAAGCATTGCTCAAACTTGGGAAAATTCCACCAAAATATGCACTTATGAATTTTGTGTTTAATTTATATATGTTAACTGTCACCTTGAGTGTATCTGTGACTCACTATTGATATATAGCCATATCTATCAATAGTCTGAATAATTTATTGGTATGATCAATACCTTCACCAATTTGTCAAGGATATATGGAAAACCCTGTGTTTTTAAATGTCAAAAATATGTTAATTGTTAGCGAATTATTAACTCTGACGCACCCTACAATACAGTTTAATTATCACACTTACATAAGTCTTAAAAATACACAAAACTAGCCAAATATATCCAAAAATGGCTAGTTTTTAACTTATGCGGATGAAAGGACTTGAACCTTCACTCCTCTCGGAACTAGAACCTAAATCTAGCGCGTCTGCCAATTCCGCCACATCCGCCTGAGCAACTATACTAGCTTAACATACTTTTTCGAGAAATGGGGACTAGGAAAGAAAATTTTTTGCTCATACCAAATCCCCAATTTTCCACCTAATTAGATAACTGCCACGCGCGGCAAGCGATGTTTAAAGCCACAGAGAATTTCCCAGGAAATCGTGTTGAGTGTTTCAGCCCAATCATCGGCTAAAATTCGCTCTTTGCCTTGTTCTCCCAATAAGGTAACGATTTCTCCTTCCTGCACATCTGGCACTGTACTAACATCGATCATCAACTGATCCATTGTAATCGCGCCGATTTGCGGTACACGTTGACCGCGAATTAATACGTGCATTTTGTTAGAAAGATTACGCGGTACGCCGTCAGCATAACCAATTCCCACAACAGCAAGGCGCATTTCACGGGGGGCGATAAATTGATGTCCGTAGCTGACACCAGTACCCGCAGCGATGGTTTTAACGTGGGTAACTCTGGCGTTGAGTTGCAGCACAGGTTTAAGTTTGATTGTCGGTTGTAAATGTGGTGCTGGGTAGAGTCCATACACCGCTAAACCGACGCGCACCATGTCATAGTGTAATCCTCTGTTGGTAAGGGTGGCGGCTGAGTTGGCTAGGTGCAAACTCTTAATTTTGATACCCAAGGCGTGAATTTGGGCGATCGCCTCCTCAAATCTTCTATGTTGTTCTAGCATGATAGCTGGGTCAGGACTATCAGCAGTTGCTAAGTGGGAATATACACTGGCAATCTCAAGACGGGGTAAACTTTCTACTAACTGCACAAACTCCCCGGCTTGTTCCCAGTTTGTACCCAGCCTAGACATTCCTGTGTCTAGCTTAATGTGTACAGGCAAAGGCGAACCATATTCAATAGTTTCTAAGGTATTGGAAAATATTAAAGCTTGTTTGGGACTGCCGATGGTGGGCTGAAGATGCCAGTGAGCGATCGCATGAATTTGTTCTGGGGTATAAGTTGCCCCTAAAATCAAAATTGGGGCTTTAATTCCCGCTTCTCTCAGTTGAATTCCCTCTGGAACTGTGGCGACTCCCAACCAACTCGCACCCGCTTGCAATACCGTTTGCGCCACTGTCACAGCACCATGTCCGTAAGCATCCGCCTTCACTACTGCCATTAACTGGGTACGTGGTGATAAAAATTGCTTGATTTGTTGTATATTATAAGACAAAGCCCCTAGATCAATTTCCACCCACGCACGTTGGGAAAACCAGGCGTAGGTGTCACACTGTTGATTAGTAGCAATGCTAGAAGCTTGCTCACGACTTAACATTTTTTCACCCTCCTCTCACACCACTGTTTGATTGTTGAATATTGTAATGATTTTGATTTCTAATCCTGCGAGGTATATCTAAATTAATCAGGAAGTTTAACCTTGATTTAGGAATGAATACAATATACCCACGCCCATAACTCCCAATTCCCTATCTTTGGGTGTAAGTAAGATTTACCAATAATCCATAAGATTTAATCTGTGAGGCATCCGGCAAAGGTAAACAAAACCCTGGCTCAAAATATATACGTTCTTTAATCGCCGCCTTCCAGATGAATATCACCTAGATTATGCAGCAACAAGGCAGACAGATAATTGCTACTGGGAAGTTTGTCAGCAATTATCTGCACTGATTTGTATCAATTTTAAAATTCTCGCGGAAGTATAATTTATTCTCATCTCCCAATGAGAGGAGATTCGTGTTAATATATGTAAAACTAATACCTTGAGCGTCAATCAATGGGGAAGGTTTTAGTCCTAAACGCCTCTTACGAACCGCTCAACATCACGAGCTGGCGGCGTGCTGCGGTTCTGCTAATTAAAGGTAAAGCAGAACGAGTTGAACATAACGGCAGGTTACTTTATGCGGATTTTCCCTTGCCAACCGTTATTCGGTTGCGTCACTATGTCCGCGTTCCTTACAAGGAAATTCCTTTGACTCGCCGGAATATCTTGCATCGAGACGGACACACTTGCCAATACTGCGGTTATACAGGCGATGAACTAACATTAGACCACGTAATCCCGCGATCGCGTGGTGGGGGAGACTCCTGGGAAAACATTGTTACCGCTTGCGTGCGTTGCAATGTCAAAAAAGGTAATCGCACTCCCCACGAAGCACAGATGTTGCTGCGTCATCCGCCTCGCAAACCCTATAGTAGCCTCTATTTTGAGGTTGGCAAGCATTTGAAGAGTGGACTGCATCAAGAATGGCAAAAATATGTTATAGGACTTTGACATTAACTAGCTAACCCCAAATATCCAGAATTTTGATTGTCACCTAATCCAGGTGCTACATCTGTTTGTCTTGTGAGACAAGGCAGTGTCAGTAATTTGGATGTAAATTGGCTTGGGTACAAACGTGGCATCGTGATTAGCTAGTCTGGGTGTGAACCGGGCTGATAGCCTGGGTTATTGATTGCTGTTGATTGCACAGCTTTGTGCTGTGTAAACTGGACATATCAATTCTTCAACAGCATCACATCATAACACATAAAATTAAAAAAATCTAAATTATTTGAGAATTTCTCAGTTAAGACGATAAAAGAAGGCTTTTATGGATTTATTCATCATCCTGGATGCCTAAACCCTCCATTGCACGGGAGGGTTAGTAGCTAGTTAATGATTTGCTAACTATTGCTGACAAATACTCACATTTAATCTAGGTGACACAACTGATGTATGTGGTGATGATGTCGGGATTTGGCTGTAGAATAGCATCATGCTACTAGGATTTAAGACACAACTAAAACTCAAGCGAAAACAACGACTACTACTAGCACAACACGCCGGAGTAGCCAGACATGCTTGGAATCAAGGTTTAGCATTGTGTCAGCTCTAGGAAGAAGCAGGAAGAAAAAGCTGGCACTTGTGAGCATTTGTGAGCTTTTTTGAATCGGCTTGAGCAAAACAGTAGCTTGAGAAAGTAATCGGCAAACAAGAAAGTTCTAGCCTTTGATGTTGTTGACATCTGTATTGAGGCAATAGCTGGCAATAGCTTTGCTGTTTACTTATCTAAAAAACATAATCAGCATTGATAAGCATTTGGGATGAGTTTTCAGCCTCTATGTGCATTCTGGTATAATTAGGAGGATTGCCGAACTATCTTCTTGACAAGAAATATACCGAGATACATATCCCTATCTCCTCATATTTTTGCGAAGATCAGAATGTGGGGCTAAATCAGTCAAGTGCTGGTTTTAGTGTCTCTGAACAAATATATTACGCCTCACACTTACAATCACCGTCACTATGCAATTGAATTCTTCCTTGATTAAGCAGTCTGATAATTTTTCAGTGGCTACCGAGTCAAATCCGGAGGAACCTGAAATAGATAAAGACACAGAAATTTCATTGATTAGATCCACGTTACCTACTGCTAACGGCGAAGGAGTCGGCTTATATATAGGGCAACGTAGCAATTCCTTAGCATTTCAAAAGTCAGAAGAATTGCAACAGACGCTACTATCACACCGGCATGAGCGTCAGTTGATCATTTTGCAAGACTTTCCTGATCCTGATGCGTTGTCTTCTGCTTGGACTTACCAACTAATTGCCCAGCAATATGATATCAAGTGTGAAATTATTTATGCTGGGACTTTAAGCCATCAAGAAAATATTGCCCTAGTGAAGCTCACAGGTTTACCTGCCCAACGCTGGACAACGCAAACCCTGAAAAATAAAGACTTATCATCGTATCAGGGCTTTGTCTTAATCGATAACCAAGGCACAACCAGCCAGTTACTAACAGCAGTACAGCAAGCAGGAATACCACTGGTAGCAGTCATTGATCACCACAGCATACAAGCTGAACTGAAAACAGAATTTGCGGATGTTCGTCCTTATGTACGAGCTACAGCCACAATTTTTACTCAATATCTTCAATCTGGCTTACTGGCGTTAGATAGTAGCATTAGCCAACACGTTAGATGTGCTACTGCCTTAATGCACGGCTTGCGTTCAGATACTAATCGCCTCATGCAAGCCCAAGAAGAAGATTTTATGGCAGCCGCGTATCTGAGTCGGTTTTATGATGCTCAATTGCTGAATGCGATACTGCAAGCCAACCGTTCTAAACGGGTGATGGATGTGATTGAGCGATCGCTCAAAAACCGCATCGTCCAAAATAACTTTTCTATTGCTGGTGTAGGATACTTACGCTACGACGACCGCGATGCCATCCCCCAAGCGGCAGATTTTTTAGTTACCGAAGAAAACGTCCATACTGCCGTAGTGTATGGCATTGTTCACGATGAAGATGACGAGTTAGAAGTGGTGATTGGTTCCCTAAGAACTACCAAACTCACCTTAGATCCTGATGAATTTATCAAAGAAGCCTTTGGTCAAGATAGTAGCGGACGATTTTTTGGTGGTGGTAGGACTGGTGCTGGTGGTTTTGAAATTCCGATGGGATTCTTATCTGGGAGTAATGAAAATTCTGCCTACGCGAAAATGAAATGGGAAGTATTTGACGCGCAAATTAAGCAGAAGTTATTCAAATTAGTGAATCCTAAAGACAACCCCATTCAGTCTGAGTGAATCTTGAACTAAATTACAAGCAATAGATAACCAGAGTCTATTAAAACCGATGCAAAAACGGTTGTTATGCAGCTTTAACTAATTGAGATTGAAGCCAAGAAATTAATTTCTTGGCTGTTTATGTATTGTCAAATTAGATACAATTAGTTATATGATTTGTCTAGTTGATTGTAGGTATACAGCTTCATAAGTCAGTATGAAAAATGCTGTAAGTTTGTTCACTGCTTGGGTGCGTCATGTTCAAGAATAGGATATGTTAATTCACAGTGGGTGTAACTCCTCAATTGTCAGCTAGGAATCTACTGTGGAACTGTATCTAATTCGACATGGCATAGCCGTAGAAAAGCAAGCCGGAATCAAAGATGAGGAACGGGAACTAACTCCAGAAGGACGGGAAAAAACCGAGAAAGTAGCCCAACGCCTGAAAAAACTGGGTTTACAGTTTGATTTGATAGTCACCAGCCCCCTAGTACGCGCCCGTCAAACAGCAGATATCTTACTGCAAGCTAAACTTAGTTCACAGTTAGAAGTGTCCAACCATTTAGCTCCCAATGGTCATATTTCCAGTTGGTTAGATTATTGGTTAAAACCCCGAAATTTACCGCCAAACACCCAATTAGCCCTTGTAGGACATGAGCCTTGTTTGAGTAATTGGGCAGAAATTCTTCTCTGGGGAGAAGCCAAAAACAGTTTAGTCCTCAAAAAAGCAGGTATGATCGGAGTAAAACTGCCAGAAATCGGTTCACCTGTGGGTAGTAGTCAGATGTTTTGGTTGACACCGCCCAGGTACTTGCTATAACTTTTTGCAACCTTTCTTAAAGAATTGTTGTAAGCTCGGTTACTGTTATGGCGACCATAATTTCTGGTAAGTTAGCGTGTCGAATATTTCACTAAGCAAATGGTGTTGCCATGATGGTGTGCGAATACAAGCCTGGTTTAGAGGGCATTCCCGCCGCCCAATCGAGTATCAGTCATGTAGATGGGCAGAAGGGAATACTAGAATATCGTGGCATTCGGATTGAGGAATTAGCCGCAAAAAGTACATTTTTGGAAACTGCTTATCTCCTCATTTGGGGCGAATTGCCAAGTAAACAAGAACTGCAAGCATTTGAGGAAGAAGTTCGCCTCCACAGGCGGATTAAATACCGCATTCGAGACATGATGAAATGCTTCCCGGAAAGCGGTCATCCAATGGACGCGCTACAAGCCTCTGCTGCGGCTTTAGGCTTGTTCTACTCCCTGCGGGATTTACATAATCCGGCTTATATTCGGGATTCTGTAGTGCGGTTAATTGCCACTATCCCCACAATGGTGGCAGCATTCCAGTTAATGCGGAAAGGTAACGACCCCGTAAAGCCTCGCGATGACTTAGATTATTCTGCCAATTTTCTCTACATGCTCAACGAGAAAGAACCGGATGAATTGGCGGCAAAAATCTTTGATGTCTGCTTGATTCTCCACGTTGAACATACAATGAATGCTTCTACCTTCAGTGCTAGGGTAACAGCTTCTACCTTAACTGACCCCTACGCCGTGGTAGCCAGTGCTGTAGGAACTTTGGGCGGCCCGCTTCACGGTGGAGCTAACGAAGAAGTCATTCAGATGTTGGAAGAAATCGGCTCGGTAGAAAATGTTCGTCCTTATGTTGAGGATAGACTGCAACGCAAACAGAAGCTAATGGGCTTTGGTCATCGCGTCTACAAAGTCAAAGACCCCAGAGCGATAATTTTGCAAGACCTAGCAGAACAATTGTTTGCGAAGTTTGGCGCAGACAAATATTACGACATTGCCCAAGAAATGGAACGGGTAGTCGAAGAGAAACTTGGTCACAAAGGAATTTATCCTAATGTTGACTTTTATTCCGGTTTGGTGTATAGAAAGATGGGAATTCCCACAGACTTATTTACACCAATATTTGCGATCGCTCGTGTGGCTGGTTGGCTAGCTCACTGGAAAGAACAACTCGCAGAAAACCGGATTTTCCGTCCAACCCAGATTTATAACGGTGATCACGGAGTTCCTTACATCCCCCTCGACCAACGTTAAGTAGTAATTCCATTGTCAGTCACATCACCCCCCAGTCTTGGGCAGTAGAAACTGAATAGACAGTGGAAAACCGTTACCAAAATGGAAGCGGCGGCTTTGTGTTGCTTGTTTGAGGGACTGGGGACTGGGGACTGAAGATTGGGGACTGGGGACTGGGGACTGGGGACTGGGGACTGGGGACTGGTTAACAAGTTTTCCCTTGTCCCCCTCATCCCCCTCATCCCCCTCATCCCCCTCATCTCCCCTACACCCCTGCTCATAGTCAATCTCAATCCTAGCTATAAGTAGAAGTTCTCATGTAGCTACAGAAGCCGTAAACCATCGGGCGATATACTAGGCATGGGAAACGGCAAAATCTTCAATCAGGTGTGATCTCAACAGAGATATAAATGGGTGCTGTTGCAGCTATTAGTTTAGCTAATAATTGTCACCCTCCATGACTTGATGACTTAAAGAACGGAAACATGAATTCAGGAATTGACCTCCAAGGAACTTTTATTAAATCCTTGATGGATTTAGGACTCCCGCCAGGGGCAGCTAAAGCAATTTGGATGCCTCTGCCCATGATCCTGATGCTGATAGGGGCAACAGTGGGCGTACTTGTTTGTGTGTGGCTAGAACGGAAGATTTCCGCCGCCGCACAACAGCGAATCGGCCCTGAATATATCGGGCCTTTGGGCTTACTAGCTCCTGTGGCCGACGGTTTAAAGCTGGTATTTAAAGAAGATATTGTCCCAGCCAAATCTGACCCTTGGTTATTTACCCTAGGGCCTATCCTGGTGGTGTTGCCAGTGTTTCTGTCTTATTTGATTGTGCCTTTTGGACAGAATATTGTGATCACCAACATCGGCACCGGGATATTCTTGTGGATTGCTTTATCTAGCATTCAGCCGATTGGCTTGTTGATGGCTGGCTACTCCTCTAATAACAAATACTCTCTCTTAGGGGGGTTGCGGGCAGCAGCACAGTCCATTAGTTATGAAATCCCCTTGGCGTTGAGTGTGTTAGCGATCGCGATGATGTCTAACAGCCTCGACACAGTGGATATTGTTAACCAACAATCCGGCTACGGTATCCTGGGCTGGAACATTTGGCGACAGCCCCTTGGTTTTCTCATCTTTTGGATTGCAGCTTTAGCTGAATGCGAACGCCTACCTTTTGACTTACCAGAAGCCGAAGAAGAACTGGTTGCAGGCTACCAAACTGAATACTCAGGGATGAAATTCGCCCTGTTTTATCTCAGTTCCTACGTTAACTTAGTGCTTTCTGCTCTTTTGGTAGCAGTTTTGTACTTAGGCGGTTGGGATTTCCCCATTCCCATCAACATGATAGCTGGTTGGTTGGGAGTCAGTGAACTAAATCCCGTACTGCAAGTCATTACTGCGGCTTTGGGTATCTTCATGACCTTACTCAAAGCTTACTTTCTCGTGTTTATTGCTATCCTGTTGCGCTGGACAGTACCACGGGTACGCATTGACCAGTTGTTAGATTTAGGATGGAAGTTTTTGCTACCCGTTGGGTTAGTAAATCTACTATTAACCGCAGCCCTAAAACTCGCCTTTCCCGTCGCCTTTGGTGGTTAGTCATGAGTCATGAGTCAATGGTCATTCATCTTTAAGAAAATGATCATTGACCAAGAACACTGACAACTAACAAGTAACACAAGAGAGAGACACAAAATGCTCAAGTTCCTCAAACAAGTTGGTGATTACGCCAAAGAAGCAGTACAAGCCGGACGTTACATTGGTCAAGGGCTATCTGTCACTTTCGACCACATGCGTCGCCGTCCTGTCACCGTGCAGTACCCTTATGAAAAACTGATTCCTGGTGAACGGTTTCGCGGTCGGATTCATTATGAATTTGATAAATGTATCGCCTGTGAAGTTTGTGTGCGGGTTTGTCCGATTAACCTACCTGTAGTTGATTGGGAATTCGACAGAGCTACCAAAAAGAAAAAGCTCAAACACTACAGCATCGATTTCGGTGTTTGTATTTTCTGCGGTAACTGTGTGGAATATTGCCCAACTAACTGTCTATCAATGACAGAAGAATATGAGCTAGCCGCTTACGATCGCCATGAACTCAACTATGATAGTGTGGCATTAGGTCGTATGCCTTACAAAGTCACAAATGACCCAATGGTGACACCACTACGCGAACTGGTTTATCTACCAAAAGGCGTTCTGGAACCCCACGGTGTACCCGCCGATGCACCTCGTGCTGGGGCGCGTCCAGAAGACTTAGTAGAACAAGTAGAAAAGTAAGCCTCATTAGTCATTTGTCCTTTGCTAACGACTAATGACCCTTACGGGTTCGCCAGTCGCTCATGGGGGAAACCCCCAAGACCGCGCTGGCTCACTAATGACTACAGATCATTGACTGAGGACAAAAAACAGTGAATCTAGCGGAAGGAGTACAGGTTGTTACCTTTGGCATATTGGCAGTAATGATGATTGGTGCAGCCCTGGGTGTGGTGTTAGCATCGAGCATCGTTTATTCTGCCTTTCTGTTGGGTGGTGTATTCATCAGCATCGCCGGAATGTACCTGTTATTAAATGGTGATTTTGTCGCTGCCGCCCAAGTGTTAATTTATGTCGGGGCGGTCAACGTGCTGATTTTGTTCGCTATTATGTTGGTGAACAAGCGGCAGGATTTTACCCCCTTTCCCAGTGCGGGAGTACGGAAAATTTTGACTGCGATCGTCGCTGTCGGATTGTTCGCCCTGTTAAGTACGATGGTATTAGCCACCCCTTGGGCTTACTCAACTACTCCTGTGCCGGGAGAAAGTTCCATCGTGTTAATCGGTCAACATTTCTTCACCGACTTTTTATTACCTTTTGAACTGGCTTCTGTATTATTACTGATGGCAATGGTAGGAGCGATTATTTTGGCACGTCGTGAGTATCTGCCAGAAGTCACCCCTTCAGACTTGCCTCAAACTGTGTTGACCTTACCCGAACGCCCCAGAGAACTGGTAGGTGCTGGTAGCGAAACCAAAGAGTAAATACAAGCCAAATATTTCACAAGGGATAGAATAACTAATGCAACTCCAGTATTTTTTATTACTTGCAGCAGCTTTATTCTGCATCGGAATTTATGGCTTAATTACTAGCCGCAATGCTGTAAGAGTGTTGATGTCAATCGAGTTACTGCTGAATGCTGTTAATCTGAATTTAATGGCATTTTCCAACTTTCTTGACTCAACATTAATTAAGGGTCAGGTTTTCACCGTGTTTGTGATTACCGTGGCAGCTGCTGAAGCGGCGGTTGGTTTAGCGATTGTGCTTGCCATTTATCGCAACCGTGATACCGTCGATATGGAGCAGTTTAATCTCCTGAAGTGGTAATTGCGTGTGCAACTCAAGCAGGTAATCATTGCTTATAAAGCGCGAGATTCCCAGAGCAAACGCTGGGCTGAAATTTGCGCTAAACAACTGGAAAATCGCAATTGTCAGGTCTTAATGGGGCCTAGCGGGCCAAAAGATAACCCTTATCCCGTGTTTTTGGCTTCCGCCGGGCAACCCATTGATTTGGCAATTGTACTCGGTGGTGATGGCACTGTCTTAACCAGTGCCAGACATTTAGCAGCAGCTGGTATTCCCATTCTAGGGGTGAATGTCGGTGGTCATCTGGGTTTTTTAACTGAATCAGTCGAAGAATTTCAAGATACAGAGAAAGTTTGGGATCGGCTATTTGAAGACCGCTATGCTATTCAAAGGCGGATGATGTTGCAAGCGGCGGTGTATGAAGGACATCGCACGAATTTGGAACCTGTCACTGAACGCTTTCTGGGATTGAATGAATTTTGTGTCAAACCCGCTTCTGCTGACCGCATGATCACCTCTATCCTAGAAATGGAAATTGATGGCGAAGTGGTAGATCAATATGTGGGTGATGGCTTGATTGTTTCCACTCCCACAGGTTCAACAGGTTATACTGTTTCTGCTAATGGCCCGATCATGCACGATGGTATGGAAGCCATCACCATCACGCCTATTTGTCCGATGAGTCTGTCTAGTCGTCCTCTAGTTTTACCCGCAGGTTCTGTTGTGAGTATCTGGCCTTTGGGTGACTATGATTTGAGTACGAAATTATGGATGGATGGGGTGTTGGCGACTTCAATTTGGCCTGCACATCGTGTTGATATCCGCATGGCTGACTGTCGGGCTAAGTTTATTGTTTTACGAGAAAACAATTCCTATTATCAGACACTACGGGAAAAATTACTCTGGGCTGGTACTAGGGTTCGCTACACTGATAATCACCGAAATTGATTGATGTTTCAGATACGTTTTGATGATAATTCTCATCAATCAGTAATAGGTAATTCTTGTTATAACCAGATACCCGACTTCTTTGAGAAGTCGGGTATCTATTACATAGTCACTAATAATTAATTTTGAATTTGGAATGAGAGAATTTTGAATTGGTATACTGCGTGAGTTGCTGGCAAATGTCAAGCAAATTTAATATTAGGCTAATTCTGTATCTTATTGCCAGATTTTTAGGAAAGTTTACCCAATAATAGAAGCACACTAATATCTTTCAATCTGGTTGAGCAATTTGTTCTCAATAACTGTGTAAATAACGCTTTGATACGTTAATATATCAAATCCTCTATTTGTATAGTTAATCAAGCTAGAAACTTAAAATATGTTCACAAATTTAAGTTGGAAGACAGATGGAAATTTCTTACCGCAACATCAACCCCCCTCTTAGTCCTCCTTCTGACATCAAAGATTTTCCCACTCTAGAAACCGACAGGTATATCCTCAAACTGGCGACAAATGCCGAAGAATTAGCTTCTATTTTTGGCTTACGGTTTCAAGTGTTTAACCTAGAACTAGGTTTGGGATTTTCAAATTCTCAGCTTACCCAAATGGATCAAGATGAGTTTGATCAAGTTTGCCATCACTTGATGCTAATTTGCAGAAAAACTGGTCAAACGATTGGAACTTATAGGATGCAAACTTATAAAATGGCATCTCAAGGTTTAGGCTTTGATGCTGCTGATATATTTAATCTTAACACAATTCCTGACACAATTTTGCAGTCATCTATAGAAGTTGGGCGTGCTTGCATAGCTAAAGAATATCGCAATATTCAAGCTCTATTATTACTGTGGGAAGGGTTAGCTAATTATTTGATATGGAGTGGAAACAAATATTTTTTTGGTTGTGTTTCCTTACTCACACAATGCGCTGGGGAAGCAGCTTGTGCCTATAATTATTTTCGACAGCATGATTTGATGCACAAGAGTATTTTAGTTTATCCAAATTCACAATATTCTGTGAATATAAGTCACAATTTAGCTGATAAATGCCATCATCTGGAAATCCCTAATATTATGAAGGCATATTTAAGTATTGGTGCTAAAATATGTAGTTTACCAGCAATTGATAAACAGTTTAAGACGATAGATTTTTTAACTATATCTCATATTCAAGAGTTTACTAGATGGCATTGCACTCGGTAATAGTTGTGTGTAACTACAGAAATAGTTGTGAATAATGTTAGTAGAAACGTTACCATGCAACGTTTCTACAGATGGGAAATTAATGACTTACTTCATTGGCGATAATGCCAATTAAATTTAACTGATTCAAAATTTCTACAGCCTGAGTGACTTCATTTTGAGTTACCCAACCAATGCGTCCTACCATCATAATTCCATTGCACAAGGATGCAATAATTCGAGAATCAACATTACCTAAAATTGGTGGAGCATCTATCAGCACTAAGTCGTAGTTTTGCTCGAAGATGTCGATGAGTTCTTTGAGACGGGGAGAACTGAGCAGTTTTATGGGGTCTTCTGGTATAGGGCCACCAGTTAAAATGTCAATTGAGGGATGAATGGGTTGAATGTAATCTTGGATGTTGGTATCGGTTTCATCAACTAATAGTAGAGATAGTCCCCATTCGTTGGATAGTTGCAAAATTTTGTGTAGTTTAGGCGATCGCAGGTTAGCATCAATTAATAATACCCGTTGGTGCATGTGCGCCGCACTCGCCGCTAACCCTAACGCTAACGTTGTCTTTCCTTCCCCTGCGATCGCAGAAGTTACCATCAAAGAATTAAAGGGAAAAGGATACTTTAAGATTTGTGTATTTTGGTAGACCATATCTAAAGTTTCATGGCAAGGTAGCCAAGAACTGTTTTCTACCAAAGAAGGTGCTGCTTTCCGTCGCCAATTCAGAGCCAAACTAGGAAGCCGCTTTTCCATCGCATTCGCTGCTAGCTTGGGTATAGAACCAAGTAATCTTAGGTGTGTGACTCTTTGCAAATCCTGTGCAGAATGTATGACACGATGACGCATTCCCCAAATTAAAGCGATCGCAATCCCCAATATAGGCCCGATAACTATACCCCCAGCCATCAGCAACAGTCTGTAGTTACCGTTATCACTTCCCAGGGTTGGTGCTTCTACAATTTCCCAATTCCAGCCTCCCTGAGTAATTTTCCATCCTAAAGAATTTTGTGCTTGCAGCATTTGTTCTAATGCTTTGCGATGAGTTTCCACCTCTGGAAGTAGGCGTTGATATTCTGCTATCAAACTGGGGTATTTCTTTAAATCTGCACGAATTCGCTGTTCTGACTCTACCAAACTCTTTTCTTTAGCTGTTAGCCCCAAAGCAGTTGTCTGCAACTGAATTAACTCCTCTGCTAGCTGCGGTTGCACTCCTACTAGCTGTTCTCTGGTTAATGCTGCTTCTTCTTGAGCATTTGCACTCAATTGCTTGACTTCTTGTTGCAATAGTTCTAATTGGTTCTCACGTTGTTGCTTGAGACTGACAATGATAGGAGAATTATCTGTGTAGCGTAGCTGTTCTTTAGCTAAAGCTTGTTCAGTTTTTTGAATTTCACTCAACAGGATTTGGTAGCGAGTTGATTCCCTCAAACGAGAAGCATTAACTGCTGACTGGCTGGAAGCAGCAATTTTTTTCTCTAAATTTTTGTAGCGCGTTTGTACATCTTGCAATTGTGCGCGAGTAGTTTGGATTTCGTTTTGAATATTACCTAGAGATTTGACGAGAACTTGACTTTCTAGTTGAGGATTTAATGAGTTGTGTTTTTTCAGAAAATTCTCTAATTTACTTTCAGATTGTTGCAACTGTTTTTTAATTCCTGGTAGACGCTCATTAATCAAGGCTAATCCTTTATTCAATCGCTCTTGTTTTTGCTCGATATTGTAGTCAATATAAACCTTTTGTAAAGCTAATAATACCTTGTAAGCTTTAACTGGGTCATGATTGATGAATGAAATCTCAAAAACTGGACTTACCAATTGATTAGTTGCGTTTTTTTGGTCTAATTGAGTGACTTTTAAAGGAGCGTTTTGACTATCATTCCTCTTGCCTTTGATATCTTCTACAGTAATATTTGGATATTCTGCACGCAGTGAAACTACTGCTTGTTCGATTAACTTAGAACTAAGCATGAGGTTTTTTTGTGCGGTGTAATAATCAATAAATTTTCGGGCTGAGTCACCTGTTTTATTATCTGAACTATTCTCTAAACTATTCTCATCTGTCCCTTGGTTGGGTTGAGAACTGACTAAAATTTCCATATAGCTTTTGTAAGTCGGTTCAGTCATCAAAGCCAACAAACCAGTAATTGAAATGACTACAAAAGAAACTCCTAAGACTATAAAGCGTCGGCGGAGTAAAATTTTAGATATATGTCTAAATTTTGGATTTTTTTGTGAATATTCAGTTACAAAATTTTCTTCTTGGATACTGATGTTAGACATGAGTGAATACCTCAAATAACGCCACAGTGAATTTAAAGGTTTATCAAAAAATTCATTTGGCAGGGTTGATAGTTAAAACTAGGTCATTTTTCTAGATAAACATGATTCAAAACATATATATTACGTACAACCTGACTTGAAAGCTTCTCCTTAATCCTTACAGTACAGAACAAGAATAACAGGAACTTTAATCTGATATGTTCTGAGTTTGAGAAGAGAAAATATATCAATTACCTTATGTGTTTATACTTCAGCACACCCTAAGTAGCAGCAAATAAATATCTAACTTGTGGATGAAATTCTTGATTATTTCACCCTGGTTCATTGTGAACATTAGTCTGCCTTAATTCTCTTGCCAAGTGTCAAGTTACGGCAAATTGAATTAAGAATATAGAGCCTAAACTGAGCCTAGAACTTATGTCAACTATATCTATGGAGTTTTCATATATCCTTAATTGGCAAAGATAGTGTCTTTTTTCATTTGTTTTTTGTGATGACTATAGTGATGAATATTGCTGAGTATATAGAAGATAATTAATGAACTTAGTGATTTTAATTTATTAATTACTGAGACTTAAAAAGATAATAATTATAATTTCTGTTGTTTTTAATACTGGATAAAAGTAATATCTAATCATGCAATTGCCTTCAGGCTTTAAATAATAATATTTTCCTAATTTCGGTCAATGCTAAAATAGTTACTCACAAATATTTCTAACTAGGTTTAAATTAATATTGAGCTAATTATGGTACTGTGAGTCAATATGCACATTCAGGTAAGATAGAAAAACCTAATATGTATAAGCTAATGGGAATTAATAAGTAATTACTTGCATAAAATGAGTAAATAATCGTGATTTTACTGATAATTTTCGTTGGGAAAATTTAAAATAGTGTGAAATTATTTTTGGTTGTCAGTTGACTTGAGATTTTTGTGCTAACTGAGGCAATGTAGTCAAGTTTAAGATGAAGCATGAAAATTTCCCCACCTTATCATCAGAGGATGTTAAAAAAGTATTGTGATTCACACCAAAGTCTGGGAAACCTCACCCCCCTAGCGAGAATAATATTTGAAGGGTAAAATAACTCTACATTTGTAAAGAGATATTGCTAGGTTGAGGGGTTTCTAGTATCCTGCACTTTCTCACATCCTCTGAGAAATTATATTTAGGGTGTCTGTGAAAATTAGCCAGTTGTGATGTAGCGGTGACAAAGTGCTGTAAATTGGTTGTGTCTGTGTAGAGTCAATCTACAGCACTTTTTCAACAACTGGCAATGGATCATGGAACTGGAAATATTACCATCATTGTGTCCCATGAATCCTGTTGATTTTTTTATTAAAATGGCAACAGCTTAATTTTAGTTGCCAAATTGCCAAAATCTTATGGCTGCGTACATTCAGCCGCTAGTTAGTATCTGAGTTGCTAATGGGAGCAACTTCCAATTTCAACTCTCAACTTGCACCATTCTCAATAAGCTTCAGGTGATGCACACCCAACAACGTAAAACGAAGGCTCTTAGCAGCAGACAAGCAATGCCCACCCTACAAAAATTATCATCTAGGAACTCTTGCAAGATGTGTGTCAAGATTACCGTTTTTTTAAGGCGATCGCAATCGAACCACCGACAACTAAACACGCACCCAACACCCCTAAAACTGTCAACCTTTCTGGAGGAATTAAACTCGGTGCAATTATAGATGTTAATTCTACTGATATTAAAGTTATAATTGGTGCTATAGCTAACACTGCGCTTACCCTTGAGGCTTCCCAATGTTCCAAGGATTCTGCAAATGCACCATAGGCAATCAGAGTATTTAAACCACAAAATAGTAATGTGAATAAATGAAAACTACTGAGTGTAAAAATTTTACTAACATTAGCCAAGGGTGTTAATAATATCGCACTTCCTCCATAAATCATCAACATAATATGAGCAGATGGTAGAGATTGTAATAACTGCTTTTGTGCTAAAGCGTAAATTGCCCAAACTGCTGCGCCTAAAACTAATAAAGCACTACCAAAAAGATAAATACCTTGGGAAGTAATTAAATTTGTGAATTGCGCCTGAAAAAATAAAATGTAACCGCAAGTTAAGACACCGACACCTAACCATTGTTGTAAGTTGTAACGCTCTTGGAAAATAACTAAACCACCCAAGCCTAACAACAGGGGAGCTAATTGAATAATTACTTCCGCGTTAGCAGGTGATGTTAAAGCTAAACCCTGCATAAACAAGAAGTAATTAGCTGCTAACATCAGAGTAGCGATCGCCAATAATTTCCCAGAGTTAGCACTTAACTGTCTTAACTTCGGTAAGTTACCACGCCAGCCTAAATACATAGCCAGCATGACAAACGACACCAAAAACCGAAACCAAATAATGGTGTAAACGTCTAAAGATTGCAAAACTACCTTGAGGGCGATAGGTAAAATACCCCACAAGAATACTGTTAACAATGATAACGCCAGCCCTAAACGCCAGCGACCAGAACTATGGTGCATAGTTTAAAATTCAAAATTCAAAATACCCTACGGGAAGGCAAGCCTACAAAATTCAAAAAGAATTCTTGGGTACTGTTGACGGTTGACTGGGTAAAAGTTATTCTTCCTCCGCTCCCTCATCTCCCAGTACCCAGTACCCAGTACCCAGTACCCAATTAAAAGAAATCAGCCATCCAAGGGGATGCACCAGCAAAGATTTGTGTAGCGGTGGAGAGTGCTGTTGCTGTTGCATCTAGTTTCCCTGTTAACTGTAATTGATGGGGTGTCAATAAACTGCTGTATAAAGATGCTAATCCGCTAATGTCTAACTTGAACTCTCCTTTACCGCCCTGAGTCACTTCACCCCGACCATTGGCAACAGATAAAATAAACTTACCGTGGTTAGCGGTTAATAAATCATCTTGTACATCTAAATGTAATTCGGCGGTAATTCCTTCGGGATAACCCCGCGCTTCTAGTGCTTTGCATACATCAACTATTCTTAACATCCAACGCGCCTGTTGCTGGATTTTAGCTGATTGCTCTGGTAACAGCAATGTGAGAGCATCGACTATGGAACTTTTCCAATGTACTTGATCAATTTGAGAACGATGTTTAGCGAGAAACGCCCAGAAACTTTGTGCAGCATCATTCGATAGAATTGTCCAATCTCTAATGTTCAAGATAGAGCCTTCTTTTGCTCTTTCTTGAGTAAAAATAATATAACCTTGGGGTTTGTCTGTTTCACCAATCAAATAAGTGTAAACAGTTGTAGGTTCATCAGTGTGAATAATTCCATTCCAAATTGCGGGATGTCTGTCTAAATATCCATGAGTGAGTTTGGCTTGCTGTTGATATAAAGCTTGACAAATTTCCTGATTTGTGCAATCAAAAGGTTGTACAGGTAAAGGTTGGGCGTGTATTTGAATACTTGCGGTGGAAATTTCCCAAGTGCAGTAGCTTCCGGCTTGTTCATATCCGGCTTTGCGGTATAGGCGTTGCGTAGCGGGATAGAGAACGGAAATTGGTACTTGCTGGGCGTGGATGTCTTGGAGGGCGTGTTGAATTAATGCGATCGCAGCACCATCACCGCGATATTCTGGAGCAATACCCACAGCCGCAATACCCGCCATCGGTACACGTTCACCACCCCACCACTGAGCCATCGGGATAATAGCCAGTCCCCCAGCCACTTGTTGCTCTCGATAGATGACGCGAAAGTTTTCTAAACCAATACGTTTAGCATAAATCGCACTGTCACCAGATGGCATGATAAAGCACTGTTCGAGGATAGCTCCCAATTTTGGAATATCCTCTTGCTCGGCTCTGGTGTATTTGAATTGAGGTGTCATAGCCTCTACCTGTAGTAGCACGAATTTACATCATACTACAATATTGGGGAATGGGTACTGGGTATTGGGGACTGGGAAGCAGGGGGAGTGGAGGAAGAATAACTTTTACCCAGTCAACCGTCAACAGTACCCAGGAATTCTTTTTGAATTTTGTAGGCTTGCCTTCCCGTAGGGTATTTTGAATTTTGAATTGATTTGTCCCCCTCATCTCCCCATTTATACACCCAGTCAGCAACGCCATTAACCTGAATGGGCTTGAAGTGACGCAAGTGTTATGTAAAAATTGGGTTCTTTCGCATCTGAGGAATTGAGACATGGCGCGTCTAGCACTGCTGAGTGTATCTAACAAAACTGGTTTAATTGACCTAGCCCGTAGCTTGGTGGAAGAATTTGAATTTGATTTAATCAGCAGTGGGGGAACAGCCCAAGCCCTCAAGGATGCAGGAATACCAGTCACCAAGGTGTCTGATTACACAGGTTCACCAGAAATCTTAGGGGGACGGGTGAAAACTCTACATCCGCGCATTCATGGCGGGATTTTAGCACGGCGGGATGTACCTCAAGATATTACGGATTTGGAAAATAACCAAATTCGCCCGATTGATTTGGTGGTGGTGAATTTGTATCCATTTGAGCAGACTATTGCTAAACCAGGGGTGACATTAGCTGAAGCTGTGGAACAAATTGATATTGGTGGCCCCGCAATGTTACGGGCTTCATCAAAGAATTTTGCTCATCTGACGGTATTATGTGACCCGGCGCAGTATGATGAATATTTACAGGAATTACGCCAAAATAACGGCGAAGCATCTTTAGAATTTCGCCAAAAGGCGGCTTTAAAAGGATTCTTACATACAGCGAGTTATGATCAAGCGATCGCATCCTACCTAGCTCAACAATCTCAGGAATCCCTACCCCAACAATACAATCTCACTGGCACACAATTACAATCTCTGCGTTACGGTGAAAACCCCCATCAACCTGCGGCTTGGTATCAAACCGGGACTACTCCCACAGGATGGGCTGCGGCTACGAAATTGCAAGGTAAAGAACTCAGTTACAACAATTTAGTTGATTTAGAAGCTGCCCGTCGCATTATTGCCGAATTTCCCGATACACCGGCCGCTACCATCATTAAACATACTAATCCCTGCGGTACAGCTATAGGTAATACCCTGGTGGAAGCTTACCAAAAAGCTTTTAATGCTGATTCTGTTTCGGCTTTTGGGGGAATTGTCGCCCTCAACCGTTCCATTGATGCCGCTACCGCCAGTGAGTTAACTAAGACATTTTTAGAATGTGTGGTTGCGCCTAGTTGTGATGCGGAAGCGCAAAAAATTCTCTCGAAAAAGTCCAACGTGCGAGTTTTAACTTTAGCAGATTTAAGCACTGGCCCGAAAACATTAGTTAAACAAATTGCTGGGGGTTTTCTCGTCCAAGCTGCCGATGATGCGATCGCTGATGCTAGTAAATGGCAAATTGTCACCGACCGTCAACCCACACCGGATGAATTAGCCGAAATGCTGTTTGCTTGGAAGGTGTGCAAACACGTTAAATCTAATGCCATTGTCATCACAAGCGATCGCACAACACTAGGTGTAGGTGCTGGTCAAATGAATCGCGTCGGTTCAGTCAAAATCGCCCTAGAACAAGCCGCAGACAAAGCCAAAGGCGCAACACTCGCCAGTGACGGCTTCTTCCCCTTTGATGATTCTGTCAGAACCGCCGCCGCCGCCGGAATTACAGCGATTGTCCAACCAGGGGGAAGTTTACGTGATCAAGATTCCATCAAAGCCGCCAATGAACTAGGTTTAGTCATGGTGTTGACTGGTGTCCGTCACTTCTTACATTAAATTTTTCCAGACTTAGGCAACTGGCACATTAGTAGAGTGCGTCAGATGGGGAAAATCTGGGATTTTTTACCCAATTATCGCTTCTGACGCACCCTACACTTGCTAGTGCAGTTTGCAAACTGTCACTTACCAGACTAGCGATTGGATCGAACCAATGATATTGTCTAGTTGTGTGTGAGGAGCAAGTTAAAACTAAAAAGCGTCTGGGGTGGAAACACGGCAACACTCCCAGACGCTTTTTAATTGAAGTATTGCCTGTCGAGTCTTGTAGGGTGCGTCAGACTGCTGAAATGCTGTGAATAATGAGATTTTTAATATCTGACGCACCCTACTAATATGCCAGTGACTTGACACTCCTCAGCCTAAAGGCATGAGGATTCTTGCTTCGCTTCGCGACGCTAGCGCGAACAAAGGGAGATCCAAACAACCGGACGAGTCGAAAAGTTCAGATTACTTTACCCTTAGCAAGCATACACCGTCTGCCCGGCGGCGTTTTCTGCCCATTGCGAGACAGGTTCCTCCCTTTCGGCGAGACTCTGCCTGTGTTGCAGGTATACTTATTTTATCAAAAGCCGTCCTAGAAGGATGGGGAACCTCAAACCCAAATCTTCGGTAAGTCCTGATCAAAATACTATTACCTGTCCAGTTGAGAAAGTGCCACACGATATACTTGTACTTCAAGACAATAAGTGATATTCTCCAGTTGTGTGTGAGGAGCAAGTTGAAATTAAAAAAGCGTCTGGGGTGGAAACACGGCAACACTCCCAGACGCTTTTTAATTGATGGAGAAAATACTATTGCCTGTCCAGTTGAAAAAGCGTCACACAATATACTTGCATTTAAAGAAAATAGGTGATATTCTCCAGTTGTGTGTGAGGAGCAAGTTGAAAGCAAAAAGCACTTGGGGTGGAAACACGGCAACACTCCCAGGTGCTTTTTAATTTTGGTTGTCTGCCTAGCTTTTGACAAAAGTCCACTCTAGTACCTTGATTGGTGCTTGTTGCAGAGCTTGATTCAGTTCCGTGCAACTCTCAAACTTGACTTGTTCTAAATTACAAGCCTCAATATTGACTGTAAATTTATCGTCTTCAAAAGGCCAAGGTTGCACAGTAATCAAGTTATCGCTACGCTGCATGATGTCATAGCGTTGACCGTCATGCCCTTTGCTAATTTCTAAAAACCTTTGGTCAGCAGGTAACTTTTTTTGACATAAGATTAAGGATAGGCGATCGCACCACTGCATAAACGCATAAGCTGCATCTACTTCTGCCGGCTGCAAGCCTAGTGCCTCGCGCCAACGTTGTTGGTTTTGCAGTTGTTCATCTAAAAATTGATTTAGTTCGGGAGACTCACCCCGTTTTGGTTCATTTAAACGGCTGAGGTGTTTGGAAATTAATAAAGCTACCCACCGCCCTCGATAACGAGCATTATTCACCAAATCAGCCAGTTTCTTCACTATTGTTTCTGTGTTCATCGTGAAGTCCCTTGGCGCACCCGCTTCAGTCAGATTATCTTCCTTCCACTCTTGTTCTAAATCATCGTGATGAGAAATAGCCGCGAGTGTTTCATACATCCGTGGCGGGGAATCTTTGCGTCGCCATTGTCCTGCTAATTGCGCTGCTAACAAAGCGTGGGCGCGATGGTATATCACTTCCCATCCATTTTGTGTTGCATTAACAATCACAAATTAATCTCCCGATTTTAAATAAGGGAATGGGGAATGGGAAAGAATTTCTACCTTGTCTACCCTGCTCCCTCCGTTCCCCTGCTAGCAATTAAGGATGTCTTTCCAATGGGTTAGCAACGTATTGGAATGTCGGCTCAGAATTCCAGGGGCCACGTTGATCATGACCATTGCCATTTGTAGAGAGATTGTAATAGATATTTACAGTTTCATCCGGTTGAATATTACCAAATAATGGATCTGTCAACTTACCCAGTGACTCTAAAGCCTTCATAAACATCTGAGTGTGAGACACTTCTCGTGTGAGTAAATGAACTAAAGTCTCTTTAGTTCCTTGATCTGGACATAATTTAATTAACTCTTCGTAAGTTTGACGTGCGCCAGCTTCAGCAGCAATATTAGCTCTCAAATCTCGCACCACATCACCACCTTCATTCAGGTAACTTGCAGTCCAAGCATTACCTTGACTATCGAGAAAGTGAGGCCCTATACCTCTAACAGCAAAGAGAGTGCTTCTATAAGCCTCTGTTTGATCCGTATTTTTAGTATGAGCTTCGATGAGTCTACCAACCATCTCTAAATGCCCAAATTCTTCGATAGCAATATCTTGCAGCATATCTCGAATTCCAGCATTTTCAACGTGAAATGATTGTACCCAATATTGCAAAGCTGCTGATAATTCTCCTGTCGCTCCGCCAAACTGCTCTAAAAGTAACTGAGCAAAACGAGGGTTAGCCTCATCAATCTTTACAGCATGAATAGGCTCTTTTTTATGGAAAAACATGAACTGCCTCTTCAATTAATTACTACAACAATCATTGGCATCAAACCCTTAAATCTTGTGGGTTTGATTGCAAAAAATCTGGCTTTCACACTTAATTTTTTTGGCTGTGAATTTATTCTGCAACTATGCGCTACGGCTTCTGGTGATGAGTCCCCAAATATAGATAGCGATAATTGCCCCAATTATTGCTAATAAAAGTCCGGGAATACTAAAACCAGTCGCCGTAATTTGTAACGTTCCCGTTGCCAATAGGCTATATAAACTACCACCGATAAATGCGCCAATTATACCTAAAATCATTGTGGCAAGGATACCACCACCTTGATGTCCTGGATAAATCGCCTTAGCGATCGCACCAGCCAATAGTCCTAATATTATCCACGCAATAATATTCATATAATCTCCTCAAAAATATCATCTTTAACTCAGATTAACAATTTGAATCAAGTTACGTTTCCACCTGATGAAGTAACTTTTGAAGCCAAAAGATAGATATCGGTAATAGCTAGATAAACAAGAGAAAATGAAAATTATTTAAACTTTTGTGTTTGTAGTCAGGACTTTAGTCCTTTCTTTGCCATGCTTGGCAATGCTACTGTGTAGACAATTTTTGTACGTTGGGATTGCTTGCAAGTTACTAACATCCTTAGTTTTATGGTGTTGGCAATGCCCATCTATTCTGATTGAGAATGGTACAAGAGAAAACTTAAAGATACAGGACGCTACAAGCAAGAAATAAAAAAATAAGGACTAAAGTCCTTACTACGAACTTAAAATAATATTTTTGCTGGGATGTTAAATAGTATATTTTATAAATTAATCATGTCAAAAGTCATCAGTAATTTGACAGTGATTTTTATCATCTTGAATAGCTAAACTCGCATTAAATACTTGGCAAGTCTCAACAACGCTAGAACAAACTGAGGTTGTTGACAAATATATCCAGAAATTCCCCTGGTTGCCTAAATTGATCAACCTGACAGTAAACGGTATTAAATAGCGCGGGAAAATTGTTTTTCTGGCTTTTGATTATGATTATCAAAAACAACAGCAATATTTCTCACCAATAACCGACCAATGTCTGTGATTTGGATATGATTACTAGATAAATCTACAAGTCCATCATCAGCTAATGGCTGTAATAATTCTAGCTCATGGGCAAAATATTGATCAAATTTGATATCATATTTTTCTTCTATGTCCTGCTTATACAGTTGAAAATTGGACATAATAGACATAATGACATCGCGTCTGATAATATCATCTGGCGTGAGTTTAATTCCTTTACTCACTGGTAAAACATCTGCTGCAACTGCTTGGTAATATTCTTTCAATTGCTTATGATTTTGGACATAAGCATCATGTAGCATACTGATAGATGTCGCACCAAAACCAAAAAGTTCTGTTTCGGCGTGGGTGGTGTAGCCTTGGAAGTTACGCTGGAGGGTGCGGTTACGTTGAGCAACTGCTAGTTCATCATTAACTTTAGCAAAATGATCCATACCAATAAATTGATACTGGCTATTAGTCAATTCTTCAATCGTCATCTTGAGAATTTCTAACTTTTCCTGTGGTTGCGGTAAAGCTGACACAGGAATATTTTTCTGTGCTGGCTTTAACCAAGGTACATAGGCAAAGTTAAACACCACAATTCGCTCAGGATCTAATGCAACAGTCTTTCTCAGCGTCTCTTGAAAAGTTTGTAAAGTTTGATAAGGTAAACCATAAATTAAGTCTACATTCACACTGTTAAACTTAGCTGCTTTAATCCAACTCATGACATCGAATAACATTTCTTCAGGTTGGACACGGTTAACAGCTACTTGCACTTGGGTGTTAAAATCTTGAATGCCAAAACTAACACGATTAAACCCGATTTCCCTGAGAAAGAAAATATAATCTTTATCAACGTAGCGGGGATTAATCTCAATAGAAATTTCTGCCTCTGGATCAAGGTTAAAATGGCGATGAATTTGTTTCCAGACAAATTCTACTTGCTCGCAATCTAAATAATTGGGTGTACCACCACCCCAATGTATTTGCAACACCTTTCTATCTGAATCAATCAATGATGCTGTATGCTGGATTTCTCGCGCTAAGTTTTCTAAGTAAGGTTTGGCAATATTCTTATTGTTAGAAATTACCGTATTGCAACCGCAAAAGTAACAAGCACTCTGACAAAAAGGAATATGGAAATACAAAGACAGAGGTGTTTTTCGTTGATTGGAAGCTGCGATCGCATCTCGAAAATCTTGCTCAGTAAATTCCTCAGTTAACTGTGTAGCGGGTGGATAACTGGTATATCTAGGTGCAGGAGTATCATACTTCTGAATCAAATCTAAATCAAATTTAACACCAGATGAAAGAAAAACCATCAAATCCTCCAAGGTACTGTTACCACGCCACCTAGTGATACTTAGCGGCATTCAAAATCACCGAAGTTCTAACTTCTCGCAAAATTCAAAAACTTAGCAGACAACAGTTTTTAAATCTTGGACAAAGTTATCTTGACTACCGCGTGCGTTGACTGGTGGTTGGTTTTATAGGTATAAAGAGTCTGCAATTAATTGTTGACTGCGGAGACTAGGGACTGGGAAGAGAGACTTTCATCCCCTTGTTGTCAGCTTTCAAGGTTGTAAGAGTCTAGCTGTTGTCTAGTTTAAATATTCCATGCTAGACCGTTATGTGTCGATTTCAACCAAAATTAGGAATTGGGCATGGGGCATCAAACAAGTCAAAAGTCAAGAATTCTGGGGAAAAATTATTTAATTAGGACTTACGCACAAGTCACGGAATAATGAACCACGTTCGCGTTCGCGTAGCGTCTCGTAGAGAAGAAAATAGGGTTTGAGAGATATTTTCCGTAAGTCCTG
>NZ_LUHJ01000049.1:0-41754 GCF_001597745.1 Anabaena sp. 4-3 | reverse complement strand
GGCGGGTTTCCCGCCGTAGGAAACTTTTCAAGACGAATTTTGAATTTTGAATTTATTTGTCCCCCCACAGGCTCACATCGCAGGTGCTTCGGTGCTACCGGGGTTATTATGGCTTTGGGTTAAGCTATTGAATACTACTTGACCAATAGCTTTGATTAAACTTCCCTCTAGTTCTCTAGCCATTTGCATATTGCATTGGAAAGCATAATTGGCTTCTGCAACGATGCGGTCTGCTGTAGCATCATCAATAGGTAATGAATCTAATGCTTGACGATACTTATCTTTAAATGCTTTCTTGTCGGGAATTTGCTCAAAATTATAGAAAGATGTGCCTTCGTAGCCAGACAACCGCAAAGTTGACTGAGCAATTTTCTGCAACATCTGTCCCCCAGACAAATCACCCATGTAGCGCGTATAAGTATGACCAATTAACAACACAGGCTCATGGGCAGAAAGTTGTCGAATCCGGTTAATATATGACTGGGCAGTAGTTCCCGGTGTAATTAGACTTCGCCACTCGCTACCATAGTAAAATACCATGTCTTTTTCTAAGGAGGCTTGGCGATTTAGTTCGGGAAAGTAAATTGCACCAATCACAGGATGATTGACTTGGCTTTTGATAGCGGCTTCTAGTTCACTGTAAACAAAATACAAGTTACTTAAAAACTGGGCGAAACAGTCTCTATCTACCACCCCCTTCAAAAAACATTTCATGAATCCCACGTTTTCTGCTGCTGTGTGAGCTTTTTGAGTGCCAGAACGCAGTTTAACAGCTAGATTATTACTCATTTTTGCTTCCTTAATGTTTAATTGTTCAGGCAGTCACGTTTACAGACTCAGAATGGCTGCCAATTCACAGTCAAGTCTCAGGTGAAATGATTGTTATTCGGGGTTGAGCAAGGATCTGCACGACTCTATCTAGCAACTATCATGCTCAATACAGATCCTTGGTTTTTTTATATCTCCCAAACTCATTTAACTATTATTGCTTGTATAACTACATAGCTATTAATAATTTTTTATATTTCTCTTAATCTGACTACACATATTGGGGCTGGGGACTGGGGATTGGGGATTGGGTACGGGGAAAAATTTCTGGAGAAATTGAGTGTAGTTTGCATCATGATTTATCGTCATACCCAGTTATTTAACTGATGTGGAGAAAGATATTTTTATGTTTATATAGTTATGAAAACGTTTACCATTAAGGAGTCTCATGGTTAATTCTCTGGCAACTCCAGAACCTCAGACGCTTAAACCAGGCGTGAAAGCACCTGTTCAAGAAACATTATTAACACCCCGGTTTTACACCACCGATTTTGATGCGGTGGCAAATTTGGATATTTCAGCCAATGAGGCGGAGATTAGAGCGATTATTGATGAACTCCGTGCTGACTACAACCGTCATCACTTTGCCCGTGATGAAGAGTTTCAGCAAAATTGGGATCATATCACTGGGGAAAAACGCCGGGCTTTTATTGACTTTTTGGAACGTTCTTGTACTTCCGAGTTTTCTGGGTTTCTGTTGTTTAAAGAGTTATCACGCCGTGTCAAAGAACGAAATCCTTTGTTATCAGAGGCTTTTCATTTGCTGGCACGGGATGAAGCACGCCATGCAGGATTTTTGAATAAATCAATGGCGGATTTCAATCTGTCTCTCGATTTAAATTACTTAACCAAAAACCGCACATATACATTTTTCCCGCCAGAGTGGATTATTTACACAGTCTACCTATCGGAGAAAATTGGTTACTGGCGTTATATTTTGATGTATCACCATATTCAGGAGCATCCAGAATACCAGTTTTATCCGTTATTCCGTAAGTTTGAGAGTTGGTGTCAGGATGAAAACCGACACGGGGATTTTTTTAAAGCAGTATTGCGATCGCAACCCAAATTATGGAAAAGTTGGAAGGCTCGCTTATGGGTGCGTTTCTTTTTGTTAGCTGTGTTTGCTACCCACACTATGACTGTATTTGAACGGGCTAGCTTTTACGAAGCTATCGGTATCCATCCCCGCAAGTACAACACTAGAGTTATTCAAGAGACTAACAATACTTCTGCTAGAGCTTTTCCTCTGATTTTAAATACTAATCACCCTGAGTTTTTCTGGCGGTTAGAACTTTGTGCGGTGAATAATTTGCAACTTGCGGCGATTAAAAATAATCAGTTGCCGAAGTTTGTCAAGTTCTTCCAAAGTATTCCCCCTGCTATTGGTATTTTTTGGAATATGTTACGGTTGTATTTGATTAAGCCGATTGATGCTGAGGCTACTCGTGGTACTGTGATGTAGTTAGGGTTTTTGGTTTGGGTTTTTTGTCTCTGCGTAAATTGCTCGTTTTTTTTTTGAGGTTTGATCAATTATTTCGTGTTGGGGATGAAGATTTTTTAAATTTCGCGCATACCGCTAAGGCGGAACCGCTTGCGGTAGGCGCAAAGACGCAAAGCGGCTTCTCGCAGAGTAGGCGCAAAGAAGGGGAGCATCCCAATTTTGCAAAAATAACCGCAGCAACACCAAAAACTCTCTGAACTTTCTTACCTTCGTGATCTTTGCGTCCTTCGTGGTTCGTTTCTTCCCAGCCTTTGACATTGGGTAAAAATAAATTTACACATTTGGGATGCTCCCCAAAGAAGAGCGCAGAAGATAATGCGTTTTTGTTGTGCTGGGTTACTTAAACTTTTTTTCTGTTTCTAGAAATTGGGGAACGTCTACGAGTTGTTGGAATTCTGGGAATTTGACTAAATCAGTCAGGTTGGCTGTTGTTCCCTGTTGTTTTAAGTGGGTTAGGCAATTGGTTAGTGTTTGTGTGACTGCTAATAAGCCTGTGAGGGGGAAAAAGACGATTTTAAAACCTAAGTTTTGTAGTTCTGCTGCTGACAGGGAGGGGGTTTTACCTCCTTCAACTATGTTCGCTACTAATGGGATATTAGGGAAGGCAGCAGCGATCGCTTTTAGTTCTTCTACTGATTGCGGTGCTTCTACAAACAGTATATCTGCTCCGGCGGCAATGTAAGCACGACCACGGGCGATCGCTTCTTCTAATCCTAGTGGCGCACGGGCATCTGTACGGGCAATAATTACTAAGCCACTATCGCCTCTCGCTTCTACTGCGGCTCTAATTTTTCCGGCGTGTTCGGCTGTGGGGATGACTCGTTTACCTTCAAAATGTCCGCACTTTTTCGGCCATTCTTGGTCTTCTAGCAATACTCCCGCTACACCTAATTGTACAGCATCTTTGATCGTCCGCATGACGTTTAAGGCGTTGCCATAACCAGTGTCTAAATCTGCAATTAAGGGAACATTCACTGATTGGGCAATTCTGCCTACACTGTAGAACATTTCTGTAGCGGTGAGAAAACCATAATCTGGTAAACCCAAGGTAGAAGCCGCTATCCCAAAGCCACTGGTAGCTATTACCTCAAAACCTATCTTTTCAGCCAGTTTTGCACTGAGACAGTCGTAAACACCAGGAATCACGATAATTTCAGGACGCGCTAGTAACTGTCGTAGTGTTTGGCTAGAAGACATAGTGAGTAATTTGTAATAAAAGATACGTTCGTAGTAAGGGCTTTAGCCCTTTAAATCCCTAAATAGGAGCGATAAATCGCTCTCTACGAACAAAAGTCTATTTTACATTTAAAGTAAGTCCTAAATAATTTCTGGCGTAGGTAAGATGTCAAGGTTTTTCATCTAAATTAAGTTTATTGACATTTACGCCAAAAGGTATCTATAAACTATGCTGGAGCAGCAAGCTAATTTAGATAATACCGCTTTGTTTGAGCATTTATGGCAGATTACAAAAGAAATGCGCCAGAAAATAGATGCTCGGTTTGAAACTCATCCCGATGCTTCCACTCAAAGTTTACACAGTTATGCTGCTCAGGTGGGTGCTGCCCACGGTTCACTGAATACTTTTACAGGTGCGGAAGTCGATTGGTTAGTGCATTCATGGTTACGTGATCCGATTTCGGGTTTTAGCAATATGCACTTGACGGTTTGGCTAAAATCTCATATCCGTGTTCCTCATCTAGCTTGCGCGTTTAGTACGTTTCCCCAACTGGGGATTTTGTTTTATATGGATTACATCCCGCGCACTGATTTGTTCGTTGACTTAGAATATTTAGACCGCTACTATGAACCCGTTAATCAAACGTACTTAGCACTACAGGGTGATTCACGTTTTGAGCCATTTATTAGTAAAACTTTATATATTCGGCAGGCACAATCACACACGAGTTTGTGTTATACGTTTCAAGAAGAGCAGGAAACTTTAGCTTTGGTGAGCAAAGTTGCTCATGAAATGGTGGATCGTTGGTTGTCTTGGATAGATACAGCCGCACCTGTGGCAGAATCAGAACGGGCTGCATTAGCTGAACGTGATTTATTTGTGCGTCGAACCATCGCAGAACGTGATCCAGACAATAAAGTTGCTGTGCGGTTCTTTGGTGAGGAAATGACAGATAAACTGGTGCGATCGCTTTGGGGTGGCGATCGTATACTTTCTAGATAGGCAATCTTAATATACTAGCGAATATGGCGAATCATACTGATACTATAGAATCATTCCGTGCTTTGGCATTGCAAGTTACTTGTCATGCAGTTAATCCAGCACGCGATCGCCACGAAGTCGGGTTACTGATGCAAAAAACTATTACCCGCTTGGCGCAACAAATCGCCGCCAGTATTGCTTTCATCGGTTCTGATTGTCGCTTAATTGTCCTACCCGAATACTTCCTGACAGGTTTCCCAATGGGGGAATCTGTGGAAGTATGGGCAAATAAAGCCTGTATAGAAATGAACGGCGCAGAGTATGAAGCTCTCGGTAACATTGCTCAAAAACATCACATATTTTTAGCTGGTAACGCCTACGAACTCGACCCCAATTTTCCAGGGTTGTACTTTCAAACCTGCTTTGTAATTGATGCCTCTGGTACAGTAGTTTTACGGTATCGGCGACTTAATTCCATGTTTGCGCCTACACCCCATGATGTCTGGGATAAATACCTTGACTGTTATGGCTTAGAGGGAGTTTTTCCCGTAGCGAAAACCGCCATTGGCAATTTAGCAGCTTTAGCATCAGAGGAAATTTTATACCCAGAAGTAGCGAGGTGTTTAGCCATGCGTGGCGCGGAAATTTTTCTCCATTCCACCTCGGAAGTTTACAGTAAGAATATCACACCCAAAGACGCTGCTAAAATTACCCGTGCTGTAGAGAATATGGCTTATGTAGTGTCAGCTAATACTGCTGGGTTAAGTAATAGCCCTATTGCCATGAGTTCAGTAGATGGAGGTTCAAAAATTATTGACCATCGCGGGATAGTATTAGCAGAGACAGGTGCAGGGGAAAGTATGGCGGCATTTGCAGAGATAGATTTAGCAGCATTAAGACGCGATCGCCACCGTCCAGGGTTAAATAATTTACTGTCTCGTCAGCGATTTGAACTATACGCCCAAAGCTACAGCCAGTCCCAATTTTACCCAGCCAACACCATGTTAAATCAAACCGTAGACCGCCAGCATTTCATCCAAGCCCAAACACAAACTATTGAACGCCTCAGCAATTTAGGGATAATTTGACACAGGAGGCGACTGGGGACTGGGGATTGGGGACTGGGGACTGGGAGTCATGACGGGAGATGAGGGAGATGAGGGAGCAGGGGAGCAGGTGAGCAGGGGAGAGAAACTAAACTAATGACTAATGACTAATAACTAATGACTAATGACTAATGACCAATGACTAATGACTAATAACTAATGACTAATGACTAACCCTATAGAAGTACGTAATCCTCGGACGGGAAAATTTGATTATGTGATTATCCCACCACCAGTGAGGTTGCTAGCCCAGCAATGTAACCGGGCGAGGCGATCGCAAACTCGTTGGTATCAAATCGGTATAGAAGCTAGAATTGAAGCCCTACAGCAATGGAAACAAGCAATATTATCTCAACGGCAACAGCTAACAGAAGCTTTAGTCAATGACACGGGTAGATTATCCATCTCAGTATTAGAAATTGATTCCTTCCTATCCACTATTGACCGTTGGTGTAACCTAGCACCAGAATTACTACAAGAAACCGCTAAAAATACCAGTATTCCGTTTATCGCCTTACAACAAGCATCAATTCCCTACAGCTTAGTTGGCGTAATTAGTCCGTGGAATTTTCCCTTGTTGTTGTCAATGATTGATGCTATCCCGGCATTGTTGGCGGGTTGTGCTGTCGTTGTCAAACCCAGTGAAATCGCGCCTCGGTTTGTTGCACCTTTATTGTTAGCACTCAACGAAGTTCCTCACCTGCGGGATGTGTTAATTTTTATTGAGGGAGCAGGGGAAACAGGAGCAGCGTTAATTGACTATGTAGATTTAATTTGTTTTACAGGGAGTGTAGCCACAGGACGGAAAGTTGCAGAAGCCGCAGCTAAAAGGTTTATCCCAGCGTTTTTAGAATTGGGAGGAAAAGATCCAGCGATCGTTTTAGAATCAGCAGACTTAGACCTAGCTACCTCAGCGATTTTGTGGGGTGCAGTCGTCAACACAGGTCAATCCTGTCTCTCCATAGAAAGAATTTACGTTGCTGAATCCATATATGAAGATTTTTATCATCAACTCATAGCTAAAGCGCATCGTCTAGAGCTAGCTTACCCCAACGTGGAAAGCGGACAAATCGGCCCTATTATCGCCGAAAAACAAGCAGCGATCATTAGAGAACACATCGCCGATGCAATGCACAAAGGCGCAATCATTCACTGTGGCGGTAAAGTAGAGGAATTAGGCGGCGGTTGGTGGTGTCGTCCCACCGTACTCACCCAAGTCAATCATGCCATGAAAGTCATGACCGAAGAAACTTTCGGCCCCATTATGCCCGTAATGTCGTTCTCCAACGTGACGGAAGCAGTAAACTTAGCTAACGACTCCATTTATGGACTCAGTGCCGCCGTGTTTGCTGGTTCAGAAGAAGAAGCCTTAACCGTCGCTCGGCAAATCCAGGCAGGTGCTATTAGTATTAATGATGCGGCTTTGACTGCCATCATGTACGAAGGAGAGAAAAACGCCTTCAAATTTTCCGGTTTGGGTGGTTCACGCATGGGTGCAGCAGCACTCAAGCGGTTTCTGAGAAAACAAGCGTTTTTAATCAAAGCTAACTCCGCCCCTGACCCTTGGTGGTTTAATAGCTAATGAGCGATCGCTAAATCAAGGCGTTAACCTTAACACACCCTACTGGACTGACACAGCTAAAATAGTGCAAAAATATAGTTCTTGTGGTGCGGGCTTCTAGCCTGCACCGGACGAGCTAGAGAGCTTATCCCACAAGAGAGATTTAATGCAACATTTTAAGCTCAACACACCCTACAACTTAAAACCTAATAATATCAGGAATTAAAAATGACTAAAATTAAAGCAGAAATGCCTGTACTTGCCCGTCATGAAGGCGATTGGATTGGTACATACACTTTAGTTGATACATCAGGAAAAATTCTTGACCAACATGAATCACATTTAACCTGTCAATTTCCAGACAATAGCCCCTATCCCTACTACCAAATTAACCGTTACAAATGGGCTAACGGTAAACAAGAAGAACATCAATTTCCCGCAACTTATCGTGATAAAATTCTCTGGTTTGATACAGAGCGCATTCAAGGCAAAGCTTGGGAAATCGACGACTCAACAGTAATATTATGGTTTGCTTACAAAACAGTACCAGAAATGTATTTATATGAAATGATTCAAATTAGTCCAGACAATAACCATCGCGCCCGTACATGGCACTGGTTCAAAAATCATCAAATTTACCAACGTACTTTGATTAAAGAAGAAAGGTTAAAATAGTAAATTCCATAATCAGATATACTTTTGAATTTAGTAGCTGCGTGGCAAGGCTAAAATAGTGCAAAAATATAGTTCTTGTGGTGCGGGCTTCTAGCCTGCACCGGACGGGCTAGAAGCCCGCACCACAAGAGTGTTTTAATGCAACATTTTAAGCTTGTCACGCTAGTAGGGTGCGTTAACGTAGTGTAACGCACCATTTTATGAAAAAATAAACATCCTATTACATCAGATTTTAACTTGATAAGGTAGACGCATGGCAAAGACTGACAAAATTAACTTTTCTACTCCTAGCGGTTTTCCTGAATTTCTCCCCAGCGAGAAACGCCTAGAATTATATTTATTAGATACTATCCGTAGAGTTTATGAAAGTTATGGATTTACACCTATTGAAACACCCGCAGTAGAAAGATTAGAAGTCCTGCAAGCAAAAGGAAATCAAGGCGATAATATCATTTATGGTATTGAACCAATTCTGCCACCAAATCGCCAAGCAGAAAAAGATAAATCAGGCGAAACAGGTTCAGAAGCCAGAGCTTTAAAATTTGATCAAACAGTCCCTTTAGCAGCGTATATCGCCCGTCACCTGAATGAATTAACCTTTCCCTTTGCGCGTTACCAAATGGATGTAGTCTTTCGGGGGGAACGCGCCAAAGATGGGAGATTTCGGCAGTTTCGTCAGTGTGATATTGATGTAATTGGGCGGCGGGAACTCAGTTTATTATATGATGCCCAAATGCCCGCAATTATCACCGAGATATTTGAGGCAATTAATATTGGTGATTTTGTAATTCGGATAAATAACCGAAAAGTTTTGACAGGATTTTTCCAATCTTTAGAAATTTCCGAAACTCAAATTAAATCTTGTATTAGCATCATTGATAATTTGGAGAAAATCGGAGAAGCGAAAGTTAAGCAAGAGTTAGAGAAAGAAGGAATTAACCCTGAGCAAACACAAAAGATTATTGATTTCATCAAAATTGATGGTGATGTTGATGAAGTGTTAGATAAACTCCAACACCTCTCAGAAAACTTGCCAGAATGTGAACAATTTAGTTTAGGTGTCAGTGAATTAGCAACAGTAATTGCAGGTGTGCGGAATTTAGGAGTTCCTGACAAACGTTTTTGTATTGATTTGTCTATTGCCCGTGGTTTAAACTACTATACTGGCACTGTTTACGAAACCACCCTCATCGGACATGAAGCTTTAGGAAGTATTTGTTCTGGTGGCAGATATGAGGAATTAGTGGGGATGTTTTTAGGCGAAAAAATGCCGGGAGTGGGTATTTCTATCGGTTTAACTCGCTTAATTAGTCGCTTACTGAAAGCGGGTATTCTTAACACCTTACCTGCAACACCAGCGCAGGTAGTGGTAGTAAATATGCAAGAAGATTTAATGCCAACTTATTTAAAAGTTTCGCAACAGTTACGCCAAGCGGGTATTAATGTTGTGACTAACTTTGATAAGCGTCCCTTAGGTAAACAATTCCAAGCAGCAGATAAACAAGGGATACGTTTCTGTGTAATTATTGGTGCTGACGAAGCAGCTGCACAAAAATCATCACTTAAGGATTTACAAACAGGCGAACAAATAGAGGTAGCATTGGCAGATTTAGCTGAGGCAATTAAACAGAAACTTGTATAACTAATCAATTAACAGGGTGCTATGAATAAACCAATCAAAAGGGCATTTTTAGATACCGAAGATGGACAAATTCTTTATCGTATTGGTGGCGAAGGAGAACCTTTATTATTACTGCACATGAACCCCCGCAGTAGTGATGAATATCGGGAATTAATGCCCATATTGGCCAAGAAATACCGTGTTATTGCAATGGATTTAATGGGGTTTGGTGATTCTGATAAACCGCCAAGATTATATTCAGTTGCAGACTACGCTAAAACTGTCATTGCCTTATTAGATGAGTTAGGTATTGCCAAAACCAACATTTTAGGCAACCATACAGGTGCTTTCGTTTCTGGAGAAGTCGCCGCAGCTTATCCAGAACGAGTTAACAAATTAATTCTGTGTAACGTTGCTGGTTTTGGTGAAGCTGGCAAAGCAGATTTAATGCGGCGATTTCAGGAAGGTTTCGTCATTCAAGAAGATGGTTCTCACCTGATGGAAAGATGGTTAGCGCGTAGCAGTTATGTAGGTTCTGCTGATTTGAATCATCGTTGGGTTTTAGATGATTTGAAATGTTTTGGCTATCCTTTATATGCAGTTTGGGCGGTGGGAAATTACTGTATGGAAGCGGCAGAAAGATTTACAGCTATTAAGTGTCCCACGCTGATATTCTGGGGAATTGATGATGTAGAAGAATTTGAAAGATTAGGTTTAGCATTAGCAAAAGACAGATATTTCTTATCACAAGCAATACCTCACAGTCAGGTTGTAGAGTTACCTGGAGGAACTATTTGTATGATGAATCAAATGCCTGAAGAAATAGCAAAGATAGTCATCCAATTTTTAGAAAATGCTGGTGTTCAAATTTAAGCTCTTCTTAAATAACGCCCAGTAGGTGAACCCAAAACTTGTCCGTTGTGGTAAATCAAATTTCCCCGCAAAAATGTACTTTTAACCCTTCCTGTTAACTCCATTCCTTCAAATGGTGTGTAACCTTGTTGTGATTCCGACTCAGACGCACTTACCACAAAGCTTTCATTCGGATCTACTAACACCAAATCAGCATCATAACCAAGAGCAATATCCCCTTTTTCTAGCAACCCAAACCGCCGGGATGGGTTCCAAGATAGCAACTTAGCCATCTGGTTGTAAGACATCCCCCGCTTACTACCTTCACTCACCACACCAGAAAGTAAATATTCTGTACCGCCAAAACCAGACTTTGCTAACCAAATATTATTCGGGTCTTTAGCATTTCTTTTTTGTTCCGCAGAACAGCAAGCATGATCACTAACTATCCAATCTACTTGATGATTCAGTACAGCTTGCCATAGATATTCTACATCAGCACGGGGACGAATCGGCGGGTTAACTTTTGCCCAAGCACCGTTAGGGGTATTCACATCTAAGAGTAAATGACCAACAGTAACTTCTCGGCGAAAATTAATATGTGGAAAAGCAGCTTGCATAGTCAAAGCTGCTTCCATTGCTTTCCGCGAACTCAGATGCAATAAATTGATATTTACACAGTTGGTTTCATGCGCCAAATAAGATGCAATACAAACAGCTAAACCTTCCGAATGGGGGGGACGCGCTGCACTGTAAGCGTGTAGTCCACTCAGGCTAGAATCATTTTCAACTATTTTGGTGTAGGCGTTAAGAATTTCTGCAACTTCGCAATGCAAACTTAAGCTAATAATATCTTTCGCTGCTGGATTTTCTGCCATTAAGCGAGTGATACCACGCATAATAAACTCAAAATGAGCAAAGTCATAGCGTTCCTCTTTATTTATCATCAAAAACAGGTTTTGCTTGTCTGATAAACCATGCAACCCATAGCCACCATAAAACATGAAGATTTTAAAGGAACTGACACCAAATTCTTCAAATAGTAGAGGTATTTCTTCAATATGTTGACTAGCTATAGGTGCAACATGATAGCTGTAATCAACAAAAAAATTACCTGCGGATAACGCCAAGACTTCCGGGAAAAAATCCCGGTAAGAGCCGCCTTTATTGAGATAATATTGTCCTGTACGAATGTAATTAAGACTGGTAGTTACTCCCCCCATTGCGGCTGCTTTACTTTCAGTCACCGCATCTTTATCTAGGGGTTGATAAATACCCACGTGCATGTGAGCATCCACCACCCCAGGAAAGCCTAGCAGGTTGTTAGCATCAAATACATCTTTGCTTTCGTCTACGCTAATATGAGGAGCAATCTGGGCAAATTTCCCATCCTTAATTCCTATATCCAGTAGTTCAACAGCATCATCATGGGGACGAACTACCCGCACATTTTTGATAATTTTATCCAATACAGGAGGTTCAGACATAGTAGACCTCACACTAAAATGATTACATTGATTTCTGTAGGGTGGGCAATACACCAAGATAAAAATCAGGGTTTAAGCGTAGTTTTAGGAGTGCATCGCCGCACTGTCATGGCAATAAAGCCACTGGTGCAAGATGTAAGTAGTCAGGAATTCCAATATCCTACCGGAAGACCAGCTAAAACCCATTAATATGTAACAGTTTTTTATTGAATCTACTTGAGGATAACAACCTATGGCAAATTTTAATGAGTATCATCTCAACCCTGAAGAATTTACTTTTCTTAAAAGTTTCCAAGAGCAATGGCAAGTCATTAGAGATGAGTTTACCAGCTTTACTAAGCAAGCATCTGAGGAGGAGTTAAAATTTACTTATGAAGTTTTAGGGCCTAAAAGTAAAACGATTAAAACTAAAGGTAGTTCAAAATATAGTGCTTTTGGGATTTTATTCCAAGGTTTGTTTATTGAAGAATATATTCAGTTACATCAAATAACTTATCCTGATTATGGGACAGATGAAGCATCAGCCAAAGCACTTGCTTTAAGAAAAAAATATTTCCCAAATTTGGCTAATGTAATCGAAAAAGTCAACTTCAAAGATGATAATGTAATCAGAAACGTGTATTTTGGGACATTTCATCCGGGTTTAGATATCAAGCTTCATGTTAACTATAACCATCATACAAATCGTGGATATTTAGGTTTGATTGTGCCAGAGGGGGATGTAGCTATGAAAATATGTCACGAAAAACTGTATTGGCAGGAAGGCGAATTTATGGTTTTAGATCATAGCTATCCACACTGTCCACATAATTACACTAATTACGATAGAACTGTTTTGGTTGTAGACTTTTTTAAAACGGATAAACCGAGAGAAGAAATAATAAAATTTGAACAAGAGCAAGTTATACAACGTATGCAAGATAATCCTTACAGCTTAGGGGTTTTTGGTAAGAGTGATAAAGCACAAGCTGAAGATTTTATTAAGTATGGTTTAGCTCATCAATTAGAGTGGGATAAAGCCTTATAAGAATAAGTCTTTAAGTTAGATGTAACCCACCATCAACAGGTAAAGCTACTCCAGTAATAAATGCAGCTTTAGGAGAGCATAAAAAAGCTACTACTTCACCTATTTCTTTGGGAGATGCCCAACGTTGCATGGGTGTATTTTTAATCATATTTTTCATAGTATCACTATCTACTCCATCGCTATTAGATGTTACTAATTCCCAAGCTTCAGTTTTGACAAAACCGGGAATTACTGCATTAACTGTAATGCATCGTGGCGCAAGTGTTTTAGCATAGTATCTTGCTAAAAATTCCACAACTGTCTTAGCTGAACCTGGTAAGGCATATTGCAATTTTGGCGTTTGACTGCTATTACATCCAGGAGCAGATATTGCTACTATATAGCCGTTTCCATCTTTCATGTAATTGATGGCTTTTTCGACACATCTAATAAAGCATTTAGGATAGACATTTTGATAGTAATCATATTGATCAAAACCAGTCAAATTACCACTACCTAATAATTGATGTGATTCCTTATTAGCTGCGATCGCTTGACTAGATTCCGTCGATGTTGTCACTCCCACATATAACCCAGCGTTATGAATGAATGCTGTAAGATTACCATGAAAATTATCTTCTACACATTTAAATATGGTTTCAATAGTAGCTTCTTCTGCTAAGTCTCCTTGAATAATATAAACCTTGTTTCCATAGGTTGATTCTAGTTGAGTCTTGGCAGTATTTGCTGCCTCTTGATTGGAATTAAAGCCAAGTATCAAGTCATAGCCATCTTCAGCTAGCTGCTGTGATATTCCCCAACCGATACCACGTGTGCCACCTGTGACTATTGCTAGCTTTGATATCATGTTTGATTACTAAATATTATTAATTTCAATTAACTCAAAAAAATCAGTAATTACAAAAGTAATGTTAAATCTCTAATATCACTTAAGAACAACCAAGTAAATCAAAAAATAATTATTGTAATGATTATTTATAATTTGCAACAAATTAAGAGCTTGCATAGCACATCGCACTAGATAATTAAACTTAGTGTATATCGAGTTAATGATGATGGCACAAAACTCAGAAAAAACTTTAAAAGTTGCTCAACAGGCATTTGAATATTTCACCCAAGGTCTAGCAACAGGAGAATGGCAAGCATTTTTTGATATGCTCACAGACGATTTTACCTTTTGGTTTCCGATGGGTAAATTCCACGGTTTGAACGTGGGTAAAGAACGAGCTAAAGAGTTTTTTGAATACGTTTCTGAGTCTTTTAATTCTGGACTAAAACTAACATCTCTCGACCACGTTACCAGCAATGAAACGACTGTGGTGTTTGAATTCCGAGATGAAGGACTTTTACTCGGACAGCCTTATAAAAATCGTGTAGCAGTTGCTTTTGATGTGCGTGGTGACAAAATTTGTGGCTACCGTGAATACTTCGGTAGCGATGGTAAATCTTATTGATAGGAAGGTGAATACAGTATAGAGACGTTTCATGCAACGTCTCTACAAGGTGTTGAAACTTTTATTTGCAAGTATCTTAATTTGAGTTAATTATTGTTAGCTCTGATTGCTTGCAATTCTTTACACTTAGCCTCTGCTGCTTGGTAAGCTTCTAGGTATTCTTTACCACCCAACATCACATCCCCATAATATTCATAAGGTGCATCGCCATAGATGGGTAGGGGGTCATCTTCAGGATAATCTTCTTTTGATTCTTCGATAATTGCTTTTAGCTGCTTCACGCTCAAGCTGTGGGCTGAAAAGTACCACAGTTGTTGAGAGTTCTTTTGCAGGTGTGGTAATGTGGGGTCAACAATGCAGTTGTCTATCTCAATCCAACCGTGTTCTATGGGTTTGTATTGTCTACCCGCGCAGACTAAAAACCCTTGGGTATACCTCGCCCCCTGAGTCGCCAAGGCTGCTTTGTAAGCATTATCAAAGGGTTTTTTCGCCTTGCTTTTAATGCTTTCAGCTATTTTGAGGGAAAGTTCTTGATCCAATTCTTTGTTCATCGACACAGGGGATTAAAGGGGCGATTGTCAATATATATAGTAACACTTCTGTGGTGAGCCGAAATGTAACCCCCTGTTGCTGTGGGTATGCTGCATGAACCCCTTCGGTTATCTGAGGCTTATTATGCGGCAACACCTTGTCTACGCATTGAGTGCAATTTACGGAAACGGGGGATGCAATCGCGTTATCATTATATGCAAAAATATATTAATTTAAAATTAACAATGAAAGAAAAAGTCTATGTTGAAACTTCAGTAATCAGTTATCTAACTTCTCGTCCTAGTCGAGATATTGTGATTGCAGGACATCAACAAATTACCCAAGAATGGTGGCAAAATTATCGAGATAAATTTGCTCTGGTAGCTTCACAGCTAGTTATTCAAGAAGCCAGTGCTGGAGACTCTATAGCAGCTGAACGAAGACTAAAAATCTTAGAAACAATAGAATTATTAGAAGCTAGAGAAGATTCACTAACTTTAGCCCAAGCTTTTCTTGATTTTAAAATTATGCCCCAAAAAGCGGCTGAGGATGCTTTACATATTGCTATTGCTGTAACCAATGGTATCAATTATTTGTTAACATGGAATTGTAAGCATATTGCTAATGCTCTCATGAGGAGAGAAATTGAAAGCATTTGTCGTTCCCAAGGCTATGAACCAGTAATAATTTGTACCCCTGAAGAACTGATAGAGAGGTAAAATTTATGTGGCAAGATCCAATTATCGAAGAAATTTATCAAGTTAGAGAAGCACATTCAAATGAATTTAACAATGACTTACAGGCAATTTATCAAGATTTAAAAGAACAAGAAAAAAGGAGCAATAGAAAATTTGTTTCTTATCCTCCAAAGTTGTTGAAGGATGTTTCTGTTTTGAATAAAGTTTAGTGCGATCGCTCATTTAAAAACCTTACCCGCTTCATCCTCTCTCACCTGTGCCAAGGACATTAGTTTGTCACTGATGACAGCTAATTTGTATATCTCTAAAATGGACGTAACTGGATTCGAACCAGTGACCTCTACGATGTCAACGTAGCGCTCTAACCAACTGAGCTATACGTCCTTAACCACACGATTTATTAGTATAGCATATATTTATTAGAAAGCAAAGATTTTTTGTGTGGCAAATTTCTAGGGCTGAAGTCGTTTCTGAGCTTGTACTAGCAATGCTTGGGCTTCTGCATAAGCTGTTGTACCAGACTTGACAGTATTTAACTCGTTAATAATGCCTTGGATTTGCGCTTTGAACTGTTGCGGGTCGGAGGGTGGCGCAGCAATTAACCTTTCGATTTCCTCATTAGCCTGTTTCAGTGAGGATTGCGATTCTATCTCAGCTTGCAGTCTAGTTTCAATAATTCCCAAATTGCTTTGATACGTCGCTAATAATTTCTGAGCTTCTAAATAACCCGGTTCTTCTACCGGAATGGTTTGCAATTTTTCAATGGCTGTTGACCATAACTGAGCAATTTGTTTCCACTTGGTTTCTGTATGGGGCGGATTTTGAGATGCTTTAGCGGCTGCAAAGGCGAATTGTTTCGCACCCTCAATTATCTTGCTACTGCGGGGGTCAACAATACCTTGAATTTTGCCTTGGTAGGTTGCTAATAACTTTTGGGCTTCTACATAGCGGGGATTTTCTACAGGAACTTCTTTAATGCGGTTAATAGCCTGTTGCCATAATTCAGATGCGGTTTGTGGTTGAGTTGCTTTGGCTTTTTCGGCTGCTAAATCAAATTCTTGGGCGGCTGTGATAAAACTACCAATGCGAGCATTTTCAAAATCACGTTTGTAGGCTTTGATTTTAGCTTGTGCTGTTTTTGCGGCTAGTGTTTGTTGGGGAATTTGTTCTAATTGGTCTATTCCTTCTTGCCAAATGGCGATCGCTTGTTCTCTCTGTTCAGTAGTGCTAGCCTGTTGATATTGCTGCTTGGCGGTTTTCAGGGTTTGTTCTGCCTGAGTCAATGGTACTAAAGCATTTTGATCTTGAAATGCGATCGCTTCTATCCGTCCTACCCGTTGGCGTGCTGTGTCAAATTCATCCACAGTAAACCGCCAACTACACCCAAATAAATTACAGTACGCTTGTGGATAATACCCCAAAAACCACACTGGCAATTTATCTAAGTTTCGCTTTGCAGCTTTGACTTTTTCACCACCACGTTGAATATCTGCTGGGCTGGTAGCTTGATTAATTAATTGGTCTGCTTGTTCCAGGTTGTGAATTGCTTCCCGGTAGTTATAATCCATACTGATATAACTAGGCAATAGTAGCAGAGGTACAGTTCTGGAAACAGGCCGGCGAATCATTGGATAAGGTAAATTCACTACCCAAAGCACACCAGCTGCACCACCTACAACTATCACTACCCACTTGATTTTGCTAAAAATTCCAGGTGGTTGATTAGCTTTTGCTGCTTGTTTGAGAATTTTCTCACTAAATTGTGGATATATATCAATAACTGTGTCACGTAATTCTTCTAACCCCGCAGGAGAACCTTTTTCTAGACGCAGTTTTTCTAATCGTTTAATGACTATTTGCTGCTCAATTTGACCTACTTGGTCATTCCCGCTACATTTTTGTACTTCTGCAAGCAATAGTTTCCAGGCTTTTTTGTTGAGACGATACATAGATATAAGCTGTAACTTATCAATCTAGTATTCCCATTGTGTATAATAAAAATTACTATTCCTCGAAAACAACAGAGGAACGACTTGTGTAGGAAGCTTTCAGAACAGAAGAAGCCGAGAAAGCACAAGGCGCGGAGGAAGCGGAGAAGAAAAACTAATGACTAATGACTAATGACTCTTATCTTCCACCCTAAAAATTATTGTTAAAATTTATAAGTCTCATAAGAAAAACTTGATAATCTAGAATGTCAACTGCTTTAATTACCGGTGCATCAGGTGGTATTGGTAAAGCCTTTGCCCAAGAATTAGCTGCACGTCAAACAAATCTAGTCCTCGTGGCTCGTTCAGAAGCAAAGCTACATGAGCTTGCTCAGGAACTACAAGAGCGATATAAAATCCAAGTAGATGTAATAGTTAAAGACCTCACCGAACCTAATGCGGCTGCGGCTGTATTTGATATTACAAAAACCAAGGGACTAACTATTGACTTGTTAATCAACAATGCTGGTTTTGGTGATTATGGTGATTTTGCCGAAACCAACGGGGAACGCCAAGTCAAAATGGTACAATTAAATATTCTGACTTTGGTAGATTTAACCCATAAATTTTTACCTTTGATGCGTCAACGCCGTTCTGGCAGCATTATTAATGTATCCTCAATTGCCGCATTTCAACCGATACCATATCTTTCGGTATATGCTGCTAGTAAAGCTTTTGTGTTGAGTTTTAGTGAAGCATTGTGGGCAGAAAATCGTAAGTATGGTGTTCGTGTCTTAGTGGTGTGTCCTGGCCCAACGGAAACCAGCTTTTTTACTGAGGCGAATTTTCCCCCAGCTTTTACAAGTAAAACCAATAAAATCTCTACTCCTGAAGAAGTAGTACATGATGCTTTAAATGCTTTGAATAAGGGTGAGTCTACAGTAATTAGTGGCGGATTTTTGAGTAAAATAATTACTAATATGCCCAGATTTTTACCAAGAGAAACCCTTGTACATATTTTAGAAAAACAGTTTAAAGCGTAGGTATTTTGAATAGACTGTGATTGGGGATTAGGGATTGGGAATTGGAGGTAATTAATTTTTTGATTTCCATTCCCAATGCTTATTAAATATTAGGGAACTCCAAAAAATAAATTATTCCACTTCAATTTTCTGACAGTTCACTGTTTACAGTCAACAGCCAACAGTCAACATGATGGAATATTTTTTTACTTGGAAGTCCCTTACATATATCTGGTTAATTGCACCCGGTAACGTTCTTTTTTAGTTACGGCGATTTCTCCAACTTCTAAACGTCCTTTACCGCGAATGGCGATTAAGTCACCTGATTTTACTTGGGAACTGGCTTGAGTAACTTCCTTCCAGTTAACACGCACATCGCCTGTATCGATTAAGTCTACCATTTTACTGCGTGACATTCCAAATCCAGCAGAGGCGATCGCATCTAATCTTAAAGAAGCTTCCACTGTGGTTAATTCTTTTTTCTTGGGTTCGCGAACTTTTAACTCGCTGAAATCAATGTGCTGGGTTTTCACAGGAACAGAGCGCACCTGCTGAAGATTCATTGTCAAAAATTCGGCTAACTCTGGGATGACAATTGCTTGCGCTCCCCGTTCACCCAAAACAATAATATCCCCAGTTTTTTCCCTCACAATTCCTGTTCCCAACATTGCGCCTAAAAAGTCGCGGTGGGTAGCGGGATCGAATAGGAAATTACCAGCGATTTCTAGGAGTACCAAGCTAACTTGAGATTGATCTAGGGGTAACTCAGAACGAGCGATCGCTACTCTTTGGCGTTCAGCTTGTGGATACCCACCCCAAGCCAGCAAATGCACATCCGTTAAACGACTAAACACCCGTTGCATTTCTGCCAATTCTGGAGGTGACAGAAAATCTGTCAACACCACTTCCCAAGTTTTAATCGCTTGTTCCGCTAGATCAATTACACGCGCTATACTATCTCGATTTTCAACACCCTTTAACAGTTCTTCTCGTGGCAACATGATAAATAGTCATTAGTCATTAGTTATTAGTCATTAGTCAGTAGGGGCGGGTTTACCAGATAATCTGTAGAGCCATGATAATTCTTAGTAAACCCGCCCTTACATTAGTTATTAGTTTTTCTCCTCCGTTCCCCTGCTTCTTCAGAGTCCTCAATCCCCTAAACACTAGCTGTGTCAGCGTAACCTTGGATATTTTCTGGCTCAAATTGGCGTAATATCCGAGTAGCTTGTCGGGAGAGAGCTTCAGAACCTTGAACTACAATCAGATACTTACCAGCATCCAAACGGTTACGGTAGGGTAAAGCATCGCCGCTACCTACAACTAAACCAACTCCACCGCCAACAAACACACTACCCATAGCACCACTAGCAGCACCCAATAACCCGCCAATGACGTGATTACCAATTTCACCAGCCCAGGCGAAGGTATCTAAACCAGTGATCAGACTGAAGGTAAAACCAGCAAAAAAGCCAAATGGTACTAGCCAAAATGCCATCAGCCGCACTTGTTTTTTAGCTTGAGCGTTGGGATCAATTAAGCCAAATTCATCAGCAGTTTTATAACCTTTTCCCAGGATTGTGCTATTTATGCCTTCTTGTTCTAAAGCTAAGTAAGCAGCTTCAGCTTGGATACGGTCTGGTAATACGGCAATAAGGTAATTCATTGGTGGAATATTATTTGTCTTATAAAAATGTTGCCTTAATTAACAGCCTATCAGTTGTTATTGGTCATTAGCCATTAGTCATTAGTCATTAGTCATTAGTCATTAGTCATTAGTCATTAGTTATTGGTAAAACTTTTTTCTTATCCCCTGCTCCTCCGCTTCCTCTGCTCCCCTACCTTCCCAGTCCCTTCCAGTCCCCAGCCCCCATTCGCTACCTCACAGTATCGATGGGTTCACAAAATTTACCCACACCTTGCTTGAGGACGTACATTAAAACTGGTGTTGCCAGAATTTTGGGAAATTCTGGAATTGTTTTGAGATGTGCCATCATCTGTTTAATTGAGCCGTTTTGCAAGTCTTCCCGAAATTCTTGTTCACAAATTACAGCACGCCACTTTTTAGCCAAATCGCCCAACCACTCGGAATTAGCCTGTTGTGGCTCTTGTCCGGCTTTAATTGCTAGTGTCATAGCTGCATCTTCTAAATCTCCCTCACAGTCCTCAATCAAGTCTAGGGCTTGCATAGCGACCTCATCATCGACTAATTGAGAACGAAATAGTGCAATTTCTTGTGATGTAACTGTAGTCATGAGTTTTTGATAGCCGAGCAGCTAAATAGTCTATAGTCCATCGTCCATAGTTGGGAGTTTATAGTCAATCACTCTTTGGGAATTGGGAATTGGGAATTGGGGATTGGGGACTCTTGACTCTTGACTCTTAACTCTTAAGCCGAGGAAGCCGAGGGAGCAGAGGGAAAAATCCCATGCCTTCAGCCCAATGACGGCAGTTGACGGCAGTTGCTACAAGTCGGGAAACCCGCCCACCGCACTGCCTCCCCCATGCCATCAGCCCCTGGACTAATGACTAATGACTAATAACTAATAACTAATGACTAACTAAGGCAACGCTCTAGAACTGACAGCTCGTTGTAAATCAGTCAAAGCTCGGTTGTAGTCCAAAATTGCTGAAATGCGATTACCCTCGGCTCTAGTCAACTCATTTTCTGCGTTGATTACATCCGTTTGAGTACCTACACCAGCTTGGAATCGCAACCGCGCTAGACGTAGTGATTCCCTAGCTTGTTCTAAGGCAGTATTAGCAGTTTGGACGTTCTCTAGATTAGCTTGCTGTGTAAAAAATGCTTGTTCTACTTGAAACCGGATTTGGTTGCGTTGTTCGGCAAATTGGGTTTCTGCGATCGCAATATTTTTTCTAGCTTGAGCGGCTCTGGCTCTAGCTGCGCCACCATCGAACAAATTCAAACTCGCCCTCACTCCCACAGAATAACCATCTGTGACGCTGATTTGGTCATCAAACTGGTCTAGCAGGTTGTAATTAGCGATTAGGCTCACTTGTGGGCCGAGATTTGCCAGTGCTTGCCGTCGTTGTTGTTCGCTGATGTTACGTTGTGCTAGTTGTTGTTGTAGTTCGGGACGGTTTTGATAGGCTAGTATGAGGCTTTGCTCTAGGGACTGGTTCCACAGACCGGCTAATTGTACAGGATCTGCGGCACTGATGTTTACGCCTTGGGGTAGACTCAACCGCGTTGCTAGGGTACGGCGAGCAATTTGCTGCCGAGAAACAACATTGGTCAGTTCCTGTTGGGCATTGGCTAAATTGACTTGCGATCGCAGCACGTCGAACCTTGTCCCCACCCCAGCCCTTTCTAACGCTTCGGCATCTCGTAAACTAGCTTGGGCATTTTCCACGGCTGATTGAGCAATGCGTACCCGTTCATCTGCCTCTTGTAAGTTGTAATATTCTGTGGCAACGTTGCGCCGGATTTCCTCGGCCTGACGCTCTACAGTCAGTTCATTAAACCTTACCTGTTCCTCAGCCTCCTTGATGCTAGCTTGCCGTCTCCCAGAGGTGTAAAGGTCATAGCTTAACTGTGCTTGACCATTGAAAACTGTGCTAGCTTGATCAGTTTGCTGGCTGCCTGCTTGTTCCAACTGGCGTTGAGCTTCCGCAGACTGGCTACGGCTGATATCAGCATTCACAGAGAGATTGGGATACAACGCCGCTTGTGCCTCTCTGAGTGCCGCTTGAGAGCGTTCTAGCTGCAACAGAGCCACTTGTAAATCCCGGTTATTGCGTTTTGCCAGTTCCAAAGCCTGCGCCAAACTAATTGGCTGATTTGCCTGAATGGTTACTTCTTCCGGTTTGGTAGGAAATTGCAGGGGGTTGGGGTTGGAAATCAGGTTTTCTGGCACCTGTACAGCACCCCCAGTTACAGGAGTCACTGTTGCTGGCTCACTGGGAGTTGGCTGTGCTTCCACCTGTGCTGCCGGTATTGTTTCTGGTGGCGGAAAATTTTGTCCAAATTCTACACTTTCTGCGGTTGTCCTTGTTGGGTTCGTGGGCGCAGCAACTTGACTTACTTGCTTGCTCATCAAATAGGACTTACCACAAGCAGGTGAAGTCACCAGTAAAGAAGTTTGATTTTGCTTCACCAATGAGCAACTATTTACTGCTAATAGATTTGCTCCTCTTACACCATTGACAGCAGTTTGTAAAGTTTTTGGTAACTGAGTTTTCAGATTTGGCCGTGGTGCTGAATCCTCTAAAGAAGATAAGGCAAAAGTTTGTTTGGTTGATAATTGGGATTTGCTATCGGTAATAGCTGCTACTGTCTTCACCAATCCTGGTTCAGCAGCAGCGAAGTTACTTTGTTTTTGATTGTTGACTAAACGTTGTTCTTTCAGCTTTTGGACAAAATTTCTCTGGGATGCCGTTTGAGATTTTTCTTCTTTAGCAATACCAGTAGTTTCTGTCAAGATAACTGGATTACTTTTACTACTTACGGTCTGCGAACTTACCACAGACAATTCAGAAATTTTAGTAACGTCTGGAAAAACTGAGACGGTAGTCTGAGGTAACTGTGTCTGGATATTGTCTGCTACCAAGGTTTGACTATCATTAGCAGTCAAGGTACTAGGAGAAGACCCTAACTGTACACTATTTACCTTCATAGCCTCAGCTACAGCTGGCTGAGTTGTCAATACTGCTGCTGTTACACTAGGTAAGAAACTATAAAATAATGGTTGTCCTTTCACCGCATCCCCTCACACGAAAATCAATTTAGCGGCAGAAAACTTTTCTTCACCACAGAATATAGCACGATACTAAATCAAGGCAGGAATATAGTAGGATACCAAATTTAAGAATCTGAACCCTGTTTATCTTCCAAACCCTTGACTATGCGCGCAAGTTCTGCCTTTTCATCGATACTAACGCGGGTAGGAGCACCACTCACAATTCTTTCATAGTTACGGAAAGAATCTTTAATTTCCGGGCCGTCGGCGGTGATATTGTACTCACGGATACCTTTATCATGCCAGGAACCCCTCATTTTAAATACGTTGATTGCCCGTGACATTTCTCCACGAATTTCAACATATTGTAGCATTAAAATTGTGTCTGTAATTGTGGAAATATGGGAATCGGTAATTGAATGTGATCCCATAAATTGATCGGTAGTGTTAGTAAAGAAACCAGTAATTTCTTCTTGTTTAGCATAGCCAGTCACACCAATCACGAATTGACGGAACGCATTATTACTGACTCCCCTAGCCAGGGCTGAAAGAGAATCAATTGCAATTCTTGCTGGTTTAAACTCGGCAATTTCTGATTTAATAATTTGTAGGTGATCTTCTAAACCAGTGGATTCGGGATACGTACAAATAATTTTTAGTAATCCTTGATGTTCTAATTCTTCAAAATCAATACCCCATGAGTAAGCATTGCGAGAAAGTTGAGCGCGTGATTCTTCATAAGCAAACAAGATGGCTCTTTCTCCGTTGACACAGCCATCTTGTAAAAATTTACTTACTAACAGTGTTTTCCCTGTACCTGTGGCTCCTGTGGCCAAAATAATAGAATCTTTAAAAAAACCACCACCACACATTGCATCTAGGGTTTTGACACCGGAAGAAACTCTGATGTTAGAAGACCTTTGAGTCAGGCGCATTGCACCCAAGGGAAAGATGTTCACGCCTTGATTGGTAATTGTAAAAGGATACTCGCCTTTCATGTGTGTAGTGCCGCGCAATTTGAGAATTTCAATTGTGCGGCGACGACGTTCTCCTTCTAAAACGTTGCGGACAATGACTACATTATCTGACACAAATTCTTCTACACCAAAAGAGGCGACTGGCCCGTATTCTTCGCTACGTTCTGTGGTAATTACAGTAGTAACATTCAACTGCTTCAAACGTGCTACTAACCGGAAAATCTCCCGGCGCACTACTCCCACAGCTTCATATTGTTGAAATATGGCGGTGATTGAGTCAATGGAAACTCTTTTGGCTTTATATTTACGAATGGCGTATTGTAAGCGTTCAATCAAGGCTGAAAGGTCAAAATTACCTACAATATCTTGACCCTCTGGGTCTGGAGACGCATCCAGAATAAACAATTTGCCCTCATTGATTAAACGTTGTAAATTCCAGCCAAAAATATGGGCATTTTTAATAATATCACTGGGAGATTCTTCAAAGGTGACGAATACACCTGATTCATCAAAGTATGTAATACCGTTATAGAGAAACTGAAGTGATAATAAAGTTTTTCCTGTTCCAGAGGTGCCACTGACTAAGGTAGTTCTACCTACAGGTAAACCACCATGACTAATATCGTCAAAGCCCTCGATCATTGTCCGAATTTTTTCGACACCACCGGATGTGTTTTTTTGTTCCTGTTGCTCGTTCTCGCTCATTTTTGTTGATCAGTGGGTGCTAATCCCAGGTTTGTTATTACTAAAGTTGATAATTTGTAATTTAAATTTTTAATTCGTAAGTGCTTTTTTAGGAATTAAAGCTCCTCTTGAGCCTGCCAATCTTCTTCAGTTAATTCCTCATACAGTAAATCTAATCCAATTAACACTCTTTCCCGATCAGAAAGATCGCCTATAATTTTGCGTACAGGTGGAGGCAAAATTTTGGATAATGTGGGCGTGGCTAATATTTTATCTTCTTCTGCTAGTTGTGGATTTTTCAGCACATCAATTACTTTCAACGCATAAACGCCTTGAAATTCCTGCTCTAAAATGTTTTTGAGTGTTTTGAGCGCCCGGACTGAATTAGGGGTGTTCCCCGCTACATAAAGCTTGAGAACATAAGTCTTTCTGGCTTTATTCATAAAGAGAAAGGTTAAATTTTAACATAATAATATTGGGATGTGTTCATGAATTGACATTCATTCTCTGCTGATATGTGTGACTACTGCAATAGTGATTTTTTATTTAAAAATCGCACATCTATAAACTTCGCACAGGTGAGCTAAGATGTCTATTAGTGTTAAGCGATAATCTAGTAAGGCTTCATCGCTCCTTCCCTCTAATTTTAGATGCTTAGAAAACTCTTCAATTAGTTCCATGTGCATTTCGATAATTTGTGGCACAGGAATATTAGCACAAAATACCGCATTGATAAATTTATCGATTTTTTCTTTTAGTCCTGTGTCTGTAGTAAAGTAGTTAAGGAGAATCTCCCGATAATCTGATTTGAGTTGCTGCAATAATAGTTGTCGATCAACTCCTTGACTCATCTGCTGACCAACCTGCTGTGGTTTTTGCCTGGGTTCTGCAAAGGCATAGAAATATTTACTGTGAAACTTTTCGTTGATAATTGGCTGTAACCATTGCAGTAAATTGTAGATTTTCGCGGTGGTAGGAGCCACTAGAGACAATAGGCACAATTGTGAAAGATTAAAGTGCTTCCAGAACCACATCCACCTGCTTAATTTAGTGTCAATAGCTGGCTGCACTAAAGTATCTAAATTTTTTTTAATATCTGGTCGGATAATTAATATTGGTAGTAGCATTTACATAATTTATATTTTGTGAATCACAATGGCTGATTACTCATGAACTGATAACTACAGGTAATAGTGGATGTGTTGAAAGTTAACAATTCCATCCTCAAGCAACCCTTTACGTCACAATATGTATACAAAACTGGCAGTTCTAGCGTCCAGATAGGATATTGAATGGATATGAGGATTTGGTTGGCTGTGGCATTGTTGAGAACACTTAGTTAATAGATGATTTGTATTATGCGTATCTATCCAGATAGAGATTTTGTATTTGACTCCCTGATAAGATACTTAAACCAATTTAAAGTATTGTCGCATTTTAAATCATTATAATTCCTCAAGGTTCTAAAACGAATCATTGGAGCCATAATTGTTGTAGCTGTCACTATCGATGCCGAATTGAGACATCAGTGGCAAACTGGTGTGGATTTGCTTCCTAAAGTTCAACGTGGTGCAGGAAAAAGTCGCAGCTTTGCTGGCTATTGAATAAAACACCTGGTTTGGAAAAACCAAGTTTAGGGATTCAATAGCGTTGAGGCTGTACCGGATCGTTTATATGAGTCTTCTTAAAGGATATGGTCTCAAGTGCAAACCCTATTGGCCTTAGTGCTGATGGAGGAGGCAGAGGCGTTCACAGGAAGAATGACCCCCACAGTCTTATGTCAATGCTACAGTATCCACTTTCTGATTTTCTAGCAACTGTCAATAGTTGCTCAGAAACGAACACTCTGGCAGTGGTGCTGGAGATGTTTGAACAAGAGCAATGCGATCGCCTGGTAGTGGTAAATTACCAGCAATATCCCATTGGGGTGATTTACTCTGCCCAGCTAACACAAAAATTCTTGTCAGCTACAGGAAATCGGCAAATTTTCAATTTACAGCAACCACTGTCAACTTGGGGTCAAGACATTATTGAGCCAATACAAATATTACCAGCCACTCATCGTGTAGAGCAATTGATTGTATTTTGGCGTGAACAACCACAGTCTACTCAAAATCATTGCGAGTGGGCTTTAGTTGATGCCGATGGCAGATTATTGGGACTACTAAATAGTGTCCGACTGTTGACATTGCTAGCCAAAGGGCGAGTAGCCGATAGTAAGGTGGGAACTCAATCTTCAACTCTCCTCAGACCCTCAGCCCCAAAACATCCAGACACTTCTAGTATAAGTGATGCTAGTCTGAGGCGATCGCCTCGGCTCAATCAACAGTTATCCCCAGAATACCAAGCACTGATCAAGTTGTTGGCCAAATTGCCTTGGCCTTTAATGTTGCAGACAGGCACAGGTGAGATATTGACACAAAACCCGGCTTGGTGGCAACAACTAGGAACTTTCAAAGATCCCGAAGGAGTAAGGCAGCAAGTAGAAGCTATTTTAGCCGCTACCCGCATCAAACAACCACAATACGCCAGCCCTACAACAGTCCCAGTTTACGCTCATGGCAGAAGTCATGAGCATAATCCTTATACAACTCTACCGACTACAGGCTTACGACCTCTGTCAGTAGATCATCCAGAACCTACAGAATATGCCAAATCTGCCTCCAGTCGCTGCTTTTTAGATAGTCAGATGGGTACTTGTACCTGTGTTGTGGAAGTGAAAACAGGTCAGGAACGCATTTGGCAGTTTGCGAAAATACCTTTAGATAGTCGAGATTTAAAACTCTCCAGTTCTGAGTTAGAAGCTATCCGCAGCAATGATGACTTATGTTTGGTGTTAGCGACTGACGTAACGGAACAGCAGCAACTGTGCAAAGAACTAGCAGCCAAAAACGCCGACTTAGTACAATTAAATCGCTTAAAAGATGAATTTTTAGCTTGTATCAGTCATGAATTAAAGACACCCTTAACGGCGGTGTTGGGACTATCCCGGTTACTTGTAGACGAGCAGTTAGGCAAACTGAATGAACGTCAAGCCCGTTATGCCGGGTTAATTCATCAAAGCGGTCGCCACCTGATGAGCGTGGTAAATGACATTTTGGATTTAACCCGCATGGAAACAGGACAGATGGAACTGACACTGACACCAGTGAAGATTAAATCTGTTTGCGATCGCGCCCTCTTAGAAGCCAAAGCCGTCCATCATCAAACCAGTAAAACTACACAGTCATCATCTCCCCAATTCACTCTCTCCATTGAACCAGGTTTAGACCAGATTGTGGCCGATGAATTGCGCTTGCGCCAAATGCTAGTACATCTATTATCTAATGCCTTTAAATTTACCGAAATATCTGGGGAAATTGGCTTAAAAGTCAGTCATTGGGAAGGGTGGATTGCCTTTACAGTTTGGGACACAGGTATTGGTATTCCCGAACAGCAGCAACATTTAATCTTCCAAAAGTTCCAACAACTGGAAAATCCCCTCACCCGTCAGTTTGAAGGCACTGGTTTGGGGCTAGTTTTAACTAGAGCTTTGGCTCGTCTCCACGGTGGTGATGTCAGCTTCTTATCTAGAGAAGGTAAAGGCAGTCAATTTACACTGCTTTTACCACCTAGTCCACCAACCACAGGCTTGAATGAGTCCGAGCCAGAAACCACACTCAGCCACATCGAAACCGCCAATGCCCTTGCTTTCGCCAGCACGGCTAAACAACATCCCCCCAATCATTCCCAACGTTTAGTCTTGGTAGTTGAAGCCGTAGCCCGATACATTGAAGATGTGAGCGACAAACTCAAAGGTTTAGGTTATCGGGTAGTCATTGCTCGTTCGGGAACCGAGGCTGTAGAAAAAGCCCGTCGCTTACAGCCCAAAGCCATCTTTTTAAATCCCTTGTTACCCTTACTATCGGGGTGGGATGTCTTAACCTTACTCAAATCAGATGCCGCTACTCGTCAAATTCCCGTAATTGTCACAGCCACCGGCGCAGAAAAAGAGCAAGCTTATGCTAACCGTGCCGATGCTTTTTTAAGCTTACCCGTAGAACACCAATCCTTAGTACCACTGTTAGAAAAATTATGTACTAAACCAAAAGTTAAACACTCAGGTGTAGACAATGGTGAAACGACTCCACTCAACAAACCATTAAAAATTCTCAGATTGGTTGATGCTGACTTAGCATCAATTAACCCCCACCCCTCATTACAATCACATCGAGTCATCGAAGTCGATGATTTAGATCAAGCTGAACTCTTAGCCAGGGTTTGGCAATTTGATGTAGTGCTGTTGGATGTTGAAAGTTCCTTAGCACAAAATTATCTACAACAATTAACTCAGTATCCGCGATTGGCTGCCTTACCTCTAGTGACTTGTGATGTAGTCACCACCTTAAAAGCATCCCAAATACCGGGGTTGTCTGTCTTTCCTTGCTTAACACCATTGAATCAAGACAATAACAGTCATAGTCATAAAACTGATCCCTTGCTGTCAGTGCTACAGATTGCTTCTGGAGCCTGCTACCCTCCAAACATTCTGGTAGTAGATTTGACTATGTTGCAGGACTTACCCCAGGCTAAACGTAAACAAGCAAAGGGTTATAGCACCGGAAAAAACACTGGTGAAACTGCCGAACGCGGAACCGAGTGGTTTCAAGCTTTAATACAGTATTTGCAAACTGCTGGGTTAAAATCGACAATGGCGCGTTGTTGGGCAGAAGTTTTACAACAAATTCGTCATCAAAGTGTAGATTTACTCCTGATTTGTTTAGGTGCGTCCGCTATTCATCCCCAAGTCATGAAAGCCTTAAAAGCATTGCCAGATTTCCCCTTCAATCTGCCACCAATTTTGGTAATTGATCAAAGATTACATCGAAATACTGTCAATTCTCGGACTAAAACAAATCACCAAAAAACTGGTAATAGTCCTAACAATGAATTGGAATCAATAGAAACTATTCTCCAAGCAATAACTACTCAAGTCTTACCTCGTTCCATATCAATGGAAGACTTATTAAAACAAATCAATTATGCCTTAACTATCAAAGTTAAGGTATGAAAATATTGCACTGGCAGTGACTCTTGACAGGGGGTGCAGAAGAAGCAAGGGAGCAGAAATTTTACCTAGTCAACAGTCAACAGTCCCTAATGCCCAATTCCCTAGGATATTTTCAATTTTTCTTTTTCTTGTTTCATCTTTTTGAAATTGATGCGATTCAACTGGTAAGCACCTTTCATCGCTAAATTCTCATAATTATCTGGTGACAAATCCATTTTAAAAAAGTTTCTATTTTCAGTTAGCAGTAGGATAGAGTCTGGATTATTCGGTTGATTAGCTAGGTTTTGAATGTACTGCAAACCATCCTTTGTCAATTTAATAAATGTTACTTGCTTGTGACTATAAAAAACTATGCTGGGCTTTTTAAAGCCAACCATCAGGATTTCTTCGTTTGGTTGTTGGAATTGCACAACATCAGCCGATAATTGTCTTAAAGGTAGTTGGCGTTCTTGATCCATCAATAATAATGCTGGCATTAATACAATAATCAAAAATGCCACAAAACCTAATAAATTTACCCCAATAATTGAGTACCAATAGCGACATAAAATTAAACCAGCAATCACAACGGCAAAGAATAGCCACAGCCAACCGCCGATGGCTGGTATACCCGAATCTTGCAGAAGTTGATTAAAATTGGGTGCAGCTTGATCCTTACCTAATATTTGGGGTATGTGAAATAGTGCTACTGATAATACTGATAAAAATACTACGTTAAGCCAACTACTACCTTGTAAAAAAGACAAGGGATAATTAATAACTGTGCGGTTGGTATTTTGCTCTACAGTTGGGGAGAAGTCACTCCATAACAACGCTACTAAAATAGCTGCGGCTGGCATTAAAGGTAATACGTAACTAGGTAGTTTGGTGACGGCAATCGTAAAAAAGCTAAAAATACTGACAAACCAAACAAACGCAAATAAGCCGAATTGTTGCGATCGCGCTTGCATTACCCAGTGCGATCGCCTCCAAAACTTCAGCCTCACCATTGCCAAAGGTAGGTAAACTGAGTATGGCGCAAACAATAGCAGCACAATTACAAAGTAAAAATACCAGGGTGCTGAGTGACCATTCACTACTTCGGTGAACCGTTCAATATTGTGATAACCAAAAAATGAGTTGATGTAACTCTCACCGTTGCGCCAAATCACCAGCACATACCAAGGAACTGATAAAGTAAAAATAATTACCAACCCAAAAAACAGGCGCATTTCCCGAATCACTGTTCGCAGTTGTCCGACATACAGCAAAAACGCCCCAATAATGATTCCTGGTAACACAATTCCTACCGGGCCTTTAGTCAAAATTGCCCCAGCAATTAATACATAACAAGCTAAATACCATTTATTGGGTATTGTTGACTGTTGACTTGATTTGTCCCCAGTCCCCATTTCCCCGTATCCGCGAAAAAAGCATAATAAGGCGGACGCTATACACCCGGTTAACAGCATATCGGAGACACCAGTTCTTCCCCAGATGATCATTTCGGGATTGAGTGCTGTAATGGCTGCGGCTAAGGTGGCGGTTAAATAGCGGCGCGTGGGTAATGAGACTTGTTCTAATTCGTCTTTTTGAGTGAAATACCAATGGACAGTGTAAAACACTAAAGCCATGACTGCGATCGCCGCTAAGGCTGAGGGAAGACGGACTGCCCATTCATTCACTCCAATTAGAGCATAGGCGATCGCTTGACACCAGTAAACTAAAGCCGGTTTATCAAACCGAGTTTCACCATTGAAATAGGGAGTAATCCAATCGCCTGTAACTAACATTTGACGAGAAGCTTCAGCAAATAATGGCTCAGTTTCATCAACTAAGCCAATACTGCCCAAATTCCATCCGTAGCCTACCCAACCAACTACAATTAACCACAGGATTGCTACAGTCACAGCAAGGGCTGGACGCTTGACAATATATTTAAACCACTGCTCAACAGCGTGGGTAACGCTCAATTTCAACCTCATCAGTTATTAGTCAATAGTCATCATCCGCGATCAATCGCGTCTGTACAATAGTCGTTGGCTGGCTAAGTTTTGTTCATGACTAATAAAGAATATCAGCTATGGAGTCAGTACCAGTAACCATTCTTGCTGTTGAGCATTCCATTTGGGTAAGGATGTTTCTCCCACCACATAAGGCCCCCAATAGCGGCGCGAACCATCCTGAGCAAAGGCTACTAAGATATCTCCTTTTTCGATTTTGAGATTGCCATTAGGTAGAGACAGAATCAAACCTTGTGCGCTACCCTCTTGAGGATCAAAATCCCAATGGGCGGGAATATCAGCTTGTGCTTTCACGGAGCTTTTATTACCTGACTGTCGCACCAGTAGAGCCAATCGCACAGGTTGATCTGTTTGATTGCTCATGCGGAGATTTCCTTGAGACTTGTTACTGCTGGTTAATGACTGGCGAGAGGCTAGTACAGAGACAGTTGAATTAGTGTTTTGTTCTGATTTGTTACTAGGTGTGGATACAGGCTGGGAAATAGCCGTAGAATTACTGTTAGACGGTGAGACAGTTGATACGACATCGTGATGTACTTCTGGCAGATCAACATCAGTAGATAAGGGTGAAGATGTATCTGGATTTGCCGCCTCAAAAGAGACACTCATCTCGAAGCACCCTACCAGTAACCCCAGCAGTCCCAAAAAGCAAGCTGTAACCGCAGCGTTACGATACACGCAAGACTTCATGATGATATTGATTTAGAAATAAATATTTATTTAGGCTTGACCAAATACTAACCTATTATCACTAACTGTATCCAAGGTAATTTTTCTACAAGCCTCATCTATACTCACGTAGAATTCCTCTATGCTATGTATCATAGGTATCATTTTCAGTAAAATGGCTAATCATGAATCATTACTGGAGATAGTTGCTGAAAAAATCAATAAAACCCTGATAAACATGAAAATTCTGTCCAGCTTTAGCAAAAAAAGCGCAAAATATGATACATAAATCATGTATTTACTCGGAGAAAGTCCCATTGACATTTTTGGCTAGCAAGTAATTTGAGTCACAAGGTAACTTTGCTCAAACCACTAGATATCGCCACAGAATATTATTTACATTTCTTAATATTTCCTAGTGAGTGGCTCGTTTAATTACCTCAAGTGTCAAATGATATGCTCAAAGAAGCTTTGTGACTTTTATCCACCAGCTTGACCAATGCAAAACACTCGTCTTAACAACTTATTCGATGCCATTGTCAGAAGTTTAGGGCTATGGTTTTTAAATCCTTGGCGGCGACTGTCACTACTGGTAATTAGTTTTCTGTTTGGTTTTTTTCTGGGAACGGCAATCTCTACCATAGCTGGACAAAGAGGGACATTGGACATTGTGATAGCTGCTATTTTAGTGGTGTTGACTGAAGTGACTAGCAGAATCTTTTATAGTCGGAGCTTTTTTGCCAGACGAGAACTCTGGGTAGAATCACTCAACTTAATGAAAGTAGGTTTCATTTATAGCCTATTTATTGAAGCCTTTAAACTGGGTTCTTAAGTTGAGTAGAGAGACGATGAACAGTTGGTTAGAAGGGATAGGGACTGCAAGTTGGCAACAAGCAGCACAAACAGCAGCGTTAGCAGATAAATTCCGGGCAGAAGCTTTTGGGATCACGTCGGCCAATGTCGGGCAAGTTATTCAGGAGCGATCGCAGCTTTTACAATCTGTATTACCAGGGTTTAGCGAATTCTGCCAAACTCGCCTACATACGCCAGTAGAGAAAATGTTGCCGGTGTTGTGGGACTTGTGGCTACCTCTGGCGATGAAAATTGCATTACAACACCAACAGTTACAGCGTCCTGTGATTCAGGGAATTTTGGGGGGACAAGGAACAGGTAAAACGACGATGTGCCAAGTTCTGGGTTTGATTCTTCAGGAGTTGGGATATCGGAGTGTGAGTTTGTCTATTGATGACTTGTATAAAACTTATAGCGATCGCCTGGCTTTAGTGCAAGTTGATCCCCGGTTAATTTGGCGTGGCCCCCCAGGAACTCATGATGTAGACTTAGGCTTAAATGTGTTAGAGCAAATTCGCGCTTCACAAAGCCCAGTGATCATTCCCCGCTTTGATAAATCTGCTTATGGTGGTGCTGGCGATCGCACTCACCCAGAAATTGTAGAAAAGGTTGATATACTGCTATTTGAGGGTTGGTTGGTGGGTGTGCGTCCGATTCATCCCGATGTATTTGACGATGCACCACCGCCGATTCTCACTGATGAGGATCGGGTATTTGCCCGTGATATGAATCAACGACTATGTGAATATTTACCACTGTGGGAGAGATTAGATAGTTTAGTGGTGTTATATCCCCTTGATTATCGTTGGTCTGTGGAATGGCGTAAACAAGCCGAACAGCAAATGATTGCGGCTGGTAAAACGGGGATGAGTGATGCACAGATTGAAGAATTTGTCAATTATTTCTGGCGATCGCTGCATCCAGAATTATTTATCAAGCCCTTGGTTGAATCTCAGAAAAATGTTGATTTAGTAATTGAGATTCATAGCGATCGTTCCTTTGGCAAAGTTTACCACCCAGTCAGGTGATAGGGATTGGGACTAATGCCTATATTCTATCGACTTGGCGGAAGATAGGACTTACGCAAGATGTGATTGAAAGACTGAAAGCTTGATTATTATGTAGCGGTAATTCATGTAGCCGAAGGCTTCCCGCAGGGTATTACCGCTACTTTCGTGATGTTTTGCGTAAGTCCTGGGAAAATTTTCTCTTCCGTTGGCTGTGTTTTTATCTAAAAGGCATTCTGCAAGATTGTAACACACATCTTGCACCTGTTCCTTGATGATAATTTTTGTAGGGTGGGCATTGCTTGCAACTTGCTGAAAGCCTTAGTTTTAGGTTGTTGGCAATGCCCACCTGGAGCTTATTGAGAATGGTGCAAGATATGACGTAATCACTTGAGCATCAACTGAGCTATTTTCAGCTTTTATTAATTTTCTGTGTACATACAGAAATGTTAAAAGAAGTTTTTATTTTTTATCCATTTTAAACCGAGTTTTTACTTACTTTTAGCCAAATCATTTCAATCGATATTATTAATAGATGTTTGACTAATTCAGCATTTTTACAAGTGTAAAATAACAACTGTGTCCATCATACTTATAAAGTAAAGTAAACACATATTCTCAATAATACTTTGAGATTTTAGACCGTCATCAATTGGAGGAGAAATGAGCCTAGAAGAATTGGTTTCCGATATCGCTCCTGACCTTATATTTAATGATTTTACTGGAAAAAACAAAGTAGGGGCTGTAGCAGGTGGTGTAGGAGCTTTGTGTGCAGTAGGTGCTTTAGGTTTGACTGGCCCGATTGCTGTACCTATAGCTATAGGAGGTGTTTTAATTGGTGCAAAAGGAGAGTCTTCAGTTAAAAGTACCGTAAGAAGTATAGGTTCTATAGTTGGAAGTCTAGCATCTGGAGTAGGTTCTGTAGTTGGTCATGCAAGTAACGGAATCACAGCAGGAGTTTTAGGATTTATCGATGTATTCAAAAGTGATGAGGATTTTTTTAACCGAGGAGTTGAAAGGCTAGAAAATAAACAGTATGCAGAAGCGATTGAAGATTTTTCTAAAGCGATAGAAATAAATCGTCAGTATGGCGAAGCATATTACTTAAGGGGTTGTATTTATTCTCAAATTAGTCAATATCAAGCAGCCATTAAAGATTTTTCTAAAGTCATCAAACTTGACCCTGAATGTGATGAAGCATATTTTTTAAGGGGCTGTAATCTCTCGGATATGCGTGATTATCAAGGAGCTATCAAAGATTATACTCAGGCAATCAAAATTAATCCTCAACATATTAATGCTTATTGTAATAGAGGGCATCTTTTCGCCGCAGAAAAAAATTACAATGCTGCTATTTTTGATTACACACAGAGTATTCTTATAGACTCAACTAATCAGGATATTTATGAAAGAAGAGGAAGAATATATCTTGAAATTAAAGATTATAAATCTGCTATAGCTGACTATACCCAAGTGATTAAGTTGGATAAACGCAAATTTAATGTTTACTTTATTCGAGGCTGTATATTTTTTGATTTACAAGATTATGATGCTGCAATAACAGATTTTACTTATCTTATCGAAAATCATTATTGTATAGCTGAGTCATACTTACATCGCGCCAATGCTTATTTAGCAAATCAGAAATTTGAAAAAGCGATTGTAGATTTTAATCAGGTAATTAACATTCGACCCAATGATGTTTCTACTATATTAAGCAGGGCTGATGCTCGTGCTATGCTTAAAGATTACAATCAAGCTATTGCCGACTATACTCTAGCCATTAAAAATAAATCTGAATGTGTAGAAGCATATTTTAAACGAGGTAATGTTCGTACTCTAAAAAAAGACTACAGAGCAGCAATTAAAGACTATAATCAAGTTCTACAAATTGATCAAAATTATGCTTTTGCCTATGTACAACTGGGTTATGTCCGTAAGCAACAAGGAAAACTTCAAGAAGCAGTAGAAAATTTGAAGCAGGCAATAAGTGTTTTTTATAAAAAATCTATGCCCAACGAAATCAAAAAAATTCAACAAGAAATCAGAATTTTGGAAAATGAAATTAAAAATACACCTTGGTGGAAGATGAGAATTTTTTAACCTAGCTCAGTTTAACACTCAACCAAGTAACCTTGATGGTTGAGTGGTACAAATTGAATAAAAACACTACTCATTAACAGAACAATTTGAACTTGTAGACACTTGCCGTAGAAAATAAAATTATCAGGAAATCCTTGTAAAGCAGCTAGTTCACGAGGTGTAAAATCTCTATCTTGTTCAGGATGTATAAAACGTCCTTTAGCATTCCAAACTGTAACCCAAGGTAGTAAATGCCTGTGAGAATTTTCTATGTATTTCATTTGGAATACAATAGAAATATTACTTATTTTACATCATGCTTCTGGCTTACGTATATAAACTCAAACCCTTACCGAAACAAGCTGAAAAAATGGAGCGTTGGCTTCATCTGCTACGCCTGCAATATAACTTTCGAGTCAGGGAAAGGACAGAGGCTTATGAGCAAGCAAAAGCACCTGTTATGGGCAACTACTGTACTATTCAAACTCAAGCTGAGTGCTGTCCACTCACTTGTTCAGTGAGCAAAGGTGCTTTATACGGTAATCCCTGGACTAGCAAGGGTAAAAAACGCAGTCCATTAGCTCAACAGGATGCAAATTTAGTAGACCTTAAAAAAGAACGACCTTGGTACAGCGAGGTTAATTATCACGTCTTGCAACAAATGCTCAAGCAGGTTGATGCTGCATTTGGGCGTTTTTTTCAAGGCTTAGGTAAATATCCAAAAACAAAACGCCGGGGGAAATTTCGCTCTTTTACCTACCCAGCAGGGGATGTTGGCTTTAAACACAACAAAGTCAGATTCCCCGGAATTGGCTGGATGCGATTTTTTCAATCTCGACCGTTTCCACTTGGGTTTAAAATTCGTGCAGCGACGGTGCGGAAAAAAGCAGATGGTTTTTATATCTCCGTTCTGTTGCAAGATGAAACAGTTCCTCAGCCTTCAGCATCCCAGCAAATACAAACAGCGTTAGGAGTGGATTTAGGAATTAAAAAGCTGATATCTCTTAGCACTGGTGAAACTATTGTCAATCCTCGATTTTACAACCAGATGGAACGCAGGCGATCGCGTCTTAACCGCGCCGCCAGTCGTAAAGTTTTAGGTTCCCGTCGTCGTCAAAAAGCATATCAGCAAATAGCAAAGCTAGAACAGAAAGTTACGAATCAAAGAGAGGATTATCAATGGAAGATAGCTCATAACTTAGTTAAGCGATTCGACCTGATTGTATTTGAAAATCTCAACATTCAGGGAATGATCACACGCTGCAAACCCAAACAAGATGAAAGTGGTAAGTATTTACGCAATGGTCAGTCTGCTAAGTCTGCGCTAAATAAAGCGATCGCTGATGCTGCTTGGGGTTCCCTCAAACTGAAAGTTAAAATTTTGTCCGAAAGGGCTGGCGTTCTAGTACATGAGGTTAGGCCAAACTTTAGCTCCCAAGAATGCAGCGAATGTGGTTATATAAGTCCTACAAACCGAAATCAAGAAAAGTTTCTTTGCGAACATTGTGGTCATCACGCAGATGCAGACGTTGATGCAGCAAAAGTCATATTAAAGCGCGGTTTGAAGGAACTAGGGATTAATTTAGATGCTGTATCGGGAGTCCCTCGAAAACAGGATAAAAGTACGCCCAAGGAGCCTGTTGCGAGACAGGGTGTATCAACTGCGTTGGTGGTTGAGCCTGGGAACCCTCATCGAGTGGAGGAGAAGCTAAGTAATTAGCTCTCGGTGTATCTTAGCATGAGCTATGTAAACACTGTCGATTGAAATCGGGCGGGGTACACCAATATTCTATAAAATCAACGGAGAGGGGGAGATTCGAACTCCCGGAACCCTTGCGAGTTCATCTGATTTCAAGTCAGACGCAATCGACCACTCTGCCACCTCTCCAATAAACTGTCGAGCTACTGCCTATCCTAACATTCGTTGATGAGCAATAAACCAGACAGATTCTAATATACCTTATCACTAAGCAGGTTGCACTACTGAATTGGATTTCTGATACAAAATTTCTTCTGTCACCACCTGAAAATCTTTACCAACCCAAACTAAAGCAGCCTGTGTGACTATACCCCCCTCTAGAGAAACCAGGGAGAAATTCCGCAGTTTCTCGCCGTCCTGCTCTACAATCCTGGGTACACTAGCCGCATTTAAGTAAATTATCCCTTCTGGACTCTGAAAGATAGCTTTTCGCAGTTGTTTCTTAGTATGCCGTAAATTATGGTGCATATGCCCAAACGTCACCAAGGAAATCTTTTTACCAGCCGTGAGCGTTTGAGAAATCGCCTCAGCAAAATCTGGATCGCCAAAGTCCCCACCTATAGGATGCCAATCTTTACCGCAGGGGTCTTCCGGGCGATCGCCTAATCCACTCGGCCCATTATGACCTAAAAAAATAATCGTATCACAGGCTGCACTTTTCACCGCCTCCCAGATTTTTGCTGCTGACTCTTCCAAAGTTGTCACACCATAACGCTGTTTGCAGATGTCAGCAAATCTCCATTCCTGACCACCCCAGCTAAAAGGACGACTCCCCACTACAGTTAAATTCCACTCTGGGAAATCTAGTTTACTGTAACCTACGTGGGCTGAACCTAATAAATCTAGTTGTGCTTGTACCCGGTCTTCCTTGGTGCGATCGTAAGGACACTTCTTGCGTCCCCATTCTGTAGCAGTGTACCAAGCATCGTGATTGCCCATAACTGCTGCTTTGGGAATATCCACCGAAGCGATCGCTCTTACCACTTCCACCGATTCATTACCAAAATCCCCCACAAACAGCACCAAATCAACACCCAGATGTTTGAGTGCAATGCCATCTTCTGTTTCCCACTGGTCGTGAACATCTCCCACTACAGCAATTTTGAGAGTTTGTGATTGCGATTTTTGACTGGTCATGCCACTTTTTCTTCCCGTATATTTCCAGCATAGGAAACTCAGCCGCATTTGCACATAAATTCGGTCTATCAACCCATCTACTATTTTTGGTAAAAACTACTATAATTGATTCATAGACAAAATTTGTAATAAAAAATAACCTAACTGTGTTTACCACTGCTTTAGCTCAACGGGAACAGACTCAAACGGGTGGACTACCACAAGATTTATTCGCCGCTATTGAAAGTCTCAAGAAAGAACTCAATGCGGTAATCTTGGCGCATTATTATCAAGATCCAGATATTCAGGATATTGCAGACTTTATTGGAGATTCCCTACAACTAGCTAGAGCCGCCGCTAAGACGAATGCAGATGTGATTGTCTTTGCTGGCGTTCACTTTATGGCGGAAACAGCCAAGATACTCAACCCTCACAAGTTGGTACTATTACCCGATTTGAATGCAGGTTGTTCTTTGGCTGATAGTTGTCCACCAGCCGAATTTGCAGCTTTTAAAGCCGCACATCCCGATCATCTGGTGGTGTCATATATTAATTGTTCTGCCGAAATTAAGGCGATGAGCGATATTATCTGCACCAGTTCCAACGCTGTGAAGATTGTGCAGCAAATACCGGAAGAACAACCCATTATTTTTGCTCCAGACCGAAATTTAGGGCGGTATGTGATGGAACAGACCGGACGGGATTTGGTATTATGGCAAGGTAGCTGTATAGTACATGAAACATTTTCCGAGAAGAAGATTGTTCAACTAAAGATAGCTCATCCACAAGCAGAAGCGATCGCTCACCCAGAATGTGAAAGTAGCGTCTTGCGTCACGCTAGTTTTATTGGCTCCACAGCAGCTTTACTTAAATATTGTCAAAGTAGCCCCACCCAAGAATTTATCGTGGCTACAGAGCCAGGTATTATTCACCAAATGCAAAAACTTGCGCCTCACAAGCACTTTATCCCTGCTCCCCCAGTGAATAACTGTGCTTGTAACGAATGTCCGTTCATGCGGTTAAATACCTTAGAAAAACTCTATTGGGCGATGAAAAATCGTACCCCTGAAATCACCATTCCAGAACACATCCGCATTGCAGCACTGCGACCAATTCAACGGATGTTAGAAATGAGTAATTAGTAAAATTATGTTTGTCAAATTTGTAGAGATGTACTTTAATATGACATCTCTACATTTTCTTTAATCTCATAACTCACTCTTTGCTGCTTCTTTTTGTGCCGTCTCACTATATTTTTTGTATAGTTGAGAGCGGATTTTAGCTTCTTGGTAACGGCTGTGAGTTGGTGGAACTGCATTCATTAAATCAGAAGCTCGTTGCCACATCGCCGCTAGTTCTAACCATTGAGTGGAGCTTGTCGCAGTTTTCCCAGCAACAGAAGCTTTGTTAGCAATTCGCACAGCTGCTGCAAATGAATCATGAGATTTATCGGCTTCTGTTTTTGTTCTGTTAGTATTAGCTGTAGCAAAAGAATTGGTATTTTCTAGTTGCACTAAATTTTTAAGCTGTTCGCCAAATTGGGTATAAACAACCCAACCCAGCGTGAGCAACAACCCTAACCCTAATGCTAATTGCCATCTAACTGTAGGTGATTTGTTTTGTTTATCACTGTTAGTTATAGGCGACAACTTAGGTAAATTTAGTTGTCCTTCAGCTTGAGATGCTTGAAAATCTTTAATTAATTGCTGAACAACATTTGGTTGAGCCAGTGTAATTTCCTGTGACCATAGTAATTGATTGTCGCGATCGCCATCAATCTCTGTTAACCACAGCAATTGCTGTTCTCTAACGATGCGACTGTTAATTTTGACGCGCCGAATATTACGCGGTGCAATTGACTCAAGGATTTGCTGGATTTCTTCTACTAGGCGAGATTGCTCAAGTTCCTCTACCTTAGCTGCCTCACACAGCAATTGTAAGACTCCATCAGCAAACACAGCCCTAATTCTGACACCAGACTTAGTAAGTGTTTCGTTTAATACTTGAATAATTGCAGCAACACTACCTTGGTGAGCTTGCCAAGTGATATCATTTATCCGATCTACCATTGGAGATTTATTGATAGCTTTTCAACCCTAATTTTTAAAGTAAACCTAATATAAGGCTACTGTTCTAGTGAACTTTACCTTGCCTTTGATTTTACGAGTAAAAACATCAGGTTGCCACATAAATTCTTAAAAATATAGCCTCTTTCCATTGATAGTCAGGAGGTTCTATATTCCCAGGATGAGAAGCATACAATACCTCAGCAATAACCGGGTTTACACTTAGCTATCTCAAGTGTTACTTAAAATAAGGAATAATAGCCTAAAACAAAAACCCCCTTGATATATCAAAGGGGGTTTTTTGGTTTGAGTAATAAACCTGGCGCCGAGCAATTGT
>NZ_LUHJ01000048.1 GCF_001597745.1 Anabaena sp. 4-3 | reverse complement strand
AGGGTTAACAGCTAGTTAGTGTTTTACTAACGAAACCTAACAAATGCTTACATTTAAGTACGATTTATGTCTACTGATTCACTGAAAAACCAGCCGCTCGCTAGACAATTTTGAGACTAGGGGAGCATAAACAGTGCTATTATTGATAGGTATTTAGGTGATAACCAAGCCTAAATACTTAATAGTAGGGTGAGATCCACCCGATCTTAAAGCCTGTAGACTGAGTAGTGCCGACACTTTCAGGATGAAGCAGGAAGAAAAAGCTACCTCGTGTTAGCATTAGTTAGCTTTTTTGGATCGGA
>NZ_LUHJ01000047.1:173437-199948 GCF_001597745.1 Anabaena sp. 4-3 | reverse complement strand
GTCGTAGCCCGGCTTATATCCCCACCTAACATTCATATAGGTGGGGACTTACGCCGATTTGGTTAACTATTTTTCAACAGTCCAGCACTGATTGCACCCAAGATTACCACACCAAATATCAACCGATACCAGATAAATATCCAAGTGCTTTGAGTTTTTAAGAAGCGAATTAACCCGGCGATCGCAATATAAGAGAAGATAGCCGCCGAAATCACCCCCGCTACTAGGGGAATTACTGCCCCATCTCCTAAACCTGCGTCTGCCACATCTTTGAGTGAGACTAACCCGGCTAAGGTAATGGCGGGAATCCCTAATAAAAATGAAAATCTGGCGGCTGTTTCTCTTTGTAAACCCATAAATAACCCCCCAGTCAGGGTAGAACCGGAACGAGATACGCCAGGAATTAAGGCTAAGGCTTGGGCTAAACCCATGAGTAGCCCATCTTTCATGGTGAGGTTTTCAAAATCTCGCTGACGCTGACCAAGTTTTTCTGCCAAGCCTAATAAAATTGACATGACAATCGAGGCGATGGAAATCGCTGCTAGGCTTCTAATGGGCGAATTGTCAAAGTCGGGAATAAACCTTTTAATTAACAGTCCACAGACAAGTATTGGTAGGGTTCCTAAAAGAATCCCCAACAACAGGCGCAAATCATAATCATCGTAATCTTTTTGAGCGATCGCTCTGGTTGCTCCTTTGAGAATTCGACTTAAATCACCCCAGAAATACCACAACACGGCGGCTATACTCCCTAGCTGAATTACAGCCGTGAACGCCACCCCCGGATCTCCCCAGCCTAGGGCTACTGGTACAACTTTTAAATGGGCTGTACTACTAATTGGCAGGAACTCTGTCATTCCTTGCACGAATCCTAAAACAATCGCTTGCAATATATTCATTTGTTGTACCCCTGGTGTGACTGGGTTGGTTGGGGTACTGAGAACTTTTAAGGGAAATACCGCTATAGATAAAGCAGCAGAGACTGCACTTAGAAGCACAAACCACTGACGTTTCAATAAACTCATTAGTCTACCTGCGATCGCTCTAATTAACCAATTGACACTCTCCCTGTTATCGAAATTTGCCTACGGCACGCTACGCGAACGCTACGCTCATTTCGATGAAAAACCGGGAGATTCTTGGTTCAACGAGTCTCCGTTAGACGACAGGTTGACACCAATCGCCCAAGAGGGAGTCTCTCCCCAAGCGTAAGTTCCGGTATGCCCTACCGTACTGAGTCCTAGTCTCAAAATGTTGATTGCTGCGTTAATATCTCTGTCTTGCACATACCCACAATGCGGACAAACATGAGTTCTTGTAGACAGAGATTTCTTCACTTTCTCGCCACAGTGAGAGCAATTTTGACTGGTGTGATGGGGAGGAACAGCAACTGTCACCTTCCCATATTTATGACCAAAGTATTCCAACCATTGACGAAAAGTGTACCAACCAGCATCAGAGATTGATTTAGCTAGATGTCGATTACGTACTAAACCCTTCACATTTAAATCTTCATAGGCCACCAAATCGTGAGATTGGATGACGGAATACGCTAATCTCTTGCAATACTCTTTTCGTTGCCTACTTACTTTTAAATGCTTACGGGCATATCGATTTCTAGCTTTGTGGTAATTGTTAGACTGCCTTTGCTTGGCTTTCTTTTTTTCTTTACTGAACTTCTTAGACTTTTTGCGATTTGCACGGCTTAACTGCTTTTCAGATTTCTGGTAGAACTGGGGTGATTGTTCTACATTACCTTTGTTGTCAGCAATGAAATACTTTAGCCCCAGGTCAATACCCGCTAGTTGATTCGTGGGTTGAGTGTCTACCCTGACGTTAACGTCAATTGCGAATTGAGCGTAATATCCATCAGCACGACGTACTAGACGAACACGCTTAATTTGCTTGATGTCGTAATAGTTAAGGTCGTAAGTCCCTTTGAGCTTCAGAGTGCCTATACCTTTTTTATCTGAGAAAGTTATAGCTTTTCTAGTCTGTGAAAGTTTCCATCCAGTTGATTTATATTCCACTGAACGGCAGTTTTTCTTAAACTGAGGAAAACCTTTTTTACCCTTAACCTTCTTCTTGCAGTTATCGTAAAATCGAGCGATCGCACTCCAACAACGTTCAGCAGCAGATTGTCTAGCCATTGAATTAAGTTCGTCAGCAAAAGGAAATTCAGCAGCCAACACAGCGCAATATTTATTGAGGTCATATCTGCCAACATCTTTGTTATCCATCCAGTAGCGCAAGCACTTATTCTGAATGAATTGCGATGTACGGATAGCCTCGTCTATAGCGCGATATTGCTTGTCTTTCCCCTTGACTTTGAACTCGTAAACAATCATGCTATCGACCAATTAACCACATTTTTATGTTACTAGGTTTAACATAAAATATCAATTGATAAGTTTGTGCTTCGGCAATTTTAATTGCCGTTTGCCCCACATCTCTGCTTTAAAGAGACAGAGTTTTGGGCTTCTTGTCCTAACAGATAATTACACAAACAACTCTCTAAGGAACTTACCAGGAAAATAACTCCACAAAGCATCTCATGTTACTGTTTGCTGTGCAATAGAGGCAGGGGGGCAGGGGAGCAGGGGAAGAATCTCTTTTACCCAGTCAACAGTCAACTATCAACCATCAACAGTCCCCACTTCATGACACCTAGCTAAAACCGTAGTAATATAAATATGCCCCCCAGGGGGATTTTTCGGTATGGTATTTTGTTTAATATAAAGTTTAGTAACAATTATTAAAATTTTGATTAATAATACTTTGCTTCCCTACACTACTTCTACCGACTCTGTAGATCATGAATTACGCCCAAGTAACACGGGGCAGAGGAGCCTGAAAGAATTGGAAACCACACTAAAAGCTTCACCCTCTCTGCCCTTTGCCTTATATTCCCAAAAAATTTGGTTGGTGTTTGCCGCCGCCGTATTTTTAGTATCAGTGCCAGTGTTTATTGAAGCCCCATTGGTGCGATCGCTACCCGGTGTCAGTTTAGCTATGACAGGATTTTTGGTGTGGCTGAGTTTTCACTTGATGTCACGCCCTAGCACTTATCTGTGGGGAGATTTACTCTTAGGCTTTAGCTGGAGTTGGCTAGCTGGCTCAATTTACTGGGGTTGGTTGCGCTGGGAACCACTCTGGCATCTACCAGTAGAATCCATCGGTTTACCCTTTGCTTGTTGGTGTTTAGCCCGTAACTGGGGCAAAATTGGTAACTGGTTCTATTTAGGTTCTTTACTCGGTACTGTGTTAACAGATATGTATTTTTATGTAGTAGACTTAATCCCCTATTGGCGGCAAATCATGGAAGTAGAACCCAGCCAAGTGTCACCAATTTTACAAGCAGCCGTTACCCAAGTCCAAACACCTTGGGGTGTAGCGTCGGCAATTATCCTAGCTGTAGTCTTGCTGTTGGCGGGTGTCATCCCCTTAAGCCAAAAGCAACGCCACTGGTATGCTTTTGGTGGTGCAGTCTTAAGTACAATTTTGGTAGATAGTCTATTTCTCATAGCTGCTTTAGCAGCGTGAACATAGGGTATCGGAAAGAGGAAGACAAAGAAATATGTTCTGTCCCCTGCTTCCTGACTGATATCAAAATTGTGGGCATTAATAAGCTGTATATTAGTTTCTGATAGCTGCTGTGTGTTGATTAAGCCATCAGCTTTGAGTCAATCGTTAATAGTCAAGAGTCAATAGTCACAGCTATGGATGATGGACTATGGATAGTTGGCGGCTGTAAGCTTAACGCTGTTATTTCAGTTTGATGGAAAGAGGTAAAAAAATCGTGAAAGGATTGGTGCGTTTATTAACAGTATTTAGTTTGTTACTTGGCTGTTGGGGATGGTTGGGAACAACTCAAATTGCCCAAGCTGCTGGTGTACAAAGTTTTGTAGTTCCGCAAGTCCCTGTTTTAGCAGTTGAACTGCGAAACCGGGCAGATGCTAAACTAGGAACCGAATTTGGTAAAAAAATTGATTTGAATAATACCAATGTCAGGGCTTTTCAACAATATCCAGGGTTGTACCCCACTTTGGCGAAAAAAATTATCAAGAATGCCCCTTACGCCAATGTAGAGGATGTGTTGGAGTTACCTGGATTGAGCGATCGCCAAAAAGAACTACTGCAAGCTAACTTAGGTAACTTTACAGTTACACAATACGAAGCTGTGTTCAACGAAGGCGATGATCGCTTTAACAACGGTATCTACAGATAACCGCAAATTCAGTTAATCTAGCGAATAGTAGCCCACTCCCCATTCTAGGGGGTGGGAATTTTCGTTAAATCAGGAGATAATTAAACTATCAGTATCAACCTTGCCCATTCCCCATAGCCTGGCATTTCTCTAACTTTTGAGTTTTCAATTTTGAATTGATTCGTCCCCATTCCCAAAAATTTCTCACCTTGTCAAAAATAGATATACCTAGCGAATTTGATGTTTTAGTCGTCGGTGCTGGTGCGGCTGGATTATACACAGCACTGTGTCTACCAGAATCTTTGCGAGTCGGTTTGATTACCAAAGAAACAGTAAATCTCTCTGCCAGTGATTGGGCGCAAGGTGGTATTGCCGCCGCCGTCGCACCTGATGATTCTCCTACTCTCCACATTGAGGATACATTACAGGCTGGCGCGGGCTTGTGCGATGTCGCCGCCGTCAAATTTCTGGCGGAACACGCCCCTAAATGTATTCAATCCTTGGTGAATTTAGGGGTAGCTTTTGATCGTCACGGCAAGGCTTTAGCTTTAACTTTAGAAGCCGCCCATTCTCGTCACCGGGTGCTTCATGCTGCCGACACCACAGGTAGAGAAGTCACAACTACCCTCACCGCCCAAGTATTGCGGCGGCAAAATATCCAAGTCATTCAGCAAGCTTTGGCTTTGAGTTTATGGTTGTCACCCGACACTGGTAACTGTCAAGGTATTAGCCTGTTTTATCAAGGAAAAATTAGCTGGGTGCGGGCTAAGGCTGTGATTTTAGCCACAGGTGGCGGTGGACAGGTGTTTGCTCAAACTACCAACCCGGCTGTGAGTACGGGAGATGGAGTAGCGATCGCCTGGCGGGCTGGTGCCATTCTCCGTGATTTAGAATTTGTACAATTTCATCCCACAGCTTTGACTAAACCCGGACGCTTCCTGATTAGTGAGGCGGTACGGGGTGAAGGCGCACACCTAATTGACGATGAAGGGCGGCGGTTTGCCTTTGACTATCATCCGGCTGGAGAACTCGCACCCAGAGATGTAGTCAGTAGAGCCATTTTTAGCCATCTGCAACGTACTGCGGTTGATCCTGCCACTGCTCATGTCTGGTTGGATATGCGTCCGATTCCCCCCGAAAAAATTCGCCAACGTTTTCCTAACATTATTAAAGTGTGCCAGCATTGGGGTATTGATGTGTTTCAAGAAACTATCCCCGTTGCCCCGGCTGCCCATTACTGGATGGGTGGGATTGTCACAGATTTAATCAATCAAACTAATATTCCGGGATTATATGCAGTCGGAGAAACTGCCAGTACGGGAGTACACGGAGCTAACCGTTTAGCTAGTAATTCGTTGCTGGAATGTATTGTATTTGGAGCGCAGTTTGCACATATTCAACTGCCAAATTCAGTTACCGATTCAGAGTTACCAATGTTGCCCTTGCGAGAATTGACAATTGATGATCAAGAGTGGCACACTCAGCAAGCAACATTGGCTGTGCTTCGAGAAAAATTACCGCGTCTACTGTGGCAAAGTGCAGGAATTTGTCGAGAACAATCCGGCTTATCTGCGGCAGTTGCTGCTGTAGAATCTTGGCAACAAGATTTTGCCGCTTTACCTTTGACTCAATTTTTGGCATCTTTACGCCCCAACGAACCTGTTAGCTTCCATGTTTCAGATGTGGAAACACAAGTACGACTGTGGGCAGAAACTCGCAATTTACTAGATGTCGCTGCTCTCATTCTCAAAAGTGCCGCCTTTAGAACTGAAAGCCGGGGTGGACACTACCGCCTAGATTATCCTCATTCAGATCCTGAGTGGCAAGCTCACACTTTCATACAACAACACCAATGGTGGAAATCTCCGATCCAAAGCAGTTAAAACTTGACTGGGGTGAATTGAGAAACTCACCCCGATAACTTTATCGGGGTGAGTAGTTCATCGAGTCCCAGTCCCATACTCACTGTAAGGAGCACCATAGTTGGCTGGGATATAAGTATCTTGTGCATTTTTCAAATCATCTCCCCCAGAGAGATGAGTAATTTTTTTGACCGTAGTATTAGAAGCATCAGCATACAAGTTATGAAACCTGCCTGTTGCATCCGCAACTTTAGGGATAATTAAAGAAGCACTGATGCAAAATATCACAACACCAATAATTTTTAATTTGGTTGTCATAGGCTTTGCTCAATGGAGAATATTTTGAATTTGTTCAGGGTGTTTTTGTTTAAATACAGTAGGTTCAACTACTTTTCCTTAAAAAAAATAAAATTTTTGTGAAGTTTTACTGATATCTCATAGGTAATTAACTGGCAATTAGGTATTACTGAGGCTCAACTTCAACTCAAGATGATCCCAGAAAACCAGCTTGACAACTAATTAATACAATAAAAACCCAGAGATGGCATCTCTCTCCAGTTAGAAGCAATCTTGAGCCAAAAATTATATGTGTTCATTATTTACCACGAGAGAATTATCTGGATTGTAATTTTTGCAAAAAATCTTAACTGTTATAAGTGTAATTACTAACCACTATAAATGTCAATTTCGTAAAAATACAGAGACTATTTTCCTGATTGAGAACTGTTGTCAGTGAAAACAGCGAAACAGCACAGAGTATCGCTCTGATGGAATTTCCCAAAGCAAGTGTTTAGGGATGTTGTTATGCTTACAAGTGGAAGAACTGAAACCAATTTTTTTAAGCTAATTCATAGCAGTTTTTGCCTAAATGCTTGGCGCGATACATGGCGGCATCTGCTTGTTTGAGTAATGTATCAGCATCTTGGCTATTGAGAGGATAAATACTGATGCCAATACTAGCAGAGACTCTGGTAGTGTATCCGTCTAAAATAATTGGCTCAGTAATGCTGGCTAAAATTTTCTCAGCAACTTTAGCGGCTACTTGCGTATTGGGTATCTGGTTTAAAATTACGGTAAATTCGTCGCCACCTAACCGAGCAACCGTATCGCTAGTACGTAAACAATTGTTAAGTCGTTGACCAATAATGACTAACAGGCGATCGCCTATCTCATGACCCAAGGTATCATTCACTTGTTTAAAGCCATCTAAGTCAATAAACAGTAACCCTAGTAATAAATTGTGATTGTGCGCCCAATTAATGGATTCTTGCAATTGTTCAGCGAAGAATTTCCGATTAGGTAAGCCTGTGAGGGCATCGTGATAGGCTAAATAACGTAAACGGTCTTCTTTGAGTTTTAATTCCTTATTAGAGCGAAATAAATCAGCCGCAATCCGTTTTAATTCTTCTTCCATCAACTTACGCTGAGTAATATCACGAATCACCCCAACTAAAAAATAATTACCAGCTGCATCTTTATAGAGCGATCGCTTAGTAGCAATCAGATGTGTCTTGCCGTAAGCATCAGTAAATTCTTCTTCGTTTTCCTGGGGACGTTGCGTTAAAAACACTAACTCATCTTGCTGTCGGAATACCTCAGCTTCATGCTGAGGGAAAAAATCAACGTCTGATTTGTCAATTAGTAAAGTATTGGGATAACCAATAAATTGACAGTAAGCCTCATTTAAAACTATCCAATGGAGTTGTTCATTTTTCACAAAAACCGGGTCAGCGATTGTATCTATTACTTGCTGCAAAAACTCTTTCGAGCGTTTTAACTTTTCCTGCATATAAGCAAGTTGATAAGTTATCCAAATCACCGAACCACCAAAAGTGAGCAATGCGGGAATCAATGGTATCCACCAACCAAATAAAAAAGCTAAATATGTACTGATAATCAACAGCAAACAACAAAATAGAACCGTCAACAGACTCAGAATCGGTTTGCGGATGTACCAAGTTGCGGCACAGCCAATATAAGACCAAACAAAAATCCACAAACATTCTCCAAAATCTGACCAAACTTTTAGTAATGGTCTGCCGTCTAAAGCAGCTGAGATTAACTGATCAACAAAATAGGCTTGCAATACAATCCCAGCCACAGGCTTGGCTGCTGTCATCACACGACTAGAATAAGGAGTAAATACATTCTCCTGGAGACTAGAAGCAGTAGAGCCAATTAAAACAATGCGATTCTGAATCCAGTGACTCTGTACTCGATCATTTAGCACATCCATCATACTAACTAGGCGATAACCACAGTTATTTTTACTCGCATCGTGACAACCTGGTTTGGGAAAATTAGACAAAATTTGATAGCCTTTAGCATCAGCTTGGACATAAGCACCGTCATTTCCTTGAAATCTGGGAAATACTGCTTTACCTAACTGCAAATATTCTGGATTACTAGCTGCTTGCTGCGGTCTAATCCCTTCAGATTTTAAATACAATAAAGCTAGTTTCAAGGCAAAACTTTCATGTAGCTGGTCGTCAATATGCAAATACAACAAACTCCGTCGGACTGTACCATCAGGATCATATAGTAAGTTGCTAAAACCTACTTGTTGAGGGTTGAGTTTTGGTGGCGGTGGCACACTAGCGTTTTGATTATTGGGTACTAGCAGTTCCACACCAACCAAATTTGGCATTGATTTATAAGCATTAACCAGAGACTGATAACCAATCCCTGTCGGCAAATTCCGGTAAACATCTAAGCCGATAGCACGAGGTTGATTAGCTTGTAATTTTTGCAATAATTTAGCAATGATACCATCGGGAATTGGGTACGCTTGGCGCAAAGATTCCTCATCAATCGCTACTATCGTAATTCGCTCATCAGGTGACTCATAGGGGCGTAAATTAAAAAATTGATCCAATGTTTCCAACTCTAAGGATTGTAGTAATCCTACAGAGCGTATAAATAGGACTAACACCATAACGCTAGAGGTAGTAATCAATTCTCTGCGTCTGCGATTCAGAAATTGTTTTAGTCCTACAATTAACCACTCAATATCCTTGCCTAGTCGCTGACTCATTCCCATCACCTAGTAGGGAGAAAGATTTTGATTAACTATAGATGTCAACTATCTATCTGATAGCTAGCACAAAGCATAACTAGCAATAATTAACTTGGAATGGGAGAAAAAAACTTTGAATTTAGTGTAATTGTTGCCAATCATTCTGTTTATTTTTGGTGAAAGATAATTCATAAAATTTCATGACTAAAAATTATAGTTGGCAGTTTCTTGTCTGTAACAATAAGTTAACTGTAAATATTATTGGTTAATCACAAAAGTAGATTTTTAGGAACTTGTAATTACCCATCGTTATTTGCGATTCATGTGTATTTTTTAACTCATCCTGTAACAATCTACTTAAAAATAGATGTAATTTGAGAAATTACTGATTGGAGTAATTATACTGGTAAATTTTTCAGCAATTAACAATGGGTAGTTATATCAAGCTCAGGACTTAGGCAACTGGCATCATAGGAGGGTGCGTCAGATATCAACATCTGTTTATTGACAGCATTTAAGCAGTCTGACGCACCCTAGGAGACATCTAGTAATCCTATTTGATTCTCGAACAAGACTCAGTACACACTAAAACCCTTCTTTTCTGTTTTCTGCCCACACAAATAAATTCCCAAATCAAACCGGATTACTATATTTAATGTGACACTTGCGTAAGTCCTCAAGCTTTTTGCTGTTTACTTTAGATAAATAAAAATGAAACAGTCAACTGAAAGCATTTGCTATATGCAACCAGTTGACTGATGAAATCAATATTAAGTAATCCGAAACAGGAATTAATTGGGCAATTACTTGAAATATTTAAAGTTGCTAGGGCCTGTATAACCTGTAGCCTTTGCTAATTCGGTTAAGTTTTGTACTCCGCTATAGCTTTTACCATTAATGATCCAAGTGGGGAAGCCTTGTATTTTTGCAGCTTGACACAATTCTGGCTTACCCTTGGGACTCTCAGGAGCGCATTCTACTGGAACATTATTTTCCTTGAGGATATCATAGGCGGCTTGACCAAAGAGTAGTTTTTGTTCGTGGCAATGGGGACACCAAAAAGCAACGTATTCTTTAGCACCTACTTTTGCTAAATGTTGTGCTAGGGCGATTTCTGCCTCGCCAGAAGTAGTAGTGATTTTCCAACCAAATTCAGGATTAGGGTTTTCTTGGGGGATGAAGTTAATTTGTTGAGGTTTGCCATCAGTGGAATCAGCAATGTTACCGGAGGTGTTCACACCCGCATAAACACCTAAAGTCCCAATCAGCGTTACCATGCCCACAATCAGGGCAGTAAACAAGATTTGTCCAACATCTTCCCAAGTGCGACCAATAATAGTCAGTGTCAACATGCTGACAGAGAACAAAGCCGAGCCAATACAATAGGGACAAACAGCTTTGATTTGAGCCGCGAGTACATACATTAAGTAGCCACTGAAGACGGACATGGCGATCGCTCCCACTAACAGCAACCACCACGTCAAGTTTTCTAGTTGTTTACGGTTACTGTTGTTTTCTGTTTTCCAGACTACAGGAGCTAAAGCCAGCACCAGCATACCTGTGTAGGCCAAAAACCCGAATAAAGCCAGGGGTTGCCCGAAAACCGTAGCCCAAGGGCTAGAAAGGACATCACCGCAACCCTTAGTACCAGCCTCGGCTACACAAGCAGCAGTACCGCCTGTTAACTTTTCGATAGTTAAATAACCAGTAGTCAATGCACCAAGTGAGGCGATCGCGGCGATGATGAAACGCGACCATTTATGAATCCAAGGAGTAGAACGACGGCGAATCATAGGCTGTGATTGGGGATTGGGGATTGGAGATTGGGGATTGGGGACTGAGAATTGGACATCAACAAGTCAAAAGTCAACGACGCTTTCATCTGCTTCCCGTAGGGTAAGTCAAAAGTAAACAATTGTGGGGAAAAATCTCCCCTACTCCTTACTCCCTACTCCTGAAAAATGCTTTAATTTTGAATTTTGAATTTTGAATTTTGAATTGATGGTGTCGATTTGCCCTCACCCTTGGAGTTCCAACTCCGACGGGCAGCTTCCACAAATTGACTGACGCGAATGGGATCAATAGGTTGCTCAATGAGACCTTGGCGTTTGAGGGAACTGGAAACAATCACACCATTGGCAGCCTGCAACAGTGTACCAATATTTTCCCAGGTTGCCCCACTGCCGATCAATACGGGCGTACCATTAGCTGCACCACAAGCCAGTTCTAAATCTTCTTGAGTGGGAGGACTACCAGTAGCCCAACCTGATAAAATTACCGCATCTGCCAAACCTCGCTCGATAGTGTCTTTCACAGCCACAGTCAGATTAGGAGAACTTAAAGGGCGGGCGTGTTTGACTAAAACATCAGCCAGGATTTTGACATCAGTACCTAATTCTCGCCGATAGCGGAGTAATTGATGGGCTTCTCCCTCAATTAATCCTTGATCGGTAGCCATTACCCCTGTCAACACATTGACACGGATAAATTGAGCGTGGACACAACTGGCGATCGCCATTGCACTTCTGCCATCATTTCGTAAAACGTTTATCCCTACAGGCAACGTCACTAAATTCTGTATCCGTTGCACTACCACAGTCATAGCACTGACAACTGCGGGATCGACCTGATTCTTGGTAAACGGTGCATCGAAAAAGTTTTCCACCATAATACCGTCTACTCCGCCACTGGCCAGAGCCGTCGCCTCTTGTTCCGCGCGGTCAATTACTGCTTTGAGGCTACCTCCCCAGCGAGCAGAAGTAGGCAGTGGTAGCAGGTGAACCACGCCAATAATTGGTGTTTGAGTTTTAAACAGCTGATATAAGTCCACGTCTTTAAACTATTGTTCGGGAATGGGGCATGGGGCATTGGGCATTGGGCATGGGGCATTGGGCATCATGGGGCATGGGGGACTGGGAAATCATCTCCCCCTGCTCCCCCTGCTCCCCCTGCTCCCTCTGCTCCTCTGCTCCCTCTGCTCCCCTGCTTCTTAACAATCCCTTTTTTACGATTAAATGTGTTTTATTGTGGTTGTTTTACGACTTCCACCTGAAGACAGAATTGGAAGTAAAACTTACCATAAGATATGTTAAGATAAAACCTGGCTACAAGAGGAGTTTGCCACTCACAACACGCAAGGCAGCTTCCCTTGGTTTAGGTACATTGTCTGCGCTTTGTTGTAGACCAAGCCTGGGCATGAGGGTAGCATTACTGCTTTATTGGGCGTAGTCGCAAGCGCGATTTCCCAGAGGGTAGCGACTTCTCACAACCAGCCCTTTGGGCGGCTTCCCGATGGGTAAATTAACAAAAGACACGCTGCGGTAATGTAAAATACCAACAGGCGAATTGTTAAGAAAAATTACAAGTGTCAAATGTACCCAAAGACACTTAATTTTACCCTGGGAAACAAACTAATAGAAACATCATAACATGACCTGAAATAACTAAGGTCATAAACTTAAAGGCAGTTGCTGAGAGTGGAACACCCACGCCTAGCAATGTCACAGCAAGGGTGCGAGTCACAAAGAGCGAGATTATTGCCCTTTGTGTCATAAAACAAGAAAAAAATGGAAGCTTTTTTCAAAATATGGGTGAAAAGCCAACAATAGCAATTTCTCACTTGGGCTGTGAGAAAAATCGAATAGATACAGAACACATGTTAGGACTGCTGGTAGAAGCAGGTTATGGTGTAGATACAAATGAAGAGTTAGCAGATTATGTAATTGTCAATACTTGTAGTTTCATTGAAGCAGCGAGGGAAGAATCGGTTAAAACATTGGTAGAATTAGCAGAAGCCAACAAAAAAATTGTCATAACAGGCTGTATGGCGCAGCACTTCCAAACACAATTGTTGGATGAGTTGCCGGAAGCAGTGGCTGTAGTTGGCACTGGAGATTACCATAAGATAGTAAATGTTATAGAAAGAGTAGAGCAAGGGGAAAGGGTTCAACTCGTTAGCGCAGAACCAACTTATATAGCTGATGAAACTACACCGCGCTACCGGACTACCACAGAAGGCGTTGCTTACCTGAGAGTAGCCGAAGGGTGTGATTACCGATGTGCATTTTGCATAATTCCCCACCTGCGAGGAAACCAGCGATCGCGTACCATAGAATCTATAGTTGCTGAAGCCAAGCAACTAGCAGCTCAAGGGGTGCAAGAGATTATTCTCATTTCCCAAATCACCACCAACTACGGGTTAGATATTTACGGCAAGCCCAAACTAGCCGAATTACTGCGTGCCTTGGGGGAAGTGGATATACCGTGGATTAGAATGCACTATGCCTATCCCACTGGACTAACCCCAGAAGTCATAGCGGCAATTCAAGAAACACCAAACGTTTTACCTTACTTGGATTTGCCCTTACAACATTCTCATCCAGACATTTTGCGGGCAATGAACCGCCCCTGGCAAGGGCGTGTCAATGATGAGATTATCACCCGCTTAAAAACAGCCCTACCAGAAGCTGTGTTACGGACGACATTCATAGTAGGCTTCCCTGGAGAAACAGAAGCACATTTTGAGCATTTACTAGAGTTTGTCCAAAAGCATGACTTTGATCATGTGGGAGTCTTTACCTTTTCCCCAGAAGAGGGAACACCAGCGTACAAACTACCGAATCAATTGCCACAAGCTGTCATGGATGAACGCCGCGATCGCCTGATGGCAATCCAGCAGCCCATATCCCGGCAAAAAAATCAGCAGGAAATCGGCAAAATTGTTGAAGTCCTGATTGAGCAAGAAAACCCTGAAAGTGGGAAATTAATCGGCCGTTCCGGCAGATTTTCCCCAGAAGTGGATGGTCAGGTCTACGTTGATGGCCCAGCCAAATTAGGAACTATCGTACCCGTAAAAATCCACGGTGCGGATGAGTACGACCTGTTTGGTGAAGTTGTTGATAGCTATCAATAAGTTTCAATTCAATTTACAAATCTCAAAGCAAAAGAACACAATCTAGGAGAGTTGATGAATCTTTCTTTTCAAGAACTAGGCATTTCACAGGAACGTGTTGACCACTTAGCAAAAATTGGTTTTACAGCACCTACCAACATTCAAGCTCAAGCGATTCCCCAACTGTTGTCAGGTCGGGATGTGGTAGGTCAGTCTCAAACAGGTACAGGCAAAACAGCCGCTTTTTCCCTGCCAATTTTAGAGCGGATTGACATCCAACAAAGAGCTGTGCAAGCCCTAGTTTTAACACCCACCCGCGAGTTAGCCATTCAAGTACACGATGCAATGAGCCAATTTGTGGGTAACAGTGGCTTGCGGGTGTCAGCAATTTACGGTGGTCAATCAATTGACCGTCAAATTTCCCAACTCAAACGAGGTGTACATATAGTAGTTGGTACACCTGGACGGGTGATTGACTTACTAGAACGGGGTAGCCTGAAACTGGATCAAGTCAGATGGTTTGTCTTAGATGAAGCCGATGAAATGTTAAGCATGGGCTTTATCGATGATGTCGAGAGAATTTTATCTCAAGCCCCCGACGAGCGGCAAACTGCGCTATTCTCTGCTACCATGCCGCCATCAATTCGGATGTTGGTTAACAAATTTTTGCGATCGCCTGTGACAGTCACAGTGGAGCAACCAAAAGCCACACCAAATAAAATCAATCAGGTAGCGTATCTTATTCCCCGTCACTGGACAAAAGCCAAAGCTTTACAACCAATTCTGGAAATGGAAGACCCAGAAACCGCTTTAATCTTTGTCCGTACCAGACGCACCGCCGCCGAACTCACCAGTCAACTGCAAGCTGCTGGACACAGCGTTGACGAATATCACGGCGACTTATCACAACAAGCACGGGAACGCCTACTAAACAGATTCCGTAATCGTCAGGTACGCTGGGTAGTAGCCACGGACATCGCTGCACGGGGTTTAGATGTAGATCAACTCTCCCACGTAATTAACTTTGACCTTCCCGACAGCGTAGAAACCTACGTTCACCGCATTGGACGGACTGGCCGCGCCGGAAAAGAAGGGACAGCGATTACCTTAGTACAACCCTTTGAGCGTCGTAAACAGCAAATCTTTGAACGCCATGTCCGCCAAAGCTGGCAATTGCTGTCAATTCCCACAAGAGCGCAGATTGAAGCTCGCCACATTCAAAAACTGCAAGGACAAGTCAGAGAAGCCCTAGCAGGAGAGCGTTTAGCTTCATTCTTGCCCATTATCAGCGAACTCATCGAACAATACGACGCACAGGCGATCGCAGCTGCGGCATTACAAATCGCTTACGATCAAACTCGTCCAGCTTGGTTAAGCGCGGATGTGGAAATTCCCGAAGAAACCGCATCTGTTCCCAAACCCAAACTTGCAAAACGTCGTGACTTTTCTGGAGACAAACCCCGTTCCAATTGGAACAGATCCGACAAAAACGGCGACGAAGAAAGACGCTCTACCCCCAAACCAAAACTACGCTCAGGTCGTCGTGAGCCTTCCGTCTCCTCCGGTAATCACAAATTAGGTTCATCCGCAACTAAAGAATCAGCTTCTTAGTCATTAGTGATGAGTCATTAGTCATTAGTTAAGAGTTGTTGGCTATTGATGAATTGACTGCGGCTAAACGTTTTGATCAGCTTGTAGGAACATAGATAATGATGCAGTATTTCTAATCCTATGTTCACAATCTCAAACCTAGAGCAGCTACAAGCTGAACATCCACAACGGCAGATAGAACTAATACACGGGAATATCTGGTGATAGAGTCCATCGGATGACATTTCAGAAAAAAAAGTGCTGAGTCAATTCGATTACTCAGCAACTAGGTAAGCCCAAGTAAACTTGGACGAGTAACTCGTTCGAGTCCTAGTTTTACTCTGCCTAGACTGGAGTAACACAGATAAAAAGCCAGAAATGAACCTCAGAGAAAATACAAAATCACAAAAAACACTCCGCGCGACGGCAGTCGCTTTAAGTCGGGAAACCCGCCCAACACGCTGCCTCCCCTCTGCGTTAACCTCCGCGCTCCTCCGCGTTAAAAAAAAATAACCCTCTACTTCCAACGACAACTAACCATTTCTAACTCCCGAACTTCATCATCACTTAACCGCCAACCTAAAGCCCCAGCATTCTGCTTAACTTGTGCAGCAGTTTTCACCCCAGCGATCGGAATAACATTACCCTGAGCAATTAACCAATTTAAAGCAACCTGGGCAGGAGTGCGATCGTATTTCTCCCCTAAGCTACGTAATAAAGAAATTACTGGTGCAATTTTTTGCAAGCCTTCCTTACTAAATCTAGGATCTAACCTTCTCGCTCCACTAGGATTATCAGCACTTTCAGGCGTATATTTCCCAGTCAGCAATCCCTGAGCCAAGGGACTATATGCTAAAATTGTTACACCCAACTCATTGGCAGTTCCCAAAATACCATCGCTTTCAATTTGGCGAGTCAGTAAAGAATAACGAACTTGGTTGACTGCTAAAGGTACTCCTCTAGCCCCTAATATTTCATAAGCTTGGCGCATTTGCACTGCTGAGTAATTACTCACACCAACGGCGGCAATTCTACCCCGTTGCACTTCATCAGCTAAAGTATTTAATAAAGTTTCTTGACTTAAAAAGAAAGTAAAAGGCCAATGCACTTGATACAGTGCAACACTTTCAACTTGCAGACGTTTGAGACTATCTGTTAACGCATCAGAAACAGATTGTCCATTAAATCGCCAAGGTAAGGGGCCGAATTTTGTGGCAATTTGTACAGGCTGCTGTGTTTGCTGGAGAAATTGACCTAAAAATTGTTCTGATAATCCTAGTCCGTAAACTTCGGCGGTATCAAAGAAGGTGACACCTGCTTCTAAAGCGGCGGTAAATGCTGCTTGCAACTGTTCTGCGCCGTATTCGTCGCCATAGTTCCAAAACAGTTTATCACCCCAAGCCCAAGTACCAAGGCACAGGGGTGTGACAGACGGGCCATTTTTCCCTAGTTTGATAGTTTCCACAATAGCAAATTTGAGTTGGTTTACATTTCTTTACTTTTTTAGTGTAGCTTTAGCATCATCGAGAAGTTACTACAGCATGAAAATTGACAGCGTGGAGACAGGCAGGGTTTATCTTAAGTTAAAGAAAGGCTAAATTCTGTAGTGTTTTCAGTGAAGTATCAATGGCAACTAGCAATTTTGAGTCTATACAGCCTGAGTCAGTTAAAAGAGTGAATTTATTCACCATGTTTCGGCTTGGCTTGTTTCAGATGGGTTTGAGCATGATGTCTATTTTGACTCTGGGGGTACTGAACAGAGTCATGATTCAAGAAATAGCGATTCCAGCGACGTTGGTATCGCTGGTGCTAGCATTACCTGCGTTTGTGTCGCCTTCACGCATTTGGTTTGGTCAGATTTCCGATGCTAAACCGTTGTGGGGTTATCATCGTACAGCTTATGTGTGGGTGGGTGCGGCGATATTTGCGATCGCCGCCTTTTTTGCTGTACAAATAATCTGGCAGTTAAATAGTGTCGCTAATAATCCTAGTGGCTGGGTGTGGACAACCGCTACTATAGGCTGGACAGCACTTTTAGGTTTAGTTTTCGCTATCTACGGTTTAGCAATTTGCGCTAGTGGTACAGCTTTCGCTGCTTTATTGGTGGATATCTCTGAGGAAGATAACCGTTCTAAAGTGGTGGGTGTGGTATGGTCAATGTTAATGGTGGGGATTATTGTCGGGGCAATTATTAGCTCTAGCTTACTCAGACAATTAACCCCAGAAGCAACCGTAGTTAATTTAGAGCCAGCAGTTAACAGGCTATTTATCGTAGTCCCAGCTATTGTGTTTGGGTTGTCAATTGTGGCAACCTGGGGTGTAGAAAAAAAGTATTCTTTCTTTTCGAGACGTTCTCACACAACCAAACGGGAAGATAGTATCACCTTGGGTGGAGCTTGGAAAATTTTAACAGCTAGTCCGCAAACAGCTTTATTTTTTACCTTTCTGCTGGTGATGACATTCTGCTTATTCATGCAAGACCCAGTTGTTGAACCTTTTGCGGGTCAAGTGTTTAAAATGCCTTTAGCGGAAAGTACCAGACTGAATGTTTTTTATGGTACTGGTATTTTGATTTCCTACGGAGTGACAGGATTTCTAATTGTACCTCGCTTGGGTAAACGCAGAACTGCACGCTTGGGCTGTGTGTTGGTAGCATTCGCCGCCTTATTATTGGGTGCGTCGGGTTTTTCCGCTAATCCGGCGTTTTTGAAGTTTGGTTTAGTTGTGTTTGGGTTAGCAACTGGGTTTTTAACTACAGCTGCAATTAGCTTAATGCTGGATCTGACAGTGGCGGAAACCGCCGGGACATTTATAGGTGCTTGGGGTTTGGCGCAGTCTGTTTCTAGGGGATTAGCTGTAGTCGTGGGTGGTACAGTATTAGATTTAGGCCGCCGACTGCTACCAACATTAGAATTAGCTTATGGACTGGTATTTTTTCTAGAAGCTGTGGGAATGGTGCTGTCAATTTCGTTGCTGAATCGGGTAAACGTGACAGAATTTCAAACCAGTACCAAGCAAGCGATCGCTTCTGTCTTAGAAAGTGATTTAGACTCTTAAGCCTCTGTGTGAGCGTTAATTCATGAATGATTTTTGGAATACAGTTGTTGATTTTGCCCAAACCACTACTAACAGAGTGGGAAAGCAATTAATGCAAGATTTCGGCCAGGTACAGGCTTTACAAAAAGCTGATGGTAGCTTGGTGACACAAGCCGACAAATGGGCAGATCAAGAAATTCGGGATGCGATCGCTTCTACTTTCTCTGGTTACGGAATTTTAAGCGAAGAAGGTGATCAGGTTTTTCCTGGTACAGATTGGTGTTGGGTAATTGACCCTTTAGATGGTACAACCAACTTTACACGGGGTATTCCCATCTGGTCAATTTCCTTGGCTTTACTCTATAAAGGCACACCAATTTTTGGTTATGTTCATGTGCCACCATTAAATCAAGCCTTTCACGGATTTTGGGAAGGTAGTTCTGGTTTAACTACACCATCGGGAGCATTTCTCAATCATCACCCCATTCATACCAGTATTGATGCTCCCAGCAGCAATCATTTTTTTAATCTCTGTTCTCGCAGTTTGGCTGTGGTGCAACAAGGGTTTCCCTGCAAAATTCGGATGCTAGGTGTAGCTAGCTATAATTTTCTCACCGTTGCGGCAGGAGCAACATTAGGCGGTGTCGAGGCGACACCCAAAGTCTGGGATATTGCAGCAGCTTGGGTAATTGTGCAAGCGGCTGGTGGTAGCTGGATTTCACTCAATTCACAGCCGTTTCCGTTGGTGGCAGGAGAAGATTATCGCGATCGCTCTCTTCCTACCCTCGTGGTTAGTCGCTCAGAGTTAGTTTCTTTTTTTACACCTTACACTGAAGCAATCTAAATTTAACTAGCCCCCAATTATACCACGTTTCCATTAGCCTAAGTCGTCTAGCACCAAATTTTCTAGTGACGACTTGGGCATTTTTTCAGGATATTGCAGCTTGACGACGTATATGTTGTAAGTACCTCAGCCCAATTAATTCCACATTCATCAGATGTTGTTGGTTGCTGCTTCGAGTTGCCAGCAATGAATTTAATTTTGCCTACCAAAATAATTATTTGGAGTGAATAGCTAATGACATCTTTAGCTATTTACGTGGATTTTAAACTGTCAATATCAACTTAATTAATGCTGAAAAATGATTTGGTAACAATTAAGTTTACAGTGATTATATATTAACAATCTTGTTACGGTAATTTCTGACTGTAAGCGAGCAACAGTTTAAGTAAAATGGTGAATCAAAGATAAAAAAGCCATGTTATCTAATTTAGATTTATTTAAAGAGTTTGTTAACCAATCTATCCAAAAAAAAGAAGTTTTGTTAGCTAACACTTCTTTGCAAGCGCAGATAGTCTACAAAACTAACCAAGTCATAGCTAAATCAGAAGGTGTGATTGCTACTGCCGAACTTACTCATACAAAAGTAGAATTCTTAATAAAATCAACTTCATCCTATTGGGAATTAATGAACGATGTATTAGCAGATTCCAGTTATATTCTCACAGGGGAAATGGATGAACGCTTTTGTTATCGCTATGAATATTGCCAACTACCCCCAGGTTATCGTCTACACTGTACGAAATCATTATATTTGTGGCGGGCTTGGTGGAAATATAGCAAAAATAAATTACAGTTGGGTATTCCCTTGGATCTGCTAATACGTACCCGCAATTCATGGTATCCGATCCGAGACTTAATTATTAGCGATGGTGTTTTATATATCAAAACCTTGGGTAGCGAGATTGCAGTTCATGCCAATGACCTTATCATTTGGTTAAGCAAAATTGAAGTCAAATTTCCCAGTCACTCAGAATTAGACAATTGAGTTGCTTGTAGTAATGCTTGCTAACAACAGTTATTATTGTCAACCTAGAACTCAATCCCTTGCAGTCCCTTCTCAAGCTACTTTCATTGTGGTTAAAATGCCTGTGAGTGTCTAAATGGAACACGACAATGAAAGGACTCTGGCTGGAAAATAAGCAATTACAATTGCGTACAGATATTCAGATTCCCGAACCGCCGCCAGGGGAAGCACTGGTGCGTGTTTTACGTGCAGGAATTTGTAATACTGACTTAGAACTACTGAGAGGTTACTATCCCTACACAGGTGTTTTAGGACACGAATTTGTCGGTGTGGTGGAACAGGGGGCGGAACATCTTGTTAATAAACGTGTAGTGGGAGAGATTAACGCAGCTTGCGGTTATTGTCGTTTTTGTCGTCGGGGAGAACCAACCCACTGTGAAAACCGCACAGTATTGGGTATTGTCAACCGTCATGGTGCCTTTGCTGAATATCTTTGTTTACCAATAGAAAATTTACATCCAGTACCCGAAAATGTACCAACAGATATTGCCACCTTTACCGAACCCTTAGCCGCAGCATTGGAAATTCAGCAGCAGATAAAGATATGTGCAGATGACCGTGTGCTAGTAGTAGGAGATGGCAAACTAGGACAGTTGGTAGCACAAACACTAGCTTTAACAGGTTGTGAATTATTGGTGATTGGTCGTCACCGCGATAAACTGGCTAATTTAGAGGCGAGGGGGATAAAAACTGGTTTAGTTGATGCTGTCAAAGATAGAAGTTTTGATATTTCCGTAGAGTGTACTGGAAACCCAGAAGGATTTGCGATCGCTCGTCGCGGTTTACGTCCTCGTGGTACTCTCATACTCAAAAGCACCTACGCTGGCAACCTCAGTTTAGATGCTTCCGCTTTGGTAGTTGATGAAATTACTCTCCTTGGTTCTCGTTGCGGCCCCTTTCCCGCAGCACTGGAGTTGTTAGCCGCAGAGAAAGTTGACGTAAAACCCCTAATTCATGCAACCTACCCCCTCACTGAAGGACTAGAAGCTTTTGCACAAGCCCAGCAACGAGGAGTTTTAAAGGTATTGTTAGAGATTAGTTATTAGTCATTAGTCATTAGTCATTAGTCATTAGTCATTAGTTAAATTCTCCCTCATCTCCCTCATCTCCCACCCTGCGGGTGAATCCTACGGATACGCTACGCGAACGCGGTAGCGTCTCGTAAGAGAAGCAAGCTACATCTCCCTCATCTCCCTCATCTCCCCTACACCCTTAGTACATGAGAGAATTCGTCTTGGCTTGAAAATCACAACAATGGATGGCCTCTTCTGTATTGGCGATGGATGGGTGGACAGTGCATTTGAGGCGGTAGTCATTGGTGAAAAATTGACAACCAGGACAGGGTATATTGTGCATTTTTTTGGCTGTGGTGATGCTGTCGCGTGTGGCTGTCCATAGACTCCAAAGAACGAGAACAATTATCAGCCAAGCACCAACAAAGCAAATCGGTACTAAAAGTGGTTGAATCCCTCTGAGCAGTAAAGATATCAATTCCAGCACGGCAATTTCTAACAAAAATGAAGAGCTAGAAGTATATTAACTCCTAACTCTGTCAAGCTAACTTCTTGCTACAGAAGTATAATTAAATTGCTGCGTGACCTAATGCTAAACCTGTCACCAACATTCCTAAAACCAAGAAAGGTTGTGCGCTGGCTTGGTATTTGACATCATTCTGTAAGGGGTCACGTAGAAAATACATATCTTGGAAGGTGATTTGGGGAATGATTAACAGTACCAAAATCGCTGCATATAAATTTTCATGAATACTGACTAGATAAGCAGCAATCAAACCTTGAAAGACATCAATCATTACCACACAAATCCGGGCGGCGGTGTTGACACCAAACATTACAGGCAAAGATTTTAAACCGAGTTGGCGATCGCCTTCTACACTCTTAAAATCATTGACTATAGCTATGCCCAATCCTGCCAAGCTGTAAATCAGGGTGAGAACCATAATCTTCCAGTTGAGTTCGCCAAACAAAGCATGACCAGCCCACCAAGGTAAGGCGATATAGCTAGCACCCAAAGCATAATTACCCAACCAACCGTTTTGTTTCAGTTTTAGTGGTGGTGCAGAGTAGATAAAGGCGATAAAAGAGCCAAATATTGCCAAAACTGTGACATTGGGGAATTCATGACCCGCCCATAAATCCAGCACAAAGGCTAGACCAATGCCAGCCAGAAATAAGAAAATAATCTGACTAACTACTTGCGGTACAGAAATTGCGCCGGAAGGGATAGGGCGATAGGGTTCATTGATGGCATCAATTTCGCGGTCATAAAAATCATTTAGGGTTTGAGTGTAACCCGTGAGCAATGGCCCAGACAACAACATACAAGCTGCTGCCTTTAAGACATTTTCCAGACTCCAGGTGTAATTACCAGAAGAAGCCGCACCACAGACCACACCCCAAATTAAAGGAATCCAGGTAATCGGCTTCATCAATTGCAAGCGGATTTTCCAAATGGAAGTTTCCCCTGGTGCAGCACCTTTCATCCCTAATAATTGCCGGGTTTTGGCAGTGCGATCGCCTGTCGTCGCACTGGCTTCAGAATTAGAATCGGGAGTTATGGGAGTTAGTTCTGACATAAGAATTAATTATGTATTTGGGCATAGGGCTTAGGGAATGGGGCATGGGGACTGGGTATTGGGGACTGGGGACTGGGGATTGGGAAATCAGAAGAATTGGGGCAGGGTGCAGGGGGAAAAGGGGAAAGTCTTCTCCCCCTTGCTCCCTGCTCCCTGCTCCCCTGCCTCTCTCGCTCCCTCATCTTCCTCATCTCCCTCATCCCCCTCTGCTTCCTCCGCTTCCCAGTCCCCAATACCCAGTCCCTAGTCCCCAGTACCTAGAAAGAAATGATCAAATAATTATTTTGAAACTTCGCCCCAGTTACAGGTCTGCCACTCAGTGCTGGAGGTAAGAAGATGTTCCGCCGTTGGTCGCCAGCTTCTACAGTCACTTCTGGCCCATACTGGGTGAGTTTGACTTGTTTTTTATCAAATCCTGGCAAAAACAAGCGTACTTGAAGATTGTGAACATCAATAGTAATTGGGCTAGGGGCTTGCACTGCTTGCTCAACAAAATCAGGTAGAGCATCTATTAATGGTTGCCAATTACCATCTGTCAAGTCAGGCACAACGCTCACACTTAACGGCGTGAATTCCTCGGAAAAATTGGTGTTAGGTTGGGAGGAGATTTGAATCGCACCACCAACGGTTAACCCGACTTGTTGCGCGCTGCCCCACAAATAACGGACGCTAGCCACTTCTAGCGGGTCGGCTGTAGTCACCAAAAAGGCGGCTATGCGTTTGGGGTCAGCAAGAGCCGCTTTTCCTTTGTCTAAGAAATTATTGACTTGGTTGGTAGGATGAGCAAAGTTATCTGCTGTCCAGTTGATATTGAAAAAGCTGGAGATGAGTGGTTGAATCAAGGGTGATTCAGCAATATTTTTACCTAAGTCAGAATTGACGATTAATTGCCGGAATCGCCGGACATACCAGCTTAATGACTCTGGCATCCCAAACATTCGCAGGGTGGAAGCGTCACCAGTGCCGTTGTAGATAATCGCATCATACTTACCACTGGCATCATATTCACGGATAGTATTCAAAGCCAGGGCATGATCCATGCCTGGTAATACTACCAGTTCTTGACCATAGACATCTTTTATGATAGGCGTTCTGAGGTATTCCGCCTCAAGTTTTTTCACTTCATCCCAACTGCGTTCTAGGAGTACAGAAGCTTGAAACTGTACAACGTCTAGATTGGGTGCGATTTGTTGGGGGTCTGGTGCAAGGGGTTGATCTAACAGAATGGGTAGTATGGGTTCTGCTAATCCTGCTAGAAGTACACGCTTACCTTGACTTGCTAATGATTTCGCAGATGCGATCGCTATTTTGGTACGTGAGATGCTGCTTGCGCCCAAAAATGTCAATATCTGGGACATTATCTTGATTTCCAATTACCACTGGTCTTTTCAATTCCAACTTAGCACTAGGCAAATACTCTTAGCTTCTACCTTGAGTTGCTGTGACTATACAGGTTTGATTTCATCTTCAAAAAACCAAGTAGAAGTATTATCATCAAACTTCACTACTACGCCAATACCGCAACCATCGGTAACTTTATAACCTTCAATCACACCAACTTTTCCTAGTTTCTGAGCGATGGCAGCAGAAACGCGATCGCGCAAACGAAATACCTTAACCTTTTGTCCGATTTCCATGCCTAGATAAAACGCAATAAACCAACAATTAGTTTAGCTGAATCTGGCACTCTCCGAAATTCAAAATTCCAAATTCAAAATTAACAATGATTGTTGACTATTGACCACTGACTCACAGCTTAAAATTAAATTAACTCGCAATCAGTTGGTCTAGATAATGTCACCATGTATCAAACTGATCCACCCCGTCCACCCCAAGAAACCATGCCCACGATGTATGATTTACCGAGTGAATTGGTAGGGGAATCAGGCTTGCCAGACGCATTTCACCGTATACAAGCAGATTTGCTCAGTGAAACTTGTCAACCTCCTAACTATTCATCGGAGGAAATTTTACTTGCTAGCGACTTAAATCTTTACTATGACCCCCGTCACACTTTATGGTATAAGCGTCCTGACTGGTACATGGTTTTAGGAGTACCTAATACTAATCAACAGCAAGACCTACGTTTAAGTTATGTTATCTGGCAAGAAGGTGTTGCTCCATTTTTAGTAGTGGAATTACTTTCACCCGGTACAGAACAGGAAGATTTAGGGCAAACACTACGAGAAGTCAACAAACCCCCAACTAAGTGGGAAGTATATGAACGCATTTTGCGCGTTCCCTACTACGTTGTTTATGACCGCTATGAAAATCATTTCCGGGCTTTTCGACTCAATGGTAGTCGTTATCAGGCAATACCTTTACCAGAGAACCGTTTATGGTTAGAAGAGTTAGAAATAGGATTAGGTCTTTGGCAGGGTACTTATCAACAGACAACGGGTTTATGGTTACGTTGGTACAATGCAGCAGGTTGGGTGTTGACGCTGAATGAAACAGCAGAACAGGAACGTCAACGGGCGGAACAGGAACGTCACCGGGCGGAACAGGAACGCCAACGGGCGGAACAAGAACGCCAAAGGGCTGATAGATTAGCGGAATATTTGCGTACTCAAGGAATCGACCCAGATAACCTACCCTAATTCAGAGGTAGCCATGACCACAACCATCAAATTAGTCAATCCCAACATTGAATATCCCTGTTCAGACGGTGAACCCTTGGCAGAATCCTACATCCATCTCTACGCAATTCTGACTACCCTAGAAGTAATCAAACAATACCTATCAGGCAGACAAGCCACCGTCCTGGCTAATCAATTCCTCTACTATGCTCAAGGTTTTCCTAGACTCAGAGTAGCACCGGATGTGATGGTAATTTTTGATGTGCCGCCTGGAGGTAGAGATAGTTATAAAGTCTGGGAAGAAGGACAAGTTCCCCAGGTAGTGTTTGAGATGACTTCCCAAGGAACGCAAAAACAAGACCAAGAACAAAAGAAAAACCTGTATGAACAGTTAGGAATTGGAGAATATTGGTTATTTGACCCTAAAGGCGAATGGATTTCAGAAAAGTTACGGGGATATAGGTTAGAGGGTGAGACTTATCAATTAATTACCGATGGGATATGTCAACCGTTACAATTGCGGATAACAGTCGAGGGGGAATTATTGGGATTTTATCGTCTCGATACGGGTGAGAAATTACTCAAACCTACAGAACTAGCCGAACAGTTACAACAAGAACGCCAACGAGCGGAACAAGAACGCCAACGGGCTGATAGACTAGCAGAATATTTGCGATCGCAAGGAATAGACCCAGACAACCTACCCTAATTCAGAGGTAGCCATGACCACAACCATCAAATTAGTCAATCCCAACATTGAATATCCCTGTTCAGACGGTGAACCCTTGGCAGAATCCTACATTCATCTCTACGCAATTCTGACGACTTTAGAAGTAATCAAACAATACCTAACAGGTAGACAAGCCACA
>NZ_LUHJ01000047.1:9597-173427 GCF_001597745.1 Anabaena sp. 4-3 | reverse complement strand
TTCCTCTACTATGCTCAAGGTTTTCCTAGACTCAGAGTAGCACCGGATGTGATGGTAATTTTTGATGTACCGCCTGGAGGTAGAGATAGTTATAAAGTTTGGGAAGAAGGACAAGTTCCCCAGGTAGTATTTGAGATGACTTCCCAAGGAACGCAAAAACAAGACCAAGAACAAAAGAAAAACCTGTATGAACAGTTAGGAATTGGAGAATATTGGTTATTTGACCCTAAAGGCGAATGGATTTCAGAAAAGTTACGGGGATACAGGTTAGAGGGTGAGACTTATCAATTAATTACCGATGGGATATGTCAACCTTTACAATTGCGGGTGAGAGTCGAGGGGGAATTATTAGGATTTTATCGTCTCGATACGGGTGACAAATTACTCGTACCTACCGAACTAGCAGAACAGTTACAACAAGAACGTCAACGGACAGAACAAGAACGTCAACGGGCAGAACAGGAGCGTCAACGGGCGGAACAAGAACGTCAACGGGCAGAACAAGAACGTCAACGGGCTGATAGACTAGCTGAGTATTTGCGTACTCAAGGAATAGATCCAGATTTGCTCAGTTAAGCCACAAATTTGAGTTTGTATTTTACTGATATAAATCAAGCAACCACTTTGATATTAGTTCATCCCAGGAATAGATATCATCAGTTTGTATCTGTGAACGGTCAAAGTTTTGTGCAGAAATTAAAGCTTGCTGAATACTATCAGCATCACTTGGTTGATAATAAAAAACGTGAGGTCGAGCAGATGACAGATAGGTAGGAGCAATTATCGGTAACTGACAGTAAGTATACTGAATTACTTTTAGACTATCAGTCAAGGACTCTATACCAGGACTGTAAGAGCGTATTTGCAGGGCTATATCTGCATATTTAATATAGGGAATTGTGTCTTTAAAAGGCATTTCTCCATAGGAAATAATATTTTTATTAGCTGGTAGGTTATTAATAGGCCCAATAATATGAAATTGCCAATCAGGAAATAGCTGGCTGGCTGATTCTAGAAATTCCACGTCAAAATAAGAGTTACCTACAAAAATAATGTTTGGGCAATTTGAATTTAAGTAGGGATTAGTATAGTTACTATCAAATAAATCTTTGCGAATGCCATGTAAATGTAATTGCAACTTAGGCAATCCTGCAAATTTTTTGTATATATATTGGCTAGGAACACTTACCAAATCAAATTTTGAGCTAATTTGTTTTTCAGTTTCTAAAACAACTGGGTGATTACGTAATAACCGTAAATCATCTGAAACACGATAGACAAACTTAGCATTAGGATTAAGAAATTTAAATTTTTCAAATAGCAATAGGGCGGGGGTGCTTTCAAAGATAATCAGGTCAGCATTCTCAATCATAGGTTCAACTGCACCCAAAGGAAATTGACTGTAAAGGCGGAATAATTTACTGGCTAGATAGTTAAGTAAATCCCATCGCAAGTTAGCAGGATGCCAAGGTGTGAACCAGACATAACTCCAGATTTTTGTTTCTACTTGCTGAAGTTGGTTAGCTTCTCGCACAACAGGATATTCTAGGCGGTAGTCTCCACGAATTACAGACAGCCAACTAATGGGTGCGGTGAAAAACACAACTTCCCAACCTTGACGCAAAAAGGCATCTGCTAACCAATGAAAACCCGCCTTACGTTTAGACTGCCAATAGTGACCAGTGACTAAAACTACACGCTTCATAACTTGCTCAACACTAATAATATTGTTTCCCAAACCTGTTAGACTAATACACTAGTAAATTTATCTACAACAAATCTATTTAGCTAGAGGAATTGCATCTAGTTGCTAATATATGACTCACGAATCGCAAAGTTTAGTTAAATTACAGGAAAAAATTAAGGCGCATACAGCTATTGTTGGTGTGGTTGGGTTGGGGTATGTAGGTCTACCATTTGCCGTGGAAAAAGCGAAAGTAGGCTATCAAGTGTTGGGTGTGGAGCAGAATCCCCAAAGAGCCGAACGGGTCAATATGGCTGATAATTATATTACAGATGTCAAAGACGAAGATTTAAAAGAAGTTGTTAGTAGTGGCAAACTACAAGCCGTTTTGGGTTTTGACCGAGTACCAGATATGGACGTAATTGTGATTTGCGTCCCAACACCGTTAACTAAAAATTTGACTCCCAATTTGAGTTATGTAGAAAGTGTAACCCATGCGATCGCTCACCATTTACGCCCAGGACAGTTAGTTACTCTGGAATCTACCACTTATCCAGGAACTACAGATGAAGTGATGCGTCCTGTATTAGAACAAATCAGTGGGTTAAAACAGGGTCAAGATTTCTTCTTAGCCCATTCCCCAGAACGGGTAGATCCTGGCAATAAACGCTACACCACAAAAAACACTAACAAAGTAGTGGGAGCATCTGATCCATCTTCTCTAGCCGTGGCAACGTTATTTTATCAGCAAACCATCGACCACATAGTACCTGTGAGTAGTGCCAAGGCAGCAGAATTAGTCAAGGTGTTTGAAAATACCTTTCGAGCCGTTAATATTGCTTTGGTGAATGAGTTGGCTTTATTGTGCGATCGCATCGGTTTAAATGTCTGGGAAGTTTTAGACGCTGCTAACACCAAACCTTTTGGCATTATGCCTTTTTATCCTGGCCCCGGTGTAGGCGGTCATTGCATTCCCATCGACCCCCACTATCTCGAATGGAAAGCCAAAGAAGTCAATTTCAACACCCATTTTATCGCCTTGGCTGGGGAAATTAACCGTTCTATGCCCATATTTGTCAGAGAAAAAGCCAGGAGAGTCTTAAATGAGTTGGGTTTAGCCCCTGCCAAATCTCAGGTATTAGTTATTGGTACAGCCTATAAAAAAGACCTTGGTGACTGGCGCGAATCACCCGCAATTATGGTAATTAACTATCTATTGGAAGATAAAATCACGGTTACTTATCATGACCCCTATGTGCCAGAAATTGAAGTGGCTGGTCAAACTTTCTTCAGTTTGCCACTAACAGATGAGACAATTGCATCGGCTGATTTAGTGATTATTGCCACAGACCATAGTCAAATTGATTACATCAATGTGGTAGATAAAGCCAAGGCAGTCTTAGATACAAGAGGGGTGACACGTCATCTCGATTGCCACCACGATAAAGTAACTCTGTTATAGGTATGGATAAGTGGTCAAGGATGTGAGCGAAAAACAAGTAATTGTTGTTGGGGCGGGGAACTGGGGTAAAAACCTCGTGCGTAATTTCCACAGTTTAGGGGCATTGGCAGGTGTTGCGGAAGCCCATCCGGGATTACGGGAAGCGATCGCCTCAACCTACCCAGATGTTGCTACTTATGATGATTTTCAAGCAGCTTTAAAAACTGATGTCTCAGCATTGGTTTTAGCAACTCCCGCACCTAGTCATTATCAATTAGCAAAGGCAGCTTTGGCAGCAGGTAAGGATGTTTTTGTCGAAAAGCCGATGACACTGCGTACTGATGAGGCGCGTGATTTAGCGGAATACGCAGACCAACAAGGGCGAATTCTCATGGTGGGGCATCTGCTATTATATCAACCTGCGATCGCCTGGATGCGGGATTATTTAGCTAGTGGCAAAGCTGGGGAAGTCCTACACGTCGCCACCAAAAGGTTAAAGTTGGGCAAGGTACGTACAGAAGAAAACGTCTGGTGGTCATTTGCCCCCCATGATGTATCAGTAGTCTTAGACCTGTTGGGCAATCCTAAACTACAACAAGTCCAAGCCCAAGGTAAAGCTATTTTACAGCCAAACATTGCCGATCACGTCCAGGTAGACCTGCGCTTTCAAAGTCGACAATCTGCTCAGATTAATTGTTCTTGGTATTGGCCTTTAACTGAGCGTAGTACAGTAGTCATTGCCCAAAAGCAAATGCTAGTTTACGATGAAGTCCAGCAAACGGTGACAATTCATCATAAATATATTGACGAAACTTTAAACCATCACGACGCAGGTAGTGAAGTTGTGGAAGTAGCGGCGGCTGAACCTTTAAAAATAGAGTGTCAACACTTTTTAGATTGTCTAAAAACTCGACAGAAACCCCGTTCTGATGGTTGGAATGGTGTAGCAGTAGTAGAAATTTTAGAGGAGGCGCAGAAATCCTTAGATGGCTAACTATTTTGTGCATGAATCCAGTTATGTGGATGAAGGTGCGGAAATTGGTGAAGGGACAAAAATATGGCACTTTTGCCATATTTTAGGCAAAGCTAAGATTGGTAAGAATTGTTCTTTTGGACAAAATGTTTTAGTGGCGAATAACGTAATTATTGGCGATAACTGCAAAATTCAAAATAACGTCTCTTTATATGAAGGCGTGATTTTAGAAGACTACGTTTTTTGTGGCCCTAGCATGGTGTTTACCAACGTCAAAACACCCCGTTGTGAGTTCCCACGCAATACCAGCAATGATTACCTGAAAACTTTAGTCAAACGTGGTAGTAGTATTGGGGCAAATGCCACGATAGTTTGTGGAGTGACTTTGCATGAATATGCTTTTGTGGCTGCTGGCGCAGTGGTGACAAAAGATGTACCATCTTACGCAATGGTTGCCGGAGTACCAGCAAAAATTATTGGTTGGATGAGTGCTTACGGTGATGTGCTAAAGTTTGATGCTGATGGCTATGCTGTTGATTCCACAGACGCTAAATACCAAAAAATCTCAGACACAGAAGTGATAAGGGTCTCATGAGCCAAAATAATATCCCAGTTCTTGACCTCAAACCCCAATATGATGCGCTAAAAGCCCAGATTCAAGAAGCTATATCTCGTGTTTTAGAATCTGGTCAGTTTATTATGGGGCCAGATGTGAAGCTATTTGAACAAGAGGTTGCTGCTTATCTAGGGGTACGCCATGCGATCGCTGTTAACTCTGGTACTGATGCTTTAGTCATTGGGCTAAGGGCTTTGGGTATTGGCGCAGGTGATGAAGTAATTACCACTCCCTTTAGCTTCTTCGCCACAGCTGAATCAATTAGTAATGTAGGTGCAACACCCATCTTTGCGGATATTAACCCAGAGACTTTTAATATAGATCCAGCCAAAATAGTAGAAAAAATTACGCCGCAGACTAAAGCTATTATGCCAGTCCATCTCTATGGCAATCCAGCAGCGATGACGGCTATTTTAGAAATTGCCCAAGCACATAATTTAAAAGTAATTGAAGACTGCGCCCAATCCTTTGGTGCGCGTTACTATGGCACTTGTTCAGGTTGTAATGATAGCTGTCAAGAAACCACTCGCACAAACATTACTGGTAAACACACTGGTACTATTGGCGATGTCGGTGCTTATTCATTCTTTCCATCAAAGAACTTGGGAGCTTACGGCGATGGTGGCTTAATTGTTACTGATGACGACCAAATTGCAGAAACAGCCCGAATGTTGCGGGTACACGGGGCGAAAAAGAAATATCATAATGAAGTTTTAGGCTATAACTCTCGACTTGATACACTGCAAGCCGCAATTTTACGGGTAAAATTACCCCACATTGACAAATGGAATGAAGGAAGACGGGTTGTAGCTAAAACTTATAATCAGCTATTAGCAGATGTTCCCGGTGTGGTGACACCAGAAATCGCCGATGGTCATGTGTTTCACCAATATACAATTAAGATTTTAGATGGGAAACGCGATCAAGTGCAGAAATATCTAGCTGACCAAGGTATCAGCACTATGATTTATTATCCCGTGCCTCAAGACCAGCTACCAGTTTACAAAGGGCAATATCCAGCAAATCCAGTCAGTGACTTATTAGCTACTCAAGTGTTGAGTTTACCAATTTGGCCAGAACTTGACTATGTGAATATTGAGCGAGTTGTGGCGACTATTAGAAAAGCTTTGACTGTAGAAGCTGATAATTTGTAGTGTTAATTGTCAAACAAGAAATTCTCGTCAGTTATTAACTGTAAATAGCTGCCTAGTAATACTGAGCCTTTTTAATTATAGGTCATATCCTAACTTGATATTTGAGGAGTAAATAAATGGATTTAACAGATAAAAAGTTTTTAGTTATTGGTGGTGCAGGATTAATTGGTTCTAATACAGTAGATGCTCTTTTAAGAGAAGATGTAGCAGAAATTAGAATTTATGATAACTTCACCAGAGGGAGAGAAGAGAATTTAGCAGACGCACTCAAAGATCCTAGAGTCAAAATGTTTGAACTAGGTGGAGATATCTTACATCGAGATATTTTAGATGCAGCAATGAAAGATATTGATGGTGTATTTCATTTTGCTGCTTTGTGGTTACTCCACTGTTATGATTTTCCCCGTTCAGCTTTTGAAGTTAATATTGGTGGCACATTTAACGTTTTAGAAGCTTGTATTAATAATCGCATCAAGAAATTAGTTTATTCTTCCTCAGCATCGGTTTATGGTGATGCAATTACCGAACCGATGACAGAAGATCATCCTTATAATAATACAAATTTCTATGGAGCAACTAAAGTAGCGGGTGAGCAGATGTGTAGGGCGATATATCACCGTTACAAAAATACTGATAAACACCTCGATTATGTAGGTTTACGCTACATGAATGTTTATGGCCCCAGACAAGATTACCGAGGTACTTATGTAGCTGTCGTCATGAAAATTCTTGATCGCATAGACAAAGGTTTACCACCAATTGTTTACGGGGATGGTTCTCAAGCCTATGATTTTGTCTATGTGGGAGATTGTGCTAGAGCTAATATCTGTGGGATGAAATCTGACGCTACTGATGAGTTTTATAATGTGGGTACTGGCATTAAAACAACAATTAAAGAACTCACAGAAATCATATTAGAACTGACAGGTTCAGACTTAAAAATTCACTATGAACCTGCTGGAACTACCTTTGTAAAAAATCGTGTTGGTTGTCCTGAAAAAGCTGCCTCAGAAATTGATTTTAGAGCCAAAACAGATTTACGGGAAGGACTACAACAATTAATTCAATGGCGACAAACTCATAAAGAAGAAGTAGCACGTCGTCGTTTAGCTGTAGGATTGACAGATTAAACACTGAGTTTAAACTCATAGCATTAGAAATCAGTTGTGTACTTTTAACAAAACCAGTCAATGTGCGGAATCGCTGGTATATTAAACTTGAATGGAGAACCTGCTTCTCCAGTGCTGATTAAAAAAATGACTGATGCCATTGCTCATAGAGGGCCAGATGGAGAAGGTCATTTTGTAGACAATTGTTTAGCTTTAGGACATCGCCGCCTAGCAATTATTGACTTATCTCCTGCGGGACATCAACCAATGTCTACCCAGGATGGTAGGTTTATTGTCAGCTATAACGGTGAGATTTATAACTTTAATGAACTGCGAATAGAGTTAGAGTCTTTGGGCTATCAATTTCGGTCGCGGACAGATACCGAGGTATTACTATATGCCTATGCCAAATGGGGTGATAAGTGTCTAGAGCGATTCAATGGAATGTTTGCCTTTGCTGTTTGGGATAGACAGCAAAGAGAGCTTTTTTTAGCACGCGATCGCTATGGAATTAAGCCTTTATACTACACACAAGTAGATGGTAAATTTTTGTTTGGCTCTGAAGTAAAAGCGATTTTAGCTCATCCTGCTTACTGCAAAGATATTGATTTTGAAGCCTTAAAAGAATATTTTACATTTCAAAACTTTTTAACTGATAAAACATTATTCAAAGGAGTAAAATTAGTTCCGGCTGGCACATATCTAAAAATATCCTTGGCTACGCAAAAGCAGGTACAAAAACAATATTGGGATTATCACTTTACTGAGCCAGAAAATCCTGATGATGAAAGGGAATATATCGAAGAATTAGATCGACTTTTTCATCAAGCAGTGAGTCGTCAGTTAATTAGTGATGTAGAGTTGGGTGCTTATTTGAGTGGAGGGATAGATAGTGGCTCAATTACAGCGATCGCAGCTCAACAACTTCCCTATATTAAGTCCTTCACCTGTGGTTTTGACCTCAATTCCGCTTCTGGCGTAGAAGTCAGTTATGATGAGCGAGAAGCAGCCGAGTATATGTCTTATCTGTTCAAAACCGAACATTATGAAATGGTTTTGAAAGCAGGAGATATGGAACGAGTAATGCCTAATTTAGCATGGCATTTAGAAGAACCCCGTGTCGGACAGAGTTATCCCAATTTTTACGTAGCACAGTTAGCCAGTAAATTTGTCAAAGTAGTTCTTGCTGGTACTGGTGGAGATGAACTATTTGCTGGTTATCCTTGGCGTTATTACCGTGCAGTAGTCAATGATGATTTTGAGCATTACGTTGACAAATATTATAGTTTTTGGCAGAGGTTACTATCTCCGCCAGAAATCCAACAAGTTTTTCAACCAATTTGGTCAAAAGTAGCACATATTTCTACCAAAGATATTTTTAGCAGCGTCTTTAAACAGCACTCTGTTGAGTTAACCCGTCCAGAAGACTATGTAAACCATTCTCTTTACTTTGAAGCTAAAACTTTTTTACATGGGCTTTTAGTCGTAGAAGATAAATTGAGTATGGCTCATTCCTTAGAAACTAGAGTTCCGTTTCTCGATAACGATCTAGTAGATTTTGCCATGAAAATCCCGACTCGGTTAAAATTGGGCAATCTCACAGAAGTTGTCAGATTAAATGAAAATGAACCAGGAAATAAAACTGATAAATATTTTCAGAGAACCAAAGACGGTAAATTACTCCTGCGTAAAGTGATGAGTAATTATATTCCGAATACTCTAACTGAACGAGTTAAACAGGGATTTTCTGCACCTGATGCTAGTTGGTTTAAAGGCGAAAGTATTGATTACGTCCGTCGCACAACTGAAAATAACCGTGCTAACATTTATAAATTTTTAGATAAATCAGCCGTACAAAAGTTAGTAGATGAACATTTGCAAGGTAAAGCAAATCGGCGTTTATTAATTTGGTCATTGTTGAATTTAGAACAATGGTGTCACCTGTTTTTGAATAATTAGCTGATATTGAGCCAATATAAAATATGTCAATTTTAAAAAAATCTATGTGGGAATTTCGGGAGGTTTTCTCTTTATTTCAAAAACATAGACAACTAATTTTTGAAATGGCGAAACGAGAGATTACAGATAAATATCAGGGGCAAGTTTTAGGAAATATTTGGACAATTATTCACCCTTTAACTTTGATAGGCGTATATATATTTATATTTGTCTTTGTATTTAAAGTCAAAATTGGGGAAAATAAAAATATGCCCCTCGACTATACCACCTATTTATTATCAGGATTAATTCCTTGGTTAACTTTACAAGAAATCCTATCAAAGTCTACTACAGTCATAGTTAGTCATGCAATTTTAGTCAAACAGCTAGTATTTCCTATTGAAATATTACCTATTAAAAGTGTTATTGCCTCACTGATTAACCAGATTATCTTTTTACTCATTCTGCTTGTATATATAATTTTCTATCTCAAGACTATACATCTTACTTTTATTATTCTACCTCTATTAATATTTATTCAAACCTTGATGATGATAGGCATTGCTTACATACTTTCTGCAATAGGAGTATACTTTAAAGATATTAAAGATTTTGTCCAAATTTTTACTGTTGTTGGAGTTTATTTACTGCCAATTTTTTATTTACCAGAACAAGTTCCCCAGCTATTTCGTCCTCTACTATACCTAAACCCTTTTAGTTACATCACTTGGTGTTATCAAGATACACTTTACTATGGTAGATTTGAACACCCTAGCTCATGGATTATCTCAATTATTTTAGGTCATATTGTTTTCTCAATGGGTTACAAAATATTTGATAAATTAAAAGTAATGTTTGGTAATTTGCTATGAATGATGACATCATTTCAGTTAAAAATTTATCAATGGCATATCCTGTTTATAAAAGTCCGAAAGATATGTTTTTGGAAATGTTAACTGGAGATTTACGTCATGATTCATTTTGGGCATTGAAAGATATTACTTTTTCTATAAAAGCTAAACAAAGAGTAGGTATAATAGGGCCGAATGGTTCGGGAAAAAGCACTTTATTAAAAATCATTACAGGTAATTTAAAACCAACTTCTGGAAAAATAGAAGTTAATGGTAACATTTCTGCCATGTTAAGTTTAACTTCATTTTTAAACCCTGAAGAAACTGGATTAGAGAATATTCGCTTTAACTTAATTATGAATGGCTGTAAAAAAGCGGATACTGAAGTTTTAACAGAAGAAATTATTGAGTTTACAGAACTAGGACACTTTATATATAGTCCCGTGAAAACCTATAGTTCAGGGATGAATGCTAAACTAGCATTTGCGATTACAACTGCAATTAAACCAGAAATATTAGTAGTTGATGAAATCTTGAGTGTTGGCGATGCTTATTTTATGGGTAAAGCCACTAAAAGAATGATAGAACTTTGTGAGCAAGGAAAAGGATTAATATTTGTTAGTCACTCTACCAGTGCGATCCAAATGTTATGCGATACAGCTATCTGGTTAGATAATGGTTCAATTAGAGAAATAGGAGAAGCACAATATGTATTAAATCATTATGAGGAAGATTATAGAAAAAGAGAAGATGAAGCTACAAGAACGGGAAATATAGCTAAAAAACAGCAAAATAGTTATAAATTGAATCTTTTAGATGTGGCTGATGCTAATGTTTTGCTGCTGAGAATCGTATCTAATCAAAAAAATGGCATTTTAGCAGATACACATTATATTCGTAATATCAATCTGTCTGGTGAAACAATAGGGAATAAAACTGTTCCGTTAACACTCCAAGATTTTGAAAATCCAGAGATTGACGTTTACCTTGATGTCCTAACTTCTGAATGGGGTAGGCTATATTCTAAGGAGCAATATGAATGTAGGATTCTTAGTGCTAAATCAGGTAAAAAAACAGGTGGGCATATAGTAATTAAAGCTACAAATTTACCTTTAGAAGACAATAAATATAAACTCAAACTTTATTTAGAAAGTCAATCAATTTTAAACAAAGAAAAGTTAGATATTGAATTTATTAATTATCAGACAGGTACTTGGGAAAAAGCTGATATTATTGAATCTCAAATTTTAAAAGATGGATGGGAAGCGAGGATTGCAAATCTACAAATTCCCTATGTTGATCATCAGCAATATCAGGTAATGCTGACAAAACTGCAAGAAGAAAATAAGCCTGATATTGAAATTGAAAAAATTTACCTGATTGCTGATGGGTTAGAAAAATTTGCCATCAATGAACAACAACCTTTTGAAATTGCAGTGACAATAATTGCGAATCGGCTAGTCCCTATTGTCGATGTTGGTATAAAAATCATGCGTGCAGATGGAGTCTACGTTTTTTGGCAATCTAGTGGATGTGATTATCAAAATTTACATGATATAGAGGGGAGAGTCACGATTTATTTTAAATTTCATCAAAACTACTTATCAGCAGGTGAATATCATGTTTCTGCTTACTGTGCTAATGGTTGGGATATAAAAAACAATTATCCTTACAGTGAAGTATTTGCGCGGAAAGTTTCTGATTTGAAGTTTAAAGTCAATAATGAATTTCCTGCTTTGGATTTTGGATTACTTAACCAACGTGTTCCTGTGGAGTATATAAAAGAGGATATCAACAAGCAATGAATATTTTTGAAAAAACCAGAATTCGTCAACTGCAAGAAAGTCAAGACAGATTGATTAAACGTTTTTTATTTGAGCAAGATTATGCAAAAAACATGGCTGTTCATCCATTACACGCTTGTATTGGAGATTGGATAGAGTTAGGACAAAGCAATCAAGTTTTAGAATTAGGATGTGGGCCTGGTAAGTATGTAGCCTTGCTCAGTACACTGGGATTTAATGTTGTAGGGGTTGATCCTCTAGTTTTTCCTAGTTGGGAAATGATTAGAGAAAATACTTCAGCTACTTTATTAGATAGTGTTTATGCAGAAAATTTACCTTTTAGTTCTGAATACTTTGATCATGCTGTTTGTTTAGGTGCATTGTTATATTTTGAAAGTCCTGAAAAGGCTCTATCAGAACTCAAGCGTGTAGTCAAGCCAGGAGGCAAAATTATCATTAGAACAGTTAATAAAAATAATCTGTATACTCTTAATACTGGCAAGAAATTAGATCCTGCTTCTAAAAACTTATACTCAATGCCTGACTTAATTCAGCTAATTGAAAATAGTGGGATGATTGTCGAAAAAAATTTCTCTTTTGGTTTTTGGCCGCCTTTGTTAACAGATTTGTGGTGGTATTTGTTGTCTGTATATATTTCTCCATCGTTGCAAGTTCAGTTATCTAACCTTCTGAAGCCAGAAAATCGCATCAATAATATTCTATTTGCCACAGTACCTTTTGATTAAAAACACGTATGTTTTATGAATAAATTATTGGATATATCAAATATTTTATTCACTTATGGCTTTGTGGGAGAACTCAATAGTGTTACCCCAAAGGTGATAATTTCGGCAGATGCTAGCGAGTTTTTATCTATTCCTGTTAAGTGTCATCAAGAATTAGGTAAACAGTTTTACTATGCACATAAAAATAAACTCAGATGGTTTGATAGTCGTCAACCTAAATATTATGCTTTACTACCACATATTTCTTTTACTGGAGATAATTTAGAACCTGTATGGACTAATGATAAAGGACGCTGTGTTGTTGCTTGGTATAAAGGTGATAATCAACGGATTTTATTGATAGGTATTAATGTTACTGAAGAAATTATACGACATCGACAAGGAGATGCTAAAAAAGTTGAGGAAGCTGAATATAAGGGGGGATTTGGCTTTAATAATGAGCGTGCTAATTACTTGTTTGAAGAACAAATTTTGCCAGAATATTCTACACAACCTTGGGCTGACTATCTCGGTTTTTTATTGGCGGAAAATTTATCTATTCTGAGTGGTTATCCACTCATTGAACCATTCCCAAAAGGTGCTAAAGGTGCTGTGATTCTAACCGGGGATGATGATTGGGCTTATTTAGAAAAATATGCTGAACAATTGCGCTGCATTAATAATATACCGATTACTTATTTTTTAGTGACTCAAACTCGTCACACTCCAGAGACTTTAGCTCAATTACCATCTAATGTGGAAATTGGCTTGCATCCAGATGCTTTAGCTAAACCAGAGGAATATGATAGATTGTGTGCAGAACAAGCGGCGGAAATTCGCCAACTTAGTAAAAAACCAATTCGTACTTTACGCAATCATGGCTATCTAAGCAAAGGTTATCTTGGTCATTTAAAAGCTTGGGAAGAAAATAATATTGCTTTAGATGTAAATTATACTAATACAGATGGTACGGCTTTAAACGGTTCTTTTTTGCCTATGCGAGTACGTCGCTTAGATGGTACTTGGTCTGATCATTATAGTTTATTAACGGCGTTTGGAGATGGGATAATTTATGCTTTGAAATTAAGTGAAAAACAAGCAGCGCAACGTATACGAAAATTAGCTAACCAGATAGAAGTAAATTATCCTGGGGTGCTGGTATTTAACTTTCATCCTCAAAATATTCAGGATACCCGCAAATTGCATGAGGAGGTGATAGCATTGTCTCGGCGTTCTGGTTGGATAGCATTAGGTTTGGAAACCTACCTTAACTGGCTAGAAATGCTGGCAAGTATCAAGATGAAAAAAGTTGATAATCAATTGATACTAACTTCACCACAGGATGTAAAAGATGTTGTTTTACGTTACCCAGTTGGTAAGAAATGGCGGAGGAAATTTATTAATGCTTGGTCTGGTGAGCTAAAACTTGATATAAATATATTTAAATAATTTTATAGGTATTAGAGATGAGTTATCAAGTAATACCAATTCTCTATGAAGTTACACAGAAAAACAATGTAGAGACGTTGCATGCAACGTCTCTACAGCGCAGAATAAAGTGCATCTATGGCTACGCCAAGCAAGCTACATCAAGAAACGGTATAAGCCTTAAATTGCCTGGTACTTTATAGCAACACTTAACCCACCCAGAAAGATGGTGCGTTACGGCTAATTTTGACTCTCTTATGTTCCGAAATCCTTGCATAGCCGTAACACACCCTACTTAATATTTAATTTATAAATAGCCTCTTAATGAAGAAAATAACAAATATATTATTTAATTTGCCTGTAATATCTCAGATTAAAAAGAGCCAGCCATTATTAACAAGTTGGTTAAGAAGATTGGAGGTTAGACAAAACGCAATAGAACCTGTTGACAATCAGGTTACTGCACTCAATGACAATGTTGAAGAAACAAGATATAACAATATTGATTACACTCCTTGGAATCATCCCTATTTGACAGCAAACAATATTAGTAGATTTCAAAAATACTCTGAATCTGTATGGGAATTTGCCTTAAGTTATGTTAATCAACATCAAGAACCATTGAAATGTGCTTTCTTGGATAATATGGCTCAAAATATGCACAAATGGGCTATGTTAGTGCAGAAATATGATCAGGAAGTGGCTCTATTTCCAAATGTTGCAGATGTTAGTGCTATTAGCGCACCGGAATGGGAAAATTTTGATGGTGAACATTTAGATTTATTAGATGGTGCAAATTTTTTAAATGCTCATCCGAATATTGGTTTAGAAATACCCTGTTATCGCATACCATTAGAAGGGTCAGATTTTTATGCAGCATATCTCAAGTTTTGTGAAGGCGATCGCTCACCTTTACTGCATTTATTGAAAGCATCTCTTTCTTTGCGTCATGAGCCTTTGATTACTTATCAAGGCGTATATCCATATTACCAGTTAGCAACAGCCCTGTCACAATTTGATGTGATATACGGTACAAATATTCCCATAGCCGCTTATCTCAGTGGTAAACCTTACTGCGTTGCTTCTACTGGCGGAGATTTGCAGTTTTCCGCAGGTATGAGTCATGATTTTGGGCAAATCATGAATTTATCTTTTAATGCTGCTAGGTTTTTGATGATTTCTAATCCTCATACTTTAGGACATTGTAGGCGGCTGGGTTTAACTAATGGTGTATATCTACCTTATCCAATGGATGATCAACGTTATTTTCCAGGGGAAGGGAAAGCACGAAAAGAGTGGGAAGCAAAATATGGTAAAGGGGTATATGTACTAACTACATCTAGATTAGATAAAAAAGTTAAAGGGCAGAACGAAACATATTTTGAAACACTAATTAATGTAGCTAAACAAAAACCTGAAATTCGGTTTATATTTCTCGCCTGGGGTAATGACGCTAGTGAATTTAGGCAAAAATTACAATTATCGGGAATGCAAAATCAATTTATAATTCTCAATCCCGTAGGCAAAAAACGGTTAATTGATTACTATCGTTCCTGTGACATTTTATTAGATCAGTTCGTCTATGGTTATTATGGTGCAACTGCTTTGGAAGCAGCAGCAATTGGTAAACCAGTGATTATGAAACTGCGAACAGAGCAATATAAACCTTTGTATTCGGGTGATGTTGCACCTATGGTTAATGCTAGTACACCCGGTGATATTGCTCAAGCATTGCTGTTTTTGGTAGATAATCCAGAATTTCGCCAAAACAAAGGTTTGGAGTTGCGAAAATGGTTAGTGCGGCATCACGGTGAAGAGAAAACAGTACCGTTAATGATTGCTTTGTTGCGGTTAACAGCAGATCAAGTTCCACTACCCAAGGATTTGATTAACCCATTATGGGATGATATCAATGCTGAAGAGGAAATCTATCACGCTGCTTGCAAACAATCAAATAGTAATTGAATTATTGTTGATTTATGATTACCCACTCTCAACCTTGGATTACTGATGCTGACAAACAAGCTGTTACAGTCGTACTAGGAAGTGGGATGATTGCTCAAGGACAGTTAGTACATCAGTTTGAAATAGAAGTAGCACATTACTTAGGTTTAGCTGGTGGGGTGGCGGTTGCTAGCGGTTCTACTGCTTTGGTATTGGCTAATCAAAAAAGTCGTCTTAGCTTGTCAAACAATCTGGTAAAAAAAACGTGAGCATTCAATTAGATATTTTAACAAAAGATAGAGAGGATGATTATGAAAGTTTTTTGCATTATTGTCAAGAATCTCTTCTCTATAGCTCATTAAAGTATCGGAATTTCTTGCAAAAAATTTTAGTTAACAGTCAAGATTATTATCTATTAGCTTACGATTCTGGACGTTTAGTTGGTGCATTACCATCATTCGTTAAGCGTCACCCTATCTATGGAAATGTACTCAACTCTCTACCTTTTTATGGTAGTAATGGCGGAATAATTATTTCACCCCAAGCATCCCACCCAGAAAAAGTTCAACAAGAATTGTTGGATGCTTTTGACTGTTTAGCTAGTCAAGAATCTGTAGTAGTTTCTACATTAATATCTAATCCTTTAGATTCTGATGTCAATTTCTATGAATCTCACTGTTCCTATACATTCCGAGATAAACGCATTGGACAATTAGTTGATTTACCTACCAATACTAGCAACGATGACAGCATTTCCGAAATGCTTATGGGATTATTCCACCAAAAAACCCGTAACTGTGTGAGAAAAGCACAGAAAAGTGAGATTTATATCTATCATTCCGATTCTTTGGCATCACTACAAGCTTTGGCAGATTTACATCATGAGAATATTTTAGCCATTGGGGGAATCCCGAAACCTTGGTCAGTGTTCTCTGCTATTCGAGAAACATTTACTTATGACCGCGATTATCGCATATATTTAGCGGAAAAAGATGAGCAAATTATTGCTGGATTATTAGTTTTTTTCTACAATTGCACTGCTGAGTATTATACACCAGCTACACTGGCAAGCTATCGGATTTATCAACCTATGAGTCTGATTATCTATGAAGCTATGTTAGAAGCGATAAAACGGGGTTGTCTTTACTGGAATTGGGGGGGGACATGGTTGACGCAAACTGGAGTTTATAATTTTAAATCTCGTTGGGGGACAAAAGATAAACCCTACTTTTATTATATCAAGGAATATGACAATTCCTCCTCATTACGTCAATTGACAAGTAAACAAATATTGGCTGAATACCCATATTTTTATGTTTTGCCTTTTCACGTTTTACAAAAATAAGAATAATATTTACATCATGAATAAGAATTATAAAGAAGTTTCTTCCTTTGACACACAAGAAAGATTACCTAATTTTCAAAAAAATCAATTTGAAGAAGACTTTTTTGAAAATTTAAATCAAATGCTCATACCACTGCAAAATATGGTCGAAAAACAAGCAGTGTTGGGATTAAATTATCCGATTATATTAATTTTGGGAACTCAAAGGTCAGGTTCTACTTTATTAAGTCAGATATTAGCATCTAGATTAGATATTGGCTATCCATCAAATTTGATGGCTAGATTTTATGAAACTCCTGCTGTGGGTGCTGTGATGCAAAAAATTCTGATTGGCGATCGCTTTCATGAATGCCGACAATACAAAAGTCAGCACGGCGTGACAAAACGGATTGAAGAACCCCATGAATTTGGTTATTTTTGGTCGCGCCATTTGGGAATTTGTGAAGATGTCCATGAACCAGATACAAGGGATTTACAAAAAGTCAATATCGCTCAATTAAGTGCAGAATTAAATGCAATTTTGAATGTATTTGAAAAACCAGTATTATTTAAGTGCTTATTATGTGACTTTTTTATTCCGGTTTTAAAGCAAATTCCTAACGTCTTTTTTATAGATTTACAGAGAAATTTAATTGATGTAGCAGAATCAGTGTGGCGGGTGCGTCAAGAAAGGCTGGGTTCTGTTGATAAATGGTGGTCTTTGAGAACGAGAAACTACGCAAGTCTGAAAAACCTACCTCCTGAAGAGCAAATAGCCCGACAGTTGCTAGGAATTCGTCATGCGATTGATAGAGATTTAGGGCAAGTTGCTCAGGAAAGGAAAATGGTAATTACCTATAAAGAGTTAGTACAAGCACCAGAAGCAATTATTGATAATTTTGCCCAAAAATTACAACAAATAGGTTGCTCTATCCTGAAAGTTGGTAATCCAGTGTCTAATTTGTCTGCTCCAGCCAGGATGGGAGAGGAAAATCAGATTCGGAGCAAACTCAGACAGGCTTTAGCAGATGCAGCGAGCCAATAATTTTCTTGTGGTTCAGATTGACAAACTACCACATATCACTATAATTTTATGTCTGGCTGGATTAGTGGAGGTTAAATAAAACTGCAACAGCGTGGTGTGACAGTTTGGTTGACAGGTCTGAGTGGTTCGGGTAGAACTACGATTAGCTCAAAAGTGGCTATGGAGTGGCGATCGCACGGCTACAAATTCGAGTGATTAGACATAGCAGATAGTGTTACCAAAGTTTTCACAGAGTTGGTAGACCGAAATGAAGGCGATCGCATAATTTTAGATAAATTTATAGGTAAATAAATGCAGATAACTTCCCCAGCATTCGACGAGCAAGAAATCCTGATGATCAAGCAATGCTTGGACTCAGGATGGGTGACACAGGGGCCAATGACTCGCCAATTTGAGGAGTTATTCCAACAGCAACACCAAGTAAAATATGCTCTAGCCACTACTTCCTGTACTGCTGGTTTACATCTGGCCGCTATGGCTTTGCAATTAGAACCAGGAGATGAAGTGATTGTCCCTGCATTCACCTGGGTGACATCTGCTCATTGTGCAGAATATGTTGGTGCAAAGGTAGTCTTTGCTGATGTAGAAAGAGATACATTTAACATTGATCCTGTGGCTTTGGAAGCAGCTATCACACCTAAAACGAAAGCTGTAGTGGTAGTGCATCTATTTGGACTAGCTGCACCGATGACAGAAATTTTAGCGATCGCACACAAGTATAATCTTGCCATCATTGAAGACGCTGCTTGCGCCGTTGGTACTACATATAATGGCAAACCAGTCGGTGGATTGGGTGATATTGGTTGTTTCTCCTTTCATCCCCGGAAAGTCATTACCACAGGTGAAGGTGGAATGGTGACAACTAATAATCCAGAGTTAGCAGAAAAACTCAAAGTTTTAAGAAATCATGGTGCTTCGCCCAATCCCGATGTTGAAGCTACAAAGCCTTATTATATGGGACGCTTTGATCACTTGGGTTATAATCTGCGGTTCACTGATATTCAAGCAGCGATCGGCATAGCACAAATGCAAAAGTTAAATCAACTTTTATCTGAGCGCATCAATCTAGCTAAACAATACAATCTCTATCTAGAAGGCATTGCTGATATTGCTTTGCCAATTATACCTCATCTGTGTGGTCACAGTTACCAATCTTACGTCATCAGAATCATGGCAGGTGGTGTCAATCGCCGCAACGCAATTATGGAAGCAATGGCAGCAGATGGTATTCAAACTAGGCCGGGAACTCATGCTGTACACCGCCTTGGTTATTATCAAAATAAATATAATCTCAAAGCGGAACAATATCCTAATGCAGCCGATGCTGAAGATTTATCAATTACATTACCAATATTCCCTGGCATGAATGAAAGCGATCAACAGCTAGTAATTAATTCCTTGAAGGCTGGACTGCAAAAATATTCGGCAATTTCACCATAGATTCTGGAAAATTATAATTTTAATCAGAGTTATCCAGAAGTATAAATCAATTGCTCAACAACATGATTAATATCTTTATTAAAAAAATAAAATTCGTTAACTGAATTTACCAATAATATGCAGGAAATCCCAGCTAAGAACTATTTGATATTAGTAGAAAAATTCAAAGATAAATATGGGCGATCGCCCAGTATCTTACACATAGGTAACATAGCCAACAACGCCTACAATAACGCTAAATTACTGAACAAATTAGGATTTGATTGTGACGTTATTTGCTATGATTATTACCACATTATGGGTTGTCCCGAATGGGAAGATGCAGACTTTCAAGGAGAAATTAAAGACCAATTTTTCCCTAATTGGAATGCAGTTGATTTAAAAAACTTTCAACGCCCTAAGTGGTTTGCTCAAGGTTTCCTCAAGTTTTGTATTTATTATTTAGTAGCAAAACGTCAAAATCGAAAAATCTCAGCCTGGTTGTGGTGGCAAGCCCTAGAAATTGGAAGATTGTATATCTGCTTGATAAATCGGCTATTATCTAAATATCCTTTTCTTGCCAAAATCTTCAATTTTCTCAAGGGTGTTAAAAAGACTAGGTTGGTTATATCTAAGTTTTTTCACTACATATTTATTTTTTTTTATTGCCTAAAATCCTATACCATAACTATTGTTAAACAGAAAACTAGCTTTTTTGATAATTTTTCTAAAAAAATTAATTTAATTCCATCTAGAAATAGCTTACCAAAAAAAACTGAAAGTAGCGAATTTGATGAGCGAGTTAAGGAAATAGTTGAATTATTTCAACGAAATTTTCCTGAACGAGAAGATCAACTATCCTTTGATGACTTAGAACCTTATCGTCATATTATTCCATTTTGGAAAAAGCTGTTCGATAACTATGATATTATTCAAGGCTATTCTACAGACCCCATTTTACCTTTATTAGCAAAACATCCCTATTTCGCTTTTGAACACGGAACATTAAGAGATATACCTTTTGAACCCACCGCGCGGGGAAGATTAACATCAATCGCATATAGTGAAGCTGAACACGTTTTTGTCACCAACTCAGACTGCATCAATAATGCCATCTTTTTAGCAGATAACCGTGTTTCGGCGATGAATCATCCCTACGACGAAAATCATGGTTTACAAGTAGACGGTTGGCAAGAATTAAGACAAGAACTATGTAAGAAATTGAACGCAGACTTTTTGTTTTTCTTTCCTACACGTCATGACTGGGTATCTGGAAGTGGGTATGCCGATAAAGGTAATGATATTTTTTTAAATGCCTTTTGTCATCTGCGCCAAGCAGGTTATAAAGTCGGGTTGGTATGTTGTCAGTGGGGCGCAAATGTTCAAGATAGTATCAAGCTTTTATCTGCTAAAAATTGTGTTGATTTCGTACTTTGGAGTCAGCCAATGGGAACTATTCAATTTGAACGCACAGCGAAAGCCTGTCATGTAGTAGTTGATCAATTTAAACTTGGCTCGTTTGGTGGAATTGTATTTAAAGCAATGGCCGTTGCTGCTCCTATTTGTACTTATATTAATGAAAATGAAATTCTCAAGCACTACAGTGAAATACCACCTGTAATCAACTGTAAAAACGAAGATGAACTTGTTGTTAATCTGGAAGCATATATTAAAAATCCTGCCCAATTATCTGATTTGGCATCAGCCTCAAAACTGTGGATAGATAAACATCATAGTTCATGGGATACCCTGAAAACACAAGTAGAACAATATGATAAATTTCTCAATCAAAGCAAAAACTTACTAAACAATATATGATTAGGTGATAATCAAAAGGCAATAGATAATATGAAAACAGAATTGGCTTCTTATTTATGTACACCTGGAACGCTTGATGATATAGAAATTACTACTTTTCAGTCAGAAGCAGAAGAAGTTATTGAAGGTGTTTTAAACAGCAGTTCCCCGGTTTGGTATCCAGTTTTAAAAGGTGTTCCTTGTTTTTTACAGGGAACATTAAGACCTAATTTAAATTGGTTTCAAGAAAAATATAACTTACCGTCTATAGCTGAGGAGTTTGAAAGAGAATCCGCTAAAGAGCAATCCCTGACTAATGAAACATTTTCCGACAAGTGGAGACGCTTCCAAAATTATGGATTAGAATCTAGTCATCAAGAATTTTTGTATGAATGGTATTGCAAAAAATTTGGTTTTTCTACTCTAGAAGAACTACAAGCTTTTTATCAAAAGTTTGAGTATATTTTGGAAGTTGGCCCTGGTTCTGGCTTTAATACAAAATTTATTGCTGAAAATACTCCAGGAAAAGTCTTTGCAGTAGATATTTCTGAAGCAGCTTTTACTACATTTGAAAATACAAAACATCTGCCAAACTGTTATGTAGTTCAGGCTGACTTAATGGATATGCCATTTCACGATAACTTCTTTGAGTTTATTATTGCTGATGGTGTACTTCATCATACTCCTGACACTAAGAAAGCTTTCTTGGCAATTTATCAAAAACTCAAACCGGGTGGTCAATTATTTTTCTATGTTTATAAAAAAATGGGAGCAGCCCGGCAATTTTGCGACCAATATATTAGAGAATCATTTACTCAACTTGATCCAGAGAGTTGCTACAAAGCCTGTGAAGGTATCACTGAGTTAGGACGAGAATTAAGCCGCCTCAATGCTAAAATTACATTAACTCAACCAATTCCTGTTCTCGGTATCCCTGCTGGTACTCATGATGTGCAAAGATTACTTTACTACAATTTTTTAAAATGTTTCTGGAATGAAGCATTTGATTTTGAAACCAATAATATGGTTAACTTTGATTGGTATCATCCTCATAATGCTTGGCAACATACTGAGGATGAAGTCGAAGGTTGGCTGAGGGAATTAGGTATTAAAGATTATCAATTTAATCCAGCAAATCCTAATGGTATCTCTGTTCTTTTAACCAAGCCAGTACCGTGAAAACTATATTTAGGCTAATTTATGATGTTTTATCTATTGGGGTGATAATTCTAGTAATATTATTATCCCCATTCAGATTTATTTATAAAAAATTACATTCATCTCCAGTACAAAGCTTGTGGTTGGGTACACCTATTATCACTCTAGCTTTTAAAGCCAAAGCCGAGAGTCTGTTAGGGGTGAAATCAAAATCATTAGTTTATGAAACCTATTTTATTACCCAAGCTTTTGACTACAATTTGAGTCAATGGATTACTTTCCCCTTGGTAGGGAAATTATGCTCATTATTGATTTTTGGATGGGCTTGTATTTGGGCTGACAGGTTACATTTATATTGCGATCGCGGCTTACTTTTTTCTTGGCAACCTTTACAAATCAATCTCAAAGAATTAATTGTATATAAGCTTTTGGGTATACAGGTTTTTTTCTGGACATACGGGGCTGATGTCCGCAGTCAAATAACTACACAAAAACTCGGTGAACCTAATTGCTGTACAGAGTGCAATTTAGTAGGTCAAGCTTGTATATGTAATGAATCTAAACGGCTAAAATATATAGGCAAGCTTCAACAATATTCAACCGCAATGTTTTCAATGGGAGATATGATTGAATATACTCCCGGTAGCCGCAATGATTTATTTTTCTGGCCTGTAGATTTAGATGGACACAATAGAGATAAGTATCAACCAAATTATCCGCAAATAAATCATAATCAACCTCTGCATATTGTTCACGCGCCTAATCATCGCATATTCAAAGGAACTCACTTTTTAATAGAAGCAGTAGAAACACTGCAAGCTGAAGGTATTGCTATAGAATTGAGTCTTGTTGAAAGAATACCAAACGCACAAGCCTTAGAAATATATCGTACCGCCGATGTCATCTTTGATCAGTGCTTAATAGGCTTTCATGGCTATTTTGCACTGGAAGGCATGGCGATGGGAAAACCTGTGATGTGTTTTATTAGAAAACCGCAAGAATACCTTTTACACCCTGAAGAATGCCCAATTATTAATACACATATAGATACGCTCAAAGCCGACTTATTGAAACTATATAACAGTAGAGAACAACTCAGGGATATTGGTATTAAAAGCCGCCAATATATTGAGAAATACTTTACTCTTGAAGCCTTTGCCCAACGCTTGCAAACTGCTTATAAAGATTTAGGAATATCCAGATGAAAATACTGATTATTGGATACAAAGGATTTATAGGAAAGCATCTGTTTAACCACTTAAAATTATTGGAATTAGAAGTCTATGGTGTGAGTTCTGCTGAAGAAAATGGTATTGATCCAAAAACTGGGATGTTATCAGACACATTTTCTATTAGCCCTGGCACTGATGCTGTAGTTTATCTAGCACAATCACCACACTATCGCCAAGTTCCAGATCAAGCTTCACATTTACTCAATGTCAATGTTGTTAGTGCTGTGAAAGTAGCAGATATGGCACGTAAAGCGAAAGTGAAGCGATTCATTTATACTTCTACGGGTAATGTCTATCAACCAAGCTTCCAACCTTTAACAGAAACTTCACCCCTAAACAGAAATAATTGGTACTCCCTCAGCAAGATTCACGCAGAAGAAGCACTAGCCTTGTTTAGTAATGATATGGATATTACTATAGCTCGGTTATTTGGTGTTTATGGCCCTAGCCAAACTGATAAGCTTATCCCTAATTTAATTGAAAAAGTACATAAGGAAAAAAATATATTTCTGGCAAGAAATCCCCATGATTTAGATGATTTAGATGGGTTAAAAATATCTTTGCTTTATATTGATGACTTACTAAAAATATTAACAAATATTTTGTTATATCATCATCCCATTAATTGTGTAAATTTAGCAGGAAATGAAGTTTTAACTCTGAGACAGATTGTTGAGACTATAGGGAGTTTTCTACATAAATCAGTTAATTTAGAAGTTATAGAAGAATACCGAAAATTTGATTTAATTGCTGATATTCACTTATTAAATACAATCAATACTAAGTTTACACCTTTTAGTATAGGTATAGAAAAAACTATTGCCGAAAATTTAAATACAGTGAATCATTAATCTCAGTTGATTTGAGGTAAAAAACATTTGAAAATCCTACACTTACCTACATCTGTTGGTGGTCATTCTTGGGGTTTAGCTCAAGGAGAAAAGCGATTAGGGTTAACCAGTTCGGTGTTAGTTGCCCAACAAAATTGGTTAGAATATCCTGCTGATATTAATTTAAATATTCAAAATATACCATTGAAAATTTTACGGTTAGAAAAACTATTATCAACTTTTTGGGAAATCAAAAATAAATATGATGTTTTTCATTTTAATTTCGGCTCATCATTAATTCATTTCCCCGCTAAATATCTGAATCAGGTTGAACTGCCATTTTATCCCACAAAAAGTAAACTATTTGTTACCTATAACGGTTGTGATATCAGACAAAAATATCCAACTATGCAAAGGACACAAATAGCAGCTTGTCATAATCCCAACTGTTATAATGGTCAATGTAATTCAGGTAAGTTAGACCATTTTCGGCGTGAAGGTATAAAAAAAATGGAGCGTTATGTCAAGCATATTTGGGCATTAAATCCAGATTTGCTTTATTTTTTACCTCCAGAAAAATCATCTTTTTTACCTTATGCAGTGGGTGTTGATGACAGAGGTTTATTTCCTCCTAAATTAAATCATAAAAAAATCAAGATTGTCCATGCACCAACTAACCGGGAAGCTAAAGGAAGCACTTATATTTTAGCTGCTTTAGAGAAATTACAAAAAACTCATGGTCAATTTATTGATGTGCTGTTGGTGGAAAATATTCCTCATGCACAAGCTATGAAAATTTATCAAGATGCGGATTTAGTCATAGACCAAATTTTAATCGGTTGGTACGGGGGATTTGCAGTAGAAACTATGAAAATGGGCAAACCAGTCATAGCAAGAATTGCTGAGGAAGATTTACATTTTCTACCTCAAGAAATGGCAACAGATGTTTTAAAAACTATTATTAATGCTAACCCAAATAATATTTATGAAGTAATCAAACAATGTATAGAAGATAGGAATATGTTAGCTAATTATTCTGAGTTAGCTTTGGAATATGTGAAGAAATGGCATAATCTAGAATATGTGGCTAGTATTACAAAGTACCACTATGAAGCGACGTAATATCAGCTAATGTGTGGAATTGCCGGCATATTATTAGATGATGATTCAGAGATTGATTCCCATATCTTAAAATCTCTCAGCAGTTCTTTAGGCGATCGCGGCCCTGATGACTTAGGTTTCTTAGGATGGTCAGGAACATCTCCTGTCCAGATTACCCGCAATCCTGAAACTTTGCAAGCTAGCCGCATTTACTTACTGCATCGTCGTCTATCAATTTTAGATTTAAGCTCTGCTGGCTGGCAACCAATGGCAACAGCCAACGGCAGATTTTATATTGTATTTAACGGCGAAATTTATAATTACATCGAACTGCAAACCCAACTAGAAGCTTTAGGACATCCATTTTATTCCCATTCCGATACAGAAGTGCTGTTAGCAGCATACGCCCAGTGGGGTGTTTCAGCTTTAAACAAATTAGTCGGGATGTTTGCCTTTGCTATCCTAGACACTTGGGAACGCACAATATTTCTAGCCCGCGATTTTTTCGGCATTAAACCACTCTATTACACCTACTATCAAAATGGACTAGCTTTTGCTTCAGAAATTAAAGCACTCTTAAAGCTAACTGGGATTAAACGCCGTGTCAACCCCCAGCGACTCTACGATTACTTACGTTCTGGGTTAACTGATTATGGTGATGAAACCCTATTCGCTGACATTAAACAATTACCACCCTCCCATTTCCTGAAAGTTTCTCTAGAGCAACCCCAGCAAATCCAAATTGAGCGTTATTGGCAGTTAGAGCTAAACCAAAATTTAGATATATCATTTACAGAAGCTACAAAACACCTACAACACCTGTTTTTAGAAAGCGTCAATTTACATTTACGCAGCGATGTAGCAGTCGGGGCTGCTCTTTCAGGAGGTATAGATTCTTCCGCCATTATTATGTCAATGCGACATCTGCAAGGTGAAAAACTACAACTCCATACATTCAGCTACATCGCCTCAGATTCATCTCTGAGTGAAGAAAAATGGGTGGATACAATCACAGAAGCGGCGAATGTTGTCGCACATAAAATACAACCTGCTCCTGAAGACTTAATCACCGATTTGAATCAACTCATTGACTTGCAAGATGAACCTTTTGGTAGTACCAGCATTTATGCTCAGTATCGAGTTTTCCAAGGGGCAAAAGCGGCAGGAATTAAGGTAATGTTAGACGGACAGGGAGCAGATGAACTCTTGGGTGGATACCGTCCCTACTTAGCTGCACGACTCGCTTCTTTATTATGTCAAGGGCAATATAGAAAGGCTAGAGAGTTTTGGCAACGGGTAGCAAAATTACCAGGGACTAATCAAAATAAGTTGTTGTTAAGGGCTATAGGACTACTTTTACCCCCAAATATTCAAGCATCAGTCAGACAATTAGTGAACAAAGACGTGAAACCTAGCTGGTTAAATAGAAACTGGTTGCATCAAAATGGACTAATTCCTACAATCTATCAAGGTAAATTTGCTCAAGAAATACTACGCTCAGAACTTTATTCTGCTCTCACAGAAACCAGCTTACCAATGCTTTTACGTTATGAAGACCGTAATTCGATGACACACTCGATTGAAAGTCGAGTTCCTTTTCTAACACCTGCTTTGGTGAATTTTATTTTTTCTTTACCAGAAGAATTTATTATTGCTGAGGATGGAACTTCTAAAGCAATTTTCCGCCAAGCGATGCGCGGTATAGTCCCAAATGCTATTTTAGACCGTCAAGATAAAATCGGCTTTGCTACACCTGAGCAAAAATGGCTGAACAGTTTACGTCCTTGGGTGGAAGGGGTGCTAAACAGTGAAATTGCCAACCAAATTCCTGCGTTAAATTTACCCCAAATGAGAGCAGAATTTCAAGCAGTAGTAGAGGGAAAATCTGTTTTTGATTTCCGTATTTGGCGTTGGGTAAACTTAATTCTGTGGGCAGAACGTTTTAATGTGAATTTTGAAAAATGAAAATGTAGTTAATAAATTTGTATACAACTTATAGCACACTAAATAAATGAAAATTCTCACAATTGTTGGCGCACGTCCACAGTTTATTAAGGCAGCAGCAGTTTCTAGAAGGTTACAATCTCATCCTGGTATTCAAGAGGTGCTGGTGCATACGGGTCAGCACTATGACGAAAATATGTCTGATGTGTTTTTCCAAGAGTTAGAGATTCCTGCACCTAATTATCATTTAGGTGTTGGTTCTGATAGTCATGGCGCACAAACAGGAAGGATGTTAGAAGCCATTGAAAAAGTTTTGCTGGCTGAGTCGCCTGATTGGGTGCTAGTTTATGGTGATACAAACTCTACTTTGGCAGGAGCGATCGCCGCAGTCAAGCTACACATTCCTGTAGCTCATGTTGAAGCTGGTTTGCGTTCATTTAACCGCCAAATGCCAGAAGAAATCAATCGTGTACTCACTGACCACGCTGCCGATTTACTCTTTGCTCCCACTACTGCGGCTGTAGACAACTTACGCCATGAAGGAATTACTGAGGAAAAAATTCACTTGGTTGGCGATGTCATGTATGATGCGGCGATTGACTATGGAGTAAAAGCAGAGCAAAAAAGTCTGATTTTAGAACATCTGGGTCTGACTCCGCAAAAGTACATTTTGGCTACTATTCACCGTGCAGAAAATACTGACGACCCCAAGCGTTTAGAAGCAATTTTTACAGGTTTAGCGGCAATATCTCAGAATATCCCCGTAGTTTTACCACTTCATCCCCGCACCCGTGCTGCTTTGTCGCGCGCAGGGTTATGGGAAAAAGCTAGTCAGTCCCTACAATTAATAGAGCCAGTAGGATATTTAGACATGGTGATGTTAGAGAAAAATGCTCAACTTATAGCGACTGACTCCGGTGGGGTGCAGAAAGAAGCATTTTTCTATCGTGTTCCTTGTGTCACTTTACGAGCAGAAACGGAGTGGATAGAGTTAGTACAGTTGGGTTGGAATCGCCTACTACCACCGCTAAATTCTTCAGATGTGGCTAATGGTATATCAGATGCGTTGCTGAATGTTTCTGGTAGGGAAGTTTCCGAAAATCTCTATGGTGGAGGATTAGCAACTGCAAAAATTCTTCAGTTACTTACTAAGTAAGTAGGCTTAATTAATTGTTAGATAGTGGAACAGGCTTCTAGCCTGTTGACGGGCTGTCCGGCCCATCCCACATTTTATATTTAATTGCAACCAGCTACTTAAGCAATAAATTTTTTATAACCTGAGCGCGTGACAAAACATCTATTAATTAATCTGGCATTTCTGTTAACCAAACCCACAGGAACAACAACTTATGCGTTGAACCTTCTACCTCACTTACAACAACTTCAGCCTACACTCTTAGTTGCTCAAAATTTGGCTGACTATAATTGCTATTTAGTACCGCCTAATCAAACAGCAGTACAAGGCGCAAAAGGTCATTTGCGTCGCTTAATATGGACACAATTGCAGTTGCCAAAAATTTATCATCAGTTGAAATCTCATCTGTTATTTTGTCCAATACCAGAAGCACCTTTATATAGTAATTGCCGTGATGTTGTCATGTTTCATGACTTAATACCGTTGCGCTTTCCCAAACGCTTCTCGCCTATCACACCCTATTATCGTTACTACGTTCCTCAAGTTTTGAAACAGGCTCAACACATTATCTGCAATTCTCAAGCTACAGCTAGGGACATCACCGAATTTTATCAAATTCCAGACAGTAAAATTACTCCTATTCCCTTAGCATATAATCGCACTCACTTTCGTTATTTAAATCTACCTACCCGTAACTATTTTCTCTACATTGGGCGACACGAACCTTATAAAAACTTGCATCGATTAATCGCCGCTTTTGCTGGGTTAAAAAATCAGAGTGAATATGAACTATGGTTAGCAGGCCCTATTGATTCGCGTTACACGCCAAGTTTACAAATGCAGGTTAAAGAATTGGGGATAACTAATCAAGTAAAGTTTCTCAACTATGTATCTTACAGTGAATTACCTACAATTATTAATCAGGCGATCGCTCTCGTTTTTCCTAGTCTGTGGGAAGGTTTCGGTTTCCCGGTACTAGAAGCAATGGCTTGCGGTACACCAGTCATCACCTCTAACTTGTCATCTCTCCCGGAAGTAGCTGGTGATGCGGCGATTCTGATCAATCCCTACAATACAGCAGAAATCACCGACGCGATGCAGATGATGGTGAATGATTTAGAATTGCGATCGCAGCTTTCCATCCAATGTATAGCTAGAGCAAATCAGTTTAGTTGGGAAAACACGGGAAAAACGACCGTTGAAGTTTTATTACGCTTCTTGTAAACCTATCAGACGATGCCGTTACAATTTTAACTTGCTGTAAACTACGAAATTTCACATCGCCAGATTTACCCAGCATCTATTAAAACATTCCCATGAACATCATCCCCGCCCCCATCCCCGATGTTCTCCTCATCGAACCGCAGATATTTACAGACGATCGCGGTTTTTTCTTTGAATCCTACAATCAACAAAAATTTATAGATAAACTGGGTATTACAGCCAACTTTGTGCAAGATAACCACTCTAGTTCAAAACAGAATGTCTTGCGCGGACTGCATTATCAAATCATTCAACCCCAAGGTAAACTGATTCGCGTCGTTGTTGGTAATATTTTTGACGTAGCCGTAGATTTAAGAAAAAGTTCCCCCTCCTTCGGACAATGGGTAGGTAATGAACTGAGTGCAGAGAAGCAACAACAAATGTGGATACCTCCAGGTTTTGCTCACGGGTTTCTCGTACTTTCCGAACTTGCCGAAGTTATTTATAAGACTACAGATTACTATTATCCACAAGGCGATCGCACTATTCTCTGGAATGACCCAGATTTAGCCATAGACTGGCCTATTAAACAACCACCAATATTATCAGCCAAAGATAGCAATGGTAAGCCATTTAAAAGCGCGCAAGTCTATGAGTAAACTCACATCTTTTGTAGGGTGGGCATTGCTTGAGATTTGCTTAAATTCGGAGTTTTATATTTTTAGCTGTGCATCGCCTGAAGTTGATTGAGAATGTTGCAAGATATGACTAAATCAATCTTACTACTAGGTAGCAACGGTCAAGTCGGGCAAGAAATCCAGCAAATCCTTTCACCCCATCACCAACTTATCGCACTTGCACGCCCTAGCATAGACCTAACTCGACCCGAAAACCTGCGTCAAATTATCCGCGAAATCCAACCACAGATTATCATTAACGCCGCCGCTTACACTGCTGTAGACAAAGCCGAAACCGAACCAGAACTAGCCACAACCGTCAATGCAACCGCACCTCAAATTATTGCCGAAGAAAGTCAAAAACTCGGCTCATTTTTAATTCACCTGTCCACAGATTACGTTTTTGATGGTGAACAAAGTCACCCATACCAAGAAACAGATACAACCAACCCCATAAATATTTACGGTAAAACCAAACTAGCCGGAGAAATAGCAATTGGGCAAACTCACCCCCATCACATCATTCTCCGCACAGCTTGGGTTTATGGAACATTTGGTAAAAGTAACTTTGTCAAAACTATGCTACGACTCGGTAAAGAACGCCAAGAAATCCGTGTAGTAGCAGATCAAATTGGTACTCCCACATGGACGCAAGATATCGCTCACGTCATCGCCCAAATTATACCCCAGTTAACACCAGCAATTGCGGGAATTTATCACTATACCAACAGTGGCGTTATTAGCTGGTACGACTTCGCTGTGGCTATTTGGGAAGAATCTCAACATCTAAACTTTCCCCTCACAATTAAAAACATTGTTCCTATCACTACAGCCGAATATCCCACCTTAGCCCGTCGCCCGGCTTATTCTGTTTTGGCTTGTGGAAAAATATCACAATTTCTCGGAACTTACCCCCCCCATTGGCGACAAAGACTAAGACTAATGCTCAAAGACTTACTGTTAAACTCATAAATATTATGAAAGCACTAATTCTTTCCGGTGGTAAAGGTACACGTCTACGTCCACTCACTTATACAGGTGCAAAACAACTTGTCCCAGTTGCCAACAAACCAATTTTATGGTATGGAATTGAAGAAATGGTTGCGGCTGGTATCACTGATATTGGTATTATCATCAGCCCAGAAACAGGGAAAGAAGTACAAACTAAAACCGGAGATGGCCAGCGTTTTGGAGCTAAAATCACCTATATTTTACAAGACCATCCAGCCGGACTTGCTCATGCTATCAAAGTCGCCCGTCCTTTTTTAGCCGATTCACCCTTTATTATGTATCTGGGTGATAACCTGATTCAACAAGGGGATTTAAAAAACTTTCTGCGACAATTTACCAAACAACAACCAGATGCTTTAATTCTTTTGCATGAGGTTGTCAATCCTACCGCCTTTGGTGTAGCTAAGGTGGATGATGTAGGACGGGTATTAAAATTAATTGAAAAGCCCAAAGTTCCACCATCAAATTTAGCATTGGTGGGTGTTTATTTTTTTTCTGCCATTATTCATGATGCGATTTCTCAAATTCAGCCCTCAAAAAGAGGCGAGTTAGAAATCACCGATGCTATTCAATGTTTAATAGATCAGCAAAAACAAGTTGTAGCTTGTAATCTAAATGGGTGGTGGTTAGACACTGGTAAAAAAGATGATTTACTAGAAGCTAACCGGATAATTCTTGATACCTATTTAACAACATCTAATGTAGGCGAAGTTGATGGCAAAAGTCAGATAATTGGACGAGTTCAACTTGGTGTTAATTCTAAGATTATTAATTGTACAATTCGCGGGCCAGTAGTTATTGGCAGCAATTGTTATTTAGAAAATTGCTTCATTGGCCCTTATAGTAGCATTGCTGATAATACCACGCTGATCGATACAGATTTAGAACACAGCGTCATTTTAGAAGGTGCGAAAATTGTCGGAATTAATCAGCGTATTATTGATAGCGTCATTGGTCAACGCGCACAATTAACTATTGCTCCCCGTCGTCCTAAAGCCTTACGATTTTTGATTGGTGATGATTGTCAAATTGAACTGACATAATTTATTGCTAATTTTCACAGAATATTCTGCATAATCTGGGCGGGAGATAGTCAAAAATGGTAGGCTAAATTTAACTTGAGTTTCTGCTAACTGTCAAATTCCCCATTGCCAGATTTATGAGCGTGTAAATTTTGAAAATAAAGCGGATTAATCACAACATGAATACATCAATAGAACTACCTAGTGGCAAAATTTTAAATGTTGCTCGGTTTATTGCTCTGCTTCCAGCTAGCGACAGTGACAATAGTAGTTATCAACTGATTTTAGAAGGATATCCTCACCCTATTAATTTGGAATTATCTGATGCTCAGAGTTTGAAAAAATTTCTGGAATTAGAGAAAGACAACACAGATAGCACAAATCAATCAGGATGGGATAGAGAAAAGCAATTGCTGAAAAACCAACGAGCTATGGAACTTTTAGCAAAACTTATTGAACAGAATAAAAATATGTCTGATACTGAATCATTACAGCGACAAAAATTTTTTGAAGAATTCAAAAAGACTGTTGATGAACAAAGACTTCCGGGACAAAAATTATATTCAGAGTCATGATAGTTTTTATTGATTCAGGCGTGCTGGGAATTCTAACTAATCCTCACAAAACTGGTGAAGTATTTGATTGTGAAGAATGGCTTTATAGATTACTTTCTCGCGGAATTTATGTTTGTTCTTCTGAATTGTGTGATTACGAGATTAGAAGAAGTTTAATATTAACATCTCTCAAGCAGACTCAACCGCCCAGCATTCAAAGCTTAGATGAACTTCGAGAAATTATTTCTTTCCTACCAGTCACATCAGAATTATTGAAAAAAGCATCAAGTCTTTGGGCTGACGCTCGCATTCAAGGTGTCCCGACAGCAGATAATAAAAGTCTTGATATTGATATTATTATTTGTAGTCAGTGGCAAATGTTGAAAGAAGAATTTCCGGCTCGTTATATTGTAATTGCTACTACCAATGTCAAGCACTTAAGTCGCTTTGCTGAAGCTAAAATATGGAGAAATATTACAATTAATTAAAATGAAATTTTCAATAAAATAATTATGGAAAATGTGTTTTAACTGTTGTTAACAACTACAAAATCTGACATTTTGCACTATTCTCAATCAGCGTCAGGTGGGCATTGCTAAAAACGTAAAGCTGAGGATTTGAGCGCATCTCAAGCAATGCCCACCCTACAAAAATTGTGATTAAGCAACAGCCATAATGTGAGATAATTCAAAATCCAAAATTATTTTTGATAATTTTGGATTTTGCATTTTGCATTTTGAATTTTTATGGTGTTCCCACTGCGCCAGAGTAAACTATACCCCGTTGCAAATCCATAGTTATAATTGCGCCATCACGAATTAGTTCTGTAGCTTTCTTCACACCCACAATTACGGGTACACCTAGACGTAACCCAATTACAGCACCGTGACTGGTTAAACTTTCATCTTCTGTAATAATTCCGCCGGCTTTGCGAATCGCATCTACATATTCAGCACCAGTGTGAGCAGCGACTAAAATATCACCAGGGCTAAAGTTACTGGTATCTAAACCTGTGTGAGCTACTCTAGCACGACCACTGACTGAACCTTGTCCGAGTCCAATACCTTGACCGAGTATTGCTGTTACTACCTCAACTTTAATTAAATCGGTTGAGCCGGAAACGCCTTGCAGTGTACCAGCTGTCATTACCACCAAATCACCCTCAAACAACAATTTATGCTCCTGCGCCACATTAATTGCAGCTTGGAAGGTTTGACCAGTGGAAGGTAATTCTAAGACTAATAATGGCTTAACTCCCCATACCATCTGTAGCTGTCGGGCGACATTAACGTGGGGTGTGACGGCTAAAATTGGTGTGTGAGGACGGAATTTTGAGACGTTGCGAGCTGTTGCCCCGGTTTGGGTGAGAGTCATAATTGCGGCTGCTCCCAATTGTTCGGCAATTTGACCGACAGCTTGGCTAATGGCGTTGGGGATAGAGCGACGATTATCTCGTACTTGCCGTAATTTGGCGGCGTTGTCTTCTTCCTGCTCGATGCGTTCGGCAATTCTGGCCATTGTCGCCACGGCTTCCACTGGGTAGCTACCTACAGCCGTTTCATTAGAAAGCATTACCGCATCTGTGCCATCTAAAATGGCGTTGGCTACGTCTGAAACTTCCGCACGGGTGGGACGGGGGTTACTCACCATGCTGTCTAACATTTGGGTAGCGGTGATGATGGGAATTCCCAAGCGGTTGGCTGTAGCAATTAACCGCTTTTGCAGTACGGGTACATCTTCGGCTGGTAGTTCTACACCTAAGTCACCTCTGGCTACCATTACGCCATCACATAAAGCTAGAACTGCTTCCATTTGTTCAATAGCTTCATGTTTTTCAATTTTGGCAATGACTGGGACTTGTTTCCCGGTGCTGGAAATTAATTCTTTAATTTCGATGATGTCTTGGGGGTTACGCACAAAGGATAATGCTACCCAGTCTACACCCTGGTCTAGACCAAACATTAAATCCTCGCGGTCTTTGTCGGTCATGGCTTTGATGGAAAGGTAAACCCCAGGGAAGTTTACACCTTTGTTGTTAGATAATTTACCTGCAACTGTGACACGACAATGTAAATCACCTTTTTCACGGTTGATAGCCTCTACCATCATTTCTACTCGACCATCATCGAGGAGAATTTTCGCGCCTACGGGGACTTCTTCTGCTAAATAATCGTAGGTGACACAGCTTATTTCTTGAGTACCGACAACTGGGCGATTTGTCAAGGTGAAGCGATCGCCTTTCGCTAAGACTATAGACCCGTTTTCAAACTTTCCCAAGCGAATTTTTGGCCCTTGCAAGTCTTGGAGAATTGCCACTGGCTGATTTAGTTCAAAGGCAGTTTGCCGAATTAAGCGAATATTACGCTGATGGTCGGCATGAGAGCCGTGGGAGAAGTTGAGCCGCAGCGTTGTTGCACCCGCTTCAATAATTGCTTTTAGCATTTCTGGGCTGCTAGTGGCGGGGCCTATTGTTGCGACAATTTTTGTCCGGCGTACAGAATCTCTTAATTGCATAGGGGCTGATTCAAGGGAGCTATTTAGTGAGTCATAGTAAATTGAGGAGCGTTTGATTTTCAGTCACTGCTATATCCGTGACTTAAACGACGCTAGAGGTGGCGGAACTGTGACACAGAGTAGATATCGTACACCAATCTGGGTTACATCCTTCCTCACTGAGAAATTTTTACATCAAGATTATTCCTGATGCGGATAGCACACCCTAATCAGCAAATGATCAAGTCTTGTCTGGAATGATAGCGTTATTCATCTAATACTAGACAAAGTTTGTAGATAAATCTTGCTCAACAAAACCTTACAAAACTTTATTATTTACTAATCTTTGTCGTATATTCGTAATGTTTGAACAAAAAGGAGATAGTAATGCTCACATTGGAGGCACAGCAGCCGCTAAAAGTCCCACCGAAGGAATTTTTAGAGCCTCCTGGTGATTTTAACCCCACAATGCTGTTATTTCTGTCAGCTGTGGTCATGTTGGTGTTGTCTAACTTTGGTTATTGGCTTTGGCAATGGCCTCATTGGTTATGCTTTAGCATTAACACCTTAGCATTGCATTGTGCGGGGACAGTGATTCATGATGCTTGTCATAAGTCTGCCCACCGCAACCGGGTAATTAATGCGATGTTAGGACATGGTAGTGCGTTGATATTGGCTTTTGCGTTTCCTGTGTTTACGCGGGTGCATTTGCAGCATCATGGCCATGTTAACCACCCTAAAGACGACCCTGATCATTATGTCTCCACTGGTGGGCCTCTCTGGCTAATTGCTGTGCGGTTTTTGTATCACGAAGTCTTTTTCTTTCAACGGCAACTGTGGCGTAAGTATGAATTACTAGAGTGGTTTATCAGCCGCTTGATTGTAGTCTCAATTGTGTATATTTCCGTTCAGTACCACTTTTTAGGCTATATTCTCAATTTTTGGTTTATCCCGGCTTTTATTGTGGGGATAGCATTGGGGTTATTTTTTGATTATCTCCCTCATCGTCCGTTTGTGGAGCGCGATCGCTGGAAAAATGCCCGTGTCTACCCTGGAAAACTGCTCAATATCCTGATTATGGGGCAGAATTATCATCTAATTCATCATTTGTGGCCTTCTATTCCCTGGTATAATTACCAGCCAGCTTATTATGTGATGAAACCATTGTTAGATGAGAAAGGCTGTTATCAAACTTCAGGTTTGTTGCAGAAAAAAGACTTTTTTGAGTTTGTTTATGACATCTTTTTAGGGATTCGATTTCATCATCATCAGGAATAGAATTCTCGAAAGATTAAACTCTATGTTTAGTTCTGCATATCTCCAACTTAGTAAGGTTTTGCAAAATCTGGTTGAGATTCCAACCGATGAAATTGCAAAATTATCTCGTGTCTTTCAACCACTAACTTTAAAGAATGGAGATTTTTTGATGCGGGCGGGTGAAATTCCCTCCCAAATTGGTTTTGTGGTTTCAGGTATTTTACGCCTCTACTATGTGAATTCAGCCGGGACTGAATTCACAAAATCCTTTTGTCCAGAAAATCATTTTGTTACTGCCTACAGTGCGCTAGTTTTAAACCAACCTGCCAAATTTTTTATTGAAGCTTTAGAAGACTCTTTATTGTTAGTTGTAGATTATAGTCAGTACGTGCAATTATGTGCAGTTCATTCATGCTGGCAAACTATTAATCATAAATTGGTTGAGGCGTTGTTTATTAAGAAGGAGAAACGGGAGGCGGAGTTACTTCTTGATGACGCTACCACACGATATCAAAACTTTTTGAAAGAGTACCCCAATTTAGAAAATAGAGTTAAGCAATATCATATTGCGTCTTATCTGGGAATTTCACCTGTGTCTCTCAGTCGCATTCGCAAAAATCTTCAGCAAAATTAACATAAGTTAATGACTTCACCATTGTTTCAGATTACATCTAAACAAGATGTTATCTAATGCGATCGCACTCAACTGGCAATGGTGAAAACAACCCTACATCCTTTTATCCTTTACACAGGCTTTTTAGCATTTTTGGGCTTCGGAGTCCTAAATCCGATTATGCCGACTTTGGTGGGGCTTTATGGTGGCACAGCGTGGGAAGTTGGGCTGCTATATGCCGCATACTCACTAGCCCAATTTTTGACCTTGCCAGGAATCGGCTGTCTTAGTGATGTCTATGGGCGGCGATTTATGATGCTGGTGAGCCTTTTCGGGGCTAGTTTGGGATATTTCATCTTTGGGAGTGGTGGCGCATTAGCGTTACTGTTTGCGGGATGGCTGATGGTGGGGCTAACTGATGGTACTGCTAGCATTGCGTTTGCAGCGATCGCAGATTCTACCACCCATCAACAGCGCACTCGTGCTTTTTCCTGGGTGAGTGCGATGATAGCCCTGGGGTTGATTGTCGGCCCGGTTGTGAGTGGGGTAATGTCTGGGATTCATCCTAGTTTACCTGTGTATGTTGTGGCGATCGCCTTTTTTGTGGCTTTGGTGTGGGGCTATTTCGCCATGCCAGAAACTTTACCACCAGCCCAGCGTTCTCCCAAACCTAGCTTTGCTCAGTTAAATCCTTTCACGCAATTGCAAGCCTGTCTCGCACTGCCGCATCTGCGCTGGCTGATGTTAAGCTTTTTGATTGTCAATATGGCGATGTTTGTGCTCATTTCTAACTTACCTGCTTTAGCAAATGAGCAATTTAATTGGCAAGCATCACAAATTGCCCCGTTATTTGCCCTATTTGGTGTAATTAGTGTTTTCGATCAAGCAATTATTATTCCGTGGTTATTGCCCAGATGGGGCGAAGTCCGCATGGCATTTTATGGTGCGTTAATCACCGGATTAGCTTTTACTTTGTCTGGCGTATTCGCAATCACTGGCTCAGTGATGGTTCTCTATATCAGTATTGTACTTGTAGGAATTGGACAGCCTTTAGCAGAAACTTCCTTAATTGGATTGATGTCCAAAAGCGTTGGGGAAAAAACTCAAGGGCGAATCAACAGCAATATTCAGACAGTACAAGCTTTAGCTAGAATGATTGCCCCATTGTTAGCTGGTTGGTTATATCAAAACATTAGCCCATCTACACCTTATTGGTTCAGTGCTGCCCAAATCCTTGTAGCTGCTGTTGCTGTCAAGTGTTCAGTGAAGAAATTTACAATGTCAACCCAAGGTAATACAGTTTTAATTACTGGCGGTTCATCAGGAATTGGTTTAGCACTGGCGCGAAAGTTTCTGCAAGAAAACAATACAGTGATTATTACTGGACGTAATCCCCAAAAATTAGCTGATGTTAAGAAAATATTCCCTGAAATAATCACTGAAGTTGCTGATTTAAATGATTTCAAGGCTTTGCAAAAGCTAGTTAATTTCTACCCAAATGTAAATATTTTGATTAATAATGCAGGGATTCAATACAACTATGAATTTATTAATCCAGAGATAAAATTAGAGTTAATTGAGACAGAATTACGCACTAATTTAATTGCTCCATTGCAATTGATTAAATTGATGTTACCCCATTTGCTGACAAAAAAAGAAGCGGCTATTGTTAATGTTTCCTCTGGTTTAGGATTAGTTCCTAAACAAAGTGCGCCTGTCTACTGCGGTAGTAAAGCGGGAATACATATTGCTACAAAAGCCTTGCGGTGGCAATTGGAAAGCACATCTATTAAAGTGTTTGAAATTATTGCGCCTTTAGTGGATACACCGATGACTCAAGGACGGGGTAAAGGGAAAATCTCACCTGATGCGTTGGTAGATGAATTCTGGGATAATTTTACAAGCGATCGCTATGAGATGCGAATCGGTAAAACTAAACTGTTGTTTTTCCTCCAGCGATCGCTTCCCCAAGTAGCTGAGAAAATTATCCGCCCTGGAATTTAGCAAAATCGGGCGGAAGCTAGTTTTTCTAACCGAGTTAAACTTTTGACTCTACTGCTTGCGGTGGGGCTTGTAACGCCTGGGGTAAACTCCAATCAGGACGTAGTTTCTTAGCTTCGCGCAAGTAAATATGATAAACGGGGGTAGAGACTGGTAGATAGGCGTGGATTAAAAACCGGATGCAACGCTGTAAACTACCCTCAACGTGCATTTGCTGCACATCTAGCATAGCTACATTATCCCAACCGGGGCGAGGTCTGGCGATCGCCGCCGGAAAAATCGCATCTAAATCTCGCGTCACAGAAAAAGTAACACTAATCATGTCCCGTGGGTGGAGTTGATTTCGTCTTTCCAGTTCGTCTAGTAGTTCTGTCACCGCTTCTCGCATCGCTTCTACTGTGTTCTCAGAAACTGTTGTTGCTCCACGAATCGCTTGCATTCGCCACTCCACGCCAAAATCCTCCTGAATTAGTTATTAGTCATTAGTCATTAGTCATTAGTCATTAGTCATTAGTCATTAGTCATTAGTTATTCTTCTTGTCTCCCTCATCTCCCTCATCTCCCTCATCCCCCTCATCCCCCTCATTCCCCCAATCCCCACTTCCCTATTTTCTGCGCTACGGTCTATATAACCATAACGGTAAACCACTGGTAGACATTTCAAATTCCAGCCAGTCAACTCCTGCGCCTAGTTTAGAAGAAACTTGACGACTCCCTGGTAAAATCCGACTTAATAGGGGTTTACGTTCTTCTAAGGTATAACAGGGGGTTTTCTCAGGATCAAGTCCAACTAACTCTGCTGTCCAACGTCGGGCATCTTCTTCCGTTCCCAAGCGGTCTACAATACCCAATTCTAAAGCTTGTTGCCCAGTGAAAATCCGTCCATCAGCAAAACTTTTCACTTTTTCTACTGCTAAAGACCGCCCCTCGGCTACAGTTTGAACAAACTGCTGATAACTGGTGTCAATCAACTCTTGTAAGATGTGTTGTTCTGGCTCGGTTAATTCCCGATCAAATGCCAAAATATCTTTGTAAGGGCCTGACTTAATTACCTTGAAGGAAACACCAATTTTTTCTAACAGGCGTTCTAAGTTATTCCCACGCAGAATTACACCTATGCTACCCGTGATAGTTCCGGGGTTAGCCATGATGTGTTCCGCACCCATACCAATGTAAACGCCACCAGACGCGGAAATATTGCCAAAACTGGCAACAATTTTGATTTTTTGGCGTAAACGCTTGAGCGCACTGTAGATTTCTTGCGAATCGCCAACAGTACCTCCAGGGCTATCAATGCGTAGCAGTAAAGCGGGAAATTTCTTTTCCTCAATCGTCTTTAAGGCTTCTAATACCCGTTTGCGCGTAGCACTAGCGATCGCACCTGTAATTTCAATTCGTGCAATTTGTTTCCGAAACTTGGACTTGAAAGGCCAAACCATGAGCAACTAAAAAACCTAGTAATAATTTCAATATAAATGGTATAGCGGCAAAATAACCCAACTAGGGCGAGTTCTGTGAGCATCGCTAGTGCTGATTTCTAAGTAAAAATACTAATTTATCGCCTTAGCACTTCTCTTTTCAGCAGTACCATTCAGAATTTTAATGAAATTTTTCTGGTTGGCGTAGATGTTTGTTTGCTATTCTCGTTGCATAGCAATTGAATTTGATCCCTGACAACTTAAACCAGCAACAAAGACATTCCTTGTCAATAGACATAGGTTTGTTTCCTGGATGCCAGCATGAAAAATTTTAGCTGTACTCAGGCAAGGTAGTAAATATATAGATTTTAGTAATTTAATGACTTTTTAATTGATGCTTTTTTATAAACTTAATTAATACTCACCGATTAACTCCAATACTTACTGCTGTCAGGAATTACAAACACTCTAGTTTTGAGAATGCTTGGCATTTTGGTATGTAGTTGCTCAACATCTGGCGATCGCAATTCTCTCACTAGGAATCAAGACGCAAAATTTGGTAACGGTAGTAAACGTAAGTATCAAACAGCCCACCCACAAAACCACAAGTGAGGCTAATTACCAAAATCCCATTCAAACTAGAGCCATTACCAAAAATAGATAAAAAAGTCAAGATACCAGAGGCACATAATTCAGCCAACTCTTGCAGAAGGGGAATATAGCCACTGACACCCAAAAATAGCAATACGCCACCGATGAACACGAAAGGAGTCACGAAACTAAAAATAACCGAAAGCATCAACGAGCGAAGATAGTTAGTAAAGGTAGACATTTCCGACATCCTCTAAAATCAAGTCAAAAATAGCCAATCAGCTATCCGTTCTCTTCTACAATACGAGCGATCGCCCCCCAAAGGTCAATCTGTCAAAAATCTTAAGTTTTCATTAAAAAACACAGTGACCGGGTACACTCAGTGCATTAGCTTCAAGAAACATAATATTTTCTAAAACCCTTATTAAATCAAGCTTATATTTTAAAATATCGGTAATTTACAACTTTTAACCTGTTTATGCAAAGCAATGTTATCTGAGAAAAACATTAAGCTAAATTAAGATTCCCCAGAGAGTAAGCTTCCAGAGCAGGGGGAGCAGGGGGAGCAGGGGAGGCAGGGGAGGCAGGGGAGGCAGGGGAGGCAGGGGAGCAGGGGAGCAGGGGAGAGAAACTAATGACTAATGACTATTGACTATTAACTATTAACTATTGACTATTAACTATTTCCTTTCGCTATTCTTAAGTCAGTCACTTAGTTAGCTACAGAACATTGACTGGAACTACATCCAAATCGGGGTTAGGAACGTGGAGTCAGCGATTGCTGGCGGCGGTTTTTCTGGGTGGACAGGCTATAGTTCACCTACTCAGGGGTAAAATCCACTGGCGCAACACTACAGAGCAAATGGCAGCAGTAGGACCAGATTCTCTATTTATTGCCCTGTTAACTGCTGTATTTGTTGGTGCAGTATTTACAATTCAGGTAGCGCGAGAATTTATTAATTTTGGCGCGGGTAATCTTGTCGGGGGAGTCTTGGCGGTAGCTTTAACACGAGAATTATCACCCGTGCTGACAGCCGTTATTTTAGCAGGTCGTGTTGGTTCTGCCTTTGCAGCCGAAATAGGTACAATGCGCGTGACTGAACAAATTGATGCTTTGTTAATGCTCAGAACCGATCCTATTGATTATTTAGTTATTCCCCGTTTACTAGCTTGTTGCTTGATGCTGCCCATTTTAACCCTTCTGTCTTTGGTGACAGGAATGTTGGGGGGGTTGGTGATTGCGTCAAATATGTATGGAATATCTGATACTGTATTTCTCGATTCAGCGCGTAACCTTGTCGGTATCTGGGATATTTTCAGCGCGATGATTAAAGCTTGCTGCTTTGGAATGTTAATTGCAGTCATTGGTTGTAGTTGGGGTTTAACCACCACAGGGGGAGCCAAAGGTGTAGGACAATCAACCACAACCGCCGTTGTTACCGCTTTGCTAATTATCTTTATTAGCAACTTTTTCCTCTCCTGGATAATGTTTCAAGGCACAGGTAGCGCATTGTTACAAGGATTTTAATAGTCATTGGTCATTAGTCATTAGTCATTAGTCATTAGTCATTAGTCATTAGTCATTAGTCATTGGTTTCTCTCCTCCGCTTCCTCCACTCCCTCATCTTCCTCATCTTCATCATCTCCCTCATCTCCCACCCTGCGGGTTCGCGTAGCGTCTCTGTTCGCGGAGCGTCCCGTAGGGAAAGAGAAGCAAGCTACATCTTCCTCATCTCCCTCATCTCCCCTACCTGACACATAACTTCTAAAATGGGGTTAGTGTCAATTAATAAAGCAGGACGGGAAACTGTGACAAGTTCAATTGCCCCAAACTCCGCATCAACTGTGGAACTTAAACCTAGTTACAATATTCCTGTAATTCTGGTAATTACTGCCATTCCACTCATGTTTATACAACCCGTGGTAGGAGCGGTGTTTGCGCTTTTGGGTTTATTTCTCTTATTCCAAACTGTAACGATACGTTTGCAATTTACCGCCACTGACTTAGATATTAAACGCGGTGAAACTCTAATTCGCCGTTTTCCTTACCAAGAATGGCAAAACTGGCGGATATTCTGGAATAAAGTCCCTATCTTGTTTTATTTTAAAGAAATTAACAGTATTCACTTTCTGCCGATTTTGTTTGACCCTACTACACTCAGACAATGCTTAGAAGAACGTTGTCCACGGATTTAGTAGCAACTGCTTTGTGTTGAGTAGTTTCGAGTTAGACTGATGACTCAGGAATTTTCAAGCAAGTCAAAACTATTGATTCGCATTATAGGAATTGCATTATAGTCTATGAACCCAGAGGAATCTCAAACCCCAGAACCGATTGATGAGTGGTTGGAGCAAATTGAATTAGAAAACCCAAAGCCAGAAAATCAAGAAACATCCTCTCAAGAGTCAGTTGTGGAGATAGTAGCCGAACATCAATCTGTTGAGTTACCATCAGACAATACAAATTCTGATTTGCCTGTCCCTGATCAAGTGCAAGATGTCACAGGTGAGTCAAAAGTAGAGTTGCTTCAAGAGTTAGAAGCAGAAGACACAGCACCGGAATCAGAAATACAATCAGAAGCAGAAGCACAGCAACGCATAGCTGAACTGCAAAGCACTGAAGCAGCCCTAAAACAAGAAATAGCTGAACTGCAAGCTAATTATGACACTCTCAAAGAACAACTCAGTGAAACTCAATCCGCACTGGGAAAAATTGTCCAGGAGTCTTTAGTACAATTAGAACAACGTAAACAAACCCTACAAATTTCCATTGAGCAACTAGAACGCCGCCAAGAACGTATTCGCAATGAAATGCGAACCAGTTTTGCAGGGGTGTCTCAAGACTTGGCTATTAGAGTACAAGGTTTTAAAGATTATCTCACGGGTAGTTTACAGGATTTAGCAGCCGCAGCAGAGCAATTAGAGCTAGTACCTGCTGTCACTGAAAGAGAAAAACCAGCAGTAGTTATCAAAGAAAGTAAACAGGTTGAACCCCAACCAGGAACGCCGCAATTTGCTGCACAACAATTTCAAGATACAACTAAGCAAATTCGTCGCCTGATTGATCAATACCGCAACAAGCCTGATTATTATGGCCCGGCTTGGCAATTACGCCGGACTTTTGAACCAGTTCACGCCGAAAGAGTAGCCAATTGGTTTTTTAGTCAAGGGGGACGGGGTGCTTTGCGGACAATGGGTAGCCGCTTACAGAATGTTTTGATTGCTTCGGCGATTATTTCGATATTGCATAAATTGTATGGCGATCGCCTACGTACTCTAGTCTTAGCTAATACACCAGAACGTCTCGGTGAATGGCGGCGGGGTTTACAAGATTGTCTGGGTATCGGTCGTCCAGATTTTGGCCCTGACCGGGGGGTTGTATTATTTGAAACAGCAGACGCTCTCGCACAAAAAGCAGACCGTTTAGTTAAAGCTAATCAACTACCCTTAATTCTCATAGATGATTCTGAGGAGCAAATTAGCCTGGGATTACTACAATTTCCTCTGTGGTTAGCTTTTGCCCCTGATCCTAAAACTATGAGAAGTTATGAAGATGATTTTTAGTTAGTCATTAGTCATTAGTCATTAGTCATTAGTCAACGGAAGTGTGGAACTAGCCCCGAACAGTCACCAGTACGGAGGATGAAATGGTTGTTACACTGCAACTGAGTCAAATTGATGTTAAACCAGGTCAGTGCTTGACATTGCGGGATATTAGTTGGACAGAGTTGGAAGCAATTTTAGATGAACTGGGAGAACATCGCGCTGCACGGGTTGCCTATTATCAAGGGGTGCTAGAAATTCGGATGCCATTACCGGAACATGAAGTTACTAAAGAACTCATCGGTGACATGGTTAAGGTTGTACTAGATGAGTTAGGACTCGACTGGGAAGGTTACGGCTCAACCACATTCAAGCGTTTAGAAATGTCAGCAGGTATCGAACCAGATACCTGTTTTTATATCCAAAACGCGCGTAAAATGATTGGCAAGCGACGGTTAGATTTGTCAGTTGACCCACCACCAGATTTAGCAATTGAAATTGATGTCACTTCCAAAACTCAGCTTTCTGCTTATGTGGCGTTGAGAGTACCTGAACTTTGGTGTTATGCAGATGGCAAGTTACAAGTTTTTTTACTGGAGCAAGGAGAGTATATTCAGGTAGAAACTAGCCCAATATTTGGTCAATTGCCTGTAATTGAGGGAATATTGCAATTTTTACAATTAAGTCTGACACAAGGTTCTAGTACAGCACGACGAGCATTTCGTCAGTGGGTGCGTGAAATTTTAACAAAATCGGCGTAAGTCCCCACCTATAAGAATGGAATGTGGGGATATAAGCCGGGATGCGACGATTGTATCTCCGACAATGCCGTAAGGCGAGAAGGAGATATATGAGGAGTAGCCAAATATTTTCTGGGCAGAATTACCACAATATGTATATGACAGTAACAGGTCGATACTTGGATGAGTTTAGATGAGACGACAAGCGGTAAAAGTCAGGCTATACCCCACTGATGAGCAGATCCAAGTGTTAGCTCAACATTTTGGTTGTGCGCGTTGGTGGTGGAATTATGGGTTGAACAAATGTATCAAAACCTATAAAGCGACTGGCAAAGGCTTGTCTCAGTCTGGACTAAATTCTTTATTACCAAAACTCAAGAAAGAAAAAGAGACTGAATGGTTAGGGGAGTGCTATTCACAGGTTTTACAATCTGTGAGTCTCAATCTTAGCCGTGCTTATCAAAACTTTTTTGAAGGTAGAGCAAAATATCCCAGATTCAAATCAAAACATCATAGACAATCAATTCAATATCCTCAAAAAGTGAAACAGGTTGATAACGCTTTGAAGTTCCCTGGTAGATTGGGTACTGTCAATGCAAAAATTCATCGACCTGTTGATGGAGTAATCAAAACCGTAACTGTTAGTAAATGCCCGTCTGGTAAATACTACGCATCGGTTGTGATGGAATATGAGGGTGACTATCCTGCATCTAAGACAGATGGTAAGGTTATAGGAATTGACTTAGGTGTAAAGGATTTTGCTGTGACTTATGATGGGGAGAAAGTTTCCAAATATCAAAACCCAAAACATCTATCCAAATACGAAAAAAATCTAGCTGTAAAACAACGCATTGCTGCACGGAAAAACAAAGGTAGCAATCGTCGTAGAAAGGCTAACAAGATTGTCGCTAGGGTATATGAACAAGTTAGCAATGTCCGTCAAGACTACCTACACAAACTGTCTAGAAAGATAGTTGATAACAATCAAGTGGTAGTAGTCGAAAACCTCAATGTCAAGGGCATGGTTCATAACCGCAAACTAGCAAAAGCGATATCTGATACTGGATGGGGAACATTTGTAAATTTCCTAAGCTACAAATTAGAACGTAGTAGTGGAAAGTTGATAGAAATAGATCGATGGTTTCCTAGTTCAAAACTTTGTTCTAATTGTCATTATCAAGTGAATGAGTTACCGCTAGATGTGAGAACTTGGACTTGCCCAAGTTGCGGAACTCATCACGATAGAGATGGTAATGCGGCAATGAATATTAGAGCAGAGGGTATCAGGATACTGTCCTCCTCTGGGACGGGGGAGGCTAACGCCAATGGAGAGGATATAAGACCAATTCGCGGACGCAAATCCAAGATGCGGCAATCTTCCGTGAAGTTGGAAGCTCCAACTAAGCTGACGCTATAGTTGGAGTAGTTCACGCAACTGATATCAAGAGTCATTAGTCAAAAACTCTGGGACGACTCAATATAGACTATTGACTATGAACTATTAACTCTTGAAAATTTCCTATGGCTGTTTGGTTAAGTTTGTGTGGTGCAATTGTACTAATAGCTTACCTGTTGGGTTCTTTTCCTACGGGTTATATTACAGTGAAACAACTCAAGGGGATTGATATCCGGGAAGTGGGTTCAGGTTCGACTGGTGCAACCAATGTTCTGAGAACCTTGGGTAAAGGTGCGGGCGCATTTGTGTTATTAGTTGATTGCTTAAAGGGAGTATTAGCGATCGCTCTAGTTTACTTGTTATTCAACTTCGCTGCTAGTCAAAATCTGATTCCTTCCACAGTAGACATCAAACTTTGGCAACCTTGCCTAGTTACCTTAGTAGGTTTAGCAGCTATTTTGGGACACAGTAAGTCTATCTTTTTAGGCTTTACAGGTGGTAAATCTGTCGCCACTAGCTTGGGAATTTTGTTGGCGATGTCTTGGCAAGTCGGTTTAGCTACAGTGGGTGTATTTGCCATCGTTGTCGCCATATCACGGATTGTATCATTGAGTTCAATTGCTGGTGCGATCGCTGTTTCCATTTTCATGGTCATTTTTCAGCAACCCCTACCCTATATTTTATTTGGTGTAGCTGGTGGGCTGTATGTCATTTTGCGCCACCGAGGTAATATTGAGCGTTTACTTGCTGGTACAGAACCGAAAATAGGACAAAAGCTAGCAACTCAAACCGAAAATAACACTCCCACCCACACCGCTTAAACTACATTGGGAATACTGGAAAGTGAATTATTAGAATATTAATAACTGCAAATCTGTTCTAAAAACATGAAGTTACCCGAATTAGATACTTCAACCATAGATCGCATTATCGAAATGGCTTGGGAAGATAGAACCCCTTTTGAGGCTATTGAAATTCAATTCGGCTTATCAGAAAAAGAGGTAATTGCTTTAATGCGCCGAGAAATGAAAGAATCTAGTTTTCGGATGTGGCGGGAACGAGTCACCAAACGTCAAACCAAGCATTTAAGTAAGCGCAACTTTACTGCTGGTAGATTTAAATCCGCTAATCAAAAATAAGCTGTTTTACTATTCACCATTTTCTAGACGCGATTCATCGCGTCTCCACTCATAACCGAAGAAAACAATGATACAAGCCCCTCTCTTACGAAGTTCAGAGCGGAGGAAACCTCCGCTCTGACTTCGCGCTAAATTGATTTATGGAGAAGAAAAAAGTGAAAAAACACTAATTCAAGCCCCCGGATTTATCCGTGGGGTATTTAATTTTGAATTTTGAATTTTGCATTCGGAGCGCAGCGACGTGACTATTGGTATTTGGATATTAGGTGATCAACTTTACGAACAACAAGCCGCATTACAAAGTTGTGTTGATCAAAAAAATGTCCCTGTGATTTTTATTGAATCACTAGAACATATCCAAACACGGGCTTATCATCAGCAAAAATTAGTGTTAGTTTGGTCAGCCATGCGGCACTTTGCTGAAGAATTACGCCTGAAAAAATATGCTGTCACCTACAAAATAGCCACAGATTTCATCATACCGTTAACAGCTTGGATTCAAGATAATCATATTTCTGAATTACGGGTGATGACACCTAATGATAAACCATTTACCCAATTCATTCACAGTTTAGATTTACCCTGTAAAATTACCTTTATTTCTAATAATCTTTTTTTGTGGAGTACAGAAGAATTTCACCATTGGGCTAAAAAGCGTAAACGCCTATTAATGGAAGATTTTTATCGTGAAGGTAGGCGACGGTTTCAGATTTTAATGGACAAAGATAAACCAATTGGGGGACAGTGGAATTTAGACAAAGAAAATCGTCAACCACCCAAAGGTAAATTAAATACACCTCCAGCCCAATGGTTTGAACCCGATGAGATTACTCTTGATGTTATCGCCCAAGTCAAGTCTTTAAATATTCCCACCTACGGAAATGTAGAACCGTTTCGTTGGGGGGTAACTCGCCAACAAGCACTACAAGTTTTAAATTGGTTTATTAAATATCGGTTATCTAATTTTGGTACTCACCAAGATGCAATGGTAACTGGAGAAGAAACATTATGGCACGCTTTAATTTCTCCTTACTTAAATCTCGGTTTACTGCAACCTTTAGAAGTTATTCAAGCAGCAGAAACAGCTTATCACCAGTACCAACTGCCGTTAAATAGTGTAGAAGGTTTTATTCGTCAGGTGTTGGGATGGCGGGAATATATGCGGGGAGTTTATCATTTTGTAGAGACAGAATACCCTGATAAAAATTGGTTTAACCACACCCAACCATTACCGGAATTCTTTTGGACTGGTGAAACTCAAATGAATTGTTTACACCAGACTTTTAACCAAATAAAAAATACAGGATACGCTCATCATATCCAAAGATTAATGGTATTGAGTAACTTTGCTCTGATTGCGGGAATTTCACCGCAAGCAGTAGAAAATTGGTTTCACGCTGTATTTATTGATGCTTATGATTGGGTGATGCAAACTAATGTCATTGGTATGGGTTTATTTGCAGATGGGGGAATATTAGCATCAAAACCTTATGCTGCATCTGCCAATTACATAAATAAGATGAGCGATTATTGCAAAGGTTGTGTTTACAATCATAAAGAACGGGTTGGTAAGAATGCTTGTCCGTTTAACTTCTTTTATTGGAACTTTCTCGACCAACACCGTGATAAATTGCAAACTCAAGGGCGGATGAGTTTTATTTTAAAAAACCTCGACAAAATGTCTACTGAAGAATTAGAGTCTATCCGCCAGCAAGCTCAAGAATGGTTGTATACTTTTAGTAATGTCAACAGCTAAAAGCCCAATGTCTCATCAGTATTCTATTGAGCAAGTTCCTGCAAATTTGGACAAAATTTTTCAGGAAGTCGAGCAAGGTGAATCAGTGCAAATTACGCGAGAGGGGGCGCAAGTTGCTGTCATCTTATCTCTGGCTGAATATGAACGTCTATTGCAAAGCCAGTCAAGTTTTTGGCAATCTTTAGCACAATTTCGTCAAGAAATTATAGAAGAAGGTATTGAAATTGATCCTGATGAAATTTGGCGGGATGTGCGTGACAAGTCGCCTGGGCGCGAGGTAAATTTGTGAGTCGCTTTTTGCTCGATACTAATATAATCTCTGAGCCTGTGAGGATGCGACCGAATCCAGCAGTTATTTCAAAGTTGCAACAGTATGATGGAGAAGTTGCAATTTCCTCGATTACATGGCACGAACTACTATTTGGCTGCTATCGTCTACCTGCTTCTAGAAGGCGAGAAAGAGTTGAACATTATCTCAGAGAGATAGTTCAACCCAAGATTCCTATTCTGCCCTATTGTCATGTAGCAAGTGAATGGTTTGCGGTGGAAAGAGCGCGATTAGTGAGTATAGGCAAAACGCCAGCTTATGCAGATGGACAGATTGCAGCGATCGCTAAGGTAAATAGTCTGACTTTAGTCACTAATAATATATCAGACTATGCGGATTTCTCAGAACTGTCGCCAGAGAACTGGTTTGTTTAGTCCTACCATTTCTCTATCCAGTTGAGCTTAATATTCACGCATACTGTTAAAGCGAAAACCGTAGGGTAGGCGCAAAAGTTGCTTAAATTATATTAAGCCCATTGTTACCGAAATTTGGTAGAAGTTGTCATTTAATTTGGGTTGAGAAAAACAATAACTTGATCTACCTTCATGCCTAATCGTTTCCAGTGAGGATTTGTAGAAGCAAAAATTGCATCTCCTGACACTGCTTGGTAATCTTGAGGATACCTTTCGGGGGCTTTGGTATCTGCATCTACTCTTAAAAAGATTTTACCTTGATAGCGAGATAATTTAGTATTTTCCAAGAAAACAGTCCCGCCATAGTCCCAACCCAAACCTGAGACTTTGAAATTACCCAACTTTTGGCGTAACTCACTCCAAGGAGTTCCTACACCAATACCTTCGCGAGTTTTCCAGGCAGTACCCAAGATACGCACCTCTACGGGTTTAGTCCGGGTGTTATCAGTCCAGACTACCAAAAATGAACGTCCCCGATTCAGATTTACTTGAGTGGCGGGAAAACTACCCATCCCTTCAGGCCCGGAAATCGTTTTATCAACGACACGGGAAGCACCAAAAATTCTGGCTAAATCTCTCCTGGTGGTTTTGCGTGTTACCGGGCCTACTCTTTCCCCTGGTACAATCAAGGTGTCTTGTAAGTTTGCGGCTTGAGCAATGGTAAGTCCTTGATGATTGTTTTGGGGTTGTGCAACTACTGCATGAGTTGAGTAGCCGACTAATACAGTTAATGTAGCCGCAGCAATGCTTTTGATAACTGTGTTCACAATTGACCTCCCTGGATGAAATTCTGGTAAGATGCGATCGCTTCTCTTGATCTACAATTCCCAACTAGCCAGTTTCTTATAGCTAACGCATCAATAATTTTTTTTGACTGTTAATTAGTAGGGTGCGTCAGGATGAAGATTTTCTTGGTACACCTGGGGTTGCTCGTACTGACGCACCCTACATTTTGAATATTTTTTTATCTGGAAGTTCCTGAGCGGTTTCGTGAAGTTCCTTCTAAAAATGTAGAGACGTTGCATGCAACGTCTCTACAAGATTGTTCCTTGCGGTTTGCGTATTTTATCCCATTGAAAAATTTGTCTTAATTTATTCCACCACCTCATTTACAGGGAATCGATCAATCAATTGCATAGCACGGTAAGCGTTACGCTGTAAAATATCCGGTAAATGGGGAACGTGGGGTATTTGTGATAATAAATCCAATGTCCTACGTAAAATCCGCACTACATCACCTTCATCTAAGGTGGTGTTTTGACACAATTCTACCCAGTCAGTTCCTAAAGCCCACTGTTCGACAATGGCAATTAAGCCAATATATCGATTTTCTAAGCCTACGGGTAATGCTACACCATGACGATACTGCACCTTTAACACAGCCCGACGGATTCGTTGTAAACTTGCCCAAGCTGCGTCTATTTCTGGCGAGAGGTTAAAGTTGACTCGACTATCGGGGCGGGGGCTTTCTGTGACTAAAGCAGCGATGACGGCGGCTAACTGCTGCGGATCTAAGTTGTTCAAATCACCGCTAGCTAAGGCTAAACCTAGCCATAGTTCATTTTCTCCGCGAATGGCGGCGGCGATTTGTCCTAGTTCTGTGGGGACTAGGTTATCTAAACAATTAAATTGCTGCAAAATGGTAATTAAGTTGAGAAATTCTTCCCAGTGACGTTGGGATTGTTGCTCGACTTGCGCCTGTAATTCTTGCAGTTCTTCTTGAAGTTCAGCGTAGCGTTCCCGTCGTTTGAAAAACTTCGCCACCTTACCTGATTGATACAGGGGATTTGCTTCTAATTGAGCCTGTACCGCAGTCATGCGACTGAGTTGTTCTGCTACTTCTGGGGAGAGGTGCAAGGATTCATCAGGGTCAGGGATAGTTTGAGCGATCGCATCTGTGATATCATTCCCACGATATGATTGACCCGGTTTAAACACCAACTCCTGGGGCGGGAGAATATTCTGTGGTACTTCCACCCGTGGTAATTCCGCATATAAATCAACTACATCCTCTGTAGCTGCTACATACCATCGGTTATCTTTCCCTAAGCACACCAAGTAGCTAGAATTACCAGCAGTAGGTGACTGACCTACTAAAACGGCGGTGATAGGCTCAGAGGTTGTAATATTTTTACCCTTAAGACTCAACATTGTGCCGCACACAGCAAAGTCCAAGAGCATTTTCACTTGTTCTCGTCTGGTTTCCTGGGCTTGTGCTTGCAGGGTTTTCAATAACTGGCGTTCTACTTTCAGGCGTTGACGCAGTTTTTCATAAATCGCCAGTTCATTTTCCGTAACGGAGGCGATTTGCTCCTCGATTGTGGCTAATTCGGCTTTAATTGCGTCAATTAACTCATAGTCTGGTCTTAAGTGTAACGTCGCCATGTACTGCCCGAAACTGCGCTCTATCAGTTCCCTGGCTTCTTCTAGGGTGTGGGTTTGCAGCAAGTTCAACACCATGCCGTAGCTAGGGGTAAACTGACTGACTAGCGGATCAGGTTTGGATGTGGCTAAATAGGAGGCTTCTTTGGCTCCTTCAAAGGGAGTTTGTACTGTCACTACATGACCTTGTTTATCCATCCCCCGACGGCCAGCCCTACCCGCCATTTGCAAAAATTCCGAGGCGTTTAATAGGCGGTGTCCGGTGTCGGTACGTTTGGATAGGGTAGATATTACGGTTGTCCTAGCGGGCATATTAATACCTGCGGCTAGGGTTTCCGTGGCGAATACGACTTTAATTAAGCCTTGTTGAAATAATTCTTCTACTAATACCTTCCAAGCGGGGAGAATTCCGGCGTGGTGGGCAGCTATTCCCCGATATAAGGGGGCAATTTGTCCTGAACGTCCGGCTTCGGGGTTACGGCTTAAAAATTCGTCGATTTGTCGTCGCAACACCTGAGATTCTTCATTATCTACCAGCCATAAGTCACCCACCTCTGCCACAGCTTTGTCACATCCCCGGCGACTGAAGATAAAGTAAATTGCCGGGAGCATATCCCGTTGCTGTAGCTGGTTTAGGGTATAGAGGATGCTGGGGGCTTCGGGTCTGCCATTTCTGCCTGTATCCCGTGGTCTTCTTTTACCTCGGTTGGCGAGACGGGGGTTAATTTTGGTTTTGCTGTCATTCAGCAGGGGAAATAACCCCTTGGGATTACAGTAGTGAAATTCTAAGGGGACGGGGCGAAAATCGGAGTAAATCAGGTCTGTGGGGCCGTGAACGCGATTTAGCCAATCGGTGAGTTGGTCGCTATTGGCAACGGTGGCGGATAGGGCTACCAGTTGCACTTCACGGGGACAATAAATAATCGATTCTTCCCAAACTGTACCCCGTTGGCGATCGTTCATGTAGTGGCATTCGTCTAACACCACCGCTTCTACATCTACCAAGGAAATTCCAACTTGTCCTATGGGTGTGCCATAGAGCATATTACGGAAAATCTCGGTAGTCATCACCAAAATCGGGGCATCTCTGTTAATCGAGGCATCCCCCGTTAACAAGCCCACCAAATCATACCCAAATTTATCGCGGAAGTCCCGTAATTTTTGATTGGATAACGCCTTTAAAGGAGTGGTGTAAAACACCCGTTTCCCTCGTGCTAGGGCGCGATAAATGGCGTATTCACCGACTAAAGTTTTGCCCGACCCTGTGGGCGCACATACGACAACAGAACGCCCCGCATTTAGCGACGCGATCGCATCTTTTTGAAATTGATCTAGTTCAAAGGGAAATATCAACCCTAAGTCTAGTTCTTGTGATGACGCGGGATAATTCACTCAATTACTATTTGCAACCGAACTGTTTACTATATTAACGAGTCTTTTGTCAACTTCGTTAGTGGGAATGGGGAATTGGGGATTGGGGATTGGGGACTGGGGACTGGGGAATGGGGACTGGGGACTGGGGATGAGGAAGCGGGGGAGCAGGGGGAGCAGGGGAGCAGGGGAGCAGGGGAAGACAAGGTAGACAAGGTAGACGAGGTAGAAATTTTGTCAACAGTCAACAGTCAACAATCCCCATTTTGAATTTTGAATTTTGTACGCCTTTGGCGTTCCCGCAGGGTATTTTGAATTGATTTGTCTCCCTCACTTCCCTAATTCTTGCGATCGCATTGTGGCAGCTTTGACGGCTTCAATTAAGGCGGAACGAAATCCTGCCTGTTCTAATTTGGCTAAACCTGCAATTGTTGTACCACCGGGGCTAGTAACTCTGTCTTTTAGTTCTGCTGGGTGCATTTTGCTCTCTTGCAATAATTGGGCTGTACCCAACACGGTTTGTAATGCCAGTTGATTGGCAATTGTCCTAGGTAGTCCGGCGGCGACTCCACCATCGGCGAGGGCTTCTACTAATACTGCAACGTAAGCCGGGCCACTGCCAGATAAACCGGTAACTGCATCCATCAAGGATTCCGAGACTTCAACCACTTGCCCGACGGCGGAAAATATTTGCTGTGCTAACTGGTGGTGTTCGCGGTGGGTGTATGCACCGTAGCAAATCGCTGTCATCCCTGCGCCCACGGTGGCGGGGGTGTTGGGCATGGCTCGAATCACTGGTAATTCTGGGAATGCTGCTTCTAGTTGATTTAACGACACTCCCGCCAATATGGAAATGACTAGGGGTGAGTTGTCTGTAACTAAAATAATATCTGCTAATTCTTGAGCGATCGCTGTAAATACTTGTGGCTTTATTGCCAAAAATACCACTTCTTGGGCTTGACTGAACACCAGACGATTATCTGTAGTCACAGTCACGTCATATTTTTCTTGTAAAAAAGCTTGGCGTGTTGTTTGGGGTTCGCTGACTATAACTTCTGATGGGTGATAAATTCCACGCGCAATAAGGCGGGATAACAGCGATTCTCCCATTACCCCACCACCGATCAAACCAAATTTTTTAGTCATGAGTTATTAGTCATTAGTCATTAGTCATTAGTCATTAGTCATTAGTCGCAAACTTTCGGCTTTGGACTTGTGACTATAGACTATTGACTAATTTAACTTTATTGTGCCATGCGGTTGCCTTCGTTACCCCAATTTGGTGTGGGACTTGCAGGGCGAGAGGGACGTACTGGGGGTTGGGGTACTTCATGAATAACTCCACCTTGGGTGCTAACTTGCACACAACTAGGCGTAAACAAAAAGATACTTTCTCCGATGCGTTCTTGATGCCCATCTAGTGCGTAAGTTCCACCTGCAACAAAATCTACAGCCCGTTGAGCTTGATCAGGATCCATAATTGTCAAGTTCAAGACTACTGATTTACGCTCACGTAATGCTTGAATCGCCTGGGGCATTTCTTCAAATGTACGAGGTTCAAGCACTAATACTTCCGAAATCCCGTTAATTGCGCCTGGCATACCAATTACATTCCCCATTGTTGATTTTGATCCTGCTGCTACTTCATCACTAATTGTATTCACAGGTTCGCGCCAACGTCTATTGGCTGGGGCTGGTTCTGCTGGTGCTGGTTGGGGATTTTCCTGTTGATACAAGTTTTGGTAGTTATCTGTATCTGCCTCTTCTTCGTAGTATTCGTATTCTACCTGCTCGTTGAGACCTACAAAGTCTCGCAGTTTAGAAAATAGGTTGTTCATTTAGCTGCACTCCTTCTGCAAATTGCCCTTATATATCCGGTTCTTTGTTGATCTAGCCAATCGGAACCCTAAAAAGGCCAAACGGCCAATTAATTTTATCGCTATTTGTAGCATCTACTACTGCTATTGGCAATAAACTCGCGCTGCTGGTAAGGCAGTTACATTCACCTAGATATGATAATTGAGTGAGAATTATAGCTCAACAATCATCCGAAAGATAGTTGATTTTCTCCGAAATTTTCAAATATTTTATTTTTCTTAATAATATATTTTAAAGTGCCTGATTTTACCAATACGGTAGAAAATTGTCTGTACTCCTTGGGGAGTAGATTGGGCAGGGGAGGCAGGGGAGGCAGGAGAGCAGGGGAGCAGGGGAGCAGGGGAAGCGGAGGGGAAAAATCCAGTACCCATTACCCATTACCCAATCCCTTCCAATCCTCAATCCCCAGTCCCTTTAAGTACGGTTGCCAAACAAAATAGTCCCTAATCTAACCATAGTTGCCCCAGCTTGCACGGCTAGCTGGTAATCTCCTGACATACCCATCGACAACTCTGACATTTTGATGTGAGACCAATTTTGTTCAGTAATTTCTTTGGCTAAGTTGCGAGTGCTATTAAATACATAAGCAACTTCCGCATCGTTTAAACCGAGTGGCGGAATTGTCATTAAACCCTGAATTTGTAAATTTTTACATTGATTGAGTGCAGGTAAATCAGCTAGTAGTTCTGGTACACTCCAACCGGATTTATTGGGATCTGGGAGAATTTTCACTTGCAGACACACTTGGGGAGTGACTCCTAGCTGTTGCGCTAATTGATCTAAACGCTGTGCTAATTTCAAGTTATCTACGGAGTGAATCCAGTCAAATTGTTCTAGGGCTTTTTTAGCTTTGTTGCTTTGCAAATGCCCAATAAAGTGCCAAGTAATATCAGATAAGTCTTGCAACTCGGCTTGTTTATTAGCCGCCTCTTGAATGCGATTTTCGCCAAAATCACGGATACCGGCTGCATAAGCAGCGCGAATCACTTCAGCCGGTACTTGCTTAGTGACAGCAATTAACCGTACTGAAGGAGGAATGAATGCACGAATTTGAGTAATACGTTCGCTAATCGAACTCATCATTGGAAGGTGCGCTGGAAAACACTCTGAAGCTGATCGTACTCCTGTAAATGACCATGACGACGTAAAGTACGCAAACGATTTTCCAACAACATTCTCGCCTCGGTACGGCCTATAGGCTGAAATTTAACGCCTTTAATGTCATTCACCACCAAAAAAAATAAGCGTTGTGCATACAGTGTAGTGAACAAATCCTGGGCTTCATCAACCATGCAGATCCGATATAGCAAGCCCCAAGTTGGATGATTTATGTAGGTTTCTACGTTTTCTGGATTCATCTAGGGATCAAGTAGGAGAATAATATATTTTTTTGCAGTGAAATACAAACATTCAGACGATAATATCTCCCTGTCGCCAGAATATTTGTACATTCTTCATGTGTGAATTAGCAGATTTTACCCTTGAATCGTGCTTATTAAGACTTTATTCTAGTTCGCATGGGGGTAGATGTAGCTAGGGGTAGGGAAACAGCGAGGCTCAACAAAGGTAATCGTCTGATTTATCCTCATCTAATTGTTGAGCAGTTAGGCGATAAGACTGTTCACGCGATCGCTTTTTGGCTGAGTTGGCGATACAGAAAAGTTATCACTGGTTTGTGGGCAGTTGCTACTTACAATGCAATACACCCTGTGAAGTAGCTGAGGGTAACAGCTTACGCTCATCTGCTGTTTACTCTGTTGACTCTGACATCTCTCTATGTTGACATAATTATCGCTCGTTAGAGCAAAATAGCCAACAGGGGAATTTTCCACATAACTGTTTGTGATAACAGTCTGTCTTGTTACAGTTTGGGAAATTGGGGATTGGGGACTGGGGACTGGGGGCTGGGGACTGGGTATTGGGTATTGGGAAAGAATTTCTCCCTTGTCTGCCTTGTCTGCCTTGTCTCCCTCATCTTCCCCTACGTGACAATTTTCAAGGCGGCTAGCTGCGCTTGGGCTTTGTGCAGAGATTCATACCATTCTTTTTCCGGGTTGCTGTCGGCAACTATGCCCGCGCCTACTTGCCCCCAGACGGTGTTGTGTGGGGAGTGGGGGGTTAGTAGTAGGGTGCGGATGAAAATATTTAAGTCTAGGTTGCCTCGCGCATCTAAATAGCCACAAGAACCATAAAATAAACTGCGGCGCACGGGTTCTAATTCTTCGATAATTTCCATACAACGGACTTTAGGACAGCCTGTAATTGTACCACCGGGGAATAAGGCACGAATTAAGTCTATGGGGGTGCGATCGCTTCTCAATTTTCCTTTAACATTACTCACTAGGTGCATCACATGACTATATCTCTCTATCGTCAGTAATTCATTGACGCTGACTGTTCCCCATTCACAAACTCGCCCTAAATCGTTCCGTTCCAAATCTACCAGCATGATGTGTTCTGCTCGTTCTTTGGTGTTGCTGAGGAGTTCTTGCGCTAATTGCTGATCTTGTTCTGGAGTTATACCACGCGATCGCGTCCCGGCGATGGGTCTGGTTTGGGCTTGTCTATTTTGCAACATGACTAACCGTTCTGGGGAACAGCTGATGACTTCTCCCCAAGGGGTGCGCCAATAACTCGCAAAGGGTGAAGGATTGATTTTGTGTAACGCTTGGTAAATTAACCAGCCATCAGCCGAGGTAGTCGCCGCAAATCGCAAAGATAGGTTTGCTTGAAAGATGTCCCCGGCTTGAATATATTTTTTCGCCCTATTGACAGATGTCTCATAATCTGCTTGAGATGTGAAAAATTTCGGTGCCACCGGATAAGAGGATGCTGGGGTGACGTACTGAAGGGAATTGACTGTATCTGTGTTAACTAAACGCCATTCTAACTCATCTAACTCAGTAAGATTACTAGCGGCTAACCAGAGAATTTGTTGTGTATGATCTAAGACGGCAAAAGTATCTGGTTCATACCAAAAAGCCACAGGAAACGGTAAAGAGTCAACTTTGTTGTGGGGTAGTTGTTCAATTTCCCAGGCGACATCATAACCTAGCCATCCTAGCCAACCACCGATGAAGGGGAGGTGTGTGGGTGGGGGGGATAAGGCAGCAGGGGAGGCAGGGGAGGCAGGGGAAGCAGGGGGAGAATTGCTACTTTGTCCTCTAGATTGCAACAATTCCTGTAGAAAAGGCAGAATACGCCCTAATTTTGGTGTCCACATCTGGGGGACTCCGTTGATTATCCGAGGCGCGCCGGCACAAATAGAATAGCGACTGAGTTGGGGTTGGTTGGTGGGTGTGGGGTAGGGACTTTCTAAGAGTGTAGCGATTCCGGGTGTAGTTTTGGGGTGAAATAGGGCAGAGAAAATTTCTGAACCAGTACGATTTTCTAATGGAAGCGATCGCCAATACCACATAATAGTCATTAGTTATTAGTCATTGGTCATTAGTCATTAGTTATTAGTCATTAGTTATTAGTCATGAGAGGATGTCTGAAAAGTATTGTTATTAACAGCAAAGTCTCTTAAACCTAACCCCCCAGCCCCCCTTCCCTGGTAGGGATGGGGGGTTTAAAAGCCTCTCTCCTTGCAGGGGAGAGGTTTGGAGAGGGGTTTTTAGTATCCTTCTTAACTTCTCAGACATCCTCTTAGTCATTAGTTATTAGTCGCTGGTAAAAGTTCTTCTCCCCAGTCAACAGTCAACACTCTCATTGTTTCCTTAAACTTGATTGCCTAAAGCTAGTCTGACTCCCCAGAATAGGGTTAAAGTAGCGATCGCTAGCCAATCCCATGATTTTAAACGTAAATCATGCCAGGGTACTCGGTGTTCGTTGGGACTGGTAAAACCACGTACCATCATCGCGCTAGCCATTTGTTCGGCACGTAAAAGTAAATTTTCTAATAATCTTTCGGCGACAATCATCCAAACTTTAAAAGCACCTTTTAAACCTAATTTTTTCCAATTAATCGCCCTTGTCATCACGGAACGGACTAAATTCTGCACTTCTTCTAAGACTAAGGGAATAAAGCGTAAAGATAAAGTTAAAGTTAATGTAATTTCGGTGACAGGTATTTTAAATCGTCTCAGAGGTTGCATTAAACTTTCTATACTAGCCGTGATTTCTTCTGGCGCGGTTGTGAGAAGATATAAGTTAGTGCTGTAGATGACAGTAAACAAAATCGTACTCAAGCGCGTTGCTAAATCTAGTGAACGGCGAGTAACTTTTACAGGGCCTTTTTGAAATAAAACATAGCTATAACCTGTGCTACTGGTGACTGCTTCGGCAACATCTGGAGAATTATTAGTGTTAGCTGGCTGAAGAATTTGGGCGTTAACTGGTAGGCGTGGCTGATAATCTACACGTAAGCCATCGGGACTGATAGCTGCGATCGCAAACACTAAAAATGCTAATGTTAATAACCAGCCCATCTGTTGCTGCCATACTCGACGGGGAATTCTGGCAATTAAGGTAAAGATAATCAATAGTGCTACCAGTAATACACGCCATTGATTATTAGCGAAACTGTAACTGGTCAAAAAGCTCATCAACCAGATAAACTTAACTCGTGGATCGAGTTTGTGCAGCCAAGTTTGAGGTTGTTCGAGATAAAGCCCTAGAGGTAGCGATCGCAGTAAATCCATGTTAAGTTAACACTCAATAGTCAATAGTCAACATTCAATAGTTATAACTAACTTCACCATTGACCACTGACTACTAACCCATCTTAAACGCGAGTTGCGCGGTTGGTGCTACCAACTTCCATATCCCTGACTTTTTTACTCCGCCATAACAAACGAATGGGAGTCCCCTTAAAACCGAGTTGTTCGCGGAATTGTCTTTCAATGTAACGGCGATAGTTATCATTGAAGCGTTTAGCATCATTGACGAATAGGGCAATGGTAGGCGGTTGAGTGCTGACTTGCGTACCGTAATAAATTCTGCCTTGTTTGCCACTGCGTGAGGTTGGGGGAGAATGCCATCTCACCGCATCTTCTAAAACTTCGTTAATTACCGAGGTACTCACCCGGCGTTTATGTTCCGCCGCCCCTTGATTTACCAATGCTAAAATCTTTTCTACCCGTTGTCCGGTTAAGGCACTGACATAGATAGTGTCTGCCCATTCGGTGAAATGTAGTCTAGCTTCGAGATTTTTTTCGTAGTCGTAAATCGTATAGGAGTCTTTTTCGACAGCATCCCACTTATTAACGACTATAACACAAGCGCGACCTTCTTCAATAATCCGCCCGGCTAATTTTTGGTCTTGGTCAGTGACACCATCTAAAGCATCTAAGACTAATAAAACCACATCTGCGCGACGAATTGCTTTAAAAGCGCGATTAATACTAAAGAATTCCGTCCCGTATTCCACATTTTTCTTTTTGCGAATTCCGGCGGTGTCAATCAGACGGTAAGCTTGCCCGTCTCGTTCGAGAAAAGTATCAATTGCATCGCGGGTGGTTCCAGAAATCGGACTAACAATCACCCTTTCTTCACCCACGAAAGCATTCAATAAACTAGACTTACCAACATTAGGCCGTCCGACAATAGCAATTTTAATTTCATTATTTTCCGGGACATCGGTAACGACGGGGATGTGTTTAATGAGTTCATCGAGTAAATCACCTGTACCGTTGCCATGAATTGCCGAAATGGGGTATGGTTCACCTAAACCCAGTTGCCAAAATTCCGCAGCTTGAATTAATCCTTGTTCTGGGGATTCGCACTTATTCACCGCCAGTAACACAGGGACTGGCTGTTGACGTAACCATTCGGCGATTTCTTCATCAGCCGAGTTAGGCCCTGTTTGACCATTAACAACAAAAATAGCCGCACTAGCTTCAGAAAGGGCTGCTAATGCTTGTTGACGAATCAGGGGGAGAAATTCCGTATCATCGTTAAATACTAACCCACCAGTGTCTACCACTAAAAACTCGCGATCGCCCCAATAGGCTGGTAGATAAGTGCGATCGCGCGTTACACCCGGTTCATCATGGACAATCGCCGTTTGTTCCCCGGCGAGTCGATTAACCAGGGTAGATTTGCCCACATTTGGGCGACCGATAATAGCAACAATTGGCAGTCCCATAAACCTAGGGTAATTGAGAGGAGAGAAAAGACACTATATCACATTTTTCATTATAGGGGATTGGGGACTGGGGATTGGGGGATGGGGATTGGGGATTGGGGATTGGGGATTGGGGATTGGGGATTGGGGGATAAATCAATTCAAAATTCAAAATTAAGGAATTTCGGGGACACTTACCCTTCAGACAAATTAACAACGAAGTTCTTAACTCTCCGCGTACCTCTGCGTTTACCTCCGCGCCCCTCCGCGTTTAAAACTTCAACCCTACCTCTCAACTCCATTCTCTCAACAATTGGTGTCAATTTATACGATTTTAAATTTCTCCAGTCGTTATACTCATTGTTAGGTTCTACCTGGGAAATGTGAAGTGGCTTTGCCACTTCTTTTTATGGGTGCAATTGCCTGTTGAAAAAAGTAAAAAGTCATGTTGAGGCACTTTTTACTTTTTATTTTTTAGTCATTAGACATATCATCACGCCATTTAGCTTGATTTTCTCGCGTTTCTGCTTCAGGCGATCGCGCCAATATCCAAGTCTTCCAACGCAAAGGTTTTTGCAGTTCCAAATGCTTAATTAACTGCATAATAGACACATCGACCTTAGTCGGAGACTTTAAATCAAAATTCATCGTCTGTAAAATTGTAGCATTATCCTTAATTAAATGCTGCACAACAATATTAGTTAACCACAGCACCAAATTATTGGATAACCAACCTCTTAAACCTTTACGCTTCTTAGTTAAAAATATAGTTTGAATTTCCGATTTACCCCCCTCAAGCATTCGTAAAGTTAACATGATATGTAAATGTAATGAATCTGTACCAACGCTAACAGTAAAGGTGCTACCATACCAATAGGAAATACTGTAAAAATTTTTCTTGTAAGAACGCAACAATTTAAAGAAACCAGTCTGTTTATTGTTGTGTCTAGGTTTAGTAAAAATAATGGCATTTTGATTGAGTTCCTGTTTTTCAAAACTAATATCTAAAGGCAATTTATCAACAACATGAAAATGTTGAATATCAATAGAATTAACCATGAATACATGAGGGTGACAGTTAATTACAAACCGTGAACCCAGAACACTTTCACAGTCATGAAATTCTAACTCTGGCACAAATGGTATAGGTTGTCTAGGATTTTCGCCAGTCCAAACCCAAATTAAGCCGTATTTTTCGGCTGTCGGCCAAGTTTTCAACTTTAAAGGTAGGGGTTCTTCTAAACAGGGAATTTCTACACATATACCCTGATAGTTAAACTTCCATTGGTGAAAACCACAGCGTAATTCATTACCTTCTACAGTACCTTCTGCCAAGTCAGCACCCATGTGTGGACAGTAAGCATCTGCAATTACGGGTTGTTTGTCTTCACCACGATAAATTACTAATTTTCTGCCCAAAATTGTTAAAGGTTTTACCTCACCTACAAGCAAATTTTGAGATGGTATTACCCAATACCAACCTTCAATAAAACGTTCTGGATTATTGAAAGTTTTAGGTTTTAGAGTTGGTCTAATGTGTAGAGAATTGTCATCCATTTTTTAGGTTTCACTGTTCAGTGAAGCGGTTGCTTTACAAATAGCATGAGGAGATTCACAAAACAGTTATTTTGAGTACGGTAATGCTAAAATACACAATTGAAATAATCTGCTTGTATGGCGAGAAATTTTAGTTAAGACTACAAGCAGACAACTTGTGAAAAAAAACAAGTTAGTAGTAAGGACTTTAGTCCTTAGCAAAACAAATAACCCCGATATCTCAAAGACATCAGGGTTATGAATATATAGTAATACTCTGTAGAAAAAATTAAGCTACTGGATAGCCAGCAGCAGCTAAAGCATCTTTAATAGCTGTTTCTGATGCTGTTGATTCTACATTAACAAGTTTAGTCTGTGGATCAGCTTCAACTATCGCCTCAGCATCAACTGATTTTACTGCATTAGTAATTTTGCTTGCACAAACAGAACAAGCCATGTTGGGAACTGTGAGGTTAATTGTCATAGATTTACGAAAATTCAGCAGTCTGCGCTTTGATCATATCTGGGAAATAGCTGACAATATAGCTCAAATGGCGACATAAACGGGAGATTTCGCGAAAAAACTATATAAAAACTCAGTGCAATTTCATTGATTTGGTCATGAGTTATACTATTTGATTACGTTGGTTTGAGTCAGGGAATTAATTCAAGTGAGGTACAGTCAGTTAGAATTGAACGCAGATGAACGCAGATGAACGCAGATAAATTATCAGTTATTGTTACAAAACGTCTTTAGTTTTCGTTGTGTGGTAATTATTAGGCATTCTCTCAAAATTTCTATCTGAATTGTTAATTAAATATTTAGACATAAGTTGCTAGACTAATCCCAATCCTTAATCTTCATTAAGTCGTAGTCAGTCACCCATGCCAAGCGATCGCTTAAACAAGAATGACTACAGTCAGTGTTCCAATTCCTAGAGGTGACAGTATCATCAATGGTGGGTGATTTCCATTCGATGACATAAAACCATGATTGGTTAATTAGCTGAATACCAAGCACTGTCCGCAGTTTTGGAATGTTGCCAGCAAAGCGAAACTCAACTAACTCCCCCAGTCTAAAAACAGGTTTTTCGGGAGTTACAAGGTGTAGCCTACCAGTACCCGTGATTTCGCTTCCTGATGTATAGATAATGTTTTTACCAATGGCGATCGCATAATTCCATCCTTCTTGTTCCCACTGCATCCCGCAACAATAAGCAAAAATATCAGTATTCATCACGTAAACTCTTTCTAATAAGCCAAATATTGGCATAGATAGTTTTCGTCCCCAAGGAGGAGAAATATACCAACAGGTTTCTAAAGCATTGATTTGGTTAATCATTTCTTTGAATACCTCTGTTTGGTTGCAAAAAGTTCAGGTTTACTATATTTAGTCGCCGTAATGATGCACTGATTGAGTAATTTAAAAATACCTGAATGACTCATAAATAGGATGAGAGGAATCAGAAGAGATTTTTGGAGTTTTCGGTAATATAATGAGAGTGTATTTCTCTCTATAGTGATGAGGTTGATAGAATTGACGGGTTATCTGTCTCCTGATTTGTAGGTAGGCAGAGAAAAAAACAGTCTCATGGTTGACGGTGAAAATTTTTCATGCAGTACAGTGAGCATGGTCTAGATTTTTGATAAAGAATTGTATTCGTGAGATAACAGATACTCTTTATCTACCTATACTGGAATGTATTCCTACAGTTTGCCATTAGCACTAGGAGGTGCCAAAATGGTTCATACTTACGAGGTGTTAGTTGATATCAAAGAATTTGCCGATACAACTAACAGTAGCTGTCAATGCGGAACGTCCCGATACGAAATTAGTGCAGAATCAAGACAAAAAGCTGATTATATGGCTCGGAGTCAAGCTAGATACGAGCATCCTCATGGTACAGAATATGATGTCAGGGTGACAAGACTGCTGAGTTAACACTCTGTTAATTGTAAAGATTTCGCTAACTGAAAATCAGGCTGGATAGCAGTATTTACTCAAGTAAAGTTAAGATTTATCTCGACAGCCATTAGTGAGGTTGTTGGCTTGTTTCCAGAATACTGCTAATACAGCCTCTAATAATGAATAGTTTGTAATTCATAATTGCTGACTTTGAGGTTGTGAATTTGATTTTATCTATGATTTACTTAATCAATGTCTGGCTGAATATCTCAAATACCAATAAATTAACCCAGCTAAAATTGCAAAAACAGAATTAAGTAAAAGCCGACTGACTATAAACGATAAAACATCAGGATAAAAAAGCTGTGATAACCTTAAAGGGCTGATAATTCTCGCTAACAGAAATAACCCAAAAATGGCATTACCACCTAACATGAGGGCAAAGAATATTAAACCCCTTTGCCAGTAACGATGTTGAGATGTTCTACCAGATATTAATTTAATTGGGGGTTTGTTCTGCACCTTTCTAAATAACCCTTCCATACGCCAAAACATCCACAACAGCAAAGGAAATAAACCATAGCTGAGATACTGTAGAGGTGGTGAGTAACGCCAAGCACTAGAAAGGACATTTACCAAAGCGTGAAAGATAACAGAATTAACCCAAGCCTGAAAAATTAAATTTTTGTAGCGATTTAATCGCACATTAGCCGCAAAATATAGTCCTAAAGCATAGCCCCAAGGTGCGGAAAACATTGCATGGACTGGTGTGCCGATTGTGCGGTCAAGGATGGATGCTGTACCATGAAATAAATAAATCCAGTTTTCTTCGGCTGTGAATCCTAAAGCCGCAGCTATGGTAAATAAGTAAACAGTGCTGGCGCGTAGGCGATGGGGACGTTGAAAATAGTAGGTGGGTACAATGACTGCGGCTAGCTTGCAACCTTCTTCTATTGGGCCTATTTGTATAATTTGTCTGAGGGCAATGCCAGGAAGATAACGCTGGACTTGTTGCCAGTTTACAATGGCATTAGCGATATTTTCAAAAACTATTTGTAAGCCAAGGGCAACAAAACCAGATATAGCCCCAACCACAAAGAACAACAATAAGTGTCTCACAGGTGGGGCAAAATCAGCACGATAATAGTAATATGCCAAAAATACCAGTGTGGGAATTGTCGCCCACAGCACCAACTCAAAATCAGCCACGTACCTGAGCAATTATAGTCCGGTGACGGGGGCTGTTAGGGGTAATTGTCGGTGTTTGGAAACCAGCCTCTACCAAAGCTTGCTCAATATCCAAAGCAAAATATTGATCTAAATACGGTTCTGTACTTTTCAGCAATGTCAAAATGTAGGGCGGCATTTTCTTATATGCTTCCGCTTGGGGATTCATATCCATAATGCCAATGTAACCGCCCGGACGCAATACCCGCCGCACCTCTGCAAAAATCTGGCGGGTGGCTGACTGGGGTAATTCATGACATACCAAGAAAATCGAGACAAAATCAAAGCTAGCATCTGGTAAGCCTGTAGATTCACCTGGGGCGTGAACCCAGTTGATATTTGCTTGATGCTGTTGGGTGCGATAGTTGGCAACGGCTAAGAAATAGGGAGACAAATCTAAACCTGTGACTTTAGCTTGGGGATAAAGTTCTTGTAATGCAAATGTGCTTAACCCAACGCTACATCCCAAGTCAAGGATATTTTGTGGTGCTTGGGGAATTTTGGCTTTAACGATATCGTGGTAACTTTGGCGTAGTTTCGCATCGCCTTGCGCTTCTGCATCCGGCCAAATTTTAGCATGGACGGCACGCGCAGCCACTTCTAACTCAAAGGCAGCTAACCAACAAAGGTCTCCTTGTTCATAACCGTGGAATGAAGTGAGATAATAATCTGGGTAGGTGATTTGAGGATTTTGGATTTGGTCTAAGTCTGATGTCCAATCACGCGCTTGTAGGGTTTTGACTTCTTGCGTCCAAGGTACACCAATTTTCTCTGCCCGTTTAATCATCATTTGACGGGCTTGGTGTTTGGCGAGGTTTGCTAAAGGTTTAATTGCTAATATTCCGTTTATCAAGCGGGAAGCTATGCTAGGAGCAGTGTTTACAGCAGCAGTCATAATTCAATTTGGAGTTAACAGCCTGATTGTACTTATGACATACTCGCCGGATGCGAGTCTAGTCTGTTGTCGGGTGGAGATTTGTTTGTAGTAAGGACTTTAGTCCTTAGAAAATCAAGCTTGTAGGGTGCGTCAGAGTAGATAATTCGGTCATAATTTACAGATTATTGACATCTCACGCACCTTACTTATGTGCTGATATGCTGTGGATGTTAGCGTCGATATTCGTCGCCACAATCACCGATGAGCTGATACAAATCGCGTGACTGATGAGATATAGTGTTGATGCGATCGCAATCTTCTGCATCTAAACTAAAACTAAACACTTTGGCGTTATCTTCTATATGTTCAGCTATCCCCAGCCTCGCACCAACGATAACACCACCCACGGTTGGTTGATCTAAGATGTAACGCACCGCAACGTTAGCAATACTCACCCCATGCTTATCAGCTATTTGCTTCAAGGTAGATAACAATTCTTGAAATAATCGCCAACCACCCCAACCATCAATCATATTTTTGTATTTTCGCAAGCTGACTGTAGTTAAATCAAAACCTCGTGGTTCTGGCTTACCTAAATATTTTTCTGATAGGAAACCACCGCATAATGTACCATAAGTAAACAGTTTAATGTCATGCTGTTGACAAAACTTGACCATATTTATTTCTGGACGGCGGTCAACTAAAGAAAATTGCACTTGGTTAGATACAATTTTAATACCTGCTTCTGTAATAATTTGCAGGTGTTCTGTGTCAAAGTTTGTCAAAGCCAAATGTTTAATTTTGCCCTCTGTTTGCAATTCTGCCATATATTTGAGGGCATCTAAATAATTTTTATCTTGATATTCCCACCAGTGAAACTGCATTAAATCTAAAGATTCTACATCCATTCTTTTTAGGGAAATATCAATGTTTTCCTCAACCAGTTTTTTAGTCATTTTACCAGGACGAGGAACCCATTTAGTAAAGGCTTGAATTTGAGATAAAGACTCTTTTCCCCGGTTAGCAACCCATTGACGGCGAAATTCCCCAATAAAATCTTCTGCTGGTCCATAATGGTCTGCTAAATCCCAAGTTGTATAACCTGCATCCACATATTTAAACATAGTTTCAATGGCAGCTTTGGGATTAATTCGACCATGTGCGCCGGACACTTGCCACATTCCATTTAATATCCGACAAATGTTTAAATCTGAGGTAAATTGTAAACGGCTTTCTGCTGGTAATATCATTGTTTTCTATGTGGGTATTGGGAATTATTTCCAGTCTGTTTCTGCTTGTTCGAGAACATAAGCAGCGACATCCTGAATTTCTTGCTCAGTCAGACGTTCTTTGTAAGCTGACATATTATTTTTACCATTGGTGACAATTGATTGAATTGCCTCTATGGAATCCATACCATATTTCTTAAGTGCTTTCTTATGTAGGTTTTTACCACGCCTAATAATGTTACCACCATTAATATGACACCCGGCACAGTGAACTTCAAAAATTTTCGCGCCGTTGGCTGTGTCTGCTGCGTTTACAGGTGACGGGAAAGTGGTAGTAATCAACAATATAGTCAATACTAATGTGAGGAATTTTTTCACGGTGATTTTACCTGTTAATTAGTCGTGATATACACCGTTATTTATCTTGCCATAAATAGGCGTTATCTCACACATTATCAGTTATTTGTGAGATAGATACCCGACTTCTCAAAGCAGTCGGGTATCTGGTGATTAAAACATCTCTTACCCCAGGTTCTATCTTCAGACAGTGCCTAAACTTAAAACCTCACGCCATAATGGCCATATAAAACCATGTCTAGAGAAATTAATCCAAATTAGCTAAATAGTAAGAGTTGGATATGACTAACAATATCAAAGACAGAATTCAATCTGATTTGCAGCAAGCCAAAGCAACGGGTCAGTTAAGAAGTGAACGTATCCGTGAGATTGTAAAATCAGCAGTGGCTCAATTATCTTCTGAGTTTAAAGAAGGTTCGAGTGAAATTCGTACTATTGTCAAGGATGCGGTGGCAGCCGTAGTTGATAACTTACAAGACAAAGGTACGGAATTAAAAGAAGAAGTTACAGCATCAATAGAAGGTGCGATAGAAGGTGTTAATACTAATAGACACGCAGCTATTGTTAAAACTCAGTCAGAATTGCAAAAACTACAAGCTCAAATCGATAGCGAAGAAGAAAAAATTCAACAAGATGTTGATGGAATTTTAGCAGAGATTCAAGAAACTGGTAAGGAAAAAACTTCTAACGTGAAAAGTGCGATTGAATCTGCTGTTGATACTATCAAGAGTAGCGAAGAAGTCGCACTATTAAAGAAACGCTACGCGCAGTTACAAGCGCAGTTAGCCATTGTGCGCGCTAACATGGCTGCACGTTACGGTGGACGTGGTGATGAGGTGCAGAATTATCTAGAGGAAGCCAAAAACTGGTACAATCAAGCTCGACCCCAAGCTGAGGCTTTGGCTACTCAGGTAGAACAGAAGCGATCGCAACTAGATGATAAACTCGGCGAAGCTGGTACAATTGTTGCTCAAAAAGAGCGTCAAATTAAACATATCTTGCGAGATTTACTACTAGCAACTGCTGATTTGTTCAAAGATAAAGAACCGACTGATAAAGAAGTTGTTCATAAATAGAAATAGAACCCCGACTTTTTTGAGAAGTCGGGGTTCTGGGTATTACCTTAATAAGTACCCCTACCTGCATTTAATTGTTCTTCATGTTTGGCAATTACCCAAATTGCGTGAATGCTACCCGGTAGCCAGCCTAAAAGGGTGAGTAAAATATTAATTACTAAGGTTGGCCCTACTCCAACTGTTAAGAAAACACCTAATGGTGGGACTAATAAACCCAGAAGAAAACGTACTAATTTCATAAGATTGTTGTTTTTGAAACTTTATTTACTCAGATTGTCTTTAATTCACCAAGTTACTAACTCCATCTCAGGAATTAATTTGATTTAAAATTAGGTGAAATAAAGACGTATTGTGGTTATCTAGAAGGCAATTCGCCTTGATTTTCCACGTTGCCACTTAAAGCTAGATTTTTCTCTGCAAAGTATTTGGTGATAAAGGTGTTAGCGAAAGATAGAACAACAGGGCCTAAAATAAAGGCAATAATCCCATGAACACTAAACCCAGGAACTAAACCTGCTGCCAATGAAAAACAAATACCATTGACGACGAGTGAAAATGCCCCTAAAGTTAAGAAATTCAATGGTAAGGATAAAGTGGAAATTATTGGCTTGATTGAGCCGTTAATTAAACCAATTACTACACCAGCAATTAAAGCGGCTGGAAAATTAGCCAGGTTCACACCAGGCACAACTAAATCAACGATTAGTAGACTTAGGGCTGTAGCTAGAATTGTGAGAAATGTTCCCAACATTTTTTTACCTAAAAATCAGAAAAAGATAATTGGCGTTATCTTCTCCTATCTTTAAATATTGGGCAAAACCTTAGCATCTCTTGTCAGATAGATTGTGTTTCTACCAATGGGACTATTTTATAATTGATAGCAAATTGCATTATATTAGTAGGGTGCGTAAATATGAACAGATTTTGTTATCTGACGCACCCTACCAAGCACTGTAGAGACGTTGCATGCAACGTCTCTACATCATTCATTTGGTGTAACTTCGTAGAGAATTGGTATCAGTACCAAGTGTGTTGAGAAAGTAAGGACTTTAGTCCTTACTACGAACTTGAGCTTTGATTTATTGCTTGACTGCTTTCATTGATAAACTAATACGTTTTAATTTTTCGTTGACTTCTAATACCCGTACTTTCACAACTTGACCGACTTTGACAACTTTTTTGGGATCATCAATATATCTGTCGGCGAGTTGGGAGATATGTACTAAACCATCTTGATGTACACCAATATCCACAAATGCACCAAAATTAGCAACGTTGGTGACTATTCCCTCTAGTTCCATTCCCACCTGTAAGTCGCTAATTTCTTTAATTCCTTCTTTAAAGGTGGCGTATTTAAATTCTGCACGGGGGTCTCTACCGGGTTTTTCTAGTTCTTTGAGGATGTCGCGCAGGGTGGGTTCACCAACTGTATCGGTGACGTATTTTTTTAAGTTGGCTTTTTGCAGTTTCTCGGCAATTTGCGTGACTTGATTTAAGGGTACATTTAAATCGGAGGCGATCGCTTGCACAACTGGATAACTTTCTGGATGCACTGCTGTATTATCTAAGGGGTTGTCTCCGTTGCGAATGCGAAGAAATCCCGCCGCTTGTTCAAATGCTTTTGGCCCTAATTTGCTCACTTTCAGCAGTTGTTGCCGATTTTTAAACGCTCCGTTCTGGTTGCGATAACTGACTATATTATTAGCAATTGTCGGTGTAATTCCCGAAACAAAAGTTAACAATTCTTTAGATGCGGTGTTTAAGTCTACACCAACGTAGTTAACGCAACTTTCTACAGTTTCATCTAATTTCTTCTTCAGCAACTTTTGATCCACATCATGCTGATATTGTCCTACACCTATGGATTTAGGGTCAATTTTCACCAATTCTGCTAAAGGATCTTGTAACCGCCGACCGATACTAATAGCACCACGCACTGTTACATCTAAATCGGGAAATTCTGCGATCGCAACTTTACTGGCAGAATAGATAGATGCACCAGACTCATTGACTATTACTTTAATCGGTTTATGTTCTAAGGCTTGTAATACTTGCGTGACAAACTCATCTGTCTCGCGGGAAGCTGTACCATTGCCAATAGCGATTAACTCAATGTGATATTTTTCAATGAGATGTTTGAGAGTTTGCGCCGCTTTTGTCCGTTGTTCAGCACCTAGATGGGGGAATATCGCCTGATATTCTAAAAATTTGCCAGTTTGATTCATAATAGCCACTTTACAACCAGTTCTGAACCCTGGATCTATGGCTAAGGTTGGTTTCATTCCCGCCGGTGCAGATAACAATAATTCCCGCAAATTGGCTTCAAAGGTTTTAATTGATTCAATGTCAGCATAGGTTTTCTTGTCTGCAATTACTTCACCTATTAGGGAAGTTTTCATCAGACGGTTGAAAGCATCTTTGAGCATTGCTTGATAAAAATCCCGAATTTCTCGGACTTTGGCTTTAATTTCTTGGGATTCTAGATAGGAAAGGACAAAATCTTCATCAAAAGCAATATCGTAGTTTAATACTCCCTCAGCTTCACCCCGACATAATGCCAACATATTATGAGGGGCGATATTTTTGACGCGATTTTGATAATTGCGGTACATTTCAAACTTAGTTGTACCTTCAGGATAATCATCTTTGATGCGAGAGACAAATACGCCATCTTCTAGGAGATAATCGCGAATATATGCTCGTAAATCGGCTTTTTCTGCGACTTCTTCCGCTAAGATGTCAGATGCACCTTTTAAAGCTTCATCTGCTGTTTTTACGCCTGTTGTTTCCGAAATATATTTTGTGGCTTCTTGGTTGAGGTTAGCAGCAACCGAATTTTTAACATTTAAAGATTTGATGAATTCTGCGAGAGGTTGCAAACCTTTCTCTCTGGCGATAGTGGCGCGAGTGCGTCGCTTGGGGCGATATGGTAGGTATAAATCCTCAAGTTCAGTTTTTTGTAAACAAGATGAAATTTTGGCTTGCAATTCGTCTGTCAGTTTACCTTGTTCCGCGATCGCTTTTAAAATTACTGACTTCCTGGCTTCTAATTCTGTTAAGTATGTATACCTATCAGCCAGTTCACGCAGTTGAATTTCATTCATTTCACCAGTGCGTTCTTTGCGGTAACGCGCGATGAAGGGAACTGTTGCACCCTCAGCCAAAAGTTCTAGGGCGTTTTGTACCTGATAAGATTTTAGTTCTAGTTCAGTTGCCAGTGTTTGAGGAATGTCCAGCATTGGGTGTCTAATTTAAAAACGTGATTCCTAAAGGTAATTATGCTCAGGAGTTGTGACAACAACAAAAGCAAGTGTTAAGCTAATTTACTATATGATTGCCAAAACTTTACAAACATTTCAATTATTTTAAGTAATGTATTGTGGGATAAATAGCTTAGATGTAAGATCAACCACACACACAAAAACAGATTTGATCACAGCAGATGAAATCTGGCAATTTTGAGTTTGGAGGTAGGTATAAATGCCTTTGTTGTTTTTGATTCCGTTAGTTACAGGTTTAGCTACTGGTTACATATCTAAAAAATGTCATGACGAAATTGCTTACCTTGTGAGTATATTTACAATTCTCAGTTTAATTCTCAGTTTGGTTTTAGCACCTTGGCCGATTCAACTTGTACTGTTAATTGCGGTACTGGCTAGTACTAATAAGTTTTTAAAGCAAATAAATTAAGCCAAATCGAGAAAGATGATAATGATCGCGATCGCCACAAACAACGTCTTTCTGCTTTCATACTTCTGATGCTGACTTATCAGCCAAAATAGCTCATGTTTTTGCTCGCACACCCTCCAGACAAGAATTCAGTACATCCATGAACGTAAATCCACATAAGTATATATGCTTAAGAAGCATAGTCTGAGGGTGTGTGAGGCGATCGTGGCTAACTGCATACTAAATAATACTATTTTTGTCAATCGTTGTTAGTATTTTTCTCTCAGTATTTTATTGATAATTGTGGATTTTTGGGCAATAACACTGTAAAAACTCTCACATTGAGTAAGTTATCATGTCAGTTGTTCACGTATCTCACAATCACCCATGAAAACACTCTTGTCTGTAGGTTCGGTCTTCAGGAGCATTGTATGATAAATCACTAAACAAATCTAGTAATTTTCAGACTGTAGATATGTTAAAACCTGATCATGTTTTTGACTTGTGAATTTAACTAACTTTGTGGATATGCTCAAGCACCTGAATTTAGAAATAAATCCACAAACACAAGCTTATGTATGCTATTCCAGAAGACAACCCAACTAAATCAACTATCTCAAGCCTGTATGCAAACACCTACTACAGATAATTCCTCTCATTCCGATGGAATAATTGCATCGATGCTAGATCAAATTACTCCACTAATTTTAACCTATAATGAAGCCCCAAATATTCAGCGCACCCTTGACCATCTCACCTGGGCGAAAAATATTATAGTTATTGATAGTTATAGTACCGATACAACGCTGGAAATTCTTAACTCTTATACACAAGTCCAGGTATTTAAAAGAAAGTTTGACACCCATGCCCAACAGTGGAACTACGGATTAGAACAAGTGCGATCGCCTTGGGTGCTGTCTCTAGATGCAGATTACATCGTCACGGAGGAGCTAGTTGCAGAAATGTCAGCTTTACCAGTAGATGGCATAATTGACGGCTATTTTGTGCAATTCAAATATTGTGTACTAGGTAAACCAGTCCGTAACACTAGAATACTTCCCCCCCGTCAAGTTCTATTTCGCAAAAGCAAAGCCATTTATATTGATGATGGACATACGCAAATTTTGCAGCAAACAGGTAAATCAACTTTACTCTCTGCTTACATATACCATGATGACCGCAAACCGTTAAGTCGCTGGTTATGGTCACAAGAACGCTATACAGTGCTGGAATGCAAGAAAATACTAGAAACACCCTGGAACGAACTGGATTGGGTTGATCGTATCCGCAGACAAAAAATCTTAGCACCTTTGATGGTTTTGATCTATTGCTTGATTATTGAAGGCTGGATTTTTTATGGTTGGCGTGGTTGGTATTACGTCTTCCAGCGTGTCTTAGCTGAAACAATTCTCGCGCTGCGTTTGATGGAAGCCGAAAACTTAAAATAACGTAGCTAGCAGCACTATATTTAGTATCTAAGCTGTACGAGTGGCAACACACATTAAGGATAAAGCAGCTTCGGGAGAGTTGGGGTTGATACCTGATAATCTCTGAGCTAAACGGAACTTCCAAAATGCTCTACCGTAGTTGCCCTTCAATGCCTCCGCACCTACCGTATGATTATGTGGATAAACCTTCACTACAAAACCCTGGGGTTCCAGCACTTCGTAAAACATCTCGGATGTGATACCATCACCCACTTGATGATGCACCTCCGTTGCCAAACCCCAGCGTTGTTCCTCAGTCGTAGAGTGTCCACCTCGTTTTAAACATCTGTAAATTGGCAGACGGAACTGCCACAACAGCAACCCTAAACCCTTCAACTGATAAGCACTTCGCTGTGGATCATGATCTGTAATTAAAAGTCCGCCAGGACGAACCAACTTAGCAGCCTCCTGCAAAACCTTTGCCATATCATCACAATGATGTAAGCAAGCATTGAGCATAACAATATCTGCAAACTCAGAAACAAAAGGTAAATTGTGGGCATCTGCCAAGATTGCTGTGTATCCCAGTTGGCGAGCCATTTTTAACGCCCCCAGTGAAACGTCTACACCAATTAACAAATCAGGTTCACCACAAAACTCTTTCAAAGACGCATACAGGTTGCCAGGGCCACAACCAATATCCACAACAACTTTACCATCCCAATTACCAATCACAGCTTGCCACAGTTCAACAAATCGTTCATCTCTATGGCAGGCTGCAAAATAATTTAGTCCCCATTCTGGATGTCCAAAGTAATAACTGTTGGCTTCAATAGCTGGAGTGGGATTTAAAATCTTGCAAATAACAATATCTTGCTCCCATCTCTCAACTTGATCTGGTTGGACAAAAAACTGAAGTATACTTGCATTTTCTATTATTAGCATATACTCATAACTATAGGAAAATACATTTATCTATATTGTTGTTATGATGAATATAACAAATCATTTAATCCTTGAATATCTCTAAGTTCAAAACTTAATTAAATATATGTACAATCTTCATTAATATTGAAATCTAGAGATAAATTAATCAAAAATACAGAAAAATATTTCCAAATCCTCTTCAATAAATTATGAAAATTGACATCATTATTTTTCTCAAATTCTGAGTTAATTTATATATTAAAATCATAGGAGGATTACTTGAAAAAAAGTCAGCAAAAAATCCACGATTATTACGCGAACTAAATCGTCAATAGACCTAAACAATATAAATTTTAATTAGTGATAAGAATTCCTAGAACCCCTAAGTAGATAATTAAACCCTCTCATTTTTACATAAAGTAGGTGAGCAAACTTGATTCATTTTTTAAGAATAATTGTTGAAATTACTTTTTTCTCCATTAGCAACTATACCTAAAACATTAATAGGAGCCATTCTCAGGTCAGCTAACGCTCTCTCAAACATGGAACGATCTGTTTGATGTATCCTTGCTACCATTACAAGTCCGTCTGTTTGGGGAGCTATCAAACTAGCATCTGCTAGCCCAACTAAGGGAGGAGCATCATAAATAACTAAATCAAAGGTGTGATGTAAATCTACCATCAAACGCTTCATTTTTTCAGATGAGAGCAACTTTGTGGAATCAGGTGGAACAGGCCCAGCAGTAATTACAGATAATGCGTTCATAGAAGGTAGTTGTTTCACTACTTCTTCAACTGGCAAATTGGAAGTAATGAGACTACTCAATCCCCAGAGATTATTTAAATTGGATAATGTGTGAATCTGTGGTTGGCGCAGATCAGCATCTACAAGTAATACTCGTTGCCCCATAGCTGTAGCGATTTGAGCTAAATAAAAAGCAATTGTAGATTTCCCATCACCTGGCATAGCTGAACTAATAGTAATAGACCGTATGTGCCGATCTGAATTTAACAATTGAATATTGGTATAAAGTACCCGTAAAGCTTCTACAAATTGTGTGGAATAGTTACTATACTCTTGCTCTAATACAGTAGTTACCCCGGTAATAGTTTCAGAAAATGTGTTTGAGAATTTAATTATGGGTTTTTGTGGTTTAATAGTTTGAGATTGACCACTTTGTAATTGGTGATCGAAGGGAATGTTTCCTAATAGTGGAATTTTGATCCTTTCCTTGAGGCTTCGGGTGTTGTGGTAGGTACGATCAAGTTTTTCCATGAGTAACGCCGCACCAATAGCCAAAAAGATACTCGCAGCTAACCCTTGAATGATATCGCGGATGATATTTGAAGAAGTCACAGGATATGCTGGCTGGTAGGGTTCCTGAATCAACTGCCAACCTATTTCTGTTTGAGAAACTTGAATCTGCAAATTTTCGCGGGTAGATAAAAAACGATTCAGACTGTCAGTCGCAATTTGTAATTGGCGTTGTAGTTCCGTATATCTTCGTGTGATAATGGGTAATTGCTGGCGTTTTTGTTCCAAGATTTGTTCGTCTCTTTCCAGTGCCTGTTTGTTAACCTCCAAACCCTGAACTATAGACGCGGCTTCTGCTCGCTTAGTTCGTATATACCGCTCCGATTCTTGCTGTATTAATGGTAGCAGGCTGTTCTTTTTCTCCTTCAATGTGATAATATTTGGATTTTCTTCCTGTAAAAGAGATAATGCAGTAGCAATTTGAATATCGACTTGGCGCAATTCACTATTTAAAACCTGATACACAGGATAACTATCCAGCACTGCCTTCTTACCCTCTTCACTTTGTAAGAAAGCATAATTCGCACGAGCTTGGGCTAGCTGTAATTCAAATTCTTGCTTTTGTTGAGTTAAATTAGCCGTTTGTTCAGCAATTTGCTGTGCCAGGGATTCTGGAGTATTAAAATTATATCTTTGTTGAAAAATTTGCAGTTGTGTTTGAATTTGAGCTACTCGATTTTGTAGAGATGGTAGTTCTTTTTCCAGAAATTGGATTCCTTGACGGAGCCTAGTTTGCCGTTTTTCCTGGCTGTATTCTAAATATTCTTGAGCAATTTGCTCTAATACTACTTTCGATTCCAGTGGATCTTTACTACGATAACTGACTTGTAGAATCTTGGTTTCACCTAAACGAACAATCTGGAGAGATTTGATCAGATAGTTATAGTTAATGTATGGATAAGCAGCTTGTAATTGCTTAATGCTGTTGGCAATTAGTTCAGGACTCTTGAGAACTAGAATTTGACTGTCATAATCTAAAGTAGATTTATTAGATGGGTTAGTCTCTTTGACAATATCAACTACTTTGGTGTCATCAGTCACAGGTTCAACAAGCATGTGAAAACTGCTTTCATATTCTGGTGGTTTGGGATTTAATATCAAGTGAATAACTACGCCTGTCATTACAGTTGTCGCTACCCCTACAACAACAACTACTCTGCGCTGTAACAAACCCAGAAATTCTTGATAGTTCCATTCCTCACCTTTTTCCTCATTTTCAGGAACATTCTGATGTTGAAAAATTGGAGTTATATAGTTTCTACTATCTTCAGGATTTGCAGGCTTATATGCTTGATTTTCCATATATATATATTGATGATGAAATTATGAATTAGTCTATTGCTGAATGAATCTAGTGGTATTTGTCGGTTCTGCTGGTATAAATAATAGCGATTTGTTAATTTTTTTATCCATATATTTTTTTTATTGAATACTGGAATTTTTCCCCAAACTTCATAAGCCGCACTTATTGATTTGATGTGGCAGATTGTAAGTATGATATAGTTTAGAGCAAAAAATACTTTCAGATAAATATATTAGTCAAAAACCTTTAAAACAGTAAATATTTACTAAATTTTATGCTGCTTTTAGGCTAACGCCCTATCTTGTTGATGAGCTACTGAAAATGCTCCAGTCTACGAGCAACCATCTTTAAATAAATCATCAAGGAGTGGGTAGAGGCAGCTGACCTCTAGCTCTAACTTTTTGTGATTATCATGCTGATATTGCCTCAATTTATGCCTGTAGACGTATTGACAAACTTGACTCATTATTAAATTGTTATCAAAGCATTTTCCGGGTTTAAGAATATAAACTTTTGGGGTCTATTGCTTAATTAGCAAGCACTTTTGCAGGTTTTATCTTAGGGGCAAAGGGCAATTTTTTTTATTTATATAAATAAAATTATATAGTAAAAATATTCTTTCTTAATAGGTAAAGTTTTGGATTATGTCTTTTACGTTAAATTTCATTGAAAATTAAATGAAGAATACTCTGCTAGTTTGAAACATGGTATGCTGAAATTGTTAAAAAAGTGTGTAAGCAACAATGGCTATACTGTTAAATTTAGTTAACAGTACCAAATAATTCTAGGAAGATATGGTCAATATCCAACCAGAATCGAATGCAACTGTAAAACACTCAACTATGTATCTTAGTGGTGAGATATATGAAGCATCGTTAATATCCTGATAGTTAAGTATTTGGATACCAAAGAATTATTATCGAAGTTGGTAGTGGATATCCTCGTATAAATGTTCCCTAATTTAAATATCTATGTTGTTCCATCGACTAGATACTTAGATTTTAATTTCTTTTGTGTGTGTTACCTTTGGTTTTTGTGTTCCGAAAATAAAAATTGGTGAAGACTAGATAAACTAAAAATTATCCTAGTCAACCGATTTAAAGATAAAAATGGTCAATTAACTGCAAATGGAACTTGAACCCTGTGGATTCCTTAGTGGCTTGAGTAGTTCGGTGGTATCGTCAACAAAGTTTATTAGCTCTAGGATACATCGATGAAGCTCAACGAATGGATTAATCAAAAGGTATCTCCATCCATTTCTATCCCGTCAGAAGCTGAACATAAAAATCCTCTGACAGTTCAGCAATCAATTAACTTATCTGTAGTAACACAGTTTTTTCCTCCAGACTATGCTGCTACGGGACAATTGATTGAGGATCTGGTAAAACAATTAGAGCAGCAAGGGGTAAATATCGAAGTTTTTACCAGTCAGCCTGGATATGCGTTTAGCTCTAGTACAGCTCCATCTCGTGAACGTTTTGATAGAATCAAAATCCAGCGATCGCGTACTGCTCAACTTTGGCCTGGGAGAATTCGTGGTAAAGCGGTGAATGGGGTGTTATATACCTTACGTGCTTTACTATATTTGCTGCGAGCCTGGCGGCGTAACAATATATTATTAGTAACTACAGCCCCACCATTCTTGCCAGTTCTGGGTTACTTCGCCAACCTGCTATTTAAATTGCCCTATGTCTGCATCATATATGATCTCTACCCAGATATTGCGATCGCGCTGGGTGTAGTATCTAAGCATCATTGGGTAGCACAGCTTTGGCAAGCAATTAATCAGCGAGTTTGGCTCAAAGCTCAAGGGATTGTAGTTCTTAGCCCTGGGATGAAACAGTGCGTTTTGGCGCACTGTCCACAAGTAGCTCATAAAGTTGCTGTCATACATAGCTGGGCTAACCCTGAATTAATCGTACCGATTGCCAAGCAGGAAAACTGGTTTGCATGGAAGTACGATTTGGTGAATAAATTCACTGTGCTGTACTCTGGCAATATGGGTCGATGTCATGACATCGATACCTTATTCAAGGCTGCTATAGAACTGCAAGACGAGCCAGTACAATTTGTGTGTATTGGTGGGGGAGCCAAACGGGAAGAATTAATTGCACAAGTGAATCAATTAGGACTAAATAATTTTACGTTCTTGCCTTATCAAGACAAACAAGTTCTGCCCTATTCTCTCACAGCTTGCGATTTATCTTTGGTAAGTGTTGACCCATCCAGTGAAAGTTTGGTTGTACCTAGCAAGCTGTACTCAGCCTTAGCAGCCGGAAGACCGTTAGCAGTGATTTGTTCACCCCACTCATACCTCAGACAACTAATTGCTACAGCCGACTGTGGTGCAACATTTGATAATGGTGATGGTCATGGACTAGCTCAATTTATCCGCTTGCTGAAGCGTGACCAACAACTAGGGGAGCGCATGGGTCAAGCAGGTCGGCAGTATCTGCGATCGCACTTTACACCTAAAGTCATATCGCAGCAGTACCTGGATGTTTTGCGTCAGGCTTTGTTTAATGATGAGAGTACAACTACTTCTCCAATTAATAAAAAGTAAGTTGATGCAATTCCCAGCCTCAGATAATTTTTCTATATACTTCCAACAAATTTGTGTATAGAATTTACGCCTTTATGGTATAATTAAATAAGAATAAATCCAGGCAAAAAATCCGAATCTCGATTCGTTATTTAGCGAATATTCGAGATAAAAAATCAATTTTAATCTTGCCGCTAGATTTCTCTCAGTATTGGCTGTCATAGGGTTGGTAAGAAAATCAAGTAACAATTTAGCAAGGCATAAACAATACTTGCTCTAAATATAGACTGCTAGTTCTTAGGAGTTGGGCTTCGATGGTCTTGTTGATCTCAGTCCCTCCAAACGTAACCTTCCTAGTTCAATTGTTGGATATATATTAGGAGGTCGAATTGCAGAGAAGGTGTGACCGAAATCGGAAACGTTCAAAACGTAGAGCTATCTACTGCCCAATTCACGGCTGTTTTCTTGATAGCGTCAGTCAAAAATATAGAATGTTTGCTGACCAACCAGGTCAGTTACAACAAAGGGGTTTAAGTCGGCGGGCTGCATCGCTGTTAATCACAAACCAAACAGCAGTTCCCGTAGAGGGAGAATGGTTAGAAGCTTTTTGGTGTGAAGAGTGTCAGGAAACGAAATGGTACTATGTTCGGCAATCTAGCGATCGCACATATGAAATTTCCCTAGCACCGAGGGAATTATGGCAGCAGGTAGCAGGGGTGATTGATCCTCATGGTAATCCTTCTGTGGGTGAATTTACGCGGCGAAATGCTAGACAAGTTAACTGTCATACATTAAATGCTTTTCATTGCTTAGGCTAAAACTGTATCAAAGATTTCAAGTTTGTGGGTTAGGCATCTCATCTATGAATTATCGAGACATTACCTTCAAGCACGAACTGGTAATTTGTTCTAGACGGAATTGGCATTATTGTGAAATTTTTTAGATTTTTATGGTTATCCTACTAAATCCTATTAGGTGAGCTTATTCATAGAATTTGATAATGGGTAAATTTAAAAATATAAAATTACAGCATTTTCAGACAGCAAGACAAGAATTGCCCAAATTCTTTTATGCACCTGAGAGTAGATTGCGGCATCCACTTCAGCTATTTAAGCAAATGTGGAGAGATTTATTGAACTCACGAGGGCTGGCTTGGCAACTCATCGTGCGGGATATCAGTGCTCAATATCGTCAATCTTTTTTGGGTATTTTCTGGGCTTTTATTCCACCCATCATTACCGCCGCAGGTTTAACCTTTGCTAGAAATGCCAATATAGTAAATTTAGGCAATACAGACTTACCATATCCAGCATACGTAATGTTTAGTACAGCCCTATGGCAGACTTTTACAGAGGCACTGAATAGCCCATTGCAGGAAGTAAATGCTGCGAAAGGGATGCTAGCGAAAATCAATTTTCCTCGTGAAGCCCTTATTCTTGCAGGATTGGGTAAAGTATTTTTCAATTTTGGAATTAAGTTAATTCTCATAGTAGCTCTGTTTATCTGGTTTCAGATACCAGTTACTTGGATCGCGATTTTAGCACCAGTGGCTTTAATTCATTTGGTGATACTAGGAACAGCTATTGGCTTGCTATTAGCACCGATAGGCACTTTGTATCAAGATATTCCCAAACTTATTACGGTTTTTCTGGGGTTTTGGCTACTGATAACTCCGGTAATATATGCAGTTCCCCAAACAGGAAAATTTGCAATACTTGTAAATTTAAATCCTGTCACTCCCTTACTGGTGACGGTGCGAGAATTAGCAACAACAGGTGTACTATCTAACCCCCAAGGATTTTGGGTTGTCAGTGTCATAGCTATCGTTGGTTTGCTGGTGGCATGGCTGGTTTATCGGTTGGCGATGCCGTTTATTGTTGAAAGGATGAGTGCCTAATGACGATTAATATTACCCAGCAAGAAACTTTAGAAAAGCCCCAGGATAGCGAAGTTATACTGTCAGTCAAGGGAGTTTCCAAAAAGTTTTGTCGAAGCTTCAAACGCTCTTTGTTATATGGTGTTCAGGATATTACTACTGAGTTATTAGGAATTAGGAAAGAAAGTGAGAAACTGCGACCTAATGAATTTTGGGCTTTGAAGAATGTCAGCTTCGAGTTACGGCGAGGAGAGGCTGTAGGTTTAGTTGGGAAAAATGGTAGTGGTAAAACAACTTTATTACGTATAATTTCAGGATTAATAAGACCAGATAGTGGATACGTAGAAGGTAAAGGCAGAATAGCTCCACTAATTGCCTTGGGAGCTGGATTTAACCCCATTTTGACAGGTCGGGAAAATATTTATGCGAATATGTCTATTTTGGGTTTATCTAAAAAGGAAATTGATGAGCGATTTGATGAAGTTGTAGATTTTGCAGAAATTGGTGATGCGATTGATGCACCTGTGCAGAGCTACAGTTCTGGGATGGCAGCGCGGTTAGGCTTTGCTAGTGCGATTCATACGAACCCTGATATTTTGCTGGTTGATGAAGTGCTGGCTGTAGGAGATATGAAGTTTAGAGTTAAATGCTTTCATCGTCTGGGTAAGTTACGCAGAAATGGCACAGCTTTAATACTAGTTTCTCATGATACAAATGTGATTTTAACAGCATGTAGTTCGGCAGTTTACCTTTCCGGTGGGAATGTTATTGCCTCTGGAGAACCTCATGCGATTATGAGCAGGTATGAAGCAGATTTATTTTCGAGGGAACAGGCAGAATACTCTACAGGGCCATTATTCCTACCAGAAAAACCTCAAAATGAAAGTTTAGGCTTGGATATTACTTATCTATGTTTTCAAGATTATCAAGGAAAAATCATTGAATCACCTATATGTGGTCAACCTACTAATTTTTGTATAGGTTATAAAGCTCATTGCTCTCTTAAAGATGTAGGCATAATTATTTTAATTCAAGAGAAGGTTGGAGAAGGAGGAACTACGCTTCGCTTGAGTAGTTTTAGTGATAAAGTAACATTTAACCTTATAGCTGAACGGCAAGAAATACAGCTTCAAATGCCATATTTTGGACTAAAACCTGGTTTTTACATTATGAAGGTTCTAATAGGTCAACCTGGGCATGATTATTTAGATGCGGTTGAAGCTTTTGGATTCAAAGTTGATGAGTCTATTAATATGAGTCAATGTTTATTTTATCAACCACGAGCTTGGCGAAGAATAAGCAGTTAATATCTCAAAATAAATATAAATTAAAAGCGCATTAATACGAAAAATAGGATGTACCATTCAAAATACCTATTCTGATATCTTGCACCATTCTCAATAACCGTAGGGTGGGCAATGCCCACAACGTAAAAATCAGGGTTTGAGCGAATTTTTGGCATTGCCCACCGCCCTGTAATCGCAATAAAGCAACTGGTGCAAGATGTAAGTATTATAATTTTGATTTTTATTAATTATTATTAATAATGGTTAAACTTCTATTTGTTTCTCAGTACCCTTTCTATCCTGATATATCCGGTGGTAGTGAGCAATCAGCTCTTTACTTATTCAAAAGTCTACTTGAGATGGGTTGGCAAATTGAAGTAATCTGTACCCGTGATTTGCCCTATGTCCCTAAGTGGCGATCAGCATATTACTGGAAGTCGTGCTGGTATTCCTTGCTGCATCTTCGGATACTTTTTCCCCTTTCGAGGGACGAAGAGCTTGGTTATCCATGCTGGCGTGTGATTACTCCTAGTAGATTTATTAATGAACACTCATGGCTAGAATTTCTGGACAAACGGCTAAGGGAATATCAACCTGATGTTGTTCTTGGTCATACCACTCCTACTTGTCCATTACTCAATTACGCTGCAAGTCAAGCTTATTTGACTATCTACTTTGCGAGAGATATGGCAGGCTTTGAATCTGGTGATAATACTTTAATTCCTGATGGTGTTAAAGTACTGGCGAATTCACCATTTACCGCGTCAATTGTTACCCAACTTAGTACACATGTACCCAAAGTTATTTTGCCTTTTATAGAGGTAGAGCGTTATCAGGTTAGTCATCGCCAACGCGAATATATTACATTCATCAATCCTATTCCTGAGAAGGGAGTAAATGTAGCAATAGAAGTAGCTCGTCAATTACCTGAAGAAAAGTTTCTGTTTGTCAAAGGCAAATGGCCAGGTTACAGTGAATTGCAAAACTCTCTTTTAGAACAAGTTGACACACTCCCTAATGTGGAGATTTGGGAACACCAGCAGGATATGCGTCATGTTTATGCACTTACGGATATCCTGCTGGTTCCTTCTCAGTTTGAGGAAGCTTTTGGTCGAGTTATCGTTGAAGCTCAAATCAACAGCATTCCTGTAGTTGCTGCTAATAGATGTGGTATTGCCTACACTCTGGGCAAGGGAGGAATTTTAATTGAACCTATTGATAAGCCTCAAGCCTATGTGGATGCTATCAGACTATTACGTACTGACGATAACTTATATACAGAATTATCGAAACTGGCTTTTCAAAATAGTCAACGGCAAGAGTTTGATCCCCAGTATCAAGTTAAAAAATTTGTTCATTTTTTTGAAAGTTGGGTTTAGGACAATTAGCAATTAGGAATACAATGAACATACTTATTGTTTCATATTATCAAATTTATCCTTTCACTGGTGGATCAAGCATTGCACAATTTGGTGTTCTTGAAAATTTAAGTCATAAGTGTAATATTAGTTTAATCATACCCCAAGAATATAAACCAAATAAAAAAGAAATTAACGAACTTCAAACTCTTTTACCAAAAGTAAAAATATATATATTTGAACAAAGTGATAACTTAAGTACAAGTGATACTTTAAATAGTAAAAATTTTGGTTCAAATGTAATTAATACAGCTCGTCATTTGATAAATATATTTAAGATACTTTTAAGAAAAAAAAATATTACCCAAAAAAATGTGATCAATCAAAAAGAAATACCATCTATAGAAGACGAATTTGCAAGTATGTACTTGTACAATCCATATTTGCCTCATAAAAAACAATATATTGATAAAATTAATGAAATAATTATTCAAGATAAGATTGATGTTGTTCAGTTAGAATTTGATGAAAATATAGACTTAGTTACTGCTCTACCAGGCACAGTAAAAAAAGTATTTATCGAGCATGAATGTAGATTTAATAGAATTGAAACCCATATTAAAGCCAAACAAATAAACTCGTTTTATAGTAGTTATATTCATAATTATTATAAATGTATAGAGATTTCTTTTTTGAAAAAATTCGATGGAATAATTACATTCACTGAAAGCGAATATGAAATTTTAAAATGGGCTTTAAATTCTTCTAGCAATATCGATTTGTTTATCTCTCCGTTTCCTATTCTAGATCAATACTTCATTCCAATTGATAGGAATAATTTTTGTAAACCAACAAAATTAGTATTTGTCGGATGGGAAGAACATTTCCCTAATAAAGATGCTATTGAATGGTTTATTGAGGAAGTAGCATTAGAAATTTTCAGGAAATTTGGTTTAAAACTTTATGTTGTAGGAGAGTGGCATCAACAAACAGTAGACAAATATAAGGGACATCCAAGTGGCGTTGAGTTCACAGGATTTGTGGATGATTTATACGAAGTAACGAAAAATAGTATAAGTATAGCTCCCTTGAGAATAGGTGGAGGTTTAAGAAGTAAAATACTATTATCTATGGCTCAAGGTATCCCTGTTATAGCTACGAAGCTAGCACTCGATGGGATAAATTCAAAGCATTTAGAAAGTGTAATTATTGCTGAAGATAAAAAATCATTTTGCTGGGCTATTGAATACTTGTTAGAAGATTTAGAACGTACATTTATGATTTGCAAAAATGCTCAAGCTATCATAAAAAACTACTATTCACAATCAGTCATTTGTGAACAGAGATATAGGTTTTATTTAAAATTATTAGGAAATGATAAACTGGAAAAACAAGCGTGAATCGCATATTAATAAACACAGTTTTATCACAGTACAAAATCCTTGATTTGAATGTTACCAACAGCAGCAGTATCTATTGTTAAAACGGTCTATGGCTCAAATTTGAGAAGTCCTTGGTTGGCAGCCAATAACTGGAATGGAGAAGAATTTGCCCAGCAACTATTGAGGTGGTTTCATGAGTGAACAGATAAATAAGAAACCCTTAGTTTCCTGCATCATCATCTTTTTGAATGCTGGAGAAAAATTCTTTATCGAAGCCATAGAAAGCGTTTTTAGTCAAACCTACGATAACTGGGAACTTTTGTTAGCCGACGACGGCTCAACCGACGAGAGCACTGGGATTGCTTTGCAATATGCTCAACAATACCCTGACAAAGTGCGTTATCTGGAGCATGAAGGTCATCAAAATCTGGGTATGAGTGCGACACGCAATTTAGGTATTCGCCACTCTAAAGGTGAGTATATTGCTTTACTAGATGCTGATGATATATGGCTACCCCAAAAACTGGAAAAGCAGGTAGCAATCCTAGAAGCACAACCGGAAGCTGCGATGGTTTATGGCTCAACCATGATCTGGTTCAGTTGGACAGGTAATACAGAGGATGCGAAACACGAGCGCCAAAGAGTTTTGGGTGTAATACCTGATACTTTGGTAGAACCCCCAACATTACTAACCCTGTTTTTAGACGGTTCCGCAGAAACTCCAGGTACTTGTAGCATTCTCATCAGACGTGATGTAGCCAAAGATGTTGGTGGATTCGAGGAGTCCTTTCGAGGGATGTTTGAGGATCAAGTGTTCTTTTACAAAGTCTGTCTTCAATTCCCTGTATTTGTAGAAAGTGGATGTTGGGACAGATATCGCCAACATCCCCAAAGCTGTTGTTACGTAGCGAAAGCTCAAGGAGTTTACAATAGTCAAAATTTGCCGTTCTTAAATTGGGTAGAGAAATATTTATCTCAACAAGATGTCAAAGAAAAAAAAGTCTGGCAAGCACTCAACACAGCCCTATTTCCTTACCGCCATCCTCATATGTATTATTTATCACAACGCCATCTTTATCTAAAAACACGTATGAAAGGATTTATAAAATCAATTGCGCGACAGACATTACCTGTGTCTATTCAGATGAAGCTCAAGTCTCATCTCCTAGAAGTAAAATATTCTCCTTTAGTAGGAGAGGTAAAATTTGGTGATTTGCGTCGGGTAAAACCTATCAGTCAATACTTTGGTTCTGACAGAGGCCTACCAATTGACCGTTACTATATTGAAAATTTTCTTTCTCAGCAGGCTGAAGATATTTGCGGAAGAGTCCTAGAAATAGGTGATAATTTTTACACGACTAGATTTGGAGGCGATCGCATTACCAAAAGCGATGTGCTGCACGTTAAAGAAGGCAACCCAGATGCAACTATTGTTGGTGACTTAGCTAATGCTGAGAATATTCCTTCAGAGGCATTTGACTGTCTTGTGTTAACACAAACTCTGCATCTAATTTATGATATCCAGGCTGCACTCAAAACTATCTACCGCATATTAAAACCAGGCGGCGTGGCTTTAATTACCATTCCGGGAATTACCCAGATTAGTGTTGACGAGTGGAAAGATTACTGGTGTTGGAGTTTCACTGCTATATCTGTGCAGAAGTTGTTTGAGGAATTCTTTCCCCAAGAAAATGTGCTGATCAATACCTATGGCAATGTACTAGCAGCAACTTCCTTTCTCCAGGGATTAGCAACTGAGGAACTGGAAAAACAAGAGTTGGATTATCACGACCCAAGCTATCAAGTTTTAATCACGGTCAGAGCAGTAAAACCAGAATAAACGTTATGGTAATACGTGGATTCGGTCGATTACAGCGAGTAATTCAGCAGGCTCAGAAACGAATTGCATCAAAGGCATTGATTTTGATGTACCACCGTGTTGCCGAAGTAGATTTAGACCCTTGGGGACTATGTGTAACTCCCCAGAACTTCGCTGAACAGCTAGAAGTTTTGCAAAAATATGCTCATCCTCTGAGCCTGAAGCAGTTTGTGCGAACTTATCGGGATGGCAATATTCCAAACCGGGCAGTAGTTATCACATTTGACGATGGTTATGCAGATAATTTCCATAATGCAAAACCCCTGTTAGAAGAATATAACACTCCAGCAACAGTCTTTGTCAGCACTGGTTATATAGGACAAGAACGCGAGTTTTGGTGGGATGAGTTAGAACGACTACTGTTAAAACCGGGTAAATTACCAGAAAAGCTTTCCTTGACTATTAACGGTAGTGTTCATCAGTGGGATTTAGGTACAGCAGCAGATTATACTTTAGAGGATTATCAGCGTGATCGCACTTGTAAAGCCTGGGAAGCCGCACCAGGTTCGCGAATGGATTTTTATTACACAATTTGGCAAGTATTGCGACCTTTGTCTGCTAGTGAGCGACTGCAAGCTTTAGCAGATACCCATACCTGGAGTACCAGCAAATCCACAGCACGTCAAACTTATCGTCCTCTGTTACTTGAAGAATTATCTGCATTAGCTGATGGGGAACTTGTAGAAATTGGCGCACATACAGTTAGCCATCCATTTCTTTCATCACAGTCAACAAAACTGCAACGTGATGAAATCCTGCAAAGCAAAACTGATTTAGAGAAAATTTTGCATCGTCCAGTCACCAGTTTCTCTTATCCGTTTGGCGATCGCACAGCAGAAACAGTTGAGCTAACTAAATCAGTCGGATTCAACTGTGCTTGCTCTACAAATGAAGATATTATTTGGCAACAAAGTGACTATTTCCAGTTACCTCGCTTCGCTGTTGGCAACTGGAATGGAGAAGAGTTTATCAAGCGACTATCAAAGTGGTTTCATATTTAAATAAGCCAACTCTGTTTCTCTAGCATAGATAATAGGCAAATAGAAAGCAGACTATTCAAGTGTTACTCAGTTTTTCATAAAAGAAATAGCTTCCTATCTTACTCAAATATAGATACCAAAGATATTAATAAAATAAATAATTGGAGAAATAACCATAATGAATTTTATTATAACTGGAGGAGCAGGTTTTATTGGTTCTCATTTAACGGAACAACTTTTAATAGAAGGTCACAGTGTAACTGTAGTAGATAATTTAAGCACAGGTAGCTTAAAAAACTTACCTAAACATTCTCGTTTGAAATTTGTATGCAAAGATATATTGGAATGTAGAGCAGAAGATTTTACGCAACCAATTGACGGCATAGCTCATTTAGCAGCAACCCCATCTGTTAATTTATCTTGGCACAAACCTTTAGAAACTCATCATAATAATCTTTCAGCAATTATAGCTGTGCTTCTTTTATGTCAAGCTTTAAAAATTCCGAAACTTGTCTTTGCTAGTTCAGCAGCTGTGTATGGAAACAAAGTTAATTTACCGATTTCAGAAGACCAACAGACAATTCCCATTTCCCCTTATGGTTTACAAAAATTAGTAAGTGAGCAATATGCTAGTTTATTTGCTAAAGAGTTAAACATATCTTTTATTGCTCTCAGACTGTTTAACGTATTTGGCCCTCGCCAAGACCCTTCTTCACCGTATTCTGGTGTTATTTCTATATTTACTAAAGCTATAAGTCAAGGTTTACCAATTACAATTTATGGAGATGGAACACAAACCAGAGATTTTATCTATGTGCAAGATGTTGCATCTGCATTTACAAAAGCCCTTACTATTTCTACACCCAACAATTCTTGCATAATATGTAATGTTGGTACAGGCAAAGAAACTTCCCTCATGCAACTAATAAATATTTTACAAAATATGTTTCCAAACTATAAATCAGACATTAATTTTACAAGACCCAGAATTGGAGACATCCAAGATTCTCAAGCCGATATTACAAAATTCATTTCGCTATTAAATTTTCAACCACAATGGTCGGTGCAATCTGGTATTCGTCTTTTACTTGAATCTTTAGCTCCTGAATAATCATAGAAAAATACCATGATTGTATAACAGTAACATATGGCTGCATTTTGGGACTTTAGACTTTAATAGGAACAAAGTTTAAAAATAAAAAAATAATTCACAAAACGGAAAAAAAAACAAAAAAATCATGAGCCATTTAAGCTCGCAAACAGAAAAAAATAGACAGCCGAAAAAAGATTCCGAACAATATTACCTCAAAAATTTTTATGACAAACAGACTAGAAAATATAAAAATGTTAACTACTCATGCTAATGAAAAAAATCTGGATCTAGTTTTGAAAAGTACTCAGTCACAACCAACAATCGCTTTGATGTCTTGTGGTGGTCTGTTTGAGGACTTTTTTGATACGGTCGGAGTTTCCTTAGAAATATTTCGCACCGAGCAAACAGGGGGTTGGATGTTCAACTATATAGAGGCTCTGCAACTTGTAGGTGTGCAGACAGTGTTGATATTCATCTCATCTCGTGTTTCACAAACATTGCACTTTAAGCATGAACCCACTGGTGCAACAGTTTGTATGTTACCATCACCCTGGCTTCATCGTACTTTTCGCTACATATGTCTTGCAATGAAAATATCGGGTAGAAGTTTGTGTAAAAGTCTAGATTCTTATTTAGTTTTACCGCTGGGATTGCTGACTCACGAATTAAAGCAACAAGGTATTAATGCTATTGTCTTTCAAGATTACGAAAATCCTAGCTTCGATGTGTGCGTCCTATTAGGAAAATTAATACAACTGCCTGTATTTGCCAGTTTCCAAGGGGGTAGTTATCAGCGCAGTCGTCTTGAACGCCCAATACGCCCATTTGCACTACGAGCAAGTACAGGGTTGATTATTGGGCCAAAAACAGAAATCCAGCGTGTGAGTGATCGCTATCAGCTACTATCCCAAAAGTTAGCACAAATCTTCAATCCAATGGATGTAACAACATGGCATCCTATGGATCGAGACCAAGCACGAAAAATTTTAGGTATTTCAAATCATGCTCGTGTAGCTGTTTCTCATGGTCGCATAGACATTGCCCACAAGGGTCTAGATATTCTACTGGAAGCCTGGAAACAAATTTGTAGTGAGCGTCCAAATCAAGAATTGTGTTTACTTTTAGTAGGTTCAGGTAGTGATGCACCAGAATTACATCAACGTATAGCCACAATGCAACTAACAAATGTTTTGTGGGTAAATGAATATATTCACGATCGCACCTTGCTTTGGCAATACATCTCAGCAGCAGATGTTTATGTTCTTTCATCTCGACATGAAGGTTTTCCTGTTGCACCAATTGAGGCAATAACTTGCGAACTACCTGTAGTCGCAACCGATGTTAACGGTATACGCGATATTTTTAACGAAGGTGAAGCTTCAGGCGGAATCATAGTACCAAGAGAAGACCCAACAGCTTTAGCGTTGGCACTAGGTCGTATTTTAGATGACCCAACTCTTGGGCGTGAATTAGGAAAGCAGGCACGTCGTCGAGCAGAACAAGCTTTTTCCTTTGAAGCCATTGGTCAGCAAATGCGTGACTTTATCTTTAAAGATACAAATCTAAATCATGTTTCTTAAAAATTTGCTAAATTTCACAGCCTAGTGACAGAGTTAATTGCCATGAATGAACAGCATCTATATCGGGCTACTATTTCGCCAGTTGCAGATGGTACAAGCCGGCCATTATGGTCTGTAATGATACCTACTTATAACTGTGCAAACTATCTGCGCGAAACACTAGCTAGTGTATTAGCCCAAGATCCAGGGCCTGAGGTGATGCAGATAGAGGTAATTGATGATTGCTCTCCGAAAGACGATCCTGAAGCAGTAGTTGCCGAACTAGGAAGAGGCCGTGTTGGCTTTTATCGACAACCGGAGAATGTAGGTCATACGTTAAACTTTAACACTTGTTTAAAGCGATCGCGTGGCAAATTAATTCATCTACTGCATGGTGATGATTGTGTGCGCGAAGGCTTTTATACTAAAATGCAGCAGGCATTTGAGGAAAAACCAGAAGTAGGTGCTGCCTTCTGTCGCCATATTTTTATGGATGAACATGGACATTGGCAATTTCTATCAGAATTATTGCAACCAAAAAGTGGAGTGTTGAGTAATTGGTTAGAGCGCATTATTGTTAAGCAATATATCCAAACACCCTCAATCGTAGTACGGCGTGAAGTATACGAAAGTCTAGGAGGCTTTGATATACACTTCAAATTTTATTATGAAGATTGGGAAATGTGGGTAAGAATATCTACACAGTATCCAGTTTGGTACGAAGTTGAACCACTGGCAGTATATCGTTTACGATCAGCTTCCAATAGTGGACATAGTATGCGTACAGGCGAAAATATTCAAGATGTGCGTAGGGGTCTTGAGATTGTTCAATCATACTTACCTAACTACCTACCCAATACAATTGTTAGCAAATTATTAGATCAAAATAGAGAGCATTCCGCGCTCTGCGCTCTTGATACTGCTAGAAAAATGCTTTCCGCAGGTGAAGTCGAGGGTGCCAATAATCAAATTCACGAGGCACTCAAGTGTACCCAGTCCTTTAAAATTCGTCAGCAAGCCATTAAGCTTTTCCTGAAAAATAGAGTACGGCAAATTTTGCAGCGAGTTAGTACAAGCATTTACAGCTAATTTACATACAGTTTTTATTGTCTAATAATTAAGCAAAGATATGAATTTATGAAAAATAAAAATGAGTTACAGTAATAATAACACATAATTTATTTTATGTAATTAATTAGTTGCGTTCTAAACAAATAAAAAATAAATTAAAAAAACAATCATTTTTTAAAATTTTATGGCAGCATTCAATATTTATGATTAAGCTATTGACGTTCAATTTTATATTGAGCAAAGTAAATTGATTATATTTATAGCCATGTCTCTCAAAACTCCCGTAGGTTTTCTCATTTTTAACCGTCCTGATTTGACCGAACAGGTATTTGCAGCTATTGCCCAAGCAAAACCTGAAAAATTATTTGTAATTGCTGACGGTCCACGCTTTTCTGAAGAAGCGGAAAAGTGCCAACAAGCTAGAGGAATTATTAATAATGTAGATTGGGATTGCGAAGTTTTTACGGATTTTTCAGATGTGAACTTAGGATGTGGTCGTCGAGAAGCTACCGGATTCGACTGGGTTTTTTCCCAGGTTGAAGAAGCCATATTCTTAGAAGACGATACTTTACCAGCACCATCATTTTTTAGCTTTTGTGAGGCGATGCTGGAACGTTATAGACATGATGAAAGAATTATGCACATTAATGGTGATAATTCTGTTAATCAAGGTATAACTGAATACAGCTATTACTTCTCAAAATATATGCACGGCTGGGGCTGGGCTTCTTGGCGAAGAGCTTGGCAACATTACGATTACTACATGAAAACTTGGCCGGAGTTTAAACAGCAAGGCTTACTTGAAAACATTTTTGAAGATTGCTACGAACAACAATATTGGACAAATATTTTTGACCAAATGTATGAAGACCCACAAGTATTAGACACGTGGGATTATCAATGGATTTATGCTTGTTGGTCTCAAAGTGGTTTAGTGATAGCACCTAATCAAAATCTGATTACAAATCTAGGTTTTAATCGACCAGATGCTGCTCATACAACCGGTGATAGCCCACGTTCCAAATTGCCAGTAACCGATATTTGGGAAATTAAGCATCCTGAATTTATGGTTAGGCATCGAGAAGCAGACCAACACACCTTCGACTATATTTTTGGAGGTGAAAATATGCGAAAACAAGATCAGCCAATTATGAAAATTCGTCGGCAATTATCAGCAGTAAAAAGAAAGCTGAACTTTATATCTTAAATTTTATATGAATGTTCTACACATCAACCAATCGGATATTTCTGGTGGAGCAGCGATCGCAGCCTACCGACTACACCAAGGTTTATTGACACAAGGCATTCACTCCAACCTGTTGGTTGGCAATGTTGAATTTGATAGCGATCGGGTTGCTGTTGTCTATCGGAAATATCGTTTAGAAAATCAATTATCCCGCTTGACTAAGTTCTTGGGATTAAATTATATCCATCTGATCAGCACATTTGATAACTACAATCATCCTTTTTATACTCAAGCAGATATTATAAATTTTCATAATCTACATACTGGTTATTTTAACTACTTAGCAATGCCAAAATTAACTGAAAATAAACCTGCTATTTTTACCCTCCATGATATGTGGAGCTTTACCGGACATTGTTCCTATACTTATGATTGCGATCGCTGGAAACAAGGCTGTGGTCAGTGTCCTTATCCTGAAACATATCCAGAGATCGCCAGAGATAATACGCGTTTAGAATGGAAACTGAAAAACTGGGTTTATAGTAAATCTCACCTCAGTATAGTAGCTCCTAGCAAATGGCTAACTGAGCAGGCGAAAAAGAGTATGCTCAGTCGCTTTCCGATTTATTATATCCCGTATGGTATTGATACAAAGGCTTATAAACCTTTAAATACAGAAAAATGTAGAGAGATATTAGGTATTCCAGCAAACAAAAAAGTTCTCATGTTTGGTGCACAAATTCTGAGGGATTCCCGTAAGGGTGGGGATTTACTTATAAAAGCTCTGCAAAACTTCCCTGAAGTTTTAAAGCCAGAAACGTTATTACTCACTTTGGGTAAGGGAGGCGAACAAATTGCTGATTTAGTTGGCATACCAACTTTAAAACTTGGGTATGTAAGCAGCGATCGCCTCAAGGCAATGGCTTACTCTGCGGCTGACTTATTTGTTTTTCCTACCCGTGCTGATAACTTACCCTTGGTACTACAAGAGAGCATGGCTTGTGGAACACCAATGGTATCCTTCAAAGTTGGTGGAGTATCTGATTTAGTGCGTCCAGGAGTGACTGGCTACTTGGCTCAACCAGAAGACACTCAAGATTTCTGTAATGGCATTGTCCAATTACTTGAAGATAGCCAGCTACGGCAGAAAATGAGTGAAAATTGTCGAGTGATCGCCCTAGAGGAATACCCCCTAGAACTTCAGGCGCAGCGATATATTGAGCTATATCATCAAGTGTTGCAGAATTAGAGAGCGATCGTTTTCGCTTTCTTTGCCAACTAGGTTTCCATATTTGTGAAAAGTAGGTTTGACTTACACGCTTCAAAGTATATGGAGTTATACCAGTAAATTCTTAGTCAAACTATAAAAAATCGTATCGAATTGTTTTAAATTTAATTCATTAAAAATGCAAAAAATACTGTTAGTAGATTTAGCCTTTATAGGAAATCATGGTGGCGGCCATCTCGAACTTTATTTCATGAAAATTTTGTCAATATTAAGTAATAATAATTTTTTTGTATATGCTTGCTGTGGTAATAACCGAAAACTAAAAGAAAATCTTAATAAAGAAAAGCTCAACAATTGTCAAGTAATCGATATCAATATCAAGCCTATAGATAAAATTATTTACAGAGTTTTGTTTACTATTGATTATTTTGCACCTAAATTACCAGGAATGCAGCATTTTCGATTTGCTTCTTTGATTAATCTAATGAGAGTAAAAAGGCTGCTCAAAGATTTAGATGAAAATATACCAGTATTTTTTACACATGCTGATTCTATAATGCCCGCAGTCCCAATATTCATTTCTCGCTTCTTTATGCCTAAGAAATGGGTTGGTTTGTATGTTCAGCCCTCTTATCAATCCAAAATACAATGTGGTTTAGAAATAAGTAGAATAAATTTTAATCGTGAGAAAAACTTTGCTTTGCCATCTTGTCGAGCAATTTTGGTTTTCCACCCTATTTATCAACGTTTTTTTTCTAAAAATATTAAACAATTAACTTGTTTATATCTCCCTGAATTAATTGAAATTAATCAACAAGTAGAATCAAATATTAATATAAATTTATTGCAAAAAATTAAACAAGCTGCCAAAGGTAGAAAAATAATCTCTCTTTTAGGTATCATAACGCCAAGAAAGAATCTGCCTTTATTTCTTGAATCAGCTTCTAAACTTGATTTTAAAAAATATTTTTTCCTGGTTCTAGGAGAACTAAGACTTGAAAAATCAAACTCCTTAGAACAGGAGATAGAGTTTTACAAAAAAGTCCTAATCAATAATTCTTATATTGATCTTAACTATTACATAAGGGATGAAGAAGAGTTTTCTGAATTAATTCAGTTATCAGATATAGTGTTTTTACATTATTATAATCATCCTTTTAGTAGTAATATACTAATAAAAGTAATGGCACACCGTAAACCAGTCGTTGTTAGTAAAGGTTACATTATGGAAAAAACTATAAACCAGTATACTTGGAAAGTTGCTACAGAAAGCCAACCAGAAGACATAGCAATTTCGATTGAAAAATTGATTGATACAGATTTCAAAATAGATGAATATAGTTACTCTTCTTTTATAGAAGATTACTCAATAGAACGGTTTCAGTCAGCTATTCTTCAAGCTTGTAATACATTGAATTAGTAAACAAAAACCATTAAACAAAATTTTTATAATATGAAAAATAAATCTAATTGGGAAAAAACAAAGTTTTCTGTAATAAATAATAGACTAGGAGTTAATCAACAAAACCCTAATTTTCATCCAAGTGGTTGGATTTTTGCTGAATCTACAGCAAGAATTTATGGTCAATATTTACCTCTTTATGTTAAAGGTGATCTATTGGACTTAGGATGTGGAATGTGTCCTTTATATGGACTATACAAAGACTTATCAAATTCTCACTACTGTATAGATTGGGACAATTCTCTTTATCCTAACCCTTATGCCGATTTATTATGCGATATTAACAATTCAATTCCTCTGGAAAATAATTCATTTGATACAGTAATACTTTCAGATGTCTTAGAACATATAGTTGAACCCAAGAGTTTATTGCAAGAAATTCACCGCCTGTTAAGAAAAGATGGAGTAGTTATACTCAATGTACCTTTTTTTGAACGCATTCATGAATCACCCTATGATTACTATCGGTACACAGAATTCACACTCAAGGAAATTATAAGCTCAGTGGGACTTAAGTTGGAAGTCTTTGAAGTGGTAGGGGGTGCAATCGAATCTTGGTCATATATGACTGCTAACCTTTCTAGATTTTTACCGTTAATAGAGAAAATTTTACCTATAATGCTTTTTTATTTTGTTTTTTTATTGAAGAAAAGTAATTATATAAGTAAAAAAATGAAAACTTTAGATTCATTATATCCATCAGGATATTTTTGTGTTGCACGCAAAATATAAATTATATTTAATTTGAAAAAAAATTTATCAATGCCGAATCAAGTGAAGGAAAAAGTTTACATTTTACTGTCAGCAGATAACCATTATGCTCGATACTGTGCAGTAACAATACTTTCAATATTGGAAAACACATCTAGCCCAGAGAAATTTGAGTTTCATATTTTATCACCAGATATTTCCCAGGAGAATATTCAAAGAATTGAAAAAATTTGCACTCACTTTGATGCCACAGTCTCAGTAATTCCCATTAATCTAGAATTATTTAGTTCTCTACCTGCTTTTCAAAAGCATTTTAATCTCAATAACTATTCACGAATTTACGGGTTAAATCAATGCAAAAACTGCGAAAAAGTCATCTATTTAGATTGTGATATTGTTGTTTTAGCTGACCTAAGTGAATTGTTTGATTTTGAGCTAGAAGGTAAACCGATTGGTGCTGTTCCCCATGTCCAATTACCTTATCAATATATTTTTAGAAAAAACTTTAATTTTGCTAATGAAGATATTTATTTTAATTCAGGAGTGATGCTAATTGATGCTACTGATTGGCGGCTTAAAAAATCAGGTGACGTTGTTTTAGAATTTTGTATAGAAAATTCTAGTAAGTTGCATTTTGCAGATCAGGATGCTTTGAATGTGATTTTCTGGGAAAATTATTGTCACCTACCAGGAGTTTGGAATGTAGAAGCACGGTTATATAAAGAAAAGTTGTTAGGTTTACCTCAACATGAGGAAATAACCAACCGAATGCAAAATCCAAAAATAATTCATTATACAGGAGCAGATAAACCCTGGTCATCTCAAAATTATGTACCTATGCGCCATCTTTACACTTACTACAGTGAACAATTATGTGAAAGATTTTCTTGGTTTCCATCTCAGATGGAACCAAAGAAATGCTCAATTTTATCTTTAGTTAAATTTGCATGGTCATGTTTATACTTTCGTACAAGCCGTATTAAAAAGTTAATCAAATTAAATTTGAAAAAATAAGATAATTAATTATAATATTTAAATATGGGCAATAAAACTTCTAAATTAATTAAAATGGGCTTAAAATATGGGTTAAATTTACTTGGTTCTAACTACCATATTGGAATTTTAAAAGAAAATCCATGTTCATTTTTAGATGATTTGCCAGAATTTTACGGTGATAAAGAAATTCTTAAAAGACAAAAGCTTAATAATTATATTTTTGAACTTCTGGCTCAAGGAGAGCCATTTTTTTTAGGGAGATGGGGAACAACAGAATATGAGTGTATTCAACATTTTCTCAAGGAAATACCTTGGTATGAAAAACGTTATAATGCACTTGTTAGATTTACTATGGAAAAATATTCAGGTTTTTTCCCAACTCATAAATCTCAGTTTCTCGAAAGATTTTCAGAAGTATATTTAGGTGCTTCTTCCGCAATAGATGTCATGGGCTTGTTAGGATTACCTAACGAAGAAAAAATAATATCTAAGATTTGCCCAAAAGCTACCTATATTAGAATGTTAGATATTGAACCTTGGCTTTACGAAAATCCGTGGTCGCAAAAACTCGAAGGAAAACGCGTTTTAGTGGTTCATCCATTTGCTGAAGATATTAAAAAGCAATATGTAAATCGCAAATTTTTATTCAAAAATCCTAATATATTGCCAGATTTTGAATTAAAAACAATACGTGCAATTCAGCGCAATTCTCCTGAGCAAGATAAATTTTATTCGTGGTTTGAAGCATTAAACTTTATGAAGGGAATGATAAAAGCAACAGAGTTCGATATTGCATTACTTGGCTGTGGAGCTTATGGGATTCCATTAGCGGCTTTTATAAAAGAAGAACTCCACAAAACTGCTATTCATTTGGCAAGTACAGTGCAGTTGCTTTTTGGATTGAGAGGAAGACGTTGGGACACAAGTGAAAATGGGCGTTTAAATTATTTGTTTAATGAATACTGGAAGTATCCAACAGATAATATTGGAAGAATTGATCCAGATACAAAATTAACTGATGCAGATGTTTATAGTAAGTAAATTATCTACCTCACTATAATCAAGAATTTTTGTAATTAAAAAAGCAAAATCAACTTTTATTTAGAGCATGGTACAGTGCTAAAATAATTGAATTATAGATAAACTTTTTTACATTTTGCGAGAAAATACAAATTTTTTATTTTACATAAACTATTTTATGGAAAAATTTGTTGGTGGCAGACGTTTGCATAGTAACCAAAAAACATTTGACGATAGCTTACCTAGTATTTCTATAATTACAGTCACTTATAATCGTATTGAAGATTTACGCGAAACATTTGCTAGTATTACTTCTCAGATATATACAAATATAGAATACATTGTAATTGATGGTGGTTCGCAGGATGGCACACTGGATTTCCTGCGCGTAAATGATGATATAATAACTTATTGGGTGAGTGAAAAAGATGCTGGAATTTATCATGCAATGAACAAAGGAGCCTTGACTGCTACTGGAGATTGGATAGTATTTATGAATTCTGGGGATAAGTTTTTTGCAGAAGATACACTCACTAAAGTTTCAGAATACCTAGAAAATTCCGTAGATGTTGTTTATGGAAAATTTGAATCTATTGTCAATGATAAATATGGCTATCGTACCTATCAACGCAAGCCATATCCTCTATCTATAATATGGCGTGAAATACCTACTTGCCATCAAAGTGTTTTTGTTAAAAGAGCACTGCAAGTTAAATACCCCTTTAATACTTTGTTAACTTGGTGTGCAGATCATGATTTCCTCGCTAAACTGTACGTGGCTGGTTACCGCTTTCTAGAAATTCCTTTAGTCATCTCTAAATTTGATGTATCAGGAGGAGCATCTAGAGATTTGTTGAGCTTTACTAGAGAACGTTGGTCTCTTTGCAGAAAATACTTTGGTAAATCATTTCAAAAAGATTGGTATTTTATTAATGAATATAAAGGTTTTTGGTTCCAAAAAAACATTATTAGTAAAATACGTGAATTGCTTCCTATTCAATGGATTGTAGCTATACGTAAATATAGAGGAATATATTGAGGTTAAGTTAATTAAGTAATTATATTAGCAATTATATGTCTCATGCTCAGAGTATTGGAGTCTATTTTTCGGCTAATGACGTTGTTTATGATTGGGCGATCGCTTTCCTCAACAGTTACCGCACCTTCAACCCTGAACTACGCCTGATTTTGATTCCGTTTAATGACCAGTGCGATCGCCTGCTAAAATTAAGCGATACTTACAAATTTGAAGTATATACTGATTCATCCTTTTCTCGTTTAGAGGCGATCGGTCAAGCATTTGAGCTGGGTTACACGCCTACAGGCCCCTACTGGTTCCGACGCTATGCAACTTTTTGGGGACCACTAGACTATTTCATGTATTTAGATGCTAGGCAAATCATCTTGGCGGATCTCAAACCTTTTATTGAAGCAGTAGAAAATTTTGGGTTTGATTTTTTACATTATGACTGCGCCATTGATCAAGTTTACGAACCAGGAGAATTTCGCCAAGAATTATTAAGGCAAGGACGAGGGCGTGGGTTTAACTCTGGTCGTTGGGCTTCCCGAAAAGGACTATTTTCAATAGAAGAGTTTGAGCAACTAGCAGAGAGTGCCTTGAAAATTCGTAACCAACTCAACCCTCGAAATACAGATCAAGCTTTCATCAACTATTGCTGCGATATGAAGCCTGTATGCTATGGGCATTTGGCAGAAGTAATTGGAGGTATCTGTCAAAACGGTTGGGCAAGACTATCGGGGAAAATTTACTCGAAAGAAGGAAAATACTATTTGTGGGATTATGGAGGTTTAGATCACAAAAAAAGGGTAATTCTTCTTCATTGGGCAGGTATACCACTTAATTCAATTATGCCTGAACGCTCACTATTTAAAAAATACAGATTTATTAAATCATCTTGGATATACAGTAGTTTATATGACTGGCAATACAGTATAGTCCAACCTATTCTTTTTATAAAAGAAGGTTTGCGTAGAAATCGCTTTGTTAACAGTTTTTATCATAAAATAAAGTAGCAAATACAAGATTAGCAGCATAACGAAAATTTTTGTTGTAGTTTTAACTTGCTTTTTGCTAAATTTTCGGGTAAATATACACTTCTCTCAGATGAAACCCTGGGTTCTCAGAGAAAATTAAAGGTAAAATTAGTTCACATTGTTCTTGGGCTACATTAATAGTGTGTATGCTTCATTCATAGCTCTCGTTAGTATTGTATGTAAATATATATAAATTATGCTACGCAATATTTTTCCAACATTACAAAATTTCCGAACTTACCCTAAAGTCAAGACAAAATGAAGCAAGTATTAAAGAAAATTTTCCGGCGTTTAGGCCTAGAAGTACACCGATATAGAGATAAAGAATTTCCGCCTGCTTCACCCAAACGTAGCATTGGAAATTTAGAATCATCACTACAAGATTTAAGAGCAAGGGGATTTGTACCACAGTCTATTCTTGATGTTGGTGCAAATCATGCACATTGGAGTCGGATAGCTAAAAGTGTCTTTCCAAAAGCAAATTGTTTTTTGATTGAACCACTAGTTGAAATGAAGCCATATTTAGAGAGTTTTTGTAATGACTTTCCTGGGTCTCGTTGGTTTATGGTTGGTGTTGGTGCAAAACCGGAAGAATTAAAAATTAACATCTGGGGGGATAATCTTGATATTTCTTCTTTCCTCTCAGAAGAATCAGAAAATAGTGGCAAACAACGGTCTATAAAAATTACTACTATTGATAGTTTAATTGAAGATGGAGCAATTCCTATACCTCAACTAGTTAAGCTGGATATTCAGGGTTTTGAGCTAGAAGCTTTATCCGGAGGTTCACAGTTATTTGGTCAAACGGAGGTATTCATTTTAGAAGTTTCATTATTTAAATTTCTGAAAGATATGCCTATCTTTCATGAAGTGATTTCTTTTATGGCAGATAAAGATTATTTTGTGTACGATTTTCCTGGTTTTTTACGGAGAAGTTATGATGGTGCTTTAGGTCAAGTAGATATTTGCTTTGTCAAAGAAGGTGGTTTACTAAGAAATTCTAACAGATGGGATTAGTATCCCATCGTGAGTTTGTAGATGCGATTTTTATATCTTTGTATAGCAACGGAGAAGGAAATCTTGGTCATACAAAAATGATTGGGTGCAACTGTTTCATTTTAGCTGCTTAGTCCATTCTTTAAAAAATCCTGTATAAAGTTGAAAGAATACTTTTTTGATGATAAAAACTGTCACAACTAGATTTGATTGTGGGACACTTAAACAGACTTATCACTTAAGTTTACAATAATGATCAAAAAAATAAAAGTAGGATTTTACGTCTACAATAAACACTATCCTAATGTAGATCTAAGATTTCCAGAACAAGGGAATCCTGGTATTGGTGGAAGTGAATTTACTGAACTTGCTACAGCTTATTATTTAAATAAACTTTATTCAGAAAAAATTGAGGTGTTAGTAATAGCAAATATTATCGATTTGTTACCACCATCATTGAATGTTTATCATGCAGACAATATAGTTGATGCAGCAGAAAAAAGTGAACGCCAAGGATGTGATATATTTGTCTTTAGAACAGTCCTATGGACAGAGGAATTATATCAAAAACTAGGCCAACTGAACATAAAAGCCATAGCACGCTCTACTAATTATTTTAACATTCATGCTTTAAATCAAATAACAGATTGTTCAAAAATTAAAGGTCATGTTTGTACTGGTCAAGAGCAACTAGATATTTTACGAGACCATAAGCTTTTTAATAAATCCATTCGGATTTTTGACCCATTTAATATTGAACACTTTGTTCCTAAACATGAAATATTAAAACAAGGAAATACAGTAGTATTTATTGGAAGCCTTGTTTTTTCAAAGGGATTTCATGTTCTTGCTAGAGTTTGGTCTGATATCATCAAAGAAAAACCAGAAGCAAAGCTGATTGTTATTGGGAGTGGTAAACTATATGATCGAAATCAGAAATTAGGAAAATGGGGGATAGCCGAAGAAAGTTATGAAGCTAATTACATACGTCCATTTTTATCCGATGAGAATGGTAAATTAATTGAGTCTGTGCATTTTGCAGGTTTATTAGGTATGGAGAAGATTGAAATTTTGCAAAATGCCGATGTAGGAGTTGTGAATCCCACGGGTGCTACGGAAGTATGTCCAGCAAGTGCTCTGGAGATTCAAGCTTGTGGTACTCCAGTTGTTTCTGTTGCTAAATTAGGGTTGCTTGATACTGTAGTACACCAAAAAACCGGATTGCTAGGAAAAAGCGACAAAGATCTAACAAAAAATATTTTGTATTTATTGAATAATCCTCAAGTGGCTAAACAGTTTGGGGAAAATGGAATTAATTTTGTTAGAGAAAATTTTGATTATCAATTTATTGTCAAGCAATGGTTAGAATTACTCATTGATATCTATAACGATAAACCGCCACAGCCACAACCGATGAAACAAAATTATTTTTATAACGCTAAATTCCTAGTGGAAGGTTTACGAATTATTAAGAAATACATACCACTACTACGTAATTTTCCTGCTTTGTTTGAGATAGCTATGTATGCGTCCTGGCTTAAAAAATTAAGATAGATAAATATGAACATAAATATAAGTTAATCAGGACAACAATTTTGAAATGTTATTCAAAAATTTTTGTATTCAAATATTAATTTGAATCAGCTATGGTTTTAAATGTTTAATAAATTAATTTGTTGTTTCTATAAATTAGCAAAATAATCTCATCACATTTATATATTTTCTGAGTACACAATGCATATTACTGCTTATTTACAGCCTGAACGCACATATCTACCTTGTACAGGTGTAGGAAGACATATTAATAATATATTACTTCATCTGTCTCAGCACCAAGATATTGAAATTTCATTATTAGTTTCTAATCAATACTTTGATGCCAATGGAAAACTTGATCCTCGTACACCATTACATGAATTTGACCTGTGTACTTATCCTTATAAAAGGCTAATGACTGAGCGGTTATGGAAGTTTTGTAGCCTTCCCAAAATGGATAAATTTATTGGCACAACCGATTGTTTGTATTCTCCTGTAGCAGAATATGTTCCTGTGAACAGAGAGATTCCAATGATAATTACCATGCATGATATGCATACATTAGAGCCAAACTTACCCTGGTCTAATAGTTTAGGTCATACATGGCAAAAATGGAAAACACAGGTATGGATTTCTAAAGTATTTAATCGAGTCGACCATATTTGTACAGTTTCAAACTATAGCAAGCAACGAATAATTGATTTACTAGGAATAAACCCTGAAAAAATAACAACTGTTGGGAATGGCGTGGATAACAGTTTTTTTGAAATTGCTGATGTTGATATTAAAGACTTGCAAGCACCTATTCCATTACCTTATGTAATATTAATTGGCGGTTTGAAATATAAAAAGGGAGGATATTATGTACTAGAAGTAGCCAAAGAGCTAAAAATTCGTAAAAGTTCGTTAAAAATCTTAGTTGTTGGTTCTAGTGAACCAAGCCTGATAGAGGCAGCAAATACATTAGATAATGTAATTTTGCAAGGTATAATACCTGATGATGAATTGCCTAAATTATTACGAATGGCATCATCTTTACTATTTTTATCTTTATATGAAGGATTTGGAATTCCAATGGTAGAGGCAATGGCATCCGGTGTACCTGCTGTAGTTGCTAATCGAGGTGCTCTTCCTGATGTCGGAGGTTCAGCAGCAATTGTTGTGGAATTAGAAAATGCTGCCGTGATTGCAGATATTCTAATTAATTTGGAAAAAGATACACAACTACGTGATAGCTATATCCAACTTGGACGTAACCATGCTAAAAAGTTTACTTGGAATAACTGTGTTGATAGATTAGTTGAGGTATTGCATAAATACTCTTAAAAATATCAAATAATGGGTGAGTGGGACTGAAGATTTGCGAATTTGGGATGATAAATCACTCTCATTAGAACTATAAAATGTAGGGGTTAAGGAGATTCGTTGAGCTTACATAGGCGATTCTGGTATTCCTGCATTCATTCACCTAAAAGATATAGAACGTTGGAAATGATATAAGAGGAAAAATTCATCATAAAATGCAAAACTTAAACGAGCAAGAAAGTCCTTCTAATATACCTATAATGGTCAGTCTTTTGGGAGAATACTTCTTTCGTCAAACATGGTTTACTCTTTGTGCAGAAACATGGAAATTGGCACAAATCAATCAGCCAGTTTATATTTTAAGTGACGGATCGCTTACATTGGATAGTAAAGCCAAATTGGCTGATATGGGCTTAATAGTTCTTCCAGATAAAGATGTAAATGAAGTAGTTAATTCCACTCTTGGCAAATATCCTGGAATTTCAAAACTTCGTCAACAATCAAATCTTTTCAAAAAATTGATAGATACTTCTCTATTTTTTCCCAGTAACCGAATTCTTTATTGTGATTCAGATGTTATTTTTAGAAGACGATTTATCTTGCCTACAGAAGTCCCTTCTTTTTTATTTTGCATAGATGATATTCCTGGATATAGTGGAAGCTGGCAGATACCAATTATATACCCAATTGTAACTGGGCTTAATTCCGGATTTATTTACTTCGATCCTGGTATAGTAGACCTTGATTATATCAATTATATATCTACTAAGTATCTTTTAAAGAGCAATCATATCTGGTGGCTAGAACAAACTTGCTGGGCATTATTAGCAGCGAAAATTGAGAATAAAGGAATTTTTGAAGGTAGCGATGCTTGTGTAATCAGTGGCTTTAAAAAAAGAACTCCAGAAGAAATTAAATTTAATAAGACAAAATACTTCACCTTAAACAAAAAAGTTTCTGATATTGCCACCATTGAATCAATGATTGGTGATGCTTCAGTGGTTCATTTTGCTGGACCGGGAAAGCCTTGGATTGAACCTATTTATAAAAAATCATTCTATGATGATGTCAGAGAATTAAGGTGGAAAAAAGTTGAGAATGCTAATATGAAAGACAAATTATTATTGGGAATTAGAATGTTTATAAAAGGTTAAAATATGTTTAGATTGCTTTAAGTTCAAAAAATTGAGATTAAATTAAGTGCTGAGAGTAGTTTTTTGCTGGGCTGACATCTCCGGTTACATGGCAGCTTGCTGGCGAGAATTACAATCTTTATCTGATATAGAGATATTCGTCATCGCCTTTCAAGCTCGTACTGAAACGTCATTTTCTGATCAACTAATGCAGGGTATTCCCTGCCGCCTTTTGAATCTTCAAGAAAGACAGGATGCTAATTTAATTAAAACTTTGGTGTTGGCAGCATCTCCTGATGTCCTCGTGCTGTGCGGCTGGTTACACAAACAGTATCGTCAGTTGGCCTTTGCCTCAGAATTCCGTGGAACAGCCTTAATTATGACGATGGATACCCCTTGGCGGGGTACATGGAAACAGCACCTAGCTTCCTGGTTTTTATGCTCCTATTTGCAACGCATGAATAGTGTTGTCGTTGCTGGGGAACGCAGTTGGCAATATGCCTCACGCTTGGGAATTCAACCAGCAAATATTGCTCGTGGTGTTTATGGTATTGATTATGATGCTTGGTCTCCACTGTTGGAAAAGCGCCTCCAGTCTGAATGGCCGCGTTCATTTTTATTTGTAGGTCGCTACGTTTCGATTAAGGCAGTTGATGTACTTGTGAAGGCTTACCAAATTTACAGATCACAAGTCTCCCATCCTTGGACTTTGGTATGTTGTGGTCAAGGACCACTCGAATCACAAATCCAGGGACAACCAGGAATTGATAATCGAGGATTTTTACAGCCGACAGAAATGCAACAGGTTTGGCAGTCTGCTGGGGCGTTTATCTTACCTAGTCGATTTGACCCTTGGCCACTAGCATTAGTAGAAGCGGCGGCGGCTGGTTTACCCGTTATCTGTACTGATGCCTGTGGTTCAGCCGTTGAGGTCATTCGTCCTTGGTACAATGGCTTAATTATCCCACCAGCAGATGCCAAAGCCTTAGCTAAAGCTATGCTAACTCTACATCAACAATATACAGACTTATCCACATGGGGCAGGCGATCGCAACAGTTAGCAGCTCCCTACGCAGCCAATATCTGGGCAAGCCGTTGGCACGAACTGATACATGATGTACACCCAGCAAACAAAGCCAAGCAAAATCCCAGTAAGCTGGTTAATAAACATTTAACTTAAATGATCAAGCATGGCTTCAGATTTTATTAATAAACTTCTTAATCTAATTTTTAGCCCCTATGGTTTCCTGGGCATTGCCCTAGGTATGATGCTCTTGGAAAAAGCTAAAACTTCTCGTCGTTTAGCTTGGTTGTTATTCTCATTTTGCTGTTATGCCGCTTCCCTGGCAAAGTTTCAGGATGAGTGGGTCAAGGAACCACCAGCTTTAGTTTTTCCCTTACAACAATTACGTGAGCTAGGTCGTCCCCTAACTATAGTCATTCTAGCTTTGGTCTTGCTACTAGGAATGGAAACAAAAAATGGATGGCGGCGGGTGGTTATTCCACAACCAATCAATTACCTGGTGATGTTTCAGGCTGCGATTTTTCTTAAGGTCTTATTTTACGGTGATATGCTCTTTGCTTTACTAGCAGCCATGACCTTTGGTGCAGTAGTGCTTATGTTCAAATTGGGGCCTTCTCGTTGGTTACAGGATGAATCTAATTTCCACCTAGGTGTTTGGTCACTAGCAATGAGTGGCGTAATTTTTGGACTAGCCTGTACTTATCAAGGTATCTTTAATATGTATCCCATGACATTTACACAAGGAAGATTCCTAGGAACTACTGGTAATCCACAACATGCAGCTGCTTTTTTAGCTAGTACAGTTCCCTGTTTTATCTTCCTCATTGGACGCAATAAAAAATGGGATTGGGTAAAAGCTTTTTGGATAGCTATGTTACTGATTATTACTTACTTTTTATTCCTCACAGGCTCCCGTACTGGCACACTTATGGCAATCACTTCGATTTTGTTTTTCTATCGCAATAGAAGTGGTACTTTGTTGCGCCTAGGTTTTTTCGCTATTGTCTTATTAGCTATTATATTTTTATTCATCAATCCCACAGAAGTTATAAATAGCAACGCACAAATCAGCTACAGATTACTGGAAGGAGGAAACACTCGTGAAGGTGTTTGGAATGCTATGTGGAATAGCTTTATTAACTATCCTATATTTGGTGCTCCTTTAAATGGGGAACGCGTGAATTTTGCAGAAAATACTTGGTTAGCTGCCGGAGCAACTACAGGAATAATAGGATTGATACCTTTATTAATGATGGGCTTTGGCTGTTTGCAGATGATGTTTAGACTTACAAAAATAAGTAAGAAAAATCCTAATTATTTCCTGCATACTAGCACTGTTATTGCAGGTTTAGCCTGCCTTATATCAGGTAGCTTTTCCGAAGCTCTTTTATTAGGAAATATGTCTTTCCCTGTAATGGCTTTGATTTTGTATCTGTCATTAGGAAAGTATTTAATTGATGCTGATTATAAACATCAAAAAGACTACAGTTCATCGCCGACCATAAAAAATCATGATTTTACAAAAACCTAAAAATAAAACTTATTTTTATCACTGATTATTTTTACATATTTTTATTCTGATTAATTTAATGAAAGTTCTGCATATTATTGCATCTGTAACAAAAGTCCGTGGCGGCACTAGCCAGGCTGTTTTAGATATAGTTAAGTCACTACGAAATCGCAATGTCGATGCCGAGATTGCTACTACTAATGATGATGGTGATTACTTACTTGATGTCCCTTTACAACAGCGCATTGAGTACAAGCAAGTTCCGATTTGGTTTTTTCAGCGTTTTTCGCCTAATTTCAAACCAGTTAGAGAATACGCCTTTTCCGGTCAGTTTACCCAATGGCTTTGGCGCAATATGGCTAATTATGAACTGGTACACGTTCATGCTTTATTCTCCTATCCATCAACGATCGCCATGTTGATCGCTCGTATCCAGAATATTGCCTATATAGTTACAACGCATGGTTTACTATGTGAATGGTCTTTACAACAAAGCACAAGCAAAAAGCAAACCTATCTCAAACTTATAGAGAGAGCCAACCTCAACGCTAGTCAGATAATCCACTTCACTTCCCACAAGGAAAAGCAAGAAGTTTCACAGTTGGGATTTCAAGCTCCTAATTTTGTGTTACCCCTAGGAATATCTTTACCACATCAAATTCCTGATGCTCGTTATCGCCTACGTCAACAATTTAATATTCCAGTAAACGAACCTGTAATTTTATTTTTATCTCGACTGCATTATAAAAAAGGATTAGATTATCTAATTCCTGCTCTCGCTAAACTGGCTCATCACCGCTTTACTTTCATCCTTGCAGGTAGTGGTACTCCAGACTACGAAGCTGAAATAGAATCTTTGCTTGTCTCTCATGGATTGCGCGATCGCACCCGAATTGTGGGTTTTGTTGAAGGCGAGACTAAGGATATATTAATGCAAGGCTCAGACTTATTTGTTCTCACCTCTCACTCTGAAAACTTTGCGGTTTCAGTTTTAGAATCATTAGCTGTAGGTATTCCCGTCCTTGTGACTCCTGGCGTGGCTCTAGCTTCCGTTGTCAAGGAAAACCAACTAGGCTATGTTCCAGACATGGACGTATTAGCGATCGCTAATGCTTTAGAAGATTATTTAAGCAATGATCACGTTGCTAAACAGATGGGCGCGAATGCCCAAAAATTAATTGCGGATAACTATACTTGGAATCATATCTGTGATAAATTAATTAAAGAATATAGACAAATTATCAAGCCAGATTGCTCTCGGCAAAAATTATCTACTTATAAATAAAATTATTGTTAATTTTGTCTGATTAAATTTTAATATTTTTGTAAAAAATCAATAGTAAAAATTTTACAAATTCCATGCAAGCCAATACAAATCAATACGAATATTCTTACAAAGATAGTAATACTGAACATCATCATACTTATTTGTTATCTCCACTGTTGGATTTAATGGGGCAGGAACCTGTTAAACAAAACCAAAAATTGAGAGTCCTAGATTTAGGTTGTGGTAGCGGTAGCCTTAGCCATAAAATTGCTCAACATGGATATGAAGTAGTTGGGGTTGATGATTCGGCATCTGGAATATTTTTAGCCAGTCAAAACTTTCCTGATTGCCGTTTCATTCAAGCAAGTATCTATAACTTACCTGAAAACGATCTAAACCAGTCATTTGATATAGTTATTGCTGTGGAGGTAATCGAGCATCTATTTTACCCTAGAGAACTACTTAGGGCTGCTAAAAGATATTTGAAGCCAGAAGGTCGTCTAATTATTACAACACCCTATAATGGCTACTGGAAAAATTTGGCTCTTGCTCTTCTGGGGAAAATGGATTCTCATTATACAGCATTATGGGATGGTGGGCATATTAAATTCTTTTCTGTGGCAACTCTGACTAACCTACTTCAAGAAGAAGGCTTTGATAACACTATATTTAAGTTTAGTGGTAGATTACCCTATCTTTGGAAGTCTATGCTTTGTGCTAGCACTTTAGCAAAAATTTGATTTATTGTTGGTAATTAACTTGTATGTATGCTATTAAATATTACTCCTCTCATTCTGAGTTATAACGAAACATCAAATATTAAACGCACACTTGAGCAGCTAACTTGGGCTAATAGAATTGTTGTTATAGATAGTTATAGCACAGACGAAACTTTAAGTATTCTCTACTCCTATCCTCAAGTAGAAATATTTCAAAGAGAATTTGATTCTTTTGCATTACAGTGTAACTATGGGCTGACAAAAATTTTAACTGAATGGGTACTTTCCTTAGATGCAGATTATGTACTCACAAATGAGTTAATTGATGAACTGAAAGTATTAAAAGCAGAAACTAGCATCAATAGCTACACGGCCAGATTTAAATATTGCGTCTTTGGCAAACCTTTGCGTGCTACTCTGTTGCCACCCCGGAAGGTACTCTACAGAAGGGATAAAGCAATTTACAAAGATGATGGACACGCTCACCGAGTTTGGGTAGAAGGTGATTCAGGAATGCTTTCCGGCTATATTCACCATGATGATCGCAAACCTTTAAGTCGTTGGTTATGGGCGCAGGATCGTTATATGGTACTGGAAGTCAAGAAACTACTAGAAACTCCAAACAACGAACTTAGCAAAGGCGATCGCATCCGTAAACAAAAAGTAATTGCCCCTTTCATTATCTTATTTTATTGCCTGGTTCTCAAAGGTGGAATTCTGGACGGCTGGCATGGTTGGTACTACGCCTTTCAGCGTTTTCTAGCAGAAGTATTGTTGAGTATTCGTCTGATAGAAACTGAGAAACTCAACTCTTGAGGAAGAATTCAACAGCCAGAATCCAAGAAACGGTGTGGTTTTATGGAGGGTGAGTTATTAGCAGCAACAACTTTAGTAAAATTCAAAAGTATTGCCGCTTAGGACTAATAAGTTTCATCCTAGCTATTTTACTGATTATTCCAGTGCGGTTAGCGATCGCTTATCACCAAACACCACAACCCCAAGCCTTTTTGATTTTAGGTGGTGATATAGCTAGAAGCAAAACGGCGGCTGAAGTAGCCCGATTCTACCCATCTCTGCAAATTTGGGTGTCTTCTCCCGCAGATGCACGCAAAACAATCCAAGCTTTTCGAGATGCCGGTATCCCAGACAGCAGAGTAAATATTGACTATCGTGCTGTAGATACTGTCACCAACTTCTCAACCATAGTACCACAGCTTCAACAAAGGAACATTCAACACCTTTACCTAGTGACATCAGATTTTCACATGCGGAGGTCTCAAGCGATCGCTTTCATCATCCTAGGTAGTCAAGGTATCGCTTTTACTCCCATCTCAGTAGCCTCGAACCGCCCCCAAGACTCCATTGACCGCGTTCTTCGTGATATTATTCGCTCTATCCTCTGGGTTTTCACTGGTTGGACAGGAGTTAATATACCCAATTAATTATACCCTGGATGCAATTTTTTGGTAATGGCGATGCGATCGCTAACTCATATCCGGGTTTTAGATGAGTACATCCTCTGTTAAATCGTAACCATGCCCTCGCTCGACATGTTCGGGGGATAGTGTTGCGAAACCTGAACAGGAATTCAACTGCTATTTCTCAGGACTGCTAAAAACCCCCGAATTCATCCGAGGGGAAGGCGTTACTGCCTATCTGCCAACTGCGTCTTTCACTGATTTGTTAGACTGATGAAACCAGGATTTTTCAGTCACATCTCTGATCACGCCAGCAGACGAGGCTATTCATGCTTACAAATACCCTACTTCTTTCAAATCAACTCCCCACCCTGCAATATTCATCCACACCAGAACGATTCGATGACACCTGGGAAGCCCCCCTGGCTACCCTTCTGGGTTTAGGACGGGCTGCTGGTGCGGACTTTATAGAATTTTTTCTAGAACGTCGCAACTATATTAGTAGTCTGGCAGAAGAAGACACAATTACCAGCATTTCACCTAGTCTCTCCACAGGTGCGGGAGTCAGAGTATTTCGCGGCAAAGCCGACTGCTACGTTAGCACCAATGACTTATCATTTTCTGGTTTAAAAGCAGCCTTAGAAAAAGGACTTTCGATTCTGGGCTTACAACTCCCAGCCCCCAACGCTTTTATTCCAGAAATTAACCTAGAATTACTCAGAGACTACGCCACCAAACGCGGTAAAGATGGCTGGCTACCTCTGTGCAGTTCTATCCGCGAAATGGGTGAAATTCTCCTTGATGCTACTGCCTACTTAAATCGCAAGGCTAGCCATGTCCAATCCCGTCGCGCTAGCTATTTCCGCGATTGGCAAGAAGTTTTAGTTGCAGCCAGTGATGGCACTTTTGCCCGTGATATTCGCCTCACTCAGTCGGTGGGTTTTAACCTGCTGTGTGCTGACGGTGCAAATCGCGCCTCTATTGGTGAACGCGCTGGCAATACTAGCGATGCTAATTTTCTGAGAACTTGGGATTATCAGCAAGCCTCAGAGAAAATTGCCGAATCTGCGGGAAAAATGCTCTACGCTGATTACGTAGAATCAGGTACTTACCCCATCATCATGGCGAATCACTTTGGTGGTGTGATTTTCCATGAAGCTTGCGGACATTTGCTAGAAACCACCCAAATTGAACGCAACACCTCACCCTTTGCCGATAAAAAAGGCGAAAAAATTGCCCACGAAAGCCTCACAGCTTGGGATGAAGGACGGGCAGATTATGCCTTTGGTACAATCGACATGGATGACGAAGGTATGCCTGCTCAAAGAACTCTCTTGATTGAAAAAGGTGTTCTCAAGAACTTCCTCGCCGATAGAACTGGTTCTTGGCGTACTGGACACCCCAGAACAGGCAGTGGTCGCCGTCAAAATTATACCTTCGCTGCTGCTAGCCGTATGCGTAATACCTACATCGCTCCTGGTGATTACAAAATTGACGATTTATTCGCCTCTATAGATAAAGGTATTTACTGCAAAAAAATGGGCGGCGGTAGTGTTGGTGCTACGGGTCAATTTAACTTTAGTGTGGATGAAGCCTATTTAATTGAAAATGGCAAAATTACCAAGCCACTCAAAGGTGCTACCCTGATCGGTGAAGCCAAGGAAATTATGAATAAAATTTCTATGTGTTCCCAAGATTTGGATCTTGCGCCTGGTTTTTGCGGCTCAATTAGTGGCAGTATTTACACCACCGTCGGACAACCCCACATCAAGGTTGATTCTATCACCGTCGGTGGCCGCTAAAGAATTAGAGATTTTTCATTTGTTCGTAGTGAGGACTTCAGTCCTCATAATTATGTGGACTAAAGTCCTCTAGTGCGGACGCTACGCGTAGCTTGCTTCCCCGGAGGGGTACACTACAAACTATTAATTGGAATTTTGAATTTTTTTGTTATGCCCAATATTCAAGAAATCGCTACTTACGCTCAAGATAATGCTGAGAAACTTGGCATCAAAAAATTTGACATTTATGGCTCTATCGTTGATGAAACGAGTGTGCAAGTTGACCAAGGTGAGCCAAAACAAGTTAAAGCCTCAAACCGTTCTGGTGTGACTGTTCGTGTTTGGAATGAGGATAATACTATCGGTATTACAAGTACCACTGATGTAGATCATCAAGGATTAGAATTAGCTTTGAAAACTGCTTACGAAGCTAGTTTTTTTGGTGTGAAAGAACACGTTCCAGATTTTAGTCCAGAAGCTACAGTTCCACTAGCAAATGCACTTGATGACAAAGCACCGCAAGCACCTGTATCGGAACTGATTGAAAGATTATTAGGTGCTGAAAAAGAATTACTAGCGACTCACCCAGCTATTAAAGGAGTTCCTTATAATGGTTTGGCGCAAAGAGATATTGATCGGTTTTATCTCAACAGCGATGGTGCTTTGAGAAAAGATTCTCTTTCTGTATCTTCGATTTATCTCTATAGCAAAACAGAAGAAGAAGGTAAGAAACCCCGTAGTGCAGGTGCTTATAGAATCAACCGGAGATTAGAAAGTTTAGATATTGATGGTTGCATCCAAGAAACAGCCGAAAAAACAATCAGTCATTTGCATTACGAAAAAATTAAGACTGGTAAATATCAAGTTGTTTTTTCACCGGAGGCTTTTTTAAGTCTTTTGGGTGCGTTTTCTAATTTGTTTAATGCCCAAAATATTCTGGATAAACAAAGTTTATCTACTCCCGATGATTTGGGTAAACAAATTGCTTCGCCTCTACTTTCGCTGTATGATGATGCTTTACACCCTGCTAATGTAGGCGCAGAAACTTTTGATGGTGAAGGTACGCCTACTCGTCAGGTGAAGTTAATCGAAAATGGCGTTTTAACCAGTTTTCTGCACAGTGCGGGAACTGCTAAAAGGTTAAATGCTCAACCAACAGGTAATGCTAGTATTGGTGCAAAGGTTAGCGTTAGTCCTAATTTTTATCATCTGTTTGCCGCCGGAGACTCTGAGCAGGAGTTGAGTTTAGCGACTGCGGAAAATGTGATTTTAATTGATGATTTACACGCGCTTCATGCTGGGGTGAAATCTTTGCAAGGTTCGTTTTCTTTGCCGTTTGATGGTTGGTTGATTAACAAAGGTGAAAGAATTAGTATTGAGTCGGCAACTGTTGCTGGCGATTTCTTGGAACTTTTGCAGTCGATTATTTATGTTGAGAAGGAAGTAGAGTTAACCCCTGCTGGTGTGGCTCCTAGGATTTGGGTTGATGGATTATCGATAACTGGAGAGTAAAATTTAAACAGTGGTGATTTGAATTTTACTGGCAACCACATCAGTTTAAATACTCACTCAATACATCGGGAAATTTAGTTGAATTTCTCGGTGTATTATACAAAATAGTTAATAAAAATATAGTCAAATATTTCTAGCTTGGTAAGGCCGAAACCTTTTTCAAGTAGATAGAATAAACCGTCTACATCAACCAATACGGTGAAGTTAAGGGTGATTTTTGGAGATAATTGGTGTTGTCAGACGCGATAAATCGCGTCTCTACATGAGGTTTTTGGGCGAATATTAATTGTATTGTTACTAGGAAGTCCCCACTCTCAACCGTTCGCGCAACGTGTCACAGACAAGGCAGCTATGAGTAGTTTATCCTACTAAACCAGAACGCAATGCACGCACAGCTGCTTGGGTACGGTCATCGGCGCAGAGTTTATTGAGAATGTTGCGAACATGGGTTTTAACTGTACCCACGGTAATATACAGTTTTTCGGCAATTTGTCCGTTACTGCAACCAGCTACAATTAATTCCAGAATTTCTAATTCCCGTTGAGTCAGGGGGTAGGTTTCTAAAACTTGTTCATATTCTGTGGGTAGAGCTTCGATTTTGACGGTTTTGGGTTTATCTGATGGTTGGGCTTCGCCGGGTATACCTTGCCGCATCTTACTTAATACCACATTAGCGATCGCTGGATCAATCCATGAGTTACCGCCGTAAGTGGCTTGGATGGCATCTGTTAACTTGCTAATACTGGTCTCTTTCATGTAATAAGAGTCTGCCCCGGCGGCAAAGGCTGCCAAGACCGCATCCTCGGTATGATCCATTGTCAGGATCAAAATTTTCGTATTTGTTTGTCCACTCTCGGATTGATAGCGTCTAAACTTGCGGGTGAGTTCAATCCCATCCATGTCCGGTAAGCCAATATCTACCACCGCTACATCTGGCTTTGCCGTTTCTAAAAGTTTTAGTCCTTGAGTCGCATTGGCTGCTTCACCGATGACTCTTAATCCACCCTGCGACTGTAATGCGGCTTTTAGCCCCATTCTTGTGAGGTCGTGGTCTTCAATTAAAATAATGCTGATTTCATTCATTGCTACACCCGCTCTTCTCTGTTGGCAACTTGCAAGCGAATTGAGATTTCTTTAAGTTGCTTGTAACTTAGTTCTATAATTTTCCCAATCCAAAGATAGATGATATTTCTACAGCACTGCATCCACCGATAGAAATAATAAATCCTCTCTGTTTTCAAACGAGATAGAGACTAAAATCAGACTGAGGATACATTACTCTTGGGGAAAAAAATATATGATATTATCACTAAACTACTGCCTGTGTTGATCCTAACTTATTGCTTGAGGTGATATCTTGCACCATTCCCAATCAGCGTCAGGCGATGCACAGCCAACAACGTAAAACTCAGGCTTTCAGTAAGTTGTAAGCCATGCCCATGCTCCAAAAATTATCATCACCGAACAGGTGCAAGATGTGTGTTTAGGCTATCGTCAGCCAGTATTGGTGATTTTCTCCACTCTCCCATCTGGCGATTACCAAGACAACACAGGTATGACTCTGGACATTGGCAACAAAATGTAGAAACTACAACAAGTAGGATGCTTTAAACACTGATTTTACAGGCTAACCGTACCTTTCACTTCACTCATCATCAGGGTTCACTTAAGTAACACGGCTCAAGCTGACTGTACATAATGTTTGTCTGCAACTCTCACCAATGGGTGAGGACGGGTGTTAACTCATTCTTTTACAATGGTGATGAAGGTTGATAAATGTATTTTATTTTACTTTCTAGTCAATTAAAACTTGCTAACAACTCATTAACTAAATTCTAGATAATAGCTGATGAGCAATTGGCAATTAAGCAAAATCATAATTTTCATCACAAAAAATGACAACAACAAAAATTAACGGAATAGTGGAGGAAAACAACCTAAATCCCATGAATATCCTCAAGATGTTCATAAAAATTAATCTTACTCAGCCAATTAATCTAGGACAGAACGGGTTAAAGTAAGTGACAATGCTACAGGTAATCATACTCAGTTACTTAACTTAGCTACCACGAGACAAGACCAAGAGATTAATCACAAAATACTTGTCATGATCACGCTAATTTCTGAGTTATTACAGCATTGCTTTCATACCCTATCCCAAATCTAAAATTATTAGTTTGATAGATTAAAACTAGGTATGTTTGACATCGACCTGTATTTGACAGCGAAAATAAAAACAAATGGAAGAAACGCTGAGAATTTTGGTTGTAGATGACGATGAAGTAGACCGCATGGCAGTCCGTCGCGCTCTCACTCAAGCAGGTGTGCGTGGAGAATTTTCAGAAGTGAGTGATGGTAAGACGGCACTCTTTGCTTTAAAAAATGCTACTTATGACTGTGTTTTTCTGGATTGTAGCTTACCAGATGAAGATGGTTTGAGTTTAATTCATAATTTACGTGCTACGGAAATCAAAGTTCCTTTAGTAGTGCTTACATCTACAGGAGATGAACAAATTGCTGTTGAATTAATTAAGGCTGGTGCTACAGACTATGTTTCTAAATCTAGACTATCATCAGAAATATTAGCACAGGCTTTACGCTATGCAATTCGGATTCACCGGGCGGAAATGCAAGCGGCTTTAGCATTACAGCAATTACGAGAAAGTCACGAACAGCTAGTACGTAAAAACCAAGAACTGGAAAGACAAAGACAACAAATTCAGCTACAAAACTTCAAATTATTAGAAGCATCGCGGCTGAAATCGCAGTTTTTAGCTACCATATCTCATGAACTACGGACACCAATGAATGCCATTATTGGTTTTTCTCAAATATTGTTGCGTCCAAAGTTTGGGCATCTGACATATCAACAGGCAGATATGGTAGAAAGGATATTGAACAATAGTAAGCATTTACTCATGCTAGTAAATGAAGTTTTGGACTTTTCTAAATTGCAAGAAGGACAATTAGCACTGAAGCCAGAATTATTTGATTTGCCGAAAGTAATTAATACCGCAGTCGGAGAAATGCGTTCTCTGTCAGAAGCAAAAAAGTTGTCTTTGTTAGTGCAGAACAACTCGGAAAACTCTGTAGTTTTTAATGACCCAGTGCGTGTTAAACAAATTTTAATAAATCTGTTATCAAATGCAATTAAGTTTACAGAATCTGGTAGTATTTGGGTTGAGGTAAAAGACATCCCTGGGAATCGAGTAGCAATCACGGTTCAAGATACAGGTATTGGCATATCTCAGAAAGATTTTCCGCATATATTTGAAGCCTTCCGCCAAGTGGATCAAAGTATCACCCGGAAATATCCGGGGACAGGTTTAGGGTTGGCAATTGTGCATTCACTGGTGCAAATGATGAATGGGCAAATCTTTCTCGAAAGTCAATTAGGAGTTGGTTCAATGTTTAGAATTGAACTGCCGCGACAAGTGCCAATATCGAAATCGGCTAGAACATCTGGGGCGGTACAATTAGATGGCAAAGTGATGTTTAACGCGGCGCAAAATACCCACCAATCTAATTTTTATTCTCAAACCAGCACAGTATCAATGGGGTATCCTCACCTCAAATTATAAAGTTTATACACAAGTTGATAGTCATGTCTGCTGTAGAAAATACTAAAAGTGATCGTATTCTTGCTGTCGATGATACTAAAGATAATCTGATTTTGCTTCAGACTATTCTCGAAAGCGAAGGCTATGAAATTGACTTAGTAACTGACGGTGTTTCGGCTTTAAAAAAGGTGGAACAGTCGCCACCTGATTTAATTTTGCTAGATGTGATGATGCCAGGGATGGATGGTTATGAGGTGACGCGGCGGATTCGCAATAACCCGGCTCTGAATTATATTCCTATATTGTTAATTACTGCTTTTCATGAATCAAGTGTTGTGGAAGGTTTAGATGCTGGTGCAGATGATTTTATTCGTAAACCCTATGATGCAGATGAACTGTTAGCCAGGGTGCGATCGCTACTGCGTCTCAAGCACAGTTTAGACGAACAACGCAAAATGGCACGGCAACGGGAAGACTTTGTTTCCCGGCTGACTCACGATTTACGCACCCCTTTAGTCGCGGCTGATCGGATGTTGGGATTGTTTGAGCAAGAAGCTTTCTGCAAAATTTCCCCAGAAATGAAACAAGCGATCGCGGTGATGATTCGCAGTAACCAAAATTTGCTACAAATGGTCAATACCCTGTTAGAAGTCTATCGCTTTGAAGCAGGTAAAAAGACTTTGAACTATGGCAACTGTAATCTCAAAGAAATTGCCCAAGAAGTAGTCAGTGAACTCACTCAGCTTGCTAGGGAGAAAGGTATCAAACTGACACTAGACACCAGTAACTTAGATAATTTGGGAAACACAGCTGGTGTAGTGATGGGCGATCGCTTAGAACTAAGACGGGTTTTGTACAACTTAGTTGATAATAGCATCAAATTTACCGACACAGGTGGTATAAACGTTCGGGTTTGGCAACCCAATCACAACTGGGTATCTATGGAAGTGGAAGATACAGGTTATGGCATTGCTCCCGAAGACCAAGCTACTATTTTCGAGCGATTTCGTCAGGGTAGAAATAAAAGATCAGGTAGTGGCTTAGGATTGCATTTATCCAGCCGCATTATCGAAGCTCACGAAGGTTCAATTAGCCTGACCTCAGAACTCGGAAAAGGCAGTAAGTTTACAATCAAACTACCTAAGAATATTGACTAGGGACTAGGGAATAGGGAGTAGGGATGAGCCAGCAGGAAAAGGAGACAAGGGAGATTATATAGTCCATGCCCCATACCCTAAACCCAATGACTAATGACTAATGACTAATGACTAATAACTATTGACTATTAATAAGCTGATTGGAGTTGAAATCGGTCACACAGCAAGCAGCGAATTACTGCTTCTAAATCTTCTATCATATAAGGTTTACTCAGGTATTCGTCAAAACCTGCATTTAAAATGCGTTCTCGATCCTCTCTCGTAGCTAAAGCTGTGACAGCTACCACAGGAATTTCACGGGTTAATGGATCTTGCTTGAGATGACGTATAATATCAATACCATTTTGACCTGGTAACAAAATATCTAACATAATTAGTTCTGGCTGATACTCTTTCGCCACCAACACAGTTGCAGAACCATCTTTTTGACAAATAAATCTACAGCCTAGAGACTCTAGGGTATAACTCATCAGCAGCAGATTATCATCATTGTCTTCCACAGCTAAAATTAAAGGCTGCCGAGATTTATGCTTCACTTCATCACTCATGAATGATTGTGTCAGATACATTTGGTCTCCATAAGGTTCCATTAGGATTAATCGTCATTCTTGAGTCAACAGACCAATTATTCCCGTAAAAAACAAAAGGTAAGCTCAAAACCGAGATAATTAAAGATGGCTTCATATTGCTGTTTTCTCAATTAAACATCTTTTTCCATACAATCAGTTTGAAATAAATCACATTTGAGCTTGATTACTTTAGCAGACACCTATTGATTATACGCAAAATTACAGAATATTTTTAGCGTAACTTTATCATAACTTGATATACTCAATGCCAATTAACCGTATTATTACTGGTGCTGTTTAGCTAAGTAGATATCAAGATAACTTTTTGTCAGTGGAGACTCTGATTTTTTTTGTATTAAATTGTCATGTTCCTTCCTGCATAAGTATTTCCGAGTCAGCCAACCTAGGATTAAGACATTTTTTCTCAAATTTCCTCTATAACTGCTTGATTGCTTTGTAATATTTGTAGTACAATATTTTCATTGAGGAAAAACGTCAAGATGAGATATGGTCGGAAATGAAAAATATTAACAAGCGATCGCTAGCTTTTTCATGGGATATAAAACCGCAGTCAATCAACCATAAACATCAATAATATGACGGATTACCACTATCTTATCAAAGATAATCCCTGAGTGAAATCCCTAACAGTGAGCAGACATTTAGTGATATGAAAAATCTGATTGATAAATTTAATCAATGTACCTGAGAGCCTAGTAAATGCAATCATAATGCACATTTAATAGTTGCACTTTGGTATTTGATTCATTACGAGCAAAAACGTTTACCTCACTAATGCCAAGAGCTATTTTTACATTCGCCAAATTTTCAACTTCAATAATTACAATTATGTCGGCTGGGCAAATACCCAGGTATCTCGCAAAAATCACATCTGACACTTATAGTTGAGGAAATCTCAATATCCTGACAGGATGTTATATCTGTTTACCAGCTTGTAGAATGAGATAATTAACTTACCTAATCATTCAGACTGATTATAGATAATACATGAGAAGATACAAAAGTAAAACTATTTAGATAAAAATTAACTTTAACATCGAAATTTTGTTACAATTAAGTAATCAACAATATGGAATTTGATTATTTTAGAAGCAACGACGGTATTCCTAACAATCAAAATCGTCACAGCTTACTGGCGAGTGGTTGGCGACCATTGCATCGAGAATTAGACTGGGAATTCTTATGGAATCTACTATATAGCGATACCAAAGAACTAACGCAAAAAACCTTAAACCTAGCCAGTAGTCTGGCAGAGGTTTTAGGTAGAAATAACTATACTTGGTGGGCGAATATCTTAAACCTCGCATCTGAAAATACACGCTACGAAGTAGATAAATTTTGGCATTATATAACACCTGATCCGCTATCGCCAGATTATCGTTATCAAGATGTTTTGAGTACAGAAACGCCTATCGTGCAATTAGTTAGCCGTCAGAGCATACCTATTGATTATGTATTGAATCGACTCCAAGAAATTACAGTTTTACGTGTTTTAGAATTATTAGGTCGCCCTGACATCATCACCCAATATTATTTAGAAAGAAATTTTTGTTACCCAGTGGAAAAATTTATCAATTGGGAACGTATAGATGTTGTTAGTAGCGTTTATGCGTACTGGTCAAAATATGACGTTTGGTTACAAATTGAAGCTTATGAGCGCGGGCGACGACAATACACATTAATGTCAAAAGATATGTCGCCATTAATTAACAAAGCCACTTATGACTTAGCAGTGATGCTGAGTGGCTATCAAAGTCGTGTGGGAAAAGTCTACAGCCAATTTCCCATACCCAGTTTTCCCGCAGATATTCAAAGCTTTACAGATACAGTACAGCAAGCAGTTCTCAACCAAAACCAGCTAGCGGTGGTAGTTCATGGTCAACCAGGTACAGGTAAAACTGCATGGACACAAGCAGTAGCCAAAGAAATTCTGATACCGCTAGGATTTGTCATTTTTATTTTAGATCATGATGCGATCGCCAACTTTGTACCGCCCACATATTTAGAACGAATTTGCATCATCATCAACGAAGCTGATAACCTCGCGCAAAACCGTGCATCGGAAGTTGCCCAGTATAACAACAAAACAGAACACATCTTGAGTTTATTAGATGGCACACTGTACCAAAGCGTCATTGATGATAGTGGAATTCAAACCAAGCAGCGATTAGTAGTGTTGATGACTTGCAACACCACCGAAAGACTAGATCCAGCAATGTTGAGGAAAGGTAGGGTAGATTTGATTTATGAATTTACCGAAAAGTTTGTTTGATATTAGTTATTAGTTATTAGTTATTAGTCATTGGTTATTAGTCATGAGTTTTTCTCCTCCGCTTCCTCCACTTCTTCCTATTCCCCAGTTAAGAGTCCCTTCCAGTCCCCACAATATAAATTATTGATTTTGGCTAAGAGTAAAGACAATTTTTGTAGGGTGGGCATTGCTTGCCACTGTCCCAGACCTAAGTTTTACCTTGTAGGCAATGCCCACCTATTCTAATTGAGAATGATGCCAGATATCACTTAAGATACTCCCCTAACCCCCCATCATCACCTGTTCCCATAACACAACCTAAAAAAATCACTTAAAATATTTACAGAAATTAACTTATTTATACCATTTCTAAGTTGCATCAACCAGAAACCACCCGTTTATTTTCTCGCCTAGAACTGAATGAAAATAAACTAACCCATCAACCCGGTAGCGTTTTAGGAAGTACCGCCCTAGTTGCAGGTACAACAGTAGGCGCAGGAATTTTAGCATTACCTACAGTCACAATACCTTCTGGTGTCATTCCCTCAACAATTTTATTAATTCTAGTTTGGCTATATGCCTTAGTTTCTGGGCTGTTGATTGCGGAAGTCAGCATAAACACCATGCGTCAACAGGGGCGGTTAAGTGTCAGTTTGTTAGCAATGGTGGAAAGTAATCTCGGTAAAATTGGGGCGAGAGTAGCAGGTGGGGCATATTTATTTCAACACTACGCTTTGCTAGTGGCTTATGTTGCCCAAGGTGGAGAAATTTTAATATCTGCATTGGCGAAAGTCTGGGGTATTCCGCATAATTTACCAGCATGGGTAGGGACAACCGCCTTTACCCTCATATTTGGCGGTATTATGTATCTAGGGCGAGAAAAGTTGATTGAAAAATTAAATAGTGCCTTTGTCGCCATTGTCATCACATCCTTTTTAGGACTCTTAGTTTTAGGCACTAGGCAAGTTAAGACTGTACAATTTTTCTTTCAAGATTGGACTACTGTAGGCAGTGCTGTCTCAGTGATGTTAGTAGCACTGTTCTATCAGAATGTTGTGCCGGTGGTAGTAACTCAGCTAGAAGGTGATATTCGCAAAGTCCGCCAGTCCATTATTATCGGTTCGGCTATTCCCCTCATCATGTTCTTAGCTTGGAATGCCGTGATTATAGGCAGTGTTACCCCTGACATTATAAAAGATACCACAGGTTTTGATCCTTTGCAAATACTCCGGGCTGGGGGTGCGGGTGAATGGTTAGGCGTGCTGATATCTATATTTTCTGAGTTTGCAATTGTCACATCCTTTATTGGCTTTGTGTATGGATTAGTCGATTTTTTCCGAGATGTGACTTTATGCCGTCAAAGAGGATTAGATGATGGTTTGCCGCTTTACTCACTGATTCTATTGCCACCGATGAGTTTAGGCGCAATGAATCCGCATATTTTCTTAACAGCTTTAGATTTTGCTGGTACTTTTAGTATTTCTTTGTTGGGAGGAATTATCCCCGCATTGATGACTTGGAAACAACGCCAAAACTCAAATCATATTCATCAATTATTAGTACCTGGGGGACGGGTGACATTGATTGTGATGATTGCTGTTGCATCAGTAGTGATCACAACAGAAATTCTATCAATGGTGAGATAGTAAGGTGTATTTCACCACAACAGCAAATATTTGAATTACCCGGATAATCGTTCAAAAGCTGGGAATAATAGATAAATCCTACTTTTATAGCTGAGAAGGATATGTTAGTTATATAACCGTAAAAAAACGGAAATTTTTCATATCCTTTATCAGAAATTTGCAGTTTGGAAATTGATGTTATAGACTGTAGGCGCAGTTACTCATTAAGGCTTCATGAATCATGACAACTACACAGACAATTACTACCAAACCCGACAAAAAATCCGCTAAAAAAAGACATCAGTCTTTTCCTAAGATGGATATTGGTACACCGAAAGTACCATTACGTAAACCTCAAAAAATCAAACAGGAGTACGAATTGTTAAGCGACTGGGAACACGCAAGTTAATTTATGATCAAAAATTCCACTCACATAATTGAGATGGTGGTGTCATCCGAGGGCGGTTGTATTGATAAAATCCCTCAAGATTTAGCAAAGCTTGGCGATAAAGCATCCACTTTACAGCATCCTGATGATTAGCGGTACTGATCAAATTACCTTGGCTGAGAGTCAATCGCCCTTCAACATCCCAATTAAATGCAGACTGGGGTAGATTATATTGCTGATGACTATCCCACAAAATAGCTAACGCTTCACCAGTAACTAGATTACCTTTCAAATTACCGCGAATACAGATGAAGTTATCCGAGTGGGGATAGCCGTAATACCCCTGAAATTGATTTGCAGTTTTGTGAAAATTTGCACAAACTCCCGCACCAACTCGCCAGTCTTGCGGATCAGGTTGACTGCAAAATTGGTAGTCACCATCTGCTAAATTGCCTATGTTAACTTTGGGTGTTTTCACCCGCAAGTTTATATCTTGTTGTGGAACTAATTTATTAAAATTTAACTGACTTGTGAACAGAGTTGCAAAGATAGCAAAGATTGGTGCGAGATGATTTACATCCAGCATCATTCGATCTCCAATTATCTAGGAGACTGACACAACCGAAAAAGCCCATTCTACACAGCAGGAGCCGCAGAAATTGCTAAAAATATCAGCAGCATCACAATTAACAGGCTGATTTTGACAATTAGGTAGGTATTCGGGTCAAATAAAGCAAAATCGTGAGACATATTACACCTCTCTATTTCATTCTCTGTTTTAGAGTTTGATGAGGTATTGGTTTTTAGCAGCCCTTGGCTACTCTATATTTATATTGTCTCTCACAATCTGAGATACAGGCTATAATTTACACCTTTAGTAACATTTTTTAGGATATTGATAAGTATATTGATCAAACTTCGTAGGGTGGGCATTGCCTCTGACAGTTGATAATTACAAAATATACATAGTTATAGGTAATGCCCATCCTACTTTTACTAGCTCGTCCGGTGACACTTGGGAACTGACTCATACTTCAACTGCGACTCGCTGAATACCCACAAAGTCTAGTGAATCTTGCTGCTCTTCCTCAAATTCTAAACAAAGTTCAATGGCTTCTCTAATGCGTTCCATCAAATCATCTAAATTTCTTGCTTGTGTATGACACCCAGGAAGATTTGGTACGGACGCTACAAGATAGCCATCTGCATCACGTTCGATAATTACATTAAATTCTCGCTTCATAATGACTTTACTGAAGTTTTCACTATATTTTCTCATGATTGCAAGAGCTTATATGCTCGCCCTTTGACGATGGAGATATCATTTAGGCGATCGCTCTCCTAAAATACTAAGGAATTCCGGCTTGTTGAAAAATCTGCTGCGGTGTGATTTCCAAGCCTTGCAGCAAGTCATCTGCTAAACTATCTTCACCAGTTTTTGTTTGTGGTCTGGCATCAGGATAAAACACGGTGACAGTTTTGGCTTTGGCATCTAATACCCAAACTCGCAACACACCTGCTTCTAGGTAGTCTGTCGCTTTGGCACTCATTTCTCCAAAACTTTGGTCGGGAGAGATAATTTCAATCGCTAAGTCTGGAGGTATGGGACAGGGTTGATCTTCGATCGCATCACTGTTGAGGCGAGAGTATGACACATAAAGTAAATCTGGTACAGGAACCCAGTCCCGTCCTCGGCGTTTTAATGTCACCGCCCACTCGATACCAACCTCACCGCGACCTTGCGCCCACGGTGTTAAAAGTATACTCAGAGCTAGGGTTAATCGTGAATGAAATCTTTTTGGTGCCATTTTAGGTTTTAGTTCGCCGTCAACTAATTCGTAGGTGATATCTCCTTCTGGGAGTGCGAGGTATTCTGCGAGTGTGATTTGGGATTTGAGTTGAGTCATGCGATCGCCTACCCTAATTCATAACTCTATTTTGCTCGATGACTCAGCCATTCAGTTTCCGCATATCATTAAAGATGCGATAGGCGCGATAAGTTTAGGTCAATGCAATTAATTCTGTACAGTAAACCCGGCTGTCATTTATGTGAAGGCTTACAAGAAAAGCTGGAACAAATCCCCAATCCCATATTTGAGTTAGAGATTCGTGACATTACCACCCGTGAAGATTGGTTTAGGGCGTATCAGTATGAGATTCCAGTTCTTCATGTAGTCAAGAGTAATGGCGAGACAGAACAAGCTTTACCCCGTCCTTCTCCCCGCGCTAGTGTGCAGCAATTAGAGCAAATGTTGTATAAGTATTTAGCCAACAGCGAGAAAAATAATGCAGAATAAGCGCAAGATAAATGTGTGGCGAGGTTCACAAAATGAAATTGCGGGAATTACTAGCAGCAGTAGATAGTGTGGATCAAATCCCTAATAATCCGGCTTTGGCGGATGCTGAAGTTCAAGGATTAAAAACTAATTCCCATGCTTGCGGTGTGGGAGACTTGTTTATTGGAATGCCTGGTACAAGGGTAGATGGTGGGGAATTCTGGCCGAGTGCGATCGCATCCGGTGCTGTCGCTGCCATTGTTTCCCCCCAAGCTGTAGAAAAAAATCCTCCGACAGATGAGGCTGTTGTCATTAGTGCTAACAACATGACTAAAGCTTGCGCCCAAATTGCGGCGGCTTTTTATGGATATCCTGGGCAGAAACTCAAATTGGTGGGTGTGACTGGTACTAATGGTAAAACTACTACCACTCACTTAATTGAATTTTTCCTCACCAAAGCCCAATTACCAACGGCTTTGATGGGAACTCTCTACACTCGTTGGGCTGGTTTTGAACAAACAGCCGCCCATACTACACCCTTCGCGGTGGAACTACAACAGCAGCTAGCGCAAGCTGTAAAGGCTGGTTGTGAGTTTGGGGTGATGGAAGTCAGTTCTCACGCTTTGGCGCAAGGCCGGGTTTTGGGTTGTCCGTTTGAGGTGGGGGTGTTTAGTAACCTGACTCAAGACCATTTGGACTTTCACCAAGATATGGAAGATTATTTTGGGGCGAAAGCTTTGTTATTTAGTCCTGAATATCTCAAAGGACGGGCGATTATTCATGCTGATGATGCCTACGGTAAACGCTTAATTGCTGCTTTGAATCGTCAAAAGGTATGGAGTTACAGCGTTAATGATAGTAATGCTGATTTGTGGATGAGTAATTTGAACTATCAGCCAAATGGTGTGAGTGGGACTCTGCATACACCAGAGGGTGAGGTAAGTTTTAAATCGCCTTTAGTTGGTCAATATAATTTAGAAAATCTTTTAGCAGCAGTTGGTGCGGTTTTACATCTGGGTTTAGACTTGCAATTGGTAGCAAATGCTATTGGTGAGTTTCCGGGAGTTCCCGGACGGATGGAACGGGTACAAATTAGCCCTGACCAAGATATTAGTGTGATTGTGGATTATGCCCATACACCAGATAGTTTAGAAAACTTACTCAAAGCCGCCCGGCCGTTTATTCCTGGGAAGATGATTTGTGTGTTTGGTTGTGGTGGCGATCGCGATCGCACTAAACGCCCGAAAATGGGTAAAATTGCGGCGGAATTAGCTGATGTAGCGGTTGTTACCTCGGACAATCCCCGCACTGAACACCCAGAACGGATTTTAGAGGATGTTTTGGCAGGTATACCTGATACAATACAGCCGATGGTAATTTGCGATCGCGCTACCGCTATCCAAACCGCAATTTTACAAGCCCAACCCGGCGACGGTGTATTATTGGCTGGTAAAGGTCACGAAGACTACCAAATTCTCGGTACAGAAAAAATCCACTTTGACGACCGAGAACACGCACGTCACGCATTACAAACGAGAATCAACTCACAAGGTTAAAAACAGCGCAACTTTTCAACCAGGGTAAACATACAGGTGTAAGTGTGCAGAACCCTTACACCTTACCTAGTCAAAGATATGGGTTTTTCTTTGCGTCTCTGTGTCTTGGCGTTGAAACAGAAATTGACATGATTTTCTCTACTGAGACTGTATCATACCATTTGGCTTTAGTTACTGATCATTCTCCTATCTCTGCATTCACCCCTCAATTTTCATCATTCATTTTTATCTCTCGAAAAAATAAAAATACGTGGTAATTTTCTGGTAAGATAACCATCTTTGATCAAGAGATATCAAAGTATGAAAAAATCTTAATGTATTTTCAAAACTGCAACAAATTTTAACAAAATCAAATTTTGTAGAGTAATAATTAACTATCTAATTCATTAATATGTCTTTTATCTAGATTTTGAGCAAAAAGCATATAAATACGCGAAAATTAATTACATGATTACTTCCTCATTGCCCTTAATTTTATTGGTTGTGTTCAACTCATGAATGACTTCCTGCATCAAGATTTGTCAGTTTATCAGCTAGCTGTAGGAGCGGAAGCGTCCCCCCAACCAATTCCTCTCAATGCTGCTACGCTGCTATCAATGGTGAGAGCGCAAATAGACTTACTCATTGAGCAGCAAATCAATGCAACACTCTGGGTGAAACTGCCACCGGGTAAAATTTGGTGTCAGGAATTACGGCGTTATCAGTTATCAATAAAGCAGCCAATTAATATCTACAATTGCCAAATTAAGGGAGCAGACGCAGCAAAAAAAGATATAGTAACCCAAGAAGAACAGCAGGAAACCATGACACCATATATTAATCAGGTGGATGTGGAACTATTAGCAAATAATCAATTGCATCGAGAATACTTCTTGATAGTATTATCGCCAAAGTTTAGCAGTTTATTGGTAGCATCTCAACAGGTGAGAAACGATGAGAGCGAAAATTTAGCAAAAGAAAATTCGCCGAAAAATCTAACTTTATTGACAATTACGACTATTGATAGCAGAGTTATTCAAAACGTACTAGATGGCTTGAAACAAGAGATTCAATTAGAATCAAATCAAATTGCACCAGCCGATTTGATCTGTCAAAATATCTGCGAACCAGCACTGTGGAGTTTGCTGTTTGCTAAACAAATCCAGCGACAAGATGAAATTAATCGGCAAATTAGACATGAAAGGATAGGTAAATTACAGGGACAAAATCAAACCCTGCAAAAAAAAGAACAACAGAAAGATGAATATCTCAAAAATGTTTCTCAAGAACTGCGTACACCCCTGACGCAAATGAAAACAGCCCTGTCGCTGTTGAGTTCGCCTAATCTCAAACCCCAACAGCGACAGCGATATTTACAAATGCTCAATACTCAGTGCGATCGCCAAAGTACACTAATTACCAGTCTATTGGATCTAGTAGAACTAGAGCATACTTTGGAGGCGACTAACTTAGAATTAGTTAAACTTGCTGATATTGTACCAGGAGTAGTCAGCACCTACCAACCTGTAGCCCAAGAGAAAGGTATCATGCTAGCCTACACCATACCCACTGATTTACCGCCTGTGTGGTGCGTCAATGGTGGACTCAGACAGATAGTAATTCACCTCCTGTATAACAGCCTCAAGTTTACCCCCACAGGCGGTGAAGTCTGGGTAACAGCCAGAATTGAGGATGAATATGTACAACTAGAAGTCCGTGACACAGGCATTGGTATCGCCGAGGGCGAAATTCCCAAAATTTTTGACTGCTTTTATCGTGTGCGTTCAGGAAACAGTGAGGAGATTAACGGCGCAGGTTTGGGTTTAACAATTGTGCAACGCCTGTTATGGAATTGTGGTGGTTCGATTACCGTCAAAAGTCAGCTTGATGAAGGATCTATTTTTACAGTACAGCTAGTACCAGAAGGCAAAGATCCAAAACTAGGGGGGAGATAGAGTCAAAAACCTTAAATTTATCTACCTATTCTTGGTCTATCGCTTGAGGTGTAAGATATAAAATGTCCAAAAAACTTACTCTAGGCTTAATGCTGTTATTTGTTGGTGTTCAAGTCGGTGTTCCCCAACAACTTGTCAAAGCACAAACCCCAACCCCAACAGCAACTACCACAAAATCAATTTGTCCTGCTCAATTGGGTACAGCCATTGATACCATAATTAATCGTCCCCTTTTTAATCGCTCACGCTGGGGAGTGTTAATTAAACCCCTGTCATCTGTGCAGAGTCTCTATAGTCGAGATGCTGAAAAATATTTTATTCCTGCTTCTAATACTAAGTTACTGACGACAGCAGCAGCACTGTTACAACTAGGTGCAGATTTTCGCATTCGCACCTCAATTTATCAAAATGGTAACGGTGTTTTTACTGTTATCGGCAGGGGAGATCCTAGCCTCAATGATACTCAATTACAATCACTTGTCCAACAGCTAAGACAAAAGGGTGTGACTCAAATTCCCCAGTTAATAGCTGATAATAGTTATATTCAAGGAGATGTTGTTAATTCTACTTGGCAATGGGAAGATATACAGTCAGATTATGGTGCGCCAGTTAATAGTTTTATTTTAAATCAAAATATTGTGGGTTTTAAGCTGATACCCCAAACTGTTGGTAAAACTCCCCAATTAGTTTGGAATGAACCAACTGAAGTCCGACAATGGTTAGTAGTTAATCGCTCAGTAACCGTCGCCGAAAATCAACCGAGTTACATTAATATTAGCCGTGACTTAACTGGCAGAATCCTGCGGATTGAAGGACAAGTATCAGCGAATTCTGCACCCTATTTAGTAGAGTTACCTGTAGTTGATCCTGATGCTTACTTCTTAAGACGTTTGCGTACAGCTTTCAACCAAGAAAAAATTAACTTAGGACAAACTGTTATCGGACATAGTACCACTAATCAACAGGAATTAGCATCTGTACAGTCGCCACCTTTAGGGGAATTAATTCAAGAAACTAATCAAAATAGTAATAATCTGTTTGCAGAATCTCTGTTGAGAGTCTTAGGTGGGCAATCTCCTGTTTTGAAAAATCAAAGTTCTGCTGATATTGGGTTAGAAGCCATCAAGAAAAATTTAACGAAGTTGGGAGTTGATCCGACAGGTTATCAGTTGGCAGATGGTTCCGGTTTATCACGCCGGAATTTAATTAGCCCGGAAGCGTTAGTACAAACTTTGCAGGGTATAGCAAAAACACCTGTTGCAAATGTGTATCGTGCATCTTTACCTGTAGCTGGGAAAAATGGGACTTTAGCAAGTCGTTTGCGTAATACTCCGGCTGAGGGAATTGTACAAGCAAAAACAGGCACACTCAGGGGTGCAATTTCCCTGTCAGGATATATGAATACACCTGAATATGAGCCTTTGGTGTTCAGTATTATGGTGAATCAATCAGAACAGCCTGCAAGTACCCTGCGCCAAGCTATTGATGAAATTGTAGTCTTGTTGACACAGTTAAAGCCTTGTTAAAAGGGAACAGGGAACAGGGAACTCTTAACAGGGAACAGGGACTACATAAGGTGGGGGCTGTCTTACCCTCATCAGGCGATGCACTGCTCACAACGTAAAAATAAGGGTTAGAGCGTATTTTCATCTGTGCATCGCCTGACTGTAATTTATATTAAGTATAAATAAGTATTTATTACATATATATCAATAGTATAAAAAGTAGTCTGTCTTTAGTTAGAGCCAATAATAATTAGTCATAGTTATTCTAAGTAAATAAGAACACGAATTGATAAGGATGAAAAAAACACAGGTATATCTATCTATCTGAGTATTTTTGCTTTATAACGTGTTTTACTTCTAGGTTTTCAGGTTGCGCTACCCTAGAAATAAAATCTTCATTCAGGGGTTACTATGTCAGAATTGATTCAGGCAATATTGGAGAGCGAAGAAAGAAGTGATTTGCGTAACTTTTTGAGTCAACTACGCCAAAAAGAGCAAAATTATTTGTTGCGTAATGACATCTTGAACGAGTATAATGAGTATTGCTCTAAAACAGAAAAAACGAACACATTTTATACTTATTCTCGTTTAGGTAAACTAATTTACTATACTCAGGAAATTATTCAAGAAGAATCAAATATTTGTTTCATCATTCGCCCGAAGATTGCTAGTCAAGAAGTTTATCGACTGACAGCAGATTTAGATGTGGAGTCGATGACAGTACAGGAACTGTTGGATCTGCGCGATCGCTTGGTGAATAAATTCCACCCCCAAGAGGGTGACTTGCTAGAACTCGATTTTGGCCCCTTTTATGATTATTCCCCAACCATCCGCGACCCCAAAAACATTGGTAAGGGTGTGCAGTTTCTCAACCGTTATCTATCCAGCAAACTGTTTCAAGACCCGAAACAATGGCTAGAAGGCTTATTTAATTTCCTGCGCCTACACCACTACAATGGTGTGCAACTGCTGATTAACAATAATATCCAATCTCAACAGCAACTGTCCCAACAAGTCAAGAAAGCCTTAGCGATTGTTAGCCAAAGACCCAGCGATGAACCTTACGAACAATTTCGCTTACAATTGCAAATGATGGGCTTTGAGCCAGGTTGGGGTAATACAGCCGGGCGTGTTCAGGAAACCTTAAATATTCTCGATGAATTAATCGACTCTCCCGACCCCCAAACCCTAGAAGCTTTCATCTCTCGCATCCCGATGATTTTTAGAATCATCCTGGTGTCAGCACATGGTTGGTTTGGGCAAGAGGGTGTCTTAGGTCGTCCTGATACTGGTGGTCAGGTGGTGTATGTGCTTGACCAAGCGAAAAATTTAGAAAAGCAACTGCAAGAAGATGTCATCCTGGCTGGTTTAGAAGGGTTAAACGTCCAGCCAAAGGTAATTATTCTCACCCGTCTGATTCCCAACAGTGACGGGACTCTGTGCAACCAACGACTAGAAAAAGTTCACGGGACAGAAAACGCCTGGATTTTGCGCGTACCTCTGCGGGAATTCAACCCCAATATGACGCAAAACTGGATTTCTAGATTTGAGTTTTGGCCTTATCTGGAAACCTTCGCCATTGATGCAGAAAAGGAATTATTAGCAGAATTTCACGGTAGACCAGATTTAATTGTGGGTAACTACACTGATGGTAACTTAGTCGCGTTTTTGTTGGCGCGACGGATGAAAATTACCCAGTGCAACATCGCCCACGCTTTGGAAAAATCTAAATATTTGTTTAGTAACCTCTACTGGCAAGATTTAGACGATAAATATCATTTTTCCTTGCAATTTACTGCTGATTTGATTGCGATGAATGCAGCTAACTTTATTATCAGCAGCACCTACCAGGAAATTGTCGGGACACCGGATAGTGTGGGACAGTATGAATCTTACAAATGCTTTACCATGCCAGAGTTGTATCATGTGGTGAATGGCATTGAGTTGTTTAGTCCCAAGTTTAATGTTGTACCACCTGGGGTAAATGAAAATGCTTATTTCCCCTACACTCGTACTGAAGACAGGGTAGACAGCGATCGCGATCGCATCACCGAAATGTTATTTACTTTAGAAGATCCTAGCCAAATCTTCGGCAAACTCGATGATCCTAACAAGCGTCCCCTCTTCTCAATGGCCCGTCTCGACCGGATTAAAAACCTCACCGGTTTAGCAGAATGCTTTGGTCAAAGTAAAGACTTGCAAGAACATTGCAACTTAATTTTAGTCGCCGGCAAGTTACGTGTGGAAGAATCAGGCGATAACGAAGAACGGGATGAAATCATTAAACTGTACCGCATCATTGACGAGTACAATCTCTATGGCAAAATTCGCTGGTTGGGTGTACGCCTATCAAAAAGCGACTCTGGAGAAATTTATCGCGTTATCGCCGACCATCAAGGTATCTTTGTTCAACCAGCCTTATTTGAAGCCTTTGGTTTGACAATTCTAGAAGCGATGATTTCTGGTTTACCAACCTTTGCAACTCAATTTGGTGGGCCATTAGAAATTATTCAAGATCAAGTCAATGGTTTTTACATTAACCCCACCAATTTAGAAGAAACGGCCCAGAAAATTCTGGAATTTATCAATAAATGTCAACAAGATCCCTCCTATTGGGGTAGAGTTTCTCAGCAAGCAATTGACCGTGTATACAGCACATACACCTGGAAGATTCACACAACTAAGTTGTTATCATTAGCACGGATTTATGGCTTCTGGAATTTCACATCTCAGGAGAACCGAGAAGACTTGTTACGCTACCTTGAGGCTTTATTCTATTTAGTTTATAAACCCAGAGCGCAACAACTACTAGAACAACACAAATATCGGTAAACTCTTGTAGAGGATGTTGTCATGAAAGATGCTGAAAACCCTTCGACATAGCAGGATACCGCAGGGTATTTCTCCCCGACAAATGTAGAGATTAAGCATGCTTAGTCTCTACAACTCCCATTCCCGCAACAAAATTTTTTCCTGTTCCCTCATTAATATGCTGTAGGGGTTTAGCATTGCTGAACCCCTATGTTTTAAAATGTATATTGTCTTGAGTGTCTAGTCAGAGAGTACCAAGTATTTGGGCCGACTATCCCATCTACTTTAAGATTTCGTTGCACTTGAAAAGCTTTTACAGCACTTTCTGTCAACGCACCATAAAACCCATCGACTCGAATAGCGTAACCATTAGCCACTAATAACCTTTGTAAGACTCTGACAGGTGTACCTGTATTACCAAAACTTAAATATGGTAGATTTCTTGTATACCTTTGATATCTTCTGGCAATCACAATTTCTTCTGGGATTTGTGCCGTTAACAAAAACGGTTGATGTGAAAATTTTACCCTAACAGCCTGAAAGTTATTAAACTCATCTAGGCTATATGAATCTTTGACTAGATGTGTATTTTTACTCAGATTTTTTTGATTTTCATGCTGTACGGCTAATTGAAGATTTGGTGAGATTTCAGATTGGTGTATAAATTCAGGCGGCGTGATTTTTGCTGATGACATTAACTGATCTGACTGATTTTGTGTAGAGTTTGTCACACCATTGTCTAAATGAATTACAGGCTGCTTGGGTAAAACAGATGGAGCGAGTTGTTTGGTAGCTAATACGCCTGTCATCAGCAGGACAATATCATTCATTGTATTTAATGTCACTATTACCCATAATTACTTTGACAGAACAATTTACTTGAAACCGGAATGGTTCCTAGTTAAATTGAATGAGTTAATTTTTCAGCAATTGGCAAGAATCAGCAGAAATTTTCTCTACTTATTCCAATTGATGGATATTGTGATTACAGTCCGTCTAATTCAGTTATTAATTGGTTTTTGAGAATGTAAATTATAACAGTTACAGGTTAATTATCTGCCGAAGGTTTTGATTGAGAATTATGGAGATTAGTTGCTCATGAATGATTTATTTAAAGTAACAAAGAATAATAAACTCTAGATAGCCAAGAAATTATTCTATCCCAAGCAGTATATATTCAGGTAGATTTGTGAGCTTTGTGCTTCATTAATTACTTATGCTCTGCAAAGCCGCTAAAATTAATTGAATGAATAGACAAAGCTAGTCAAAATTCAGACTCAAAACCAGAATTTCTGCTGATAAATCGGGCAGATCAATTAAACTGCTGGGTAGTACGGCAAATTTTCTGCGGTAATGCTGCTGAAAAGAGTGCGATCGCGGTATCTTAATCGTGGTTGCTCTGAGGAGTTCATGTTGCATGAGAGGCAAGCAAGTGTTACTCACCGGTGGTACTGGTGGACTCGGTTTAGGTGTCACACCAGCAATTCTCGCCCAAGGTGCAGATTTAACTATGACTTACCGCAATCCTAAAGAAGTCGAACGCCTCAAGGAAATCCTTCCCCCCGCAGACTTCGCTAGGATTCAATTTATCCCCACTAACTTAGAAGAAGAATCTTCGGTAGACAATCTCATCAGCCGCATGGGAAGGGTGGATGTGTTAATTCATCTCGTGGGCGGCTTTTCAATGGGTAAAACCCACGAATACAGCTTTTACAGTTGGAAACGCGAGTTTGACATCAACTTGAATACTACTTTTTTGACTTGTAAATATAGCTTGCAAAAGATGCTAGAAAATGGCTATGGCCGCATTGTCACAGTGGCTTCTAAGGCGGCTGTAGAACCGGCGGGACAGTTTGCAGCCTACTCGGCGGCGAAGGCTGGTGTGGTAGCCTTAACGAAAGCGATCGCAGATGAAACCAAAGGTACAAATATCACCGCTAATGTCATCCTACCCTCGGTAATTGACACCCCTGCCAACCGTCAAGCTATGGGTACAGAAAACGCCGATAAATGGGTAAAACCGGAAGCCATAGCCCAGTTAATCTGCTTTCTCGCCTCAGATGCGGCTAAAGATATCCGAGGCGCAGCAATTCCCATATACGGGAATGTTTAGGGAATAAGGGAGCAGGGGAGCGGAGGGAGCGAAGGAAGAAATTCTTTCCCAGTCCCCAATCCCCAGTCCCCAGTCCCCAGTCCCCAGTCCCCAGTCCCCTACTGAGTATTAGGAATCAACCTACCGCAAGGATAAGTTGCTGCACCTTGGGCAGCTTCTTCAGCTACAGCAGTCGGGATTTTTTCTACAGGCTGTTCTTTGGCGGCTAAATAATCGCTGCGGAGTTGATCTAACAATGCTGGACGTTGATCATACAACCGCTTCAGGGGGCGAGGTTCGCACTGGTTGAGAGTATACGCTGTCACCAAAGGTAAGGCGATGGTGCTATCGGTGTAACAAACAATGGTGCTGGGTAATTCGTCCGGGTCAATTTTACCCCAGCTTACCGCCTCTGAAGGAGTCGCACCGGATAAACCACCAGTATCAGGTCGTGCATCGGTAAACTGAACGAAGAAATCATGTCCTCGTTCTTCTAGTCCTAAAACCTCGTGTATCTGCGGTTGGGTTTGTAGCAGGAAGTTTTTCGGACTACCACCACCGAGAATTACAGCTGCACTTCTGCCTTCTCCTTCTCTGGCATTGTAGGCGATCGCTGCTGTTTCGTTGACATCAATTGCTGGATCTAACACCAACTGTGAACCTTCCAACGCCAACGCCGCTACATTCATGCCAATGGAACTATCACCAGGGGAAGATGTATATATAGGTACGCCATACTCATAAGCTGTAGCTAGTAAGCAAGAATGCTTAACTCCCAATTGCTTCTCTACTTCCCGCACATACTTACCCAGCAAATAATGAAACTCAGCCGTACCCATGCGCTTTTGGAAAGGTTCAGCTTGCAGTATCTTGCGGATAAATGCGTCGGTTTCTAGCAATACGTCATAACCAAAGATGATGTCATAAATTCTAATTGTGCCTTGCTCACGCAATTTCACATCATCTAAGAATGGGTTCCCGGCAAACAACTCAAAACCTAAGCCATAGTGCATATCATGGTAAAGATTCGCACCAGTGCTAATCATCCAGTCAATAAAACCGTTGCGAATTAACGGCGCAAGCGCAGATACACCAAACCCGGCAGGTGTCATCGCACCGGAAAGACTTACTCCCACGGTGACACCATCTTGGAATACATCACGAGCCAATAATTGACAAGCTTCCCGCAACCGCGCCGAATTGTAAGCAGTGAAGTAATTATCAATCAAATCCACCACGCTGACATCTGTTGACATCGGTACGGGTGCAATTTTCTTACCTAAATTTTTTGCCATGTTGAGACTCCCAAACAGTAAACCAGAATCTAATGTTAACTATGTTTCAGGTAATTCTTCTATCCCTTTGATGTCAAAATCTTAGTTAGACTCAGTGACGGGCAAATTCAACCAGATGAAATATGTCGGGTACTTCAGTCAAATAAGTAGGTCAACATAATTAAAGATAAAATAATGATGAGATATATCCCCGACTTCTTTGAGAAGTCGGGTATCTGAGTATTACGTTTTTTTAATCGCTGCAATATTGTCAACAAATTACTATTATCTATCACTTCGGCTAAATGTCTATAACAAAAACGTTCTTGATGAACGTGACTTGTAAATAATTTCTGTATTGTAGAAATATCACCTATCTTTAATAGTTGTGTTTCAATGACAAACTGATTAGCTGCATCTGGCCAATTTGTACAATCAAAACAGATGACCAAATTTTCTTCGTCAATGGCTGCAATGAATCTCTGAAATTATTTAGAATAATAATATGACGCAAAAGTTAGAGGTTCGGCTAGAAAATAATGGTAAAAAGGTGAGGATATTATCAATATTTTCTAAGGTCATCTGATTAGACATACATACTCAATCCCGAAAGACTCTACTGTAAAAAATTAGGTGCTAGAAGATAATCAGTTAGAGTCACAAGATATGCCAGCTAAATCATGCTCGCAACATCTCCCACCGGAGAAGATTTAGTCATAATATCCAACTTTTTCCCAAATTTTTCTTGATTCTCTGCCAGATTCACCTTCAGTGCTGATCCATATAAGCACAAATTTTTCTGGGTTTTGTCAGTCCTAACAATTATTTTCTGTATTTCCCGGTGACTTTGATGACACGCGATACACCAGAAGCATTAGAATCAGATAAGGAAATTGAGCGTTTAATTGATGAAATAATGTCAGCTAATCTGACTAATGAACAACACAGGGAAAAAATGCAGCGTCGCAAAGAAGTACAGGATCGACGCATAGCGCAAGCTTTACCAGAAAAAGGTTTAATTATTGTTCACACTGGTAATGGTAAAGGAAAAACAACCGCCGCATTGGGGATGGTGTTACGATCGCTTGGACACGGTTACAAAGTAGCGATCGTCCAATACATCAAAGGTTCTTGGGAACCCTCAGAAAAAAGGGTGTTCAGCCTTTGGGAAGATCAAATCGAATTTCACGCTATGGGGGAAGGCTTCACCTGGGAAACCCAAGATCGCGATCGCGATATCGAAAAAGCCACCGCCGCCTGGGAAAAATCACTCGAATTCATCCGCAACCCCGATTTTCAGCTAGTGCTGTTAGATGAAATTAACATTGCCCTGAAAATGGGATATTTACAAGTTGAGCAAGTCTTAGCCGGGTTAGCACAAAAACCTGCCACTAAACACGTCATCCTTACAGGTAGAGGCGCACCAGCCGCTATCATTGATCGCGCTGACTTAGTGACAGAAATGACTCTAGTTAAGCATCCTTTCCGCGATCAAAATGTCAAAGCACAACCAGGGATTGAGTTTTAATTTTATTGGGCATTGGGCATTGGGCATTGGGCATTGGGAAAGAATTTCTTTCTCCGCTTCCTCCGCTTCCTTTGCTCCCTCCGCTTTTTTGTCTACCCAGTCCCTCAATGATTACACATTTGAAGCACACGGCGATCATCGCCACTGATAGAGTTAATCTGATGATAGTCTTGCAGTGCTAAAGAGTGAGCATAAGTAGCTGGCTGATCTACGGAAAATGTAGGTATTGTACTAGCTGTAGCTACATCTGGTGCAATACCTGCATCTGGTGTACCAGTCACAGTCATCGCCAATTCTCCTGATTTGTCGAGTGTGCCTTGAAAGCAGCTAAACTCGGATCTAGGCATATATAGCGCACCGACTATTTTACCTTGCCGCTTTTGGAAGACAACATACCCTTGACCTAATTGGTTTGGTTGGGGTGATTGACCATATAGATATACACCATCTTTAAGCGGTAGGTCGGCTTTTTGGGTAATTCCTGAATTTTTGGCAGCTTTGAGAGTGCTGGTAAACTCGGTTGTGATTGACTCAGAATTAATAGATGTTTTGGAACTCTTTTGTGGTTGATGCGTCAATTCGGGAAGAGAAGCGGCGATCGCTATCGAGTTCGGTACTTGTGCAATACGATTACTGAGTACAGGTATTGCTTGTTCGCCCACAGCACCAAGGGTGAAAAGGAAAGCAATCGCGGGGATTCTCAAACGGTGTAAGGGGAAAATTTTCAATTTGTTGTTAAGCACCCGACTTCTCCTGTTAAAACCTAACGACTTCCTCTGTAACTTGACTTAAACCATAATGAAATCTCTATTGTTTAAGGCTCGGTCAAAGGTTGGATTTATGTCTTGAAAAATTAAAATTCCTAAAAAATCGCGTTTTTATGCAATTTTGCGGTATAATCACACCCTATCAATAATTGAAAAATTTATGCTTCAGCTAAAATAATCATGCTTTTGGAGGATGTGAGTTAAGGATTCCTCTCCCTGAGCGGGTTTGATATCTCACTGTTTTTCTAATCGGTTTCAAAAAATTGATGTTGCGCTGAACAAACATCTCTCTTTTTTCAGTACACCCATATCTACAACCGCCCCTGATTCCATTTCGGAAAATTCCCAATATTTTTTTCTCCTAAAAAAATTGCCCCCTGAGTTCAGGAGGCGCGTTACCCTATAGAGACGTAACACTACTACGCCTGTAGATTTAGCTAGCAACGTATTCCTTGACATTCGCTCGACGGCGACGCAGATGAGCTAAGGCTTGATGCTCTAACTGGCGGACACGTTCACGACTGAGGTTTAATCTTTCGCCGACTTTTGCCAGAGACATTTCGTTACCATCTTCTAACCCAAAACGCAGTGCTAACACTTCTCGCTGTTGGGGTGTGAGTTCCGCCAACAAGCTGTTTAAGTCTTGGCGCAAGAATTCTTGAGTGGTGTAATACTCTGGAGATGGGCCTTCATCTTCGAGCATTTCTTGTAGTTCTGTGTCTTGGTTGTCGCCAACTCGCACATCTAAAGAAACTGGTTGACGCGCCATGTTCAGATACTCACGAATCTGAGCCGGTTCTAGTTCTAGTTCTTTGGCAATTTCCGCCGGAGTTGGCGATCGCCCCAAAGTCTGAGCTAGTTCGCGCTGCACTTTTTTAATTTTGTTCAGTTTCTCGGTAATGTGGATGGGTAATCTGATAGTACGACCTTGTTGAGCGATCGCGCGGGTAATTGCTTGGCGAATCCACCAGTAAGCATAGGTTGAAAATTTATAACCCCTGGTGGGATCAAATTTTTCCACTCCTCGCTCTAATCCTAAAGTTCCCTCTTGGATTAAATCCAGAAACTCCATGTTACGTTTCTGGTATTTTTTGGCGATCGCCACTACCAAGCGTAAGTTCGCTTCAATCATCTTCTGCTTGGCGCGTTTACCTTGGGCTACCGTTTGTTTCACTTCTGTCTCAGACTGGTGAACATGATCAGCCCACTCTGCTAAACTCGGTTCCCGTTGTAACTTCTTGGCTAACTCTTCCTTCGCTTCTATCAGCGACATCATTTGTTGTACCTGCTTCCCGTAAACAATCTCTTGCTCACGGGTAAGCAAAGGCACGCGACCAATTTCCCGCAGATAGGTTCGCACCATATCAGCCGTGAATTTGGTGTTCAGGTCTTCGTTGTGGTTGTTAACAATAGGCATTGGTGCGTTATCCTCTACTCCGTAAACACAATCAATCTTGAGTACATCAATCCATCAGGGAAGGTAGTACATATATCACTGAACACAAAACGCTACCAAACTTTATCAATCTTTTATATCCCTTTTCCAGAAGGCGCGTCTTGGAGATAGGTTCCCTACCATCCCTCAATTTTTCAATCTCTTACAAACAATCTGGGTTTTTTTCAAGAATTCTTTCTTTCAGTCGCCGGCAGCCACCGGTTTATCCGAAGTCAGTATGACTTTTAATTATTTTATATTAAAACAAATCAGGCAGATAGTAAAGTAGCCTGAAGAGGTATATAGGTTATAATGTTAGATTAGTTTTTTGTTAAAACAAGTGATTTTCCTAGACAAAGCTAACTATATCTATAGTGACGCGAAAACCCCCTCTGCTGTTGCCTGGCAGTAGGGAGATAACCGAACTTAATGAGGCCAGGTGATGGAGGGAAGTTACTACTTAGTCCTTAGTTATTAGTCATGAGTTATTAGTTTTTCTCTTTCGCTTCCGCTTCCTCTGCTTCCCCAATCGCCTTTAAAAACCTAAATCAGCTTTGGCTAGTTCCGCAGCTGCGAATACTTCTGCATCTGGTTTTTCTTCCCACGCTGGATCACCAATTTCTTCGTAGAAGGTGGCATCATAGGGACGAGTTCTTACTACCACAGGCATAGGGACAGCGTGACCTAAAATTAAGGCTTGTTGCTTCGAGTCTAACTTGGCTAGTACAGACCTCAGACCACCAGCACCCGATACACCTGTAAATATGGCATCAATGTCTTTTTCATCATTGAGCAAGGCAGTAATGCGAGTCCCGATTTGAGACATCACCTCATTATCTATCCCAGAGGGTCTTTGATCAACTACCAAAAGTGTGACAAAGTATTTTCGCAGTTCACGGGCGATTGTCCCGAAGATGGTACTTTGCACCACACCTGGGTCAAGGAAGCGGTGGGCTTCTTCTATAGTAATCATTAATGGCGTGGGGCGATCGCTGGGGTTTTTACTTTGGAGGAATTTATCAGCTTTTTTCACATAATGCTCATGAATCCTTCTGGTGATCATGTTAGTCACCAACATATACGAAAGCATATTCGACTGCGAACCAAATTCTACTACTACATTTTTCCCAGCTTCTAAAGATTGTAAAATTTTATTAATGTAATTCTGGGGACACACTGCCCGCATATATTTTAAACTATCTAAACGCAATAACTTGCGCTGCAATGCCATAATTGAGCCTTTGTGTCCCCGCTTCTCATCACAAAACATCTCAATTTCTTCATTAGTCATGTTCAGCAGCTGGACAATCCAGGATTTGCCATACTCGTTGGATAAAATGTTGGCATTATCTAAAGCTGCTTCTGATAAGCCTAAATCTCGACTACATAATTTAATATCTTCGACTTCGATTTGCTCATAACTCAGGTAGAGTTCTTGAGAATCTCGTACACCCCGACGCTTAGTAGACTCAGGATCGAGGGTGTAAACTTCGACTCTCCCAGGAAACAATTGTTTCAGTCCCTTAACAGTGTTAACGTTTTTACCTTCTGCTACTGCCTCCCAACCATATTCCGAGTGCATATCAAAAATTAAGTTAACTGCGGCCTTTTTGCGAATCACACCCGCCAACAGTAACCGAGTCAGAAAAGATTTACCCGTACCCGATTTACCAAACACCCCATTGCTACGTTCGACAAACCGATTCAAATCGATACACACCGGGACATCCATATCTAAGGGTTTACCGATGGAAAAGTTGCGCCGCAGAGGATCATCTTCCCAACCAAATACCCGGCGAAAGTCTTCAACGCTGGCTTCGTAGACTTGGCTGAAGTGACTGGGGATAGTTTTCACGGGAAGTAATTCCATCGTGGTGCTAGTTTGGGGTTGGAAAGAAGCCAAATTAGTAGACGATGGCACAAAGGGGTTTACAGATTTACCATCTGTAGATGAGAAAGACTCATCAGATTCCGGCGTGAACATTAACATGGGAGCCAGGTTAATCATCCCATAAGTTCCACTACCAGCTAACACTTCCCGTAAAAAAGTATCTTCCCAACTGGGGGGGTTGGCGATGATGCGGGCGTTAGCTGCACCTAGGGCGACATCTGTTAGCATACAGAAAAAGCGCGATCGCACCCCCTGCACAACTAAAAATTTACCCACCCGCATATCCTCAACAGATACATCCGGGTGTAATCGCACTTCTAAACCCCCAGTCAAGGAACCTTCGATTACTGAACCTAATGGTTTAAGAGAATTGTCGTTAGTCATTAGTCGTTAGTCGTTAGTCATTAGTCATTAGTCATTAGTCATTAGTCATTAGTCGTTAGTCATTAGTCATTAGTCATTAGTCATTAGTCATTAGTCATTAGTCATTAGTTTTTCTCCCCTGCCTCCCCTGCCTCCTCTGCCTCCCCCACTCCCCCCACTCCCCCCACTCCCCTTACTCCCCTACTCCCTACTCTCTTATCTATTCAATCTGAATAGAAGTAGGTGCTGAACCAGTGGGAGGCACACCAATTAAAGGTTTGCGGAATTGGGCATAGATGCGATCGCGCCACTCAAAAAACGGTGCATAATCAGGGTTGTCAGCTATGGATGGTACACCTTTACCTCTGAGGGTTGCTGGTAAATCTAGGTACGCTCCTTCAGGGAATTTTAACAATATAGATAAACCTGCGACTGCTAAATCAGCTAAGGTGGGTTCATCTCCAGTTAAATAAGGACTATCTGCCAATAATAGAGTCAATGCTTCTAAGTCTTGTTTTAAATCTGCGATCGCTGATTTGATCACATCTGGACTATAACCAACACCAAACCCCAAAACCGTCAGAAAATCACTAGGTACACCTTCCACTAGCGTTTTTAAAACATCTGGTGTTGAGGTAGGTAGTAACGACTTGCGGAAATTTTGGTCTTGACTAATCGCAGAGAATAACGCCTTTCTACCTTTAATCCCTATTGATTCATCTGCCCATTCTTCCATCATTAAAGTTAGACCTTTTCTTTTTGGATCTTTTGGTATTAGTGGACGCTCAGGATACTCCAAGTCTAAATACTTAGCTATCTCTGTAGAATCCGCAATATATTTGTTACCATCCTTCAAGACTGGCACTTGCTTCTGTCCAGTCAAGCGAAATAGGTCTACCTGCCCAATCCCTGGTGTGACTTCAATTTTGCGGTATTCTAACCCTTTATAATCTAGAATCAACCGCACTTTTTCTGAGTAGTGAGATAGTTCCCATTGGTATAATTCTAACATATTGTCTTCCTGGTTGCTGATTATTTGAACAACTCTATAATTGTATCTTCACTTCAAGTAATTTTCCTGAGCAAACCATGAATTATTAGACAGATTTATCAGTTAAAAAACTGAAACTTTAGGTAAGTTTTTGCAGGTTTACACATTTTTGCTTTCATTAATTTTTAAACTTATAAGAATATTAAATGACACAATATTTTCAATAAATCTCCCTACACAAACTCAAATTCTCACAATTGCAACCGTAAAATTTTTCTTTAGTTTTTCCTACATCGTATACATCTACTTAAAATTATATAGTTATTTATCCATATACTTGTAAAAATATATATAAATTTTCCCAGACTACTACAGAAATAATTCATCCATTATGTATCTAGCTGATTGCTATATTTGTTGCCTAACCCCACTAAAAACATTAATTTTATTCAAATATTGATGTTGTATATTTTAGTGTGGTCAACAAATTCCTATCCGCCAATAAATCAAGAATTAACTCAAGTTTGAAGAAGGCAATGTTCTATGGGGATGAGATACAGTTGTTGACAAAGCTTTTGGTAAAAAAACAGCCCAGAGAACACCATTGTTCTGATTTTAGTTCGTGAGCAAGTCAGGTCACAATCCTACTGATAATATTTTGGTAAAAAATTCTCATGGATAGTTAGCTTTTATTGGTAACAAAGTGTTATAAGTCTTTATGTAACAGCTGTAAAATCAAAACAAACGAAATTTATGAAGGTAAATTACAGCAAACTATTGACCACTTTGGCTAGTGTGTTTAGTATTGCAGGCGTAAGTTTCCTGACTACCGCACCATCTGGCGCAAGAGAAGTATTAAATCCCCATCCCTCTATTTTCAAAGAAGCTACCTACAACCGCAGTCAACGTGTACAGGTAAACAGCCAACATAGCCAGACTGAGACTCTCACCGAGACTACAAAAAGCAAACACCACCATAAAGAGCAGATTTCACAGAATACAGGAGGGGATAAACTAAATCCTAGACCCAGTATTTTCAATGAAGCTCCCTACAATCGTGGTAATCGCACCACCCCAACTACTACCACCCCACAAGTAAAACCTAGCACACCTGAAACACAAGTACCAACCACTGAGACACCAGATACTCAAGGCAAAACTTTGTTAGCATTGGCAGAGTCTAACAGTTCTTTTACAATGTTAACTAAAGCTATCAAAGCTGCCGGACTGACAGAAGTTCTGCAAGGCAAAGATAACTTAACAGTTTTTGCGCCTACTGATGCTGCGTTTGCTGAATTACCTCAAGACGCTGTACAAGATTTGTTGAAACCAGAGAACAAAGAAATATTAGTCAAGCTGTTGACTTATCATGTTGTTCCAGGTACTGTCTTATCCACTGATTTAAAATCTGGCGAAGTCAAAAGTGTAGAAGGCGGTGCCATCAATGTCAAAGTTGACCCCAAAATGGGTGTCAATGTCAATGATGCTAAGGTAGTACAAGCAGACATCAAAGCTAGTAATGGCGTAATCCATGTCATTAACAAAGTTATTATCCCTCCTGATTTGTAAGATAGATTGAGTTAGTATAGCCTAGGCAACTCAAATCTTTGATAGTCATCAAATTTTATCTCTCTAGTCGTGAATTGCATTCGTGTCTAGAGAGATTTTTTCAAATTATTATTTATTCCCTACATGATCAGCAATAGTGACAGCGAAAATTAACCTAGATGTGAATCATTATTTCTTGGCAATCACCCACACAGCATGAACAATTCCGGGGATATAACCCAAAAACGTTAACAGGATATTAATCCAAAAATCCTTGCCTATTCCCACTTGTAAAAACACTCCCAGAGGTGGGAAGAAAATCGCGCATAGAATTCGCACTAAATCCATGTCAACCTCCTTTTGAGGATCTACTAACTAGATGAATACATTTCTTGCTTTAACTACCCTAGAAATGATTTTGATTCCAGAATTTTGGCTGGGTAATTTTGCCACTAACCGCCGCTAATTTTAGCTTTATAGCCAAGATTGGTTAAAATTTCTAAAATTTTTTGTTTGTGATCGCCTTGAATTTCAATTTCATTATCCTTAACTGTGCCACCAGTGCCGCACTGAGTTTTTAACTTCTTGACTAAATCTGTCAAGGTTTCTGGCTTGGCTTGAAAACCAGTAATCACAGTAACTGTTTTACCTTTGCGTCCTGCGCGGGTGGCTTGGATTCTGATATTTTGTTGTTTCGGCGGTAATTCGGGAGTTGGTCTGGCTGTGGCGGCAGAGTTGTCGTCACCAAACTCGCGGTAGGCGTAACGCTTGTCTGAAGAATGGGAATTGGAAGAAGACATAAAATTTTGAGCGAGAAAAACTTGAGAGGCAATGGTACATAAGCCTGCAAATCCATTTCTAGCCTAACATTAACAAATCCAATCAGTGGGCTAGATGTAGTCAAACAGTCTGTTTTCTCTGCCTCAGTCTTTACCTATAATAATAAAGCTGTCCCATCATTAAAATGATTTCCGTGACTACTACTCCCCTTTCTCCAAGTTCTCCCTCTACTTCTCCGGTTCCCGATACACAAGGACGCTTTGGACGCTTTGGCGGTAAGTACGTCCCGGAAACCTTAATGCCTGCTTTAGCGGAATTAGAAGCAGCTTATCAGCAATACCGCCATGATCCCAACTTCCAAGCAGAACTTCAACAACTGCTAAAGGACTATGTAGGACGTGCTACACCCTTGTATTTTGCGGAACGCTTGACTGCTCATTATGCGAGGCCAGATGGTTCCGGGCCGCAAATTTACTTAAAGCGAGAAGACCTCAATCACACAGGCGCGCACAAAATTAATAACGCTCTCGGACAGGTGTTGTTGGCGAAGCGCATGGGTAAGCAACGCATTATTGCTGAAACTGGTGCTGGACAACATGGTGTAGCTACGGCGACAGTTTGCGCTCGTTTTGGGTTGGAATGTGTGATTTATATGGGCGTTCACGATATGGAACGCCAAGCATTAAATGTGTTTAGAATGCGGCTGATGGGCGCACAAGTGCGTCCGGTAGCTGCCGGTACTGGTACTCTCAAGGATGCCACATCTGAGGCTATCCGGGATTGGGTGACAAATGTCGAAACCACTCACTATATTTTGGGTTCGGTAGCTGGCCCCCATCCATACCCGATGATGGTACGTGATTTTCATGCGATTATCGGTCAAGAAACTCGCGCTCAAGCTTTAGAAAAGTGGGGCGGTTTACCGGATATTCTCATGGCTTGTGTGGGTGGTGGTTCTAATGCTATGGGTTTATTCCATGAGTTTGTGGATGAGTCATCTGTCCGACTAATTGGGGTGGAAGCTGCGGGAGAAGGTGTGAATACAGAAAAACACGCTGCTACCTTGACAAAAGGACGTGTTGGTGTACTGCACGGAGCAATGAGTTATCTGTTACAAGATGAAGATGGACAAGTGATTGAGGCACACTCGATTAGTGCGGGTTTAGATTATCCTGGTGTTGGCCCGGAACATAGTTATTTGAAAGATATGGGTCGTGCTGAATATTACAGTGTGACGGATGCAGAAGCTTTGGCAGCATTCCAGAGATTATCTCAGTTGGAAGGAATTATCCCCGCATTAGAAACATCTCATGCGATCGCCTACTTAGAAACCCTCTGTCCTCAACTTAGCGGTAGCCCCCGAATTATTATTAACTGCTCTGGACGGGGCGATAAGGATGTGCAAACTGTAGCTAAATTTTTCAGCCCAGAATAAATCTATCTGGAGACATAAGTTTAGCTGCTCACTGATAGATTGAACAGAACAAGATTGACAAAATTTTCCCAAATTTTTCGGAAAAATCAGACTAATGAGAGAGGGCGATTCTAGGCGATCGCCCCTTTTTTTTGCAAATCTATGAATTTAAACGTGAGCAGAGAATATTCCTAGACAAAACACTATAACCAAAGATATATGACCATATAGCGAATTTGTTCAATCAATAACGGTCTGGTTAGATGGTTGCAACAACTACATGGCTTGAAAAATGATTAGAACAACACTCTACAGTTTTGCTTTAGGCAGTTTTCTTCTCGCCACTGGAGCGAGTGCTGTTTCTCTCCCATCTGCATCTGTTCAGCCAAAATCCTCAAGCATAGAAAATCATCTAGCACAATATTTTCCTGGGCAATATTTTCCTAGACAATACAACCGTCGTTCTAGACCATATAATCGTTCAATACCATCTTCTCGGCAAAGACCATATAATCCCGGAACATCAAATTCAGACTATCCGGGTGAACAATCCAATCCCAGTTCTTCCCGTGAACAATCTAATCCCAGTTCTTCCCGTGAACAATCCAATTCCGGCTCTTCCCGTGGAGGATCTAACTCTAATACTGCTTCTATAGAACAGTCAGTTTTTGAGCAAATTAACGAATACAGAGCTTCTATAGGCTTGCCAGCACTATCACGTAATTCTGCCATTGATGAGCAGGCCAGAATTCATAGTCAAAACATGGCTAGTGGAAAAGTTCCATTTAGCCATCAGGGATTTGATCAGCGAGTGAAAGCAATTGGTATTGCTCACAAATCAGCTAGTGAAAATGTTGCTTATAACCAAGATAGAGATGCAGCTACACGCGCTGTGCAAAGTTGGCTGAAAAGTTCAGGACACTTAGCTAACATTAAAAGTAATGCTAATACCACCGGAGTTGGTGTTGCAGTGAATGGCCGAGGGGTAGTTTACCTGACACAAATTTTTATGCGTTCTTAAAAGCGACTGGGGATTGGGGACTGGGTACAAGTTCTTCTCCCCTGCTCCCCTGCCTCCCCTGCCTCCCCTGCCTCCCCTGCTCCCCTGCCTCCCCTGCCTCCCCTGCCTCCCCTGCTCTAATTGATGAATCTGCAAAAGTATCCTGTTACATATTCTAGGAAGGAGAATTTAGAGTATAGGTCTTATAGTATGTACACAAAGTAATTTTTCATGTCCCGACAAACTGCTTTTGGCATCGCTTTAAGTACGCTTGTCTTTGCTGGAGGATTAATGGCTCCTCCCATACCTGGCCATACTTCTACAAACACAACTACTGATAATCAACCCTCATCGCCGGGTTATACTCAGGTTGCTAGCTCGGCGACTTTTCAAACTACTGCTTTAGAAAAATCAGTATTTGAGCAAATTAATCGCTATCGGAGAGCTAAGAACCTGCCAAAGTTAACTTTAAATTCCAACATTACTCGACAAGCCAGAATCCACAGTCAGAACATGGCTAAAGGAAAAGCACCTTTTAGTCATCAGGGATTTGAACGGCGAGTTGATGCTATTCCCCTTCGCTATAAGAGTGCGGCTGAAAATCTCGCTTTCAATCGGGGGTATAGTGATCCTGCCAATCAAGCTGTGATTGGTTGGCTCGAAAGTCCTGGACATTTAAAGAATATTCATGGTAATTATAATCTCACAGGGATTGGTGTGGCGACAAATCAGCAAGGTGAGGTTTACTTGACACAAATTTTCCTCCGGACTCGCTAGGTGGAATTGTGGATGTTCTGCACAATAATAATGTAGTGTCTGATGGTAGCTTGTTGAGAAGATACTGCATATATTATTAAGTGGTTCATGACATTACAAGATTTTCAAGTGAGCGATCGCGATCTGAGTGATGCTGCTCTTACCCAATATTTAGCATCGGCAGCGATCGCTGTTGATACTGAAACAATGGGTTTATTACCAGCGCGCGATCGCCTCTGCTTAGTTCAGCTATGCAATCCTGAAGGTAAAGTCACTGCGATTCGCATCTTCAAAGGACAAACCCAAGCCCCAAATTTAAAAAAACTGCTAGAAGCTACAAATGTCGGTAAAGTATTTCACTTTGCTCGGTTCGACATGGCCGCTTTGCGTTATCATCTAGGTATTCATGTCCAACCAGTCTTCTGCACCAAAATTGCCAGTAAGCTAGCCCGTACCTATACCAATCGTCACGGACTTAAGGATGTGGTGCAAGAATTGGAAAATGTAGAACTAGATAAAACTGCTCAAAGTTCTGATTGGGGTAACGCCACTAACTTATCTGAAGCGCAGTTGAGTTACGCCGCCAATGATGTCCGCTATTTACTCAGCGTGCAGCAAAAGTTAACCGCCATGCTGCAACGAGAAGAACGTTGGCAACTTGCTCAAGAATGCTTTCAAGTTCTACCAACAATTGTGTCTTTGGATTTATTACAATTCAAAGATTTATTTGAACATTAGTCTCACAGATTCGTGTAGGGTGCGTCAGAAGCGATAATTGGGTCAAAAATCACAGATTTTCAACATCTGACGCACCCTACTAATGTGCCAGTTGCGTAAGTCTTGTTAATGTTCAAAATTATTAACTTATGACTTGTAGAGACGTTCCGTTGAAACGTCTCTACTGACTACTGGCTATTGACCAAAACCTTATACATCTTTGTGCTGAGTCTCTGAATAGTCTTGAAGTCGAGAGACTACATTATAATCATCCGCACCGGCTGGGGTTTTAGATTCAATGATGCCTTCTGTGGGGCCGCCAATTGCCTTCCATGCAGCTAAACCACCTTTGAGTTCTGAAACATGATCAAAGCCAGCCGAACGCAGCATATTAACGGCGGCGGCGGTTTGTTCTTCAGTCGCACCGTAAACATAGATATCACGGTTTTTATCTAAAGATGGTACGGCTCTGTCTACCAATTCATCCATTGGCATGGGCATTGCACCCATAATATGACCATCATTATATATGGGGCGATCGCGTACATCTAAGATAGTAAAGGCAGGTTCACCCCATTCTAAACGAGACTTAAGTGCATAAACATCAGATTGGGCTTCAATTGGTGGTTGGGGAGGAATAATACCACCTAGTCGATTGCTATCCATAACTTGATTATTGCTTTCTTACTGCTATATAACAGCAATTTAGCTAATTAACTTGATTTAATTTCTCTGGCTGTGGGATGAAAAGCTGCAAATTATTTCTTGGGGTAGATTAGCATTTGAGTATATTTTTCACCTATTGTTGACCTATTGTTGACGTACTCCCCTGATTAAAAATCAAGGGGATTCTCAAAGGATGTTCCGAGCAAGGAAGACAGTTTGATAGCATTTAAACAATCTGACGCACCCTACAAGACTAACCAGAGGAACTTTTTACTTTGGGTAGTTCAGAGAAAAATATGGTAGATGTTGTATCTCAAATTGTTTTGGAGCTTGATTTTTTTAGCTAGTAATTTCTACTTAAAAGATGATTGACAAACCGGAGAATACACTGAGATTCTAGGATATATTTCCAGCTTCAAGATTCTTAATTTTGGCAGCAACGATCAAAATATACCAACCTTCTACTAAAGTTATGCCTTTGGTATGCAGTATCATAACTGGACTTTTCAGAAATTTAATGGAAAATTAAATATAGATCAGTAAAACAACGGCAATATACGGCGATAAGTTGCTGTAAGTATACGCCATCTCTGAAGTACAAAGAAATAAACACTACCAAACGAAAGCGCGTGTAGCACAGATACATTCAGAGTAGCTTTTTTCAGGGGAGCTTTACAGACCACAATCAATTGGCAAATTAACAACAGGCTATCAAGTTATGGTGATGCTTTCTGCTTCTTCAAATCCTAAAATTCTGGTCGTAGATGACGATTTTGGTGTGCGTAACCTGATATATCGCTTTTTAAGCCGGAAATATCAAATAGAGTCAGCAGCAGATGGTAAAACTGCGCTGTCGTTATTTGAAGAATTCGACCCAGCTTTAGTAATTCTGGATTGGAATCTCCCAGATACCAGTGGCTATCAACTTTGCCAAGAAATGCAAAGTCGGAACAATGTGTTGGTGATGATACTGACTAGCAGGACAGAAGAAGCTGACAAGATCAGAATTATGGCGGCTGGTGCTGATGACTTTATAACTAAACCGTTTAGTCTAGCTGAAGTTGAATTGAGAGTCCAAGCTCTCTTAAGGCGCATCCGCTCTATTAAACCATCTCCATCACAACGCCTAATCTTTAAAAACTTAGCTATTAACCCAGATGGACGAGAGGTGACACTGAACGATAAACCCTTGAATTTAACAGCTTTGGAATTTAATATTCTCCACTTTTTGGCAAGTCATCCTGGTCAAGCTTGGAGTCGTCCCCAACTAATTCAAAAGATTTGGGGTTGTGACTATGTGGGAGATGGACGGGTAGTTGACGTACACATCGGTCAGCTACGTAAGAAACTAGAAGCAGATACCAGTGTACCGGAATTTATTAAAACTGTTCGTGGGTACGGTTACAAGTTTGAAATCCCTGAGCCAACTACAGTTTAGATATACACAAGTTAAATCACATTTACTCATGGCAATGCAATAAATATCAAGCTGATTGCTGTACAGCAAATGCAAATATGTGCTTGATAGTTGCAATCAATTTGCAAATAACTGATCAGGTTAGTGATCAAGAATTTTACTGAGGCTTGTGTGTGTTGATTGGTGTTAGTTTTGGGGTGTAATACCAACAACATCAGGGAAGATGGTGTCTACTCAAGTCTCAAAGAACAGCTCTGTGGATTTTAATTTATCGGATATTTTCCCTGAAGGTAGAAGACTTGGGAAAAGTACAGAGCTAATGCTCAACAGGTTTCTCATATTTCTGAATAGTTAACCTTTGACTCACCAACTCCGCCGCTAACTCGATTGCTGCTTTCATACTGGTAGCATCAGCAATTCCCTTACCTGCAATATCAAACGCCGTTCCGTGATCGGGGGAAGTGCGAACAAAAGGTAAACCAATCGAAGTATTAACAGCACGGTCAAACGCCATTAACTTGACGGGAATTAAACCTTGGTCGTGATACAGTGCTAAATAAGCATCGGCGGGATTTTGCACCTGAGAATGACCATACCAAGCTTGACCGGGTTTAACCCACATTGTATCTGGTGGAATCGGCCCTTCTAGCTGGAAATTCGGGCGTTTTTGCCGTTCGGATTCTAACCAAGCAATTAACCAATCCTGTTCTTCTGTTCCTAGTTGTCCTTGTTCGCCACTGTGGGGATTTAAACCGGCGATCGCAATTCTGCCATGAGTTATCCCAAAATCTTGCTCTAAACACTCCACCAACAAATCTAATTTTTTTGTTAATAACTCCGGTGTCAGTGTTTTGGCTACTTGACACAGGGGAATATGTGTGGTAGCTAATAAAGCGCGCATTGTCCAACCAGTGTAAGGCGATCGCGCCACAAATAACATTCCAAAGCGGTCAACCCCAGCCTTTTCGGCTAACAATTCTGTTTGTCCTGGGTAATGATACCCTGCGGATTTCCACGCAGATTTAGCTATGGGGGCGGTAACAATAGCATCAAATTTCCCTGCGAGAGTTTGAGCGATCGCATCTTCCATATAAGCAAAACTCGCCGCACCACTAGCAGCATTCCCAAAGCCGATGACAATTTCCCCTTTCTCCCAATCACAAGGGACATCAACAATTTTCAACTCGTCAGGATTTACCAAAGGTGCTAAATTCTCAGTCTGAGTCAGTCTGTGATAAGTCTGTAGCAACAAATCTTGATTACCTACCACAGAAACATCACATTTTTGAGTTACCGTTGGATCTGCCAAAGCTTTTAAAATCACTTCCGGGCCAATTCCGGCTGGATCACCCAAAGTAATCGCTAAACGAGGACAGTGTTGTTGATGTAAATTAACTGGCTGATGTTGATCAAGTTGATACATATTTGTACCCATAAAAGTCTCACAATGCCCCATTGCCTATTCCCTATTCCCCAATCTCCTATCTTAATTAACCATCAAACTGGTTTAGAATTATTTACACGAGGCTAATCCTACAGTTAGCGTTGCAGAGCTTCTGGTAGACATTGTTGATCTGAGGTTGCCTCGGTCGTAGGATTAGCACAGATTAGATTTGAGCCATCGAGTCTAGTCTGGTGAAACAACTGAAAAACATCTACAGTCCACCATTCACAAAGGAGAACCAAATCAATGAGCGGCGAAATGTTGAATGCAGCTCTGTTACCTTTTAGTCTAATCTTCGTAGGTTGGGCTTTGGGTGCTTTATTGCTGAAAATTCAAGGTTCAGAAGAATAATCCCTTTCCAGAACCTTCGGCGAGAGACAATAAACTCGACTCTCTCTAAAAAAATAGCGTGTCCGCCAACCGGACAACGCTGTTTCCACTACTCCCCAGAGACTTCCAAATCAAAAGATAATCAATCGCTGTGGGTGACGTTTCTGGCGCAGGGGGAAGAGGGGAAGCAGGGGAAGCAGGAAAAAAAACACCTGATAGCCGTATTCACACGCAGAAATTGCAGAATTTAATTTTTGGCTATCCCCGAAATATTCAACAAATCAATTAAAAAGACGTAAACTTTTGTTTACAGAATATAATTCTGTTAAGATTTTTCTCATAAAAGTTTAATAAATATTACAAACCTCATGACATTATTAATAGTTGGTGCTACCGGCACTTTGGGAAGACAAGTGGCTCGTCGTGCAATCGATGAGGGTTATAAAGTGCGCTGTCTTGTCCGCAGTGTTAAAAAAGCTGCTTTTCTCAAAGAATGGGGTGCGGAACTCGTCAAAGGAGATTTATGTTATCCTGAAAGCCTCACAGGCGCGTTAGAAGGTGTCACAGCCGTAATTGATGCGGCTACCTCTCGTGCTACAGATTCCCTGACAATCAAACAAGTAGATTGGCAAGGGAAGGTAGCTTTAATTCAAGCGGCTCAAGCTGCTGGTGTAGAGCGTTTTATATTCTTTTCTATTATTGATGCTGACAAGTACCCAGAAGTGCCACTGATGGAGATTAAGCGGTGTACTGAAGCATTTTTAATCGAGTCTGGATTAAACTACACAATTTTACGCTTGGCTGGGTTCATGCAAGGTTTAATCGGTCAATATGGCATACCCATTTTAGAAGGACAACCAGTTTGGGTGACTGGTACATCTTCACCTATCGCCTACATGGATACTCAAGACATTGCCAAGTTTGCTGTGGGTGCATTAAGTGTACCAGCCACCGAAAAACAAACGTTCCCGGTGGTGGGAACTCGTGCTTGGAGTGCAGAAGAAATTACCAGCTTATGTGAGCGTTTATCTGGGAAAGAAGCAAAAGTCCGACGCATGCCGATTAACCTGCTGCGTACTGTGCGCCAAATTGCCCGATTCTTTCAGTGGGGATGGAATGTGGCAGATAGACTAGCATTTACAGAAGTCTTAGCTAGTGGTAAACCTCTGAATGCGCCAATGGATGAGGTATATACAGTATTTGGCTTAGAACAATCACAGACAACGACTTTAGAAGGCTATTTACAAGAGTATTTCAGCCGCATCATGAGAAAGCTCAAGGAATTAGATTACGAAAAAACCAAAAAGCAGAAATCGAAAAAGACTCCCTTTAAAAAAGTCAATAGTCAGCAGTGATTAGTTGTTAGTCATTAGTCATGAGTTTTTCTCCCCTGCTTTGAAAGCTCCCCCAATTCCTACTTTCCACAATTGAAAAAGCCCACAATTTTAGTCTTTTGACTTTTGACTAATGACTCGTGATCCAAAATGTGTCAGGATGACATAAGTAAAAGCATAGCCTACTATACTTGGATATTTGAGTGTGCCGAAAGCAGGCATTATCTACAATGACGTTAAACCGATAGCCACACGCACGGCTATCGAACTGAAAGACAAGCTAACCGCAGCCGGTTGGGATGTATGTATTACATCAAGTATCGGTGGCATATTGGGCTACTCTAATCCCGAAAGCCCTGTATGTCACACCCCTATTGATGGTTTGACACCCCCTGGATTTGACTCAGAAATGCAGTTTGCCGTGGTTCTAGGGGGGGATGGTACTGTTTTAGCAGCTTCGCGTCAGGTTGCCCCTTGCGGTATTCCACTATTAGCAGTGAATACCGGACACATGGGGTTTTTAACAGAAGCTTATCTGAATCAATTGCCCCAAGCCATAGAACAGGCGATCGCGGGTGAATATGAAATTGAAGAACGCGCCATGCTGAGTGTGCAAGTGCGGCGAGGCGAGTCGGTGCTTTGGGAAGCCCTATGCTTAAATGAAATGGTCTTACATCGAGAGCCTTTAACCTCGATGTGCCATTTTGAAATTGCTGTAGGTCGCCATGCACCAGTCGATATTGCGGCTGATGGTATAATTGTTTCTACACCTACTGGTTCTACAGCTTATTCTTTAAGTGCCGGTGGCCCTGTCATTACCCCAGGTGTACCTGTATTACAATTAGTACCTATTTGCCCCCACTCTTTGGCTTCTAGGGCTTTGGTATTTCCAGATACGGAACCAGTGAATATTTATCCAGTGAATATTCCTCGGTTAGTCATGGTAGTGGATGGTAATGGTGGTTGCTACGTTTTCCCAGAGGATAGGGTATATTTAGAGCGATCGCCTTACAGTGTCAAATTCATCCGCCTACAACCACCCGAATTTTTCCGCATTTTAAGGGAAAAATTAGGTTGGGGTTTGCCACACATCGCTAAACCAACTTCTGTAGAATTACCTTAGTCATTAGTCATTAGTTATTAGTCATTAGTCATTAGTTTCTCTCCTCTGCCCCCTGCCTTTCCTTCCCCAGTCCCCAATCCCCAGTCCCCAATAGTTATGACACCTGCTCACAGTGCCTGTGTTTTGGTCATCGAAACCGATGATAGCCTAGCCAATCAGATTTCCTGTGATTTGCAAGAAGCTGGCTATGAGCCTGTGTTGGCTAATGATGCGGCGAGTGGTTTACAATACTATCGCGATCGCCAACCTGCTTTAGTAGTTTTAGACCGAATGCTTTCCGGTGAATCAGGACTGTCATTGTGCAGAAATCTTAGAAGTGCTGGGATGCGATCGCCTGTCTTGGTACTCATGGCTAGGGATGCAGTTGATGATCGGGTAGCTTGTCTAGAAGCAGGGGCAGATGATTATATCCTCAAACCTTATCGTTCCGAAGACTTTTTAAAACTGATTCGCCTCTACCTGAAACCAGAAGTTGATACAACAGAACAGTTACGCTTTGGAGAACTGGTTTTAGACATAGCCAACCGCCGTGCGGTTTACAACGGGCGAATCATTGACTTAACCATGAAAGAATTTGAACTCTTAAAGTTCTTAATGGAACATCCCCGTGAAGTATTAACCCGTGAACAAATTCTGGAAAATGTTTGGGGTTACGACTTCATGGGTGAATCTAATGTTATAGAGGTGTACATTCGCTACTTACGCTTAAAAATAGAAGACGAAGGTCAAAAACGGCTAATTCAAACAGTGCGCGGCGTAGGTTACGTACTCAGAGAATCATAGCATCTCAAAACTAAGTAGTAAAAATTACAAATTCATTAAATACTTCCATCCTTTAGAGGGTGGAAGCATTATTTGTATGTATTGAGCCACTCCGGGGAAGCAAGCTACGCGTAGCGTCCGCACCAGAGTAATTTAGTCCTCTCTTAATCTAACACCGAATAGTATACCATTTACGTAATTACCGCGAAAAATATTGAGGATTGTTCCCAATCCCCATTCCCTCAACAGCCAAAAGCCATTTTGCAGAAATTTCGGTAAAATCGAAATCCCAATTATTACAAGACGAATTCGATGATGCGTTGGTTAAGTTTAATGCCCCTGCTGCTGAGTATCTTACTGATGGGATGTTCAATGCAGACAACCGCTAAACCGCCCACAAACACTTCTAATGCTCTAACACAATTACCATCTGGACAAATACTACCAATTTCTGCAAAAGCAACAGTTCCCAATGGTACAGAGATTGAGTTAGAAGTAGCGGCGACACGTGAACAGCAAGAAATGGGCTTGATGTATCGTCCTGCCCTACCAGACAATCGGGGAATGCTCTTTCAGTTTCCTACAGCACAACCTGTGCAGTTTTGGATGAAGAATGTACCTGTAGCTCTCGATATGGTGTTTTTACACAATGGAGTAGTCAAGTATATTCAAGCTTCCGCACCTCCTTGCACAAGTGAGCCTTGTCCTACTTATGGCCCTAACGTACCCATCGATCAAGTGATCGAACTGCGCTCAGGACGAGCTGCGGAATTAAATCTCAAAACAGGAGATCGGATCAACATTCAGTTTTTAAACACCGGAGCCTTGCAGTAATCAATCTTTGTATCACTGATGGAGTAAGGCTAAAGGAATTTTGAATTCATGAGGTTTGTGTAAAAAAAATATCAAATGTACGTAAACTATTGAATTCTGAGGTTACTATTGAATATCATGTCAAAAATAACCAAATATGTTGTTTCTCAGGTAAAATTTCATCCTAATAAAACTGGTTGCTAAAAATCTTCCTTTTGGCATAAGTGTAATTAGTCGCTCATAAGGCAGTATTAGCTATGGAAACTTGATTACTAAATGTGTGACTAGATAGCTCATTCTAGATAGCTCATGACAGTAAAAAAGTTCAAGCCCATTGCCAGAGAGTAACTTGCAGCTTGAGAATTCAGCAGACAAATGCTTTTACAGCTAGAATATGCTAGATTAATTCTATTTTTCTGGCTAAAAGCATCTTTTTCAGGCTAATAAAAGAATTTTCAGAGGTTTTTTTCCGGTCATCGTATATTCACGGGTGAAGTAATAGTTGCAGGTTACATAGCAATGGGAAACCAAGACATGACAATACATACTCAGCCAGGAGGTGAGTTGCAAATGTCACCATCAACCTATTCAAGACTAATTAATTTTCTCAGGGAAGATTTGTCTATTTCCGCAGCTTCACTGGCGGTAGCTTTACGCCATCGGGAACAAGACCCAGGCCCTTTACCCATGATTCTTTGGCAGTACGGTTTGATTACTTTAGAACAGTTAGAGCAAATTTACGATTGGATGGATGCAGCGTAGAGTATGGGTTATTCATACAGGAGAATCAGAGTATGTCACATTTACTCTGTCTTGTGCCAGGGCTGACAGATAAAGACTCCTTGCATTATAAATTTAAGAAAAGAGCGAGTTAATTAGTTAACTCGCTCTTTTCTTTCAGTGCTGAGAGGCTATTTATCAAGTAAATATTAAGTAGGATGTGTTACGGCGATGAAAGGATTTTCACGTTTGAGAGAGTAGGAATTAGCCGTAACGCACCAATAAACACGGTGCGTTATGCGCTGCTTTAACGCCCCCTACAATTTAAGGTTTACTTTATGAATAATCTCTGAGGTTGACTAATAAGTATTAACCAATTAATCCGATCTGCCAATTGGCTGATTATGATGATTGATTGACCAACGGTGTTCTACAGGTACGGAGGAAGCTTGACAAGTTTCTTCTAATTGTTTTTGTTGGGCTGCGGCTTTACGGAGGGTAATAATTAGTTGATTGACTTGATGTCGCAGTTCTGGGTTGTTACTGGCTGCTGACATGGTTTGTCTTTCTAATAGTTGCAGTATCAGTTCGTAGTGGATGGGTGATGGTAGGGGAAGTTGCTCCATGTAGTTATCAAGTTGGTAATTTTTGAATGGTAACTGTTTATTAACTGTCCAGCCAATTTTGACACATTAAATAAATATTTAACTTAAATTTAGATAATCAATGTAGCAGTACGTACTGTTGCTATTGCGGAAAGTAGCAGGGGCAGGGGGCAGGGGGCAGGGAGCAGGGGGCAAAGGAGAGAAACTAATGACTAATGACTAATGACTAATGACTAATAACTAATGACTAATGACTAATAACTAAGGTTGTCAAGGTGATTGGGAAAATAGGCGGGCGATCGCAATTTCTGGATCTGGTTGTTTTACCAAAGATTCACCAATTAACACGGCAGATGCACCAGCTTGGGATACAACACTTAAATCATCTGGCGTATGTAATCCCGACTCACTCACAACTAGAATATTTCTTTCCTGTAATTGGCTACTCCTAGCCTCTAACAGTTGGCAAGTTGTTTGCAAATCCACAGAAAAATCTTCTAAATTGCGGTTATTGATGCCTACTAAAGTTACACCATCTAAAGCCAATACCCGGTCAAGTTCTGCCAAATTGTGGACTTCAATCAATGCTGCCATATTCAAAGCCTTGGCAATCTTGACACAGTATTGTAAATCTTGATCGCTGAGAATAGCAGCAATTAATAACACCGCATCTGCACCTTTGACACGAGCTAGGTACATTTGATAAGGGTAAATCACAAAATCCTTACATAGTAGCGGTAAGTCTACGGTAGCACGGACTTTAGCTAGGTTATCAAAACCACCTTGAAAAAATTTAACATCCGTTAAAACCGAAAGACAACTTGCGCCACCTTGTTGGTAAGATAGGGCGATCGCTACAGGGTCAAAATCTTCCCGAAATACACCTTTACTGGGGGAAGCTTTCTTCACTTCCGCAATCAAAGCTGGTTTAGTTCTCCCTTGTCGTAAAGCGGCGACAAAATCACGAGTTGGGGGTGCGGTGAGTGCTTGCTTTTGTAACTCTCGCAAAGGCACTTTTTCGCGCATTTGCTCAATTTCTATTTCCTTATGCCAGACAATTTCCTCTAGGATATTCTGGGGTTGCGAGTCATCTAAAACAACTTGATAACGCAACCAGGCAACATTTACAGGTGGACTTGGTTGACGACGACGAATTTGCATAATTTTCAGAATGGGGAATGGGGACTG
>NZ_LUHJ01000047.1:1783-9513 GCF_001597745.1 Anabaena sp. 4-3 | reverse complement strand
TTTCCTACGGCGGGAAACCCGCCTACAGAACTTTTCGCAAAATTCTTGCATTAAAGATTTTTTGGGGAAAAATCTTCCTCATCTAAGTTTCTTAATTGCGAATTGAGAATTGCGAATTGCGAATTGGTATAACTCCCTCATCTCCCCTGACACCCTTACTACCTAGACAACTGCACGTTTATATGCTTCATCCAACACTTCCGACAGCGTTGGGTGGGCGTGGACTAAATGGGCTAGGGTTTGGACGGTTTGACGGTTAGCTATGGCTGCTGACGCTTCGTGGATTAAGTCGGAGGCGTGTAAACCAAAAATGTGTACACCTAAAACTTCCCCGGTGTCTTTGCGGTAGATAACTTTAGCTATACCGTCGGCTTCGTTTTCTGCCAAGGCTTTAGAATTACCTTTGAAGTAACTTCTACTGGTGGCAATTTCAAAACCTTCAGCTTGTCCTAATTCCTTAGCGGCTGTTTCTGTTAAGCCGACATAGCTAACTTCAGGATGGGTAAAGGCGGCGGCGGGAATGCTACGATAATCGGCTTTTCTATCCCGTCCGAGCATATTTTCTACAGCAACTATACCCTGTGCTGAAGCTGCGTGTGCTAACATCATCTTGCCGTTAGCATCGCCAATTGCCCATAAATGCGGTACAACTTCCCCGGCTGATAGCACTGCCATGCGATCGTCAACCGGGATAAAATTACGGCGGTCTAGTTCTACACCCACAGATTCTAAACCGAGATTTTGAGTAGCAGGAATGCGTCCTGTGGCTACTAAGCAAGCATCAACTTCGATGACATCGACTACTTCCTTAGTTTTGAAATCTGCCAACTCAATCACTACAGGCGAACCAGGAATTACTTTTTTCGCGTAGATTCCCACTTTTGTTTCAATATCGCGGGGTGTAATTAGTACCCGTTCTGCGATTTTAGCAATGTCGCGGTCAAACCCTGGCATGAGTAAATCAAGGGCTTCAATCAATGTGATTTCACAGCCCAAAGCTGAGTAAATATCAGAGAACTCTAAACCAATGTAACCACTACCAATAATGGCTATCCATTGGGGGAGTTTTTCTAGCTTCACAGCTTGGTCGCTAGTGAAAACTGTTGTACCATCTACTTCAATCCCTGGGGGTACAAAAGGTACAGAACCAGGAGACAGAATAATATCCTTAGCGGTAATGGTTTTTTCACCACCTTCGCCTGTCACCGTCACTTTTTGGATGCCGGCGATTTTACCCCAACCCCTGATGATATCGACTCCCAGGCGTTTGAGGCTGTTGGTTAAATCTCCTTGAATTTTGGAGACAAGATTATTGGCGTGATCAGCGATCGCTTGACGATCAAATTCTACACCGCCAATCTGAATTCCCAAAGACTTCAGGTGGTGGGCATCGCGCAATTCCCGCACACGTCCAGATGCGGCTAACAACGCCTTAGATGGAATACAGCCTCGGTTGACACAAGTTCCCCCCATATCGGCTGCTTCAATAATCGCTGTTTTCAGGCCGCAACTTACCGCGTGTAGGGCTGCGCCATGTCCCCCTACACCTGCGCCTATAATCACTAAATCATAATCAAAGTCATGACTCACGTTAGTTTCCCCGTGTGCTTCGCATAATCTATTCTCAACTCCACCTGCCATCCGTGCAACCCCCATTGTGAATTGATTTGTCCCCCTCATCTTCCCATTATGACCATAAAAGTATTTGCAGCCTTATGGCTGAATAATTAATCTGGAATTACAATCACCTATAGGATTTTTCCCAACGATCGCTTAATGTCTTTTCCGAATATCAGTGAATTCACAGTCCGCCGTTATGCCAACTCGAAGTCTTTTCAGCGCGGTGAGGCATACTTTGCATCAGGTGCTGTTACTAAAATTACCCAGCGTGGACAGCAGATACAGGCCGAGGTTGAAGGTAATCAAGGCCAGCCTTATCATGTCTGCCTGAATTTTCATGATCAAGGTATAGCTTCAGCCAACTGTGATTGTGCCTATAGTTTCGATGGTTGGTGTAAACATATTGTAGCAACGATACTGGTTTTTACCCGTCAACCAGATATCATTGAACAACGCCCTACCCTAGAACAACTATTAAATCGTCTTGATCATCTCCAGACTCAAAGACTGGTGCAGGAATTAGTTGCAGAGCAACCCCAACTAATTGATATTATCGATCAACACGTCAGTTGGATGACGAACCCTGCGCCCAAACCTCTATCCACTCAATCAGAAAGGCAAATTACTGTAAATGTTGCGGGATTTCGACGAGACGTTCAGCAAATTCTCCGGGATGCTGTAGATTACTTTGAGGAGGGATATGAGGAAGATCCTTTAACAGAAGAATTATTTAGTTTGGTGCAAGCGGCGTTAGAGTTTAATGAACGGGGAGAAAGTTATAATGCGATCGCCATTCTAGAAGCCATTACCTCTACCTGTGCAGAAAATTGGGACGAGGTATTAGAATACGGTGCTGATAATGATGAAATTTCCTGGGAATTGAATCTTGTTTGGAGTGAGGTAATTCTCTGTGCCGAACTCACCCCAGAAGAAAAAGTTGATTTGCAAGTAAATTTGGAAGTCTGGCAAGACGAATGGCATACTGATTTTGCTATGGCTTTAGAAGCTTTACGCCAAGGTTGGAATGACACGCAACTGCTGCTAGTTCTCCAGGGAAATATCACAGAAAAAGGGGTTTGGGCGCAAGAAATACCAGAATATGCAGATGATTTGGCAATTATTCGCCTGAAAATTTTAGAACGTCAACAACGTTACCCAGAATATCTGTATGTAGCGCAAGCAGAAGGACAAACGGAAGCATATCTCACTATGTTAGCACGCTTAGGCAGGATAGAGGAAGCCGTTGCCACTGCCCAAACAGAAATGAGTTCCCAAGAAGAAGCTTTCGCTTTAGCTAAAACTCTCGCACAACAAGGTTCATTGTCGCAAGCTTTAGAAATTGCCGCAGCTGGTTTTGAGTTATGGGGAAATTGTCAGTACGAGTTGGGAATTTGGACAAGTGATTTAGCCCTAGAATTGGGTAATCGTGAAGCTGCTTTATTAGCACTCACCGCCGCTTTTGAAGTTAAGCCGCAGTTTGTAGATTATCAAAAGATTGCAGAATTAGCCGGAGAAGACTGGGAAATCATTAAACTAGATTTATTGAGAATAATTTACACCTGTGAGGATTGGGGAAGGGAATCCGCAAAGGTAGATATATTTTTACATGAAGGATTAATTGATGATGCTATTGCAACGGTGAGCGAACTGACTCATCATCACGCGCCTTTAATTCATCGTGTCATGGAAGCAGCCATTAATCATAATCCTGACTGGGTAATTGCTAACGCCAGTCGTCGCGCCGAAAGAATTATGAATGCAGGTAAAGCGGAATATTATGGTGAAGCTATTGCATGGTTAAAACAAGCACGCGCTGCCTATATAGCATCTGGAAGACAAGCAGATTGGACACGTTATCGAGAATTGTTGATAGCCATCCACGGGCGTAAGCGTAAATTCATGGGAATGTTAGAACAAGAGGGTATGGATTGAAATATAAGTTGTGACAAATTTATGTATTGTTTTTCCCCTGTAACCCCAGAATTGTAGACAAGGCCAATGCTAATTGCTCATTTGTACAATTACAACAGGTCTAATTCCTGCTTGTTCTGTTCCCACGACTGGATTTAAATCACACAGAAATACATCCCCTCGTTGAACATCTACCACTTAATTTCTCCACGCGCTAGGCGGTTTTCATAGTCTTCTAAGTTTAAAAGGTCAATCTACGAGCGATCGCACACAAAACATCCTCACTTTAACCGCGTAACATTCACCTAACCGCCATTACACACTCAGGCTTTTAGATTCTTCTGTGTGCCTTTGCGCGAATCTATAATTTTTCAAAGCTAACTAAACGGAGAGGGGGGGATTTGAACCCCCGAACAAGTTACCCTGTTTCCGCATTTCGAGTGCGGTGCATTCAACCACTCTGCCACCTCTCCAGATATTCATTTAGGGGTGTGGTATGTTTCCCAAGCTGGGAATGTTTACCTATAACCCATGCTACTTGTCTAAAGACTACGGCTTGTTCGCAACCTATTGTACCACATATATCATTCTGCTTGTCATGCCACAGACTACACTTGTCTGATGCTACATCTCAAACTTTAACTGTCAAGGATATATGTTGATGTGGCTAGAGTTTTTGCTGCTGCTTGCATCAGTTCAATGTCTGGTTGTGACCAAAAATGTGGACTTTGACAGTGATGTGCGACTAATAACCCCCATAATCCTTTGGGTGTGACAATGGGTACAACTAGGTTAGCACGAACTTGCATAGTGCGGAGAAAATCCCGATGACAAGCTTCTATAGGTTCGGCTTCCACATCAGCGATCGCTCTCACACGCCCTGCCAAATACAAAGCTGCATATTCGTCCTTAAAACATTCATCAGGCCCTGTTGATCCTAAGATGGAAAATTCCTGAGAACTTAAGGATTCAAAAGTTACCTGTCCATGCCACTGCCAATAAAAATAATATAAAACTACACGATCAACCTGAAGAGCGTCACGAAGTTGATGCGTCGTTTGTCTAATCAATGCGTCCCTTTGCATTGTTTGCACAAGACGATCAAGAACCTTTTTCAAGCCCTCTTCAGCACTTGTATTTGAACTTGGATCAAATTCTGCGTGAGGATAAATTGACACAGTTTTAAAATTATAAATTCAGTCAGACCTGTTAGTTCTATATAGTAATTGATGAGATTTTATGGCAAAACTATACTACCCCAAAAGGTTTTATATAATTCTGCACTAATAGAATAATAAACAAAAGTTCCCTTATTTTGAATAACTTAAACTTCAATTAATATAACTTTTTGTTGGTAAATCTCATCATAATTCATTAAAATTTAATATTTTTAATTTTGAACAATCTTGTAGGTGGGCATTGCCCACCCTGAAGATAGCTATCGGTCAACAGAACCCATGATTACGTCGATACTACCGAGAATCACGACAATATCTGCGACTTTTACACCCCGCAGCAAATGAGGTAGAATCTGGAGGTTATTAAAATCTGCTGGGCGAATCTTCCACCGCCAGGGGAAGACGTTATCATCGCCTACTAAATAAATACCTAGTTCGCCTTTACCACTTTCTACACGGGCGTAAGCTTCGCCTTTGGGCATTTTGAAGGTGGGAGCAACTTTTTTAGCAATGTATTGATAATCAAAGGCATCCCACTCGGATTTTTTCCCAGCAGCTAAACGCTTGGCTTCTAGGTTTTCGTAGGGGCCTCCGGGGAGTCCTTTGAGGGCTTGCTTGAGAATCTTCACAGATTCGCGCATTTCCCGCATCCGCACCATGTAACGCGCTAAACAATCTCCCGCAGTTTCCCACTGTACATCCCAGTCAAAATCGTCGTAGCATTCGTAGTGGTCTACTTTCCGTAAATCCCACTTCACACCAGAAGCGCGTAACATCGGGCCGGAAAGTCCCCAGTTAATTGCTTCTTCGCGGGTGATAGTCCCTATACCTTCAACACGACGGCGGAAGATGGGGTTATTGGTAACTAACTTTTCGTATTCATCAACTACGGGTAGGAAGTAGTCACAGAATTCCATACACTTATCTACCCAACCGTAGGGTAAATCAGCCGCAACGCCACCCACACGGAAGTAGTTGTTATTTACCATCCGGTAGCCTGTGGCTGCTTCCCATAAATCATAGATCATCTCCCGTTCCCGGAACTGGTAGAAAAAGGGAGTTTGCGCGCCTACGTCGGCTAGGAAGGGGCCAAACCATAGCAGGTGGTTGGCGATGCGGTTTAATTCTAGCATGATGACGCGGATGTAGCTGGCACGTTTTGGTACAGTGATACCTGCTAGTTTTTCCGGTGCGTTGACGGTGACAGCTTCATTAAACATACCTGCTGCGTAGTCCCATCGGCTAACGTAGGGGACATACATAACGGTGGTGCGGTTTTCGGCGATTTTTTCCATTCCTCGGTGCAGGTAGCCAATCACCGGTTCACAGTCAACCACATCTTCACCATCTAAAGTGACAATTAACCGCAGAACCCCGTGCATGGAGGGATGGTGTGGCCCCATGTTCAGCACCATAGGTTCAGTGCGGGTTTCTATTCTTGCCATAAGTTCCGTGTTCTCCCATTCAGAAAATTTTCAGTTGAACCGCTTAGATGCCATCCAGACACGAGTTTCATGTCTGCCAGTATCACTTTTGTAGAGACAATAATTTTGGGACAAGCCCGGCATTTATTGCCCATACAGGAGTATGTTGGAGGGATGGGGGCAGCAGAGGACTGTTTCTCGATGTTGCATTTTGTTTCACTTCTTCAACTATTATATGAAAGCTCGATATCCAATAAATTAAGGCACGGGATTTTTTCATCTCGCCTGAGTCGGGAGAGGAAAATCGGCAGTGCTGAGACAGGGGAGGTAAGTTTTGATGTTTGAGTCTAGATATTAAGATAAGTTATTTTTTGCGTTCAAATTTGAATTTACCAGAAAAAATACGCCTGTATATTTTTCATTTCAATTTTGATTTTCTTAGCGACTGGCGAATAGAGTATTTTTGATGTTCTGTATTCAGTAGCTCAATGATGAGAGGTTATTATTCAGGCGATCGCTCGCATTTTCCGGTAATTACTCATGACTCACACGATATGATTTTAATTAGTTATCACACTGACAATCAAAACTAAACTCAATAGCAAATTAACGGTTAAACATAGAATAATTATCAAGTTATATTGGGCGACTTTTTGGGTTTTAAATAATATAAATGTATTTTTTTACGCTAAAATCTCATGAATTCTCATTCTGCCAACTTACCCGCTACCGAAGAACCCACTTTTTCCCATTTACCAGTGTTACCGCAGGAAGTAATTACAGGTTTGGGGGTACATTCTGGGGGACATTATCTAGATGCAACGGTAGGGGGTGGCGGGCATAGTCGTCTAATTTTAGAGGCTGCGCCGGATGTGCGGTTAACAGCACTTGATCAAGATGAAGATGCTTTAGCCGCCGCACAAAAGGAATTAGCGGAGTTTGGCGAAAGAGTTACGTTTATCCGCAGCAATTTTGCGGCATATAGTTATCCCACAGCTAGGTTTGATGGGATTTTAGCAGATTTGGGTGTGAGTTCTTACCACTTAGATACTCCAGAGCGAGGTTTTAGCTTTCGCCATACTGGTAGTTTAGATATGCGAATGGATCAAAGGCAAGCTGTGACGGCGGCTGATGTGATTAATGAGTGGGATGAGACGGATTTAGCAGATATTTTCTTTAAATACGGAGAAGAACGGCTATCACGGCGCATTGCTAGACGAATTGTCGAAAAAAGACCATTCCATACCACTACAGAATTAGCTGAGGCGATCGCTTTTAGTGTGCCGCGTCAATACCGTTATGGTAGAATTCATCCGGCTACCCGTGTGTTTCAAGCGTTGCGTATTGTCGTTAACGATGAGTTAAAATCCCTGGAAACTTTTTTAACTACAGCACCTAACGCCCTAGTCACAGGTGGCAAAATTGCCATTATCAGCTTTCATAGTCTAGAAGACCGTTTAGTAAAACATGGTTTACGTAATTCACCCCTATTAAAAGTCTTGACAAAAAAGCCAATTACTGCTGTTGAAGCTGAAATTGCCAATAACCCGCGATCGCGTTCTGCCAAACTCAGGATAGCAGAGAGGGTTTAGGGATT
>NZ_LUHJ01000047.1:0-1659 GCF_001597745.1 Anabaena sp. 4-3 | reverse complement strand
GGGGGGAGAAAAACTAATGACTAATGACTAATGACTAATGACTAATGACTAATGACTAATGACTAAAACAATGATTACAGGTAAAACTAAATTATTAGGGGTAATTGGACATCCGGTTGAACATTCGCTGTCACCGGTGATGCACAATGCTGCACTGGCTCAATTAGGATTAGATTATATATACCTGCCTTTCCCTATCAAACCACAGGATTTAGAAGTGGCGATCGCTGGGTTGGCAACTGTTGGTGTTGTCGGTTTTAGTGTGACAATTCCCCACAAACAAGCAATTATTCCCCTACTCTCAGAAATTAGTCCCATTGCTCAAGCTATCGGTGCTGTCAATACTGTTAGTCGCAAAGATGACAAATGGGTAGGGACAAACACAGATATAGCAGGTTTTATCTCGCCTTTGCAAACAACCTATAAACAAGATTGGAGTCAGAAAATTGCTGTCATTTTAGGTAATGGTGGCGCAGCTAGGGCGGTTGTGGCAGGTTGTCATCAGCTAGGTTTGGCGGAAATTCATGTAGTAGGGCGAAATATACAACGTTTACAAGAATTCCAGCAAAGTTGGGCTAATTCACCGATTGGGACAAATTTACAAGTGCATCCTTGGGATAAGTTAACACAACTCATCCCCCAAGCTGATTTACTGGTGAATACAACGCCGATGGGAATGTATCCCCATGTTGATGAGTCACCGGTGAGTGCTGATGAAATGGTGAATTTACAAGTGGGTGCGATCGCCTATGATTTGATTTATATTCCCCAACCAACAAAATTTCTGCAATACGCACAACAACAAGGCGCAATTGCTATTGATGGCTTAGAAATGTTAGTTCAGCAAGGAGTCGCCGCCTTAAAAATCTGGTTGCAACGGGAAACTGTACCTGTAGATGTCATGCGTCAAGCTTTAAGACAACATTTAGGACTCTAACTACTTCTTTGGCCAACGCCAATTATAGCGATTCCATTCGTAGATGCCTTGAATTTCGTACTCTGTGCCATTAAAGAAGCGAACAACACAGTTAGTAGAACAATCATCATTGCCATTAATCTGATCAATTTTAATCACTATGGAGGGAAACCATTCACGCTGACAAGGGCCATCTTCTTGCACCCATTCCCACAAAGCATTAGAAACTTCAATGCGATCGCCTACTCTCAGTTTTAAGGCATCCTCAAAATAAGCATACTTGTCAAAGTGATACGACTCCACACGATTTAACCATTGCAAACCATAGCGATCGCGAATAAACTGCACCTTACCAGAATCATTGTTCAGCAGCCAGTCGTTGAGTAATTGCACCTTCCACGTACGGTTTTGCTGTTCCTCTGCCTTGACGAACTCTAAAAATATCTCTAATTCCTCTGGCGTAAGTTCGTCTAAGGGGTTGGGAGGATCTGATTTTCCCGACTTAAATTTAGTTTGAAATTCTTCAACCAATTGCAGTAAAATTTCTTTCTGCCTATCAGTGAGAGGACAGCTAGCTGCATCACAACGATAAAAAGCTGCTTGCAAGGCTGTTGTTATCTCATCTGGAGTCATAAGCTAGTTGCAATTGTGGGACTGATATCATAATTATTGCAAAAGTTAAATTAAAGTCATTAGTCATTAGTCATTAGTCATTAGTCATTAGTCATTAGTTTTTCTCCCCC
>NZ_LUHJ01000046.1:43708-53246 GCF_001597745.1 Anabaena sp. 4-3 | reverse complement strand
CCCATAAATCTTTGACCCACTGCCAAATTTTCCATACCGGGCAGCAGTTGTTCTGGGCTGGGGTGAGCAGGGATTGAGTCACCTACCTGAAAAAATAGGCGTTCAAGCTGATCTAACCAATCATAACTGTAAGAACCTATCTTCAGTTGGCATAACCACCGAAATAAAATAGACGCTGGGGCTTGCACATCAATAGCTCGAAAATACGCTTCGTTAGCACTTTCTATGTAGCTGTCAGATGGAAACGACATCAGCCGTTCTTCGGGTGTAGACCCCCAAGTATACGCAACGCTTCGTTCTGGATTGACGTTTACCATTGGTCAATTTCAGTGCATTCTAATTCCAGGATAGAAGCTTGGGCGATGGTGCAAAGCACCCACTATAGGCGATGGCTACGCCCGCCGCAGGCATCGCTCGTATCAAACCCAGCAAAAAACCCCGGCGTTAAATACCGAGGTTGATAGAGGAAGTCCGAATAACGATGAGATACAGCGATACCGAAATTTACAAATATTAGCTAACACCCAAGGCAACCAAAATCAATGTAGTAACCAGTAATGTAGCGAATGCACCCTGCACAGCATATTGACGTTGCTCTTCTTGGGTGGGGTAGTTAGCGTAATACATCTGGGGTTCATTAGCGTAATTATTTAAAATGCCTGCTTCGTTAACGGTGGTATACATAGTTTTTTCTCTTCGTTTGTTACTTTATGTAAACTAATTTAACAATATTGTTACAAACTGTCAACAATACTTGACAGGAATAGTAAATAGCTGTAATAAGAGCTACTTATATTGGAGCATTTTCTTAGAGGAAAAAAGCGATGCCTACAGTGGGTGCGATCGCCGTCGCACTCCGCGCAGTGTCAGAGGCTAAAGAATATGAGTAAGAGCAATAACAGCTTTGGCTGCTCAATAGGCTGAGGCTGATTTTCAGGTGGTTTGGGTATGTGATTTTCTTAGAGGAAATCTTAGATGCAAGTGGATGCGATCGCTTCCTCTGAACTCAAACGCAAAGGCGATTCAGTCTGTTCACTTTTCTAATGCTGCCTTTCCATCTTTTACTACCAGCGATAAGCGAAGCTTAAACCTTCTCTAACGAGAGGCTGCGCCAACGGTTATCGCACCCCTGACCAGCGATCGCCTTGTCAAAGGCATCGCCTGTTTTCCTCTAAGAAATGAACCCTCATCCCCTGGCTTGTAAGTCAATTCATCACCAGCTTGTTTCTGAGCAGTCCCGTTAATTACCTGAAACCACATCTCATCAAAAGTGACACCTCGCTGTCTAGCGAGATATTCAATCCTATTTTTAATAACAGCTTCCCTTTCTTCCAGCTTGCTGTGAAGCAGTTCTTGAGCCTGTACAGGTATGGATCTACCATTTATCCTGGCATCAATTTTTAGTAAATCTTTGTAAAATTTCCCCAGTCGGGGAATAGTTAGCCTTTTATCTTTTTTAGTCCTGCCTTCAGCAACCGAGTTCCTAACTGGCTTAGATGCAACATTTAACGGAGGATCAAACCACTCAATCAATGCCATCTCAATCTGTGGTAGCAGGTCAGCCGAATCAACAAAAAGATATGCAATCCGAATATTTCCTATGGATTCTAATTGCCCGTATTTGTGATGACTCTGCCATCTAACTTTAGGGTTGACGGAACGACCAATGTATTGAACTCTGCCTGTAGAGTCAATGGCAAAGTATATAGCTGGGTTTTTAGGAAATGCAGTTTTTGCACTTAATGGCAGCCAAGGCAATGATTTGAGGTCTATTTCTGATGGATTAATCATTGGTTAAGTTCACTGCTGGTATGCTTCATCCAATTGATTATCAATTCCCTCGCCTGTTGACTCATAGAAATTTTGTGTTTAGCACAGGCAATTTTGAACTGAGTTCTTTCGTCGTCTGTCAAAAAGACCACGAGTTTTACTGTTTTGTCCTCGTTTTTCGGCTCAGTCACTTAGCTTACCTACTTTATATATAGCTGCATCTTGCTTAATTATGTCACCAAGCAAATGTTTAGCAAATTAGGCAACTAGGCTAATTGACTTAACTTACCTATATAGGTAAACTTAGCATTATAGCCAAGTGAATGCAAGCCCCTTGCAATCTTCAAAGCTTTGTCATGCCTGATTGATGAGGGTTGTGAGCAAGAACTAGGTAATTCAAATCTTGCATAGATGCCAAGGGTGCAATGAAATGTACTCCCAAGATGCAAGATGCTTATTTGAACCACAGGTAAGAAATGGTTACAAAAACTAATACCAACGCAATTGAGCAGCTAACTTACACAGCAGTAGAGTTAGCGCGTGAACTTGGTACTTCCGACACCAATATCAGAACTAATTGGTTTCCCAAGCTGGAAGAAATTTGGTGGTGGTGTGTAGCTGATTTAAAGGATGGGGAAAGATATACAGCTACTGCCCGTGAAAAATTCTTTGAGTTACAGGAGGCAATTTCGCCTAAAGTTCCAGTACGTAGCCCAGATAATATAATTCTCCGCAACGATGACGGAAAGCCTTTGATGCAGAATAATCCTAACCGCATTGGGATTGCTGCTTATAAAGATAAAGTTTGGCAGAAATATAACCGAATTCCGCCACAACGTGTTGATGCACCCACTGCTGAAGTTTTGGCGCAAATTCCAGTAGAAGCAGAAATTTGTGATGAATCATCAATCATTCTCCAAGAGCAAGGCTTGGCCAGAATTGATGAACTTGGTCAAAACGTTGATAACCTATTTGATTTGATTGATCAAGCTGCAACAGCTAACGCTAATGCTTTGGTGGGACGGTACGCCGAAAAATTAACCACAACTGTACAAGCTGGGATATCGAATGTACACGCAAATTTGGGAAAGGCGATGAATTCTCGAACTCGCCAAAAGTCTTAAAGTGGCTCTCTGCTCACAGGCTTGTCGTTGCGATCGCTCTCGGTTTGATTTGGTTTGCACAATTCACTATTGCAGGATACCTAAACGCCTGGGGTGAATCGCTTTTTTACAACTACAACTACAGGATTGATCAACATGGCTACAAAGACAACTACCCAGAACAATCAAGCCACTCAGACAGAATGGATTGATGAGATGACATATCAGGCTAATGTACACATTGAAAAGGGGAAACAGCGATCGCATCTCCTACGTGGTGAACGTGCTAAAACCAAAGCTGCTGAAAAATGGGCTGATAAGCAGGAAGTTAAGGCACAACGTCAAGAAACTCAGTTAGAGACTGAGAAAGTTAAGTTGCAAACTGATAAGGAGAAATTAGCGATCGCACAAACCAACCTTAAAGGTACTCAGGCCGCAGGGGTATTAAATGAGGTTGAATGGCGACAAAGATTAGTGAAAAAATCCTACGGTGTTGGTATTAGTCCAACTTCTATAAAAGCCATTGCCCCTACAGAATCTCAGGTTATTGATTTAGTAGGAACTGTGACCAGTAAAACCAAGGAAAAAGTCAGTAAATAATCCTCGCTATTCACTATCCAATGAATCCTACTCTATATGTGGTGGTATTAACCACCACTTTCTTAATGTTTGCATCTTTGTTAGCTGATTTATTGAGGTGGGTATATTTCACCAACAAAATGCTACTTATACCCACAATACCCAGCGTCATTTTAATAATTATAGGCTTAATCTTATCGCTGAATAAACGACAATGAAACGCCCATTACAATACTTGCTAGCATCAATTAATCTTGCTGCTGCTGTTGCCTATCCTGCGCTGGATGAGAAGCATAGCTTATATGCTCGGTTGCTAGGTTTATCGTGTGGGCTAATTTATTGGAAAATTTCACCTAATATATTTGCAACTATTGCTAAATTAAACTCACGCCGCACTGATTTAATCCGCGAGGTTAAAAGACTCAATTCAGAAATTGAAATTCTACCCCGTAAACTTGAAGAATTGGCACGAAGTAAGCAGCAAGAATTGGATGATAGGGAATCGTCTATTATTGCCCGTGAAAAGCAACTACAAGAACAAATAGATGCGGCAAATCAAGCATTATCTAAACAACAACAAGAATTGCAATCCAGTATTGAGGCAGCTAATTCTGAACTAGAACAAGACAAGCACAAATTCTTAGAGGAAACTGAGGAAGCGATCGCTCGATATCAGTCAAGAATCGAATTATTAGAATCGGAAATTGATGATTTGCGATCGCTACTTGCACAGTATGAAGCCCCGGCACTTCCCGAAGGTTCTAGTTTTGAAATTATCCTGGTGCGGCGGTGCATGGAATTGTTGCTTAATAAGCGGGTAGTCTGTGAGTTTAAGGGAGTAGCAATTGACCCTGATGGCTATGTGGTAGCACGACTTAAACCCCAGGATGGGGGGCAGAAGGCAATTGAGAAGTGGGCTAATTATTTACACATAGAGATGGAATTAGCCGAAGCCCCCAAATTTGCCACCCTGCGCGGGGCTGTGCAGATATGGCTCAAGCCTCAAGAAATGGTTCGTTTACCTGCCGTCGCACCCTTCGACGAACCTCCGACTAACCCATCATCGAACCCGCCGAACCTTCGGATAGTAAGAAGCGAATCATTAAATAATTTCGGCGAAAATCCTACACCAGAGCCTATTTCGACAGAACCTAACAAGCAGTTCGACGAAAGGCTGATGAAGTTCGTAGAACCTTCTGCGAAGCTTCCCCCCTTCGGCGCAATTCGGCAGATAGAGCGCGACTGGATAGGATACCTCTACTGTTTCCATGAACCACCCATTAGGAATCAAAAAGCACTCATTTTGAGAGTGTGGGGGTATAAAAGCGGTGATAGTAGTGGCTACCGCAGCGCAAGAACGAGACTGCATATAATCCTGACTGACGCTGGTATTGAAATTAAAAGGAAGGCAAATCAATGAACAACATATTGGAAATGCTGATTGGCATTTTTATTGGTTTTATTCCAGATGACACCCTATGCCTTTTAGAAGAAAAGTTTTTCAACGAGATGGAAAGACGGGGATTCATTATCTACACAGATGACTTAGATGGAGGTCAACATCATGAACAGTCTTGAGTTTTGCGATCGCTACTTACCCGACTATTGGGCGGAACGAGATTTACAGCTACTCATTCAAAAACGATTACAAAGATGGTGGTTTATCGCTGCCCCTGATGAAGTGACAGTTAAAACTCCATCAACCACCAGACGAATTGACATCAGCACTTGGTTGACTGTGTACGAGGTTAAAAAGTGGTTGACCCGCGATGCAATCTTTCACGCCGTTGCACAGACCGAGCTTTATGCTTTCTATGGCCCCAAATTGCTGTGGCTATTCTCCAAGCGGCGGGTAGTTGTAGGGCTTGCACCAACCGACCAGTCAGAGTATGAACAAGCCTCTCGTGTGGCGCGTGATTTTCGGCGTATGGGTGTTGAGGTAATTTTTCTTAATGAAGTAGGGCTAGGTTTTGAAGTGCCAGAAATTGGAGCAGGTTTGTTAATAATTGGTGTGCTGTGCGTTTTGACAGCAAGTGCAGCTTATTTATGTATTAGTTTTCTTGGCTAAAAGGGAATTATAAATATGTAGTTACAAATAAAATATGAAATTTAAATTGAAAATCAACAATGAATTTTTGGCAGATTCATTAGTCCTGTCTCTAGTATTGATGTACTTTGTAGGTATAGTAATTATTCCTAACTTTTATCTATATATTCACTTGAATAATAGCTCAACTCATCAAAGCAAATGAACACACTTAATTCACTTAAGTTTCTGTATTGCCGTAATTGCGACTTGAAAACCTATCACTACAGGAATTTAAAATATAGCTGGGGCTACACTTGTCGTGTTTGTCAAACGTGGCAACATGAAAGTCAACTGGTAGAAATTCAAACTGGGTTAGCAGCAAAATCAATTATTAATGCTATAGGAAAAGACTACCCCAGTTATTGTGATGGGGAATTAGCAGAGTTTATCGAAGCGGCGGAATCATTAAGTATGCAGTATGACTACCAAAAAAAACTGAGGATGGATACGACTTTGAAGCTTGGTATTTAGAAGATACAGAGAATACAGCCAAGATTAAGCTGTAACTAAAGAGAGCGATCGCTAGCCAACTGGTAAGGCGATTGCTTCCTCAAAACACTCTAAATTTTCCTCTAAGAATGCAAGCTTACCAATTGGGGATTACTATGACTTTACCTAATACTCTGCAATTTAAAGGCCGTCCAATTCATTCTCAAGATAATTACAAAGGCTTCGAGGTAATAATTACTTATTCTCAGCCTGATTCCTCTGGTGATAAAACCTATTTTTATCACGTCCGTGAAGATTTAAAAGTTTTATCAGACAACACAAAGGGGCATGGTGAGCCGAATATTGTAGAGGCAATGATTAAAGCTACGAGTTTCATAGAAAATTTTCTCTCTGGGTATTAGCCTACTGTCTCCTAAAAAGGGGGATGCGCTGACGGTAGCCAATGCTTGGCATCTCTCCCTCAATCCTTGTTTTAAATTTCCTCTAAGAAAATATTCTATATTACACTATGACTACAATTTCTGATTTTGAAGCCTTGGCAGATATAGCAGATTGTCGAATTTTGCAACGTTATAAAAGTCAAATTCATGCTTGGGTTTATATTACTCAAGATGAGTTACGTTTAGGTGAGGTTGTTAACGCCTTTTATCACGGCAACCTGGAAATAGTTGAAGCTTGGACTGAGGCAGAGCAAATCAAATTTTATCAACAGCTTGAGGATGTTCCTAATCCTTATTGGATGGTGGTTTTAATTCATCCTTTCTATATTATGAAACCTAGAAACTAGCGTATACACAGATTCTCAATTCAAGCGATCGCTCCACTAAGCCAAGTTACTTATATAAATTACTATCAGTGAAATTCTTAGAGGAAAATTGAGTCATCCTCTAAGAATCTCAAGCAGGGACAGTGCGAGGCAGGATAGGCTAATTCCAGCAGTCGGCGTAAGTTTCTCGCAGGCGATCGCTTCGCGTCAACTAGATAATTTTTGATGCGATAATACCAATCAATACAGCAAGACCTAGAAATCTGCGAAAATAATTAACACCTTGAAATAATTCCATCCAAGCCCAGGTAAATAAAGAGCCATTTGCTACTACATCAAACACTGTATTAATCTTGCCAGTAGTAAAAATTAGAGATAGTGAACCAGATACTACCCACACAATAAGCGGTAGATTTGGCATTTGTGCGATAACAATATTGCCATCACTGTCACGGAAGGTTTTATCAATTAATGTATTTTCCATGATTTTAATTGTAATTCTTTAATAGATTGAAACATTCAGATACATCTCATTTCCAGCATCTAATTGCGGAGATTAAACTGTAAAACTTATTCATATATGGCTATACTCACAGGCATAGTGACACGGAATTCACTAACATATCTGTTATGGAACTTGGAACTGCATCTACGCTGTAAATAGAGCAATGAACATCATAGGCGATCGCCTTTGGCGGGTGCTTTGCACCATCGCTTCATGATTGACACTGCTGATAAATGGTGTTTCTCTCGTCGTTTAGAAATGAGATTAATAGTGTAAATTACTACCCGTGAATTTCTTAGAGGAAAACTCAACTTTCCTCTAAGAATCTCAAGCAGGGATGGTGCGAGGTCAACACTGAGGGCGTAGAAGCCGCCACAGCCTAAACCCGTTACCAACTCGATTCAGTTCTGGGGGATAATCTACTGGTTGATGATGCCTGTAATCACCTTGGAAGAAAAGCAGCTAAATCTATTCTCAGATTTGTCCCTCACACCAGCACCTAGAACAGAGACACTGGTGATGAGTGCTGATGCCCTAGCAAAGTGGAAGGCGCAGATTGTGGAATATCAGCAACAGGTGAGGCAAAGTCAAGCACCAAAACAAGCAACACTGTTTGACATCGCCCCGGCGTATTGTGACCCAGAGGCGATAGACCCGCTTTTGCTACAGCTTGTGCCAATGGCGTTTTACAGAATGCCAGCAGATAGCCCCGGCGAGGCGTGTCTTTACTTTATTGTTGACTCGGCGGCTGGACTAATTTTGTACGTGGGGGAGACGTGCCGCAGTAGCAAGAGGTGGAAGGGCATACACGACTGCAAGGATTACATTGCTAGTTACCAGGATTTACATTATCGTTACGGGTTGCCAACAGCAGTCAACGCTGCATTTTGGTGGGATGCACCGGTGCAAAGAAAAGCACGGCAGGAATTAGAATTGAACTTGATTTTGAAGTGGCGATCGCCCTTCAACAAGGAGAACTGGGAAAGATGGGGGCAACCGTTTAAGTGATTTTTGAGCGATCGCCACCCAGAAAATTCTTAGAGGAAAAGCCACAATTATGCTCCACCACAGGCGATCGCATCTTAAATATTGTCTATGTCTACGTCCTATCTTTCCCGAAAAAAATCGCTCTCGCAAGCAACTGGGTATAAAACCGCTCAGAAGGTTCTCAATCGTTTCATTTCTGAACTAATCGGTTCAGTTTAGTTGTTTGGGGAATTCACCAACGGTATCGGTATCTTGGCTCAATCCCATAACCCGGTATGCCAACTCCCTCTTCCGATGGTCTATCGGAAAAGACTGATGGTCTTGGTGATGTTCGTCTTGGACTGCCAAATGAACCACGGGACGGTCTACCGAATGAACCACGGGACGGTCTACCGAATGAACCACGGGATGGTCTACCGAATGAACCACGGGATGGTCTACCGAATGAACCACGGGATGGTCTGCCAAATGAACGACGGGAACGTTTAGGATGCGGATTACCCACTTCTACCGCAGAAACACGGAAAGGATTGATAACCGCAGTTTTTTTTGTAATAGAGCCTTGTGCAGAAGTTGATAAAGGCAGCATTCCAAGGGTTGATGCTGTAAGCAATACTGCCATGCCTATACGTTTTAGTGCTACTACCATAACGCCTACGCTCCTTTTTTAATAATTTGTAGGCTATTTTCTTAAGTTCATGAGCCAAAGCTTCAGTCTGAATTAAAGCTCGAAATTTTATCAGGGTGACAGCCGAGATACCTTCCTAGCGATGACACAAAACTCAAAAGCAAGTTGATGATCTACTATTTCATTTTCACTCTATAATTAAGTAACTCCTTCTGCTTTTTGGGGTGAACAATAAGGTATTAAAGTTACTCCAGAGGGACTTGATTAGCTAAAAAACTATTATCAACCTCGTTCCAATGTGGGGCTAAATATACAATTGGTATCTATCTCTGGGATTAAGTATTTTTACTTGAATCAAAGCACAAAATCAAATGAATGAGCGGTTTCCGCAATGGACAAATGCAATTGAATGCTGTCTGGTTCACGATATAGGTAAAATAATTAACTCAAAGTTAGACATAAGATGATAGGCGATCGCCAAAGGCTAATCGCTTCCTTATCGCCGTTCGCGTAGCTTGCTTCCCCGTAGGGGTACGCTTGTTGCTCCTCCCATTCTTAGAGGAAAAGCCAAAATTATGCTCCACCACAGGCGATCGCATATTAAAGATTGTCTTGTACATTAACTAATTATTTGTGCATGTAACAAAATCTCGTCATCAAA
>NZ_LUHJ01000046.1:0-43509 GCF_001597745.1 Anabaena sp. 4-3 | reverse complement strand
CTATATATAGTAGGAGTTTTCAGACCATCTTGCAGCTTTTTACACGTATCTCGGCTTCACGTCTATTAGCTCCATGAGATACAGTAACAACACTCGACCTCGCAGACAACTTCACCCATACCAACAGCCTGAAGTTGAATTACAACCCAGAACAAATGAAAGTTTAGCCCAGAGACTCGGTGTTGCTCCCCAAAGCGTGATTGCTGAACGGGAAAAACTCACCCCCCAAGAATTTATTAGTTGGTCACGTAACCGTGACCCGATGAGTACAGCTTGGGAATGGAACGCTCAAACTGAACTCTACCATCCCGTGAAATAACTGTCATTGCCCCCAGAATAGGGTTTAATAAAGGAGCATTCAACATAAGAATAGGCAATGTTGAATTCTTCCTCTACCCTGACTAACGCCCAACTCATTGATTTGTGGCTACACGGTAAAAGTGCCAACACAGTTGATGGGTATCGTCGTCATGCCGAACGGTTTTTTGCTCATGTCAATAAACCCCTAGCAGATTGCACCCTCATGGATCTTCAACTGTGGGTGATGACGCTTCGTTGTTCTGATAACAGCAAACGGGTGGCAGTGGGAGCAATTAAAAGCTTGTTCTCATTTGCTAAAGAGCTTGGATTAATAGCAGCAAATTTGGGAATACTGGTTAAGTCCCCTAAAGCAAAGAACCGATTGGCAGAGCGAATTCTTACGGAAAAGGAAGTACAATTACTGATAAATTCCACCACCAATCCCCGTGACCATGCGATTATCCGCTTACTCTACTTTGCAGGTTTGCGCGTGTCGGAATTGTGTGGTTTAAAGTGGCGTGACCTGAAGGCGCGTGGTGATGGGGGGCAAATCACAGTATTTGGTAAAGGTGAGAAAACAAGAACCGTGCTTATTGGTGCGGGGATGTGGCGGGAGATTAATGAGTTAAAGGGTAATGCTAAACGTGATGACCCAGTATTCGTTTCTGCTAAGGGTGGTCATTTGTCCCGCAGTATGGTGTTTCTGATCGTGAAGAAGGCAGCAAACCGCGCTGGTATTGAGGGTAATGTCTCCCCCCACTGGCTCAGGCATAGTCACGCTTCCCATAGTTTAGATAGGGGTGCGCCTATTCACCTATTACAAAAAACGTTAGGGCATAGTTCGGTGGCCATCACTGAGATGTATCTACACGCCAGGCCAACTGATAGTAGTGGCTTATATTTGCCAGATGATGATGACTGATGGGGGCGATGCCTGCGGCGGGTGCTTTGCGCCATCGCTCAATTTATAGGTGTAGCGATCGCTCTTAAGGCGGGTACTTTGTGCCATCGCTCCTATAGCAATCAAGCCCTACAATCCAATTGGCATAAATTTCGAGTGATTATTAATCACATCTTTACCAATTCTTGCTGCCACTCCTTCAGCAACGCCATTGATTAAAAAGCAAGATAACTGCAATTTATATTCTTCCTCCTCTACTTTTATCAGTGGTAAATCAACATATTTTTGATATACTTTGGCAAAACCAGCGTACTCAGGGTCTGGATTACGAGCTATTTCTCCGTTACTTTTAATAACTTCAACTTCTCTCCCTTCTCTCCCCCAAGTTGGTTTGGCCACTAAGGGAGGATTTATTTGTTCTCTTTCCATAAATGTAGGTAGAAAATGTGCAAATCCCAACAAATTTTTTTGAATGAAAAAATCACTTCCTAATTGTGTAATTAAAGCCATTAACGCTTTATTTTGCATCACAAAAGCACTGACGGGATTAATTAAAGCGAGCTTCCTTGAATAGACTAATGGTTCAAAATAATCCCAAAGATTTACTCCACATTGGGGGTCTTTATCTTCTACCATCCATTCTGTTGGGTATATGCGGTAGAGTATATCAACTGTATCACCTCTATGGTCATAGCAGCCATCCTCATCCATTGCAATACTTTCAATGGGACAAAAAGCAGATTGATAATGGCACAAAGACATTAAATACTCAACAGTACCAATATCTTCGGGGGCTTGAGATAAGGCGGCAAAGATGATATTGCAATCTTTAGGAGATTTATTGAGATATTTAGCAGATTCTTCGATATATTTATTAAGTCCTATTTGAAGAACTGCTTCAGCATGAATATTAGGGTCTAATTTCCCAAAATGTTGAGCGACTAGACCATTGATTTTAAATGTTTCGACTATAAAAGTAGCAACTTCTGCATTACATTCAAGCAGGTAGATATTATCATTAACAACGGCAAAATCACATCGAGCAATAAAAGGCACTTGCTTATTACTTTTGATTAATCTCAGGGTTGGTTGAGGATAATCAAATTCAATTAAAGTTTGCTCGTCAAATTGTTTCATGACCTGAGCCGCATAGTTTAAAACTTGCCAAACTCTTGTTGCAGCTTGCTTAACTTTTTCTACAGTTTCTGGTGCAACCATTAGTATTTCATAACAAGCATATTCATCGACATCATACCAGTTAAATATATCTTGATACTGCTGGTAAAACTTATGTCTACTATTGTTCATGAACTCGCTCCTCCATAACGAAAGCTACCAAAACCACTTACACGAGAACCAGGAGAACTACGAGTGTGACTACGTACATAAGTACCATCGCTACGAGTGTAACCACTGACGTAAACTGAACCTAAACGGGTACTATAACCTCTACTGTAATCACTACTATAGCCGCTATAGTCACTACTGCTAGAGTCATCTGACGTATCTGAGGAAGTTTCAGATGTGCTATCCTCTTGAGAAGAAGCAATTTCATTATTAGCATCCTCTTCTTGTTCAACATCTTCAAGTAATGCGGTTAGGGTTTCAGGAGGACTAATATCTAACGATAGGCTTGCCGTACATTCACTCTCTAAAATAGTTTGTTGCAGCGTACATTTTTGGATTTCATCAATCGCATTACTAACTTGGCGATAATTGTTGCGATAATTGCTAAGTTGGGATTGAGCTTTGAAAAATAGTTGAGTTTCCGAGGAAATATTTCCGAGTAAATTAATTGCTTGTTGCCATTGTGACTTGGCAGTTAATAAGTCAGGTAATGTGATTGATGTACTATCTTTAGTAAGGTTAGCGGCTTGTTGAGCTAATTCAACTGCCGAGGAGAAATTTTGAAGTAATTTATCTTCACTCGCCACCACCTTACTCACATCATCAAAATTGCGCTTTACGGATAATATACCAAGCTTTGCTGTATCGGAAACATACGTACCTGCGGGGATTTTTTCTAAAATGCTAATTGCCTGCTGCCATTTATTTTTTGCTTCTAGCCACTTATGAGAGTAAGACTTACCTTTAACTAGGGTGGCTGCTTCATTATCGAGTTGAATTGCAGCTTGTAAATTAGTTGATGCTTCCTCTTCAACTTGAATTTTAGAGTCAAGTTGAACAAGTAATTGATTCAATTGCAATATTTGCTTTTGGGCATTTTGATAAGGAGAACCCGGTATATTTGGAACCAATTTCAGCTTTTCAATACTTTGCTGTATTTTTGTTCTGTTACTTTTTAAAGCATCTAAATTAGGAATACTATTAATATTACTATTTTCATTAATAATTCCCTGTATATCGGTAATTGCTTGCTGATGTGCCGAATACTCTTTCGTGATTTGCAGGATTTTACTTACACCAAACCAACTTAAAAGCGATGCAATAACTATAGCTAGCCAGGGCTTGTTTTTCCGACTCATCGTCATTTTACATATATTTACATAATTATTGTTCCCAATATTTATCAAGTTTGAACATAAAGCTAGCAAGTAAAAATAATATCTTGTTGAGTACCGCAATATACGGATGGTCGTTTGGAGTTGCATCTGCGGCGATTCGTTAGTCTTGCTGGTGCTAAGTCGGGAAAGAAGGCTGAGGTTAGGTTGGTTAACTCTGCGATGTATCCAGGTGTGGAGGTGATTGAGGCGTTGGACGAAAGACTGTTGCCGGACTTTCATCAAGCACTCGTACTGTTTTACCCAGATGGGAGATAAAGATACATTGGGACTCGCCTGCTTATGTGTAAGAGTGCAATAAGGTGCGTTTCTTATTGCAATTCGCTACAAATAGGTAGCGATCGCCTGCGGCGGACTGCGCCTACGCTCTTTTTACAAGCAATACCTACTTTCCTCGCTTGAAATTTTGATATAAAAACAGGTGGTTTTAAACCACCCTGATTTTTAGCCAATAATTAATTTAAATCTGGGGCTTGGAGTAAACTATTAATTCCTGGTAAATTAACTAAGTTTTCTGAAATTCTTACCCCTTCTAAAAACTCTATCTGCTGCGGCGTTACTGGATTTATTTCATACATCCCAGGCTTAAAGCGATCGCTCTTTTTTCAGCCCTACCAAGTAACGGGTAAAGCCATGCTTGTTCGTCGGGATGAAGGTCGAGAAATTGCTGAAGTTGTAAAGCTAATCTAGTCAGTCTATCAGTTGTGTTTTTATCCATAGTTTCGTTCCCGTATAGGGAACATTGTATAAACTGGGGGCGTTAATTAACACCCCCCAATTTATTAAGATTTCTTAGCTTTCGCCCTCCTGATAAAACCGATGATTTCCTCTAATGCCACATCGTCTTTCTGCATTGACTGAATCATGGGAATTGCACCCACTGGCACAGAACCAATACTGCGTCCTTTCCATTCCCCGTTCACCTTCTCCTCCCAATTAAAGCCCCACCGCCAATGACGGGGATTATCAGGCTCACGGTGTCCGATTACACGAGGATAGCTGGCAATGCTGCCATCCTTTAATTTCTTGTTTTCGAGGTATTTATATAAGCACCCCTTTTGTCTACTGGGCTTCGGCTGCTGCGCGGAGGCTACAGCTTCCTGATTTTCCTCTAAGAAAATCTCTGGTGTCCATTCAGACGTACCATATTCTTCATTTAATTGCTGTGGTGGGCATTGATTACAGGTGTAGTCTCTCTCTACCAAGGTTTGGGGGTGATTTTCCTCTAAGAATTTGGTGACTAGAGACTGGGGAGCGATCGCTAGTCTAGTAATCTCCTCATCATCTCGTTCCCAGTTGTAGGTTACGTTTTTACCAGAAGGGGGGTTGGGGACTGTACCAAAGCCCAGCCAATCAACAACGAAGCCAAATCCTAAGTTATTGCTGATAACTCCCAGTGATTCGTACTGATCAACGATGTAAGTTTCCGGTCTAGCATTAGCTCTGGTTAGGACATGGGGACTTTTGACTCTGGACTCTTGACTTTTGATTGATAACTCAATATTCCAAAGTCTCTGCTTACCTCTAGCTGGTATAGGTTCAGGGAGAATTTGCACATTTTCCAGCTTCCAGGCATAACGCCCAACTTCCCAGTTTCCACACCTAATTTCAGTGTCAGATTGTTGAGCTATGAATTCGGGAGTCATTTTGATGCAGTCGGTTAGATCAGCTACTGCTATCACCGCACCAAATATTAACTCTTCAACTGGTGGTAGAAAGTCTTGGAGTAAACTGCACCAGTAGTCAGTGTCTTTCTGTTTTTTAGCCGCATGAATGGCAATTTTACCCCTGTAATTTGTAGGCCAGTCTCTAGTTTCAAACCATTTGTACCTACCAACTAAATAAGCCCAAGGTTGATGTAGGGTTATAGCCTTAATGATTGTTGTTGCTGATGAGTCCTGCAAGCTCTGCGAGGTAACAGACTCGTTTAATTGCGATCGCTGCTTGCTGTGGTGTAACTGCTCGCCCGTAGAGGTCAACGCAGTGGCGGCGGTTGTTGATGTGGTGGCCTGTACCGGGATAAGTGGGGGCTGAACTGATAGTAGTTCCCCAGTGTCCGCCAATACTTGCTCTACCCAGCCAACTGGGAATCCCATCATCCACCCCGGCACTGCTGGGTGTAACTTGTCTCCTTTGGCTATGAATGGCCTCAACTTCTGCTCTAATCTGTTCGTCCCAGCCGGTCGGCACTTTCCCGATCCTTTTGGATACGTCGTTGGTGTAGGCAATGATGAATAATCGCTGTCTTTCGTGGGGTGCGCCGAGATCCGCAGCTGATATGATTTGCGGAGGTTCCCAACAATATCCAACCATTCTGAGTCCCCCAAGAACTGCTCGTAGGCCGTTATGGATAATCCCTGTAGGATTTTCGATGATAACGAAGCTGGGGCGGCCATCTGCGATGCAGCGCAGGGCATCGAACCAGAGACTTGATTCTGGGTGTTCGAGTCCTGAGCCGTCCCCGGCGATTGATGTACCTGTGCAGGGGAAGCCGATGGTGTAGAGCTTGAATTCTCCAGGCTTGGGGTAGTAGTTTCTGATATCGCTGTGGATAGGGATTCTTGGATATCTGCGTCTGAGAACTGCTTGAGCGTCGGGGTTATTTTCGATGAAGAGTCCGGTTCTGATGATGTGGTCAACTCCGGCTGCTTCAATTCCGAGTTCAAAGCCTCCGATTCCTGAGAAGAGGCTAGTGTGTGTGAGTTGCTGCATTTTTCTAAATTCTTAGAGGATGAAGCTGAGTTTTTGGTTAGCGGTGATAATTCACTTAGGGGAATTTTTTTCTTGTCAATCTCCTTTTCAAAGCAAACATCAGCGTTCGGCTTAGTTTTGTAAAGCTTGATTATTTTTACCTTCTTCCCACTTTCATGAAGGTAAATTTTACCCGCTTCAAATTTGAAATCCTCTTGTGAATTTTCCTCTAAGAATGATAGGTCTAAATTGCCATCTGGCTCACAATTCTCTGGGAGCTTCTGAATATCTGCGATATCAACCAAAATGTAGAAGCGATCGCCCATCCTGATGGGAACTTTTTCTGCTCCCTCATCTTCGCCCTTTACTGATACAATACCCCAGTCATCATCTGAGTAATATTTTTCTTTATGATTGGCAACTTTTACTTTTTCACCATCCCGCACAATTTCATCAGTGTGGATCAGTAAATTTTTCTCTTCTGAATTTGCAAGGATCATGTTCCAAAGTCTTGTAGTCCCCTGACAGAAATCAGGGTACTCTTGTACAGAAATTACTCTTTTTGTTAAGCGGTGTACAGATACTAACTTTTCTCCAGCTTTAAACCTTTTGTTAAACTCTCCCTCTAATTTTCTAAACTTGTGAAATTTGACTTTTTCAAATGTTAAGCTTTCTGTTTCGCCGTCGTCGCCGTCTATGATAATTTTCCGCGAGTTTATATTTTTTACTGTTCCGACGCTCCCGCAGTGGCTGATGATGCGATCGCCTACTCCTAATTTATGCAGTTTCGGTTCTGATTTTTCCTCTAAGAATTTCGGGTAAGCGGAGCCATCGTCCCAAGCCGGGTCTAACTTTGTCCTTTCCTCAATATCACCAATTTTCTTAGAGGAAAATGCTTCAGTGTTAAATAATTCGTTAGTCATCTTCCCCTCCTAAATAAGCTGCTCTCATTCGCTCCCATTGTTCAGGGGTAATCGCCTCTATTTCAGCTTTGCGCTGTCTTACTTCGCGGTTGTCATTTTCGGTGCGATCGCCGCTTCCAGGCATTTTCATTTTTTTCGCCAAACTGCGGATTTCGATTTGCTTCTGCACGGTAATGCGCCAAAATTCCCGATTTTTGAAGTCGAGTTTTTGACAAATTGCTGGGATGAGGCGAGTATCAAAATTTTCCAGTCCAACGTTGTCGCCAAACCGCTTACTGTATGCGTCGCAATTCAAGTTCTGACAAATTGGCCATTTATCTCGATTTGAATGATAACTTGGCATGATCAAGCGAGCCAAATGTGCTGGAATAATTCCTGAATCCTGGCAGCAAAAGCAACGCCATTGGGGGTAAAACAGTTCTTCTTCCTCATTGTCTGATGTTTCTATTACAGGAAGCGGATCAAGTTGGGGCAAGTCGTCAATCATGATTCAATCCCCCAAATCAATTTATTTGCGTCAGCCCAAAGGTAAAATTCACGCCGCAGCTTTTGGTTGGTCATGTCTTCCGCCTGGAAACCGACTGGCCCTAACTGGCGAATTTTCTCTAGCCACTCTTCACGTTGAGGATGATTTTCCCATTTAGAATTTTGCGCCAGGGAAGCCTGACCTTTAGATTTGCGCCACTGACTTGATAATTCCTCCCAGTTTGTTTCTACCCACCGCCGGGGGAGTTGGGGAGGATGGGGTAGTTGTAATGCTTTTTGTTCCCCAAATTTTAAAAAATCCTCTCTTTCGCTGTCTGAGAGAGTATTTATAAAGTCTGAATAAGTATGAATAGTATGAGGGAATTCAGAAGCCTTATCTGGTAAGGGTTTTAGGCTTTCATTTGGACAACTTTGTCCGTTTTGGGACAACTTTGTCTTTTTGTGGACAACTTTGTCCGTTTTGGGACAACTTTGTCTTTTTGTGGATAACTTTGTCCGTTTTGGGACAACTTTGTCCAGTTTCTTATCATCCCTAATGGCTTTACCAGCAAGGTTTTTACCCTTTATGGTTATGATTTGAGTGTCGTAAAAGCCAAGTTCTTCCAGCTTGTGAATTGAGCGTTTTACGGATTTTTCGCTTAGTCCAACAATTTCAGCGATTTCTCTGGGATTGGGAATATCTACAAAGCGATCGCCGAATGGGTCAATCATCTGCAAGTAGCTCCACACGCACCAATCAGCACTGGTTAATTTCGCTCGAATGGCTTTCATGGCCATGTGGTTGGGTGTTTGGTAGAAGCCTGAAGGTTCGACACCTGGCATAGAAGCACCAGGTACTAATGACAGTTTTGTCTGACGTGGCATGATTAAACCTCCATCCCTTCAAAAGTTGCAATAACGCCAAAACCCAAAACAGTTGAGTAAATAAACTGTTTTTTCTCAGGCGTTAAACCAGCTTTATACTGCGCGATGGGCAAAGCCCCGCCGGAGGCTATCGCATCACTCAATGTCATGCGGTAATGTTGCTCTGTCACACTGCACCCCCTTTCGTTGCAAATGTGACATGACAATTTGTCAAACTTACGTCTTTTGACGTTTGTGCAGAACCCTGTATTGTCATACGATTTTCTTAGCTTTGAATGATGCCCTGACAACTAGCCTTGTCGGGGCTATTTTGTTGAGATAGAATCAAATCAATCTATTAGATAGATTTGATTTATCTACTAGATACATAGTAGTGTACAATGTATCTGATGGATAAAAGGAGGAAACAAAAGTTTATGAAAATTCACCAGCTATTCAAGCAAGCGATGGATAGATATGGTATTGAAGGTAAGCAGTTAGCAGCATTAGCTGGGATATCTACAAATCATTTATCTCAATTTCGCTCTGGGAATAAATGGGTCAGCCCAGAAGTTTTTGCAGCTTTACTCGAAGGCATGGAACAATTAGCTCCTGGCTCTCGCCTTTATTTTTGTCAATTACTGGCGAACCAGCCAGTAGCGGTCAAAAAAACCAGCATTGTCGAGTTAATCGATAGTGCTAATGACGATGAGATGGATGAGATATTATTGGCAATTGGGCGCAAATGGAAGAAATTGCGTCAAAGCCCGTCTAATTGCAACAATTATCAACAAGAAATTAACAGTGCAATAGCAGTATAATCCTATATAAGCACAGTATGATTGATAACAATCAATCATTACCAGGTTGTGTGTTATGGTAGAAGTCCCAGTTGTGACCATTCAAGATGTAACGCGAATGCTCAATGAATTGACAGATGGACAAAAAGAAGCTCTTATAGCAGAGGAGATGAAAAAGTTGTCTCCAGAAGCCAAGCTGCGCGTGCTTGGTATGGCTGAATCTGGTTTAACTGTGTTTACGGGTGCATTTATATCTTTAAACTCAGAAGTGACGATAAATATACAAAACATCTCTGACTTTGACCCAGAGAAATTACTGCAAGCCTTGGTAGATTTTCGTAGGGCAGAACGCGACAAGCACAAAAGTTAGTCCAACTCTCTGCTAGGAGGTGCGACAAATCACACAACATTTAGCACCTCTGCATAATTCTTAGAGGAAAAATTCAGGCGATCGCCGTTCCAGAGATGACTTAGGGAGGGTAAGTCATGTATGTAGTGGGGCGGAGCGTAGGCGATCGCTGCGTTGCTAGTTAGAAATAGTCATCATCGCTAGTCCAGAGGGTTGATTCCATATCCCAGTTATGTAAGCTAGGGCGGCTAGGGCTGTTTTGTTGTCCATAAATTTTTTCCCAGTACCTATTAAATGCAGCGTACACTGCGGTTCTATTTTTTTCTGAAGTAAATATGATATTTCCTGAAGCTTCAAGATCATCAAGGGAGAGGGGACTGTCAATCAATTTCGTGATTAATCTCTCTCTAGATGCTTCGTTTGGAAATAGTGGAGTTAAATCAAAATTTAACTGTTCTTTAGCTTCAAGAAGCTCATAGGATGAATTATTTTTAGGTGTACTAGATTGGGAGACTGTAGTAACAGATGGTTCATGTTTCTTCTGAGCAGTAGTAGGTTTTCTACACCAGTCAGGATCACCCACAATAAACAACTCAGATTTACTGCGGGTTAGTGCAACATAGAGTAAATTTTTCTCCTGTTCTAACTGCCAATTTTGTTGGTTTCTCCATGTCATTGGCATATCTTCCGGTTTATAAATAAATATGCGATCGCTCTCCAAGCCTTTGGCACGATGGCAAGTGCTAAGGGTGATTGGTGAATTGTCATTACTGAATAATCTGTCAATACAATACTTCAAGTCATCAATTCCCCTTGCTTCGGGATGTGACTGGTAAATAATTGTGATTGCTTGAATTTTATCTTTCAAATTTTCAAGCATTTGTTCCTCGTTATCTAAGCCCTGGTACTGTTGCGCTTTAATTCCGTGGTACATTGCCACGGCATCATTAAAAAATTCGTAGCTGTAACCGGGTAATTTGGCTATATCATCCAGGTCTTTTTTAAGAGATTCCCCGATATCTTTACCTTTTACAGTCGCTTTAATTCCTCTGCTAATGAGTTTTATGCAGAGTGATACTAACGGTGCGGTTTTTCTACCAATAATCATGTCACCGTTTTTAAGATCATCCTCAACCTGATCACTCTCGATGTGGGTGATAATTCCCTCCGCAGCTTCTGGTGCTGGTTCAATGGGGATATAGGGGAATATTTTGTTAACTAAGGAGATATGCGATCGCGGACATCTGTAGCAGATTGAAAGTGGCAATTCTACAGCCTTGGTACGCGCGACTATATTCATATAACTTTGGTCATCTGCTCCGGCGAATCCCATAATTGCCTGTCTGGGGTCGCCTACTGCCAATATGCGTCCGGTATTGCCAGCGAGCATCAGGGCAAGTTCCAACTGTGCGGCGTTTAAGTCTTGGCACTCGTCCACTAACACAAATTTATAAGGTTTAAATCCTTTCATGTCTCCCAGCCGCCACTTCACAGGTAGCCAAATCTGATCAGTAAAATCAAAACCTTCCTTGTTTATGGCCTTCTGCTCACCAATGTTTAAACAATACTGAATCCACTGGGCTATTAAATCGGGTTTCCAAATATCATCAATTTCAAAATGGAGAGCGATCGCCCGAATAATGTCTTCTGTGGGCTGTTGGTTGGTTAATCTTACCAAGTCAATTAATTTAAGAAAATCATTGTCATTGCCAATGATGTATTCCTGTCGCAATCTGCCAGAGTAGCTACCACGCTTAGGAATCAATTCTAGGTCTTGGGTAATACGTTTGTATTTAAGGCTAGAAACATCAACATCATAGCTGCTTTTAATTCCTAGATGCTTCTTTAGCAATGAGAATCCAGCACTGTGGAGCGTAGATATTGATTCTTTCCAGGCTGCTCCAAACTTTTTAATCAAGTCCTGGGCGTTAAGTTTACCAAATACACAAATTTTAATTTCGCTTGGTCTTAATCCTGATTCTACAAGGGTTTTAGCAACAATCCTAAGTGTACTGCTCTTACCAGAACCAGCTACAGCATTACAGCAGCCGTGACCATTTCCTCTTAGAATCCAGTCAGCGATCGCTAGTTGATACTTTGAAGGAACAAATCCAAACTTTGCTTTGTACGCGGCAATTTCAGCGTCAGATAGTTGGATTTCCTGGGGCTGAGATATTTCGTTAGCAGTGTTGCTAGTTAAGCACTCTATAGCCAGTTTGATTTGCTCTAATTCATCCTGGCTAAGTTTATCCAGCGCAGATATCACAAATTCAAATGGGCTGGTTTGCCCATCGAGCGATACTCCTGCGGAGTGGCTATCCAGCCAACGAGCGTATCTCTCAATTTCCTCTAAGAAAATCTCAGGTACTCGTATAGCTTTAGTCGGTAAGTGTTGCCAAGCTGCTTTTTGCTTGATTAAATGTTCAGTTTTTGGGTTGTAATTAGGCATAGTCTTGTCTTCGACACGCTGCGCGAATGGTCGGATGCTTTTAGTTCAAGAAATCAAATATGCAGTGTACACTGCATATAAACTAAATATAAATCAATATTTATTCCACAGTAACAAGCATTTCAAAACGTAGCCAGTTTCTAGGCAGTTGGGGGCTTTGCTCTCTTGTTTTATGGAGTAACGCGAATCACGAGATATCCTGGCAGCCAAAAATGCAACTTTCCCGCTCGCCAGCCCGATGAGCTAGACACAGCATCATCAAAAACTGCTGCGGCAACGCGGCGGTTCTGAGTGCTGGCCTAGCTCATCGCCTAGTTGCATTTTTGGCTGTTGAGACACAAGCCCTAATTGCTCTGACTAGGGTTTAACCTTTGGTTAGGTTGCCTACAAATAGCGGCTAACTTTCTCAGGTAGTGGATCTACTTCCTTATCTGCCAATGGTTTAAACGTAATTAGCCGTTCATAGACATTTTCGCCTGTTGTTTCATCCTTACCAGTACAGCGACTAAACCAAACGGCTGCACCAAACTTATTAGACGGCGATCGCCTAACAAACTGGTATCCTTTCCAAGTTACTATCGCCGCACCATATTGATCGGCACGTTCAACAGTTGCATCAATTGTAGACCAATCAAAATGTTTAAACTCCTCAATCTTTCGCTGATAATTTGGTGCTTTCGTGCTGGTTGTGGCTTTATCTAGTAAGTCGGCAATGCGCTCTAGTGCCAGCATTTGCCGATGTTGGATTTGTAGCCAAAGGTCTATTTGCTCTGGGGTCATGGTAGATTCTTAGAGGAAAAATCTGAAATTTTGTGTGCTTTGGGTAGGCGATCGCCTACCCAGTTTGACTATTTGTTCTTACGTTCGTAAGCTTGCTGTAAATGGCTTAGTCCAAAGTCCAGGTCACTGATAAAACCTTCATCGGCTTCCTCTGTGTCAGCCTCATTAATTAAGGTTTCCAGTTCGCTGATTAAGTCACTTAGCTTTTCTAAAATCTGTTTGATGTCCATAGTTTTTACTCCTGTGCTAGTATGAAATTGCCCGGTAGCATGGTTTCCTTGGTCGGATGCCTGTGTTGCTGGGCTTACCCTCGCTTATGGCTGTGGGCAGGCGGCCAGCTTCTTTTACCAATCTGCTAACTCTGGTTCGGGTTCCGGGTCAGGGTCAAATTGCCATAGCTCTTTCATGGCTGCTTCTTTACGTTCCAACCAGCAGTATTCATACTGGCGTAAAGTTTCACAACCTAAGTATTTCCAAGCAGCAAAGATATGCTTGTCGGGAATTTGACCCTGTGCTGTAGGATTCAGCATTAAGTGTTTAGCGGCTACTGGGTCTTGGGCAAAGGCTTTTTCTAAGCCGCTATAGGCGTGGCAGGTACAGCTAATTTCATATTTATATAGTCTTAATTCATAAAATTCGCCTGTGTTACCACGAACAATTAAATCATCCCAGTTGTCACCCGGCTGCAATTTGTAGGGGTCGGCTTTCTGCCAAGCGCGATTCACCAACACATCTACATAATCGGCTTTAGAAATGAAGCGAGAAATACCGCGAATTTTAATCAGTTGGCTACGTTTTTCGATTTTGCTGGGGATATGCAAATAAACAACGTGTTTGTAAACGTCGATAGTTGCGTAATCTATGCCTTGTTTAATTTCCTCAGCACTCCATCCCCAGTTTTGTAATAAAAGCTTAGTATTTTCTAAGCTGTAAAGATGCCGCAGTGCGTAATCTTCACTGTTATTTTCATGCAGTAAGGATTTATGGAAGTTAGAGTAATTATAGTCAGGTCTGATATGTGCCTTTGCAGAAAAACGAGTCATTGGTCGGATGCCTTTTTCTAAGGTCTATTGATTTTTATTATAGCGCGTCACCTTGCTATAATCAAGATAATTGCATAAAATTTTGAGACAAAAAAGCGACCGCTTGATGTGTGCGATTGCTCCTGAATTAATGCTTAATAAAGTTGTAAGCAGCCACTATATGATGACAAAAGATTTTACCATTGAGTGCCTGAAATAATTGCGGTAATTCTTGACTCATTCTGTTGTTCCAGCATTTATATTTCATGCAGTTACAACTCCAGCCAGCACCCTTGATCAATTGAACGAAGTATCTTTTATGAGAGTTTTGGAAGGAAGAAACTAAAAATCCTTGTCTGACTCGCTCAACAGATAAATTATAAGCCTTAAAGTTGGCTTCCTCTCTCAACGCTTCTGCCAAGTCATGGTAGCTGATTAATCCAGCCTGTTTTACCCACAAGCCATTAGCCCAAGTTTCTATTATTAGCTCGTGGCGAGAGAAATTATCAGCCCACTTGAAGCGGCCGATTTTGTAAAGCAGTTCAGCAACTAGGTACTTGCTAAATATTTGGCTTTTCAGTTCTGAAGAGACTTCCATAAAATTCTTAGAGGATGTTCGCGTAGCGTCTGGTAGAGAAGTGAAGGAGCGTAGGCGCAGTCCGCCGCAGGCATCGCTCCTTTGTTGCTGTCAATTTAAACGCAGTAGTAATTACTGTATGGCTGGGGGGTATTTTGTGGGGTAAACTCCCAAATCTTGCGCCGGGGAGTTGACGACCAACTTACATGAACGGGTTTATGCTGTCCATAGTAATAAATTGAGTCGAAATTGAGTGTTTTAAGAAAAATGATGACTTTTCTGCTATCAATCCCCATGATTTGCAAGTCACAAGCCGCTCCCAGATGATGGCAATAATATTTGCCTCTGGAATTAATTTCATGAGCAAGATGTTGGTCAGTCTTGACGCAAATACGGGATTTTTCACGCCTTAAGAATTTCAATAAGTCCTTACTACAAAAACCATAGGTTAACTTGAAATTCTCTTGACCAAATTTGTTAATCACTGGCGTAATGATTGATGTATGTAGAGATTCTAGCGATCGCTCACTTTCTGGATTCTCTGGATAGGGATTGATAAGATGTGAGTATTTAGCGTAAGTTTCAGAGCAAGTGCAAAGTTCTTCAATCATATTCTTAGAGGAAATTCTTAGAGGATGTTCGCGTAGCGTCTCGTAGAGAAGTGAGGGAGCGATGCCTGCGGCGGACTGCTGCGCCTACACACCCAACAGGCGATCGCTTTAAACTAACTAGCCGTGATATTCACGGAAAACGTAAATACCATAGGGTGAAGCTTTAACTGAATCATAGCCTTGTATAAATAACTCGTTGGCTACAGAATCCCAGTTAATATGCTGTGACCAAAATTGAAATTGTTTCTCAAACTCTGCCCAATTATAAATTTCTTCAATTTCATCAGATTTTAAAACAAAGTCCCGCTCTGATTCCCAGTGACCACAGTAATAACTGCTAAACTCTTCTGCCAATTTCTCAATATCTGGCTCTCTAACCATATCCTTGGCATAGTTGATCCATGCTGCTAGGGCTTCCGGTTCTTCTGCTTCGTCTAATGCCTGGGCTAATTTGCTGATATACTCCAAACTTTCATACTCACCCAATGAGAAGTCGTAAAAGTTTTCATAATCATGTATGGCCCACTCCTCGCAATCTTGATCATCTGCTACCGGCGACCATGACAACATCCATTTAATATCATCTTCTATGTCTTCCGGTTCTTGGGTAGCATCAATCCAAAGTCCGTGTAAATACCCGTTATTGTAAGCTGACAAGCAAGCCACATAAATTTTAGGGGTGCTTTCGTCGCTGCATTCCCGTTCATCTCTGGGGAATGGTAAACGACATTTTAAACTGCTAACAATGGGAAAACTAAAAGTTGGAAAACTGACCTCAGCTAAGTTAACCGCTAATTCTAAAGCCTGATAATCAACTGTTTCCGTAATCAAAACTTTACCTACTTGTTGAACACCATAAAGCTGCTCGGCTACAGCGAAAGCTTCTGCTTCTGTTTGGAAAATTAATTGCATGGTCGGATGCCTTTTAAAATGAGGAAATGAAGAGAGGAAGCGATACCTTCGGCACGCAAAGGCGGCGATCGCTAATGTTTGATATCTGCGATAGTCCTAGACCATCGCAGATTTAGTTAATTAGAAAGGTGCTGTTTTAAAGCAGTTGAATAATGTCTGAACTGTGTCAGGAGCCATTAAAATTACTCTTTTTTTGTCATGGGATACCCAAATTAATCTCAGGTGTCCATCCTCTAAGCAAGCTCCTGTAATCTGTCCCCAGGTTTGACTATGTGGGTCTAAAATTGACACTGGGCTAATTCTATCTTCAGCAATCATTTGGTCGGATGCCTTGTTGAATGTTTACATAACTATTATAGCGTGACTTCTAGCTAAAATAAGGTATTATTAAGCAATATTTACAATATTGTTACACTGGGTTTAATGAGAGGACGCGCTATAATGAGGGCGTAATTGCAGATATAAAAAACTATGCCAGGAACTTTGAGCAGTGGCCGACCGGGCGGAAACCCGGATTTTGGGATCAAGTATAGATTTAAAAGTAAAAGCGGCGAAGTAATGACTAAAATCACCCTCAGAATCAAACCTTCGACGCTGGAATATTTGAAAGAAACCTATGGGGATGAATACGCGGATTTTATCAGGGAAGCGATCGCGGAAAAAATAGAGCGGCAACAGGCCGCCCAGGAAAGCTAAAACAGAGTCAACTGGACTGGCTGCTGTGACTCAGCACCAACAACAGCAGCGCAGCCAAACCAGCCGGGAAGGCCAGGAAGGGGAAACAAACCCCAGCCAGAGGGAACAGGTAAAGACCCCAAAAAAACGAGGCAAGGAAGACCGGAACCAAGGGCAAAGGCGAGGGAAGCCCAGGAGCCGGAACCAAAGCCGGAGAAGCAGCGCGACTGGGAAGGGGAGGGAACTAAACCAACCGGACAAGGGGAGGAAGGGAAGGAAACCCACAAGCCGCCGGCAGACTGAACAGCGCGGACGCAAGCCACGGAACGAGCAGCAAAAGCACCACGCCCAACGCCCCAACGACCGGAGGCAACAGAGAACACCTCAGCAGATGGAAAAGCCAAGCGAAAGTAAGCATCAACACCCTTGGCGCAGCCGACCAACACGCGGGAACCAGGGGGAACAGCAGCAGCAGCCACCGACAACGGGGCAGGGGACTGACCCCAGTGGCGAGAACCTGAAAAACCAAACGAATCGTAGCGGCTAAAAATGTCTGAAAGCATGGTGAAATATTAGATGGAATATTTATTGCAACTATCTTATTATAGCATGAAGTCACGCTATAATAAGATATTTTCTGGGGTTTGCGGAGTGACCAGAGCGTAGTGGAAGTGCTGGCGGCGGCGTGATCTATCAACGAAGTGAAAGATATAGGCCACTCAACAGCCGCCAGTGCTGGAACGGAGCGGCGGGAACGGAGCCGCGTGAGCTTGACAACTAAGTAATAAGCTCTGTGTAAGCCCCCAAATGCTTACTATGCAAAGATTTTAGCTATGTAAACTTTTGCAAAACACTTGATTTTAGTTAGATGTCGAGCTATAATAAAAGAGTGGAAAGTTGAACGACGTAAAGCCGGAGGCAAAGAACCCGAAACGTGGGCAAGGGGGAAACGACAGGCAGCGAGTGAGACAAACCACCGGGAACTGTAGCCCACGACAGGAACCGCTTTCACCTTGCCGAAGAACCAGGATTATAAGACACTTTGGAGAGGTGAAACCACCACCAGCAACCTCTTCACCCGATGACTGGATGGCCAAACGAAAAGACCTATACAACCACCGCAGATACCTTTACCTCTCCTTTCTCTTTCTCTGTTTCTTCTCCCCGCGAAAAAAGCAGCCCAAGAAAAAACTCATTCACATTGGAGCGTCTTGGCCTCATGAGGGTATTTCTTGGCCTCACGATATGTGAAGCGGAAATGTGATAAAATGAGTTTTTGCTGCTTTTTTCGCACCGCTTTTTGGCTGCTGCTTCCAAGTCTTTCACCACTTCACTCTTGATCTGGTGGCAGCAGACAAAAAGCACAACAACTGCGTAGCAACCTTGTACCAGTGGAGTGACCAGAGCGTAGTGGAGGGGTGCTGGCGGCGGCGTGATCTTCCAACGAAGTGAGAGATATTGGCCACTACAAGCTGCCAGCCCCCGGAACGAAGCGGCGGGAACGGAACATTGTTATCGTGTGATTTTCGCTAAATTTTGGTCAAATATCTTCGAGGTTTTAGCTAATTTATCCTCTAAGAAAATTTGCTGGTCACAGGCGATCGCTCTGATCCAGTCAGAGGAGTCTTGTTAACATCAGGGGCAAACTCAACAGTTTCAGTATTCCGAAAACTTTTGTAAATTGACGACATCATCAGGGTTTCAGCCGACATTTTTGGGTTCATGTTCACTATGGCTTGCACTGCACTATTAACCCACCAAAAACATTCGTTCCTTGAAAAGCAGACTCTCAAAGGATTGCGGACAATTGTGTTTCTTAACTCAAATGAACCGTTCTTCAGCGTTCTGGAAAACTTTTCAGTATATTGAATTGAGAATCCAACTCTAGAGTGAGTTTATTAACTTTTTATTCACTCAAAAGAAAGAAGAGGGTTACATTATTTTGGAGTCAGAATTGATTAGATAAGGGTTTAACAGTTTGATTAGAAAAATTAGTCTAAACTCCAATTTCATCTCTCAATTGGATATCACAATATTAATGGATAAAAGTTATGAAATTTAAACCAGTTTTATCGGCAGCTTTGTTACTGAGCATTGTCACGTTATCTTCAACCATCAATACAAACCAAGCTGTAGCACAATCAAATCAAAAGCCTTATTGTACTGCTGCATCGAATAAACGACGGATTAGTTATTTTCGATATGGTACTAATTCAATAGCGGATGCTTGTTTTAATGTTTTTCAAAAGATATTAAATGCTGGTCATAGCGTAGATAGAGCAGAATGGGGTTACTACAAAACCAATGGTCTGAACATTGGACAAATTTCTTGTATTCAAGGGAAAAGAACAGTTAGAGGAAAAGGAAGTGACTTTTTTAATGAGGCATCGAATATGCGTAATTCTTTAGGTTGGAGTGGTTGTACTTATAAGGTAACTAATTAGTTATAAGCGCAGAGAAAACGCATCTAAATATTGACAAAGTGGTAGGTAAGGTGTGTAAAAACTAATACAAATAAACTAGATGAGGGGATTCGGAGCGATCGCTCTGGTGGGGGTAAGTGATCGGACTTTGGTGGACTAATACTTTTGGGATAAAACTGTCCAAATTAAAGAATATTACTTTCGCTCCAGTCTTAAACTTAGAGTCTTTACCAAGTCCAAGAAATGAGTTAGTGGTACTTGCTCCCAAAAACCTAATTCATAATTAAATTGGACGGATATCGTTCAGATTAAACCAAAACATTCGGGCATAAGTGTTTGGTTAATGGGTTCTTATTTTTTGGACAGTCAACAGGACGAAAATGGCTGTATCTCAATTCCCATAAGGCTTACAGCTTATTTGCACAGAATGTTGTTTCAAGCCGCTTGTTTGCAGTTTGAAATTTATGTTTGCAGTTCAGAATGCAAATAATGTCGTTTTGAAGCGTCTTTATTTGCAAATTAATGTGGTTTCAAAATCGCCTTGTTTGCAGTTTTAGCTCCGGATGTTTGCTGTTCGCTACAGAAAGCAGTTTGCAAATGATGTGTAACTTTTAAACTCACTCCTACTGGGTCATTTTGTCATACTTTAGTCTAAACTCCAGTCAAGAAAAATTTTGTATAGTAAATAGTTAGCTGGCTTCGCACGCAGTTCTTACACTTGTCCTGTAGGGTTACTTCTCATTCCGACAGCATAGAGTAGATAGTATGTAGACGATATATTGAGTCCGTACTTCAAACTCGTTTTCGATGTACGAAAGCAACCAGAAAAGTGAGAGTGGAACAGTGGTGAACGTTGAGTAATCCAGCTAACAGCAGCAGATAGATAAGGCGACGCTGTTCAAAAGTGCTTTTGTGGATAATAGCAAACTTAAGGTCAGTTCTGTATATTAAACGCAAATGCCAAATAGGTTGAGGGAATCCCAAAAAGCTTTCACAAGATGGCTTTATCGCTGAATTTGAAATGGTTTTCTCATAAGCCCCGTTGATTCCGAATTGTTATAGAGAATGCCATGAAACATGATGAATTTGAGTTGATTATGAAATGGTAAATCAACTCAAAAGATTAACAAAATATCAGGAGAAATAACCATGAAACTTTTCACAATTTCACTAACTTCATTTGCAGCTTTAGGGATTATTTTAGGTACTCCTTCCCTTGCAGAAAGCAATTTCACACCAGAGACTCGATCTCCATCATTGCAACGAGAGCGACCTAGAAAGAACGAAGCCAACTTTCCAATTGTAGCACCATCACAGCCAGATATTGATTTTTATTGCGGTAAAGGCTTTGTTCCTTGTGATCAAACATTTAAGGATTTTTGTGCCAAGGTTGCCAAAGGTCACTACAAGGTCTTACCAAGTGGTCATGGAGCTTGTATTACTCCCGGCGGTCATAATCCAGACCCTTTTTAGAGTTAGGTATAGCGTCGCTGACACCAGGGGCAAACTAAACAGTTCAGTTTATCTAGATGACTAGGTAAATTATTCGGTGTTGCTTCTGTTATAAAGATTACTGTGGTGTAGGCGATCGCCGTACCCCTACGGGGAAGCAAGCTACGCGTAGCGTCTCGTAGAGAAGGCTTAAGCTTCGCTTATCGCTCTTTGGAATAGGCAATTTTTACTGTCAGCGATAAGCGATCGCCTAATCTTCCCATAATTTCATGAATTCTTCCCATTCTTCATCTGTTTCTGGGGGTTTATTCTGCACCAGCCCCACGATGCGTGTTAATTTCCGCGCCTCTGTCTGACTTTCACCTAATTCCATTAGCTCAAGTTCTAGGTTGGGGTCATAGCCTTGAGCCACTAATTGGGCATATTCGGTGTCGGTCATATTGAGGTCATGTATCATGGTTTTCCTCTAAGAATTGGGTAGCTTTGACTCTAATACCATTTGTAACCGGCTGGTAAATTGGGAGGGGCGATCGCTCGTTAAAATCAGTTGGTCGATTGCCCGCGTCATCGCTACGTAAAGTAACCGCGCTTCTTCTTCCGGTGCGCTATTTTCACGGGGCAAATAACCAATACCTGGAATTAACACCACTGGGAATTCTAACCCCTTAGATGAGTGCATCGTCATCAGTTTGATGCTAGCCTCGCCTGGGTTATAGTTGCGGCTCTCACTATTAGCATTTAACCACTCTATGGGGATGTGGGCTTGTTGGAAATCACTGAAGATGCGATCGCCCATAAATTTGAAGCGATAAATAATAGCTATGTCATTCCAGGGTGTACCACGCTCATGTAGTTGTTGCACTCGTTGGGCTAGGTATTTTACTTCCTGTTGAAAGCTGGGAAGTTTAATTAAATCTGGCATTGCTCCCTGTCTACCAGCACTAGCAGGTTCTACTAACACTATTTGGTCATCATTCCCGGTGGTGGGTTGCATCACTTCTTTAGCAAATTCGTAGGCTATACCTAACACCTGTTCTGTGTTGCGGTAGTTGAGTTTTAGTATAGTTGTGCGTCCCTGTGCCTGAATACCTACACTCTTGAAACTAAATCTCCTGTCGCGTTTTTCACCGTAGAGATTTTGGGCATCGTCGTACAAGATAAGCAGTGAGTTAGTTTCTGGGTTGACCATCTGTGCAACCAGTTTTAACCACTCTGGTTTAAAGTCGTGACCTTCATCTAACATCACTGCGTCATAAGTTCCGGCGGGTATTTTGCCAGCATCAACGGCGGCGATAACTCGGTTTACCAGTTCGTTGATGTAATCTTCCCCTTGGTACTTTCTGGGGTCAGGTCTAAGGATGCGGTATTTTTTTAGCTGATCCATGCACCACCCATGAAAATGTCGCACTATCACCCGTTGCCCTAAGTCTTTCTCTGTAATCATTTGCCGTAACTTGGCGGCGAGAGACACATTAAAACACAGTACCAATATGGGTTTATTACCGAATTGTGCAAGATGCTGACACCGAAAACCTAAAATCATGGTTTTACCTGAGCCAGCGACACCATGAATTACCCGATGCCCGTCTCCTAAACTGCGGGCTAATTGTTCCTGTTGCAAGTCCATGATTTTGAGGATATCTGGGATTTGCGGCTGCGCTGGTTCTTCGGTGGTGGTGTCTACATCAAATAAAGATAATTGTTTGGCAGTGATGCGTAAATCTGGGAAGATATGCCACCGGATTCTATCTATTTGGTTAGTGGTGAGTGTTTTACCAAAGTAATATGCCGATAAATCCCAAATCCGTTGCTGAAATTCTGCTGCATCGGTGCTAGGTAACATTTCATCTTTGCAGATAACCAAGTGTTCTTCAAACACTGCGGGAAGTTCACTGTTGTTAAAATCCTTGCGGCTGATGTTGGTAAACACTACACCGTAACCATAGGGAATAAGTAATTTACCATGATAGTCACCCTCTTGCTGCACTAAGGTAGGGTCTTTTTCTAATATCTTCTTAACTGCTAAGGTGTAATCTCTGGCCTGTTGTAGTGGATTTTGAACTTCCTTGACTCCATCCTCAGTAATGATGGTGACTGTGGAGGGATTGATACTTTTAATAGTGTCCAGTTTCCAGTCTTTGACTTCCAGAATAAATAAGCCCCGGCTGGGGTGCAGCACTATAAAATCTGGGTGTAACTGCTTTTTACCCACTGGTACGTCATACCACAGCAGGTAATCATCTTCCAATTTCTCCTCCAATCGCTGTGCTAACCTCTTCTCGCCAGGGGTCATTCTCATTGAGCAGCTATTAAATGAAGGAATTAGTGTGGCCATAGGACTGGTGATTTGGGGTTTCCTCGCTTGATTTGGGGAGCGATCGCTTCTACTGGTAGTTTTCCCTGTATGGGGAGCGATCGCACAGTTTATTTTCCTCTAAGAATTTGGGGGAGCGATCGCACAGTTTATTTTCCTCTAAGAATTTGGGGAGCGATCGCTTGGGTTTACTCTAATAATGAGAGGGGCGATCGCAATGTTATGCTTCACTTTCTAGCTGGTCAGGGGAGTTTAAAGCAGTTTCCATCAGGTCAACAATGGAGTTTTTGGTGTCGTATAACATTACTAAATGGTCTCTTGCCCTAGTCATAGCAGTGTAAATACCTGCTTTTTCTTGAAAATCTGCATCTGGGTCATGGGGAAATTCATCAGCCATGTCTAATCCAGCAATAATGACCGCATCAAATTCAACACCTTTTAGGGCATTCCAAGAGTCAACAATTACAAATGGTCTATCGACTACATTCATGTTTCTCTCTGTAGAACCTCTGGGGGCATGGTGTTGAATGTTTAGTTTTGATAATTCTGTACTAATTACATTCTTAAGTTCCCAATTCTGCGGATGTACTAAAACACCAATGGAAGATTGTTGATGACTTGATAACGCTAATTTCACTTGCTGGGCAACTGTTGATGGTAGTTCATAATTGGGAATTTGTAATAGTAAAGGCTGAATATTTGAACTTCTTGATTTTTTGGTTTTGGGTTCAATAATATCCCCTATCCTACCTCCTGCTTGTTCTTTTTTAGACACTTTTATATTAGCGTCAGCTAATGATGTAAGTATAAAATGCCAAGCAGACTCAAGGATTTCTGGGGAATTTCTATAATTAACATCAAAAATTTGAGAACGACCTACAACATCAATTCCTAGTTTCCGCCAAGACCAATCCTGTTTTCTTCTGTGGGGCTGACCATAAACAGATTGAGTGTTATCATAAACGAAAAAGAGGGATTTAGTATCTGAATCTAAAACTTCTAAAAGTGCCTTGAACCACTCATCATAAAAATCCTGAGCTTCATCTATCAGGATAGCTTGGTATTTTAACCGTGATTTTTCAGCTAAATCTATAACTTGCAGTCTTAACGCATCATTATTATCAAACTTATAATCATACTTCAAATTATGATAAGCCCAACTATTAAATGTATTGCAGGTGACTTGTCTGTTAATACCTTTTTCTCTTAATTTTGATTTAAGCCATCCATTCATAAAACGGTTATAGCTCAGGATTAAAATATCATCAAATTCATCAATAATTTTCTCAACTCTATTTCTTAAAACTAAAGACTTACCAGAGCCTGCAATACCCCGAACAAGTCCATGTCCTTTTATGTTCATGTTTTTGACTTTGGTTTGTTCTTTATCTAAATCTTCTCGGAGTAATCTTTGATTAACGGTTTGTTGAAAATCTATCCATTGTCCCATGATTTTTAATCCTTAGCTTTTTGGGTATCTCTGCTGTCAGTAATGACGAAGTGCGCTAACCTTAGCCTGCAATTGACGGTGCAATTATTTCCAAGAGTAAATACCTCCACGATTTAAAAAAGTTTCTACATTCCAACCGACTTGAGCTAGGGCAATATTGACACCAACTTCTAAAATTGGTGAACTGTAAAAATAAGCCCCCGTTGTACTGTTGTTGTAAAACTGCCCTTGTGGGTTGATCATCACATAGGAATCTTTCATCAAATTGTTTGTCTCTGCAACAACTCTAATTCCTTCATCCAAAAGGGTTTTGTGTTGTTCAACAAATTGTTGAAACTGCTGTGGCGAGATTAGCAAATCTTCAACACTACCATCATTCTGACCATTTACTGGTAGCACTTGAAAAATTTTCCACCTCTCTGGGCGTACTCGCCTAACAAAGCTTGACATATCTTCTTGGAAGTTAAGCCGAGTAACTACCGTATTAAGTTTTACACGAATACCGTACTGATGTAATTTATCAAACAAATCGATTGATTGTAGTACATGATTCCCATTTCCCCTTCCCAAATGCTTTTGAATCTCTTCCGAAGCAGAATCTACCGACAATGCGACCCAATCAATATCACCAGCGTGCTTGTCTAGCAATTCAGCCATTCGCGCACCATTGCTCACGATACTTGTTACAAATCCCAAGCGACGTGACTCAGCTACAAGTTCACCAATATAAGGGTGTAGTGTAGGTTCTCCCCCAGCAAAATTAATTTTTTCTGTACCTGCCTCACGCAGTAAGAAAAGAAGGCGTTTAGCATCACTAAGAGTTAAATAACCTTGAATATCACGAAAGGTAGCAAAGCAAAATCGACAATGATAATTGCATGGTTTCCACAGATGGAAATTTACAGATATTGGTAACATAAGAAGATTTTTTCGTAAATCAAAGAGTTAATGTTTGCTAGTTAATGCAAAGTCTGTAAACTAAATGAAGGGTATAGTTTGACCAATTCTGTTCAATTCATGGTACAAAGTAGAATAAGCCTGCTCTGGATTAGAATTAGTAGTATCAATTTCTAAAACTGGTATATCAACTAGGGAAAATATACGCTTATATGATTCAGTAAGGTTGCATTCCAGAGAAACTTTATCCCCATACCATTGTATAGGAACTTCCTGACTTCGCTTGGCAATGCGCTGGTTGATTATGGACTGAGATGCTGTCACGTAAACAATAACATCAGGCAGTAAAAAATCTGGGCTTGATTGTAATATGGGGAAATGACAAGATAAGTCTTGTTTGACCAATAAGCTGTTGTAAGCAAAAGTAGAGAATATATATCTATCAGCCACAACTCCCGAACTATTCAACTTTAATCTATACTCTTGGCTACGCATAAGGTTGCACAAAGTATAAAAATGAAACATAGTAATTGGGGAATTATTGGCAGCTATTTTATCCCGTAAATAAACTAACTCAGATGGTACACTGCTGTAATAAGAAAAATTGTGATGCTTGGCAAATAGCTCTGCAAGAGTAGTTTTACCAGCCCCATCTAATCCTTCAAACACCAAGAAAGGAAACTTGTTCATACCTTATAAAATTTACTTCCTTCACAAACTAATGATTGTGTGAGTTAAAACTTTGAGGCATATCCTCAGCTTTCCAAATCAGCACCCCATCACCAGCCGCCATGTCTTTGGCATAGCGTGTTGCCAGCCACGGCATCTGCTCAAAGTCGCGGATACCTTCAAGGATGCGGTAATATTTGGGCTTGCCTTGAAATAGCCAGTATGCCATTTTCCTTTGTAGATTTCCTCTCTCCGAGACGCTACGCGAACGCTTGGGGTGCGATCGCACTTGTAGTTGTGTATCTCTTTCCGAGGTCTAAAGGTAAAGTTAAGCAGACTTCAACAAGTTAACTAAAAACCCAGCAGAGCCTTTTGAACTTCGTCATGTGATACTTGAACTAGATTTTTAGCCGTGACATTTTCTTGTTGATAACTCAATTCAACCATTCCACCAACTGCTTTTATAAGTCTAAGTTGAAAAGAGGAAGACTGACTTGATAATACTTTTCCTTCAAGGACACCATAATTACCTGTAAGTTTATTTTTGTAAAAGATTTTACTCATTTCTGTTTAATGCTATTTACTGTTGATTGAGTTTTTCATTATTCTTGATTTGTTTAATAGAGACTTTTAAATGATGTAAATTTTATTGCTCTAGCAGTAGTTCCCTGATTATCTAAATCAAGTTCGTCACAAATAATACTATAAATATCTGTAGGAAATCCCCCATGAAAATCCCATTCTCTACCTTCATCTTCCATTCTTACAATGCCTGAGATATTTGGATATCTATAACCAAGTTGATGTCTTACAATATATGCTGAGAGGTCTTTGCTACGTTTAAAATTTAAAGGACGCATCTCTGCTAATAGTTGCTCTAGCTCTTCAGCTTCCTCTTTTGTTCTATTGTGAACATTAGCTATTCTTCTAATTTCATTTTGTCGTAGAGCTTCTGCCTGCCTACCTTGCTCCTCTTCTGCCTCTCTAAGTTGAGTCTCTAAGTTATCTCGCTCACCACTTAGTTCATGCTTGCGCTCAACTCCGACTAACTCTATGGTTACAAGGTCAAGCCAACTAGGTTTTGGAGATTCTACATTTTTCCAGATGCTCTCTACTTTTTGGATCAAGCCATGTAATTCATCTGCGTATATTTGACGTATCTCTTGTGTGCCTAGCCAAAGCTCACTAACTTGTTGTCCTTTTTCGTTTATCTCAATTCTATACCAGAAATTGACTGTTTCAACATCAGTTTCTCTATTGTCCAGTTTATCGGCTAATTCAGGATATTTTTTCTTGATTTTTTTTATGTGGAAGAAAACATTTCCACTAGGACTAGAAAAAGTACAACCGACAAACCCAAATCCTCTATCATTATTGTATGTTTTGATACTGCCAAAGTCTATCATCATAAACCAAACCGTTCTCCTAAACTTAATTGATACATTAAAAATATGAATTTATATTTTGTGATCACTACACTATTAGTTAACATCAGGATAAAGAATAATCTGAATAATACCACTAACTATTAACAGAAGAAACCCATATATCAACGAAATGCAAATAGTTGAAAATGTATTTCTGTTGCTAGGACATCTACCATGATTTTTATATTGATAATAGCGGCTGAAGACAAAAACTTGACTAAAATAAAAGCTAGCTCCTATTCCAAACCCTGTATCAAATGGGGTTGGTGGCATAAAAGATATTATTACTATAACAATGCTAATGTATATTAAATAATCTTTTTCTAATCTGGTTTGAGTAAACGCAAATATTCCTAAAAAGAATGCGTACCAAGAAAACATAAAATTAAATTGTTGCTTGAGTTCTTGAGGCGCATCGTGGAAATTAGAAGTTTTATTTGGATGATGACATAATGTAGGCAGCCAACTGAAGAAAGGTTTGACAGGTTCTATATAACCTTTTGCTATCATTTCATCTAATATCTCAAATTTTTTTTGCATTTGTGGACTGACATTTTCAAGCATCATGGTAATTATTTCCTGATAAACTACAATCTATAGTGAATGAGTGACACTGATTACAGTGCGCGATCGCTTGGTGTTTCCTCTAAGAATTAACGATTAGTTTTAGCTATTTACTTTCATTTGCTATGGCTGCACCAACTATACCTAAACAACATAAACCATAATAAAGTTCTGGCTCATTACCACATTTACCGTCTTTTTGGTCTTGTCTAACAGACGATCTCGACGCTGCGGACATACATTTACCAAAATTTCTCCCTCTACTCGCCAATGCTGGTGTTGCTAAACCAAAAGTGAAGAAAGCTGGAATAATTAAGTAAATAAACGCTCTTCGGTTCAGTAAATGTGAAGCTCTATGTTGTACATTTGCAGATACTAGATTTATGGGCTGAGTTTGTTTTTGAGCAGCTAATGTCTCTGCTGCTTCTCCACATTCATAAAAACGCTTTTGAGACAGTTTAATAGCTTGAGCCAAATCTTGTTCTAAAAAAGTTTTTTTGACATATTCAGAACAAGAATCACCGCCATGGAAAATACGATGAGCGCAACAATAACCCTTGTAAGGTGAAATATATTGTTGATAAAAGTTAATACTGAAGACTGATATCTTGCTGATAACGTTACCAAAATAACGCATAATTAACCTCTGAAATATGGCTTTTTTGGTATCGCCAGAAGGTGATGGCTGGATTGGGTATTGACTCATAAATTTAAGTGGATGTAATTTTAATACAGTAGTTAGGCGATCGCTTAGTTTTCCTCTAAGAATGGGAAGCAACGTTATCCTTTCAATTCATGTACACGTTGCCATTCCTGTGGTGTCACCTTGTAGTTGGTGCAGTTAGGCTGACGGATTACCATCAACATCTTGAGTACAGGGTCAAGCTTGAGGTCGTCGCGTAGCAGTGGCTTTTCTAACAACTTGCTGGTAAAGCGAATTTTGGCGCAAGGTTTAACACCAATGCGGCTGGTATCTATCCAGTAGCCAATGTCAGGGGGGTTAGTGATGATTTTGGGTGGTTCGATAATCTCTGCTATGGCATATATCCCCGCCTTATCCCCAGCTTTCCAAATCAGCACCCCATCACCAGCCGCCATGTCTTTGGCATAGCGTGTTGCTAACCACGGCATCTGCTCAAAGTCGCGGATACCTTCAATGATGCGGTAATATTTGGGGTTGCCTTGAAATAGCCAGTATGCCATTGTCGTTTGGTGTTTCCTCGCTTGATTTGGTGGGGGCGATGCTTGGTTATCCTCTAAGAATTTGGGGGACTGGGCGATCGCATACTAATACCCCAAAATTACATCTTGAATAATTTTTTCAATTTCTTGTGAGGAAATACCGCCATGAACATCGTCGCTAGTTTCTATAAGAGTTCCCCTTGTTCCCCCGCCCTCACTATATGGCAAGATATCATTTTCTCTATACCATTGTTTTTTTGCGTTCCATCTCTGCTGGTAAACTGGGTCATTAAGTAAACCACAATGTTCCCAATAGTAAGTTATGCCGCTTTCAGAATCTTCAATTGTGAAATCTGGATATTTGGTGATATTGCCAATTTTTAATGCTTGTTCATAAACATAATCAATTTTGTGATGATGTAATAAATTTGCGATAATTACTTCTGACTTAGAACGTACAGCTTCACCTTTAATGGTTCTATGAATTAGACGATCATCCAACCAACGTTTTTCTGAGTGACCAAGATTATCTTTGGATTTTAGGTGAGCAAAGAAAATTTCAGCTTGACAAGGCGTTTCAAATAAATTTGTCAACCGGCTCGCTGTTTCTGAGAACGCATCAGAAGCATATACTTTCAATTCAGACAAATCTCCTTGATGAAGGATAATAACACTATCCTGTTGTCGCGTTAATGCTGTATAAAGTAGCTCTTTGGAAAGTAGCCTGCATGGATTAGGTAATACTACTATTACCTTCTTAAATTCACTACCTTGTGCTTTATGTACTGTCAAGCAGTATGCTAGTTCTAAGGTGTTATTAAATTCCTCATTAAAATACCTGTCATCAAATTCATAACTGTGTTTAACTTGAGAGGAAAAGACAATTTGTAACTGCCACGGTTTCCAATTTCTTTTATCTGTTTTTTTCTTAAATTGTCCAACTACAATACCAATATCTCCATTAGCAATATATTTTAAGGCATCTGCATCGTCAGGATAAATATCCTTATGTTTATGGTTAACAACATTAATCACTTTGTCACCATAAACAATTTCTTCTGTTCCCATTGGTTTAGGAATTTGTCTTTTGTAGTATTGCTTTTCTAAGCCACCTCTGGCGGTTTCAATAGTTCTGGCTTTAAATGTTTTATGGATTAAGCGATTAATTTCTGTAACTCCAAAAGCTAAATTACGCACAGGAGATAATATCTGCCATTGTTCTATCGCGTTGGCGGATGTTGGATTAAAGTAGACATAATTGCCGTAAGGTACTCCTCCAAGAGACTCATCAAATTTTTGAGCATCATTTATCCCACTAAGATTAAGTTCTTTAACTAATACATCAAGTAAAGTTGTATGAAAGTCTTCTGGATTTTTCCAGGAAATAAACTTTAAATGCTTTGACTGGGCTGTTTCTGCAAACAATTTGAAAATATCATCTTCTCCTGGTGGAATATACTGACCACCAAACCAGTTAGCCAGCCTTACATCGTCTCTGTCATTACTTTGACGACGGCTAATAGTTAACTCTGTATAGTTATTACCAACGCGAGGAAAACGGCTTTCAATATCAGGAATATTTTTACGTATTTCATGGATAATATCTACAAAGGGACGACCTGGCCCAATAGGAGGTAATTGTTGCGGATCTCCTACTAAAATTATTCTTTTAACGCTTTTAACAGCATCTAGCAAAGCTGCCAGCATTTCCTCAGTCAACATTGACGCTTCATCTATAATTACAGTTTGTGCATCAGAAATGGCAGGGTAGGTAGATAAAAAATATCTTTGAGTTTCATTATCATATCTACGACAACGATAAAGAAACTGTGCAATGGTATAAGCTTGAACATTAGATTTTGTCTGTAGTCTAATCCGGGCTTTACCAGTAGGTGCTAGTAAAATAATTCCCTCTGAAGCAATCTCAGCTTGCTTACAAAGAGCAGAAAGAATAGTAGTTTTGCCTGTACCTGCTGATCCGATTAAAACTGAAATACGTGATGCGGCAATTTCTTGAAGAGATGCTGTTTTTTCTTGCCTTGCTTTTTCTTCTACTATATCTGCTACATTTATTTGCTTATCGAGTTCAGTATCTAATAATTTTCGCCAATTCTCTTTAATTTCAAACCTTTTACCTTTTATGCGCTTTCGGACAGAGTTCTTGATGAGCCTTCCCATTTCTGATAATCTTTGTAACTGGTATGCTTTTTCCGGGCTTCTCACACCATTACTATCAATTGTCTCTATCTCTACTAACTCAATGGCTTTGGGGTGAGATAAAAAACTTTCCTCTGCAACACGTATAGTATCTTCTGTTACTTCACAAGTAGGAGAAATTGGCATATTGCGAATTTTATCAATGACATCACTTCGAGATACTAAAGTGTCTCCAAGATTTGCAGACTGTTCTAGAATCTCAACAGTAAATGCCCGGATGCGTCGCTCATCAATCCCCGTATCAATAGCTGATGGTTTTGGTAGTGGATGTTTTTCTTGAATGCAACTATCTGGAAAAACTCCACGATCTACAGTCAATAGACTGATTTTAGTATTAGTTGTAGTGTGACGAGTTAATTCATAAATTAAGTAAGGATTATTCAATAATTCGGAATCTTGACAAATGATTCCTTTTTTCTCTCTGTCTGTTTTGACATACAAAATCTTTGCTTGCTCAGATGTAATTTCAAAGCGACTCAGTAATTTTAACAATGCTAATCGCTCTGGCTCTAAATTCTGCCAAGCTTTTTGTAATATATTGCCAATTTGAGAAGATAATTGAGGGGGAAGGTAAGCTTTTGGATTTACAAAAACTTTATCAATTAGTGGCCATGGATTTTCATTCTCTTCTAGCTTTGCAGCGATGTTTCTAGCCACAAAAGTACCTAATTCAATACCAAAAGCACTTAAAGCTGCACCCAATCCAGGGCAAGGTCCACGCATTTTCCAAACTTCTGTTAGACGATCATCAATCCACTTGAGGCAAGATTCCCAGTTACCAGGAATATGCTTTTTCGCTTTGTTCAAAGATTCAGCACAAGCCAGTAAACCTGCGATCGCTCCATCATGTGTAACGTGTTCTGCGCCAAAAGAAAATTCTCCAATTCTATCACCAGGAGCAAAGGCAGTAATTTCTGCTGGATCAAATTCTGGATGCTTTTTGGCAAATTCTATAGCCTGATGATAAGGTAAAATGAACCCATCTTTAAAATCTGGACGGATAGAATGTTGTACTGACCGTTCCCAGAGCATACAGCGAAGTTTTTCTGGGTTTGTATTTTTATACTCAATTGGTGAGCCAATATGCTTGACTCGTCCTACACCAATAATTACTCTTCGAGAATCTTCTACAAAAGGTACTTCTTTAGCATAAAAAAAGCAGAGTGATTCTTCAGGGCGTATATGTCGAAAAAAGCAATCTAATAAGGGAAGTTGATTACGATAGTCTTGAACCCAATCAGTTGTAAAATTTAATTTTGGTTCCCATTCAAGATTGATGTTTAAATGATATTCTTTTTTCTTGTGTTCCAGGTCATTATCCTGGGAAAGCATCCATTGAAACGGGATTGCAAGTGCTGAGTAAGGAGAATGTCTTATTGGTGTCGGTTCAAAATGACCATGAGTATCTGGCGATGTTTTCGCATAGGGATGAACAACTGTCCTAGTATACTCGAAGTCAGCCATAAAAGTGCCACGCTCTGCTACACAGCATGGTAATTGATTAGGCTGCAAATCTTGAATAGATTGGCCTGCAACAGCAGTTTCAGCATCATCATTTCTATTTTGGGCAATATTTTTTAATTTTAAGCAAGCATTATTTAGTTGAGGAGCTTTGCATACTGTTCCATTCCAGCCATTATCATGCCAGGGAACACGAATAGAAATATGACGCAGAGGATAATTAGATTTGTTTAGGGTGTTCATTGTTCAGAAATTAAATAACTATATTTCTAGTGGATTTCAGTTTTTGTTTTAATTAGGCAAAGAAGGCGATCGCATCTTTAAGTTTTCCTCTAAGAATCTGGTTTAAACCACTCATAGCAAATCAACTTAATGTCTTTTTGCTGAATAATTTCTGCTTGTCTTATGTCTTGGTCATCTGCAAGTTCCTCATATTGGTCACTGTCTACAAAATATTCATCTAACTCGGAAATGAGTAAGCTGACATTTTTATGTTGTTTGAACGTCTCCCAAATCGCCTTAATATCTCGCTCATAACTACGAGAATTAACGGTAGTGATTACCTTTAATACCCGTTCCTTGGCTTCTTCATCAATTGGTTCACTTGTAAATAAATCAGGTTGAGTGAGGGCATGATGAATACTTTGTAAAAGCTTGGTCATTTGCGGTTTAATGCCTTTAGCTGTCTGCTGTTGTTGGAAAGAGTTAAACAGATTGCCTATAGCTCTTTCTAAAACAGAGAAAATGCGGTTATCAAACTCAACTGGTGGTAATTCGTCGGGTCTGGGAAAATCTGAGGATTGGCATTTAAGCCAGTTAAAAATGGTGCGTTTGTCGCTAATTAATCTCGTAGGGTCTAGAGAAATAGCGTCATTAATCCGTGGGTAAAAGTGCCAAAAGTGCTTGTCTTGTACCCGAAAAGCAAAGAATATGCCCCCATCAGGAACGTTGGGGTGGGGTATGGGTTTATTCCAGGTGCTATGAATACCAAAGGGGATATCATCAATTAGTTCTTTGCTTGCTTGTTGTAAAAACTCTAGTAGGGGTAATCTCATCTCATCTAGGGATACCAAATCAGATGCTTGTTCTAGTTCCTCTAAAATGGCTTGTTTTTCTGCATCGGTGTCAGCCATCTTGAGTTTGTACAGTTCGTCTAATGATTTACCAGAAATAGTTTCACCTAGTACGCTACCGTCTAGCCCTACCTCACGGTCAATGGTGGCGATGCGCTCTTGTAATCTTTTGACTAGCCCTAATAGCTTCTCTAGTCCCTGTTCTGGAAAGCAGTTGTAAATAAATAGCTCGTCATAATCAGTGCCTAAGCGGTCAATGCGTCCTGCCCTTTGAATCATACGGACTGGATTCCAATGCAGGTCATAGTTAACTAACACCCCAGCATCTTGCAGGTTTTGACCTTCTGATAGTACATCTGTACAGACAAGAATATCAATTGGGTTTTGTTGCAGTAGAGTTAATTCTTCATCACTATCACTTTGAACATTAGCTTTAGGGGCAAACCGTCTAACTTTCTCTTCCCGTTGTTTACTGGGGGTTGCACCAGTCAATAACTCAATCACAGGGGCTTGAGTGTTAACCGTCATTTGGGATAACCAAGCTGTATCTGTAATTAATTGTTTATATAAATACTCAGCCGTATCTTTAAAGTAGCTAAATACTAAAATCTTTTTACCTTGCAGTTGAGTTTTGAGCAGTTCTTTGAATGCTGCTAACTTACGGTCATAGTCTGTATTCGCTGTGGCTGAGGATTCAATTTTTTCTAAGGTGATAATAATATTGTTTAAAATTACTAAGTCTGCTTGAATTTGCTGTTGAAGTTTGTTTAAATCATAGTCTTTCGGGTCAACTTCACTTAGTGATCCAATAATGACATTAACTGAGTTACCTTCTTCTTCGTCTGTTTCAGCAGCTAATACTAACTTGCGAAAGTTTTTACTATCTAATAGCTTTCCTTGTTGAGTCAGAATTTGATAAAAATTAGTCTGAAAGTCTCTTTGGTTGCGAATACTATTTTTAAAAGCCAATAGTGAACTTTCAAATCGTTTAAAATATAATGCTTTTTGGAGGGCAACTAGGGCATCATTGCGCTTAACTTCATTTTCTTCCCCTTTATCCTTGCGCTTTTTAAAAGCCTTAATGTTATAAGCAGGTAAGTTAATCTTGTCAATCTGAGTGGCTATCCCCGTATACAGTCCAGCAAAGCTATCCTCAAAGTTATAAGTAAACTGTTCTAACTGGCGTTTAGGAAAGTGAATTAATTTACCATTAATGCGAATTTCTTCACCTGCTTGTTGCCTTCTAATCACATCCTGGCGGCTGCGTCTCACCATTGTTTGCATGAGGAGTTCTGTAATTTCTACCCCACCTTTAGCTAAGGCTTTAAAATAAGTCTTGAGGTTAGAAATACCCCATTCTCTGTAATAAGTTTCACCACCACGGGTAATAAGTAAAATCTGATGATAAAGGTCAAATATACTGTTATTGATAGGGGTAGCTGTCAACAACACTACCCGTTTGTTTCGTTTACCACTACTGACCAGTTTGAGTAAATTACGGTAGCGATTGGTGGCACTGTTGCGGAAATTATGTGATTCATCGACCACCACGATGTCATAACGGGCGTAATCTTGAACATTAAAGCTTTGACGGCTGATTTCTTCATGGGAAATTACATCAGCTTTAATGCCAAATTCATCTAGTTTTTTGTCCCACACTAATTTTTTAAGTTGCGCCGGACAAACCACCAAAGCACGAGGCACAAATCTCGGTTTCCTCAGTTTAATTAGGTAATAGTCCAGTAGCCGCAATCCAATAAAGGTTTTACCTAAACCCACAGCATCAGCAATAACACAGCCATCGTGTCTTTCTATGAGTCTGACTGCTCTTTCAAATCCTTCTTGCTGGAAACTGGCTAGTTCTAATGAGGTGCGATCGCTCTCCCCAATGACGCTATCATCTTTAAACAGTTCGTAGAGTACCTTGAGAAATATTTGATATGGTGTATATGCTTTACTGCCAAATTTGGAGGCGTTGAGCGCGTCAATTAGTTTGGTTTTGTAGTCGGTATCAACGCTCTCGTGATTCCAAAACTCACTAAACCAGTTATGGCGCAAATCTTGAGCGATGCCTCGATGTTTGTTGAGTATATTTAGTTCACGGTTGGTATCAATCCCCGCCGGGGTGAAGTTACTTGAGCCAACTATGGAGTAATAATCAAATATATAAGCTTTGGCGTGTAAAAATTCCCCATTCGTTGCCCCATATAACCTAACCTGGATGTGGTCTTGCTCTAAGTACGCAATCATCCGGTCAATCTGTTGCTTGTACTCTGGCTTAAATTCCTCATCCTCTAACTGCTGCTGGATGTCACGGCGGAAGTAGCGGATTAAGTCTATGCGATCGCTCTCTGCTGGTCTAATAGTAGGGTCACGTCCAATGAGTAACCGCAGGCTGGTTAGTTGGTTCATGGCAGCCTCCAGGCGTACCCATGCCTCGATGCGGAAAAATCCGGTGGCGATGTCAAGGATAATTTGGTTTTCATCCTCAATTAAGGTTTTGAGGATGGTTTGCAGTTTGTGGCGGGAGTTGTCTATGTAGTCTGGTAGAGGCATTTTATAAACAATCAATTCTAAAATACAAATCTAAAAATACCAACAGTTCCGCATAATATAACTCCTAATAAAATGAAGCCACATCCTACGTTTAAACGATTACTATTTGATTCTTCTATAACTGAAGCTAATATAGTGCCTTTGGGATAAATAAACGTAAATAAACAGATATCAATCACAAAATTCATAATCCCATGTTGAATGCCATTTAACCCTAGTGGGTCAGTAAAATCTATAATCCCATTAATACTAGCTATACAAGAAATCAGGGTTGTGTAAATTTTACTAATTGTTTGTCTATCGTTTGGGAAGCCAAAACTAACAGCTAAATTAGGTTTAACTAATCCAATTACCCAAGCAATAATAAACATTGATGCTAGGCTATCAGTTAATGTTTGATTAAGTTCGCTTGAAAATTTCAACCATATCCAATACAACAATCCCCATATTGCTAGTTTTAATAATAGGCTAGGAGAAGTTGATTGTGTATCATATTCATCTACTTGGATACTTTTATCAGGTTGATTCGAGCTATCATTATTTTCAGATATTTTTGATTTTTTATCCAAATCATTATTGAATATTTTAGAAACTTCATTGCTATCCATAATATTTACATACCTCTAATAATCTTCATTTCCTCAGCAGTCAGCCCATAAAGATGAGCTACCCTATCATTTATTTCTGCTTCCCACTCCTCTACACCTTGACCTTTAGCATCAAGGCATTTTTGTACTAAGGCTTCTATAGCTAGGCGTTCTGGTTCGGGGGCAGTGGGTATGGGAATTTGTGATACATAAGGAGTTTGCATAGCATAAGCCCCACCTTGTAATTTTGAAGCTACATAACTTAAAAAAAACCAAACTATTTTTGAATTTAGTAGTGATAAAAGGTAAAAATTAGCGTTGGGTATTAAGAACGTTTTGTTATTAGAGTATGCGTGAGAATTATCCCAAGCAAACGCTTGAAATGTAGCAATTTCTTGATATAAGATTTTAGGAGTTTTAAATTCTTTATAATAAGCTATATTATCTTGTATTTCGTACCATTGATAACTGCCCTCTTTTCGACCTCCTTTGATACCTGGAGTTAACTGCCCTTTATATGTTAATAAATAATCGTGAATAGCAGGATAGTTTGTAATATCAATTCCCCTTCTTGTAAAAATCAGCCACAAGTCCTGATAATCCACACACCACCGCTTAACATCCCGTCCCCTCAAAAATGGTTTCAACACCTCAGATGATGATTCATGTTCAGCAATCAACCTATCCCGTGTCGCTCTATCAACAACAAACGCCTCATTTAAACCTGTTAAAATTCCTCTATAAAACCTACCATTGACATACTCACCCAACGGAGTACCAGCACCTCTCAACTTATCCAACAACCGCAACACAGCCGGAGATTCTAACCGCCAACCATCAGCCCCTAATTCCTTCTGAGGCATATAAAAACTGTGGCTTTTGTACACCGAATTAAACTCTTCAACAGTTTTCCCCGCTTCCCAATTCAACACCAATGCCTGATGATTATCTGGTTTACTCTTACTCACCAAAATAATGCTAGGGTATGCGATCGCCTCAAACACTGGAGAATCACCAAAGTCAATCAGCACCTCTACCTTGGATTTTTCCCCTAAAAATGACCGCAGCTTCTCACCATAACCAGCACGGAAGTATTTATTAGAAGTGATATAGGATAAATGACCACCAGATTTAAGTAAATTAAACCCCTGCTCATAGAAATAAACATAGAGGTCAGCTACCCCGGTGTAACAGTCATATTCTTTTTGTAGTGCTGGTTTTAGTTCCTTGATGGACTCCTGTCTTACATAAGGCGGATTACCAATCACCACATCAAAACCGCCCTTATCCTTAAACACATCATTAAAATGTAGATGGTATTGGAAGAAATTAAGACTACGCTCCCCACTTTCCACATCAGCAGCAAAACTATCCAACTCCATTAACTTGCTACCAATCTCAGTTCGTTCCTTCTCCTGAGTTTTAGAAACCTTACCCTTTAGTGCCTTAATCTTGCGTTCTAAATCCTGCTGTTTACCTTCCCAAAATTGGCGACGGTCATTTACAGCAGTGCGAAACACATTAGCCTCAGCTTGTAAAATCTGCGATCGCAACTCGTGTCTTTCTTCAGTTTGGGCATCAAAATAGCGGCGTTGCAGTTCTAGCAGTGGTTGGATTGCCATTTGAATGGGTGTTACTGCCAACATTAACTGCTGTTCTTTAGTGGGGTCAGGTATTAACCTTTCGCCGTGAATAGTGCTAATGAGAGAATCACCGCACATTAACTTATAGTCCAGGTTGGGCAGTGGTTCTACATCGTCTACATCTGGGATATCCACCACCAGCGACAACCACATCCGCAGCTTGGCAATTTCTATAGCCTCTGGTTTAATGTCCACACCATAAAGATTGTTGGCGATAATTTTGCGTTTTAGTTTACTCATCGCCAAACTACCCCGTTGAATAGGTACACCCTCACGACGGGCGATAACTTGACGTACCGCCAAAATCACCTGCATCATTCCTAGAGGAAAAGCACCAGAACCCACCGCCGGGTCAAGAACTTTCACCTCATTTAGTGCCTGTTTTAACTGCTTAGTTTGTTCCTTGGTGAGCAGTTGCCTTAAGTGACTTTCTGGTGCATCGGGGTCAAGTTCAATTAATTCCCTAATAGCCTCCAGACTCATACCTGTAGCATCTGCCAAGTACCGAGATAACACCTCAGTACACATAAACTGGACTATGCCACGCGGGGTGTAAAACGTTCCTGACTGTCCCCTCTCCTCAGCAGCCAGCATATTTTCAAACACTTTACCCAACATCTCTGGGTCAACTGCTACATCCTCATCACCTGCTACATTCTCAGCAATCGTGAAGTTATAGCTATTGAAAAAACCTAAAATACTCTCTGGTTCACCGGGGTCAAACAGGGAATTAGGTAAAGTAATTGTTTGTGGTGTTTCTCTACCAGCAGCGTCTTTTATTCCCTCGCCATAATCTCTATCAAATAGACCACCATTGAGATAAGGTATTTGTCCCTCACCCCAACGATGCACCAAACCAGGACGGTCTTGATTGAGGGTTTCAAAAAATAACGGTTCTAACACCTGTGCATAATAATCGGTTTCATCAGGTTCGGTTCTCAATGCCTTGTAACGAGTTGTCAAAAACCGATAATCACCAGCTAAAAATCTCTTCTTCTGGAGGAAATATAAAAACATGATGCGTCCCAGAAGACGCTGTGAAAACTGGTGTAGCCTGTCAGCATCAGCAAAGTAAGGAACATCATTATATTTCTTAACCGCTTGCTGTACCTGATCAAATATCTGCTTGTAGCCTTTATAGAAAGACTTGGTTAACTTCTCAACATCAAACGCTTCACAGTGGGTTTTGTATAGCTCCTGGGGTGATTGCTCCCTAACCGCTATTGCTTCCAATCGGTCACGGTCATAATTAGTGGGATTGGTGCTATCAATTAATAACTTGCGGATGCTGGTTTTTAAATTCAGGTTATTATCATAATTCTTGCGAGGATTCACCAACATCAACTGGTTAAAATCCTTCGTCGCCAACAGCAAAAAATCAGTTGCACGCTGACCGATAACATTAGCGATCGCTCTCATGCGACTACTAACGGCATTGCTAGAAGTCCATTCTTCTGGATGCAACTGAAACAGTAATACTTGCAGTTCGCCGTTACCCTGATCAGCAATCAGGTATGAATCATAAATTGCTTCAGTGCTACGGGCTGGTAAATGTAAGTCATCTATATTTAGAGGTTGAGCAGCAGCGTTGTAACCCAGTTTTTGAAATAGGGCTGCAATTTTCTCAGGACTACGAATATTTGATAAATCATCCAATTGCAATAAACGCTCTGGCATCTTCCCCTACACCTTTAACTACCAAAATACTTCTGCTTTAAATCTTGCCCTTGTTTACCCAAATCCTGTAGCTTCTGCTCAATCTTCTCCATAGCCATAGGTGAAGGTTTAGAGCGTCCGTTTTCCCATCGGTTAATCGTGGTATATGTCACACCCAGATATGCTGCAAACTGTTCTTGAGTAAGGCCAGTCAGCAACCGCAGATTCCGAATTAGCCCCCCAATTTCAGGTTGCTTGACTACCAAAGGTTTTTTGATGGTCATTTATATTACCAACTGCTTGATATAGCAAGTGACATATTAGTTGTAATGTTAACCGTACTGAAGCGTAATGGCAAGGCTTGTATAATTACATCATGTATTTTTTTGTGATAAGAAGATTAAACTTGTGCAACAAATTTATGTAAACCAAGCAAGCAGATTGAATGAGGCGGCTGATACAATTCAGTGAAAATGCGGTCAATAGTGTTGAGTCGTAATATGCTTGTTTGCTGACAAGGCTGAACCGAATGCTTGACTCTATGGTAATAAGCAGCATTTAGGCAACTAATATTTTAATGCGGCGATACTGGTTTTACTCCATCTTCACCAGAGTAAATACTGAAGGCTAAGGCTGTACCAATGCCGTAGCTTTACCGAACTTAATTTTTTTTCGTCTTTATCAAATTTCCATAATTGAAAAGTGCGATGGATGAAGCCTAAATGACTAAATAGCTTGATGAGCGATCGCCCTCCCTACTTTTCCTCTAAGAATAAGGAGCGATCGCCCTCCTACTTTTCCTCTAAGAATAAGGAGCGATCGCAATTATCTTAACCAAACATGAGCTTATCTATTACGTTGTTGTCGGCGATAGTCCCAAGGTTTTTGATAGTTACCTGACCACACACCCAACTTTTTAGATTTAGCGATTTGCTCTGCACTTTCAAAAGCCAATTTATTGGGGCATTTCCCCGCATATTGTTTATATAAATAGGCGTTGCCGGATGATAATTGTTCCTCATTAAAGTTCTTCTCCTTCCCATTCTTAGAGGAAAAGATTTCGGCGACGAGGCGGTTATAGCGATCGCGTTCAACTTCTGCAACCATCACAGTTCCGCCCACTTCATTAACTAATCTTTGTAGGTTAAGCTTTGATTCTTGACCTAAAGGCTGTTTTGATTCTGGTGCATCAATACCGCAGAGTCTAACCTTTTTCTGTTGTCCGGTTGTCTGGCGGATAGTGAGAGTATCGCCATCTGACACTTTTACAACTTGCCAGATTTCAGTTGTTGGTAAAACTCGGTTGTCAGCATACAATTTCTCACAGCCAACAAGCGCAGTAATTGTACTGAATAAAATTCCAATATAAATTTTTGTTTTGTAATTTAATGCCATTTTCATGTGAATTTCCTACCTATTTTCACCACTTATCAAATTGATTGGCTTTTTCTAAGATGATTTCAGTCCAATCAATTGTCAATGTGATGTGATGAACATAAAAAATATTCTTCCACTAGGATTATTGGCTTCTGCGTTAGCTTCCTCGCCGGCTCTGGCGATTCCTTATAACAGCGCAACAACTTATAAGGCAATGGATGGAGCTAATCAAGTAGTAGTATTTAGTGCCACTCCAGGAAGCCGGATTCAAGTAAATCTAGGTAGTAGTCCTCGACCTGTAGCGCGCTTGGCTGGTGCTTGTGGAGAGGTGCGGATTAGTCCTCCGGCATCCGGTGACTACACAGGCTTAGAAGTAGATGGAGTTGCAATTGATAGCTCTACACTTCCAACACAAACTTTACCTACTTGCGTAAGCGGAAGCTTTTCAGAGTCTAGAAGTGCAAACTTTAAAACTCCTAATAATCAAATAGTGATTGTTGGTAAAACTCCAGGGGCAGCTGTAGCTGTATCACTTCCCTCTGCTGTAAATCGAAATGTAACTGTAAATGGTTGCGGATTTGGTATACTTCGCCCCAGCAGTGGACAGACACTACCATCATCTTTCTTGGTTGGCTCAACTAGCTATACTCTTGCTTCCCTTCCTGACGCTGGGAGCATCCCACTTTGCAGAACCGTTGGCGGGACACCTTACGGCTATGTTCCTGCATCTTGGTAAGTAATTTTTTGTGGGGCGATCGCTATTTTTCCTCTAGGAATGAGTAAGCGATACCTACAGCAGCCGTAAGGTATCGCTTTTTTATGGGTGAGATGAGATATGAACAGACTTTTAATATTTATTGCTTTACTTGCTGCTGGATTACCATCAGCCGCATTAGCTCAAATGAGTGGTTATCTTGGTGCTGATGGTTTTTTTAGTATCAGGGGTTTGCAGCCATCAAAATCTTATTCTCTAAATTTGGGTGGAATGCCATTAATTAGGAGTGGCATTTCTAATAGCTGTGGGATTTTAAGAATTGCTAATAATACTCAAGTTAAAGCTAGCGATAAAATTGAAATTCATGATGTGAAGGCTAATCAATTTTATGGCTTTGAGAATAATGCCAATATTCCAATAAAGGATATTAGATGTAATGCTGGACAGATTAAAGCTGAAAGGGAAATTTGGAAAGATGTTCGGGGAACAATTTGGATTAGTGGGCTAACGCCTTCTAGCGCACAAACTATTAGATTATTATCATCAAGCCCTGCAAGGAATATTAGGGCTAATCAGTGTGGCTTTATATCTGTTCGACTAGGAAATCCCCAGCCTTTAGGGATAATAGTTGATAATCAAGCTTTTTCAATTTCAGGAGCAACCGCAGGAGGGGGAATAGTTTGTAGAAGAGGTAAGTTATATGTGGCTTATCCGCCACAAGCACAATCAGTAGTCAACCCAATATCGGCTATTCAGTGGAGAAGTCAACCACAAAATCAAGTTAATTTCCAAGTCTACACTTCAATTGCTTCAATTGCTTCAACTGGAGGAACAACAAATTGGAGCAATCCCCCATCTTCACCACCTCCCTCGCCGGAAGCGGGAAATGCTTGTACAGTGGGAGTGAACTGTGACCCACCGCCACCGCCTCCACAAGAAGACCCGCCGCCACCACCACCGCCGCCACCACCACCGCCACCGCCGCCACCACCACCGCCACCAAAG
>NZ_LUHJ01000045.1 GCF_001597745.1 Anabaena sp. 4-3 | reverse complement strand
AACTAATCTGATACAATCACTGACAAAACTGGCTCGACAATTTGAATTTGAGAAGCTGGTTGAGTTAGCCGAACCTTTAATAAGTAATAATGAGAAAAACTAGGAATAAAGCCCAAAAATATCGACAAATCCCCCTGAAATCACTGTTAATTATTCCTTTTGTCTTACAAGTTGTCGGTGCAGTCGGGTTAGTTGGCTATCTTTCCTATCGTAGTGGACAAAAAGCGGTAGAGGATATAGCTAAATCCTTGATGACGGAAGTAGGCGATCGCATTGATCAGAATTTAGCCAATTATTTGCAGACTTCAGTAGCAGTTACTCGCAATAATGCCGATGCGATTAAACTAGGCATTTTGAACTATCAAGATTTATCCACAGTAAAACGCTATTTTTGGCAGCAATCACAAATATTTAATCATATCAATGCCATTGCGATCGCTACCGAGCAGAAAGATATGTTAATTGTGGATAAACATGATGATGGCTCGCGTCTGCTGCGGATCAAAGATAAATCAACTAATAATAAATGGAATAATTACCTGACTGACAATCAAGGCAACAAACTCAAATTAATCCAAAGTGTAAAAGTTTTTGATCCGCATAACGATCCCCCTGGAAATCCTTGGTATGGGGCAACAAAAAAGGCAGGACGTGGAATTTGGCGGATTGTTGTAGCCAGGATCAGAAAGGATGAAACTAAATTAGTAGCCGCCTATTTTTTACCATTTATTGATCAAAACAATACCTTTCAAGGAGTCCTCAGTTGCGCTTTTTCTCTATCTCAATTAGGGGATTTTCTCAATAGTTTGAAAATTGGTCAAACCGGTCAAGCTTTTGTTATAGAAAAAAGTGGATTGTTAATCGGGACTTCTACAGGAGAAATCCCCTTTACTCCCGATGTAATAAAATCTCTGAATACCGTTAAGGAAAGAGATGACCCCAGCAGATATAGATTGAATTCTGTGAATAGTCGAAATGAAATTACTCAGAAAACTACTAAAAAAATATTGCAGTATTTTGGAAGGTTTGATGACATTAATCAACAGCAAGAACTTACCTTTACAGACGAGCATGGTAAACGCTACTTTGTGAAAATTGTCCCATTCCAGAAACAAAAAGGTTTAGATTGGCTGACAGTGGTTGTCATTCCTGAAGCTGACTTCATGGCAGAAATTCAAGCCAATGCTCGTTCGACAATCATATTATGTAGTTTAACTTTAATTATGGCCACAATCTTAGGTATCATCACAGCCAATTGGATTACGACTCCTATATTGCGATTAAGTCGAGCCAGTCAAGCTTTAGCATTAGGAAAATGGGATAATTCTGATTTAGAAAATGGCTCAAGAGCAATTCAAAGTATTACAGAAGTAGCAACGCTGGCTGATTCTTTTCATAAAATGGCTATTCAGTTACAAACAGCTTTTGAAACTTTAGAACAACGAGTCAAAGAGAGAACAGCAGAATTAGCCATTGCCAAAGAAAAAGCCGAAGTAGCAAATCAAGCCAAAAGTGCATTTATTGCTAATATGAGTCATGAATTGCGTTCTCCTCTAAATGCGATTCTCGGCTTTTCTCAATTAATGATACGCGCTAAAAACTTACCATCGGAACAGTATGAAAATGCTGGGATTATCTATCGTAGTGGCGATTATTTACTCACCCTCATTAATAATATTCTCGATTTATCGAAAATTGAAGCCGGAAAAACTACCCTGAATCCTCAAGACTTTGACTTGTATCGCTTACTCGATGATTTAGAAGATATGCTACATCTGCGGGCAACAAATGCTGGATTGGCTTTGATATTCCAGCGCAGTGACAATGTTCCCCGCTATATCTGCACAGATGCAGTCAAACTACGTCAGGTGTTAATCAATCTACTCAGCAACGCGATTAAATTTACCTCAGAAGGCAACGTCAGTCTACTTGTGTTTGCAGGAGAACAAGAAACCACAGATGTATTTCATATCCATTTTCAGGTGCGTGATACAGGTGTAGGGATTTCCGCCACTGAATTACCCAAATTATTTGATGCGTTTACGCAAGCCCAAGCCGGAAAAGATGCCCAAGAAGGTACAGGATTAGGTTTAGCTATTAGCCGTAAATTTGTGCAACTGATGGGGGGAGATATTTCAGTTGAGAGTGAATTGGGCAAAGGTACAACTTTTCAATTTCATCTTCAGGCGAAATTGGCGCAAGCAACAGTCAGTCAGAGTTCGCAAGCCTATCCGCAAGTGTTGGGGCTAGTTGCCAATCAGCCAACATATAAACTGCTGACAGTAGATGATAAAGCCATTAATCGCCAATTGTTGATGAAGTTACTCATGCCTTTGGGGTTTGAGATGAGAGAGGCGAGTAACGGCAAGGAAGCGATCGCAATTTGGGATGAATGGGAACCGCATTTAATCTGGATGGATATGAGAATGCCTGTCATGGATGGTTATGAAGCGACTAAATATATTAAGTCTACTACCAAAGGTAACGCCACAGCCGTCATCGCCTTGACAGCCAGCGTCTTAGAAGAAGAAAAAGCCATAGTTCTCTCTGCTGGTTGTGATGACTTCCTCCGCAAACCCTTTGCCGAACACACCATTTTTAATGCACTAACTAAACATCTCGGTGTAAAATTTATCTTTGCCGACAGCCAAACGCCCCTAGTAAATCAGGCAACAGAGACTATCTTGACATCGCAACACCTCACCTGTATGCCTCAAGAATGGATTACTCAGCTATACACAGCTGCGCTGGAGGCTAATACTAACCAAGTCATAGAACTGGTAGGAGAAATACCAGATACAGCAACTAATCTGATACAATCACTGACAAAACTGGCTCGACAATTTGAATTTGAGAAGCTGGTTGAGTTAG
>NZ_LUHJ01000044.1 GCF_001597745.1 Anabaena sp. 4-3 | reverse complement strand
GGTTATCTTTGACGGTGTAGGTGAAGTTGTCAGTCCCGTTAAAGTTGGGGTTGGGGGTGTAAGTTACAGTTCCATCATTGTTAATTGTGACGTTACCATTGCTGGGTTGAGTCTCGATGACGACACTGTTGGGGTTAATGGTGTCATTACCATCGACATCTTCATCATTTTCGAGGATAGGAATGATGATGTTGGTGTCTTCATTAGTAGTAATGGTGTCATGTTTAGCGACTGGTTCATCATTGACTGGGTTAACGGTGACGGTGACAGTCGCAGGTTGAGAAATTGCACCTTGGTTATCTTTGACGGTGTAGGTGAAGTTGTCAGTCCCGTTAAAGTTGGGGTTGGGGGTGTAAGTTACA
>NZ_LUHJ01000043.1 GCF_001597745.1 Anabaena sp. 4-3 | reverse complement strand
CAAAAAAGCCTCCCCCGTAAGGAGGAAGCTTTTTTGTGATTGCTAAAGGTTAATGATTAACCGTTGATAGCAGGAGCGGTTAAAGCAACAGGAGCAACTTCGCCAGCAGCTAAGTCTAAGGGGAAGTTGTGAGCGTTACGCTCGTGCATTACTTCCATACCCAAGTTAGCGCGGTTGATGATGTCAGCCCAGGTGTTGATTACACGACCTTGAGAGTCGATGATGGACTGGTTGAAGTTGAAACCGTTCAAGTTGAACGCCATTGTGCTAACACCCAAAGCGGTAAACCAGATACCGATTACAGGCCA
>NZ_LUHJ01000042.1:155674-167445 GCF_001597745.1 Anabaena sp. 4-3 | reverse complement strand
TCTTCTAGGAAGCGAGCAAAAAATGGTACTGCTGGGGTTTCCGATGCTTTCACTGTGTTGTTAGACATTGTATTTCCTCCAGGGAAATTTGCCTGTGCAATATACTTATAGCATCAATCAAAAAAGCACACAAGTCCTGTAAAAATAGTTAATATACCTACAAAAACCAAGATATTTAGAAATTTTTATATAATTAATAAGCTGAAGAAAGTTAAGAAGGTTAAGAAGGTTAAGAAGGTTAAGAATATTAAGAAAAAGGTAAATTAATTATCTATCTATTACCTTTTGGAATAAAATTTATCCTCCCTATTGAACTTACATCAAGCTTGGGGGCGGGTTCGCTGACATAATCATTATTAATTGATGATATTTTTAAATTTACCTCTGCATGACGGCGATTAAAGTCAGGTTTGCCATGCTGAAACTTCCCGCAAACCCTGATTTTTACGTCATCAGCCTTGCCCACCCTAGGATGATTCAGAACCGTGCAAGTTATCAGAAAATCAACCCAATCAGTAAAATCATCTCTAGATCAAAATTGCTGGAGTTAACAGACAGGGTGGTTAATTATTGACTGATCATAACATTGAGCCAACACCCAAAAAATTTGGGCTAAAAATGCTTGATTTTTCCTAGATGATAACGTTAATATCTACGAAAAACTTGCAGAGTTTAGTTTACAAGTAGTATTATTTGTAGTTCTCCAACAGGGAACTAGAAATTTCTATTGCTTGTACAGTTGGCTAGGCTTAAATAGATATGAAATGGGGTCATAATGTTGCATTAAAACTCTTTTGTGGGATAAGCTCTCTAGCCCGTCCGGTGCAGGCTAGAAGCCCGCACCACAAGAACTAGATTTTTGCACTACTTTAGCCTTGCCACCCTAGTAGGGTGGGCAATGCTCCTCACGCAAAAATCAAAGTTTGAGCAAATTAAGAGCATTGCCCACCATAATAATGTAATTGCAACTATTTCATCGGCGATAGTTCAGCAGACTGAACAACCTGTAGCTGATAGCTCTCGAAAGGTACTTTTTCCTGGGAAGATTCGGTTGGGGGTGTACTTTGCGGCTGATAAAGAACCAGTTCATAATGGAGTCGATTACCTTGTCGCTGACATTGTGTACTGAGTAAGAGATTATTGACTCGGAATTGACTGTAGAGTTTGTCCCCTAACCACCAAGCATCAATCAGAGTTCCATCCTTCTCGTCAATGATAAAGTGTCCATTCTGCTGATCCTTAACCACTAACTCATAATCACGTACCAGCTTTTTATCCCCTACTCCGTAAGTGGTTTGCCAAGTGTAGCGCATGGGATTGTTAGAGATAGGCTGAATGCGGAGTGTCATTGGCACTTTTTGATACCGCCCATTTACAGAGCGGTCTAACATTGTGCCACGCCATGTCCCTCGCCAGTTTTCAGGAAAGGTGCTAGTTGAAGATGCAGCACTTTGGATTGTGATCATACTAAAAAGTATCATACAAGACACTAATAACCCGACGAGAAGGGTTAGCTTCAGGATTGAAAGCAAATGTTCCATCTTGCTGGAATGATTCCCAGCAGTAAAACTGTTGAAATGCCTGTTTTTCAACCTTGCATACAGAAACACTAGATTGGCAAATGTGCCAGTTTTTATCTTTCTTTCCCTAACCACCACTCTCACCACTATTAATAAACAACCCCTATAATTCTTACATCAGCCCTATTGCATAGTTTGTTGCCGTGAGGGGGATGAGGAAGCAGGGGAGCAGGGGGGAGAAACTAATGACTAATGACTAATGACTAATGACTAATAACTTTGCAATTAAAGCTACTATTTGAATTAGGTCAAAAGTTGATAGGATGGGAATTCTGGATTTTGATTTTTGCCTAGTTGTATAGTTTGTAACTCAAGAATATATCTATGTTAGATGCTCTGATTGAGCCTTTACAATATGGCTTTATGCAGCGATCGCTCGTGATTGCGATTTTGGTAGGTTTATTATGTGCGGTTGTCGGTAGTTACTTGATGGTGCAACGATTAGCACTATTGGGTGATGCTATTAGCCACTCAGTTTTACCGGGACTAGCGATCGCTTTTATGTTGGGTGGTAATATTTTTATTGGTGCATTCATTGCTGGGGTGTTTAGTACCGTAACTATCACCTGGATTAGAACGCGATCGCCTATCAAAGAAGATGCTGCAATGGGCATAGTTTTTTCTGCCTTCTTTGCCCTAGGAATTACCTTAATTACGATTATTCAAAAAGATAATAAAATCGACCTCAATCATTTTCTCTTCGGCAATATTCTCGGCGTTACTGGTGACGAAGTACGTGATACAGCCATCATTGCCGCTATTGTTTTGCTGGTGATTATTTTACTCTATAAAGAGCTATTATTCTACACCTTTGACCCCTTGGGCGCACAAGCAGCAGGTTTACCAATCAATCGCCTCAACTTTGGCTTAATGCTCTTAATTTCCTTAACCATTGTCGCCAGTATGAAAGCTGTAGGAGTGATTTTAGTGCTATCATTATTAATTACACCAGGAGCAACTGCATACTTATTAGTTAAACGTTTACATGAAGTAATGATATTAGGAGCGGTGATTGGTGTAATTTCTAGTATTAGCGGTATGTATCTCAGCTACTTTTATAATTTACCTTCTGGCCCAGCAATTGTCTTAGTAGTGTCAGGATTATTTCTCTTAGCATTATTATTTAGTCCTAAACATGGGGTATTAATCCCAGCCAGTAAGCAAAAAAATTATTGATTATCTCGATGTTGACACTCTCCCCAGCTAGAAAAAAATTTTTGTAGGGTGGGCATTGCTTGAAACTTACTCAAAACCTGAGTTTTTTGTGGTTCACAATGCCCACCTGAAGCTGAATAAATATCAAGAATTAGACAACTGACATATCAGTAGGGTGTGTCAGATAGCAAAAACATATTTATTGACAGCATTTAATCAGTCTGACGCACCCTACAAGACATATTTCATTATCACACTTGCGTAAGTGCTAACTATGACAAAACTGCTGGTTCTTGAGTCAGGATAAACTGTTTAATAGCCGAGCTTTTCTCCTCAACAAATTTTGATGTTGCATCGAGTAAATTTTGAATATTCTCCGCACTTGCATCATCCATGTCTTCGTTAATATTTTTGTTAATAAATCTATTTTTCTGTTCTTCCTGAGAAAGTAGTTGGCGAGGAGAAAATGGAGTGCTTCTTTGACCAAATCTTTCATTTAATGCAAATTGAAGACGTAAATAACCGCCTGGATTAGCTGACTGAATAATCTGACCGCAGACATCAGTAGCCAACTGAATTTGACCTCCCATAAATACATCGGGAATATGTACTCCCCACTCAGCCGTACCCCAGTTGTTAGTTTCTTTGTATTCCAAGGGTTGGGTAGTAGCACCCGTGCCAATAGACAGGATAGAAATGTCTGAAATGCTTTTCTTCCTTACACCAGTAACGTGACTTAGAGCCGCTAAAGCTGGACAGTTGGCACTTAAACCACCATCGACATGAGGAAATCTCCACTCGGAATGACGAGGGTCATGGGGGTCTGTCCATTTGAATTCATAGGGGGGGAAGAAAGTAGGAGCAGATGCGGAACTGAGGCAGACTTCCCAAAGTTTCATGTTGTTGAACCAACGATTTTCTTCAGGACAACAACTGGTAAAAAAGGTTGTATTCCGATACAGAGTGTCATAGGCGAAGATGAGTAACTCTGCTTTTGAGGTTTCGGAAACCTGACGTAGTGTAATTTCGCCCAACTCATCCCGCAAAACTTTAATTAGTCCTTTGTTGGAATACTTAGAGCCACGAAACCATCTTTTAACGTTTTTGTTCAGCCATGAAGCGTTGAATATTTCTCGACCTCTTTCTTGGTAAATTTTAATCAGGTCTTCAGGTTCTCGTCCCAAAGCTATACCTGCGGCTAAAATTGACCCGGTAGATGTCCCCGCGATGAGGTCGAAGTATTGGTTTAGAGGTTTGCCAATCTGAGACTGAACTTCTTGCAAAATTCTGGCGGTGATAACTCCCCGAATTCCTCCACCATCCAAAGCCAAAATCTTAAATTTGTCCGATTTCAATGATGACATACGCAACTCAACGTCAAAGGTTTACTTACATCAGTGTTCCCCTGACAACTCGGAAAATTTCAAATTAAGCCCTGAAAATTTGGAAAAATGCACTCTGACGCACCCTACAAGACATATCTAATGTGACACTTGTGTAAGTCCTAACGTTGTTGGCTGTGCATCGCCTGAAGCTAATTGAGAAGGGTGCAAAATATCAAATATTCAGATATTTTTATACAAAAAAGCTTGAGTGCATCGGTTAAGCTGACAAGAGCAGTTTTAACCCTCAGAACCATGACAGCAGGTAGCCCAAGAATTTTAGCGTTAGACTTTGATGGTGTGATTTGCGATGGACTAATTGAATATTTTGAAGTGGCGTGGCGTGCTTACTGTCAAATTTGGTCGCCTGTTAACGATACACCGCCGGATGATTTGGCATTGAGATTCTATCGCCTCAGACCGGTAATTGAAACAGGTTGGGAAATGCCTGTTTTAATCAAAGCTTTAATAGATGATATTCCAGAAGACAAGATTTTGCAAGAATGGGTCAATCTTACGCCGTATATTTTATCAACTGACAAGCTAAACTCAAAAGAAGTTGCTATTAAATTAGACAGTTTGCGGGATGAATGGATAGCCACAGATTTAGACGGTTGGCTGAGTCTACATAAATTTTATCCGGGGGTGGTGGAAAAACTGAAAATGACGCTTAACAGCGAGGTGAAACTATACATCGTTTCTACCAAAGAAGGACGGTTTATACAACAGTTATTGCAACGGGAAGGGGTGAACTTACCACCAACAGCAATTTTCGGGAAAGAAGTTAAGCGTCCTAAATATGAAACTCTCCGCGAATTGATTGCAGCAGCAAATATTCCACCTGGTAATTTATGGTTTATAGAAGATAGACTCAAAACATTAGAGTTAGTTCAAGAGCAACCTGACCTGAATGATGTCAAACTGTTCCTAGCAGATTGGGGTTATAATACCCAACCAGAAAGAAAAGCTGCCCAAAATAATCCGCGAGTGCAATTATTATCTCTGTCTCAGTTTGCGAAAGATTTTTCTGGGTGGCTGTGATTTGACGGGATGAGGGAGATGAGGGAGATGAGGGAGATGAGGGAGATGAGGGAGATGAGGGGGGTGAGGGGGATGAGGGAGATGAGGGAGAATCATTACCTGTCTCTAAAAATTCTTCAATTTTGAATTTTGAATTTTGAATTTTGAATTGATTTGTCCCCAATACCCAGTCCCTAACCCCACTAAAATCTATGCTTGATTTAAGAAAATTAGCGCGACAAATGCAGGGTTTAAGTCAGCATCTTAGCCAAGAGGCTGAAGCTAGTCGTCAGCGTTTGGAATTAGCGCAACAGCATCTACACAAAGCTTATGAGTGTCAGGAAGAAATGATCGAACGTCAAGAAAAATGGCGCGATCGCATTCTCTTTGCTAATGCTACTCCCATTGAGCCGCTAAATACTTGCATAGATATTCCCACCCCTCCCAAGATACACACCGTCATTGCTACCGATGGTTCACAAATCGCCCCTAGCCATCACGAAATAGCTTACTGTTATCTGTTAAATATCGGTCGGGTAGTTATACACTACGGACAAAACCGCTACCCCATTATGGATAGTATTCCAGAGGTATTTTACCGCCCAGAAGATTTATATATGTCCCGGCAGTGGGGAATTAAAACTGAGGAATGGATGAGTTATCGTCGGACTGCGAGTGAGGCGACGGTATTGGCTGAGTTGGCGAGGGGACTGGGGACTGGGGGGCAAGGGGGACAAGGGGGACAAGGTAATGATTCTTCCTCATCCTCCTCATCTGCTGTTGCCGAAAATATACCTACATTGGCAATGGTGGATGGTACGTTAATATACTGGTTTTTGGAACAGTTACCGATGGATGCACGCGATCGCATTTTACCCCCTATCCTAGAGGCTTGGAATCAGTTGCGGGCTGCGGAAATTCCTGTGATGGGTTATCTGAGTGCGTCTCGCAATGTGGAAGGTGTGAATTTTCTTCGGTTGTCGGCTTGTCCCCATCCTGTACCCGACTGTGTAAGTTATTGTCCTAATCAATTAGAACAAGTCCCTTGCAAGGTGTTTGAACCTTTGCGAGATGCGACTTTATGGACTACTCAACTGCAACCTGGACAACGGGGGCCATTATGGCGTAGTAATAACCGAATTCTAGAACTTTACGAAGACCACAGTGTATATTTTTGTTATGTTCATGTTGGTACGGAAATCGCCAGGATAGAAGTACCTGGATGGGTGGCTGGAAATACAGCTATGTTTGATCAAGCCTTGGGACTGATGTTAGCACAGGTGCAGAAAGGGTATGGTTATCCAGTGGCGATCGCAGAAGCTCATAATCAAGCTGTTGTTAAAGGCGGTGATAAAACCCGTTTCTTTGCTTTGTTAGAACAACAAATGATTAAAGCTGGCTTGAAAAATGTTGGTACTTCTTATAAAGAAGCTAGAAAACGCGGCAGTATAGCTTAATAAAGTGCTTATTGCTGAACCTATATTAAAATTAAGTTCGTAGTGAGGACTTTAGTCCTCATGAAAAGACTAGAGCCGCTTACTACAAACTTTTATTAAAATTAAGTTCGTAGTGAGGACTTTAGTCCTCATGAAAGGACTAAAGTCCTTACTACAAACTTTAATTCTTTCAGCTAACCTACTTCATCTATTTTTTCATGGCTGGATACTGTTGCAAAACTTGCTGTAAATATTGTCCGGTATAAGACTGCTGATTTTTAGCAACTTCCTCTGGTGTTCCTACCGCAATGACTTCTCCGCCTTTATCGCCACCTTCTGGCCCTAAATCTATTACCCAGTCAGCGCAACGAATTACATCTAAATTATGTTCAATTACTAAAATTGAATTACCTTTATCTACCAATCTTTGCAACACATCTAACAATTTGTGGACATCATAAAAAGATAAACCTGTTGTGGGTTCATCAATTAAATACAGGGTTTTTCCTGTGGCGCGACGAGATAATTCTGTAGCTAATTTCACCCTTTGCGCTTCACCACCAGATAAAGTAGTCGCAGGTTGTCCTAGTTGAACGTATCCCAACCCGACATCAACTAAAGTTTGCAAGCGGTTAACAGCTTTGGGAATGTTTTGGAAAAACTCTAAACTTTCCTCAACTGTCATGTTGAGAACGTCAGCAATGGTCTTGTCTTTATATTTTACTTGCAAAGTTTCACGGTTGTATCTTGCACCTTTACAAACTTCACACTGGACATAAACATCAGGGAGAAAATTCATTTCAATGACATTAACACCCTGTCCACTACAAGCTTCACAACGTCCACCTTTGACGTTGAAGGAAAATTGACCGGGTTTATAACCTCTGGCTTTAGCTTCAACTGTTTGGGAAAAAACATCTCGAATTACATCAAAAACCCCTGTATAAGTTGCCGGGTTAGAACGTGGTGTCCTGCCTATGGGCGATTGATCAATTACTATGGCTTTATCAACAGAATTTAAGCCTTGAATTTTTTCTAACTCTTTGGGTAAAGGAACTTTCTTAGTTAAATGATGTTGTAATGATGGGTAAAGTAATTCGTTGATTAATGTCGATTTACCCGAACCAGAAACACCTGTTACCGCCACAAGTTTACCTAAAGGAATTTCGACATCAATATTTTTTAAGTTGTTGCGATGGGCGTTTTTAATAGTTAAAGTTCTCCCATTACCTTCACGGCGTTCGGCTGGGGTATTGATTACCTGTCTTCCTGATAAATATGCACCTGTTAAAGATGTTTCTGCTGTGAGTAAAGCTTGTAAATCACCTTGGGCGATAATATTACCGCCGTGAATTCCTGCACCGGGGCCAATATCAACTATATGGTCGGCGGCGCGGATTGTTTCTTCATCATGTTCGACTACAATTAAGGTGTTACCTAAATTGCGTAATTTGGTTAAAGTTTTTAATAATCTGCCGTTATCTCTTTGATGCAAACCGATACTTGGTTCATCTAAAACGTAGAGAACTCCTGTTAATCCTGAACCGATTTGTGTGGCTAAACGTATGCGTTGCGCTTCACCACCAGAAAGGGTCATGGCTGCACGGTCTAGTGTGAGATAATCTAAGCCGACATCTAACAAAAATTGCAATCTGGCTTTAATTTCTCGCAGGACTAAATCAGCGATTTGCATCTGGCGATCGCTCAATTTTAACTGTTCTACTCTCTCCCGACAATCCCGAATCGATACCCCAGTTAAATCTAAAATTTTGTATTGTCCCAACCTCACCGCTAATGCTTCCGGTTTTAACCGTTTTCCTCCGCAAACTTCGCAAGGTTGATCAATTAAATATTGCTCTAGTTTTTGCTTAATTAATTCTGTTCCACCTTCATACTGTCGTTGTAAAATGGGAATCACACCTCGATAAACTGGCGTTTTCTGTCCATTTTTAGGTTGATTGTCTGGTTCACCATGCAGAATAATATGCTGTTGTTCTACTGTTAGCTGATGCCATTTGCTTTGTAACTCAAACCCGTGAGTTTGTCCCAAACTATAAAGTAGTTCCAGGTAATAAGAATTTTCTTTTTCTGACCAAGGGGCGATCGCTGCATATACTGGTGCTTCCGGGTCAGGTATAATTAAATCCGACGCAAACCTTCTTAAAGTCCCTAAACCGTGACAGTGAGGACAAGCACCATAAGGTGAGTTAAAGGAAAACAAGCGCGGTGATAATTCTTCCATGACTGCGCCATGTTCTGGACACGCAAAGTTTTCCGAAAATACTAATTCCTGTTCTTCTGCTTCTGATTCCTCCGAGGATGGGCTGACTAAAATGTTAGCAATACCACCAGACTGTTTTAGACACGTAGACAGAGAATCAACCAAACGCTCTTGAATACCGTCTTTTTTCACCAAACGGTCGATGACTACCTCAATGGTATGTGTAACATTTTTATCTAATTCGATTGAGTCTGATAATTCTCTGACTTCCCCATCCACACGCACCCGCACAAAACCTTGAGAAGCCAAACTAGATAATAATTTGCGGTGAGTTCCTTTTTTACCTCGAACTACAGGCGCGAGAATTTGAAAGCGGGTACGGTCTGGTAATTCCATAATCCGGTCAACCATCTCATCGATAGTTTGGGGCGCAATACAGCGATCACAGATGGGACAATGGGGTTCACCAGCCCGACCAAACAACAGTCGCAGATAGTCGTAAATTTCCGTTACCGTCCCCACAGTCGAACGGGGGTTATGGGATGTGGACTTTTGGTCGATAGATATCGCCGGACTTAAACCTTCAATTGATTCTACATCCGGTTTATCTAATTGTCCTAAAAATTGCCGTGCATAGGCACTGAGAGATTCTACATAACGCCGTTGACCTTCAGCGAAAATGGTATCAAACGCCAAGGAAGATTTACCCGAACCTGAGACACCAGTAAATACTATCAGGCGATCGCGTGGTAATTCCAAGTCAATATTCTTCAGATTATGCTGTCTAGCACCCCTAATCCGAATTGTATTGCGATCGTTGTGCTTGGGGTAGGGAAGATGTCCATTGAGAGAGGTGACTAGCTGGTTATCTGACATATCGACAGGCTGATTGAGACAAACGGCGTGCAACAGTTCTTAATCATACTATCTTGACTATGGGGTAATAGTAGAACTATCGTACTATTTCAGGTAGTGATTACTGTATATTCCCACCGCAGATATATTCCAGACCCTATTCCCTAGTTATGCCGGTAAAGTGACCTATGCTTTTGTTTTTAATTCTGACTTCACTGAGAATTGCCATATCAGCCTAGAAGCTAACTTCTAGGCTGATATGGAGCAATTTTGCCGATACTTTCAGTTTTTCAGAACTATTTGGAAGGAATTAAGGAATCCCGTAATAGTTTGAGCTAAGGTTTGTTGCTGCTTTTTAGTAGTGATTGCCATTACTTGATACAATCTTCCTTCAGCAAGATAAATCCTGGTTCTAGTGATTTTACCCCCAGCGTTGATGTAGCTAAATTCTTTACCCGGATGACCGTTAGAACTGCGGATATTACGCTGACTAATTAAATTACTTTGAGTCGTTTTTAACGCCATATCCCGGACGTTATTCAAAATTTCCTGGGGGTCGTTCATTTTGGCATAACTGTAGGGAAAGTCATTATAAACCACTAAATAAGCTACTTCTTGGCGTGGTGGTTGGGCAGAAAATATTAATAGGTCAATTTCCCCCATGTAGGTTTTTTGGGTTTGAATGTCCCTGATGGGCTTTCCTGGCATCAATACAGTAAAACGTCCGTCTGGGGCTGTAAATAATTGCCATTTTGGTTGTACTGGTTGATCAGCAACAGGTTTTTTTGGTGACACTGGCGGTTTAGCTGGTGCAACCGTTGTTTTTTTTGACGACACTGGTGTTTTAGTTGCTGCTGTCGTTGGGCGTTTGGGTTGACTTGCTTCTACAATGAAGTTCCCGCCACTAACTAAAGTAGCGGCGAGGAATGATAACAAAACTTTAACTGTCATAGTTTTAGCATTCGCAAATGCTGATATCACTGACGATTGTAGTTGTTATAACCTACTCGCGCACAAAGCCGCACCTATTAGCCCGACTTGGGGATTGAGAATAATATGCACGGGGATTTCTTCTAGTAGGGGGCGCATTCTGCCTTTTTGGGTGAAGTTTAACAGAAAATTGCCGTATTGTATCAAATGTAAGATTTTGGGGGCGATGCCGCCAGCGATGTATAAACCACCGTAGGGTAAGAGTTTGAGGGCGAGATTCCCAGCTTCAGCACCGTAAGCATCGACAAAAATTTGCAAAGCTTGTTCAGAGAGGCGATCGCATCCTTCCACGGCGGCTTTACCAATCACAGCACCAGGATCAACGGTTTTTTCCTGCTGTCCGGCTTGTTGTTCCCAGGCACGGACAACTTGAGCGATCGCCGGGGATTCGCTGGCTAGTTTGCGATCGCGCAAAAATTGGTAGATAGCCACAATACCTTGGCCAGAAACTACCCGTTCCACAGACACACGCTGAATATCATGTTTATCCAGCAGATATTTCAACAGTTGAAACTCTAACTCATTGCGGGGGGCAAAATCGGCATGTCCACCTTCCGAGGGAAACACTTGATAATGATTACCCTGTTTAATTAAGAATCCTTGTCCTAAGCCAGTACCAGCCCCAATAATGGCGATGGGTGCTTCTTGTTGGTGTTTACCCGCTTGCAAAGTCAGCAAGTCTTTTTTAGTTAAGCCAAAAATGCCATAACCGACAGCCGCAAAATCATTAATTAAGGAAACGTGGGGAATAGCCAACTCTTGCGCCAGGCGATCGCTATCGAGAAACCAGGCTAAGTTGGTGAGTTTGGCGGTATTATTGACCACTGGGCCGGCGATCGCAAAACAAGCCTTTTGAGGAGTCCCAGCATTAGCCTGAAGTAAAAATTGCTGCACCATCGGCACTAAATCAGGATAATTCCCACTCAGATAAGTTTCCTCAAACAGAGTCTGCAAACCAAGCGATTCGGATATTTCCACCAATCGCAAAATAGTTTTTGTGCCGCCGATATCTCCTGCTAGTAACAATGTCATAAAACTTATCAGTAAATTAGTAATTAGGTATTGGGCATAGGGCATGGGGCATTAAACAACTCAAAAGTCAATAATTCTAGGGAAAAATTATTTAATTTTG
>NZ_LUHJ01000042.1:0-155664 GCF_001597745.1 Anabaena sp. 4-3 | reverse complement strand
TTTTGAATTTTGTAGGCTTGCCTTCCCGTAGGGTATTTTGAATTTTGAATTGATTTGTCCCCAGTCCCCATTTCAAGCAAATCGAATAACTTCCTCTATCTGGGTTAAATGAGAAGTGTCTCCCTTTAGTTCTAGCAACCATTCGGGATCGCGACGTACCACTTTAACTACAGAACATAAAGAAGCTTTGACTTCAGATTTAGCGATTTCCCCGACTAAACCCATTGCGCCCCCTAGTACAGACGCGCCGTGTGCTACTAGCAAAATATCATGAGGGAAGAACTCATTGGCCAAGCATCTGGCAGTTTGTCCTGAACGGGCGCGTACTTGTTCGTGAGTTTCGGGATACTTAGCAGCAATGCGGGGTGTATAGCTAGTATCAATTCTGGGGAATAATTCTGCTAGGGCTGGAGTGGAAAGTTTTTCTGGTTCTTCCGTCATCCATTCAGGATTTAGCCATTCACTCAACCCTGTTTCTAGTTTAATCGGCAAATCTAAAACTTCTGCGACAGCGTTGGCTGTTTGTACCGTTCGCAGAAAGGGAGAAGCAAAAATATGGGTGATTTTTTCGTCTTTTAACCGCCTAGCTAGCTGCTTGGCTTGTATAAAACCATCTTCAGACAGAGGAGGATCGTAGCGTCGTTCTGCGGTGAGAAACCAATCAGGATTTACAAAGTCGAGACGGTTGGCGTGTCTTGCGATCCAAATTATTTGACTCATGGGTTTTTTAATTTAAGCGAATTCCATTCGCATCTACACACAGATAGACACCCAACAAGACGGGTGCAAACCCAATATAGGACAAATTTTGTAACCTTTCGTAATAGTTAGATTGATTTGTGGGTAAAACAACCCACACAGGAGGCATAGGGCAGGAGGTTAGACTATATTGGCGTTACCTACTTAAGAGATAGAATATACTATTTTCAAGTTTACATTTGCGTCTTTATGGTTGCTCACAGTTTTACTGATTATTTTGATAAATCTCTGCATATTGATTGCCCTAAAATGACTCTAATAAACGAATTAATAAATTCACAAAAAATACAGGACAAGTAATTGAAATAATGTAGAGACGTTGCATGCAACGTCTCTACATATTCCCCCCTTCCCTTGTAGGGAAGGGAGGCTATGGGGGTTAGGTTAGAAAGATTGAGGCGATAATAACAATATTTTGTAAAAACTTCTCACAAATAATTATCCTAAATAAGCTTGTTTCACCCTCTCATCATTAATTAAATCTGAAGCTGCACCAGTTAAAGTAATAGAACCAGCTTCTAAAACATAACCTCTATCAGCAATTTGTAAAGCTAAATTAGCATTTTGTTCAACTAATAAAATAGTCACACCTGTAGCCCGCAAATTTTCAATAATTGCGAAGATTTCCCGCACAATTGCAGGTGCTAAACCCAAACTCGGCTCATCTAATAATAATAGTTGAGGTCTACTCATTAAAGCACGGGCGATCGCTAACATTTGTTGCTCACCACCACTAAGAGTTCCTGCTAATTGATGGCGGCGTTGTGCTAACCTGGGAAATAACTCAAATTGTTGTTGAATATCAGCTTTAATTTCCGCTTGATTCGAGCGAATATAAGCACCCAAAACTAAATTATCTAAAACTGTTTGCTTCGCTAAAACTCGCCGTCCTTCAGGACAATGAGCCAACCCTAACTTCACCACCTCATGAGGTTGACGACGGGTAATATTACGCCCATTATAAATAATTTGCCCATTCAGAGAATTAACAATTTTAGATATGGCTCTTAGTGTTGTAGTTTTACCTGCACCATTAGCACCGATTAAAGTAACAACCTCACCCTTTTTAATAGTTAAATTAATCTTTTTCAGGGCTTGAATCCCGCCATAATTAACATCAAGGTTCTGTACCTCTAAAATTACAAAATCTTGCCCATCATCATATCGGCGTTCATCGGCGTTCATCGGCGTTTAAGAAAAATTAAATAATTACACAAAACCTAACATACATCAATATCAGGTTTTTGCAGTAAGTTTAAAATGAGAAAATATCCAGAGTCATTGAGAGGAATCAATCGCCATGACTATGATTATCGCCAAGTGGACGGTTGAAGAATATCATCGCATGATTGAGGCTGGGATTTTAAGTGATCGCCAAGTTGAACTACTGACAGGAGAAATCATTGAAATGTCCCCAGAAGGAGAACCCCACGCTTACTGTAGCCATGAAGCAGCAAACTATCTCAGCAGTTTGTTAGGTGACTTAGCTACCATACGTCAAGCCAAACCTATCACCTTACCCAATGATTCCGAACCTGAACCGGATATAGCCATTGTCCAACGTTTAGGACGGGAGTATCGAGAACATCACCCCTATCCTGAAAATATTTTCTGGGTGATTGAGTATGCTAACTCTAGTTTAGACAAAGATTTAGAGATAAAAAGTAAAATTTATGCCCAAGCAGGTATTTTAGAATATTGGGTTGTGAATTTGCAAAAACTCCACTTAATTATATTTCGAGACATCTTAGATGGAGAATATGCGACAAAACAAACATTTTTAACCGGAACAATTCAACCGCTTGCATTCCCAAATGTTACTGTTGCGGTGGAAAATATTATTAATAAGTGAAATATATTAAGTAAGTAGGCTTAATTAATTGTTAGAGAGTGGAACAGGCTTCTAGCCTGTTGACGGGCTGTGCGGCCCATCCCACATTTTATATTTAATTGCAACGCTTATTCATTACCTAAATAAGCGTCAATTACAGCCGGGTCATTTCTCACTACGGATGGTTCACCCAAAGCTATCAATTGTCCAAAATCTAAGACGGCAATTCGGTCACATAAGCCCATGACTAAGGGGACATGATGCTCAATTAAAATGATAGTTAAATTCAAGCGATCGCGCAAATCCCGAATAAAATCACTAAGCTGTAATTTCTCACTGGGATTCATCCCCGCCGCAGGTTCATCCAGGAGTAATATTTGCGGTTCCAACGCTAACGCCCGTGCAATTTCTAAGCGACGTTGATCACCATAGGCAAAATTTCGAGCTTTTTCATCGGCGCGATCGCTTAATCCCACCATCTCTAATAATTCTAACGCTTTCTGTCTACTTTTCGCTTCTTCTTGCGGTGCTGGTGGTAAGCCGAAAACCCCTGTTATTATATTACTATTAGTATGTAAATGTCTGGCAATTATCACATTTTCTAAAGCTGATAATTCCCCAAACAAGCGAATATTTTGAAAAGTCCGAGCAATACCTAAATTGGCAATTTGATGAGAACGCAATTGAGAAATTGCTTTACCTTGATAAATTAATTCTCCGCTAGAAGGCGGAATTAAAGCAGTAATTAAATTAAATAGTGTAGTTTTACCAGCACCATTAGGGCCAATTAACCCAAAAATTTCATATTTATTCACAGTAAAAGATACATTATTTACCGCCACCAACCCACCAAAACGGCGAGTCAATGACTGGGCTGTTAAAATACCTTGGTTTTTATCTGTCGTGATAGTTTGGGACATCGTTAAAATTGCATATAGTTTCTAATATTTCAGGTTGATACACATCTTGATAACATTTTTTGTAGGGTGGGCATTGCTGGCAATTTGCTCAAACCTTTAGTTTTACGTTATTGGCAATGCCCACCTTAAACTTATTGAGAATGGAGCAAGATATGACTTTATTTACTTTTAGCTTTACCGATTTTAAAAATATCAGGAGTTATCAAACCTTGAGGGAAGAAAATAGTCCCGATGACTATCAACAAACCAAAAATAATCAATCTACCATCCCGGAGAAATTGCGCTAACCAATCAGGTAAACCACCAGTATCAGCTAAACCACGTAAAACCTCTGGTAAGGCTGTAAATAGCATACCACCTACGACCGCACCTAAAAAAGTTCTTGAACCACCAATTAACACAAAAGTCAAGTAAATAATACTAGCGTCAAATGTACCTTGTCGTGCATTCCAAGTGTTAAGAAAGTGCGCGCTAACTGCACCGACAACTCCGGCTAAAATTGACCCCAACGTAAAGGCTAAAACTTTATAATAAGTGGGATTAATTCCCATTGCTCCGGCTGCTAATTCATCTTCGCGAATAGCTGTGAAGGCTCTACCAACTCTTACTCGTTCCAAACGATAAAATAGCACCATACTAATTAATAGTAATGGTAAGGCAATCCATAAATATTCGATTTGGGTTGAGAAAGGTTGAGGGATAGCGAAAATTCCCACCGCACCGCCTGTAATTTCTAAATTCAGGGAAAGAACGCGCAAAATTTCTACAAATGCAATTGTAGCTATTGCTAAATAAATTCCTCGCAACCTTAAGGCGGGAATTCCGACAGCTATCCCCAATAAACCAGAAATTACCCCAGCAATTAACATTTCTAATAACAAGAAATGAATCGGGAATAAATCACTACTGGCTGTAAAAACTTTGGTTGATAAAATCGCCGCAATATAACCACCTAAAGCATAAAATCCAGGACTGGCTAAAGATAATTGTCCAGCCATTAATGGTAAATACAGTGATAGTCCGAGTAATGCTCCTAATACCATTGAGACAATTAGCGAGCCGTAGGTAGAGAAAAATTCAGCCATTTTTTATTTACTATTCACAGTTTTACACTTTTTGGACAAACTTACGACCTAGTAAACCTTGGGGTCTAACTAATAGCATGACAAATAAAATGCCAAAAGCTACAGCGTCTTTATACCCAGAGAATTCCGCCGGAACTAGGGCTTCCACTACACCAATGAGTAAACCCCCCAGCACCGCACCGGGAATACTTCCTAAACCACCTAAAACAATTACCGCCAAACCCCGCAACCCAAAGGCGATACCAAAATAAGGGCCTGCTATACTAACGCTAGAAGCTACCAAAGTACCTGCTACCCCAGCCAGAAAACTGCTGATAAAAAATGTGAAGACAATGAAGCGATCGCTATTGATACCTAATAAACTAGCAGTAGTTGCATCTTCTGCGATCGCTTGCATCGCTTTTCCGTATTTCGTGCGATTAATAAAGTAGGTGAGGATAGCCACAATTACCATCGACACCACAAAAATAATCACCTGCACACTCCGAATAGGAATTGGTTTCGCCGCACTCCCAAAATTAATTGCTGGTGGTAAATTCCCAAAAGTATTAGCAGGAAATGTATAACTTTCTGCACCTACCAAATATTGAATTAAATTCACAATTACCACCGCTACCCCTAAGCTAGACACCACCGTTAGCAAAGGATCAGAACCTTTCACCCGCAAAGGTTTAAAAGCGATGCGTTCCATTCCTACCCCCACCAAACCAGCCAAACTACTGCCAATAATTAAAGCAATAGCAAACGGTAAATTTAGCGGTAGCTTTGCATTAGCTAACAAACCATTAAATCCAAAAGTACCACCCATGAGTGCATAGGTAAAATATGCACCCAGCGTAAAAATTGCCCCATGAGCTAAGTTGATAATTCCCAAAATCGAATACACCAACGTATAACCCAAGGCAAAAATTGCATAAACACTGCCAATAGATAAACCATTCAACAGTTGTTGTAAAAATACACTAACATCCATGAAATTCCTTGATTTTTCATTTGTTTGTAGTAAGCGGCTCTAGCCCTTAGCCTATAAAAATTCATCAATTAAATTAGAGTGCTTTGTCAAATCCATTTTAACCCTGAGAGAGACGTGATAAATCGCCGTCTCTACAAAAACCTAACTTTCAATTATTCCTTGAATCGTCACCATAGCAACTATTTCAAAAATGCAAACTTACCCTGATTTCCATCCTTTTCCATTTTAATTTGGGCGACATAAAAATCTTTCTGTACCACCTCACCCACAGGAGTAAAACTAATTTCTCCTAATGGTGTATTATATTTACCAGCCAGCAATTGCTTATTTAATTCTGTTCGCAATTGAGGTAACTGTAATGTATTGACTTTACTCTGATTATCTAACGCTTTGAGAGCATCTACATACACCTGCACGGCTGCAAAAGCTTGCGCGCTAAATTGGGGAGGTTCTTTTTTAAATTCATCTACATAAGCTTGGCGAAAAGCGGCGTTAACTTCACCAGGATGTTCTGGGCTGTAAGCTTGAGCAATTAACACCCCATCACACAAAGCTTTACAAACTGGGAATACATTAGAAGTATTTAGCCCATTTCCCCCGACAATTAAACCTTTATAACCTAGTTCTCGCAATTGTCTAACTAAGTTACCACCATCTGCGGCTAACCCAGAAATAATTACTAAATCGGGTTTTAAATTAATGGCATTGGTAGCTTGGCTTTGAAAATCAGTATCAGTGGTTTGAAACTTCTGCACTGTGACTAATTCTAAACCTTGCTCTTTTACAGTTTTTTGAAAAATTTCGGTTTCTGACTTGCTAAATGCGTCATTTTGAGCAAAGAAAACAGCGACTTTTTTAATGTTAGTATTTTGTTTGAGTGCAGCTTTCACAGAATTAGGTGCAACTACAGAAACAGGTGCAGATACACGGGCAATATAATCACCGATTTCTGGTATACCTTGAGCCGTATTTGATGGCCCTAACACTGGAACTTTAGCACGTTCGGCGACAGGGTTGGCACTAAAGGCTTGTTGGGATAAAGTAGGGCCGACAATACCCACAACTTTATCTCTATTAATTAAACTTTGAAAAGCATTAATTGTTCCGGCTTCATCTCCAGCCGTGTCTTGAAATACTAATTTAATGGGTGTACCATTAACGCCACCTTTATCATTAAAATATTTTTCTGCTATTTTAGCTCCCGCTACTTGTTCTTGTCCCAGTAACGCCACATTACTGGTTTGGGCGACAGCGATACCAATGGGAATAGCCGCAGATGTGTTGGTTGTATTTGTGGCGTTAGTTGGAGAATTATTTGTAGAGTTACCACCACAGGCTGTGATTAACAGAGCGCAGGTAGATAATAATATTGTTGTGCGAGGTAAATGTTTTTTCATCTGTAAATAGTTATGAAGTTCTGCAAGAATTAGTAAAAACTAATAGTAATTGTCTACGTGTGTAGGTGATACCTTTCTACAGAGACATTTACAAGAGTTTTATTAAAACATTATTTTTGGACAAAAGTACAGTCACCCATCCAGCCACCTATCCAGCCTAGTAAAATAAGCACTAAATCAGACTAAAATTACCGGATATTTTAGAGACTGCTGTCAAACTTCAATATTCAACAGAGAACTGACAAATGCGATTACGCCCTTGGGCTTTTGCTTCATAAAGAGCTTTATCTGCTGCGGCAATTAAATCTGAAGGAGCAGATTTCCAACTGGGTATGATAGTAGCTACTCCCATACTCAGGGTGACGTACTGGCTAACAGTAGATTTTTCATGGATAAGGCGTAAATTGCTAACGCCAGTGTGCATAGAACTAGCAACGTGAACTGCTCCGGCTGAGTGGGTATATGGCATAATCACAGCAAATTCTTCTCCGCCATAACGCGCTACCAAATCCCGATGTTTTTCTGCTTTATTACTTAAAACAGTACCTACTTTTTGTAAACAAACATCACCAGCCGGATGTCCGTATTGATCATTATAAAATTTAAAAAAGTCGAGATCACACAAAATTAGCGACATCGGTGCTTCTTCTTGTGCTAGGTTAATCCACTGGGTATTCAGATAATTGTCAAAACGACGACGATTAGCCAAGTTCGTCAAACCATCCACGTTAGCAAGCTGCTGCAAAGCTAAGTTTGCTTCTTCTAACTGTTTATAAATTTGTGCTTGTTGTAACAGTCGGCGTAAGCGTTGACGCAACACAGCCCAGTTAATTGGTTTAGTCACATAATCTGTTGCACCTGCTGCAAAAGCACGATCTACAGATTCCTCATCATTTAAGCTGGTAATCATCAATATAGGTGTGCGTTCCCATATTTTGGAGATGACTGTACTACCCAAACCAGACTCAGTATCCAGATTTGCCAGAGATGAGATTAAGTTATTCCTAGCTATTTGGAGTAGTTCCTGACAGCAAGTAAAGCCATCCATTTCCGGCATCACAGCATCTAGTAAGACTATATCTGGTTTGACAATTTTATAAGCATCTAAACACTGTTTACCATTTGTTACTTCAACTACTCGATAGCCTTCTTGTTCCATTATTGTACGCAACATTTTTCGGATGGTATTGTCATCATCAGCCACCAAAACTACAGGAGGTTTTTTAGGAATAGAATATGGGCTTATGCCTGACATGAGTTGCGTCCCACCAAAATTAACAGAGTCTTGAAAATGAGCAAATATATGAAAATATTGCTACTTAACTACATCAGATGTCAGCAAAATTTCTGATAAGTATTTTAAAGTTTATATCATTAATTCATTAAAGTTTTTGTCAAGAAATTAGGTACATATTTTCAGTGAAATCCATGAAAATACTCAGTAATTTTCTGGTTGAATAATTCTGATAGCCTGTCAATTGAACTGGTGCGATCGCCTATAGTGACTGATTTAGGTATCGTTGAAACCAATTGGCAGAAACAACACAAATGATTTACTAATTTCAACTTAATTTTTGCTAATAAAACCAACATAATTTTATTAGTTTGCGTTATCAAATCCTAGAGAAACTACAGGGCATTCTTACCTGTTGATTGATTTATAGTCAACCTCATTCATATTACATTTATACCCCTCAAATCACATATTTTAATTGTTATTTTCCGTAAACCATCATAGGCAAGGCTGGTTTATTGATTAATTTAGTGACTTAAGTTACTAAACTGCAAAATAACTTTATCACTAAATTATACTTAAAAGCCAGTCCAGACCAAATCTCGCTTGTTAGCGCAAAGCTTAGTCAAACGAGTGAAAACAAAGTGATTAGCTCAACATTTTTGGTTAATTACATTGATTTTATAAAACTATTACCATGTTACTAACATTACTTTATGTTAAGTTATTTTTCCGGTTGATTTCCGTAAAATTGCTGTAATTCACCAAATCTTTATCAACGAAGGCAAAATTTAAGTAAATATTCTTATAAAATGTAACTTATTCAACACTAATTTTACTTGATAATTACGCAATTAATTCCAGTAGCGTCACCCCAAGCTATGTCATTTAGTAGACAAATTTCTAGGTTGTCTACAACTCTGATAAATGTTTCTGGAGTGAGAAATATACTAAACTACAAAAATGGTCATTTACTAATAAATAAGTTTTACCTATGCCAGATCCATTAATGTACCAACAGGATAATTTTGTGGTTTTAGAAACCAATCAACCAGAACAGTTTTTTACGGCAGCCGAATTATTAGACAAACTCAAGGAGGAACTCCAAAAAATCGCTGTTAATGATTTACCACTAGAGTTACAACAATTTAATTCTGTGGAGGAGCAAGCCCAACATTTAATAGATACAAGTTGCGAGTTGGATGTTGGTGTTGGCAAATATTTGCAGTGGTATGCAGTGCGGTTAGAAAAATAATTGTGTTAATAGTCATTAGTCAATAGTCATTAGTAACTGACTGTTGACTGTTGACTATGGACTAACAGGGAATTAAGCTGCTGGTGTGGTAATCAGTCCTAATTCAATTTGACTATCATCTACTGCTGTGATTTTAACATCTACTCCCGGCCCAAAATATTTAGTCATTTTTTCTTGTTTTTGTTGCCAATTGCTGATGGGTATTAATGGCGAATCAAATTCTAAAATTAAAGCATAAGCACCATTAATTTCCGTTTCTCGTAAACCCGTCAGTGTTGGCCGTTCTTCATCTGTGGGACTTAAACCCAGATAAGTCAGTGCGCCATCTAAATGAGCATTCTGCCCATAGCAATATCGAGTTACATCTTTACGGATTTTATTTTGAGTTACAGTGGCTTGCTGCTGACGTAAGAGTAAAACCGGGGGTGTTGTTGGTTGACTGAAGGGGATGGGCTTGAGTTCGTTAGCTTTGAGTGCTAAACCTCCCAGCAGTAAAGGAAAGCCGTAAAAAAATCCCACGAGATTGAGTGTGGCGTTGTCAGCAGCGTAAGCAATAAAGCCGATAATCACCAATATGCTGCCGACGCTTAAACCTAGGGTTCCCAAAGAAAGTTTGCCTAACATGATTTGAGGATAGTATAAATTCTTAACACATCAATTTTTATTATAAAGGTTAGCTTGAAAACCCCTGAGAAACAGCAACGCAGTTGCGCCTTTCGTGCTGTCTTCCAGGGGATGAAAAGCACTCTTGCTGGTTTTAAAGAGCCAGTCAAACATCTTTTTCTCTAATCAATCTTTTGACCGCAGAAGACAAACTGACTCCCCAATTAGCTGCTATTTTTTCTAATTTTTCTTTTTCAACCTCATCTAAGTACACAGGTAAAGATTTCTTTTTCATACGTGACAATAATATCAAAACAATATTACTGTACTATCATTCGCTCTTGAATGACAAGTAAAATGTACGGATGCCAACAAGTATTGCTTTCTCCAGACAAGGAATTAAAAGCAATACTAGAGTTCATTTGTTCTGAATCAAATAAACTGACCAACTGTGCAATTTACTATGGCAGGCAGATTTGGTTTAAGTGTCATGGTTATTTGGGTAAGTTCGACTTAATTAATGAGTACAAAACTAACCCTCACTACCAAGTGCTACACTCACAGGTTGCACAACAAGCTTTGCTATCCGTCAGAGAAAGTTTTAAGTCTTTCTATGAACTTGATAACAAGTATCGTAAGGGCGAGCTAGAAGATAAGCCAAAATCACCAAAATACAGAAAGAAAGGAGGTTTGTCAGTTGTTAGCTACCCAAAGCAAGCATTAAAGCTGGTAGATAATCAAATTCAAATCCCACTAGGATTAACTGTTAATCGCTGGTTTGGCATAAAGAATTTTTTAATTACAATGCCGTCCAATATTAAGTTTGAGGAGATCAAGGAGTTAAGAATACTCCCCCGCAATGGCTGCTTTTACGCGGAGCTTGCATACAAAATTAAGCCTGTTTCAGTAAAACTAGATTCAAAACTAGCCCTTGGCATTGACCCTGGTGTAACTAATTGGTTAACCTGTGTTTCCAATCTAGGAACAAGCTTCATTGTGGATGGGCGAAAACTTAAAAGTCTAAACCAGTGGTACAACAAAATAGTATCTAAATTGAAAGAAGGTAAACCCCAGGGATTTTGGAGTGAACGATTAGCTCACATTACAGAAAAGCGAAATCGTCAGATGAGGGATGCTGTTAACAAAGCAGCAAGAATTGTAATTAACTACTGTATTAGTCACAGGATTGGTAATATTGTTTTTGGCTGGAACAAAGGCAATAAAAATGGTATAAATATAGGCTCTCAAAATAATCAAACTTTCGTGCAGATACCTACTGCAAAATTAAAAGGGAGAATAGCTCAACTTTGTCAAAGTTACAGTATTAACTTTGTAGAGACTGAGGAAAGTTACACTAGCCAATCTAGCTTTTTGGATGGCGACATTGTACCTGTATTTGGCAACAAGCCAGAAGGGTGGAAGTCGTCAGGCAAGCGAGTGTTCAGAGGTCTTTTTGTCACATCCAAAGGTATCAAGGTCAACGCGGATCTCAATGGATGTGCGAATATTTTGAGAAAGGTAAAAGAACAGCTAAATCTAGATTTAGCCGAGACTATTAGGGGACTTTTGACCATCACAATAGCGAGTAAAAAGCATCGTTTAGCCTCTGTATACCGAAATTAGTGGCGGCAGAAGCCTATCGCGTGCGGTTGGCTGAATGCAGAACTTTGGGGTAGTCTGTTTTAGCAGCACAGACTGGGCAACATACGGGCGATCGCTACTGATATCAGTTACATTGAAACTTAGACATAGTATAAGGATGAGCAAAAATGGATCTACAGACTCTCAAAGAACGGATTGCAGCCGTTGCAAGTAAACGCGAGTATCTACTGAGCCTTCTAGAACAACCCAACCTGGGAATTTTGAGAGTGGATGTGAATCAAGCTTTAGAAGAACTCGATGAGTTGATTGAAGAATTTAAACGCACTATTCCCCAAACCGATAATAATTAAGCTGCACCAACAATTGTTACTCCCCCGACTCCGAAAGCGGCTTGTATTCGGGGGATAATTGATTGATTAGACGCAAATAACAGTGCAAAATTTGGTTTTGATACAATGAAACCTGTTGTAATTTGGCATTTTTAGGCGTAGCTGTTAATTAACGCTACGTCAACCCGTAGAGTATTGGGAATCTTGAATTGGTGTTACTGGGAAATTGAATTATCTCCTGCACGTTTTCCCAATTTCTTTACCAAAGACACAAGTTCATTAGTCGGGACATCCTTTTTGCAAACACCATCAAAGATAGGCTTTACCTTGGTATCTGGTGAGTTCACATCTTCTACTGAGGAATAAGCCAATATTTGAGTGTGAGGAGAGATAGCTTTAATTTGACTAGAAGCACTCCAACCATCCATCACTGGCATCTGTAAATCAAGAATAATCACATCAGGATGGCAGTCTTTTACCATTTGTATAGCTTCTTGTCCGTTACTAGCTAGACCCACTACTTGAATATTTTCCTGAGAGGAAAAAGTCAATTGTAGAGTTAAGCGAGTCAAATCGTGATCATCAACGACTAGAACACGTAAGTTAGAGGACTCACAGGACAACATTAACATTCTGGTAACTTGGTACAATAACTCTATAGTTTATGGTGATAAGTACCAACAATTACTCTATCTTATGGTTGAATAATTCCTGCTGCAATATGAAAATATCAAAATAAAAATCTCCAAAATTAAAGATTTAGAAAAAATTGGTTTTTCTGATGACAATTTGGGAAACCTAAATATATATTTGCATCATGTCAGCAGTTTGTGAACAAGAATTTAGGAGTTCACAGAGTCAGAATGCCACCAAGAAAAAGTTAGTCCAGAGACAACCTAGACTCTCAACTTTTCACTCTGAAGATGGCAACCCTTTGGGGATGTGGCTACATCCACCATCTTGAGAGAATAACCTATAGTCAGTGATGTAAAAATTGCATAATGATTGCTTTGTGATGTTAGCTATCAGTTGGCGAGAAACTTTTATTGGCATCAATGAGATTAGCAGTTATACCAGTTGCACGTAAAGCCATATTCATCAGCGTTACTTGAGAGTTGGCTTCTGGACATTCATCACCAGGACGACGTTGAATATACTTACCATCCGCTTGTAAATCCCACGCTTGACGATTATCTGCCAGCATAATTCCTAAAACTTCTTGCAAATCTTTAGCAATATCTGGGTCTTTAATCGGGGTAATGACTTCTACGCGTCGGTCTAAGTTGCGGCGCATCCAATCCGCACTGCCAATATAAATTTCCTCTTGTCCATTGTTGTAGAAGTAATAAATGCGGGAGTGTTCTAAAAAGCGTCCGACGATGCTAATCACGCGAATATTTTCGCTGATGTCTGGTAGCCCAGGACGTAAACAACAAATTCCCCGAATAATCAGGTCGATTTTTACTCCAGCGCGGGATGCTTCGTATAAGGTGGCGATGATTTTGGGATCCACAAGGGAATTCATTTTAGCTACAATCCGCCCTGTTAATCCATTCTGTACATTGGCGATTTCGCGGCGAATTAATTCCAAAAAGCGATCGCGCATATTCACAGGTGCAACTAATAATTCTCGATAGGTTTTTTGCAAGGAGTATCCTGTCAAGAAATTAAACAAATCTGTAATATCCGCACCTAATTCTTCACGACAACTAAACAATCCTAAATCTGTATATAGTCTGGCCGTTTTTGGGTTATAATTGCCAGTACCTATATGTACATAACGACGGATGCGGTCTTTTTCTCGCCGCACCACCATCACAGTTTTACAATGAGTCTTCAGACCCACTAAACCATAAACAACGTGTACCCCTACCCTTTCTAATCGTCTCGCCCAGTAAATATTATTCTCCTCATCAAACCGGGCTTTTAATTCCACCAACACAGACACCTGTTTGCCATTTTCCGCCGCCGCAATTAAGGCATTAACTATGGGCGAATCTCCAGAAGTACGGTATAATGTCATTTTAATCGCCAACACATTTGGGTCATGGGCGGCGTGGGTAATGAAGCGTACTACTGTCGCTGAAAAAGATTGATAAGGATGGTGTACTAATAAATCTTTTTCCCGAATTACACAAAAGAAATCTTTTCCTTCTTCCAACTCTAGAACATCTGGGTCTAAGCTGGGTTCTTTAAGTCGTTGCAACCGCACAGGTACTACAGACTGGCGTGGTGGTTCTTTGAGTTCTGGTAATGGTAAGGACATAAAATACATCAAGTCGCGCAGTCCCAACAAACCATCTACTTCATAGACATCGTTTTCTGTCAAGTCTAAGTCTTGTAATAATCTGGTGCGGATTGGTTCAGGCGTTTGGGATTGAATTTCGATGCGTACAGGATCGCCACCGATGCGCCGTTTCCTTAGTTCTTGTTCTATGGCTAATAACAAATCATCGGCTTCGTCTTCTTCCAAAGCTAAATCAGCATCGCGGGTGATGCGGAAAGGATGATATTCCTGTATATTCATGCCTGGGAACAGGGAATCTAAATTATGGGCGATCGCCTGTTCTAAGGGTATACCTGTCCAGTTAGCTGGTTGTCCGTTTTGCTGAATTCCCAACTCTGGCGGTAACGGTAAAAATCGCGGTAAAACATGGGGAACTTTCACTCTGGCAAAAAATTCTTCTTCTGTCTCCGGGTTTTTCACCAAGACAGCCAAATTCAGGCTGAGATTAGAAATGTAGGGGAAGGGATGACTGGGATCAACCGCTAAGGGAGTCAGAACTGGGAAAATTTGGTCTTCAAAATAATTATCTAAATACTTGCGCTGCTTTTGCGTCAAGTTAATATAATCCAAAATATGGATACCGTGTTTAGCTAACAACGGCCGAATTTCTTGCTCAAAATGTTGATGCTGCTTTGTGACTTGGGGTGTGAGAGTCAGCCGAATATCGTTTAACTGTTGTTGCGGTGTGCGTCCATCGGGTGTTAACTGACCAACTTTTGCTTCTACCTGTTGCTTCAAGGCTGCCACCCGCACCATGAAGAACTCATCTAAATTAGAACTGAAGATGGCTAAAAACTTTAGACGTTCTAAAAGCCGTGTGCGTTGATCGCAAGCTTCATGTAAGACGCGATTGTTAAATTCTAACCAGCTTAACTCGCGGTTAATATAATATTGTGGTTCGTTTAAATTAATTGAGGTAGAGCTTTTTTTATTAGATTTAGGCATGGCGATCGCAGGCTAGCCTGATGCAGCCCATTCAGCTGGTGAACAATACACATAGTAAATGAAATCAGGCATCAATCAATTCAAAATTCAAAATTCAAAATTCAAAATTGTTGATAGTTGACGGTTGACGGTTGACGGTTGACGGTTTACTGGGTAAAAATTCTTCTCCTCCGCTTCCTCATCTCCCTCATCCCCCACCCTGCGGGTGAATCCTACGGATACGCTGCGCGAGCGCGTAGCGTCTCTGTTCGCGGAGCGTCCCGTAGGGAAAGAGAAGCAAGCTACATCCCCCTCATCCCCCCAATCCCCAGTCAAGAGTCCCCAATCCCCAATCCCTACTCTGCTATTTGCTGGACTGCTGCGGAAATTGGCAATCGCAAATTCTGCTCATAGATGAAATCGTTGCTAATTGCTACATCTAGCTTGGGTAAACTCTCACTATTGGTGATATTTTCTTGATTTGGAACTCGCAGTGTATACTTACCAACAGGCAGACCATCTACACGATAAAGACCAAACTGGTCAGTCGCGGCTGTAGAAACTCGTTTACCTTCAGCATCAATCACTTCTAGTTCTATATATGGCATTGGCTGACCGGAAACATCAGTTATTCTACCTGCCATTCCGTATTCTAGGCTGACAGGGAAATTTAACTGAGTCACAGCCCCACCAGCTACCTCCGCCACTATCGAAGTTTTTCGCAAGTTAATTTCCAGTGGTAACTCATTGGGGTCAAGTTGAACTACATAATTGCCTTCTCGCAAATTGCCAACAAAGAAGTTACCTTGAGCGTCAATGATTGCACCGCCAACGCTGCGACCACGATTATTATAAACCTGGATCAGACCGCCACTGAGGTCTAGACCATTTCTGCCGCCTTCTACAAATATTCTGCCAGCGATCGCACCCCTGTCTTTACTAACTAAACTAGACTCAGCCGGTCTGATCCTACCACCAGCAAACGATAAATCAGAGATTAGTGATACAGTCAGACGCTCATCAGTAGTCTCACCTAGAGTGTTTTTACTTCTAGAGGGGATACCTTGATAATCAATAGACGCGAATAAGCCCGGCATTATCCGCATACTAGCACCTACAAACGGGCCAATTTCCCCTTCTCGATATCCCAAACCTAACCGCCAGCTTAAGCCAGATAAACTGGGTGCGCTGCGACTAAATATCAGAGTGTAACGAGTAGCTAAATCGCCCCCTGATTCAGTCCCCAACGATAAGCGATACTGACGAGTTAAGTTATAACTAAAATCTGAGGTATATATATCGCCATAGGTTTGAAACGACAGCCTAGATTTGTTCGTCGGTTGATATGCAGCACTAAATACATAGTCGCCAACGTAGTTAGGCGAACCTCTAAAAGATAAGTTAGAAGCGGCACGGAGGAAAAACGTTGGTAAAATATAGCTACTATCTGTGTTCTGATTTTGGTAGGCGCGGGCAATCAATCCCAAGTTGAAAGCATCACTAAACTTATAGTTGACATCCAGGCTATGATTTTCGCGATCGCGTCCATTACTGCTGTTAAAAGTTGCTAAATATCCCTGGGGATAAAACTCAGAAGTCCCCAAAATCCGCAAGTTATTTAACCTAAAATCTAAATCTGCTTTGTAAGCCACCTCACCATCCGCAGTCCCCACATTAGCAGCTAAAATTAACGGCCCAGCCAAACGCCAAGCAAAACCAGCTTGTGCTTGAGTAGTTTCTGGAAGTACCTGGACACCAGCTTCCAAAGTTAAATCATTAGAAATCCCTTGACGTACTTGATAGAACCCTGTAAATCGCCCTGCCTGATTAGAACCAAAATCATCGAATAAATTATCTTGTAACCAGTTACCAGTCACACCTACACCAGCTAACTGCAAATTACCACCAGATGGTAATAATAAATCGGAAGAATTTAAGGTTAAAGAACGAATTTCTACAGGAATAGATAAGTTACTGCGATCAAAAACCAACAGTTCAATTTCACTGGTTTGACCTGTTGGTAAACGTACATCCTGAAAATCGTATTCTCCACTCAAACCCACCTGTTGTTGGGCTACTACCACCCCACCAATTCGTAACCTCACCAAACTAGCCGGCGGCACTACACCACGAAATCCTTGCGTTGGCTGAGAACGCCGGGGTAAAAGTTCAGATGCACTAGAATTGGGAGTAAACCGATCTTCAGGTATGTTTGTATAACCAAACTGCAACCCTGTGAAATTCACCCCTGACAAAACCGGATTTAATGTTAGTTGCTGTTTACCAATCTGATAAAGAAATGACCCTGAGCGTTTAAAGTAAAAATATTCAGTCAGATTAGGTTGATCAACAAAATTATTCTCTACACGTAAACGAACTGCACCACCAGCTAACCGCCCTCCCAACAGGGTAGAACTGCGCCAACTTGTCTTACCAGAATTATTGTAATAGTTTAATTCTTGTCGTAAACTCGATAAACCATTGCTAGGAGCTTTCACTTCTGGTTGCAAATCCAGCACTCTATCTCTAGAGGATGCCACACCTCTCAACCAAGGAAAATCAACATTTAAAGTCAGTTCTGAAGCTTTAATTTCTATATTGGTGAGTAATTTCTCTTTTAAGAACCTATCACTAACGTAAGTTATACCATTAATTTTTTTTAAGTCTGTTTCTGTAAGACTGACTACACCTAAAGGTGTTTTAATGCGAGATTCAGCATCAGTTTTTTCCAGATCTAACCCTGTAATTTGGACAAAATCTTCCAGGGGAATTAAGAGAGTATCGCCCTCTGGTATAACTTCTACGCTCCCGACTTCACGCTGATTTACTATTACTGCCAATAATAAACTTTTGGCTCCTGCTAACAGGTTTTTCAGTTGCTCGTTAGTTGTCAGATTAATTTTATCTATAGCAGTTTTATTTTCTTGAGCAACTACATTATTCTCATTTTCTGGTTTTTTCTGCTCAATAACTATGTTGTTTGCCGTATTTGTTGTAGCAGCATCTTTGTTGACTGCTGTCAATGTATTTATTGTGTTACTCTCAACAGCATTTTCAACAACTAAGGATGGTGTTGACGTAGGTACAATAACTGAATCTTGTAATTTATTGGCTGGATAATCGTGAAAATTTTCAATCTCTGTTTTTGCCGAGTCTATATCTGAAACAGGGTTTTGTTGCACTCCTGCAACATCAACTTGAATAAGCTCTTGTTTATTCAGATTGTTAGCATTTTCACTCACAATCAAGCTTGGTTGCTCAACCTTTTTACTCAATACCTGTTGATAACAAGTCTGTGGTAAATTATGAGTAGCAAATTCCGGCGGTAAAGTTTCTGGTGAAGTCGGTGTTGCTAGAGTTCCCGCAATTACTTTATGTTCTTGGCTAACACTAGCATCTAATTTTTTTTGGCAAGAACTATCTTCTGATTTAATAATTATTGCGGTTTCTGGGGGAGGTGTCGCAGGTTGGTACAACATAGATTAAAGCAAACAAATTTCTATAAGTAGCCTCAACATCTTCCCGGCTACAAAAACATGGTTGGGAAGGATAAAAAACTAGCTTTTGAACTTATCAAACCTATCTACTCTGTAGATGATTTTTTAATAAATCTTTAACCCTTTGAGAATTTGGTTGAGTGCGATTATTCGGCTTGACATTATTATTTGTCGGTACAGTAAACGGTATGCCTTGATTAATCGCCACACCACTCAAATCTCCGTTGATATCCAACACATAATTACCAGGAGGTAATGTTTTATTGATGGGTAAAACAATCTGACGGCGATTATCAGGTAAAACTGGGGTGTCGGGTAAATTACCAGCAGCCAGCAGATTTTCTGGCAATTTTGAATTAGGCTTGCCTAAATTACCTATGGGTTTTGTCGCTTCTGCACCTGGATATTGAGCAGCTGGCCAGATGCTATATTGACCATTGAGCCTCACAGAGCTATTACCTTGGCTGGAAACATCAAAAATAGCTCGCAATGCTTTGGGTTTTGTGTCTACAGAAACAGAATTCAACACCCCATTGCGTTTAACATCTCCCACATACCCATAAACAGCAACCCCTACTCTGCCAATTATTCTCACCCCTTTGGATTTGGAGTTAGCCTGTGGAACTTCTTCAATCAACAGCATCGCTCGATGTTCACCTGGTTGGGGTTGAACACGGGGACGAATCGCAAAGCGCACAGTTTGAGAACCACCTGCTGGAATTGTAAATCTAGCTGGTGTGTAGACAATCCACTGCTCTAAAGATTGCTCACTCGGAGGAAGTGTTTCCACTCTATTATTTTCATTTAAAATAAAAGAGCGGACACTAACTTGCACTTCCACTGGACGAGAATCTTGGTTAATGACTCTAATAGTTTGAGTCCGTGTTTTGTTGTTATTTATCTTGACCTCAAATCTGGGGGGAGTCACACCAACATTAAGTGCTGTAGCCGGAGGTATACTTAAAGCCAATGTCCCCATTAAACCCAAGACAATGCTTGAAGATGTTGCTAATTTATTTATCAATTCTCTCACTGTCACACACCACAAATAGATTAACTTTAATTTAATTATCTTTTGCTAATTTTGGGTTTTCAACACAACTAACGCCGATCCACTTTTACCGTTAATTCCCCAGCATAATTACCCGCTATTGGGGTATTAGCAATGTCGATTGTTAAACGAAATCCACCTTGTACCAAAGCTGTGTTACTGTCGGTGTCGCGGGAAATTTCTACAATAGGTAATGGCTCGATCACAATCGGTAGGGCAGCATCAGAACGCTGTTCATTGGTGACAGCATTATCCTTGCCGTTCTCGGCTTTAAGTTCGTAAGTGGCATAAAGTGAATCTACCTCGTCTACAGGAACACGTATCTGCCAAATATTTGGATATTCCCGCACAATCGAGGTATTAAACGGTGGAGGTGCAGATAAGTCTCCCGAATGCTTGACTGTATCGCTGCGGCTAGTAATGGCAATTTCTGACGGGTTAATGGGAGGAATAGTCAGCTTTTGGGGAATAGCTAATTGGTAAATTTCTATAGGTGTAATTCCTGAGAAATATTGGGCTGAAGCTTTCAGTTGGATGCCAATCAAAATAGCAATGCTCGCGCCCAAGCAACCAAGGAGGTAGGATTTATAAATTTTAATTTTGTCCCATGACATATTGCTCAATGTCTCACACCTAAGTCATGTATAATAATTGTTTTTCTGCTACAACTTAAGTTTTTTCTTTGTCAAAAATTGGAGTTGTATCAGGTTAACACCCCCATATTTCAGGGGGTTGGGGATAGATTTAGGTCACTAAATCAGGTGCGTCATGGTAGGAAAGTTTGTTTTTGACTTGCGAGGTTTGAGGCAAACTCTTTCTACCCATGCCACCACAATCAAGCTTCACAATCTATGGTCTGTAGGCTTCGACTGTGATAACACCTGTGTAGCTTCCAGCAGTGATGTTATCGTCTGACGCTACAAGGTTCAATGTAATATCTTGAGCAGTGGCTGTAACTAGACCCTCAGCACCAATACCTGTGCGTGGGTTAGCACCAACAACGTCAACACCCACAGTTGCAGGTCCAGGTCCAGCAAATCCACTTGCAGGAGTGTCGACTTGTACGTCGTAGGTGCCTGTGGGAGAATTAGACCATACTATGTAAGCACTGGTAATGGTTTTGTCCACACCTGGACCTGCGGGATCTGCAAATCCTCCTGCAAATGGAGATGCAGTATCAACACTATCCGCAGGGCTTTCAGCTGTATCATTGTTGGGACCAATCAAAGCAGGAGGGTTAGTTCCTGCTACTGGGGTTAATGTAGCACCAGTCAAATCAGCCGCAGTGATTTCTAAATCAATATCAGCAATTGTTCTGAGATACAGAACTTCTGGAACGCTGACGTTAACGGTAATGTCGCTGGTGGGACCTGAACCTTGAGGAATTTGTGCATGAGCAGGAGCGGAAACAATTGCGCCACCTAAAGCAGCAGCACCGAAAGCAGCTAGAGCTAAAAATTTGTTCTTCATAATCGAAGACATCTCCTTAAAATTTTGTGTTTGTGTCAATTTGTGTTGACTGTGAGTAAATATCGTTCAATCAATCACGAGTTAAATTTGGTTTGTTGATATGGATTTTGAGTTTTAACAATCACCTCCTTTAAATTACGTACAATTCTGTGTTATCAGCCCCGTCTGTAGCGGTGAAGAACAGCTTATTACCAACGACAGTGAGCCAATCAGGGTTAGCATTTTGTCCAGAATAAATGTTGCTAGCCTGAATTGTATTTAGCTCTGTGCCGTCACTGAACCACACCTCCCGACTGGTACCATTTGAAGCGGCAAAGGCGAGGGTACCATTGAAATTGACAAGGCCAGTGGGAAGACTATTAGGGCTACCAGATGAGATATCCTTAATTCTGTTTGTATTTATACCATCTGTTTTCCATAGCTCTAAACCAGAAGTTGTATCATTTCCAACAAAATAAAGCGTATTTCCTACAGCAGTTAAGTAGATAGGCCCTAAGCCTAAATTGGGTGCTTGTCCATCAGTTCCAATTCCCACTGTTCCCGCAGCAGTACCATCACTCTTCCACAGTTCCAAGTTAAAGTCATTGTCGCTATCTGTGACAAAGTACAAAGTATTACCAACTGCTGTGAGTCTGTCTGGAGCGTAGGAATTATCACCGGGGGTAATATCTTTGAGCAAGCTGGCTGTAGTACCGCTTTGATACTGCCATACTTCATGACCACTTGTGCCATTGTTGGCGGTGAAGTACAAAGTATTACCAACTACTGTCAAACTGCGTGGAGTTGAGCTAGTAACACCGCCAGCAGTAATCACTTGTGTACCAGCTATAGAACCGTCAGTTGACCACAGTTGACTGTTATTTTGGGCTGTGAAGAAGAGGCGATTATTAAAAACCGTGGTATGGGTGGGTGTGCCATTAGTAGCAAAACCAGGGTTAATGTCTACTAAATTCAGGCTTGAGCCATTATAAACCCAAAGTTGTCTGGTGCTGCTACTATCGACGGCGGTAAAAAATAGTTGGTTCCCAACCACAGTCAAATTACCTGGATCAGAATTACCAACACCAACATTAATATCACTAATCCTATTTACCGAAGTACCGTTATATTCCCACAGTTCCCTACCATACGTGCTGTCACTGGCGGTAAAGTATAATCTGTTGTTGAAAACTACTAAGTTACTTGGGTGAAAGCTAGTGTTATTACTCAGTTTGGTGGTTGTATTACCGTCACTGCTCCATAATTGGACACCATTTACACCACCATCATCAGCAGTAAAATATAGTGTATTACCCAATGCGGTGAGGTTGGCAGGGTTAGAACTACCAGTCGAATTAATGTCTTGTACTAATCTCGCTTGTGACTGTGCTGTGAGATTCAAATCATAGAAGGTATTAGCTAACCCAGATGTATAGACACGAACAAAGTATGTACCTGCATCCAGGGTAGCGTTAATACTTTCATTACTATTCCCCGGTTGGTTAGATATAGCGATTTGTGTACCGCCACTGTTAAGAAGTTGCACATCTGCATTAACTAGCTGCAAATCTGGATAGTTACTCGAAATATTCAGAGCAAGGCTGAACTCAGAAGTTGTATTTACAGTGAATTTATAGTAATCATTAGTGTCTATATTGCCTACAAATTCACTGCGGGAGATACTACTATTTAAGCTCCCCAAATCCAGTGCTGTGCCTGTCTCGTTGGGTGCTTGATCTGTGCCGATGGTTTCAGCAGATGCACTCAAGGTATATTCAGCTGTCGTTGCCGAACCACGGTTAACTAAGATGTTGTAAGTACCAGCAGCCAAGCTGATCCGAACTGCATCTAAGGCTGTTCCCGACTGGGTTGAGCTGATAATGTTACCACCAGTTGCATTTTGCAGATATAAGTTGGCATCGGCTGTCAGGGATGTGAATCTGATATCTACTAGAGATGCTTCATTTAAGGTGAACTGGTAATAATCGCTAGTGTCTCCTAGGCTGACTTGATCTGATATGTCATAAGGTAAATTAATGGCAGTAGCAGTTCCAACTGTGTTTCCCCCTTCGTCTGGTGGGTCGGCGGTAAAGCTAAAATCTAACTGATAGTTACCCGGATCTGAGGAGGAGTAAGCCCGGATATAGTATGTACCAGCAGCAAGACTGCGATTAATTGACTCTGATGTTGTTCCAGCAGTATCACTGCGTTGAAGAACTGAATTGGCACTATTTCTGAGTTCAAGATCAGCATAGAGAATATCAGTACCATTCAGACTACTCAAATCGATGTTAACTGTGCCACTGTTGGTTATTGTGAAACTGTAGTAGTCGTTTGCATCTTGAACTTGACCTGAGCTACTGACATAATCAGTTATGGGAGTGATACTACTTGTAGTGCTGAATGTACCAATATTTCTGGCGTTGGCAGTTGTATTATCGTCTATATTGGTTTGCTGAATAGCTTCTGCGGAGAGCCGAAGATTATAATCGGTGGCAGTTGAACCGAATGGAATAAAGGCCTGTGCGTAAAATACGTTACTTGGTGTATCCGCCAAGCTAAAACGTATTCTCTCTGGATCAGTTCCAGTGTTGCTAGAAGCACGCAGGGAGCTACCAGCACTATTTCGCAGGAACAAATTAGCATCAGCAGTTAGTCCATCCATTTCTAAGGTGACTATACTAGAACTGCTGATAGTGAATCTGTAATAATCCGATAGATCAGATGGAGTTAAACGGCTAAGACTTTCTTGAAATAAGCTTGGTGTGCTGAGGAGAGATCCACCAATATAGGTTGCAGTGTCTAGGGCTGTGGATGTGTTACTACCCGGATCGGGGAAGGGTGTTGTTCCGTTGTAAGTTCCCATCTTTGTTTCCTTGGTATTTTTATAAGTTCGACAATTAAGATTGCCAACGATTTACAGGATTGCCGCGTTAATTAGCACAAATTAATTGTCATCACTCAACCATAGTTAACCATTAGTTATGTCAAAACCAGGTTTGCTGGTGTGGAGTTGCAACCTAAGCAGAATTTTAATATTCCATTATGTGAATTTACGGCTTTGTTCTGGCTGGATAAATGGGAAAATTTCTCAATTTGAGTATCTATCCCATTAACAAGATGTTTTTATATTGTTAGGAGTTGTTTTATATATTATTAGGTTGCTGGTATCTGAGTTGCTAGTCAAGGTGTAGAAGTAGAATTTTTGTCATGTATGAATTTATCCTGATTTTCTGAGTAACTAGATTCTTTTTCACAAAATTTAAACTGACTCCGGAAGATATTTTTTTATCTTTCTGGCTTTTTGTTTTCTCTGGACAGTTTCCTCACATTTCAAGTGCATCTAGAATTTAACTTTTATGCTAAAAACTATGCTTCCGTGGAATTACTTAAAAATGCCAAGTTTCATCATGAAATTGTTAAATTATTTTAAATAGGATTAATCTTTTTTGGTAGGTATAAAATAAATGGTAGGATTAAATATTTTTTTGCAAAGATTACTAGAACAAAATCAGATAATCTGTGGGAAATACCGAGATGAGATTCCATAGCTGGAATCGAGGGGAATAAAATCACCCTCCCTGAGAAAAAGAGAGCATAAACGCGCTTTTAGCCTAATCAAAACTTAACAAACGCATTTCTTCGCAAACCGTCAAAATTAAATTTGCTGAACAACTACTTTCATCATATTAAACTGGACTTACGCAACTGGCATAATAGTAGGGTGGGTCAGATAACAAAAATACATTTATTTATTGACAGCATTTAAGCATTCTAAAGCACCCTACAAGACATCTTTAAGGTGACACTTGCGTAAGTCCTATCCAAGATAAAATGATGATGGGATAAATCCCCGACTTCTTCGAGAAATCGGGGATTTGGGTATGACGTGTTTTTAAGTTGAGCTACTTATAGCTACTTATATATGCTTTTGGTTGAGTTGCGATATGTTCCAAGCTACTCGTCGCCGTCTGGCTATCTGGTACACTGCTGTCACTGCTGTGCTGCTACTGCTGTTTGCTAGTGGTGTGTATTTATATGTGCGTAGTACGTTAATTGAACGCATAGATGATACGTTGAATCATGTGGTGGAAATAGTCGAGCGTTCTTTAGTGATTGAGCCAGTGAAGGGCGACGCTGAACAATTACATATTAATGTAGAGGCGAGTTTTCGCAACAATGCCCAGACGGTAGAAGATGACCATATTGATTTAGAATGGTTTAGTCCGACTGGTGAGTTAATCTGGTCTACTTTTTCTGAGCCTCTAAATGTTCCCATTCACAGTAACCGCACTGGTGAAACCGTCCACATACCCAAGGCAGCATCACAAACATGGGAAGATTCAGAGTTGTTATTGCGACAAGTTACGCAGCGCGTAGAAGTGGGACGACAGGTTTTAGGATATCTGCGTGTGAGTCATCCTTGGTTTGAAGTGACTAAACCGAGTCGTCAGTTAATTTTTGATTTAGCGTTGGGTACTGGTTTAATGGTGCTGTCTGTGGGTTATTGCGGTTGGTTCCTTTCCGGGAAAGCGATGGAACCTGTGGGGGAATCTTACCAACGTCTCAAACAATTCACAGCTGATGCTTCCCATGAGTTGAGAAGTCCGATTACGTTGATTCAAACGAATGTGCAAGTGGCTTTGGCTGATTTAGACTTAGCACCAGCCGAAGCTAGTATGTCAAAAAACTATCGACAACAGTTGAAGGTGGTGGAAAGGTTAACACAGCGTTTGGGCAAGTTAGTCAATGATTTATTATTCTTAGCACGCCAAGATAGTGGCATGAGCAAAGATGGTTTTGCAGATTGTCCGTTAGATGCTTTGCTGATGGAGGTGGTGGAAGAACAACAACTGCTTGCTACAGACAAAGCTATCTCGCTAAATTTGCATTTGGTAGATCCTCCCGCTTCGGAAACTAGCGCAGAGTTGTTAGAAAATTGGTTTACACTCTGGGGTAATTGGGATCAATTGGTGCGGTTGTTTACTAATTTGATTGGTAATGCTTTGCAATATACCCCAGGCGGTGGGGAGGTGAATGTAGAACTAGGACGCATAGATAAAATGCGCTACAACGGTGCGGCATATTTGCAAGTTAAGGTAAGTGATACTGGCGTAGGGATTCCATCTGAGGCGTTACCTCGATTATTTGACCGTTTTTATCGTGTAGATCCGGCACGTACCCATAAAACCGGGAGTCTGGCTACAGACAGTGCTACTGGTTCAGGTTTGGGGTTAGCGATCGCTCACGCTATTGTCGAACATCACCAAGGTCAAATTCAAGTAGAAAGCACTTTAGGCAAAGGTACTACTTTTATTGTCTGTTTACCAATAACTCTTGAGTCTTAATTCTATATTCAATAATTGTTTCCTGTGATAGATGAATTCTCCTCACTTGCACTATTAATTTATTAAGTAAAGCTTGCATTGTTTACACAAAACCTCTAGAGGAAGCAGTTTAATGGCTAATACCTAACCACAGGATTATTCATCTAAACTGCTATTTTCTCTGTGGGAAATGCAGCTATAAATTTAGTGTCGGAGGCTGAAATGAGAACTAATATCAAAGAACAAGATACACCATTTTTAGAAAAAGTTCAGGAAAAAAGTGGTTTATCAGATATCTATGATGCCAGAGATATCACAGAAGTTGTATTCCGGGTGATGCGGGACTTGATGACTACAGAAACTGCTGACAGAGTGGAAGCAGAACTACACGAACCAGCAGAAATCAGTGAGGATAAATCACTGCAAATGGAAATAGCTGATTTATGGCATGATACAAATCCACTTGTGGGATTTTTGAGTCGGGTACGTCCACCGTGGCAGGGGCCTGGTATTTTTAAAATTGATAGCGATCGCTTTTTATTTCGGGTGGCAAATGAAGGCGGAATGCCCCCAAATGTAAACCGCGAACAAGTAGTTAAAGCCGTATTTTCTGCCACTAAAGACGAACTATCTCCCCAAAGAATTCAGGAAATTTCTAGTTGGCTACCTGACAAAGTACGTCAACTTTGGGATGAAGCTTAAAATTTTAGGGTGCTTTAGCTGAAAGTTAGGAACTGCCTGAAATATTGGTCATGTCCGTTGGAATAGTTATCATATCTGTGAGGGCTAGGGAACAGGGAACGGGGAACAGGGAACAGGTAACGGGGAACAGGTAACGGGGAACAGGTAACGGGGAACGGGGAACAGAGTCAGAGAAAAGTCTGCATCTTCAGTTAATTATCAGTAATTAACCGGACTTGATATTACAGCTATAAATTGTTTTCAGTAAACCTTAAATTGTAGTGACTTGGCCAGCTTAAAGTGTTGCATTAAAACTCTCTTGTGGGATAAGTTCTCTAGCCAGTCCGGTGCAGGCTAGAGAGCTTACACCACACACAAGAACTATATTTTTGCACTATTTTAGCCTTGCCACGCCACTACTTAATATTTACTGTTGAATCGGATTTTTTTAGACATTAAAACTCATACTTAAGAGAGAAAAAACCGTGATTTTTGTCTATTATTTCCGGTCTAAAGCTAGATATATTCAAAATTAATAGTTGCTAGACTTATATACGTCAAGTTTCAGTAATTAAGTTTATTTTTTATTGTTGAATTGGCTAATTAATAAATGTTTAAACCTGTAAAACTTAAATTTCCACAGGAGTTAATCATGTCTATACATTCTCAAAAGTTGCAAAATTCCACTAAATTATTTAGTGCTATCTGTGGAGGATTACTGATGAGCATATCAGCAATTCCTCAAGCAGTATCAGCACAGCAACCCCTACAACAACCCCTACAACAACCCATACCGGAACCTAATTCCAGAGTTAACCCTTGTCCTAGTATTTTTTACGAAAAACCGCACGATGAGCGGGTGTTAGTACCAAGGGGATGTCCTCCTAATACCTTAACTCGCAGGCTAGCAGCTCAAGGACTTTTACCGGCAACTTTACCCCCTGTCACACAGTCACCATATCAGCCAGGGATGGGTATGGGCGGTGAAGCACCCCAAACTCGCACTACGGGCATTAATCCCTGCCCTCGGATTTATTATGAAGAGCCTTTCAATACTAGAAATGTTGTACCTCAAGGGTGTCCTCCCAATGCTTTCACTCAACAGTTGATAGCACGAGGTATCAATCCTGAGCAAGTAATTCCGGCTCGCCCAGAGGTGTCTGTCGCTCAACCGCCCCTACCAAGGGAACGACAACCAGCCAGTGCTAGACTTGCACTCGCCAATGGTAGGGTAAATGTCAATTTAGTGAATAATACTGGTGCGGAGGTAACTTATCAAGTAATTGGCGATACGGAACCCCGAACGCTTCAAGGTAACTCTAATGTCATGCTCCAAGGTTTAGGCGCACCAGTTACACTGACAATCTACCGTAAGGATGGCGGATTAGTGAAGGTAATTCCACAACCCACCGGGGAAGCAGGGATGTTAAGAGTTACCCTCAACTCTACCACTGAACCCGGCGAAGATAAAGGTACAGTCAGAATTCAACAAGATGGTACTGTGTTTTTGAATTAGTCATTAGTCATTAGTCATTGGTCATTAGTTTTTCTCCCCCTGCCTCCCCTGCCTCCCCTGCCTCCCCTGCCTCCCCTGCCTCCCCTGCCTCCTGCCCCCCTGCCTCTCTTTTCACCTCCGCCCTGGCTTCTTGAGCATTTGCGTGACTCGATCCCGTAAGAAAACTTCTTTTTTACTATCTTCTAGGGTTTGTGAGAGGATGATGGCTCTTTCGTAAAAATTACGAGCTGTGGAATAATTCCCTAGCTGTTCATAAAGTTGGGCATAAGATTCAAAGGAGTTTAATTGTTCTCGCAGATTTTGTGATTGTTGGGCTAGGATTAAGCGTTGTTGCAGTAACTCGAAGGCGCGTTCATAACGCCCGACGGCACTGTGCGCTGCAACTAAACCATCAATCGCCCGTAATTGATTGGTGCGATCGCTGTTGATTTTAGCCATCCGCAAGGCTGCGCCATAAGTCCCTATCGTATCTGGATAATTACCCGCCGCTAGATAAACATCACCTAAGTTATTTAAAGTGTTGAGTTCACCGTTAATATCACCTGTTTGGCGGCGGTATTTGAGCGCGGTTTCATACAGTTTAATGGCTTGGTTGTAGTCTCCGAGCCTAGCTGATACTAAACCTAAATTACTTAAAGATAGTCCTTCACCTTCTATATTTTTGACATTGTGAGCAATTTTCAGTGCTTCCTCTACTGTCTTCCCGGCGGGGATGGGTTCCCCAGCTTGTAGGAACAATGTAGCCAGGTTATTTAAAGCAAATATCTGAGATTGAAAATCATGGGTGTCTCGTGCGATCGCTAACTGTCGCCGTAAAGCGTCTTCACCTTCTTTATAAAGACCTAACTGTATATAAGCCCTAGCTAGCAAATCATAAGTCGAACCTTTAGCTTTGACATCACCAATTAAGTGATAAATATTGAGTGCTTGTAAGCCGGATTCAATGGCTTTCGCCGCCGCACCAGCATGATATTGCTGCTGACTAATACGTAATAATTTATCGGCTTCATCTCTAGATTGTCGCCCAAATGAACTGCTTAAAGGACGATGCAGTTGTTGCGTAATGTCAACCGCACCCGCCGCCAGAGGATGAAGCAGCAAAGTCACAAGTAACAGGTAATAACTCAAAAACTGATATTTATTCACCCACCCAAAACTGAAAGTTTGAGGGTAAGGAATTAAATTTAAAACCGTATGCCTTCTGCTCATAAAACTTACCCCGGAAATTATCTGTTTCAGTACAAGCTTGCAAAAACAGTTTTATTTTGTCAATATCAAAAGTGACAGCATACGCGGATATACTTAGGCTATGATTGAGCCATATCCTCGCCCAAATAAATGGCACGAATGTCTGTAGGTAATTGTTCTTCTAGCATACGATAGCCTGACTGAAGAAAATTAGCTACCTCAGACGGTGTAATTTTTTCGCCTTCGGCTTGTAGGTAAGCGGCAATGCGCGTTTCACTCCAATGGAAAGTTTGAGCCATTAACAGCATTAAGCGCAATATTGGCGGTAATTGATCTAACGCCTGTTCGACATAACACCATAACGGCGGTGAAGTTGCTTGCAGAGAATAATGTATTGCCTCGGTGGGTGGTAGTTCAATTTCGTTAATGCAACAAGCAGTGAGATTAATTAGCCAGTTTTGTAAAGTCAAACCTTCCTGGCCGGCTGGGGGGTTGTTTAAATCTAATCCACCGAGTTGATAATAGATATGTCGCCAAGTTAGGGCAAATAAATACTCAGCTTGCACAGGCGATCGCGCTGAATGTTGAATTAAGGTGTAAACTATCGGACTGTAACGGCAAAAAATCACTGTGAAGTATCTGCCAGCATCAGGATGATCTTGAAACAAAGACAGCAGTTCTTGGTCACTGTGATGAAACAGCGACTTTACCAGTGGGTGATTAGCTTCAGGAAAATGAGGAATTTGCATAAAGCAGTCGGTAGATAGCAGTTAAGATAATATTGGCAATATGATTCTGAGTTTCAGCCGTATAATACCTTGACGTTAGTCTGTTTAAAGCTCAGACTGACTCTTGATACACTAGAATCAAGACCCTTTTTGAGTCTTCATAGACAATAATAAAAGCGGCTCCCTCTATATAATTTCTAATTTGTTCATGGTTATAGCAGCTAGTGTGATATCGTTCCTGCTCGCGCCTTTGACTTTAGGCTCTTTTTTGCCCTCCCTTCCCCTAGATAGCCTGTTTTCTACCCAAGGTATTATGGTGATGCTACTAGCAGCCTATGCAGGTGCTATGTGGCTATTTCTCACCAGCGCGCCCAAAGTTTATACTGTAATGGTTTCTGATCTAGAAATTGCCCGACAGTTATATGAAGGGCTGCTAGATTTACCAGCCGCAGAAGTGCCTTTGCACTACTACTACAACTACGAACAAACTATAGGCGCAACGGGGTTAGATCCGCTATATATGTCCACCAGTCCTAGCTTGTCAGGCAGAACAATGAACAACGGCAATGATGGGCTGTGGTATCAATTAAAGAAAAATACCCAACTACATGTGATTACTGGAGCTAGTTTAGGTACTAAAAATCAGCAACGTCATGTTTGTTTTGACCGTGACTGCCTAGAGATGATTTTATTGCGAGTAGAAACACGCGGTCTCAAGTTCAAGATTCGTAACCAAAAACCGCTCAATTTTCTCGTGAAAGATTATGAAGGGCGAGTTATTGAAATGGCTGAGGTAGCAAATTAGGCTGAAATGATCATTCTGCGACATCTTGCACCAGGTTGAAAAACTGGGTGGGATGAATGCTGGAAAAACCCGGTATTTTAGGTACTGTTAAGCATTTCGCACAATATAAGATGAGACATAGGGTGCATTTCGTCAACCTGAAACGCACCCTATTCTGTGGCTAACTCAAATGAAGTGGAAAAAAAATTATGTTTGCTGTTTATCCTCTGGTAATAAAATTTTACACTTAAAAATGAATCGATTCTCGACAGGAGATCGATTGCTGGAGGAGTTTTCACTCACACCCACCAAGACAGGAATATAGACGAAATTAACCTCTTTTTGCCAAAACTTTACTACCAGCAATCACTGGTGTAGGTTGCTTGACAAGATTCGCTAGCTCTTGTAGTTGGTGAATAGCTTCTGCACCTTCTAATTTCATTAATTCCCGATCATCCCGCATCTCTGTCCAGGTGATCCCATAGTCGGATACTAAAAACCGGATGAGGTGATTATTTCCCAAACTCACCATAAATGAAGCACTGTTCATTTGGTCGCCACAGGTGTAACAAGACGCAGGATATCCCCGTCTTTCTAGTACAATTGCCAAGGCTTGTAGGTTCATTACCAAGTCTTGAACGAATTGCCGGTGTTGATGCGCTAGTCTTTGAAACACTTTTGTCCTCCAGACACCACAGTCATTTGAGTCACTTTTATATTTTCTTTAGGTTTTCTCATCCATTGGTATTGTAAACTATTCATTACAATAACCGGACACTAATTAGGTAGTTAAATGGCTACCTAGCTTAAGGTAAGAGAAAACTTCATTGTTTGTCGTATCAAACTATTCAGTTTGCCAAATCAAACGAGCAGATAGAATTAGTAAAATGATGATTTTTGTGACAAAACTCTGTCTTGTGTAATTGTTCGTAACAGCGATCGCTCTCAGCTTAACTCAAGCTAGGTATTCGTCAACCACTGGAAAACCACGGATGGCAATTCCTGGGTAACATACATCCAATTTGGGTAATGCTCACAGATGTCAGCTAGTTTTGCCGTTTACTGTAGACTTGTTATGCCAGAAAAGATACATTTTTCTTGAGTGAGAGTTATTTTACCCCGTGATTTTGGTACATCCAACACACACCTCCTCAAGATATCAAGTGAATGGGCCAGGTTGCTGAGTTGCTAGTTTGAGCTTTGCCAGTCATCAGTAGTTTTGCTAACAACTTACACGAAATCCTCAATTGGAGGCAAAAGCCACTACTACTAAAATTTCTAGAAACTCAACACCACCCATGATCATACTCAGAATCATTATCTTGCCATTGCGGTAATCTGAGGCTGCCATTGCCAGAATGCGCTTTAATTCCACAGAGAATCTATAATTAAACTCTATAGAATAGATTAGATTTAATTATCCTCCAAGTTGCACACAAGTTTCTTCAAAAAACTCTGATAGCCGACCATCATATTGAATATTGAAAGCTGGCTACTCTAGCGCGGGTTATAAATAAATAGTAGCCTTGTTTACGCAACGACAAAATTGGTGTCAAACCAATGAAACACTAAAGCTTTAGCCGCTCTATGCAGTCACATCAATGTTGAGTAAGTTTTCTGGTTTCGACATAAACTGCAATCATAATTAATTAATGTTTACTCAATTGATCATGGCTGCAAAACAACTGGTAATAACCACCCTGAATGATGCTGATCGATATGCCAAACTAGGGTGAGAGTCTCCAAAATATACTCAACTATAAATTGGATGATTATCCTAGCTTAGTAAGCTTATATTCCTCCTGAATTTACGTTGATATCTTCTATCGGATGGAAGATAAACTAACTTGCGACTATTGGCACAAGTTAAGTAAATACCACTGGGCTGGCTTCACGCTCCTCAATTTTTGAGCATGAAACATTCAACCTAAGTATGGAAAATAGGTTAGGCTTGATTAGCCTAACAGTCCAGAGATAGATAAGAATTTTTACAAACTTAGGTTGAAACACTTTTAAAATTTTTATGCAACAACTTGCCACCAACCGAAGGCAGGCCCGATGAAACGAACTGTTAACCACACAACAACCATCACACCAATACCAATCCAGGCTCCGCGAGTAGTCAAACTCACAAATAATTCAGCTTGGCTTTTAGTGATGGGAACCCAAGGTAAGATTCGCGGATCTTGACCGTAATTTTCTCCCATTGTGGCTTTGCGACGTTTTGCTTCACCCATAATTTAGTAATTTGCAGTTCAAAAGTTCAACTCTAAATCCACTTTAATGCTTCTCGATTAAATTTTGACGAGTTTTTAAAGCTCTGATTTTGTGGCTTTGAGGTGGTGCTACATCCTAAGCAGAATTTTCTTCATTGTTATGAGCAAACAGACTTGGATCAAGATAGTTAATTCGTGCTAAAGGACTTAAGGCTGCTAGAACTTGAGAGCCATAGCTACGGTTGATCACACGACTATCTAGTAAAGCCACAATACCTTGATTTTCGCGCACAGGGGCTACTGCTCGTTGCAATTCATTCAAAGCTGTGGGTAGGAGATATAGCCGAAACCAATCTTGATGCGATCGCTTATAATGAGCTACCCTACCAGCTACCAGGGGATGTTCTAAAGATGGTAAAGGTAAAGTTGCAATAATTAACAATTGCGGTGCTGGTAATACTCCTTGATGTTCTCGCCAAAACTCCCAACCACTCACCAAAATGCCGTTTTCATCTAAACAGGTTTTTTCTACCTGCACCCGTGAACCAAACTCGGCGGCGAGAATTGCTCCCACTTGCGCCTTCAGTGGCACATCCCCCACCAATAACAAGGTTAGCCCTGGTGCTGTCGCAGAAAGACATACCAGCGTCCGCACCTTATGAATAAATGCTGCTTGAAATTCCGGCGTATTGGGTAGGGGCAATTGGTAAGGAATGTAAAGTTGAATCGCTTCTGATTGGCTATCAGAGGCAAATTTCAAGCAAGTTACATCTTCTAAACCCAAACGTTGACGGAATAAAGGAGCCTCTGTTTCTGGCTCTAAAGCACTACCAATTAATACTACTGGTTGCCGTTGCCAAATCGGTGCGAGACTGGCAGCTAACTCAATTGGTGCGTAGTGCAGAGAAAATAAACCTTGACGACGGGCAATAGTCGCCCAGAACAAAGGCACGGCTGAATCATCGTTGACTTGTGAAAATTCTTTACAGAATTTTTGCCACACTTGTGGTAAACCTTCGACTGAGGTTAACACCGCACACAGATGTTGAAAGATATCCGCTTCTGAGTGCGAAATTAAATAGCATTCGTAGGGGTTAGGCGGATGCTTGAATAATTCCTGTGTCAGTTGCGCCCTGGCGGTGCGAATTGTCTCGGCTTGCTGAGGACAAGCCAAGATGAGTTCATCCCAGTCTTGGGGTTGAAGAGTTTGGGTAAGTTGATCACGTACCCAATCTTCCAAATCATCTACTCCATCAATAATCGTAGGTATGCCTGGGGGAAAATCATCAGCATCTGTCAGCTGTCGTTTTAACCAAGCTTGCGGAGAAGTGAGAAGTATTCCTTGGAACTCAGAACCAGGCCAAGTGTCACCGGTTCTAATTGGTTTGTTAGCTTGCAGCCATTGCTGTAGGCGAGGAATTTCCACCCGCAATAGCCGTTGTTGTACTGCTTCCGTGGCTACAATGATTACAGCCCCCGGCCACATCAAAGCAGATGCTACAAAACTGGTGCGGTACAGCCCTTGATAGCCGCAAACCGCGCCGACTTGAATTAACGCACTACGTCCCAAACGTAAAGCCCGTGCTACCAACCGTGCCATCGTTAAGTGATGGGGCCAGGAAGGGAAACCCGCTTGCGATCGCAGGAAGTTATGTAATGACAAATGGACTTCTGCCTCAATCACACACTTAAAATCCCATACAAAATGTCGTTTACTGCCAATAGCCCCATTTCTATTATGTTGTCATTTGGGGGTTGTTAGTTCTTCAGCCCATTAATGACAACTACCACTGATTCATCTTCACTGACTGAATATCCTAAATTATGCCAACTTACACAGGAATCTCCAGCGAAGCCTTTCGCCATCCACTGGATAGCCAAGCCGAGCAAGCTTTACGCAGTTTACCGGGATTTGATCTCATCGCTCGTAAATTTGTGGAATTTTTCTACGAACGCCCTCAGTTAGTCTATCTCATGGGCAACACCATCCAAGTCGGGCCGCGTCAATATTCCACTATTTACCAGATGTTTCGTGAATGTGTCAGGGATTTGGACATTTATCCCGAACCCACACTGTTTGTTGCACAAAATCCCCAAGCAAATAGCTATGCCCTCGGCCAAGAGCATCCTTACATAGTGATCAATACAGGGATACTAGACTTACTAAATGAAGCCGAAATTAGGGCGGTGCTAGCCCATGAACTGGGGCATATTAAATGTGGTCATACTATTTTAATTCAAATGGCGATGTGGGCGATGGGTGCCGCTTCTGCACTAGGTGACTTAACCTTGGGCATTGGTAACTTGGTGTCTCAAGCCTTGATTTACGCTTTTTTTGAATGGCGGCGAAAAGCTGAGTTATCCGCAGATAGAGCAGCTTTTTTGGTGATAGATGACTTAAATACCGTCATGTCTTCGATGATGAAGGTTTCTGGCGGTAGTAGCCAATATATGAACGAATGTAGTTTACAAGAATTTATCAAGCAGTCAGAAACCTATCAGGCATTAGACGAAGATGGGCTAAATCAAGTGTATAAATTCTTAATGTACAACGGCGGACAGGGCATGATGTTGAGTCATCCTTTCCCGGTGGAAAGAGTGCAGTATTTACGCCAATGGGCAACATCATCAGAATATCAAGAAATTCGCCGGGGTAATTATCAGCGATCGCCCGCTTCCGGCGCAGTCGATGTAGCCTCCCAAACCCCAGAAACCGAAGCCGACATTTTGCGCCGTCAAATCGCAGAATTACGCCAAGAAATTGACAGAATCAAAAAATCAGAGTAGTTGTTGATGGTTGACTGTTGACTGTTGACTGGGTAAAAGTCTTCTCCCCCTGCCCCCTGCTTTCTCATCTCCCTCATCTCCCCTACTCCCCTGCCCCCCTGCTTCTTCCTTCTCCCTCATCTCCCACCCTGCGGGTGAATCCTACGGAGACGCTACGCGTTCGCGTAGCGTCTCGTAGAGAACGCGGTAGCGTCTCGTAAGAGAAGCAAGCTACATCCCCCTCATCCCCCTCATCTTCCTCATCTCCCCCTGGAAACTGCTAAATATGGCAATCAACTTTCCAAAGTGGCTATCTTTGCCCCTAATAGCTGCCACTCTTGCCCTAGTTCTACTGATGCCGAGTGTTGCCTTGGCAGCACCTTTTAGATTTCAACTCCTCTCTCAGCCAATTATTGCCCCTGTTGTCAATGTTGTTAATCACTACCCTGATTTGTCTAAGTTGGATTTGACTCCGTTGCAGCGTCAACAACTCCAAGCTATACTGCAACGCCGCAATAAAGACATCTCAGCCGTTTTAAATTCAACCCAACGCACTCAACTGCAACAAAAAATCCATTCTGGTAATAACCTCAATCAAGCTTTGAGACAACTAGAGTTAGCACCAGAACAGCAGCAATTAATCCAGGCTATAGAGCAATTAACTACATTGAAACTTCAGGCAACTTTAGCCCGATATTCCCTGCCCAATTAAACCGCAAGGTATTCATCTTCCCAAACCTCCCTGACGTTCACATTTAAAGCCTCGACTTTCCCACGCTGGCATATTTACATCAGTAAGTTTGGTGACATTTGTACATGAGGGTTGAATGATTTGACTGACAACCGCCCATAATAAACTACGTATTATGTCTAGTGCCGTTTTTAAAGCAGACTCGTAATTACCAGGAATACCTGTTTCCTGAACAATATCGAATTCAACCCAAATCCCATGAGAGCCTAAGAGAATCTGCGCCATCCATTGAGCGCGAGGTAAGTGAGTTGGGGAAGTAATCAGTTTGACTTTGTGTACTCCCCATCTGCGTAAAATCGGAATTCCGTAATAGAAATTTCCAAAGGTAGAATTAGCACATTTTTCTAGCCACACGTTTTGCAAATCTGTTGCTTCTCGTTGAAAAATTAGCCATATACATGGGTCGGGAGAACCTTGAGAAATTAAAATAGGGATTTGTGGATTTTCTTTGGCTGTTTGGGCAATATAAATTTCACGGCGAATACTGCCACCCAGGACAAAAAAGGCATCCACTGGCTGGGAAGAGGCGACAACTAGGTTTATAGTGGTGACAATTAACCAACTTGCCAACAATAGGCATAAAACCCAAGCTGATTTTTGTAACAACTGCAACGGTTTGCGGCATTTGCTACCAGGTTTAATTGATAAATTTTTGGTAAATTTACGTCTCATAACATAAGACAAAAAACCTGCTGATTGCAGTAACGAAAGACCCACACTTGAGCCAACGAAATGCTATCTTATAGAATTAATATATGGAGGAAATAAGACAGTTGCACAACTGTCACACTATTGTCACAGTGTTAGATTAGACTAACAAAGAATTAGCAAATCCAGATACGGTTTGTTTGATAAATTAATGCAAAATTTTAGCATAATTGAAAGGGTAAGATGATGAAAGAAGCCTAGCTAAAAAAATGAGTATAAAAACTTAAGAATTTCTCAAAAGCCTGATTGCTAAACTGTCAACAACATCGTAAATCCCTGCTGATATACATGAACCAATCTGCGAAACTTCACTCGCCCCTGCAAGTAGCCCTAATTGGAGGAGCGATCGCCACAACTGCCTCTGTCTCTGTATTTGGCTCTGCTTGGACTCGTAGTGTTCACGCTGCCTTACAAGACAGTCCTAAAGCATTAGTTGACCAAGTGTGGCAAATAGTAAATAGTGAATATGTTGACGGCAACTTTAATCAAAAAGATTGGCTAGCAATAAGGCAAAGCCTATTAAGTAAAGAATATTCATCTAAAGAAGAGGCTTATGTAGCGATTCGTGAAGCTCTACAACAGTTAAATGACCCATATACACGCTTCCTAGATCCGAAACAGTTTGAAGTCTTAACTAATCAAACTTCTGGGGAAGTGTCTGGGATTGGGATTCGCATGGAAATCAATGAACAAACCAAGCGTTTGACAGTTGTAGAAACCATAGAAAACTCCCCAGCTTTAAAGGCGGGAATTAAAGCAGGCGATGAAATTTTGGCTATTGATGGCAAATCTACTCAGCAAATGAAAATAGATGATGCCTCCAAATTAATTCGCGGCAAGGCAGGTAGTAACATTACACTTCGGTTAGGACGTAAAGGAAGTAGTAGCTTTGATGTGCAACTGACAAGGGCAAATATTGAAGTGCCAACAGTCAGTGCGACAGTCAAACAAGAAGGAAATCGTCGCATTGGTTACATTCGTTTGCGTGAGTTTAGCGCGCACGCCGCAGATCAAATGCGCCGAGCTATCCGGGATTTGAACGGGAAAAAAGTAGATGCCTTCGTTTTAGATTTACGTGGTAATCCTGGCGGTTTATTACAGGCGAGTATTGAAATTGCTCGGATGTGGTTAGATGACGGTAGGATTGTCCGCACAGTGAATCGTAAGGGAGTCAACGAAAATACTAGAGCTAATCGCACCGCTTTGACAAAACTGCCTTTAGCAATCTTGGTAGATGGTAATTCAGCGAGTGCTAGTGAAATTCTCACAGGTGCGCTTAAGGATAATAAGCGAGCAGTAGTCATCGGCTCTCAAACCTTTGGCAAAGCTTTGGTACAGTCAGTGCATGAACTCTCAGATGGTTCTGGCTTGGCGGTGACTATTGCTCACTATTACACCCCCAATGGCACAGATATCAATAAAAAGGGAATTATCCCAGATATTAAATTAGAGTTAACAGAAGCCCAAGAGCGTCAGTTAGCAACTAATCCCAGTCTGATTGGTACTCAGAATGATCCTCAATATAGTCGGGCGATCGCTGTTTTATCTAATAACAACTTTGCCCAACCTCCATTCAATCAGCCCTCTCAATCCTTGAGTGTTGGTATCAACGACTGGAAATTTTAAAAGTTAAATTTTGTGATCAGGTGTTCCAATATCAGTATTCTCAGTTATTACCAGCCTGACTTGACTAATATCTGATTGTGGATGGGAATACTAGGGACTGGGTACTGGGTACGGGATTTTTCCCCTCTGCACCCCTGCACCCCTGCACCCTTCCCTTTGCTCCACAATCACAGGCACTATGAACTATCAGGAAATTGATACAACCACCGCCAGCAATTTCTTGCCAATGGTATCGGTGGTTGTTCCTATTTATAATGGTGCGGCAGATTTACCAGAGTTAATTAACTGTCTGGTGTCTCAAACCTACCCAAAAGATAGGGTAGAATACCTGCTGGTAGATAATAACAGTAGCGATCGCACCCTTGACTATCTCAAAACATCTGCCGCTAATTCCCCAATTACCATTCGCCCCTTCAGCGAAAACCACATTCAAAGCTCTTATGCAGCCCGTAATACTGGTATCCGTGCGGCTGTGGGTGAGATTTTGGCGTTTACAGACGCTGATTGTCGTCCCCAACCCCAATGGCTCACATCATTAATTCAGCCGTTTATTGCTCCAGATGTGGTGATTGTGGCCGGAGAAATCACCGCACTACCCGGTCATACGCTCCTAGAACAACACGCAGAGCGTCAAGAAACTTTATCTCAAAAGCATACCCTAGCCCATCCCTTTTGTCCCTACGGTCAAACTGCTAATTTAGCAATTCGTCGCACTGCATTAGCAACAGTCGGTTTATTTCGTCCCTATCTGACTACTGGCGGTGATGCAGATATTTGCTGGCGGATTCTACAAAAAAATATTGGACGTTTAGAATTTGCCCCAGAGGCGATCGTTCAGCACCACCACCGCACTACACTGAGAGAATTAGCCAGTCAATGGCGACGCTATGGACGCTCAAATCGCTATTTACACGAATTACATGGTGTAGCGTTAATGCCAGAGATGAAACTTCCAGATATCAGCTACCGTTTATTACGTTGGTTATTGAAAGAATTACCACGGGATAGTGTCAAGGCGATCGCCGGTCAAACTTCATTGATAGATTTATTAAATACTCCCATTAGTCTGTTCACAGCTAAGGCGCGTGCAGCTGGACAACGAAATGCAAAATTATCTGAACAAGCCAAGACAATCGAGTGGTTAGAGAAAGTTTGAATTTTCAATTCAGGATTCGCTACATTGGAAATAGGTAGACCATAAGGAAATGTTCAATGTCAGCACAACTGTTACTGGTAGATGATGAACCCGGATTACGTGAAGCCGTCAAAGACTATTTGCAAGAAAGCGGCTTTGTTGTTCAAGTTGCCAGTAACGCCCGTGAAGGTTGGGATTTAATGCAACACAATACACCCGACCTAGTAATTTCTGACATCATGATGCCCCAAGTGGATGGTTATCAGTTTCTCAAACAATTGCGAGATGACCCCCGCTTTCAATCGCTACCTGTAGTATTCTTGACAGCTAAAGGCATGACGAGCGATCGCATTCAAGGTTATCAAGCTGGTGTTGATGCTTATCTCCCCAAGCCCTTCGATCCTGATGAGTTAGTGGCAATAGTAGAAAACTTATTGGCTAGGCGCACCGCCAAGGCTTCAGTTGCACTTGAAGCCGGCGAAACACCTGATATTGCCGAATTAGCCAGTCAAATTGCTCAAATTAAGGCTTTATTAACCCAAAGAAATGCGATTTCTCAATCCCCAGCCCCTTTTAAAATCGATTTGACCCCCAGAGAACAAAGTGTTTTAAACTTGGTAGCCGAAGGGCTAATGAATAAAGAAATCGCCCGTCGCTTAGAAACCAGTGTGCGAAATGTCGAAAAATATGTCAGTCGTTTATTTAGTAAAACCGGTACTAATAGTCGTACCGAGTTAGTTCGTTTCGCCTTAGAACATGGTCTAGCTCATTGACACTCTCACCGTTAACCCCTAGCCTTTGAGCCAGGGGTTTTCACGTTCCCATTATTTTCTATGATTTCGGCAAAAATACCTATGGCAGCAGTATGGTTAGATATGAGTCCAACCTTGCCCATAAATGAATGTAATTAACAAATCAATGGCTGAAAAATCGGAGGAATTGATCATCAATTAATGATGTCGCAAGTATTACAGATTGTGGTTGATTGGCGGTGATGCTGACTAAATTAATACCTGCAAATGAAAGTAAAACCCTGGTTAACGATATTACCTGTAGGCTACGAAAGAGCAGAAACTGTGATACACCCTAAAAGCCAGGCAGATTTGCATTAGTAGACACTCATTTAGGTTAAGTAGTGAAAAGAGTGAAGACCACTGTAGATGCTTGATTTAGCTTATTTCTGAGTAGGTTAACAGCTTGTATGTAAGCATAAGGTTATACAAGCTTACTGCTGATTACAGCTTGATTGTTAGCTATTGATTATTATCAACCGCATTACGTAAACGCATCAGTTGGCGGCGCATTTGGGGCGAGGCTTTAAATTCTGTGATTTCCTGGGCTTTTACAGATGCTTGTAGCATTTCTAAGAAATCATCTGAACCTTCTGTCAGGGCATCTAGTAGCACTTGCAACAGTTGCTCGCGATCGCCTAGCAAACTCTTTTCCTCAATTAACCGAAATTTAAGATTTATTTCGCACTCATAAACACCTACTTCGAGATTATTTATCTGACGTGGTAATGCTTTCGAGTTCATAATTCTGACGGTTCCTTTACTTGGTGGTCATGAGGGTGAGGAGCTAATCCCTTGCACAAATTCTTTATATTTTTTTTGAATTTACTCTGTTTGAATTAATAGTGTTTTTTCCCGTGATAGCATTTATATTCCATTGCACTCTCCTGTGTTGATTTAGATAGACTTTTACTTTGCTGTAGTGTAATCTTCCTTTGCCAGATCAGATTCAGGCAAGCCATAACTATTATTCAGTTTTTGAGATTCGATACAATAAAGTTTCTGTAAGAACTTGTTCAAACTTTTTAAAGGTTTTTACATCAACTTTATTTTTCCGTCAATAATAGTTTGAGTTTTTACTCAAATTATCGTAATTACACGTAAGCAAATCTGCTGTTTTTGTGGGCATTGATTACAGCTAGACTCATTTGGTGGCTAATTACGTAAATTTACTTGATGTACGTTTTTTTATCATAAAATTGTGGCAATTTTGATGAACAAATTTATCAAAAATCAAAACTTGGTTTTCAACAATAGCATAGTCTCAAAGCTAAATTAACCTGAAGGTCAGGAATGGTTTCTACCCTTACTGAAGAAAGTAGGGTAAACAGGGGAGGTTGGGGAACTCCCTCCCGTCAGACTTTCATGACAAACATACAGAATCTACCTGTAAGTTTAGAAGGCTCTGGCTGGCTTTGCCAGGCCAATTCATCTTTACTGGTGATTCAGTTAAAATGATTTCAGTATAATCAACCCAAATCTCACATCCTGCTATGGAAAACTCGATGCTGCTTAAGTCTACAACCCGGCATATTCGCATTTTTGCAGCAGAAATCGACCAGGAAGGCGAACTGGTTCCCAGTAATCAAGTTTTAACGCTGGATGTTGATCCAGATAACGAATTTAACTGGAATGAAGATGCTTTACAAAAGGTTTATCGCCAGTTTGATGAACTGGTCGAAGCCTCCAGTGGTGCAGACCTCACAGACTACAACTTACGCCGGATTGGCTCTGATTTAGAACATTATTTGCGATCGCTCCTGCAATCAGGTGAAATCAGCTACAATCTGTCTGCACGCGTCACTAACTATAGTATGGGTCTGCCCCAAGTGGCAGTCGAATAGCAGTCCCTGACTTTCCACAATTGCCTGATCTCAAAGAATTCTTCAGCCAAGATCAGCGCAACCAGAACTGTCACCCACAAGAGGTGGGGCTAGGGGCTAGTCAAGCCTCTAGTTTCTTCGCGCTGTTGCTGATGCGTCAATCCCCACCTGTTCATGGATATCATGATTGATTTGGTTTACTGATTCCCAAAGACCTCATCATCGCCTCCAATTAATAGTAGATTTTGATACAAAAAATTTCTCAAAAAATCGCAATAATACGATCACAATCAGCAAATTTAGCAAAAATTTACATGAATTTTCTTTGGCTGGAGAATATTGTGGTGAAGTGAAAGATTACTGACCTTGAGAAAACTTGTTTAATTAATTTCATCATACCAGATGCGTATTAGGCAGCCTGACATGAGGATTCTGAAGTGAGAAAAAGTTGGTTGAGCTATCTTAATTCTTAATTAAAGTTCTGAGCAGAGCAGCAAATTATAAACTAGAAAAATATCTGTTTTTCTCAATGGCGGACTCAGGCAGTAGTGACATAGTAACAGCAAAGGCAACAAAGAGGGTGACAGGGTGGAAGTTAGTTGCTGGAATAATAGAAAGTCACAGCCGCAGAGAAGCTATGATCAGGCTGGAAGTTTGACAAAGGAGTATGTTATTTGTATAAGACTGTAAATTAGGTAATAAGTATGTTCTGGTATCTGCCAGCTAAAATCATCATTACACCTGAGATACTGAAAATTTCAGGAAAATAAGCGGTTAAAATTGCCGCTACCAGTGCTGTTAAAAAAATGCCAATCGCTGATCGGTGCGAACACTATGACAAATGATGCGGCAACGCTCTACTGCCCTAATGAACTTTGTCAGGCGGCAAACCCCCTGACGCACAAGTTTTGCCAGCGATGCTCCACACCCTTACCTAAACGTTATTTATGGGTGGTAGGAGATGGTTTAGGCGTAGGCAGCCCTGGAGAAATATTAGCCGATCGCTATTTGATCATCAATCAATCCGTTGTCTTCGATACAAAACCTGGGTTATTACCCCAAGCCCCAGAAATAGACAACATCCAACCCATCAAACCTTATCTGAGACTGATTCCCTATCGCTTACACATCCCGCAGGTGTATGGAGTTTTACCTATACAAGAAGGACGCATCCGCCGGGAAATTTTGCTATTAGAAAAACCGCCCCTATTCACAGACAGTTTAGCCCAAGAAGTATATCTTTATAGCAGCTTAACCGAGGCTTGGAGCAATGCCAATTCCATGCGCCAACTCAATTGGTTATGGCAAATTGCTCATCTTTGGCAACCTTTAAAAAGCGAAGGCGTTGTCTCTAGCTTACTGGAGCCGGAGTTATTGCGGGTAGAAGGGCCATTAGTCAGGTTATTAGAATTGAGTTGTGACTCGCACTCAGCACCAGAGTTACCAAAATTAGGAGAATTTTGGCAGCAACTACGCCGCTATGCCAAACCAGCGATCGCGCCATTTGTTGACCAAATTAGTAATTTATTGATTGAAGGTGAAATCAACTCTCCAGAACTATTAATAGCATTTTTAGACCGAGGGTTGGCAGAGTTAGCCAAATTTCAAACACCTACCATTCAAATTATTACAAAAACTGACACCGGCCCCAGGCGGGAACGTAACGAAGATGCCTGTTATCCGCCTAGTGATACCATCTTGAGCAAACCACCGCAACCCACAGTTTTAGCGATAGTTTGTGATGGCATAGGTGGACATGAGGGGGGAAATGTCGCCTCCAACTTAGCCATTGAAACTATTCAGCAGCAGGTACAGCAACTAACCAAAGTACCCTCTGATCATATAGAACCTTCACTGCTGCTAGCAGATTTAGAAATGGCTGTAGCCAGCGTCAATGACAAAATCAGTCAGCGTAACGATAGCGAAAATCGTCACGGGCGCAAACGCATGGGTACAACCCTAGTCATGGCGTTGCCGATTGCCCACGAAATCTATATTACCCATGTAGGCGACAGTCGCGCTTACTGGATTACCCATCACGGTTGTTATCAAGTTACCCTGGATGACGATGTAGCCTCACGGGAAGTGAGATTGGGTTATGCCGTTTATCGTGAAGCGGTGCAACAAAGTGGTTCGGGTTCTCTGGTGCAAGCTTTAGGAATGAGTCCCAGCAGTTCATTGCATCCTACAGCCCAAAGATTTATCTGTGACGAAGATGCTGTATTTCTCCTCACCACAGATGGTTTAAGTGATTTTGACCGTGTAGAAGATTATTGGGATACAGAAATTTTACCAATTCTCACGGAGAAAAGTCAATTAGTCAACGTTGCCGAGCAACTGGTGGAAATTGCTAATACCAAAAACGGACATGATAATGTGACCATTGCGTTAGTGCATTATCAAGTGAGATATGTGGAACCAGAGTCAGCCATTCAAGTCGTAATTCCAGATAGCACCGCCATCAGAACTGCAACCCCAGCAGCAAACGCCACACAACAAATATTACAAGAAGGCAACCCCGACCAAAAAACAAAAGTCATTCCCGCCAACTTCACCAGCAACATGACGAAGTTGCCGTTAACTGTCATCGTACCTTTGTTCTTAGTGGTTGCGTCTGGATTACTGGGATATGGGGTAATGCGGTGGAGAAACCCAGCGACTAACCCGGTTGCAACTCCGACTGTACCAGCAACTAGCAGCACAGCCCAACAAGAGCGATCGCTTGCTAACCTTGCCGTTGGTGCGGTGATTAAAACCAAAAATGAAATTACTTTGCCAAATCAGGTAAAACTACCACCAGACACATTTTTAGAAGTGGTGGAGAAAACAACTAATAGCGCAGTTGATTCCGGGGATGATCAGGTATCTTTGGATGTGTGTGCCAATCCCACACAACCACAGAAAATCTTAGAAAAACCAGTTTTAATCAAATCTTCGGAATTGGCAAACTGGCAAGTAGATGTATTGCCCGGTGATGCTGATACTCCCTGTAACAGTTCTTCAGTAGACAGCCCATCCCCAGCACCAAACACACCATCAACAAATACTCGATAAACTTGTGAAAACCTGAAATAATACAGATAACAACCACACTGAAATTTATCAACTCAAAGTTTTCCTATAGGAAAATTATTGGTGGAAATGATCTGTGTTCACTCGTTAGTGTCATCAACCCATGCCATCCCTGAACCTGGCGATCGCCCGTCTCATCAATACTGGCAATAATAGTTTCGCCATTTGGGTGGTTAAGGCTCCCTATCCCAGTGGCTATGTTTTGCGTGACTGTGTATGGCCGGTGGAACTCACTCAAGTTTGGCAAGAATGGCAGCAAATGTTTGCTGGTCATAGTGGTATAAATATTTCCACCGGCTCAAGCCAACGCTCAGTCAACCAAGCCCCGATGAATTTAGTCTCACCCCCCTCTGGTCAGGCTACTGGTTACGGCAGTCGATTAATGCAATACTTAGGGATTAATCTCTGGCGTTGGGTATTTGAAGGGCCAATTCTCGGTAGTCTCGAACGCAGTCGTGGTATGGCAATGGGTCAAAATACACGGCTACGCTTTCGCTTAGAAATCCGTGATCCAGATTTAATCGCCCTACCTTGGGAAATTATGCAACGGGAACCCGGTCAACCCGCCATGTCCCTGTCGCCAGATTTACTGTTTAGCCGCACCACCAGCGAAGTAGAACCACTTCCAGATTTACACACCGACCAAGCCCTGAAAATTCTCCTGGTTTTGGGCTACGATCAAAACCTGCAACTGCAAAAAGAAGCCGCTATCCTCGAACAAACCTTGTTAAATGGTGGTCAGGTAGGTAGCTATGGTCAAAGGTATGCTCCTTGTAGTGTCAAAACACTCCTACAACCAACTCCCCAAGAGTTAATTCAAGAGTTAGAAACTAAAGTCTATAACGTGTTTTTCTATGCTGGTCATGGTCTACCAGCACCCGATGGCGGATTACTGGTTTTACGCCCAGGAATGAATCTCAATGGTATAGAATTAGCCCAAGTATTAAATCGGAGTGCTGTTAAATTAGCAGTTTTTAATGCTTGTTGGGGAGCGCAACCAGCCGCGATTAATCATCAAGCTATCCCCGCTAGTAGCTTGGCAGAAGTTTTAATTCGTCATGGTGTGCCGGCAGTTTTGGGCATGCGTGATGAAATTGCTGACCATGAAAGTCACAGTTTTATCCAAGTATTTGCTAAAGCTTTGCGATCGCGCAAATCAATTGATGAAGCAGTGGCAGAAGCTAGGCAAGAACTGTTAACACTATATAAATACAATCAACCGGCTTGGACTTTACCAGTTCTCTATTTACATCCAGATTTTGAAGGTGAACTGATTAAAGATGTTGAGGAAGGTGTCACAGAAATCCCAGAAACTGCTATGCCTTTCTTGAATTCTCCCGCACCAGTTGCTTGTTTGCGATCGCTTTCCCCCGGTGGTCGTACTTGGTTGTTACGAAACGGTGTCACCCGCATTGGCCGCACCAAAGACAATGATATTGTCCTCCCTGAACCCTATGTTTCTAAGCGACACGCCGAAATTCTCTGTCGCAACACCTTTACTGGTACTACTAATCTCAGAACTTATTATTTACAAGATTTTTCTACTTATGGTACAACTTGGTGTTTAGGTGCTAATGGTTGGCAACAAATACTTCGAGAGGAAGTCCCGTTAAAATCGGGAATGCAACTCAAGTTTGGTAGTTCTAGAAGTGAAACTTGGGAGTTTATTATCGAAGACTCTCAAACCTGAGTAAAACTTATGTCAAATTGGCAGCAATAATTTTGATCAAAAACTTCTTTTTTGCGGAAATTTGCATTTGACAAGTGTAGCTGTCAATGTCCCTAAATTAATCCACTAGGAAGCAATCCATGACTCATCAGATTAACAGTTCAGACGCTTACTATGCTGTAGCATCTCAAGTGGAATTAGAATTATTATCAGCTTTATTAGAAGCAGAAGATGCTACCTATCCTTGGAATCCAGCCGATAATCAATCAGAAGCATATTTTGAGGAATTAGAACGGCAATTTGCTTTGCAAGATGTGCTAGATGAGGAAATCACTAGCAGATCACCAGCTTTTTATCACCAACTAGATACTCTCTGGTCACAGGTTAGTTATTCTTCATATTACAATTGTAATACAAATGCCTCATTGGTAGACAGACTGCAAAAAAATTTAACTAACGTTGTGGCTGCTGGCGTACCGCAAAACTGGCTCAATGCTATCGCTACCAAAGCAACTCAAATGTTGGCATCTCCACAATCAATGGGTGAACAATTGGTGGAATGTGTACAGGCTGTACTACCCTCATGGACAGCAGAGGATTTATTAATCTTGGCTCGTCCTTATGCCTATGCCATGCGTAGCAGTGAACCGCAAAGTTTAACATCGGTAATCAGCAATCTGGAAAATCAAGATTGGACAGCTTTATCAGAAATCGAGCAAGCTAAATTGAGCATGGCGATCGCTTACCATGCTCTCCAAGAAATTAACGAATTAGAGACACAAGCCTGATTCATATTTTCTGTTGATCTTCTCAGCTTGGCTTTGATATAACTTAAATTACCAGGAATCACAATTGGTGTGAGGATGATTGTTTGAGACTGCTAAAACAGGCGATTCATCAAAACTCTTCATCCTAAATTCTCCATCTCCAGGATTATGTCCTACTCAGGTGAAGCTTGGGTTGCAGTTTTGCCAATTTTTTGGTCATTTTTTAGATATAGCTATCCCAGTTTAAATAAGCATAATTTGATTTGAAAATACAAGCTATCTACCTTCAGAGGTAAATAGCCGTCACCTTTACTTAGGCCCAAGAAAACGAGTTGCAAAATTTTGCGCTCGCGTGGGAGATAAAGCCCTAGCTTTGAGAATTGCTGCCATCAAAAAAGCATAAGATAAGACACCGACGACAACTAAGAGTAGATTATTACTGTGTCCGGCAGTATTCCATAAAGCGTGAAGTGCTGCCGCACTGAGATAGCCAACGGCAAGGATTTGTTTAGCATGACGGGGTTTGAGGGCAGCTAATCCGATAAAATACCCCAAATAACCACTATAAGCCATGTGTCCGGCTGGTAAGCCTAAAATCCGGGCAATGAGAACTTGTAAACCCACCTCCGAACCCGCCTGGAGAGATACCGCCGGGACATATTGACCCAAAGTTTCCACCAAAGTAAAGCCAACAGCAGAAGCCGTTCCCAGGAGAATCCCGTCTAAAGGTTCCCAAACTCCTACACGTTCACGCCAAGGAGAAGGTAAACCTAAAGCGATGAGATATGTTCCCAGTATCGGCAAAGCTTTGAGTAATTCCTCCATCAAGCCCGCGCCAAAAAAGTACCTGACAAACAATTCTGTGAGGCTGCTGACAGGCTGATCTATCGGAGGGACATTACCGGGGAGAAGATCACGAAAAATAAAGATAAATAAGTTTAATAGGGGACTGAGTAAAATTACGATGGTACAAAAAGCTGATCCGGTGAGTATCCACCAAGGTTTGGGTTTACCACACAGTTGATAGACAAAATAGTAAGCTGCCAGTGCGATGTAAGTGGCTACTATGACTTGATTAGCTTGCGGCTGTCCGACAGTAGCAAACATCAACACGACAAATATAACTGTGAGAATTCCCGGTACAAGATAAGCTTTACGGGTTAAATCTTTACCTGTAGAAATAATCGGAAACAGTTGGGTAAAGCTGACGGAATCCGGCTTTTGTGGAGTAGAATTTTTCGCTGATGGTAGGGGTGCCACTTGGTTTGTAATCACTGTAGGTTGAGCCGCGATCGCATATTCAAACAAAAATTGTGGCCCGTCAGTGCCTAAAGCAATGCGATCGCCGGCGTGCAGTTCTTGACACCCATACAAACGTTGTCCATTTAAATAAGTACCATTAGCACTATTTAAATCACACAGTACCCAGCTAACTGTATTATCTACAGATGAAGCAACGGGACGCACCACAGCATGACGACGGGATACCATCCTATACATCATCGCATCCAAAACAACTTGGCAACTGGGGTCACGTCCAATTACTACCTCTTTACTGGTAAGCGAGTAGCAAGATTCTGATCCAAATGCTCCTCCATTACCAGACACTAGCCGCAGAAAAGCATTATGTCTTGCGTGTTTGCCTGTCATCGAGTTAGAGTGTCTTTCCAAACTAATCCATAAAATACCTTGGCATTAGGACTGATCCTCAGCCACACCAACAGCAGCATTGCTAAGTACACTATAGCTTTACTCTCTGGGAAACAATTCAATATTAGCTGTCTCAAAACTGAAAATTCTTGCAACCAATTATTTCACCCAATTCTCACAATGATTTGGGCAACAAAAAGTATCTTTTGTACCTTGTTCATCAAATATCTAAATTAGATTATCTGTCTTATAGATATTGACTGAACCAAGAATCCTCGGACTTTAGGACGAGGAGTGTCAAATAATATGTACAGATATGAACAAATTTACAGTTTTATGTACCAAACTTCAATATAAGGCAGAAGAAAGGATAAAATCAGGCTTCATTAATTATTTTGATCAAGTAGGTCGGCGTAAATAATTTCAGGTTTGTAGTAAGGACTGAAGTCCTTACTACGAACAGATTAAACTTTAGCGACTTCTGGATGCTCAACTTTAGTTCCTAGCACCTTGAGAAATTCTGCTAACCAACGGGGATGCGCTGGCCAAGCTGGTGCTGTGACTAAATTACCATCAACTATCGCTTCATCTACGGGAATTTGTACGTAGTTACCGCCAGCACTCCGTACATCGGGGCCACAAGCTGGGTAAGCAGTACAGTTTTTACCCCGCAGTACATCCGCCGCCGCTAATAACTGCAAACCGTGGCAAATCGCAGCGATAGGTTTATGATGTTCAGCAAAATGACGGGTAATTTCTAAAACTTTTTGATTTAAGCGGATATATTCGGGTGCGCGTCCACCAGGGATAACTAAAGCATCGTAGTTTTCGGCTTTGATGTCAGCAAAGGTGGCGTTAAGGCTAAAATTGTGGCCGGGTTTTTCACTATAAGTCTGATCTCCCTCAAAGTCATGAACTGCTGTCCGCACTTTGTCACCAGCTTGCTTGTCTGGACAAACTGCGTCAACGGTATGTCCTACCATTTGCAAAGCTTGGAAGGGAACCATCACCTCGTAGTCTTCTACATAGTCACCAACCAGCATTAAAATTTTCTTAGCAGCCATATAGTTATATCCTGGGTAAATTTGTTAAGTACCTGTCTTTAATTCATCATCATTTTAAGGAGATATTATTCGACCAGGATGGGTTATACCTATTTAATTTGCTAATTTTTACATATCAGAAATTTTTATGGACTCTAACTAATAAGCAATGACTAATGACTATTGACTAATGACTAATGACTAAATTAAACTCTGCGATCGCACGCGGAAAATTTTTGTTTTCGTGTCCGGGACGACTCAGTTTAAGCAACGCAAAACGCTGCAAAGGCGTTAAATTTTGCCACTGTGATAAAGTGATAGTAATACCGATTTCTTGGGCTTTCTCTTGCAGTGTGACTGGCACATTGTCAGAGTCTAACCATGCGGGTTTCGGGTCTATTGGTAATGTTGCCGCAGGTGTACCGGTGCGTTCTATAATTAATTGCTGGAGATATTCTTGGTAAGCTTGAATTTCTGCTGCTGTTGTACAAGGTAAGCTGACTAAAGTTTCACGTTCAGCTTGAGTCATCTGATTCCAATCTGATAATTTTAGTTTAATCCCGCAGGTGTCGAGGTTATAACGTACCTGCATCGGGATGCAACGCAGAGAATCCACAAAATCCGCTTCAAATTCAAAAAAAGTTGTCATAATTCAGATTGTCAAAATTATCGATGAGCTATGCTGGTTTGTAGTCAGGACTTTAGTCCTGATGTTCTAAGGACTCAAGTCCTGACTAAGTAGCTGGTTGCAATTAAATATAAAATGTGGGATGGGCCGCCCGTCAACAGGCTAGAATCCTGTTCCACTATCTAACAATTAATTAAGCCTACTTACTTACGAACTGTTCTCAGTTTATAACCTTTAACTGAAATTCGTTGATATATAAACGTTGCAGTGCAACGTCTACACTAAATTAAATTAGCATCTAGATTTACCCAACTTTAACGTCTATCTTTATTACTATAACGAATGATTAAATAACTAATAGATAGAGCTAAAATAGCAGTTCCTAAACCAATGATATCAATTCCTTGGACTTTTTCTAAATCCAAAATAATGATTTTTCTGGCTACAGCAATTAATGAGGTAACAATTACTAATTCTACTTGAAAGACGTGTTTTTTTAAATAAGCTGTAATATTTTCTAATATTTCTAGAGCAATTAATACATTTAAAAATAACCCAAAAACTTTAAACAGTGTTGTGTTAATTACACCGTAGGGTGGAGTTAAGATTTCTTTAACTATAAAAGTACCTAAATCCACAATTGCCACCAAAATGACTACCACCATAAAAATAGATAGAATTTTGGAAACTATCACTTCAATATTTTCAATCGCGTGCATAAAACTTTCATCGCTAGTAAATCCAAACAATCTTCTGATTAGCTTTCTCATTAACTTTACCTAATTTCACGCAAGCTCAAAACTACAAAAAACAAAATAAAAATCCTGTAGATAACTCTAGAGGATTAAACATTGATATGTGATTGGTATATTGAAATTATCTTATCTTGCTGATCGTCAATGTTAGTACATCGAAAGTCATAATGGTAAATATTGACTAAAGTCTATGAATCAAATAACTATTGAGTAGCTTACCATTGGGAGGAAAGAAGTTGAGAATTTTTAGCTGTAGTTTCTAGACAGACGGGTGTGAGTTGTACAGCACAGGCTTTTAATTCTGGTTGTAGTGAGTCGGGACAAGCTTCGGGATGGGTGAGGGCGTTAGCTTCGGCATTGTCTGCCCAGAGTTTACCCCAGTGCATGGGGACAAAAACTGTACCGGGTGCGATCGCCTGAGTCACTTTTGCTTTAAACATAGCTTCACCACGACGCGATCGCACTTCAATCATCTGATTGTCAGTAATTCCTAACTTAGCCGCATCACGAGGGTGAATTTCCATAAATGGTTCTGGGTGCATAGAGCGAATTTTGGCAATTCTGCCTGTGCGCGTTTGGGTATGCCAATGTCCATAAAGTCGCCCAGTCGTTAACACAAAAGGATAATCTGGGTCTGGTGGTTCAGCTAAACCTTGAGAATAATAAGCGGCAAACTTAGCACGACCATCAGAAGTAGGAAAGCGCAAATCAGTATAAAGTCTTTTAGAACCGTTAGTCTGATCCCCACTCCCCACTTGAGGATGAGGCCATTGAGTCGCGCCTTCTGTACGTAACTGTTCGTGACTGATACCAGTCAGATCACAAACACGCCCCCTAGTAAGTTGGACAAACTCGGCGTAAACTTCCGCAGAATTATTAAAGGCGAACTTGTCCGCAAAACCTAACCTGCGTCCGACTTCCGCGAAAATTTCCCAGTCAGCTTTTGCTTGGTGTGGTGGTTGGCGGAATGCTGAACACAAAGTAACTCGGCGTTCAGAATTAGTCATTACGCCAGTTTTTTCACTCCACTGTGCCGCCGGTAAAAGAACATGGGCGTAAGCTGAGGTTTCCGTGGGGTAATAAGCATCTTGGTAAATCGTGAAAGGCGATCGCAATAACGCTTTCTTTGTCCGTTCCAAATCTGGCATACTCACAGCAGGGTTAGTAGCCGCAATCCACAACAAGCCTACAATCCCAGTTTCTAAACCTGTAATCATCTCCCACGCAGTCAAACCGGCATGGGGAGAAATTTGTCCTCGTTTCAGTTGCCAAAAATCCTCTACCTCTGCACGGTGTTGGGGATTTTTCACCAAGCGATAACCGGGTAATAAATGGGCTAAACCGCCCGCTTCCCTTCCTCCCATTGCATTAGGTTGGCCGGTTAAAGAAAAAGGCCCCGCCCCTGGTTTACCGATTTGTCCGGTCATCAGGTGTAGATTAATAAGAGTTCTAACTTTGGCTGTGCCTTCAGTTGATTGATTAACACCCATCGACCACAAAGATAACACACGCCCAGATTCACCCCAATAACGGGCGGCGGTTTCTAAATCTGCAATGCTGATACCACATTGACGGGCTACCACTTCCGGCGAATAGTGACGAATTACCTCAGCATAGGCGGAAAAATTGCTAGTATAGTCGTCAATAAACCCTAGATCAATTAAATTCCAACGCATCAATAAATGGGCGATGCCATTTAATAAATCAATATCTGTGCCGGGACGAATTGCTAAATGTAAATCTGCGGCTTCGGCGGTAGGTGTGCGACGAGGATCAACCACAATCATTTTTACCTGCCGGTTTTTTCTGTGGTATTTCTCCAGTCGGTTAAAAACGATAGGGTGACATTCGGCGGCATTGGTGCCAATTAAAAATGCACAGTCAGTTAATTCTAAATCTTCATAACAGCAGGGAGGGCCATCTGAGCCAAAACTTTGGATGTATCCAGCCACCGCACTGGACATACATAACCGCGAGTTAGCATCAAAATTGTTAGTTCCTAAACAACCTTTTAAAAGTTTTTGGGCGGTGTAATAGTCCTCGGTTTGGAATTGTCCAGAACCATACATACATATAGCTGCTGAACCTTGAGTTAAGCAAACAGTTTGTATGCGTTGGGTGATGATATTAAAAGCTTCATCCCAACTAACTTGCCGGAACTCTTGATCTAAAGAGTCCCGCACCATTGGGTAATGTAGTCTATTTTTATCTAAAGATTCGGCGATGGTTGCACCTTTAACGCAAACCATACCCTGACTCGATGGGTGGGACTTATCACCGCGAACTCGCCAAATAGGATTTTGGTTATCTGAATTAGTGGTTTTATGAGGTTGTGCTGGGGGGGATACTTCTAAACCACAGCCAACACCACAGTAAGGGCATAGGGTTTTGGTAGATTCGGTCATTGTAATTGGCGATCGCTAATTATCTCAAGGTTCGTAGTGAAGACTTTAGTCTTCATGGTTTTGAGGACTAAAGTCCTCACTACAAACTGTGTAAAGGAGAAAAATTATTGATTATTCGTCGTGTGCAAATCGGCGATAGAGGAAATCTAGGGCGTAGTTTCGCAGGTTGTAGTATTCTGGATCTTCCATGATGCGGCGACGGTTGCGGGGACGGGGGAAGGGAATGTCTAGGATTTCGCCGATTTGTGCGGCGGGGCCGTTTGTCATCATTACTACTCTGTCGGCGAGGAATAGGGCTTCATCGATGTCATGGGTAATCATCAGGACGGTGAGTTGATGATTGCTGCAAATTTGTAAGAGTTCTTCTTGTAATTCTTCTTTGGTGATTGCGTCTAATGCGCCGAAGGGTTCATCGAGAATTAAGACTTGGGGACGGATGGAAAGGGCGCGGGCGATCGCCACTCTTTGTTTCATGCCGCCAGATATTTGGTGAGGTTTCTTTTCTGCGGCTTCTGTCAGTCCCACCATTGCTAAATGTTCTCTGACAATGGCGCGTTTTTCGGCTATGGGTTTGTTGGAGAAAACTGCATCTACCGCTAGATAGACATTTTCAAATACACTCAGCCACGGCAGTAAGCAATAGTTTTGAAATACCATCATCCTATCTGGGCCTGGTTCGGTGATGGGTTGGTCTTGCAGCATGACTACGCCATCGGTGGGAGTGTTAAACCCAGAAATCATGTTGAGTAAGGTTGATTTACCACAGCCAGAGTGACCAATTAAGCAAATAAATTCACCTTCACGCACTCTCAGGTCGATTCCATCTAGTACGGTGTAAGGGCCTTCGGGGGTGGGGTAGATTTTGGTGACACCTTCAATTACTAGGAAGTTATCGGCTTTGGGGGTGTAATTTTTTTTGTTTTGGGTGTTTCTGTTGATGATTTGCATGGTTTTGTGAAATGTTTAGGATTTACTCACGCAGAGGCGCAGAGGAGGACACTTGCGTGGGCGGCTTTGCCGACTTGTTCGCGTTGGCGCAGCCTCACGTAGTGAAGCGTCTCGTTCGCGTAGCGTCCCGTAGGGAAGAGAGCAAAGTGTCCGTCGCGCAGAGAGGGGGATGAGGGAGAAAGTAACTAATGACTAATGACCAATGACTAATAACTAATGACTAAATAAATACTTCTTCTACTCGGATTTGATGTTTGATTTCTAGGCTTTTGAGGTATTCTAGGGGTTCTGAGGGGTTAAAAAGTTTACCGTCAAATAGATGAATGGGGTTGTCTTCGCCGATGTCGAGTAAACCGAGGTCACGGGCAGCTGCACCAAAGATGTCTGTACGACATACTCGTTCAATGACTTCTAGCCAGTTTTTCGGGAAAGGTGTGATACTCCAGCGTGCTAGCTGGGTAAGCATCCATAAGATTTCTGTGCGGTTGGGGTAGTTGGTTTTATTAAGATAAAACTGGTTGTAAGCTGTAAGTTCTTGGGGTGGTTGACCGTCACCACGATCATAAGGATCTATGAAACCAGGACGAATGTATGCAGGATTTACGTCTAGGTACTCAGGACGGCAGAGTAATTCTAAAATTTCTTTTCGGTGGCGGAGGTCGTCACAGTATTTGCAAGCTTCCAGAAGTGCTTTAATTAAAGCTAAATAGGTGTCTGGGTACTTTTGCGCCCATTCTTCCCGTACTCCCAAAACTTGCTTTGGCTGTCCTGACCAAATATCTAAAGCTGTAGCTGCCACAAAACCCAAGTCTTGATGGACAGCTTGATAGTTCCAAGGTTCTCCTGCACAGTAACCGTCAATATATCCGGCTTCGAGTTGGGCAACCATTTGTGTAGGTGGAATCACTTTCAGACTAATATCTCTATCGGGATCTATACCACCAGCCGCTAACCAGTAACGCAGAATTAAGTTTTGCATTGAAGCTGGATGCACTACACCCAAAGTGAGAATTTGGTCAGGAGTAGCCTTAATCGCTGCTTTTAAGTCAGTCAGACTCCGCACACCTTGGTTATATAATCTTTTACTAAAAGTGATGGCGTTAGCATTGCGAGAGAGATTGAGGGCGTTAACTACAGGAATTGACGCTTGATCACCAGCACCTAACGTCAGTAACAGGGGCATTCCTGCTAACATCTGGGCTGCATCTAATCTGCCAGTGACAACATCGTTGGTGATTTCCTGCCAACTGTGAGCTTTAGTGAGGACAACATTATCTAAGCCGTACTTGGCAAAAAAACCTTTTTCTTGAGCAACAATTAAAGGCGCAGCATCAGTTAAGGGCATAAAGCCAATTTCTAGGACAGCTTTGGCTGTGCTGGCATGAGAGGTGACTAAACGCTGAGTTTGACGTTTCTTTGCTAGCTTTTGCTGATTGAGGAAATAAATAATTTCATTTCGGAGATTGTAGTAACTGGGATGCTTAACGACCTCCAAACGCTGACGGGGACGGGGAATAGGCACTTCCAGAATTTGTCCAATATGAGCTTCTGGCCCGTTAGTCAACATCACAACGCGATCGCTCAACAACAAAGCCTCATCCACATCATGAGTCACCATCACACAAGTAACCTGATGTTCATTGCAGATTCTCATCAATTGTTCCTGCAAACTTCCCCGTGTCAAAGCATCCAAAGCCCCAAAAGGTTCATCTAACAGTAACAACTTCGGACGAGTAGCCAAAGCGCGGGCGATCGCTACCCGTTGTTTCATCCCCCCAGACAAAGCCTTCGGACGCTTATTAGCCGCAGGACGCAGCCCCACCATATCAATATGTTCTTCAACAATGCCCCGACGCTCACCTTTAGGCTTACCTGAATAAACCTCATCCACAGCCAGCGCAATATTTTCTCTAACAGTCAACCAAGGAAGCAACGAATAATTTTGAAACACCACCATCCTATCAGGACTAGGATCACGAATTTCCCGTCCTTCCAAAGTCACACCGCCAATACTAGCTCTATCCAAACCCGCAATAATATTCAGCAGAGTAGACTTACCACAACCAGAATGACCAATTAAAGAAACAAACTCCCCCTTCTTAATCTTCAACTCAATATTTTTCAGAGCAATATATCTACCACCACTAGGCAAATCAAATACACGATCAACGTGATCAACCTCAACAAAAGTAGCCATTAGTCCTTAGTCCTTAGTCATTAGTCCTTACTCATTAGTCCTTACTCATTAGTCATTAGTCATGAGTTTTTCTCCTCCGCGCGACGGCAGTCGCTTCAAGTCGGGAAACCCGCCCAACGCGCTGCCTCCCCTCCGCGTTTAACTCTTAACTTACTTCTGCTCAACCACAACCTTACTAGCAATAAAACCCACCAATTTATCTAACAACAAACCCACCAAACCGACATAAATCAGAGCCAAAATAATCTCACTCAAATTAGTTTCCGTACTCGTATTGTAAGCATCCCAAATAAACGAACCAATCCCCACACCACCGACTAACATTTCCGCCGCCACAATTGCCAACCAAGACAAACCAATCCCAATTCTCAAACCAGTAAAAATATAAGGAACCGTGGCAGGAAAAACAATTTTCAAGAAATACTTTACACCATTGAGTTTTAGAACTCTCGCCACATTGATATAGTCTTGAGGAATTTGTTGAACACCGACTGTAGTGTTGATAATAATCGGCCAGATTGAAGTAATAAAAATTACGAAAATGGCTGAAGGATTAGCCTGTTGAAATGCTGCTAAAGAAATAGGTAGCCATGCTAGAGGCGGAACAGTCCGCAAGACTTGAAATAGCGGGTCTACAGCGTTGTAAACTAATTGATTTGCGCCGATTAAAATCCCTAAAATAATCCCAGCGATCGCCGCTAATGAAAAGCCTAAACCAACCCTACCCAAACTACTAAGTATCTGCCAACCTAAACCCTTATCACTTTCACCATTATCAAAAAATGGATGAATAATAAATGGGTCGAAAGTTTCGGAAAAAGTTTCAATTGGCCCTGGTAACTCAAAGCTAGGATTTAAACAAAGCAATTGCCAAAGCACTAGAAAAATTCCTAATGCTACCAAGGGCGGCACAACTTTATTAAAAACAAATTTATTAAGATGATTGCGAGTTTTTTTTCTCAGCTTCCGACTTCCTAAAACAGCAGCCATACTTTCTATTTATTCCGTAATTTTTACAGTAGTTTGTCTGGAAAGGATAGGAGGGGCGGCACGCCACCCACCACTAATTACAGTTTCTTGATTTTCAAGCTTTGTAAATATGCTTCTGGATTTTCCGGGTCAAATTTCACGCCATCAAAGAAAGTTTCAACCCCGCGAGAAATGCTAGTAGGAATTTCCGCATCAGCTACACCAATTGCCTTAGCTGCTTGTTTCCACAAATCTTCTCTATTTACTTGCTCAACCATTTCCTTGATTTTGGTATCTTTTGGCAGATAACCCCAACGAATATTTTCAGTTAAAAACCAAATATCATGGCTCTTGTAGGGATAGGAAGCATTATCAGCCCAGAACTTCATGCGATAAGCAAATTCTTTTTCGGTGCGTCCATCACCATAGTCAATATTACCTTTAGACCTTTCGACAATATCTGCGGCTGCAACGTTAAAATATTTACGATCAGCGCAAATTTTACACATTTCCTCTTTGTTTTCTTGTTTTTCGCACCATTGTTGAGCTTCTAGAACTGCCATTAACATCGCTTGTGCAGCGTTGGGATTTTGATCAACCCAATCTTTTCGCATGGCAAAGGCTTTTTCTGGGTGGTTATTCCATAACTCTCCGGTGACTAGGGCGGAATAACCTAATTTTTGGCTAACTAATTGAGCATTCCAGGGTTCTCCGACACAGAAAGCATCAACAGTACCAACTTTCATGTTGGCTACCATTTGTGGTGGTGGCACAGGTTCTAAAACTACATCTTGGTCAGGATTGATACCACCAGCCGCTAGCCAGTAACGTATCCATAAATCATGTGTTCCACCGGGAAAAGTCATACCTACTTTTAATGCTTTTTTATCGGCTTTGGCTTTATCTGCGGCTTCTTTTAGGGTTTTGCTTTGGAGATTAACTTGCAGTTCTTTAAACTTGTTAGCGACAGAAATACCCTGACCGTTTGTATTTAGTCGTGCCAAAATATACATTGGCACTTGGTCGTTAATAGTAATCAGGTAAGGCATGGGGCTGAGGATATGCGCGCCATCAATACCGCCACCGGCTGAACCAATTTTCAAGTTATCACGGGTGACAGGCCAAGATTTTTGTTTAATGACTTCAACATCCGTCATCCCATACTTAGCAAAGAAGCCTTTTTCTTTGGCAATAATCAGGGGTGCAGCATCCGTGAGGGCGATAAATCCGAGTTTGGCTTTAGTGGTTTCTACCTTTGGTGCGTTAGCTACTGTCGAAACGTTGGCGGCTGGATTTGCTGAGGGTGCTGACTCACCTGTAGTAGCTGAGTTGGAATTATTTGAGGTGCAACCATGAGCCAAAATAGAAGCCGCCGCCGCCGCGCCTGTAGTGAAAATAAATTTTCTTCTGGAAAAGTTAGTCATTTTGTTCTGTGTTAGTTGTTTATTAAGTAGGGATTGGGGATTGGGGACTGGGTAAAAGTTTTTCTTGTGCTGCTGCCTCTGCTCCCCTGCTCCCCTTTCTAGTTAGTGATCAGAGCTTCTTGCTTGGCTTTTGCGCCGAAGTGTTGAATGAGTAAGTCTCGTAATACTGGCTGTAAGTCTTCGCAGGGTATCGCTTTTTGAACGCAGTTACCTAATTTTGCGTCTTTACCGACTTTGCCACCCATATAAATGTCAACGCCTTCTACAGCTTTGCCATTTTTACGGGCTTTAGTTCCCATGAGGCCGATGTCTGCAACTTGGGGTTGTCCGCAAGAGTTGGGGCAACCTGTCCAGTGAATGCGGACTGGGTGAGTGAATGTTAATTCTGTTTCTAAGGCTTTGATGATGTTGAGGGCGCGGTTTTTGGTTTCGATGAGGGCGAAGTTGCAAAACTGTGCGCCTGTGCAGGAAACGAGCGATCGCCCTAATAAACCAGGATCAATAGAAAACCTCTCTAGTAAAGGATCGATGAATAATGTCCTCAACCGCGAGTCTGGAATATTGGGAATAATCACGTTCTGTTCTACAGTTAACCGGATTTCTCCACTGCCATAAACATCCGCTAACCGCGCCAGTTCAAACATATCTTCGGCATACAACCTACCCACAGGGATGTGCAAACCTACATAGTTTAATCCCGATTGCTTTTGTTGATAAACTCCGATGTGATCGCGTTTTTCCCAGTCGATTTCGTCTTTGGGTGCGGCGGGTAACAAGGATTTACCCAAACGCTTCTCCACCTCTAGACGAAATTTCTCTATACCCCATTCATCAATTAGCCACATCAGCCGAGATTTGAGGCGATTAGCCCTTAAGCCATTGTCTCGGTAAACTTCCAAAATCGCTTTACATACAGGTACTACTTCTTCTGGAGTCACCCAAGCATTGAGAGGAATTGCCGCCTCACAACGTTTGGCAGAAAAGAAGCCTCCAACTAGGATGTTAAAACCGAAGATTGGCGATTGAGAAAAATCTTGCCCAGTCCCCAGTCCCCAGTCCCCAGTCCCCTCTTTAAACGCTGGCACGAATGCTAAATCGTTTATTTCTGCATGAACAGAATTGTCTCGTCCACCTGCGATCGCTATATTAAATTTACGTGGCAGGTTACTAAATTCTCGGTTGCCTTGCCCTTTGTTGGTGAACATATCTTGAATTTGTTGCACCAATTCGCGGGTGTCATACAACTCATCTGCATCCAAACCCGCCACCGGATCACCTGTAATGTTGCGGATGTTGTCCATCCCTGATTGAACGCTGGTTAAACCAACAGCATGAAATTTATTGAAGATATCAGGTAAGTCTTCAATTCGGATGCCTCGCAATTGAATATTCTGTCTGGTGGTAATATCAGCGTTGCCATCATCTCCGTAACGTTGCACTACCTCGGCTAACGCACGCATCTGCTCGCTGTTGATAATACCATTCGGCATCCGCATCCGCATCATGAACTTACCGGGAGTCACTGGACGAAAAAATACACCCACCCACTTAAGTCGATGATCTCTGTCTGTTGCGTCCATTGCTTCCCACCCCAAGGCGGCAATTTTTTCGATTTCCTCCTTGATAGCTAGCCCATCTTTTTCGGCTTTGAATTTCTCAAACTTATTCAGACTGGTTTTGCTGGTAGTTGCTATATCCGTCATAAGTTGACTCTTGTTATCATTGCTCATCCACTAAGAACCTGTTCAGGTTTCTGCCCAATATCAATCGACTCGTAGTTTTACGAGGTTTAATCTGAAAAATAAATATTGATTTATACCTGAATAGTTTTCCGCAAAAGCGGTTTACAGAAATTGATTTGCAACTTAGTGATTGTCGTTGCTATCAAATTCAAAATTAAACTGTTTGTGATTTGTAATTAACTCGCAGGGTGCCGCCTGTTTTTCACTGAACGAATTTGTAATCTTTTACATTGGCTGATTTTGTCAAGTTGTTGGTGTGAATGTTTATGTAACAATTTCCATACTTATAAGGTTATGTTGGGATTTACGATAAAATCGTATAACTAGCTACAAAATTTTAGTAATAATGCTGAAAATAAATTCTATTTATGCGTTTTTTGCATAACATCCCCATTCTCAGTATAAAGAAGCAGAGGAAACAGGGGGAGAAAAGCTAATAACTAATCACTAATAACTAATGACTAATAACTAATAACTATGAAACGTCGTGATTTTATAAATTGGGTGGGTTTGGGTTGGATAGCGAGTAGCTTACCTGTGGCTATTGCCGCTTGTACTTCTAACAACACCACACCGACAACTTCAGCTACAAATGATTGGCAAACAGTCGGTACTGTGGCTGAATTAGACAAAGCGGGGCAATTACTTGTTAATGACTCACCGGCTGCTGCTGTGTTAGTCGTAGGTACATCTACAGCTAAAAATCTGATTGCTGTAAATCCCACCTGTACCCATCAAGGTTGTACGGTGGCATGGCAAGCAGCATCTCAAAAATTTGTCTGTCCTTGTCATGGTGCAGAATATGGAGTTGATGGTACAGTACAAAAAGACCCAGCTACCAAGCCACTCAAAACTTACGCCGCCAAGATTGAGGGCAGTTCAGTTGTAGTTAAGCCAATCTAGTCTCAGTCAGCAATAAGTAGTGATGATTGCGTCTGTTTCTCAATGCTTATTTACTTAGCTGGAGTCTTCAGAATTAACAAAACTCAACATTTAAGTAAGCTATTGTGAACAATATCGGGCAGATTTCGATGCAAGCACAAGCAGCTGATGATGCGGCTGATTTGTCATCGCTAATTCAAGATTTACTGGAGTTGATGTTGGCGAATGACTCTCAAGATTCCGCAACAGCTAATTCAAACAATATTTTAGAATTAGCACTGGCAATTTTGGAGATGGGAGATTTTCAACAGCGTTGGGATGTTGCCAAGGTGCTGACTCAATTAGGAAGTAAAGCCATTCCGTCATTGATTGCTATTTTAAAAGATGAAGATGCAGAGGATGAATTACGCTGGTTTGCCGCCAGAATTTTGGGTGAATTACAGCATCCAGATGCAATTCATGCTTTAGTGGAATTATTTCAAGCTAGTCAGGATGAGGAACTTCAAGCGATCGCCGCTACAGCTTTAGGACAAATGGGTACTGTGGCTATTCCCGTACTGACTCAAATGCTCTCCTGTGATCATACAAGACTTTTGGCAGTGCGATCGCTCGCCTATATTCGCACCTCAGACACTATCACACCCCTATTAACTGTAGTAGAAGATTCCCAAGCAGCAGTACGTACAGCAGCCATTGAAGCCCTCAGCAGTTTTCATGACCAACGTGTACCACCTATACTATTAACAAGCTTAGATGATGTAGCACCTGCTGTCAGGCGTGTTGCCATCCAAGGTTTAGGTTATCGCCCAGACTTATGTGCAGAACTTGATTTAGTCACGCGACTACAAGCCAAACTGTATGACTTGAATATTGAGGTGTGCTGTACAGCCGCAGTTGCCCTGGCGCGCATGGGTGGCGATGCTGCTGTGAAGCAATTGTTTACAGTTCTGGTTTCACCCCATACACCAATTCCCCTACAACTGGAAATTATCCGCGCTTTGATTTGGGTGGAAACATTATCTGGTTTGGAATGTTTACAACAGGCATTAAATCACACGACCTCAGAAACATTATGGCAGGAAATTGTCACCGTTCTGGGACGAGTCCAAAAGCCAGAATTAACCACCGCAGCTACAGCCATTCTGTTAAATCTCCTGTCATCTCCACATCCAGCGACAAAAATTAACAGTGTTAAAAGTGCGATCGCTTTATCTTTAGGACATCTGGGTTGTCTGCAAGCTACTCCACTTTTAACCCAAATGCTGGATGATACCGATGAATTTGTCCGACTCCATGCGATCGCTGCACTGACAAAACTTGATGTTATTTATCAGTAATTTGTCCAGCAGTTAACAATACTTCTTTGCCGCATCAGTGGGATCAATTATAGAACTTACACAACTGGCATATTTAGTAGGGTGTGTCAGACATCAAAAATATGTTTATTAACAGTATTTAAACAGTCTGTCGCACCTACAAGACATTTGTAATGTGACACTTGCATAAGTCCTAATCTAATTTTTTGAGATTTAAAAGTTATCTTTTAGCAATCAAATGCTTAAGAACCATTTTTTTACGTAACATTATCGTAAAAAACGGAACTATTAGTTTTAATTTGATACAATCTAATTTACTTTTATGGTGTATCAAAGATAATTATGTCCAATGAATTAATTATTATCTTGTACAGTATATTACTTTTATTGTGGTCAGAGGGATCAGATAATGTTGATCAAAACGATGATAAAAGTAAGGCTGAATCAGCAAAAAGTCCCCAAGCACAGGTTTATGAACCTCCAAAATTAGAAGAAATTGGCAGAATAGACAACTTAGTGCCTCCAAATCAACCCGGTGCTGGATTTCCTACCTTTAGTTAATAATATGCCAAACTAAAGGGCTACTATTTGATTGTGGAAAAATCCCATCTTCCTCAACCCTTGTTCTGTGTCTTCTGTTAATCACTGAATTAAACCGGACTTCTAGATGAGTTAAACATGAGAATTTCGGTTTAAATAGAATTTATAAATATAACTATGTTAAGTGATGTAAACTTATAGAAATCGATTTCGTGGTAAGGACTAAAGTCCTGATTTTAGGACTAAAGTCCTGACTACAAACCTTTAATTATTGACGCTGTTCTACTTATTAACAAAGGTTTTAGTTTTGCAGCGCATTGATTGAGCATCATCAGTACACAAGCAGCCAATTGGATAAATAGTAATAAATTGTACAAAAAATTAATATACTTTTTCTGATGGCGAATGCAGCCTAGTTCACCTAGACATCCACTAAAGTTTGGTGTAGCTAACTAGGCTTCACTTGTGCTGTAATATCATGTCCGGCTAATTACTTATGATAAGTTTTCGATGCTGATCTTTTCCCTTTTCTCTTTTCTTGTTCCCTGTTAAGAGTTCCCTACCCCATCAGATATGATAACTATTCAAACGGACATGATATAAGATATAAATGGACAAGAAAAGCTGTATCAAAGTTGACTAAATTTTTGATAAAAATCCGTTAACTTAAATAAAAGCCATAAATGTAATTCAGGCTACACATACCATGCGACTAGAACAGTTGCAAGCGTTTCTGGCGATCGCAGAAACAGGCAGCTTCCAAAAAGCAGCAAAAAAATGTGGTGTCACCCAATCGACGATTAGCCGCCAAATCCAATCATTGGAGGCTGATTTGGGTGTGGAATTGTTTCATAGAAGCAATCACGCCAAGCTGACTTTAGGGGGTGAACGCTTGTTACCTCGCGCCCGGAAAATTTGTCAAGAATGGGAGACTGCCACCCAAGAGTTAACAGATTTAGTGGCGGGAAAGCAGCCAGAATTATGTGTTGCGGCTATTCATTCCCTATGTGGTTCTTACTTACCACCGATATTACAAAAATTTTGTCGTGACTATCCCGATGTGCAGTTGCGGGTAACATCTTTGGGAAGCGATCGCGCCTTGAAAGTCCTGAAAGATGGTTTAGTAGATTTAGCAATAGTCATGAATAACCGCTTTCTCACCACTGGTAGGGAGATGGTGGTAGAAGTGCTTTATGATGAACCAATCGAAGTCTTGATTGCAGCTAACCATCCCCTAGCCCAGCATGAATTTGTGCCTTGGTCGGAGTTAGTGCGTTATCCCCAAGTAGTATTTAAAGATGGGTATGGGATGCAACGGCTGATTCAAGAGAAATTTGAACGCTTAGAAGCTACCCTACAAGCAGCCTTAGAAGTCAATACCCTAGATGCGTTTCGGGGAGTAGTGCGCCAAGGTGAATTAATCGCGTTACTACCGAATTCGGCATTAGTCGAAGCACGCCTTGATCCTACTTTAGCAGTTCGCCCTTTGGCGGGTAGTGGTTCAACCTCTGATGGTTCTAACTTAACTCGTCGGGTAGTGATGGTAACTACTCAAGACAGATTACAAATTCCGCCAATTAAACATTTTTGGCAACTGGTACGAGAAAATATCCCTCCCCAATTTCACCAACAGCGATCGGCCTCATAAAGTTATCATTAGTCAAATGTCCACAGTTAAAAGTCCCCAGTTTCAAACTTGACTGTTGACTCTTGACCATTGACTATTGACTTATTTGACCCTCCCCTGGCTATTAAAAACTCGCTTTGCTCGTTTTTAATGTCAAGCCAGGGGATTCTAAGAAGTTGTTCCGAATGGGACTAAAGCCACCATTCTCCACTTCTCTAATTTAAGAAGATTAAACCTTCTTGGGGCAGTCAAAGACCCTCTAGACACTCTGGTAAAACCTTCGTGCTTACTTTTAATTCCAATGTTAAGCGAACCATTCAAGTCGCTGTTAACTAAATGTCCATTCTTTGTCCTATACAATCCCCGTTTAATTCGTTTACCAGAAAACTGGTATTCTTTGGGATTGTCAGCATTGTAAACAGGTATTTCATCACCATCGACGGCACTAGCCTTGCTGGTGTACGATTCTTCCTGTTCAATGTATTTCAAGCCATACCTTTCACACATTGCTTTCAATTTGAAACGCAAGCTGTGAAAAGGTATCTGGACAAAGTTTTGGTTATTGCGTCCACCAATATTGATTTCCTGCTTGATGCCAGGGTTATACCCAACAATCAAGTTAGCAATCTGATTATGGATGCAGTGATTGATAATAAATCGTGCTGTTTTGTTCAGGTAATCTCTAACTTGGTTATTACGTTTTGCCAAAAGTTTCACCTGTTGATTGGTGATATTTTTAATTCCTTGCCTATCTTTAACAGATTGCAATTGGGCATTACGCTTGTTGAACCACTGGTTAATAGCTTTAATTGGTTTACCATCCACAAGAAAGGATGCCCCATTGGTATCAACACAAGCTGCGAGGTTATCTACTCCCAAATCAATGCTAATAGCACTATCAGTCTTAACTTCTACGGGTTCTGGTTCAATTTCGCTGATAAATTCAACCTCAAAATATCTAGCATTGTATTTTGGATGAATCCTGACTTCCTTAATTTGATTGATGTTAAGTCTTTTTGGGAACGGAATCCAGATTTCTCCAAATTGCTTTCTAAAAGCATTGGACATGGGAACTCTAAATTTCCCATCCTTAACAACAATTCTGGGAATTATCAGCAAGAAATAACCATCTTTAGGCAGGTAATTAGGAAGCTTCACTTTTTGTTGATAACTTCCGCTTTTGACTGCACTAATCAATCCGTAGAAGCTTTTAAAGGTTCTGTCTACCACTTTCAATGTTTGCTGTGCAATGTCTGTATTGAGAAACTTGTAATTCTCATTCATTTTGCACAGATGGTAGGCAGATTCATAACGTAAGTGTTTATGTTCCTGAAAGAAGTATTGCCGCACTGTGTACAAACCTACGTTATAGAGATTTTTACTCAGTCGGCACAACTGCAAGAGAGCAACAAATTCAGACTTATTCAGTTCTCTGATTTGGTTCTTTTGCGTCAGATACATAAAACAATTTTCGCTACATCTAGAAGATTACAGCGAAATTGTTGTCTATTCAACAAGAAAAACTGTGGGATAAATCCCACCGTGTCGTTTTTCCTCCACTGGCTTCTAGCCAGTGGTTTCCAAACTCCCGTGAGGTTTCTGATGAGTATTTTATTCAGGGAATTGCTGAAAAAGGTAGGCAGTGGCAACCATACAGGTGAGAGTTTAACTCGTGCGGAAGCAGCCACCGCCACTAAAATGATGTTATTAGGTGAAGCTACACCAGCCCAAATTGGTGCGTTTTTAATTGCCCACCGCATCAAACGCCCCACAGGAGAAGAATTAGCGGGAATGTTGGATGCTTACGAGGAACTGGGGCCAAAACTGCAACCAATCACCTCTACACATCCAGTCATAGTTTTTGGTCAACCTTATGATGGTAGAACCCGTACAGCACCAATTAGCCCGATAATCGCCCTGATGCTGGCTGCTGTCGGACAACCAGTAGTGATGCACGGAGGCGATCGCCTCCCGACAAAATACGGTTTACCATTAGTAGATATTTGGCAAGGGTTAGGCATTGATTGGACTAACCTATTATTGGCACACACCCAAGAAGTCTTCGAGGAAACAGGCATCGGCTTTGTTTATCCGCCTCAGCATTTTCCCTTAACTCAAAGTCTTTGGGAATACCGGGAGCAATTAGGCAAACGTCCCCCCTTAGCGACAATGGAATTAATTTGGTGTCCTTATGCTGGGGATGCTCATATAGTAGCGGGGTTTGTGCATCCGCCCACAGAAGCAATGTTTCAAGTAGCCTTGAGACTGCGGGGAGTCAGCAAATTTACCTTAGTCAAGGGATTAGAAGGTAGTAGTGATTTACCGCGCGATCGCACAGCCATCATTGCCCTATCTCAAGCATCCCCAGAAATCCAAAGATTACTTCTCTCACCCCATGATTACGGGTTTACTACTAAAAACGTCCCCCTGACAACTACCGAAGAATTACTAGCTCAAATTCAGGGCGTGTTAGCTGGTAAACCTAGCGAACTACTGCAAACAGCCTTATGGAATGGCGGATTTTATCTTTGGCGGAGTGGGATTTGTGATGATATGCAATCAGGTATAGCCAAAGCGGAAGAATTATTATCTAGTGGAATAGTCGCCCACAAACTCGAACAACTCACTCAGGTAATTAACACAGTTTCAGGAAAAACCTTTCAGCTTTTTTAAAAGGGAACAGGGAACGGACAACAGGCAACACTCCCATCCCCATACTTAACACTTCTAGGGCGAGGTGGTCAAAATAATTTTAATTTTTGTAAAATTTAGCTTAAGTCATATCTTGCACCATTCTCAATAAGCGTAAGGCGATGCACTGCCAACAACCTAAAATTAAGGGTTTGAACAACTTGCAAGCAATGCCCACCCTACAAAAATTATCATTAAGGAACAGGTGCAAGATGTGTGTTAACAATCAAGAGGCGGGAATTTTCCCGCCTTTATTTTTATTCCCTATTCCCTGTTCCCTGTTCCCTTTTATCCGTGAATCGTCACAACTGTCTGCTGAATTCTGGTGTCAGTCAGCAAAGGCAAAAATCGGTGAATTAGTCCGATTGTCACGGCGGGGAGTTCCAACTGCGGTGTCAGTCCTACATCTTCCAGAGGTTGGAAAATACGGATAGCTTGAGGATTCTTCTCTGCTAGACGGCGGCCAATGTCTGGCCCCGTAAATTGGGACTTCTGCCCCCAAATAATTGCCGTTGGTGTGGTTAACTGTTGGATGTAGAGGGATAAATCAAAGCACAAGTCACCCCGAACAAAAGACAGGGCTGCATATTCAGCATTAGGCTGTTGGGCAGATTCTAGATAAGCTGCCACAATTTCCTCATAGATACGGTTAGATTGGGCAAATTGCCGTTGTTCTAAGAAACTACGGATACCGCCGCTAGTAGCAACACCAGTGCTATATAAGAAACGGTCGAGAACAGGAACACTAATAATCTGAGCAAACCAACTGCGGGAGTAGTCCTCACCAAAGTCAGACAGTCCGGCTGGTGTGACGAGAATTAAAGACTTGAATAGATGGGGATGGGTGATAGCTACTCGAATTGTAAACGCTGCTGTCAGAGAAGAAGCGATCGCTGTCACTGGCCCTGTACAAGTTTGCTCAACAAACTCTCGAATTACCGTCAAATAATCCTCAATCTTGTAATTCCTCGCTGGATGTTCCGACTGACCCCATCCAATTAAATCTGGGGCGAGAATGCGATAATTAGCCGCAAAAGCCGGATAAACCTTAGACCACTCATAAGATGAAGACCCACCACCAAAACCATGAAGAAATACCAAAGTTTCTTGGTTTGATTGTGCGCTTCTGTTGTCCTGCCAAAGTGAACCAGTGGCAGTATAATACACCATCTTACCTAGGGAGGTAATGATAGAACGTTGTTCAAATCCCTGTGGCTGAAACATAAGCCTATGTTATCGATGATTATGGTTTCTCAGCGCAGGTGACAGTTGTTCGACTTCAAAATCATCAATAAATACAAACAAAAGCATCTTGACTTTTGAAGCACAACTAAGTCTTATTTATATTTCCCACAATTGCTATTATCCACTAACTGATAATTTTGACACCTCTGGCCAGCGTCAGATTAAGGCTCAATCAAGTTACCGAATAATCACCTAGTTACGCACCAAAAAATAAAGTAGCTTAATTATAAGACTTGCGTAGTCCTATCAGTAATACAATATAGACAATTTGGAAATAGGTAGGTAGACACTGTGGCAAAGGCTTTATCTTCTTGGCAGCAATTGATTAACCAGACGCTTAACTTGCTGCTTCCAGAGTTTAAAACCAAAGCCACCAAGCAACGATTTTGGCGGCGTTTCTCAGAGCCAGGAGCTATTCTTGGCGGCTTGACAATCGTCGTTGCTATGCTGTTGTGGAACTGGAAATTACTCTTGGCTTTGCTAGTTGGGATTGGGGTGATGTTACTGGTCTACTCAATGCAAAAATGGAATTGGCAACTGCATTGGGTAGAAATTAAAAAGTTTCTCCATAGCCCAAACCGTCAATTAGTCTTAGCCGTCAGCAGTGGGGGAATTGCCACTCTCAGCACTTACATGGCGGCGGCAATTTGGACAGACTCCCACAGCCATTGGATAGCGACTGGTGCTATTGTCCAAGGTCTGGGGACATTATTTACTTTAATTTTGTTAGTCTGGCAAATTGTCAACTTTTACAGCCAGCGTGAGGAAAACAGCTTTGAGCAGTTGTTACTGCATCTGACAGAACCAGACCCCATTAAGCGGTTGATTGCTGTACGTAGATTGACTAAAATCATCACTCGTCAGTCAATCGATGCTGCACACCAGCAAGATGTGGCGCAATGTTTGCACCTCCTCCTCAGTCGCGAAGCAGAAACAGCAATTCGAGACGCTGCTTTGGAAAGTTTACAAATATTGCAACGGGAGGAGTTACCATCTACCCCCTTGCCAACTCTCAAGCCGCTAGCAACTAAAGTTAAAGTCCGCGTTACTTCTTAGTGGAGAGCTTTCGCAGCTTTCAAAGCAGGTGAGAAGAACTTTTACCAGTCAACAGTCAAACATCCTCATTTAACTACTGATTGTCGATACAGTCTGCCATTACGGACTTGCACTACTGGCTTGTTACAACGACGGACTAATTGCTCATCATGGGTGGTGACAATTACCGTCGCCCCAAAAGAATTTAATTTTTGGAGAATTTGCATTACTTGCCAGGAATTATCAGGATCAAGGTTGCCTGTGGGTTCATCAGCTAAAATTAACGGTGGTGTTGCCACAATCGCCCGCGCAATACTGACTCGCTGTTGTTCTCCCCCTGAAAGTTGATCAGGAAAACAATCAGCTTTAGCCAGCAAACCCACCAGTTTTAAGGTAGGTTCTAAGCGTCTTTGAATTTCTTTGCGGGTGTAGCCTTGAGCTTCTAAGACAAAAGTGACATTTTCCGCGACTGTGCGCTGGTAAATTAACTTATAGTCTTGAAAGATAATACCAATACGTCGCCGAAATAAAGACAAGCGATCGCCCCGCAAACTTGATACATTACATTCATTGACAATCACTTCACCCTGTGTAGGTAACTCCCCACCATACAGCAGTTTTAACAGTGTAGACTTACCAGAACCACTAGGCCCCGTAACAAACAAGAATTCTTTTTGTTTCACCTCTAGATTCACATCCAACAAAGCATGGCAGCCATTACCATAGGTTTTTGTCACAGAGCGTAATTGCACCATGTTACTAGAACTACAATTTGGCGGCTGAGTGGCACTATCATTTTGAGCAGCAGTAGTTACTGGATTTGTTAATCTGTTGACTGTTGACTGGGTAAAAGTTTTCTCCCCCTGCTCCCCTGCTCCCCTGCTCCCTCTGCTCCCCTGTTCCCTCATTTCCCTCATCCCCATTTCCCCAGGATTCTGAAATTTTGTAGGCGTAAGCCTTGCCGTTCGCGTGAGCGTCTCCGATAGGAGAAGGCTATTTTGAATTTTGTACGCCTTTGGCGTTCCCGCAGGGTATTTTGAATTGATTTGTACCCCCTACTCCCCATTCCCGATTCCCTGAATTTAAGTTGCACTTCTGGCTGTGAATCGATAAACAAAGGCTTTGATAGCAAACTTGGGTAAAGCTAACATCCGCCGCCAACGCCAAGGTTCTTTATACAACCGATATAGCCATTCCAAATTATTATTACCCAACCATGCCGGGGCGCGAGATTTTGTCCCTGACCAAATATCAAAACTGCCACCGACACCAATCCAAATTGCTTGGGGACACAAATGACGGTTTTGGGCAATCCATAATTCTTGACGTGGTACTCCCAAACCCACCAAAATTACTTGGGGTTGCAATTGCGCCAGAGTTTGCTGCAATTGTTGTTCTTCTTCAGCCGAATGGTAGCCGGAGTGAGTACCCGCTATGTGCAGACTCGGAATTTGCTGTTGCCAAAAGGCTGCGGCTTGTGCAGCGACTCCCGGCGCACCGCCATAGAAAAACACTTGTTTGTCTATCTGCTGTTGTCCCATAGCGTGTAACAGCTTTTCTGCTAGTTCAATACCGGGACAACGTTGAACTTTTTGCCAAAGTAGCCACTGCAAATACAGCACTACCCCCGCACCATCTGGAATCACCAACTCGGCATTTTCAATGACATTAGCTAAGGAAGGATTTTGCTGCGCTTGCATCGTCATTTCTGCATTCAGGGTGATGACATGACTGCCTCGACTGTGTTGCAAGCAATCCAGCAACCAGCCTGCATAGTCATTCATCACATGCACTGGTATTCCTAACACCGAAAACACTTTAGGCATTTGAAACATAGCCCTACTTTTAATTAGCCTCACACCAGATGATCTCGAACGATAGTTTATCAAATTTTTTAATAGGGTGTGTGTGAGTCTTGGGTGAGAGTAAAACTTGGTAAACTACCGTGCTGAGGCAAAAGCAACGATACTGTAGGAACTGGATATTGATTATTTTCAGTAATAACAACAGCTTATAATTGATCAGCAGCTTTTATCATCGATTTCTGACAAATGCCGCGTAAATTAACTTTTTTAGACTATCAATACGCTACTATCATAGGTCAAGTATCGGCACAAACCTGGAAATTCCCTACTAAGAATGCTCTGCAACGATTGACAATAGGTAATTTTTGGGGCTTGAGTCGGGAATTGACCGAGACTTGACCTAATATTAAACAATCATATCATTTGTCTGAGCCTCATAAGTAAAAACTCTATATTTGTCTGTGAACATAATTATTTACACTGCATCTATTAAGTCATTTCAGTGAGGGTAACGGGTAGAAGCGGACTATGAGTAAAATTCGGATTGCGCTGATTGAAGATCATGACCTTACCCGCGTGGGTATTCGCACAGCTTTACAACAAAGGGAAGAAATTGAAGTAGTAGGTGAAGCTGCTAATGCTACGGAAGGAATGAAGTTGTTAAAAAAAATACAGCCAGATATAGCGATTGTCGATATTGGTCTACCAGATAAAGACGGTATTGAACTCACAAGGGAGTTAAAATCTACTAATAACGGCGATGAGCTAGAAACTAAAGTATTAATTCTTACACTTCAGGATAATAAAGAATCTGTGTTGGCGGCGTTTGCGGCTGGGGCTGACTCCTACTGCATGAAAGACATTAAGTTTGATAATTTGGTGGAAGCGGTGAAAGTAACTTACAATGGTCATGCTTGGATAGATCCAGCGATCGCACGCATTGTATTACAACAAGCGAAACAAAATCCCACCAAAACGGATACTGCTGCCGCCGCCGAGCCAAAAAATGCTGCCCCCAGCCTGGATGTCACAGAAAACCAGGATATCTTTGATCCCTGCGCTCTCACCGACAGAGAATTAGAAGTGCTACAGTTAATTGTCGAAGGTTGTAGCAACGCCGTAATTGCCGAACGCCTTTACATCACAGTCGGGACAGTAAAAACCCATGTCCGTAATATCTTGAACAAGCTATCCGCCGATGACCGCACTCAAGCAGCTGTCCGTGCTTTACGTTCTGGATTAGTGGGTTAATCTGCAATTTTTCCTCACCTAGAGTTAAATTGAGTTACAAAATTTAAGAGTAAAGTTATACTGATAAATATAAAACTATTGCTGAAAATCATCACGTTTTCAGCGAATTTTCGTGATTTGGTGCGATAGGGATTGTACTATCTCGCTGATAAATTATCCGTAAATGAAAATCAAATATGACGGAACCCAAGGTAGAAAAACTCAAGCTCATGGTCGTTGATGATGAGCCAGATAACTTAGATTTACTCTACCGTACTTTTAGGCGCAATTTCCAGGTATACAAAGCCAATCATCCCCATAACGCCTTGGCAATTCTAGAGCAAGAAGGCGAAATGGCGGTAATTATCTCAGACCAAAGAATGCCAGGAATGAATGGGACTGAATTTCTCAGTCATACAGTTGAAAGCTTTCCTGACACGATTCGGATTTTACTGACTGGTTTTACCGATGTGGAAGATTTGGTAGACGCGATTAACTCAGGTCAAGTATTCAAGTACATTACCAAACCTTGGAGTCCTGAACAGCTAAAAATTATAGTCGAACAAGCTACTGACACCTATCGCTTAGTTAAAAAGCGCACCCAAGAATTAGGTCGGGCTTTGCGGCGAGAATCTTTATTTAATGCGGTAACAACGGCAATTCGAGAATCATTGGATTATGAAAGTATGCTGCAAAAAATTGCCGCTACTATCGGAGAAACCTTTGATGCTACTTATTGCCTACTCCAACCCGTAGCAGGTGACAGCCTGACAACAAACCAATTTTTCTATCAAAATCCAGTAATTCCTGTTACAGATAATACTTTTAACCCCAGTATTTTAATTGAGAAAGTCCTAGAAACTGGTGAATATCAAATTGCTCAAGATACAGATGCAGGTAAAACTTGTAACTACTTAGTTGTCCCCCTGAGTTACCAACAACACCTGCTGGCTGTGCTAGCTTTATGTCAGTGGGGAGAAGATTATCCTTGGCATGAGGAAGAAATTCAACTGATTGCTGGTGTGGCTGAACAAGCTGCTTTAGCCCTTTCCCAAGCCAAACTTTACCAGCGTCTTCAGGAAAAGCAAGAGCAAATCAAAGCTGAGTTAGAGGTTGCCCGGCAAATTCAACACAACCTGCTACGCCAAACTTTACCAGATATTCCAGGCGCAAAGATCCAAGCTTGCTGCTACCCAGCGCGAGAAGTGGGAGGTGATTTTTTTGAGGTGTTCGTGCATCCCAAAGGGAATTTATGGTTAGCCGTTGGTGACGTTTCCGGTAAGGGTGTACCGGCTGCTTTATTCATGGCTAGTGCCATTTCCGTATTGCGTCGGGAATTATCTCAGGAAACACCGGCAGATCCGAATGTAGTTATACATAATCTTAACAATGCTTTATGTCATGACTTAATGGGCAACAATTGCTTCATTACTTTAGTCTTGGCTTGTTATCACCCTACTACCAGAGAACTGAGATATGCCAACGCTGGACATATCTATCCCCTGGTTTGGTCACGCCAAGCCACGAAAGTAGAACCACCGAACTATCTGAAAGTCCGGGGTATTCCTATAGGAATATTACCTAAGTGGCAAGCCCAATCAGGTCATTTAGTTCTCGCGCCTGGAGACACATTACTGCTAGCCAGTGATGGCATCACAGAAGCAATGGTATCAAATAACTTTTTAGAATCCGCAAAGTCCGAGGGTGGCGTTTCACCAGTCAGCCGTTTTATGCTGAAACAAGATGGTCTGTGGCAAATATTACAAACACAAGCACAACCACTGTCTCTCAATGATTTATTGGCTCGCATCCAGGCAGATAACCCCGTTCAAGAAGATGACCAAACTATACTCTCACTGGAGGTTTTTTAACAGATGAAAAGTGAACTTCATGTTCCAAGTGACTTGAATTATTTAAACATCGTCGAAAACTGGTTGCTGGGATGCTTGAAAGTCCAGCTAGGAGATTCTGTTGATTGGTCTAGACAGTCGAGCCGTTTTCGCCTAGCGTTAGTAGAAGCATACTCCAACGTAGTCCGCCATGCTCACCAGCAGAAGTCTAGTATCCCCATTTTGCTGCGTTTGGAACTCAAAGAGCGAGATTTGGCTTTAGAAGTTTGGGACTATGGTACTGGTTTTGATGTGTCTGATTATTTTCCACCTAATCCTGTAGACAAACAAGAAGGTGGTTATGGATGGCTAATTATGAGTCGGTTGATGGATAAGGTGGAATACCAGTTACACGTTAATGGTGCTAACTGTCTCAAGTTAGAAGCTAGGATACCAGAACTAGCGCAAGAACTGGCAGTTTAGTTTGATTTTCATAAAGAATTTTGCACCTCATCAAATACTTGGAGACGAAACCAGGTATTTATCAGGTGATGTGGAGTATTTTTTTATTCAGAATAATTACCTGAGAACCCTTTTCCAATTGTAGGCAAGGGTCTTTTTATTTGGGGAAATCTGTATATATACTGAAATATACTCCCATATCAACACAATACCACTAATTGATAAAACTTAACACTATTGCTAACTTTTGCTAATTTTATTTGATCTATTACAGATAATTATTCAATACTTAAATAGTAAGCTGGCATTCACGTTGTCGGATTGCTACGTGAAGCAGTGGGAAATGTCCCTAAATCCAAGTCGAATTCATGATTGCACCTATGAAAGACTTATTTTGCTTATCACCACGCTATCGTCTTGATGATTCCCACTGGTTGGAGGGAATTGATCCCAGTCGTCATTACTGGCTAGCAGTGAATGGAGATCAAAAGTCAATCATAGGTCTGCCTGGTTTGATGGTTTCTTCCATGAGTAAACTGAAGCAGTTTATGCGTGAGTTCCGCAATCTCCAACCAGGAGAAAAAATGACTGTGGCTAGGGTAGCCAGTGTTGTGACAATTCACTGTGTTGGTTCTAACTGCTATGCCTTAGAAGCGGAAATCAATGGTGCTTTGGTTTGGCATTTGTTTGACCAAGAAACTTTAGATAGTTTGTTGATGACAGCACACCCAGATTGGCAATGTGCGCCATCAGACGTTGAGTTGGGTAGAAAATTATTAATGCGCTCTTTGCAAGCCGCAATGGTGACTCCTCAATAGGAAATAGTTATGATTCACGGCGCAAAGCTAATAATTCTTGGGGAGAAGCTAAAAGTTTGATTTTAGCCTCGGTAATTTGCTTGTGTTCGTTGAGGATAAATATCCATAGGACGTTAACACCACACCAAGAAGTCTGTGCTTTGCCCGTAACTTGGACTTGGATGTGATGATTTTCCCAGGGTTCAGTGATTCCTTGCTGGGGATCAGCTTTGATGTCTTGAGCTTCTTGTTGTAAATAAGTAGCGATCGCATCTACCCCGACAATACCAGATTCAAAGGGTGGATACATCACACCTTCTGCTGCAAACAAAGCCCCAGTTGCTAGAAAATCTCCGGCGTTTAAGGTGGCGAAATACTCCAGGATGGTAGGTTCTGTGATTCCTGGGATGGCATTCACACTGTTGGACGCACTGGATAAAGATTCAGCTGCTCTCATCAAATTACCTCATTACGCTAGCTGAACATCAATTAAAATCGAAGCTTAGATATAAAAAAAGCTGCTATTGGGATGTATACCCATAACAGACAGTCTTACTTAGGGAAGAATTTGTTCCCAGACTCATCATCTGGGAACTAAAACAGGTGTGACATTGAGGTTGGAAAGATATTGATAGCCCATTAATCAGCTAAGGGATCAACACCCATATCAGACACTACTCGACGCAAAACTGTGATTTGTTGCCCAAAGTCTAGTTGCTTGAGTGCTTCTAGTACCTGAGAACCATCACGAGAGATTTTATAGCCTGTGGGGACAGGGATAACAAAACCTTTGACCATTAATTCTGATAATTCGTACCAGAAAGCTAGCTTTGTATTCGCGCTGAAAATACCGTAGGAGCGAGTAAATTGGGTATTTCTCTTAGCAGCTAAGTCACGCATGACTTCTAGTTGCTCTGCGTGAGACATTTGCTTAATTTGATTTAACAAACCTTCTGCTAACTGTAAACGAGCAGCACCTGTAGCAGCAGGTGTAATTGAACGACCCATTTCTGTGTAAGCGTACCATAACACTGCTAATTGGTCATCTACGCTGAGGCTTTGAAATACAGCAGTGGTGGCAGCAACAGCATCACCAGTCTGGATACCGTTAACAGCTTGAGACAGGCGAATTGAAGAGGAATCAGAAGTGAATGTCATGATTGCACCACAGTCTATGTGTATAAGTGGGCTGTGTTTTCGTTAGGAGGTTGCATCACTTTGAGCTTGCTTGACCTCTTGTCTCTATGTTGCATCATTTATTTACAAATGGCAAATAAAATTTACAAATGATAGGGGTAGTAAATATTGAACTTCATTCTTGAATACCTTATGTATAATAGGAGTGCCGCCATTTTGGCAAAATTGTGTGATACAAATGCAGCCCGGTTCCATAGTTAACAGCAGTGTGGTAAAAGAAAAGGCCAAAGAGTTGGGTTTTCATCAAGTTGGGATTGCTGCTGTAGATCAAGGTAAGAATACAGAAGCCGAGAGGCTGCAAGCATGGATAAGGCTGGGTTATCATGCGGATATGGCGTGGATGGCGAACCCGAAGCGTCAGGATGTTAGTTTGGTGATGTCAGAGGCGCGATCGCTTGTGTGTGTGGCGATGAATTACTACACCCCACACCAACGCCCGGAAGGCGAAGAATACGCTAAAATCTCCCGTTATGGCTGGGGGAGAGATTATCATAAGGTGATGCACAAGCGACTCAAAGCACTAACTAGCTGGTTAGAATCACTAGATTCAAGTATTCAAGCTCGATACTATGCAGATACAGGCCCGATTCAAGATAAAGTCTGGGCGCAACGAGCCGGGATTGGATGGATTGCGAAAAATGGTAATGTAATTACTAGAGAGTATGGCTCTTGGGTATTTTTGGGTGAGGTGTTGACAAATCTGGAACTAGAGAGCGATCGCCCCCATACCGAACACTGCGGTAGCTGTACTCGTTGCATAGAAGCTTGTCCTACAGGTGCAATTACCCAACCCTTTGTAGTTGATGCTAATCGTTGCATAGCTTATCATACGATAGAGAATCGGGCAGAAACATTACCAGCAGAAATTACACCCCATCTGCAAGGCTGGGTAGCTGGTTGCGATATTTGCCAAGATGTTTGTCCTTGGAATCAACGTTTTGCTCAAACAACAGACGTGGCAGATTTTCAACCTTATCCTGAAAATATTGCCCCAAAACTGGTAGAATTAGCGCAAATCTCTAATGAGGAGTGGGATAGAAGATTTCCGGCTTCAGCATTACGACGGATAAAGCCGGAAATGTTAAGACGAAATGCCCGTGCTAATCTTGACGCATCCCAACAAAGTAATGACCCAGAAAGTGATTATCTTTGATTTTGATGGCACGATTGCGGATACTGTAGATGCGCTTGTAAGTATTGCCAATCGTTTAGCCGTAGATTTTGGTTATGTCCAAATTACGCCAGAAGAGTTGAAACTCCTGAGAAATTTATCATCTAGAGAAATCATTAAATATTCAGGAATTTCTGTCTTCAAAATCCCTTTTCTAGTCAAAAAAGTTAAGACAGAATTAAAAAATAAAATCCAGGAATTGAAACCCATTCCTGGAATGAAAGAGGCACTAGAAGAGTTACAAATTCATGGCTATAAGTTGGGAATTATTACATCTAATTCCCAGGATAATGTCACAGCGTTTCTGAAAAGCCATCAATTAGATAGTTATTTTGAGTTTATCTATTCAGGAGTAACTATTTTTGGCAAAACTACCATCATTAATAATGTACTCAAGCAAAAACAAATCAAAACTCAGTTTGTGATTTATGTAGGCGACGAAACCAGAGATATAGAAGCCTCAAAAAAAGCTAAAATCAAAGTAATTGCTGTAACTTGGGGCTTTAATTCTCCTGAAATATTAGCCAAACAAAATCCAGACTTTTTAATTCATCAACCTAGTGAGTTATTACCAGTAATTAAAAAGTGCTAATAACAAATTCAGGACTTACGCAACTGGCATAATAGTAGGGTGCGTCAGATATCAACAATCTGTTTATTGACAGCATTTAAGCCGTCTGACGCACCCTACAAGACATATTGAGTGTGACATTTGCGTAAGTCCTAAAATTGTAGGGTGCGTTAAAGCAACGCACCGCATGATGGGGACTGGATACTATTAGGAAGCAGGGGAGTGGAGGAAGCGGAGGAAGCGGAGGAGAGAGACTAATGACTAATGACTAATGACTATTTTTAGGTTTACCTTTTTTCAAAGCTTTTTGTACTAAATCATCATTGACGCTAGTGACAGCTTCATCCTTGGAAGCTCCAACTTCCTTAGCTAACTCTAAATAATCATCAGGATTACCCGTTGCTTGTGCTGGAGTAGTGGTTTCTTCTGGCTGAGGAATTTCATATTTAGATTGAGTCGCCGCTTTTGCAGCATTTGCACCTTCGCCTGTGCGATCAATTTCACTAACACTCAATTCTTGTGCTGCTGCATAGTCAGCTTCATAATCAACCATTGGTGTTTTTTCTGCACCACTAGCTATCCTTTCAGCCGCTAATTTTGCGTCATGGGTAGGAGCTTCAACGGAATTAGGCTTCACTTCATCAGGCATAGTTCACACCTTGAGTAATTTTTCAATTGCTGTGGTGAGCATAACAAGGTGATTGTCTATTTTTTAGCCCCCATAAGAGAGATTTTCACTCTATTCAAAGATAGATAAATTAGCAAGATTTAATTATTTTAATTATTTCTCTGGTCAGTAGATGCTAATACTTTAATTTTGATAATCGTAAGTATATTATAATTGATTGGGAAAAAATTATGACTGCTAGTTACGAGCAGAAAACACCGCAAGCTCTCAGCCCAGAAACTCAAAAGTTAGTAGAAGTTTTTAACACTTTAGATACTGATGGCAAATTAGCTTGGCTATATTTTGTTTATGAAAAAATGGGGGATTCGGTAACTCCAGCCGATCCCACTGCCGCCGAACCAGAGTTAGCACCGCTTTTATTCGATGACTTTTTTCGACTATCAGATGAACAACAATTAGCGATTATGCGCGAAATTGTTAACTGTGAAGATACAGAATATTCTCGTGCTTATGGTGCTTTAAAAGAAAATAATCAGCTATTCGTCTGGTATGCTTGGGCTGTAGGTATGGGCGATACAGTGGTAGGAATGCCAGATAGCTACCAGCGTAGTGCAAAAATTAACAATTTATTAACTCGAATTGAAGAATTAGATTTTGAAGGGCAAATTTCGGTGTTGCGATCGCTCGCCTCAGAAATGGGTTACACTGATGTCAAGCCGATTGCCACGCAAGCGGAAACTGGCAAAACATCTAGTCTTTAAATAGACCTAACCCCCTAACCCCCTTCCCGACGCGGGAAGGGGGAACAGTTTATCAGGACTTACGTAACTGGCATATTAGTAGAGTGCGTCAGATAGCAAAAATAGATTTATTGACATCATTTAATCAGTCTGACGCACCCTACAAGACTAACCTCCTTCCCGACGCGGGAGGGGGGAATAGTTTATGTAGCTACGTGGTTTAAGTCTTCTGGTGTGAGGTGGGAATGCACTACTTTACCATCACGGAACCAGACTATACGATGGGTTTGACGAGCAACTTCTGGCTCGTGCGTTACCATAACTACAGTAATCCCACTGGAATTTAATTCTGTAAAAATATCTAAAACTTCTTGAGTGGTGCGTGAATCAAGCGCGCCAGTCGGTTCATCAGCTAAAAGGACAACGGGACGGTTGACAATAGCACGGGCGATCGCTACCCTTTGTTGTTGTCCGCCAGATAGTTGAGTGGGTTTGTTGTTGATGCGATTTGCTAAACCGACTTTTGTCAGTGCTTCGGCGGCGCGATCGCGTCTTTCGTTAGGGTTGACACCAGCATACACCATTGGCAACATCACATTTTCTAAAGCACTCAGTTGGGGTAAAAGGTGGAATTGCTGGAAGACAAACCCCAATTTTTTATTCCGAATGTTTGCCAAATCTGCATCTTGCATTTCTGCCACATCGACATTATCTAAAAAATAATGTCCTGTACTTGGGCGATCTAAACAGCCGATGATATTCATGGCTGTAGATTTACCTGAACCAGAAGGCCCCATGATAGAACAATATTCACCCTCGTTAATCCCTAAATTCACATCATTCAGGGCTTTGACTTCAGTTTCACCACTGCCATAAACTTTAAAAATATTTTCTAGTCGAATAATTGCTGATGTCGGCGCAGGATTGGGAACCAGAGAATCTGTAATTGAAATAGTGTTTGGCATAAGTTATTAGTTATTGGGGATTGGGGATTAGACATATATTATTGGGCGTATATGTAGAGACGTTGCATGCAACGTCTCTACAAGTCAATAGCTTCCTCTGCTCCCTTGTCTCAAGAGCCTCCCCACCTACTAGGATAGTATTTACTTGGACTAATCAGTGGCAAACAACAACGATCGCACACGATAAACATAAAATTTACAATGAATCAGGTAGACTACCTCCGCATCAGCTTAATAGATCGCTGTAATTTTCGCTGTCAGTATTGTATGCCAGAGGGGGCAGAGCTAGATTATATCCTCAAGCAACAGTTACTCACTGATCAGGAATTGCTGACTTTAATTCGTGAGGTATTTATTCCTGTGGGTTTTCGTCGCTTCCGGTTGACGGGGGGAGAACCGTTACTGCGTCCCCGTGTGGTGGATTTGGTAAGCGCGATCGCATCTTTACCCCAAACTCAAGACTTGGCTATGACTACCAATGGCTTTTTACTCGCACCTTTAGCGCAGAGTCTCTATGATGCTGGTTTGAGACGGATTAATATTAGCCTAGATTCCCTTGATCCTGATATTTTTGACAAAATTATTGGTAGTGGCGGACGTTCTCGTTGGCGACAAGTTTGGGACGGTATTCAAGCCGCTTATCGTGTCGGATTTGACCCTTTAAAGTTAAATGTGGTGGTAATTCCAGGGGTTAACGACCATGAAATTTTAGATTTAGCGGCTTTAACTATTGATAAACAATGGCACGTGAGATTTATTGAGTTTATGCCCATTGGTAATGGGGATTTATTTAGCGATCGCGGTTGGATATCTTCAGCCGAATTACGTCAACAAATTCGCGAGCGTTGGGGCTTGACAGAATCCCAAGTTTGTGGTGCTGGCCCTGCGGATGTCTTCCAAATTCCCGGCGCGAAGGGGACACTAGGATTTATCAGTCAAATGTCAGAATGTTTTTGCGATCGCTGTAACCGGATGCGTCTGAGTGCGGATGGCTGGCTCAGACCTTGTTTATTAAATGAAACTGGTCAAATAGACTTAAAAACGGCTTTGCGCTCTGGTGTAAGCATCCACCAGTTACAAGAGCAGGTCAGAAATTTATTGACAATCAAGCCAGAAATTAACTTTAAACAGCGCGACTCTGGTACTACAGGAGCTTACAGCCGTACCATGTCGCAAATTGGGGGTTAGTCATTAGTCATTAGTCAATAGTCATTAGTCAACTATTAATTATCATCTGACTATGGACTATTGACTGTGGACTATTGACCAAGAACTAGGCTTGTCGTGAGTAGTATTCCACGACCAGCAGTTCGTTAACTTGTAGTGCCACCCATTCGCGTTCAATGACACTGTTTACCTTACCTTCCAGTTTGTTTTTATCAAACTCTAAATGATTGGGAAGGTTAGCTAGACCGGGATATTGTAAATTATTCTCCACCAACTTCCGGGATTGCGCTCTGTCTCTGACCGCAATTACTTCACCGGGACGAGTTTGATAGCTGGCGATATTCACTACACGACCGTTAACTGTAACGTGACCATGATTCACCAACTGTCTAGCAGCTGGGATAGTGGGAGCCATACCCAAGCGGAAAACGGTATTATCCAAGCGCATCTCTAGCAATTGCAACAGCACTTGTCCGGTAGAACCAGTTACCCGTCTAGCCTTACGCACATAGCGTAACAGCTGCTTTTCGGTCAAACCGTAGTTACAACGTAGCTTTTGCTTTTCTTCTAGACGGACAGCGTATTCAGAACGCTTTTTGCGGTTCTGACCGTGCTGACCTGGTGGATAAGCGCGTCTTGCGCTCTTACGAGTTAATCCAGGCAATTCGCCCAAACGACGTACAATTCTAAGCCGTGGCCCTCTATATCGGGACATGAGTTTCCTTAATCTAATCCTGTTTAAACTTTACCCAGAAATACTATTGTGACATTCCTCGGCGTAAACGCAAGAGGATTCTTGGGCTGAACATTGCCTTGACTAAGCAAACCTAGTCTTGGTCTTACAAGTTCATGTCTAGTCCGACTACACTTTTTCAAGCCAGCCGCTTAACGGACTACTCCCACAAGCGTAAATTCCCCTGTGTCCCAGGGTATTTAATTTTTTTTAGCTCTTTTCCGTATGGGCTGATTTTGAGATACCAGTGACGGATCGGAATTGTGAGATTACACAGTAGGAAATCAAACTTATTTCCTAACTGTTCTGACGGTCAGCAAATTTAAGAATTCTGACAAATCATTATTTTAACAAAAAATTGTTGATTGTTGATTGTTGACTGTTGATTGGGTAAAAGTTCTTCTTCCCCTACTCCCCCCACTCCCCCTTTTCTCTGGTTTTGCCTGATTTGCCTTCGATTGGCTGCACATTTGAGTTAGCATAACCTTGGGTGTTTGGAGAATGGCAATGAGTAAAACAGTGGTTAGTGGCTGGGAAACCCAACCAGGAAAATTTAAAAATTCTCTGATGCGGTTGACAGCACCAATTTTGGCTGTGGTTGGTTGTGTAGGAATCAGCGTCCCCAGTATGGCTGTTAGTGGTTCTTATGACAATAACTATCGCGCCTGTGCAGGGAGACTCTTAGGTGTGGGTATAAGCGGACAAGCAGCAGCACAAGCTTGTGCGGCGGCGTTACGTCCGACAGATTTATCTTCCTGTGTGGTTTTTATTAAAAATCGTACAGAGATTAGTGCTACTGATGCGCTTTCTGTGTGTGGACAAGCAAGACGACCCAAGGAATTAGCTACTTGTGTGGTTTCCGTTAGTCGCAATACTCAACAAGCAGTTAACCCAGCAGTGTTAAACTATTGTAGTCGCACTCTCTTACCAGAGCGTTTTGCTCGGTGTGTAGTAGGTTTACGTAGTCAGATAGACATTGCCCCGATTCAGGCTCTTGATACTTGTATTGATGGTAGCGATCGCATTGGTGGTATACCTTCCTTGACTCCACCCAATCAACCACCCACAACATTCAGTCCTACCTTTGATTCTCAACCAATTCCTGGCAGTCCCGGTAATAGATAAAGTTTTATCAAATTTTGGGGTGAGTTAATCGCTCACCTATTCCCGCAAGGAGGCTGACACACCCAACCAAAGGGTAAGTTTATGCGGAATTGCGGGGTAAAAAAGCCGGCTATTCTTATGAAAAAGATACTCAAATATCTGAGTTTAGGTTTAATATCTACATTTTTAACGGCTACTCCCGGCTTTAGCGCAGAAAGCATCAGTTTTTTTTACCCTCCCTTTGGGGAATTTACCCTACCTGTGGATTCGTTAGAAACTTTTGCTAAAGAAGGGAAGATAGATGATGACTTGAGATTTTACGCCCAACGCGCCACACCTGAACAACTGGCTCAACTACGGGAATTACTTCAAATTCGTTTCAATGTCACGCCTACGTTAGTATCTCAAGTGACTTACTCGCCAGTTGGTGAACAGGTATTACAAAGACTAGGAGAATTACTGTTAACTGATTCTCGCCGCAATGGTTTCTATGCTTTACGTGCTGCGTTAATTTTGTCGGCTGCTTCCCCAGAGGGTTTGTCACTGATTAATGTACTGCGGCAGTTTCCCAGCGATCGCCTGCGACTAAATTTTACGGAAGCAGTCGAAATAATTGACGATTTGTCCCAATTACTCAAAACTAGGGATAAAGTTGTGGCTGATTTGCAACAACAAGCATTGAGGCAAACTCTTCAATCTCAGTCGGATTTATCCCTATTACCAAAACTACCAGATTTGCGATCGCCTGGAAAGTTCCCTTGGCAAAAAATTAGTTTAACATTAACTGATCTGTCACGCGATCGCCGTCTCCCTGTGGATGTCTACCTACCCACCACCACCACCGAGACTGATAAAAAACCACCTTTCCCCTTAGTTGTCATTTCTCATGGTATCGCCTCAGACCGCTACACTTTTGCTTATTTAGCCGAACATCTCGCATCCTACGGCTACGCTGTAGCTGCATTAGAACATCCTGGTAGTAATGCTCAACGCTTTCAGCAATACTTTGCTGGTTTAGCACAACCACCCGAACCACAGGAATTTATTGATAGACCTTTAGATATCAAGTTTCTACTCGATGAACTGCAACGGAGAGAAACTTTCGATCCCCAGCTTCAGGGTAAACTCAATTTCCAGCAAGTAGCCGCAATTGGTCAATCTCTGGGAGGCTATACTGTCTTAGCCTTAGCAGGTGCAAAGTTTAATTTTGAAGCACTCCGCCAAGAGTGTCAACCCAATAACTCATATTTGAATTTATCGTTAATTTTGCAGTGTCAAGCAACTCAGTTAGCTTTCAACAACTATGGGTTAAAGGATGAACGCATCAAAGCCATCATTGCGGTTAACCCCGTCAATAGCGCAATTTTTGGTGAAACTGGGATCAGTCAAATTTCCCTCCCTGTGATGTTAGTAGCAGGTAGTCAAGATATTTTCGCCCCACCAGTACCCGAACAAATTCGTCCCTTTACTTGGCTGACTAACCCTAATAAATACTTAGCCTTAGTTGAAAACGGCTCTCATTTTACTTTTATAGGTGAATCTGATCCTGAGAGTAAAGTATTACCTGTACCCGATGCTTTACTTGGCCCTGATCCTACTGCTGCTTATTCCTATCTCAAAGCCTTAAGTGTAGCTTTTTTAGAAACTAATCTGATCAATCGCACTGAATACCGCGTTTATTTACAACCATCCTACGCCCAATATATTAGTAAATCTCCCCTCAATCTCAGTCTCATAGATTACTTGAGTACAGAACAGTTAAATCAAGCTATCAGGAAGTAGGGGGGCAGGGGGGCAGGGGGAGAAAAACTAATGACTAATGACTAATGACTAATGACTAATTGTCAGGAGATCGCCATATTGAGGGCGTAGTATTTATAAAAACTTATTGCAGATTACGAAGCTTATATATATTCTTATAAACAAGTATTAAGAAATACTTATTAAAAAAGATTGCAACTGCTTGATTTAATTGCTAGTGTGTGTATTGACAATGATGCTGAAAAACGCTCTGGTTCAGGAGGGGTAAAACATAAGAGCTAATCTATTCAGCCAAGAGTGTACAGCATTGATTTGCAATCTGGAAACTGTGAGCAATGCAAATTAGTCGAACAAAAAGATTTGATCGCTGAGAACTAATTACTGTTGAGATTTTGAGCAAAACCGATGATTTGTCTTAGCCTGTGCAGGATGTGGTGCTGATAGTTGATGCACTGGGGTAAGACTTAGACTCTGGAGGTGAACAAGTATGAATCTTCAAGGGAAAGTTGCCCTGATAACAGGGGCTTCTCGTGGCATTGGGCGAGCGATCGCCTTAGAATTAGGACAACAAGGTGTAAAACGGCTGATCTTAGTAGCGCGCGATCGCCGAAAATTAAGAGAAGTAGCCCAAGAAATCGAAGCAATGGGCGTTGAAGCAACCACCTTAGCGATTGATTTAACGCAAGTAACAGAAGTTAACATCGCCATTGCTCAAATTTGGCGCAGTTATGGCCCTATTCACCTGTTAATCAACTGTGCAGGTGTAGCATACCAAAACTCATTTCTGCGTTCCAAAATCCCGCAACTGCAAGAAGAACTGTCTGTAAACTTATTGGGAATGTACACCCTCACCAGTCTGATAGCCAAACGCATGGCTAGCCAAAGACAGGGAACAATTATCAATGTTTCCAGCTTAATGGGGAAAGTAGCCGCCCCGACAATGGCGACATATTCAGCAACAAAGTTTGCCATCTTAGGATTTACCCAAGCTTTGCGTCAAGAACTCGCAGAGTACAACATCCAAGTCAAAGCCTTGTTGCCTACTCTCACCGACACAGACATGGTGCGCGACTTAAAACTATTTCGCTGGGTAATACCCATGACTCCCCAACAAGTAGCCAAAGCCCTTGTTATAGGATTAAAAAAAGATACACCAGAAATTTTAGTAGGTTGGCAAAGTCATTTAGCGGTGTGGTGTCAACGTTTAGCACCTGGGTTGCTGGAATTGATTTTAAAAATCGCAGCACCCACAGGAGCAGCAAAACCGAGTTTTTTGACCAAATTCCAGCGTTTTGCTGATTTATTCTGGACAGAACCACGCTTTCCCTTTGTATTTGCTCGCAAGCCGTAAAATTGTCTTTTGAGTTCGTAGTAAGGACTTTAGTCCTTATTTCCTGGGTTAAGGTGCGTCAGATGTGGAAAATCTGTTGATATTTACCAAATCATCGCAGATGACGCACCCTACAAGAGATGATTTTGTTGGGATAGCTTGTTTAAGAGAGGATTAAAGTCCTCACTACAAACTATAATCAGGTATTCTTGTTTGCAGAGTCAACAAAATGCTATCCTCAAAAAATTCCACCCTGCCAGAAATTATTGATGGTTTACCGAATATATCTGGATGGGAAGCTGAGGTGATTTCTGTAGTTAATCATGATGCGCCTGTGTTCTTACCTTCAACCAATATCAGGTTAGAGGATGTCAATGCAACATTTGCGATCGCCTTACATTTCCACCAACCTACTATACCAGCTGGTAGTGGTGGCGAACTAATCAGCAATCTGCAATATATGTTTGAACATCCCCATGAAGGCGACAACCACAACGCTGCACCTTTTGCTGATTGTTACAGTCGCATGGGTGATTTCATTCCCGAACTTGTCAATCAAGGTTGCAATCCCCGCGTCATGTTAGATTACTCTGGTAATCTGTTGTGGGGACTCCGACAAATGGGACGCAACGATATACTAGATAATCTCAAGCGGATTACTTGCAACCCTACCTATCAACCCTATGTAGAATGGTTAGGGACAATGTGGGGTCATGCTGTTGTACCATCTACCCCCATACCAGATATTAAATTACATATCCTCGCATGGCAACAACATTTTGCCGCAATTTTTGGCTGGGAAGCACTAGCGCGAGTTAAAGGATTTTCGCCGCCAGAAATGCACCTACCAAATCACCCCGATACATTATTCGCATTTGTCAAAGCTTTAAAAGAATGTGGCTATCGCTGGTTACTTGTACAAGAACATTCAGTAGAAACAATTGATGGTCAATCTTTAACTCATAAACATTTACCACATCGGCTGATGGCTCGCAATTCCCAAGGCGAAACTATTAGTATTACTGCTTTAATTAAAACCCAAGGTTCAGATACTAAGTTAGTTGGGCAAATGCAGCCATATTATGAAGCTAAAACTTTATCAAAACAACAGTTAGGAACAAACTTGATTCCACCAATAGTTAGTCAAATTGGTGACGGTGAAAATGGCGGCGTGATGATGAATGAATTTCCCAACGCCTTCAAACAAGCTTGGTGGGATATGCTCAACAACGGTGGTGGAAAATCCCATGTTGTTGGGGTGTGTGGTACTGAATATTTAGAATTAATTGAGGCGACTGGTTGTCAATCAGAAGATTTTCCCCAGTGTCAACCTGTAGGGCAACATCAAATCTGGCAACGAGTCAACCTAGATAATTATCAACCTGAAGCTGTGGAAAATGCTATTCAAGAATTAAAGCAAATTAACCCAAACTTTCATGTAGATGGAGCCTCTTGGACTAATCATATCAGTTGGGTAAAAGGTTATGATAATGTTTTATCTCCCATGTATGAATTAAGTAGTTTATTTCATCAAAAGTTTGATAACTTATTAATTAACTCCGCAAATAAATCTATTACCAAAAAATCAGAATATCGTCAAGCATTGCTACATAATTTGTTACTGCAAACAAGCTGTTTTCGCTATTGGGGACAAGGTAATTGGACAGACTACGCAGGTGAAATTTATCGGCGTGGACACGATTTACTGAGTATGAATTAGATATTGGCAATGGTAATTAAGTTTGTATTAAGCGGCTATAGCCCATTTCTCAGGACTAAAGTCCTGACTACAAACTTTTTACTAAGTATGATTAAATTGTCACAAAACTATAATTTTGGTAAAATTTCCGGTAACAAATGACCAGGAACTTTAGATAAAGCTAAATTTTGTCCTTGGATACCTAATTCATTGTGGAACGCCCGAATAGTTCTGACTATATAAGTGAAAGTGGTTTGATAAGCCTCTGGTTGTTTACTCAAACCATTTAAAGCTTGCAGATGATTGTTTAATGCTGCTTCTAAGTGATGCGATCGCCTAGTTTGTTCGCCATCAAAGCTATTGTCTGTGACTAACTGATAATGAGCTAGCCCTAAGTTATTATGAGTAGCGAACAAATCAAAGCTTAAGGCTGTATTGCTGAGTGAATCAGCCAAAGCGATCGCTTCTTCGTAAGCATCAATACACAATTGTAATAACTTGCGTCGCTCCTCCTTCTGAGTTTGGCTACAATTAGCTAAATGCCAATAAGCAGTACCCAAATTATTCTCTGTCGCCGCGCAAGCACTGGGAACATTTGCCGGAGTGCGATATTTTAAAGCTTCCCGGTAAACTTCAATAGCTAACTGGAGATGTTCTACAGGCTGTTCATACTGTGCCAAATTCCAATAAGCAGTACCGATATTGTTTTGAATCATCCCATATTTTAGCGGTTCATCCTGGGGATGATAGTAAGCTAGAGCTTGTTTGTAGGCAGCGATCGCTTGCTTTAAATGTACAATCGGCTGATGATATTGTGCTAAATGCCAGTAAGCAGTACCTAAATTGTTCTGACAAGCTGCATACTTGAGCGCATCTAATTCTACCCTGCGGTAGCGCAACGCCTCAATATAAGCTGAAACCGCTTTCTGCCAATTTTCCGCCGGATGAGCAAAGCCAGCTAAATCACCGTAGGCTGTACCCAAATTATTTTGCACCCGCGCATAAGTTTCTGTTTGGGTTTCTGGGGAAATTATTTTTAAAGCCAACTGATAAAATTCAATTGCTTGTTCTATATAAGTTTGTCCGGCTTCAGAACTGGATGGTGTGCGATACAGCATCCAATACAGTGTACCGAGATCATTGAGAATATTCGGCAGTTCTGGAGATTTATCATCATAAGTAATTGCCTCCTGATAGGCAATAATCGCTACCATCAGGTTTTCTAAAGTTGAGTTTCCCTGTTCAATATAAAGACGATATAAGTTACCCAACTGAAGATAAGCAGTTGCCAGCATCTCGCCGGAAGCTTTTTGTGAGTGTAATTTCTCAATTTCTAACAATAATTCCTGGGGTTGCCAGTTATCCTCACCTGCTGGCACAACATTCTTGTTACTTGTCGCTGACACTAACTCTGTTAATTCTTGACTGACATGAGACAAAGACAACAGGGATGGAGTTTTAACTTGACTATTTGTAGTAGAGAGTCCCTGTGGTTTTGGCTTACTGGTTAATAACTCTGAAATTGATCCTGAAACTTCATCTTTAACTTGTGGTGTGTTGCCAGACATATCTGTTGGTAAGTCGATCTGATCGCTTAATTCTAGTTCTGTCGTATCCCTAGCTCTAACTTCTGTTTCCAGACTGAAATCATCTAGTATAGATTGTTCAAAATTCCCGAAGTTAAAACTTTGGTAACTAGAAAAACGCTCAGGATAACCTTGATTTTGTGTTGCTGGTGTCGGTTCTCCAGCAAAAACAAACACACCAGTACGCCAACGCCAAAACTCTGGTACTGACTGCTGAATCGCGGATAACCAAGGACGCGATAACCACAATAACACGCTAGATTCCAAAAATCTGCTAGACTTTTGACCAGAAAAATACTGTTCGCACAAGCGTAGATAATGTAAAAATAAACGCTGACCTGATACCGATTCTTTTGTCAGTTGCTCCACACCCACAATCTGAAATGTTGGTATTGGTAAAGGCTTTCCTGGATTGTCTTGGGATGCACCCACAACTGGCGGCGGATAATTAGTCAACCACTGATTAATTTGTTCTATGGGATTTGGCTCACTGACATTTAAGCGCAAAGTCACTAATCGCGGGTAAGCAGGGGTGCTAATACCTTGACCATCTGCTGGCTGATATAGCACCTGTCCCACCGGATAGGCTAAAGTAGAATGCAAGCGGGCAGCTACTTGATTTCTTAAGTGTAAATCATCACTTACAGCTAAAAATAGTTGTCGCCGTAAACCAAGACTAACGGCAAGTTTTAAACGGTGATATACTTGCCTGTTCCAAACAGAATTCTCGGAATTTACAGTATCATTCACGCTCATGACGGCTGAATAGCCAAATTATAGTTAAAATCAAAATTAATCTTACGGTCTAATCTATGGCTCTAATTAAGTAGACGTGACCACATTAAGTGTTAATCTATACTTAAGATTGTTTTTTGGAAATTTCGTAAGCAACATAAGTAGTTAATTATACTTTTAACACCTAATGCTATTTTAGCAAAAAAGAAAAAATAAGGTTCCTTTCAAACTGGAACCCGAAAGACAAAAAAAAGTTAAATTTTATTAAAAGTTATGTTTTTTAACTGAGGTTTGAAACAGAGAAGGCGACAAAAATTAAACCGCCAACCAAAATTGTACCAACGACTCCGATGATGATGTAATTACGCTTTTGTGCATTTGTAGGAGGTTCTGCTTGATAAATCTTGGGTTCTTGGGCAAAATTGTTTAAACGTCCGCCTTCTTCACTGGTATAGGGCATGAATAAATTCCTTGCTCTGAATTTGTTCTTTAATCTTATAAAGACATAGAGATACTGCTCACAGCATCAGATACAAATCGTTACGAAAGGTCAGACTTGTAGGGTGCGTCAGACTGTTTAAATGCTGTTATTGATTAACCTATTTGTGATATCTGACGCACCCTACTAATATGCCAGTTGCGTAAGACCAGTATTATAGACTAACTACTAATTGTCCCGGTTAGCGGTGAACTAGCACTAGCGTAGGATTTGATAGGCATTCGCCCGGCGAGGTATGCTAAACGTCCGGCGACAGTTGCCAAATTCATGGCGGCAGCCATAGCGGCGGGATTTTGAGCCAGGGCGATCGCACTATTAATTAATAAAGCATCTGCGCCTAATTCCATCGCTTGAGACGCTTCTGAAGGTGCGCCAATCCCCGCATCTACAACTACCGGCACATTGGCATTCTCAATAATGATTTGAATATTCGCAAGTGTTTTTAAACCCTGCCCTGAACCAATAGGAGCAGCTAAAGGCATAACTGTAGCACAGCCTACTTCTTCTAACCGCTTGGCTAGCATCGGATCAGCATTGATGTAGGGTAGCACCGCAAAACCTTCTTTTACCAATTGTTCGGCGGCTTGCAACGTACCTATGGGATCAGGTAGTAAATATTTCTGATCTGGTATGACTTCTAACTTAACAAAATTATTATCTTCTTGTCCCAATAACTTCGCCATTTCTCTTCCCAAACGCGCCACCCGAATCGCCTCTTCTGCGGTTTGACAGCCGGCGGTATTGGGCAACATCCAGATTTTAGACCAATCCAAGGCCTCTGCTAAACTTTCATGACCAGGGGCTTTAGTTTGTACCCGTCTAACTGCTACTGTCACTATTTGGCAACCGCTAGCCTCAACACTTTGCTGCATTTCGTCAATGCTGCGGTATTTACCTGTACCAGTCATTAACCGCGAGTGGAAGCTTTTACCCGCGATAGTGAGTGGTGAGTCGGGAATCGGGAGTGGGGAGTGAGAAGTCAGAACTGGGGTGAGTTGGGAATGTCCGTTGGAAAAGTTGGCGGAATGGGTAAACATGGGGCTGGTAGATGGCTGTTGTTGACAGCGTGAATAGTGGAAGTGAGACAGTAGGGGATCTGATTTTTGTTCCCAGATAAAATCAGCAATCAGTGCGGCGGTGATAGGTGCTAGCAATATACCATTACGATAATGTCCAGTAGCCAAGGTCAGATTTGAGCAATGGCTAGCCCCTAAGATGGGTAATTCGTCAGGCGTGGCGGGACGATATCCCCACCAAAATTGTTCGATAGGATAATGCTGTAGTTGGGGATAGAGGCGGATAGCTCCTTGCAGTAAGGTTTGAATGCCCGCCGGGGTGTTGTGGGGAGTAAAACCAACATCTTCGCTGGTTGCACCAATAATAATAGACCGGTTGCGCCTGGGTACAATGTAAATATTATCACCAAATAAAACTCTTTTTAAGGGTAATTCGGTAACAGATTCGGGGACTCTGACGCTCAACATTTGCCCCTTGCGTGGCTGCACAGGTAGAGGTAATAAGTCATTTGCCCAAGCACCTGTAGCTAAAACATAATGTTCAGCCCGAATGACACCTGTGTTAGTTTGGACACCTACAACTTGTCCCTGTCGCTGTAAAAGTGCTTCGACTGTAATGCCGTCTTTGAGTTCCACACCCAGGGACTCAGCCGCACTCCACAGGACGCGTACTAAAGCGCGATTATCAACTTGGGCATCTTCTGGATACCACCAACCACCAACTACTTCTGCACCCAATCCTGGTTGATATTGATGGATAGCTGTTTGATCTAACCAGTATGCAGGTGAGTCTTCTTTATTCCCCTGCGCCTCTGCTTCCCTACTTCCCGACTGTTGATCAACTGGGGCGAGGATACCACAAGCCCAGTAACCAGTATTTAAACCTGTTAACTCTTCGAGTTTGGCTGTCCAGTCTGGATATAATGAACGCGATCGCCAGCACAGCGATTTCATGGCTGTATCGGTGATTTTTTCGGCATCAGGAGCCAACATCCCGGCGGCGGCGTGGGAAGCAGCCGCTTGGAAATCACGACAAAGCACGGTGACTTTAGCACCGCGCAATTTGAGTTCAACGGCGATCGCCAAGCCCATCACGCCGCCACCAATAATTAAAATGTCTCTAGTCATTAGTCAATAGTCATTTATTGTTAACTATTTATCATTAGTACAACTAATAACTCATAACTTGTAACCAATGACTATGACAAGCTGGGAGTGGGGGACTTTTAAATCAGAGGGAGTAGGGGAGAAGAACTATTACCCAGTCAAGAGTCCCCTCCTAACTCCTACCACAAAGCTCGAATTGGTTGTTTATTTTGATTCGACACAGTACCACTGGATGAGGTATCTGTAGATTGCTCGTCTGAGACGTTCTCTACAGAACTGTCCATTGATGAATCGTTGGGAGCGTTATTTTGAGCTACCCTAGTTCTGCTTGTAGAAGTGCGTTCTTCTTGGCTAACGCTGCCTGAGTTTTCAATGCTGTTAAAATCCTCTTGAGCCACATTACTTCTGCTTGCAGAGGTATTGTTTTCCGAAGCATTCGCATTACTCCTATTCCGACCGGCAGAGGAGCTATTAACATTAATGTTAGCGGGGAGTACCCTTGAGGTTTTGCCGTTGGGAGCATTATTAGAGGCGGTTTGTTGCTCACCTATAGGAAAATTAATACCGAGCATTGTACCCATTAAAATGGCCAAGCCTCCAGCCATGAGAATTAGCGGTGTCCATCTACCCATCTTGATTTTCTCCTGATTAACCTAACCTTCTGGTTGCCATACTACTTGAGAACCTTGACCCCAAAATCCGTCAAATTTACTGACTCGTACATCTCCTAAGACTTGAGTCTGACAAGCTAAACGCAGGTCTTTTGTAGGAGAATGGGGAGGAAGCGATCGCCGCGTTTTGTCGCGCCAATTCACCACCGACACCTCACCTTCTACTTTAACTGCACAAGTTCCACAACTACCAATACCGCGACAGTTGATGACCTGAGAGCCGCCATTATAGAGGTCAATACCGTTTTTTAACAGAATCTTGCGTAAATTGGCTCCTCTATCGCACTCTATCGTTTTACCCTGAGCTATTACTTTAGGCATATTTTAATTACCACATAGTCTTTTTCTTGTATCTTGGCACATTGCATTTAAACTTTTATCCCAAGTTTTAGTCTTATGACCACAAATCCCTTACCCCACATCTGGCTTTATGACACCACACTACGGGATGGCACGCAGAGAGAAGGATTATCAGTTTCTATTGAAGACAAACTACGCATAGCCCACAGACTCGATGATTTAGGGATTCCTTTCATTGAGGGTGGCTGGCCGGGAGCCAACCCAAAGGATGTTCAGTTTTTCTGGCAACTACAAGAAAATCCGCTCAAACAAGCAGAAATTGTTGCATTTTGTTCAACTCGTCGTCCTCATACCAATGCTGCCGATGAAACAATGTTGCAAGCAATTTTGACGGCTGGTAGTCGTTGGGTAACGATTTTTGGCAAATCGTGGGATTTACATGTCACATCTGGTCTAAAGACCACTTTAGAGGAAAATTTGGCCATGATCCGCGATACCGTCGAGTTTTTTCGCTCTCAAGGGCGGCGCGTAATTTACGATGCTGAACACTGGTTCGATGGCTACAAACACAATCGTGATTATGCTCTCCAGACGTTAGAGGTAGCAATGGCAGCCGGTGCTGAATGGCTAGTCCTCTGTGACACTAACGGCGGTACTTTACCTGACGAGGTCAGTCAAATAGTTAAAGATGTTGTTCAGGCGACTCTTGAGTGGGGACTCTTGACTCTGAAGAAGCAGGGGGGCAGGGGAGCAGAGGAGAAAAATTCAATGCCCAATGCTCAATCCCCCATTCCCCAAATCGGTATCCATACTCATAATGATTCAGATACGGCGGTAGCAAATGCCCTAGCAGCAGTTATGGCAGGGGCAACAATGGTACAAGGTACAATCAACGGTTACGGTGAACGCTGCGGTAATGCTAACCTATGTTCACTTATTCCTAATTTACAACTAAAACTTGGTTATAGCTGTATTGCAGAACACCAGCTTAGTCAGTTGGCAGAAGCTAGTCGTTTTGTCAGTGAAGTGGTAAACTTAGCTCCTGATGAACATGCGCCTTTTGTGGGACGTTCGGCTTTTGCCCATAAGGGTGGTATTCATGTCTCGGCGGTGGAACGTAATCCCCTCACTTATGAACACATTCAACCCGAACAAGTGGGGAATCGTCGCCGCATTGTGATTTCTGAACAATCGGGCATGAGTAATATTTTAGCTAAAGCCCGTACCTTTGGCATTGAACTCGATAAGCAAGACCCCAGGGCTAGGCAAATTCTCCAGCGTCTCAAACAATTGGAAAGTGAAGGGTATCAATTTGAGGCGGCTGAGGCGAGTTTTGCCTTATTGATGTATGAAGCTTTGGGGGAACGACGGCAGTTTTTTGACATCAAAGGTTTTCAAGTCCATTGTGACTTGGTGGAAGGCAAGGAATCTAGTAATGCCTTAGCCACTGTGAAAGTAGCTGTTAATGGTGAAAATCAACTAGAAGCTGCTGAAGGTAATGGCCCTGTGGCAGCGTTGGATGCTGCTTTACGCAAGGCTTTACTGAATTTTTATCCGCAATTGGCTAATTTTGAGTTAACTGACTACAAAGTGCGGATTCTCAATGGGCATCAAGGCACAGCATCAACAACTCGTGTACTGGTGGAATCAGGTAATGGTTCTCAACGCTGGGCGACGGTAGGCGTGTCTACAAATATCTTGGCTGCTTCCTATCAGGCGGTTGTTGAGGGTTTGGAGTATGGGTTATTGTTGCATTTTCTAGAAGCTAGAATTCAGGGGTTAGAGGTTAGAGGCTAGGGGCTATCTTTTTAACTTTTGGCTGATTGAGCGATCGCACAGCAATTATGATTTTGATTCCCACACCACAAATCAGCGCGATCGCTCAGTCCTACCTCAACACTCGATAGACGCATTCATCGCGTCTCTACAAGAAAAATCGCCGCTTTAACTAAATTTCTCCCAAGCTTGACTGACTAATTTACTCAGCCAGCGTCGTTGCTGCTGATCTAATAATGGGTCATCAGCTAGCAGTTGCGCGGTTAAATCTTCTAAAGAGCGTCCCTGAGAACGCATGATTTTAATGACTCCGGCGATCGCTGATGCTACTAATTCTTCATCCACTGGTTTTTGTTTTAAAGCAAAAATTTCTTGGGGACTGTTTGGAATGGGATAATTCATGGCGTGGGTTTATAAAATTACAAAATGAATCAAAAAATTTGACAATTTTTTAAAAAATCTTTACCGAATCATTATGGAAACCAATAGGGCGGAGTCTAGCGTACTTGATGCCTTTCCCATATCTGCCTGAATAAGTAGATTTCGCGGAGATATTAGAAAAACATGAAAGAAATCCTCTATCTTGAAGTTCCGATTCCAGATACAACAACTGTACGCAGTTGGCTGCAAATAGAATTTAACCCCGGAAGTTGGGACAAAGTGCTGACTCCAGATGGATTCCGCCTGAAATTATCTAGTAAATATACAACAGGTGGGGCTAATTTTTCCGAACAATTACCGAAAGAAATTTCTGTATTTGTTTGGTCTGTCCAAAGAACCACTTATCTTAAGGTGTTTCGTTGGGCAGACAAGCCACTGCCCCAAGAGCAAGAATTCCTACAACGCTTAACTACGGAAATTAGAAGCCGGTTTCCCAATCAATACCCAGAACCACCAGCGATTGATTTATCCCAGCAATCAATTTTTGAGGCTTTAGCACCTGACTATCCCCTGACGGTAAAATATTTCCAAAAAATGCCCAATGGAGAATATGACCTCCAGCGCGCTTATTGGTGGGAACAAAGATGGCGCGAAGGGGTAAGAAATCCACAGCAACCCCGTCAGGTAGTGTTTTCACACACAGATGACAGACAAATTAATTCAAAAGTCAAGAATTCTGGGGAAAAAATCTCCCCTGCCTCCCCTACCTACGATTTAATTTACATCGGTGGCGCATTAGGGGCGATTCATGCGGCGGTGATGGCGAAACTGGGGTACAAAGTGCTACTGGTGGAACGTCTACCTTTTGGGCGGATGAATCGGGAATGGAATATTGCCCGTGATGAAATTCAAAGTTTGGTTAACTTGGGTTTGGTGACACCAGCCGAGTTAGAAAAGATTATTGCTAGGGAGTATAAGGACGGATTCAATAAGTTTTTTGATGGTAATAATCCCGCCAAATTGCGATCGCCTGTTTTACACACCCCCACAGTGCTAAATTTAGCTTTAAACTCAGATACATGGCTGCAAATGTGCGGCGAAAAGCTAAAAGCCGCAGGTGGGGAAATTTGGGATGAGACAGAATTTTTACGTGCAGATATTGATGACTCTCAAGTTGTAGTCACTCTCCAGCATTTACCCACTCAAGCAGAAAAACAAGTGAGTGGGCGACTGTTAGTCGATGCAATGGGAACAGCTTCCCCCATCGCTTGGCAATTAAACGGTGGACGGGCTTTTGATAGTGTTTGTCCTACAGTGGGGGCTGTGATTGACGGCGGTTTAGCACCGGAAGTATGGGATTCTGACTATGGAGACGTACTTTATAGCCACGGTGATATTTCACGGGGTAGACAGTTGATTTGGGAATTATTTCCCGGTGCGGGTGCAGAATTGACGATTTATCTGTTTCATTATCATCAAGTCAATCCCAAAAATCCCGGTTCTTTGCTGGAGATGTATGAAGATTTCTTTACTATCTTGCCAGAGTATCGCCGTTGTGATATGGAGAAGTTAGTTTGGAAAAAACCGACATTTGGCTACATACCGGGACATTTTAGTGTGAGTGATAGCGATCGCCAAGTGGCATTTAATCGATTAATCGCCATTGGTGATGCAGCTTCTCTACAATCTCCTCTTGTTTTTACGGGCTTTGGTTCCCTAGTTCGCAACTTAGAACGGTTAACCACCCTGTTAGATATTGCCCTCAAACAAGATTTATTAACTTTCCGCCACTTAAACCGCATTCGTGCTTATCAAAGCAATGTGTCTGTAACTTGGCTGTTTTCTAAAGGGATGATGGTTCCTACCGGGAAATTTTTACCACCCCAGCGCATTAACTCCATGTTAAATACCTTCTTTGGGCTATTAGCAGATGAACCCCCAGAAGTAGCCGACAATTTCATCAAAGATAAATGTGATTGGTTCACCTTTAACCGTTTAGCACTGAAAGCAGCCCGCAAAAATCCGGCTTTGCTGTGGTGGATTTGGGAAATGGCCGGGGCTAAAGATTTACTACGATGGTTAGGGAGCTATATTAATTTTGCTCGTTACGCCCTAGTTAGCGTCTTGCTGTTTGCATGGTTTCCGGGCTTTTTAGCGTGGAGTAAACCTTGGCTAGAAAATAAGTATCCCGCCTTGTGGTTGCGACTATTAGCTATTAATTACGCTATCACCACAGGCAGACCGCGATCGCCCCATGAATTCGTCAATTCCAACTCAACAAAAGTCATGCAAACACCAAAAACCGGAATGATGAATTAATCCCAAGTCAATAGTCAATAGTCAGTTGACTGTTGACTGTTGATTGTTGACTAATGATTAATAACTAATAACTACTGACCATTTGGCTTATTAAAATTTGGTAGTTCTACTGAAGCTAAAGATTGACGCTTCTTGCGTTGGTGCTGGGGATAAATCACTGGTGAAGGTGATGTACTATCCTCAGCATATTTATCTTGATCTAATGAATTCGGCGGTAAATCAGTCAATGGTGCCACCTCTTCCACAGGATTATTTGGTGCTGCAACAGTTTGCTGACTGGGGAAGACATTAAATGACAAAGTTGATGGTGTGGCAGGATTTACTTCTGGCGATGGTTCTAATGGTTGTTCTGATGGGGTGTTTGGTATCTCATCGACTTCCCCATCGCTAGCCCAAGAGTTGAATAAGGGCTGAACCACGGGATTTTGGTTTAAATTGGGCTGGGGTGTAGACGCTTGTGATGCTACAGACTCTGACTGAGAAGCAAAAAACATTTGAATCAAACTATCTATTTGCTGATCTAAGTCTGAGGATGAACTGACAGCAGAAACTTCTTCGGGCGTAGTTTGAGCATCATCATCTATGGTTGCCTGTGACTCAGGTGGTTGTGCTGGGGTGGGTGCTTCTTCCTGGGCTGGCCAATTCCACAGAGAATCAGAGGGGGGATTAGGGGTAGAGTAATGACTACTAAATGGTGTTGGTGCTGGTGGTTCACTCCACACAGGAGGATTCTCAGGAGGTGGTTCTGGCTGTGGGGATTCTGGTTCTGCTGACCAAGGTTTAATAGGCTGGGCGTTGGGGAATAAAGAGCGAGCTTTTTTAGTAAATCGGCTTTTGAAGTTGGCTGTATTTTCGGTACTATGAGCAGATTTGGCTTTTGAATCGTCGCTGGGGATAGATGTATCTAAACATTTTTCCAGGGCTGCTTTGAATTGTAAGGTTTGGCGTTGTTGTCGCATCAACCTAGTACGTAACTCTCGACAAACATTTTCCGACTGTACGATTTGTTGAGATTGTTCGTTATAGTTAGTTTGTAGTAAGGCACATTCGCGTTCTAACTGAGCAATGCGCTGTTGGCTAATTTGTAGTTGTGCTTTATAACTTTCAATCAGAATTTCTTGACGCTGTACGGTGGTGGTAGCCGTTTCTAACTGTTGGAATAGAGATTGGATTTGTTCTTGGGCGGCGGATAGTTCTTGGGTTTGCTGATTGAGCATCGACTCAGTGACGCTATAACGTTTTTTGTGCCACTGTAAAGATTTGTCTGTTTCAGCTAAATCATCTTTAAGATGTTCCACTTGCTGATATAATTCATTATTCGCGGTTCGCAATTCTTCATTTAGTGCCAGCAGCTTTTGAAATTCATCATTCACTTGTGTTTGTGTTTCGCTCTCAAGCTCTACCACCCAATCTTTTTGAGTGGTTTTATCCTGCTTAAAATCAGCAACTTGTGTATGCTCCTGTTCATTTGCGGCTGGCTTGAGGAGTGGCACATTTGCAACTGTGGTATTTGCAGCAGGCACAACTGTATAAAAGGGACAAATCGTCTGTTGTGGTTGTAGAGAATTATCAGCAGAATTAAAAGATTCCATCACAGCCCTGTAGTTTGAGGTGTCAGCTTCATTCATCACTCTTGAACCACCCACTGAACAACATTCGGCATTACTATCGTTGAACAGTGCATATCAACTGCCTAGGGGTTGATTGTTAAGCCAAGTTAGGCTTGCCCCTAGTATGAGTGTTCGCGCTCATTCATTAATTAGTGTTTCCCATGTTGTCTAACTAACTGATGCCGTTATAACATTAAGAACTTACCCCTCGTCAACCTGAGATATGGCGGGGGTTTCGAGTTTAAATGCTACAAATATATAAACCGCAGTACAGATACTTAATATCAGGTAGGTACTGGCTTGGCTGGGATAAACAGTTATGTGGTAGTTGCTCGCTGGTACAAATTCAAACGCTGGAGAAACACTAGCTCTGTATCTAATTTAGCAAATAGTTATTCGAGAAAAACAAGAAAAAAAGGCAAAAATTTAAAATTCTTTTGCCTTTCACTTTTGAATTTTTAACTTTTTTTATGGTAGCCACCGGGGATGAAATCCCACTAAAGGTAGTTTTTCTGGCTGAATACTGCTGATGGCATTGTCAGAAATGGGTAGTAGGGGCATTAACCACAGACTACTGGTAGCGATCGCCTCGCCGTCATCGGTTTTTAAGTTGTTGGGCGATGTTGGTATAGGATTCTCTTGAGGAATTATTTGGTCAAATAGCAAAGCCAAACCATCAGGGGCTAAAGTCATTTGTACGTTTCTTTGTCCGACAGGTAACACCAATAATGGTTTCTGCTGTTGCGTTTTCAGGTCAATTGCCACTAAGTAAGGCTGTTCTATATACTCTGTTTGAGAGATAAGTTGTGTTAACAAGCAGTAGAGAGTCGGTGAACCTGGATCAAACTGGCAGCTGAGAATCGAGCCGGTAGTTTTTAACAAAGACTTCTGTGTGCCTTGGTTTGTCACTAAGAATAAATCTCTTGTGAAATCTGTATTAAACTTGACCATTGCTGCTTGAGAGCCATCTTTGGAGAATGCCTGTACTAGCCCAAATTGGGGTAGAAAATCTAGGGGTTTACTGGCATCGGGTTGTAGCGGTAGGATGGCTGCACCTTGTCCTTGGGCTACGGCTACGGCTTTGCTATCGGGAGTAATTAAAAAGTCTCCTCCTGGCTGACTTTGCAACCTTTGAGGTTGAGGTTGTTCACCGGGTTTGTGGTTGGCTGGCATAAACCACAGTCCAAAGTCACTGGGATTATTTCTATTTCCCCGTTGCACAACTATGGTTTCGCCATCAGGCGACAAGTCAAATTTGAGGTTTTGATAGTCTTTATTATTTAAAACTAGGTCAACTTTACCGGCTGCGGCTGTTGGTTTGTCAGTTTTAGCTGGAATTCCGGTTGTGACGGTGTACAGTTGCGCTGACAGTAAATCTTGGTTATTGCTAGCACGAGCCGAAAAGAGAATTTTTTCCCCATCTGGAAATGGTTTAAAGTCCATTACTACCAAATCTTTTGGGGTAAGTAATTTTTTTTGTTCTTTGGTCAAGTTATACAGGACTAAGCGTCCTTTGTCTTGTGCGTCGGCTCCTATGTACATCAGAACGCGATCGCGTGTGCGAAATTGACCCGTAAATGGCTCAATTATCCGATTTGAGGCTTCTGTTTGGGAGAACTTATCTTTAGCTCCCTGTAACTGTACTTTATAATTTGCACCATAAGGTGCTGGTGTCAACAGAGTATAAACCATCCGTCGCCCAGCCCAACTAAATTTACCCGCTAAAGGTGGGTCAATTTTTAAGTTTTCCTCAACGCTTTTGACATCCATCGGACGGCTAAAGGTAAAGGTAAAAGAAATATCATCTGCACCAATTTGTTGATTTTGCCAACTAAAATCTCGCACACGCGGCACAACAACATCGCCTTGCAAAATCAGGAAGCCAATCAGTAGACTCAGCAGCAACATCAAGGCGATCGCTACCCGATCTAATGGTTGGAAAAATGCTTTGGTAGTCATTAGTCATTAGTTATTAGTCATTAGTCATTAGTCATTAATTGCTCTCCTCCGCTCCTCCTCTCTCTCATCTCCCTCAATTAATAACTATAGGGATTCTGCGGTTGGGGAATCTTTGTCAAGGATTTGGCGGCAATAGTGAGTTGACGTTTACCATTGATAGTTTCTGTGATCATTTGCCCTTCTATTTCTAGCCAAGTGTCGGGAGAATATCTTTCTTGATTATTGCTGAGTTTCACGGGTAAACCGATAGGATAAGCATCTGCGGCACAACAAGTCAGCACAAATCTGGCGATGAATATATACTCTTTGCCTATGTCTGGTGGGTGGATGACAAATCCTTGCACCTTGGCTTTTTGACCTGTGTATGCGTCTGGTTCTGGATAGACGCTGAGTGTACGCACCCAGTCTACAAGCGATCGCTCTTCTGGACGAATGGCAGCACGAAATGATTGGGGTTGAACACGAGAAGTTGTTAATAAGTCGGTAACACCCTTTTGGAGTGCTTTATCACTGGCAAATACTTGCGGTGTAATGGTTAAGCCTAGAATTGCTGAGATTAACAACAAGCTACTACCCAAGCCAGGGGCAAAAAAATTAACGTGTTGGGCGTTGGGTGTAACTTCCCGTTTGCGCTTTCGTTGTCGCCAAAGTTCTTGGGCTTTCAATAAACCAACGATGAGCAAAGCTATACCACCGGCTACCACTAACCCAAAGAAATTGGGGTGAATCAACAAGTACAGCTTGCCAGTTAGCCAATATCTCAACATCAACACACCCCAAGCTATGATTGCCAACACATCCAGCCAGGGAATTAACCGATTTGGAGCCTGAGATTTAGTCATGAGTGATGAGTTATTAGTCATTAGTTATTAGTCATTAGTCATTAGTTTTTCTCCTCCGCTTCCTGCCCCCTGCCCCCCTGCTTCCCTATCCTCCTGCTGCTTAAGAGTTTCCATTCCCTATTTCTCATGTCAAAATACGTGCAAGTTAACAAACAGGGTGAACAAAAATGTCAGTTGTCCGGCTAAGGCAAATAAGTAGAAGATAGTTTTGGGTTTGAACATGGATAACATCAAGCCGACACTTTTGATGTCAATCATGGGGCCAAAAACCAAAAATGCTAATAGCGAACCAGTGCTAAACGCTGAGGCGAAAGACAGGGCAAAAAAGGAATCGACTGTGGAACAAATTGAGACAACGGCGGCTAATACTAGCATGACTAGAATTGAGGTAATCGGGCCAGCACCGAGACTGAGAATCAAATCGCGGGGGGCTAAAACTTGAATTGCTGCCGCGATCGCACTACCTAAAACCATCACTCCCCCTAATTCCCGTAACTCTTGGATAGCATTATCTAGGGCTAGGCGGAGTTTGTCTGCTGCTGGTTTACTGGTGGTGATAGCAGCCTCATTGCTGGGGGCGAGATTAGCATCTAATTTTGTGGTGATCCCGGCTCTACCGCCTAAAATATAAGTGCCAGAACGTAACATATTTGGTGTGTTGGCGGTTTGTTGTCTGGGCTGATTTCTGCCCCGGCGTTTTGCTTCCGGTTTAGGTGGGGGGTTAAATTTTAAATAACGGGCGATCGCCGGTTGAACTATAGGCTGCAAGTCTGTTTGAAAACTGAAAACACAACCAATAATCGTGGCAATTAACAAGGAAAATACTACTCGTAACACTACCATTTCTGGCTGATCACGAAATGCTGTCCAGGTAGCCCAAATCACAATCGGGTTAATTGTGGGTGCTGCTAGTAGGAAACCAACTGCTACTGGTGTGGGTACTCCTTGCATCAGCAATCGCCTGGCTACCGGCACATTGCCACATTCACACACCGGAAACAAAAAGCCCACCATACTGCCGACTAAAGCTCCCATGAAGGGGTTTCTGGGCATTATTTCTACTAATTTGCGCTCATCTACAAAAAACAGCAGCAAACTAGAGAATAAAACCCCTAGCAGCAAAAAAGGCATCGCCTCGACTAGCAGACTCAAAAATATAGTGAAACCATTGTTCAGTTGATTCATGGGTGTCGCAGTCAAAAGCGGTTTGGATTTTTTAGGATATGCTTAGTCATTCTATCGGAATCGGGATCAAACACATTTAGCTGTCATGAAACATATTTAAACTGAGATTAATGTTTATCTTCGGCTCTGTGTTATCCTCAAGCACTATTTGCACTCTCTAGTGGTAAACAACGATTTTTATGGGAGTGGATGCGATGATCATGACCATTGCTAAGATTGTTGAATCTCCAGAATAGTTCCGAATGTGCTGATCAGCCATCTCACGACATCAAGTTTTATTAACTAATATTTATACTTACGGCAAATTGGGTCTTGAGTGTGTTAACTTCTGAGCATTTTCATCAAGAATTCATAGTTTTTCAAAATTTGGGGATCACTGTGAGTTGTTAATATCAATGATTTTGCTGAGTTCTGGGAGAAGCGATCATTTTGGGCGGATAGGTTGAATTTCTACTATAAAAACACTCAGCTTGCAAGTCCTATCTGGAAAAATTTGCCATTTATGTGAAAAAATTGTGGCGAAAACTATCAGGTTTCTAGTGATGGGTGATGTCCCTGACTCTACTGCTGTAGCAGGTTTACCGCCTTGATTCTCAGCAGTAACTATAGCCGCTAAAAAATTAGCTGATTTTTTGCCAGTCTTGAGCAATGTATAAGTATACCGTGTCACAAGAGTTTTTTTCTCGAATATCACCTCCCGTGTTATCTGTGGGTAGCGATCGCGATTTGCGTCTAGATTCCACGCTGCAAGAACTACCAATGTACACTTTTACAGTCGAAATTAGCTGTATCGGTGCAGAGGTAGGAAAATATTTTGACAAATATCCCTTACTACCAGGGGCTATTATGGTGGAACAGGGGCAGTTCTTCGGGATGATTTCCCGACGGCGACTATTAGAGTTTTTGCTGCGTCCCTATGGACAAGATTTATTTACCACAGAATCCCTTGAGGCTCTGTATAGTTACGCTCGGACAGCGATTTTGTTGTTACCGGAGACAACGCCCATTTTAACAGCAATGCAGCATAATCTCAGGCGATCGCCGGAATTTTTGGCTGAACCTATTGTCATCCAAACAGCCGAAAATACCTACAAATTATTAGATACCCATGAATTGAATATTGCTGCTTGGCAAATTCGCGGCATAGAAACTCAGGTACGGTATGAACGCAGCCAAGCCCAAATGATTCAAAATGATAAAATGGCTAGTTTGGGCAGGTTAGTAGATGGGGTAGCCCACGAAATTTTAGACCCCTTAAATTTTATCTGGGGTAACTTAACTCATATTTCTAATTACAGCCAAGATTTACTCAAACTCATAGCTGCTTACGAAGATAATTTCCCTCAAGGTTCTGAGACGATAAATGCTTTAAAAGAAGAAATAGAATTTGATTATTTAGAACAAGATTTATCTAAAGCCATCAACAGCACTCGTACTGGAGCAGAAAGATTAAAAAAACTTGTCACTAGCTTACAAAATTTTTGTCATATTGATACAGTTTACCCTAAACCAGTAGACTTACACGCTTGTATTGATAGTATTGTAATTTTAATTAAAAGCCATTTAAAAGAAGAAATTACCATCATTAAAAACTACGGTCAACTCCCACCAGTGTCTTGTTTTATGGGGCAGTTGTACCAAGTTTTAATGAACATTTTTACGCAAGCTGTAGATAATTTATTAGATGAGGCAGTCCGGCAACAATTACAACCAGAAACCAACCAAAATCCTAAAAAAGCCACAATTGAAATTACTACAGAAGTGATTTCTCAAACTAATAATTTACCATCTGGTAAAGGCTCTCGCTGGGTATCAATTTGTATTGCTGATAATGGCCCTGGAATGTCCGAAGAGTTACAAAAACAGATGCTCGACAATTTAACTGTAGAAAAAAGAGCCGATAAAGAAACCAGTTTCGCAGTTAGTTATCGAATTATTACCGCAAGACATGGAGGCCAACTAAATTTTAGTTCACAACCAGGTAAAGGTACAAAATTTCAAATCTTGTTACCTTTGGTTTAGTCATTAGTCATTAGTCATTAGTCATTAGTCATTAGTCATTAGTCATTAGTCATTAGTCATTAGTTTTTCTGCCCTCACTCCCACCCTGCGGGTGAATCCTACGGATACGCTGCGCGAGCGCGGTAGCGTCTCTGTTCGCGGAGCGTCCCGTAGGGAAAGAGAAGCAAGCTACATCTCCCCCCACTCCCTCATCTCCCCTGCTTCTTCCTAGCCTCCACTCATTTCTCCCCAATCTTTAATTACAGAAAACAGGGCAGAGTAATCGTCATTGGCGAATGACACTTTCATTGCTGTTTGCAAAATTTTCTGTACAGTTTCGATAGTGCTAAGATCCAAACCTAGAGATTGAGCTTCAGAAATAAACAAATCTGTATCTTTAAGTAAATGCTTGGTGGGAAAATTCGGATTGCTGTAGTCGCCGGATAACATCCTTGATAGCTTTTTGTCAAAAGTAGGGGCGTAAAGCGCACTGTCGCGTAATACTTGCATAAACAAGTCTACATCAACACCTTGATGCTGCACAAAAGCCAAGCTGAGAGCAAAGCTAGTAGTTAAGGAGGCAATTAATTGATTTAAAGCTAATTTCAAAGCTGCCGCAGTTCCCACAGGCCCGATTAACACCGGTTCTGGATCAAAATTTTTCAGTAAATCCAAGTAACGTTGATACTGTTCAGGTTTAGCACCTACCATCACCTTCAGCTTACCTGCTTTAGCTTCGGGGATGCTACCCAATACGGGTGCTTCCATATATTCACCACCACCACCAATTACAGAATCTCGAATTTCTTGGCTTTGTGAGGGGGTGATAGTTCCCATCTGGATGATTGTGCGCCCTTCTAGGGTGCGCCAAGAAGTATCCGAAAGCAATACATGATAGATTGCTGCGGCGTTAGTCAGCATGAGAATCACACACTCAGCATCCCGAATCGCATAACGGGGGTGTGTTACTACTTCCGCACCAGCTGCTTGCAGGGGTGCTAGTTTTTCTGGGGTGCGGTTATAGGCAACTACCTGTATATTTGCTTCTATCAATCTTTGGGCCATTGGTAGTCCCATGAGTCCAGTTCCCAGAAATGCCACCTTCATTGTTGATGTTCCTTTAGTACAGCGTAGGTGTAGCCAGTTTTATAGATGATTGTGCCATCTTGCGATGGTAGGTTAGGAAGTAGCTATTGGATGGTTCACCAAATTTTCTACTCCCTATACCCGGATCTAGCAATCAGCCACCTGCGGCAAAACTAGCCATAATCAAGACTGAAAGCAAGATTCCGGGACTCAATAGTGTTACTAGCATTAACATGTCATGAGCAGACATAATGATTACTCCCCTCTGATGCTCGATTTGATTGTAATCACTGTTATGCTAGTCCATCTCAAGGGAATACAGCATTCTTACAGAGAGTTTTAAGTTTTCACACCCAGTTGAAAAAGGATTTGGGAGTAGGTATTTAGCATTGCTAAACCCGTACAGGCGTAGGGTATGTACCTTTTTCATGTTTGGTTGTGAGATTTTCTGGTGAATGGTTTACTGATACAGGAATTACGCTACAAGATTTTTTGTTGACCTTTATACCTAAGTGCCACATTTTTGATTGTGGGTTACTCACAGGTCTGTCTTATTGTACCAAAAAACCTTTATAAAAATTTCCTGTTTAATACGGCACGGTTAAACCTTTTAAGGTGGGGTAAGAGTCTTTCTCTAAACCCTTGCTTTGAATTAAAACGCCAAAGTTGCCCATTCCCATAGGATCAATCAATTGGTGTAGTGACTCGCGACGTTGCAGCAATTGCGAAAGTGGGATGTTTTGCTGGGAGAGGGTAGAAATGCGATCGCCTAAACCCAAAGCCATTAAAAACAACCCTTGCTGAATAAAACCGACTGTTTCTAAACCACAATGCTCACCCCATCGTTCCAAGGCGGTAAAATCAACATGGGCTGTAATATCTTGCTGCCCAATATTGATGTAGGGATTGTTGTGATGACGATGGTGATAGTAGCACTGTAGCGTTCCTTGCGATCGCCTGGGGTTGTAGTATCTGTTGGCAGGGTAGCCATAATCAATTGTTAACACATAGCCACGCTGCAAGCGGTCAGCTACTATACTCAACCAATCTAAAGCAGCTAAATTAATCTCACTGCGGTAGCCATCCTCATAACCACCTTGAGTGATGTTAACCCCGACTAAATCAAAATACTCAGCTAGCTTGGGTGTAGAAAGTTCGCCGGTGACTTCTGTAAATGAGGGGGATGAGGGGGATGAGGGGGATGAGGGGGAAACGAAAAAGTTTTCTGCTTGATTTTCTTTTACTTCCTCATCTTCCCGCACAGTGACATAAATCTCTCGCAGTTCACCCGACTCTAAGATAAACTGATGTACTGGCAAAGCATCGACTAATTCATTCGAGAAAAAGCAGCCAACAATCGAGTTAGATGACATCTCCTCCCAGCGACACCAACGCACCGGAAAATCTTGCAGACGTTGCTGTTGTTCTTGCTTTAAGCCGGGAGATTTTTCCACAATAATGTACTGCAAAGCTGCAAAAAAATCAGGATAATGCTGCTGAGTGTATTCTAGAATATGCACAGCCAACAGACCTTGACCTGCACCCATTTCTACCAAATGAAAAGGTACAGGTTGTCCCAAAATTTCCCACATTTGCCAAAATTGTACTGCTAATAATTCCCCAAAATCAGACCCAAGATTGACCGAAGTAAAAAAATCACCACCCTTAAACCCAAATTTCACCCTATTACTAGAATAATAACCATATTCAGAGTGATATAACACCAAATCCATATACTCAGCAAAAGTAATTCGCCGTTGGGGACTGGCAAAAATACAATCAACAATGACTTGATACAACGCCAAAATAGAATTCATACTCAAATTAAACTCTGCGTACCTCCGCGTTTCCTCCGCGCCCCTCTGCGTTTTTTTCCCTCTCACATCAAAACCAAATTATCCCGATGAATCACAGTTTCCGCGCCAGCATAACCCAAAATTGCCGGAATCTCTCTAGAATGACACCCGCGAATTTGTTGTAATTCATTGCTGCTGTAATTAACAAGCCCCCTAGCAATTTCCTTACCGTGAGTGTCGCACAACTGCACAGCATCCTGTGTATCAAATTCACCCTCAACAGTTTTAATCCCAGCCGCTAATAAAGATTTACCAGCTTCCACGATAGCAGCGATCGCACCCACATCTAAATATAACTTCCCAGCCGGCACAAGTCCGTAGGCTATCCAACGTTTACGGGCTGAGGTTGGTTCTGGTTGGGGGAGAAAATGAGTACCTATCGCTTCCCCTTGTAAAATTTTGCTGATATTTTGAGGAAATCGCCCTTGAGTAATCACGGTACGCACTCCGGCAGCGATCGCAATTCTGGCCGCCGAGATTTTTGTTACCATCCCCCCAGTACCCCATTGCGAACCTTGAGAGCCTGTTTGTACCTGTAAGTCTGCCAGTTCTTTCATGTTAGTCACTAAAGAAATGGGTTGAGCATCCGGGACTGCACGGGGATCGGCTGAGTACAATTTATCTACGTCGGTCAGTAAAAATAACCAGTCTGCTTCTACAAGGCTAGCAACTAATGCCGAAAGTGTATCATTGTCGCCGAATTTCAGTTCATCAACGGCTACAGTATCGTTTTCATTGACTACAGGAATTACTCCTAATCCCAGCAGTTCACCAAATGTATTGTAAACATTCAGGTAGCGGCTACGTTGGACTAAATCGCTGCGTGTGAGCAAAACTTGGGCTATGGGTTGTTGTAAGGTGGTGAATAAATCATCATACACCCGCATTAATCGCCCTTGACCAACTGCGGCTACTGCTTGTTTAAGTGCGATCGCTTTCGGACGTTCGGTTAAACCCAACCGCGCACAACCCACTCCCACCGCCCCAGAGGAGACTAAAATGACACGATTTCCCTGCTGTCTTAAATATGTCAGGGTTTCTGCTAAGGTGGCGATCGTTGACAGTGCTAGTTGTCCATTTTCAGGTTGAGTTAGGCTAGATGTACCGATTTTGACAACAATTGTTTTAGTCATTAGTCAGCCCCTTCGGGGAATTCAAAATTCTTGCATTCAAAAATAAATTTACAAATGTAGTAGAGACGTTGCATGCAACGTCTCTACATAGCGCAAAACGTCAACCCTTACATAGATTCAGGGCTGACGCTTGGCTGCTTTATATTTATTTACTATGAGCTAGAGTCTTTTTTTTAGCTGACTCCATTTTATTAATACTTATATTCTCCGATGTTTGAATGTTCACTGTTTTTTTTAATTATTTCTTTAGATTTCGATTTTTTAAGTTTTCGTCAATCTTTGTGAATTTTTGTAGACTGGGAAATGATGGAAGCTCCTAAGATTTCGGAAAACCAAACTTCAAAGTTACGAACGGGATGGGAGCGCAAAGCCGCATCAGGATGGACAATGGGTTCTACAAGAATGGTAAACATCCCTAAACGATTTCCGGCTAAGACATCAGTAAATAAGCGATCGCCTACCATTCCTACCTGATGTACTGGTAAATTCATCGCTTGGAGTGCAGCGCGAATTTTGCGGCGGGAAGGCTTGGCGGCACCCAGGTAATATGGCAGATTCAGAGAACGAGCAATGCCACCAATTCGGGCTTCGCTTAAGTTATTACTCACCAACCACAGCGCGGTGTGGGTTCGCATTTGCTCCACCCAATCCTTGAGTTCTGGGGAAGCTGCTCCTACTCTCAAGGGTACTAAGGTTTCATCGACATCCAACACCAGCCCCTTAAGTTGATAATGTTGAATAATTTCTGGTGTCAGGTTCAAAACAGAACCCGCCAAAACCAAATCAGGCTGTAAAAACTTGTTCCAAGTCATCGTTAACTGCTGTAGGGAAAAAATACAAACTTCAAAATGTCAAAACCTATTTTCTGGAAGATTTTGACATTTTGGCCAATTTTATCTCGATTTCAAGAGTAACTTAATTGCACACAGGTGCAAGCATTAGTCCTCACAAATATTTGCCCTTTTGCCTAGAATTTTTGGGGCTGTGCAGATATAAATGAAAAACCTTAATTAAAAATTTTAAAATGTAGCATTTTAAATTTTAATTATAAATTTTTCATTCTACTCAACTTCATTAAAAAGTTGTTCTTCTAGGAAAGGCTGCACTTGGCGAAATTCTTCTGGTGATAACAACACAGGTTCACCTGTTTTTGACATTCTGGCAAAAAACAGCAGTGGATCAAGAGGTGTATAAATTGCGTACTCTTGTTCGTGATGATAGAAAGTAGTGAGTAACTGTAATTGCTCTGGTTCTAAATCAGCTTCGTCGTCTTCAATTTCTAGGGTAAATAGTTCTGATTCTTCTACCGGTGGTAATTCACCTGCAACCGTTAGCGCATAGGCTGTATTTTTCAGTACCAAGTTTTGTTCTGCTAAGACAGCTTGAGCGGTGCTAAAAATTTCATCGATGATTGCATCATCTTCTACTAAAGTTGCTTGTTCTTCCTCTTCGTCACCTTCCCAGGCAAAAATTTCTATGGGTGAGTCAACAGGCAGCAACAAAACATATTCTTCTTCATCTACTGACAGGGAATGTTCGATATAACATTCTAGGGTTCGCCCTTGCTCATCAGTCAAAGTGATGGAAGTTGTGGGAGCTTGATCGTTATCTTCAGAAAATGGCGAGGAAAACATGGCTAAGGTGTGAGACTTTATGAGTAGCAGCAGTTGGACAAATTGCTTTACTGTTGAATGACATCTTGATGTCCAGCAAATAGCTTCAGACTTAAAGTCAACTGCTATGCAACAGCTTTCAGGATATCATGTTCAAAGGTATCAATACTCTACAGCTGCCACTGAACTCTGAGGGTTAGCTCGTCTAGTATCGAGCCACTGCTGTAAAATCAAAGCTGCTGCTTTGCGGTCAATTAATCCTTTGTTACGTGAAGGTGAGCGATTTTCGCCAATAATTAATTGCTCTGCTTGAAAAGAAGTCAGTCGCTCGTCAACATACTCTACAGGAAGTTGCAGGGCTTTAGCCAGTCTGGTGGCGAATTTCTGGACTTGGCGCGCCTGAAACCCTAAACTACCATCCATTGAATAGGGTAAACCGACAATAAGGACTTGTACTTCACGTTCAATAACTAAGTTGCGTATTTGCATCACATCTTGGTCAAAAGATGTACGCTCAATCGTAGTGATTCCCGTGGCAATCAAGCCTGTGCGATCGCATCCAGCAACACCAATCCGCTTCCGCCCTACATCCAATCCCAACGCTGAAATATACTTGGTCATTAGTTATTAGTCATTAGTCATTAGTCATTAGTTATTAGTAGTTCTCCTCCTGCTCCCCAGTCCCCAGTGCCTAATTTTTCTGCTGTGTATCAGTTGCATCCGACGGGTTGGATGGTTCTATGTGACAGTTTTGACACTTAAATCTCGATGATTCTGATGGGCTTTGTATTGGGATTTCCGAGGGTTGCTGTTGACTGGTTTGTACCCAGGACATCCCACCGGGTATGGGTTTACGGGCTGGCTGTAAACCTTGGAGTACGTCAGTCCATTGAATACCTTCTAAGGAGACTAATTTAGATTCCCGCAGTTTATGCCATACAGAACGGGACATAATCAAGGTATGTTCTATGCGTTTTGCCCCTATCCGTTCTAAATACTCTTCTCGTTCTGGCTGATAGTCGGAAGAAGCCAATTTTAAGCCTTGTTGGGGGAAATCTTGGGCGATGCGAGCTAGTTGGGCTAGTAACTCTGGATATAGCCAAGTATAAGCCGGGTGAACTGTCAGGCTAGCGACATGGGGAGATTCACCTTTACGATCAAGTTGTACTTGAAAATAACCAATAGCGGCTTTGCGTTGGGGTTCAAACACGTAGCCACTCACGACTTCAGTTTTCGTTACCCATTGTTTCACAGCATCAGTTAATGCTCCAAACAAACTGGTTTTAAAGTCGCGGTTGTTGCGATCAAACACTTGGCGCACCAAAGGCGGCATTGATGCTGTATCTAATTGATAGAGTAACTGAGCATCAGCATTGCTGACTGGTAGGAGATTGGGCAAATCTGGTTCGGCTTGTGCTAGTTCTTGTAACAGTTCCGGCTCAATTTCCCAGTATGTCATTTCTGCTAGACGCTGGAATCCGTTGTGACGATATAACGCTAACGCCTCTAAATCATTGACGTTAACTTCCAATAACCAAGTCCGTGCTTCTAAAATCGACTCGAAGCAATGGCGTAAGAGTTGCGAGCCAATTCCTTGCTTATCCGCACTCCGATCCAGCATTACCCGATCAATCCGCCAAGTGGTGCGTGTGCGGTTGAAGGGTGAAACTTGAATCATGCCTAAGAGCATCCGTCCTTGTTCAGCTACATAGGCGAAGAAACTATATTGTAGGGGGTTGGGAAACCAACTCAAAAATTTGAGTAACCCGTACCAGCGTCGTAACCACTGCATTTGCTGATTGACAAAGTTAGCTCCTTTGGGAGTCAAGGCGGCGAAGGAATCTTGAGAGATGCGTTCAATTCCGTCCAGATCCCGGTATTGAGCGGGCCGGATGACAACGCTGAGGTTTTGGGGAAGTAAGGAATTCATTTTGATTTGGGCTGCCATTTAGCCTTAACTAAACTGGGTCAGAGGAACTGCTGCCATCATCTTAACGGCTTTCTGTTCGTTAATATTGCTCCAAAAGGGTGATTTTCGTGTCTTAATCTTGACAAACTAGAAAAAGCAGACTGGTTGAGTACACTTTTGGTATTCACCCAACATAGTCTGCTTTTATTTTATTTGTTTTTTTGTTAATTATATTTTTTCTTATTTAAAGACCTTGACGAGAAACCAGCTTTTCAAAGGTGGCTTGTGTTTGATGTAACAATTCTTCTCTACTATCTTTTTGCTGTGGCTGGAGAGTTGGCACTAGATTGCGAGCTTGCAGAGTCATGTGAAGTTGTAGGTGAGCAACGTATTCACTGATGTCTTCTTTTGCTAAAATCGCGCCCTTGGATAAATTTGATTCCATTGCCACTGTGTTCTCCTTGTCTCTATCTCTAACGCTATTGCTTCACATCATAAAAACTTATCATGTTGTTTGGCTGTTCTTCTTAATTTGCAATGAAGTTTAACGGTTGTTTGCATTTGAGTTAAGGGACTCTTGACTGGGTACTGGGGACTGGGTACTGGGGACTGGGTACTGGGGACTGGGTACTGGGGGGAGATGAGGGAGTGGAGGAGAAAAACTAATAACTAATGACTAATGACTAATGACTAATGACTAATGACTATTTATGAAACACTAGAATTTTCTACCCATTTGATAATTGCTTGACTTAAGCCGTCTAAAGTATATTCTTCGGCTTCGATATCTACACGCCCTAAAAAAGCATGACAAGTTTTTGAGGTTTGAGGGCCAATGGAAGCAAGACAAACTCCTGCTAAAGCATCGGCTATATTACCACTGAAGATAGGGCTGACAAGTTGACAGAAAAACTGCACAGTTTTAGAACTAGCAAAGGTAATTATGTCTACTTGACCATTTTTTAAAGCGAATTCTGCTGCTGGTGCGATATAACTCGGACAACAGGATTGATAAGCGGCAACTTCTATGACTTCTGCACCTTTGGCGGTGAGTTCTTTGACTAAGATTTCTCTACCACCGCTTTCGACTCTGGGAAATAAAATCTTTTTCCCTGGTAGTGCTTCGGGAAAGGTTGCTACTAAAGAGTCAGCGACGAAGTTAGGAGGAATAAAGTCTGGTTGTAGTCCTTGCTGTTGCAAACTTTGGGCGGTTTTTTCACCGACAACTGCAATTTTTACCCCAGCTAATGCACGGGTGTCTTTTCCTTGGCAGTTTAGCCTATCAAAAAAATAATCTACGCCGTTGGTGGAAGTGAGAATTAACCAGTGAAATTCAGATAAGTTATTGATTGCTGTATCTAATGCTTGCCAACTAGAAGGGGGGGAGATTTCTAAGGCTGGCATTTCTATGACTTTAGCACCACAGGCGGTGAGGCGATCGCTAAATTGCTTCGATTGTCCCACGGAACGGGTGACTAAAATGGTTTTACCAGCGAGAGGTAGGTGAGTAGACATAGCTTGGTGGCGAGAATTTTGATTCTGGGAAGCTATTTTCTCAGGTTGTAGGTAATTACTTAACCCTACAACTTCCCCAATCACAATAACTGCTGGTGAAAGGGATACAAGGGCGGTTTTTTCTAGTATATTGCCGAGTTGACCCGTCCAAATTTGTTGCTGTGGAGTTCCTGCCCAACGGATAATAGCTATGGGTGTTAAGAGCGATCGCCCGTGTCGCCGCAACTGATGTACAATTTCCGGTAGGTTTTTGCCACCCATCAAGATGACTAATGTCTCTAACCTTGATAAAGCTTCCCAGTCTAAAGCTTCTGGTTCATGGGCGGTAAATACTGCAAAGCAACGACTCAAAACGGGATCTGTTAACGGAATACCCGCTAGCAAAGGCGCAGCTAAAGCTGAGGAAATTCCCGGTATAACTTCAAATTCACAGTTATTTGCTTTTAAAGCTTCGATTTCTGAAGTACAGCGTCCAAATATAAACGGATCACCTGATTTGAGCCTGACGACTTGTTTACCGTCTTGACAGTGCTTTATCAGTAATTGATTAATCTCTGTTTGGGGTGTGCTGGGTTTGCCGCCACGTTTCCCCACATCTAACTTTAAGCAATCCGGGGGTACACATTTTAATAATTGCTCATCAACTAGGGCATCGTAGACTAAAACCTCAGCCACTGCCAGCAGATTATCAGCTTTTACTGTCAGGTACGCCACATCTCCCAACCCTGCACCTACAAGGTAGACTTTGCCTGTGTTAGTCATTAGTTATTAGTCATTAGTTATTAGTCATTAGTCATACCCAGGTACCCGACTTCTGGAAGAAATCGGTTATCTATATCCTTAGTTAATTGTATCTAGCTGGATTTAACGCTCATTTTTTCTAATAGTTGCCTAATTCTTTCAGCTTTTAGAGGTTGACGTTGTTTTTGAAATAGTTCTTGAGATTTGATTAAATTAGCCTTTGCTGATTCTGGCTGATTTTGCTGCATCAAAATATTGGCTAGGCGAAGATAAGCTTCAGGATTTTTAGGACTACGTTGAATTACTTCTTGGTATAATTCTGTGGCTTGGGCGATTTTGTCTTGAGCTTTTAAAACATCACCTAAAAATAAGCGCACCACATCATTAGTAGAGTTGATAGCAATAACTTTCTGAAAAGCTGCTTCTGCCCCTTGATAATCTTTTTGTTGATACAGGTTAACGCCTTGTTGGAATAAATTAGCAGTAATTAAGGTTTTTGCAGCAAAATAAATCAGGAAAGCAATACTAACAACTACTAAGATAATCGCCACAAGGTTCATGTTATTGAATTCTAAGTTGTTAAGCATAGTTATCTGTAATTTAATGGCAAACTCGGTAAATTTATCCTTTGTGGTTATCGAGGCTCATGCCAAAAGACAGGCGAGGGGAAACAGTAAATATTCTAGGAAAAATAACTTCCAGATGAATTGATAAAATTGAGCGATCGCCTGCTTATCTTGTAAGTCTACCGCCAAACTCCGCACCCACAGCCAACACAATACTACTAAATGAGAAATTATTAAAAATTCTGGGTTAATTGACTCTACTCGCAACACCCCTACTATCACTATACCTAAATAGCAAATCGTGAGTACCCACATAGCTAGATTAAAGACGGCTTGTGTACCTAGTTGAATAGTGAAAGTCGTAATATTGTATTGGCGATCGCCTTCCAAATCGGGGATATCTTTAAAGATGGCGATCGCAAAGGTAAATACCAAAATAAATATAGTTAAAACCCATACCGCCCAAGGAATTACTATCTCGTTTTTCAATATCCAACTAAAGTGCAAATACAACCCCAAATTAACAATTGTTCCCCGCACTGAGAAAATACACAATGCTGCCCAAAAGGGAAACCGCTTTAAGCGAATGGGAGGTAAAGAATAAGCTGTACCAATAGCCAGACTTAACGCTACCATGCCAAACAAATAAGGGCCATTGAGCAATGCTAAGACTAAAGCTAAAATGCCAGTCATAATCACAATCAATTGCCCTTGTTTGCGGGTAAATTCTCCTGATGCGAGTGGTAAATGAGGTTTATTAATTTTGTCAATATCAATATCTTCGAGTTGATTCAGCCCCACAATATAAACATTGCCACATAAACAAGCAACCCATGCACCTAACACTGATAAGAGTTGCGTCACAGCAAAATCTTGAGAACCAACCGCCAAAGCAACTAAATATAAACCAAATACGCTCAGAGATGTGCCAATAATTGTATGTGGGCGGGAAAATTTCCACAAAGCATAGAGCCAGTTACCCTGCAAACTAGCAGACTTTTGTCCAGAAAATTGTTTAGTCATAATTGGGGAATCGGGAATGGGGAATCGGGAATGGGGATGGAAAATTTGTTGTACTAGCCTGTTACCTCCTTATTTCCACACAGCAACCCAAACTTAATTAACCCACGTTCATAACCGCGACGCATCAAACCGAGTGATAATGCTCCTTGAATGGTAGTCCAACCAGCACGTAGTAACCCAAAAAAGGCTTGAGGAGTGAATGCGGAATCAATGACTACATTCCAAAATGGGGCGACAGCAGTAGACCAGTCAGCAGTGCGGATATTGTTTAATGGTAGTTGACGAGCGATCGCTTCATACTCCGGCAAAGAAATCACATAGGGTAAACAATAAACTCGATAAATATCCTCCAAGTGCTTTTGTTCGTCGGCACTCAGGGGTAAATTATCAGTAGGACGATGACACCAAGTCACCATAATCAAAGTACCACCGGGCTTTAACACTCGGTAGCACTCTTGCATAAACTTGGTTTTATCTGGCATGTGTTCACCACTTTCCAGTGACCAAACCAAGTCAAAAGTATTATCATCGAAAGGCATGGCTTGAGCATCTGCCACTAGAAACTGACTTGTGTCACTCAAATGTGCTTCTTTGGCGCGTTCTGTGGCTCTAGCGGCTTGTACTGGGCTTAAAGTTATCCCAGTTGCTTGAGCGTGAAACTTGGCGGCTAAATAAAGAGAACTACCGCCGATACCACAGCCGACATCTAAAATGTTTTCTGCTGTTTCTACCCCCGCCCAACTCAGGAGTTCTTCAATTAAATCAATTTGCGCTTGACGACGGTCTTTTTTTTCCGTACCATCCACACCGTAGTAGCCGTGGTGCATGTGTTCGCCCCAAATCTCTTCCCACAGCCCAGAGGAAGTATCGTAAAATTGCTGAATTCGCTGGTAAAGTGTTGCACTCATGGACAAAGTAGTGTAAAGACAAAGCAGAATTTAAAAAAACATATTCGTAGGCTACCATGTGTGTTTTTAATTAAATAAGAAAGTTTTGATTTCCTGGGGGGGGTAAACCTGACAAAACCTTCCAGGAAAAATTTATCAAGTTCCTGTCTGACTTGACACAGCAGCAAGTACCAGGTTAGACGATTTTGAATTTTGAATTTTTTATGACTGTTTCGCGCACAATTTGTTTAGGATTTCTGACGCTCATCGCTATCGGAACTATATTACTGATGATGCCGTTCTCTACCAGTGATGGTACCTGGAATGATCCAGTGGTGGCATTATTTACATCAACATCCGCAGTTTGTGTTACGGGTTTAGCAGTAGTTGATACTGGTACTTATTTTTCTTTCTGGGGGCAGTTGTTTATTTTGATGTTGGCTCAAATTGGCGGATTGGGCTACATGACGACGACAACTTTTTTAATTTTGTTGATAGGACGTAGGTTTGATTTACGCCAAAAAGTGGCTATTCAACAAGCTTTAGACCGTCCAGGGATGAGTGGTAGCACTCAAGTTATCCGCTCGATTATTGCCACAACTCTGATTTTTGAGATTACAGGCATATTTTTATTAATGCCAGCTTTTGTGTCTGATTATGGATGGAATCAGGGAATATGGTTGGCAATTTTTCATAGTATTAGTGCTTGGAATAATGCCGGTTTTAGCTTGTTTCAAGATAGTTTAATTAGATATCAGTCATCTTGGTTAGTGGTGTTGACAATCACTTTTTTAATTATTGCTGGAGGCATTGGATATCAGGTAATTTTAGAAATGTATCTTTGGTGCCGCGATCGCCTGTTAAAAAAAAATACCAATTTAGTGTTTTCCCTAGATTTTAAAGTAGCAACCAGTACAACATTAATTTTATTATTTTTAGGCACAATTGCCTATTGGAGTATTGAGATTAAAAACCCGGAAACTTTCGCTGTATCTGGTTTCAACGGTCAAATATTACTTGCCTGGTTTCAATCAGTCACTACCAGAACGGCGGGTTTTAACAGTATCGATATCGCTAAAATGACAAATGCTGGGTTATTTCTGACAATAGCCTTCATGTTTATTGGTGCCAGTCCTGGCGGCACAGGAGGCGGGATAAAAACCACCACATTAAGAGTGCTTACCAGTTGTACTAAATCAATTCTTCAAGGTAAAGAAGAAGTTTTATTATATGAGCGCAAAATAGCAATATCTTTAATTTTGAAAGCGGTTGGTGTTTTAGTTGGTTCTGTAGCCACCGTCATGTTAGCCACTATTTTGATAGCTCTGACAGATCCAAAACTAGACTTTTTACAAATCTTGTTTGAAGCGGTTTCAGCATTTGCTACAGTCGGACTTTCCACAGGGATTACAGGTAGCGTAACAACAGCAGCCAAAATCATCTTAATTATCACCATGTATGTAGGTAGAGTTGGGGTTTTACTGCTGATGGCGGCTATACTGGGTGATCCTCGCCCTACCAGAGTTCACTATCCAGAGGAAAACTTACTTGTAGGATAGTTACTGGAGATGAGGGAGTGGGGGAGATGAGGGAGTGGGGGAGATGAGGGAGTGGGGGGAGGAAAACTAATGACTAATAACTACTGATAAAATGTAAATGATTCCACGCAAACATCAAACGTGATAATTAGTTGAGACTAACGGCTGCTTGCTCTAGATACAGGGAGTAATAATAAGGATTACAAATGTGAATCTTGCATCATTAGGATTTTTCCGCAGTTTACGTAGAGATAACCACCAATTTGCAGTGATTGGTTTAGGTCGTTTTGGCCGTTCTGTATGTTCAACACTGCATCAACTAGGCTATCAAGTGTTAGCTACAGATATTGATGAAAAACGCGTATCAGCAGCCTTAACTGAAAAGATAGTTGGTCATGCTTTACAATTAGACTCTACTGAACCAGCTGCCCTGAAAGAAGCCGGAATTTATGAATTTGATACGGTAATTATTGCCATTGGCAACTACATTCAAGAAAGTATTATTACAACGTTAAATGTCAAAGAAGGTGGTGTACCTCACGTCGTTGCTAAAGCTTCTAGTGAGGTACACCATAAACTGCTGAAGCGTGTAGGAGCCGATCACGTTGTTTTCCCTGAATACGAAGCGGGCTGTGCTTTAGCCCGCACACTTACTAAACCATCTATTCTAGATAGATTTGACCTTGATCCAGATAACAGTATTGTGGAAGTAATTGTACCCGATGAATTTCACGGTAAAACTGTGGCAGAACTGCAATTGCGTAACCGCTATGGTTTAAATTTGTTAGCTGTGAGTCATGATGGCAAATTTCAAATTAATCCTGATCCCTACAAACGTTTAGAACGTGGTTCAGCAATGGTGGTAATTGGGCGTAATAAAGATATTAATCGCTTGCCAATATAGCTGCGGTTGCTAGTTATCTTTTTCGTTATTGTCAGTTTGACTGGGGATAGAACTAGGAAAGGCTGGTTCAAGCTGCTGCTTTTCTACAGTGACTGGTATCTCAATAGTAGGGGCTATTGTGTCCACAACCGTAACATTATCAGTAGGTTTGGGAGTTTGGTTAGCAGTAGATGCTTGCTGTTGATGAAGTTTTTTTGCGGCAATTTGTTGATCAATTTGCTGCATTAGTTGTTCAGCTTTCTGTGCTTGCTCTAGATTACCTTGCTCCCGATAATGTTTATGAGCGCGTTTTAATGCAGCACTGGCTGTTTTTAGGTTGCCTTGGTTGTATAGAGTCACGCCCAAATTATAGTAAGCTGAGGCATTTTTGGGATTTTGGCGAATAGCTTGCATATAAACTGCAATAGCTTCAGTAGTTTGTCCTTGAAGTACCATAAGACTGGCCAAATTACTGTAAGCTTCGGCGTTTTGGGGTTCTAATTTAATTACTTGCTGATAAGTGGCGATCGCCTCTGGCATTTTTCCCGATTCTTGTAGAGCGATCGCCAAGTTATAATGAGCGTTGGCGTTGCTACTATCAAACTCAATCGCTTTTTCATAAGCTGCGATCGCTTCTGGTAGTTGTCCCTGTTCGTAGAGTGCCAAACCCAAATTATAATGGGTATCCGCCTTTGTCGGCTCTAAGACCAAAGCTTGACGGTAAGCTGTAATAGCCGCTTCTTTTTGTCCTTGGCGTTGCAATGCTAACCCTAAATTGTAATAAGCTTCACCCAAATTAGGGTTAATTCTAATCGCCTCCCCATATTCCTGCACCGCCACATCTAGACGGTTTTGCATCAGGAAAATATTACCCAGGTAATATCTAGCCATGCCTATATTTGCATCGCGTTGTAAAGCTTGGCGAAAAGCATATTCTGCACCAGTCCAATCACTACGGTTGTAACGTGTCACCCCCTGTTGGTAAAAACTAGCTGTTTCTAAATCCTGAGAAATGGGAGGTTGTGCCAATACCTGACTTTCTGACAAACTAATCACTGTCGGTGCAGCCAACATCAAAACAGCAGAGGTAGCACAGAGAACCCCAAACTGTGGCTTTTGCCCACGGGAAACGCGATGGCTAGTGATAGGAGACAAACCGCAAAACCACTGTCTAACAAGATGTTGCTTATACATAATTGAATCTCTGTACTCAGGGTTAGATCCTCATAAATCAGAGTACCCAAAAAATCAATTCAAAACTCAAAATGGGGATGGTTGATGGTTGATGGTTGACTGTTGACTGCGAAAGATTTCTACCTTGTCTACCTCATTTGCAATTTTGAATTTTGAATTTTGTACGCCTTTGGCGTTCCCGCAGGGTATTTTGAATTGATTTGTCCCCCTACACCCCTACACCCACAGCTTCGGGCAGAATTAACATGGCATCGCCGAAGGAATAAAAGCGATATCTAGAAGCGATCGCTTGCTGGTATATATTTAATAATCTTTCTCTACCAATCAGCGCACTCACCAACATCAGCAAACTAGAACGGGGTAGGTGAAAATTAGTAATTAAACCTTCTACGACTCGCCACTGGTAGCCAGGATAAATAAATAGGTTGGTTTTCCCGCAAAAAGGCTGTAAATCCTCACAGGCGGCGGCTGCACCTTCTAAAGCACGGACAACCGTTGTTCCCACAGCAATAATCCGCCCCCCGGCTTGTTTAGTAGCGCGGATTTGTTCTACTGTCTCGGCGGGGACTTCAATCCATTCCTCGTGCATTTGGTGGCTGGTTACGTCTTCCACTTCCACAGGGCGAAAAGTTCCCACGCCTACGTGTAGGGTAATAAAAGCTTGATTAATATTGCGATCGCGCAATTTTTCTAATAACTCTGGAGTAAAGTGTAACCCAGCAGTAGGAGCTGCGATCGCTCCCGGTTGTTCAGCATACACTGTCTGATACTGTTCGTCAGCCGCCTGAGATGCCGTAATGTAAGGAGGTAGCGGTATTTCGCCGAATTTATCTAAAATCTGTACTAAAGATTGAGTCTCCGGCAAATCAAATTGCAGCAACCGCCCGCCTGTCGCCTTATCCGTTTCCATAACAGTCGCAGTTAACAAGGGACTCTTGACTGGGGACTGGGGACTAGGGACTGGGGAAAAACCTAATTTTCCGGCTTCAAAAAAGATTTTACTGCCTTTTTTAAACCGTTTTCCCGGCTTAACTAAAGCTAACCAACAATTATGTTGGCGTTCTTCTAATAGTAAAATTTCCACCTCAGCACCAGTTGATTTTCGCCCATACAGCCGTGCTGGAATCACTTTTGTATTATTCATGATTAACAAATCACCAGGGCGAAGAATATCTGGTAAATCACGAAAAATGTGATGTAATGGATCTGAGTCCTTGCCTGTAGTTTGGGAATCTACCACCAACAAGCGAGAACTATCTCTGGGAACCACTGGATTTTGAGCAATCAATTCTGGCGGTAGTTCATAATCATACCCAGCTAATGAACAATCTAAATTTGTATCGGGTGTTGCTTGATCAGACATCGGATTGTGATTAACTTGTGATAGTTGCTGTTCCATTAAGATTCCTCTTCCCTAGTAAGCGTTCAGTGCTAAGTGCGTCATCGATGCACAGGATTTTCCCCCACATCCCCCACATCCCCCACATCCCCCACATCCCCCTCATCTCCCCTGCCTTGCCTAGATTACAAAAATACTTAACATTTAAACAAGAATATGAAAATTGGGTAAAACTCCCCATACTAAAACGGGGGCTTCTACCCTACCAAGAATCGGGATTAATTGAGGAAGATATAAATGTAGGATTGGCTTTGATCCCAAGCACCAAACATGGAATACTTGTATTATCTGGCAAATGCCAGTTTAACTCTGAGGGTCGTTCAATACCTGCACGGTAGACCCCAAATACCTGTTTCTTTCGTCACCGTGATTCATCAAATTGATGGTTGGGTGGTTCGGATCAAACTTAAAGGCCACTTCTCGCCCCAAGAGGATGGTGATTTTCGAGCTTTTCTCAATGAACTGGGGATTAGCTACGAGCCACCCATGCGAGTGCAAATGGCACTTTGGAGTTTGGAAGCAGGACAGTCGGCTGTAGATGTAATGCGCCGCTATCAAGTAGCCATTGTATCTCACGGTAGCCCAGAACGAGAGGAAATAGAGGCTTTCCGGCAACAGTTTGTCCGGGGGTTGGGTTACTGTCCAGAAACTCTCGCCTAAAAGTCAGCATATTCAACGATACTACATACAAATTGGTAATTGGTTACTGATAATCAACTAATTACCAATCACCAATCACCTCTAATCAATGACAGCATCAAAAGCGGCGGGAATATATTCCTGTAGCTGAAATATGTAATCTTGTGTTGATGAGCTAGCCAAGGCTGGTTGTAAGTCTATAACTTGGCGGTGCTGAGAAATTTTCAGACAACAAACAATAGCAACATCAAAGCGACAAGAGTAATTGGCTTTTTCGGGGTATGTTGCTAAAAATAAGCCAGCAGTTCGCCCAATTTTGGCTTGCTTTTTCAGGGTAATTGCACTTTTACCCCAAGTATCCCAATTTCCAGAACTACGGGTTTTAACTTCCACAAAAGCCAGTGTCGAGTCTGGAGATTGAGCAATAATATCAATTTCTCCCCAACGGCAGGAATAGCGGCGTTGTAGAATTAACCAACCTGTAGATTGTAACCATTGGGTTACGAGTTCTTCTCCAAAGTGACCAATATCGAGATAATGTGATGGAGGAGGATTCGCCATTGGCTAAAAAGAGCATGAATTCTAAGTTAAGCGATCGCGTGTTAGCTGCCATACTCGACTCAACCACAACGCTATTCGGGTTAAAGCGTCAAACATCTCATCGAATCTGGGTAAACATACTCAGTATATTACTCTGGGGAATCTTGGGCATCACCACAATTGTCGGTTTTGCACCCACAGCATTCGCACTTGATTACAACAAAGAAATTTTAATCGAGGCTGACTTTTCAGGACGTGATTTAACAGACTCCAGTTTTACTAAAGCTAATCTGCGTCAAAGTAACTTTAGTAACTCCAATTTACAGGGAGTCAGTTTCTTTGCTGCCAATTTAGAATCAGCCAATTTGCAAGCAGCAAACCTCAGCTATGCTACTTTAGACTCAGCCCGTCTCATCAAAGCCGACTTGACAAATGCAGTCTTAGAAGGCGCATTTGCTGCTAACGCCAAATTTGACGGCGCAATTATCGACGGCGCAGATTTTACTGATGTATTATTACGTCCAGATGAACAAAATAAATTATGCAAGGTAGCCAAAGGAACAAACCCCTCCACCGGGCGCGACACCCGCGACACCTTGTATTGTCCTTAACATCTCCCCCACACCAACTAACTGTAGGGTGTGTTACGGCTACGACAATATTTGAACCTTCACGAGAAGATTCATCAGCCGTAACGCACCACCTGAACGATAAACATAATTGTAGTAGCGTGGCAAAGCTAAAATGATGCACAAATATAGTTCTTGTGGTGCGGGCTTCTAGCCTGCACCAGACGGGCTAGAGAGCTGATCCCACAAGAGAGTTTTAATGCAACATTTAAGGCTTGCCAAGCTAGTAGGGTGTGTTACAGCTACGACAATATTTAAGCCTTCACAGTTTCAGCAAATTACCCCTTACCTATAGTCTACAAAATTATCCCGTTAAATTGAAAGGCATTATCCCAAACATAATCAATCACTGCTTTAGCATCATCCAAGGGGAGAACTTGACACATACCCTGGCGATTATATGTGAGTAAAGGGATTATTGATACATTGTCTGTTGTTTCGCGATTTTTTTGAACTACTTGGCCACGAATATCTTCTAAATTACTTAGAGGCCCTTGAATATCAAAATTAATCTTTATCCCTAGTTTATTCTCCATCCAAGTTTCGATGCGAGAATCTAATTGTTGAGGCGTTAATGGAGTGGGGCTGGTAAGTAAGTGATAGTATGCCAGAATAATTTCCTTACATTCTTCTTCTTCTGCCAATTCAATAAACATTTGAAAAACACTAGCATTGTTAGCTAAATTTTTGAAAAATAGCGTATCAGTCACAATTTTTTGGAATTTTATTTTTTTATTTTTGTAATTATTATATTGCTTAAAAGCAAATCCACCCAAAGTAATTCCTAATGATAAACTTGCCACCAAAACGGGCATGAAATTTCTGACCTTATCCAACTCTACATTTAATGATTCAATCAGAAACGACAAATTTAATACTAGCAAAATAGCAGCTACCAGCAATAATAAATTCGGCAATGTTCTTAATATCAAAGGAATGGCTGCACCAATAGCAGGAATTCCAAATAGTAAGCGGTCTTTCCATGTCATACTCGTTTCCACATTGGGAAAGAGTAAGTCAACATCTAATTTAGGAATATTTTTGTAGAAGTAGACATACATCTTACCAGGAATGAATTTCAACTCTTGGATGTTGACCTTATTGGCACGAAAGTAAGCAGCTTCTTTGAACTTGACTAATAAAACAATCCGTTCAAAAATATCAATTTTCTTTTCTTGTCGCCAAAATAATAACTTTTTTACCGAAATTTTTTTATAACTATCACCACGGTAATAACAAAGAAAGCGGTCAAAATCATCAAAATTTACTTGAGTTTTCAAATCAATGAGGGATTTGGTGGACAGTGCTTGTTTAACAACAGATTCAGGCAAAGGAACATAATTTGCTCTTTCGACAATATGCTCAAAGGCATTAACTATATTCAACTCCATCTCATCATATTGCTCAAATGTTGGTGGAGTTATTGGTTGAATATCTGCATTGGGGTTAAAAGGTACGTAGTTATCTTTGATAATTTCTAAAGTTTTGTGGAAGCGAAAGTGATAGTATGCCGTGAGGATTTGGCAGAAATCTTGAAATTTTTGGGCATCAGCCCCATTTAGCCGACCATCTTGCAAGCAAAGTTTAATAATATCGCTGCGAGTATAGGGAATGAACGCTTCTCGATTTTCGTAAACAGCCATGTTCAAAGATAATTGGAATCTAATGACGCTGATTGAGAATAGTGCAAAATATAACCGCACCCTACAAATATACTACCACCTTGAAACCTGCTGTCGTAATTCTTCCATATCTAAATAATCATCAACAAAAGCCTTTCTTAACAATGGATGAGGAATAAACTCATCATATTTTTGTATCTCTGGAGCTTCCGCAGAACTCACTAAAGCCTCTGGAATAATTCTTTGCTCACACAAAGAAACAATTTCTTGCTGAACATATTTAAATTTATCTTTCCCTAACTTAATTGTTAAATAATAGGGATTCACGCCCCCAATACTACTAATTTCCAAAGCTTCCCGACAAAATGTATTAATTAATCTTTCTAACGTGCGGTAAGCAACAGTACCCATCCAAGGAAATATACAACACTTACCTTTGTCTAACTGCACAATATTCTGCTTATCTAAACCAGCCTGTTGTACTAACTTCCTCGCTGCTTGTAGACGTTGCCGAGCATTTTTTTGCAAATAGCTATACTCTACATCTTCTAATAAAACTTGCCGCATCCGTTGCAGCACTTTAGTGTGAATAGTACCACTACCACCCCGCCAATAACTCGTAGCTTTACCTTCTACTTGTTTAACTAAAACATTTCTTTTTTTAAAATCAATTTCTAAAACTTCCCAAGTTCTACCAGCTAAAGCAAATTGATTACCCACAGGAGGCGGCACAATAATACTACCAATTTCTGTAGACCCTTGCTTTACCCTATATTCTTGATTGTCAGCAAAGACAGCATAAAATTGAAACTTACCGACAATTTTTTCTCCAGCTATACCGAGAATTAATTTACCATTTTCACCCCGTTGAATATGACCAATATCAATTAAATACCTCAACAGTAATTTATAATCTTCTTGGGTAATAGCAGCAAAAGGTGGCAAACCCAAAACCTGTTTAGCTAACGCTGCCGGTGAAATTTCTCCCACCGCTACTAAGACGCTCATTGTTTGGTGATAAAGTAAACTAAAAGGATATTTAATAGTTTTAATAGGTTCAATCCAACGTGATTCTAGATAAAGTTGAATAATCGCTATACACTGTAAAAGTTGCCAGGGAATTTGCTCTGGTAGCGGTGCTTCTGCCACCAGTTCATCTTCAGCACAAATAAAGCGCATATCAGCCGCCTCACCTCTCCTACCTGCGCGTCCTAAACGTTGTAAAAAACTCGCTACAGATAGAGGTGATTCTAACTGAATCACTCGCTCTAAATGACCGATATCTATCCCTAATTCTAGCGTCAGGGTGGCAGCAGTTACGGCTGGTTGATGCGGTTCGCGCATGGCATTCTCCGCCGCTTGTCGTAAGCTAGTGGAAATACTACCATGATGGACATGATAGATATCTGGTAGGGCTTGTTGTTCAGCAATTTTTCGCAACGATGCTATGATTAATTCAGTTTGAGTGCGGTTATTAGCAAAGATTAAACATTTCCGAGATTTACTCAGATTGAAAATATATTGCTCATAGTCTGTAGATTCTGAATCATCTATATTTTTATCAATAAAAAAGTGTTCTAAGGCTAGTTTAATTTGCCGTTTCCCTGCTTCTACTTGGGGTGTGATTACTGGTTTATCCGTTCCAGCAGCTAACCACGCTTCAGCCATTGAGTAATCACCGAGAGTTGCTGATAAACCAATGCGTCGCGGTTGTGTTTGTGTTAAATTGGCTAAACGCTGTAGTTGACAAATAATCTGAGAACCGCGTTCATTACCCATAAAGGCGTGAATTTCATCAATAATCACAAACCTTAAATCACCAAATAAGTTTAATAGGTGTTGATGTTTGTTGACTAATAAGCTTTCTAGTGATTCTGGGGTAATTTGTAAAATTCCTTGGGGATTTTTTAGCAATTTATTTTTCCGGCTTTGTGCAACATCCCCATGCCAATGATAAACGGGTATATCGGCTGATTTTAGTAAGTCGTTGAGGCGTTCAAATTGGTCGTTAATTAAGGCTTTGATGGGGCTAATATATAATACACCGATGGTTTTGGCTGGGTGGTTATGCAGTAGGGTTAAGACTGGTAAAAATGCGGCTTCTGTTTTTCCGGCGGCTGTGGCTGCGGCTATGAGTAAGTGGGCATCGGTGTCGAATATTACTTGACAAGCAGAGGTTTGGACTGGGCGTAGTTCTGTCCAGTTGTGTTGATAAATGTATTCTTGAATGAAGGGTGCAAGTCTGTTGAAAGCGTTATTCATGTTTTGAAACGCAGAGGGGCGCGGAGGAAACGCGGAGGGGCGCGGAGGTAAGAGTGGAGGTAAGAGTGGAGGTAAGAGTGGAGGAAGGGGTGTTTTTATAGGGTAAATTCGGCGGTGTTATCTTCTTCTAGGTTTGGGTTTTTACCCGCAGTTGTGGGTTGGAATTGGGAGCCATGAATTAGTTGATTAAAGTTAATATTGGGGTTGTGGTGGAGGATGTTTAAAATGCTAATAAAATCTCGGACTATTTCCCCTGGTGTAAGTAATGCTTCTGCACCTAAGCGGTTGACTATTTCTTGTACAAATTCTTGTAAGTCACGATTTGTTATTGTTTTTTCATAGCTGAAATGGCTAGTGTGTATTTCGGTTAAGCGTTGCAATAGGGTGAGGATTTCTGCTTCGCTTAATGGGTTGAGTCGGATAACTGGCCCTAAATATTCTTGTACTTCGGTTTGGGTTGCGAAGCGGCTTTCTTTTGTGCGTCTACGCCACGCTTGATCTGCAAATAGTCCCCGGTGGGGGTCTTCTAAAAATTTGGTTGTGCCACCAATAATAATTCCTAGGTGTTCTGCTTTGCATTGCATGGTGTCGTTAAACATTGCTAGCAGTCTGTTATAGTTTTTTTCGCGGGTGACTGTGGTCGATATTTGATAAAGATTTGCGGCTTCATCTATGAGAATTAACAGACCTTTATAGCCTATTTCGGCGACAAATTTGGCGATGAGTTTAATGTAGTCGTACCAACTATCATCATCAATAATGACTCGCACTCCTAGGGCTGCTTTTGCTGCGATTTTTGTGGTAAATTCTCCCCGTAACCAGCGTAATGCTGCATTTTTTAAGTCATCGTTATCTAGGCGATATCCTCGCCAGTAAGCAGCTATAACTGTACCAAAATCGAATCCATGTACTAGGTCTTCTATGTAGTGTATTACTTCTCTAATTTTGGCTTCTACTTGGTCATCAAAACCTTCGTCGTTAGGACGTAGTTCTGTTTCTTTAACTACTTCTTGTTGGATTTTATTAATCCAGCCTTCTAATATGGAAACTAATGCGCCACCATCAGGTCGTGTTTTTGTGGAAAGGCGACTCATTAATTCTCGATAAGTGGCTAAACCTTCGTTGTTGGTTCCTGCTAGTCTGCGTTCTGAGGATAAATCAGCATCAGCTACAACAAATCCTTGCTCCATCGCCCGGTTACGAATCATTTGCAGCATGAAGCTTTTACCCGCACCATAGTTACCAATTATAAAGCGAAATGCTGCTACACCTTCTGCAATATCATCTAGGTTTTGTAATAGGCTTTTCAGTTCTTTTTCTCGCCCAACTGCTATATGTTCAACTCCTATTCTGGGAACTACTCCTGCACTTAGGGAATTAATTACAGCAGTTGATGTTTTTTTCGAGATTTTGAGCTTGGCCATGTATTTCACTTTACTTGATATCAAATAAGAGGTATATACTTACTTCCTCTTAATTTTACAATGCTGGGGAGGATTTTAATTTGAGGAAGCTTGTTTAGCTATCAAATTTTCATACAAGGCTATCATTTTTCTGACGTTCATTATATACTCTGCATCAATTTCTGGTTTGTCTAAATTTGTGGAAATGATTAATTCACCTATCATATTACTAGCACGTTCATTAATCTCATCAATTAATAGATTGGGCATGGTAATATGAGATTCAGCAATTTTTTTGATAGCTGGATTAGGATTATCTTGCTCTAATATGGCTTTTAAAACTTGCAGTTCATGACCGGGTAATTGTTGAAAAAATCTCTGCCATGTTTCTGGTAAGCTATCAGGTGGAGCAGAGGAATTATTTTCTGTATCTAATGTGGCGAGTAAGTCGGCAAACGGAAATAATTCATTATTTTCTGTTTCTGCTTCGACTGGGGTATTTTCTGGTTGAGGTTCTTGATTAAAGTTTTCTATTTGCTGGAGTAGTTCCCAAACTTGATTTTGCAGTATGTCACGCTCTTGTTGCAAGACGGCAAGTTCATTACGTAACTGCTGTAACTCTGTTTGTTGGGCTGATTTTTGTGTTTGTAAAGCGGTGAGATTTGCTGCTATGCTTTCTTTTTGATATGTTATGTCTATAAGTTGTTGATTTTGCTGGGTTTTGGTTGTTTCTAAGTTTTCAATCTCTAGTCTGAGTTGATACAGTTTTTCTTCGAGTTGCGGTTTAATTCTACCTAGTAGGGTTAAATTGTTCTCTAGTTCTTGTTTTTCTTGTTGCAGTTGATTAATTTGAGTCTGCAACTGATTTATTTCGGCACGCGAGGTGTTAAAATGCAACTCTAACCGGCGTTTCTCTGTGTTGAGGTTAGACAAGGAATTATTGAGTTCTTTGTGATTTTCCTCTACGGTCTGGATTTGAGTTGTTAAAATATTAAGTTCAGTTTCTAGTTGTTTTTTTTGACTGGCAAAGTTACCTAAATCTCGATGTAGACTATCTCTTTGCTTGCGACATTCTAAGATTTGATTTTGCAATTGTTGTGATTCTGCATACAATAAATTACGATGGGCTTCTATTTGCTCGATTTCTCTAACTATCCGAGATTTTAGTCCCTCCATTTCTTTAATACGTTTACGCAGTGAAGTTAAAATTAATAGTTCATGACTTCTCCGCCGCTTATCTACAAATAAAGCGGCTGCATAGGTAGCAACTACGGTAATTACTCCGGTGACGAAGGCTTGATTAAAATCCCATTTGGGGACTAGACTCAGCCCAAAACTTACACTGAAGGCAATGATGCCTAAAATCATTCGATTACTGATTATTACTGATTGCATATCGCTGATTTTTAGCGTTGTTAATTGTTGATAATCAATAGTTGTTCAATTTCTAATACCTCTTATGTTCTTGTTTGTCTCTCCAGTTATAATCTGATGGTAAAATGAACAAAATATGGTGAGAAAGCAATAAATCTTTTTATGATTGAATGTTATTTATATTGTTCTCGGCTGGAAATAATTTTAATTCTGCTTGGAAAAAATCAATAAACTGCCGTGCTGTCCTTCCAGAACGCCCATTATGGCGGGTTGCCCATTGCAAGGCTTGATATTCTAAGTCCTGCTGATCAATGTTAATATCAGTTTGGGATGCCAGATGGTTAACTATTTTTAAATAGGTCTGTTGATCGGCTGGCTCAAAGGTTAATGTTAGACCAAAGCGATCGCTAAACGAAAGCTTCTCTTGCATCGTATCCCAAGCATTGATTTCTTCTTGGTCTTTCGGATTCGGTCGATCAGTAAAAAATTCTCGAATTAAATGGCGACGATTTGATGTAGCATAAACTACAACGTTTTGGGGGCGCGCTGTTAAGTTGCCTTCTAATACCACTTTTAAGGCTTTAAACGCATCATCATCTTCTTCAAAGGATAAGTCATCGACAAAGATGATAAATTTCTGTGGCACTCCCCGCAATTGTTCCACAATTCTGGGTAAATCCCGCAAGTCTGATTTTGTCACTTCTACTAAGCGCAGATGGCGATCGCAATATTCATTTAACAAAGCTTTGACTAAAGAAGATTTACCTGCACCCCGACTACCATATAGTAATACGTGCAGTGCTACCTCACCGGATAATAAAATCTCGGTATTCTTTAACAAGGCTTCTCGCTGTAATTCGTAACCTACGAGTGTACTCAGTTTAACGGGATCTGGGTAAGGGATGCCAATCAATTCACCTCCTTGCCAGCGCAAAGCACGATATTGGGCAAATAAGCCTGTACCAGATTGTCGATAATAATTTGCTAAGTCTTCTACTGCATCTGCCCAGTTATCTAAGTGTGGCAGCGAAAATTTCAATCCTACTGTATCTATGTCCTCTGGTTCTACATACCACACAACTGGAGACACTGGCAAATGAGCTACAGCTTGTACCCACTCACTCAAAATCGCACTGTTGCATTCATAGAGACTTTGCAGTATTTGTAAATCATGTTTGGCGGCGGCGACTAATGCCAGGGGTAAATCTTCAAAGTCTCGCTGTTGGGCAAGTTGACTAAAGGGATTTTCTGCTGTGAAAATTTGATTGATCAGATAGTCTTCCCAATTGTGCTGTCTATTGGCTAAGGCGTGAAAGTAATTGCCATAAGCATGGAGACAACCCCGCGCATCAGCATCAGTATAACGTATGGCTTGCAACAGTTCTAAAAAGGCATTCCCTACGTCGCTGTGCAGAACTGATTGGTAAAGTAAAAGTGATGCTGCTTGACGTTGGAGGAGTTGAATTTGGGCATAGGAGGAAATACTTGCCGTTGCCATCGCTTGAGTATCCATCAATCAATTAGGTAATTTAGCTCAACAGGTTTATTGTCTGCTGGTGTGGGTAGCAAAATCAAAATCAACATAGGGTTTAACCATGAATTTAAGTATAATTGCTGCGATCGCCTATGGTATATTAGCGATTATTGGTGGCATTATTGGCTACTTGCAGGCCAATAGTCAAGTTTCACTCCTCAGTGGGACTGTTAGTGGTTTATTACTCATAGTTGCTGCTTACTTTCAACTCCAAGGACAAACCTGGGCTTTGATTGTAGCAACTTTTGTCACTGCTGTTTTAGTTGTGTTCTTTGCTATGAGATTAGCTAAAACACGCAAGTTTATGCCCGCAGGTTTAATGACTATTTTGGGGATGCTGGCACTGACAGTGATGGTAAATCAACTGGTGAATTTTGGGTAGAGGTGTTTTTCTACATCTCTGCTTGCAGTTTGTAGCCGTTGTCATAGAAAATTATTGCGGCTGCTGACAGTACAGCTTGTACTTTTTCTTGCTTAACCTGATAAAAGCACAGCCCAACAGCCTTAATTAAATAAAGTTTACTTATCTCAGGACAAGAAACTGATCACAGGTAATTAGGGATGAGAATTGAATGCTAGCTTTTAATCCTTCCACGCTGGGGAATGTTTTTTTAGTGACAGAGTGCTTGCAGTTTGGTTAATTAACGTGGTATGTGATTTCACGACGCAGCGTCAATGATTGATTTCTCTTCCGCAAGCAGAACTCTCATTTACCTAAAATATCCGGTTTTCTCACCTGCACGATGATAAATAAAAATAATACCATCAGTCAGATTAATGGCATTGAGATTTCCGAGGTATACCTGTAGCTAAATTTACAATAAATAAATTATGATATTTTTCAGGCGGCTTTGACTGTGGTGTACAGATGCTACATCTCCATCCAAAGTTACGCAAACCCCTGTGTGTGTTTTGACTTCACACTCAAAATTAGATGAGTTGTTATAGATATAGCGTTTTCTGTTGTCTGCTGATCATCCAAAATACTGACTAGCAAAAAAATGCTTTGTCAGTTGGTACATCTATCTTGAGACAGTATTTCATTAAGATATTTTGTTCATCTATGTACCTTGCTCAGTTGGCAAACTCATGATCAACGGCAATTCAAGTGTTATGAGAAAAGCTAGGAGTTATGTTACTTATACTACAATGGTTAAATATAAAGGATGACTATACATGGGTGAATTGACTGGTGATTATTCTTGATAATATAGATGTTAAGTCAGACTGGCTAAGGATTATCCTGTTTTCCTAGGGTTAATTTGCCAGATTATAGCCATACTGGGCTAAATAAGTAGCATTTTTAGCAGAAATAGCTGTTTCATGCTGATGAAAAACACAAAATCTAGGATTAGTCAAGATGAAGCTGTTAACAAAAACTCTCTGATTTTTTTGTAATCCGTAATGAAAACCGTGTAAAGATTTCATAGGGAAGCTATGAGCATTTACAGAAAAAAAACAAGTTGATTTTTGCCATTTTGGCAGGTTTGGAACAGATAAATGAGATATTAATGGATTGGAACCAAAATTATTCATATTCACATACTTGTTGTTATCTACCTAAATTGCTCAAGCGAAAGCAATCTTGAGATTAATTCACTGTCCCGGCAATTTTACCAACTAGGAAATAATCCATGTTATTACCACTGTCTTCTCACAATGTTATCCAGTATCTGCACGCAGCAGGTCTGTGTAGCTTAGAAGATGGCACATCAAATACATTTGAGTTGCCAAAAACTAATCAGAAGAATTGCAATTTAGTGGTGAATGTAGGAGATAATCGTCAACTATTGATTAAACAAGAACGTGGGCATGAAAATCAGGGAATATCCCACGAATTGTTTAATGAGTGGCTGTTTTACCAATTGCTGCAACAGTTTCCAGTTCTAGGTAATATTTCTGCGATCGCTCCCTTAGTGTTACATTTCGATCAGGACAACTCAATTCTTGTGCGTAGCTACCTGGGTGAATATGTAGAACTGGGTAAGTTTTATCAACATAGCGAAATTTTGCCATCGGAAATTGGCACGGCGATAGGTACGACATTAGCCGCATTACACCGTGTAACTTTCCAACGTCAAGAATATCGTGATTTTATGGCGACTGCGCCCGAAGGACAGTTTCGCTATAGCTTTTACAATCCGGCGCAAGGGGTAGATTCCATTAGCCCAGAGATTTTTGCTCAGGTTCCCAGCGAGGCGTTAAAATTTTATCAAACCTATCAAAACTCTGAGAGTTTAGAAGCTGCGATCGCCGACTTAGCCTATGAATGGCATCCCTGCTGCTTAACACACAACGATTTAAAATTAGACAATATATTAATTCATTCACGCTGGAATCAGTTAGATAACTGCTTAGTGCGATTGATTGACTGGGAAGCTTGTGCATGGGGTGATCCAGCTTTTGATTTAGGCACTATCTTAGCTAGCTATTTAAAAATTTGGCTGGCGAGTCTGGTAATCGATCCGACTCTGGAGTTAGAAGAATCTTTACAATTAGCAATTACACCATTAGAAGAAATTCAACCCTCATTAGTGGCGTTGTTACAGGCTTATATTAATGCTTTTCCGATGATTTTAGAGTATCGTCGTGATTTTTTAGTTAGAGTTATGCAGTTTACCGGATTAGCATTAATTCATCAAATACAAGCCCAAATACACCACAGTAAATCCTTTGATAATTCTCATACCTATCAGCTACAATTAGCCAAAAATCTCCTGACAATGCCTGAGCAATCTATTCTGAGTATTTTAGGAATGACTGAGGCAGAAATTGTCAGTTGTGTAGCAAAGCACCATCAAATACCTCAACCCCAAAAAGCACAGAACTTAGTGCCTCTTTATTACGAAAAAACTCGGTTGCGTGGTTGCTAGCAGCAATCACTCAAAACTAGCTGATTCATTCAGATTTGAGTGTATATTCCGCCCAGATTTTGCTGCACTCCGAAGTAACTAAAGGATCAAGATATTTATCTTGTAGGTGGTTTACAGGTATCAATTTTTAACTTTGAATTAATTCATCCTAGATGCTGCTGCGAAAACAATGCTAAATTCCTTGATAGACATTGCCACTAACATCCAGATTGAGCCAAACTTTTGCATCTACCATCCCCATTATCAACCTTTTGCTTTACCACCGAAAGTAGCAGACAGATTTCGCCAAAATTCGACGGCTTTACAACATAAATATCTCAACTTACTGTTACGTAATTTTATTTACGGTATTTATTATAATGGTGCATTACAAAGCAGTTTGGCAGTTGCACATAGTCATGCTAATTATCCAATTCCACAAAATTTAGCCACTAATTCGGTTGTAGATATCGATTGGGGATTTTATCAACAACTGCAAGCTAGTAATCATGGTAGAGGTTATTTTGACCCCAATTGGCAAGTGTTGCGAAAAGAACCAGATGGTAGTATGGCAGTGACTAAAGATGGTTTAACTTTATATATTGAGCCAGATTGCCATCTTCAAACCGGAAAAAAATCCGTCAAAGTCGGGGAATCAGTCGCCATTTGGATGCCTAATAACCGCTTGCAAAATGGTTATTACTTGGCTGTCAGCAATCTGGGGCAAGAACAGCAAGGAAATTTAGATGGTGATTTCGGCGCAGTGAGGATTTATTTTAACTTCAATCCGGCGGGTGCGATCGCTATCATGGATCATCTGACGCAGCAATTAAATGCAGCCGCTATCCCCTTTACATTTCAAGTTCTCTACAATCCTACTGCCTATGAACGCTATGATTCTGGTCTACTCTACTTTGACCGAGAATACTATACAGTAATCCACAAAATTCTACAAGTTATTTATCAAGAAAATCAAACTTATTTTCAGCCAGAAATACCATTATTTACCAAGTATTTAGCACCAGGGTTAGGACTAGCGGAAGAACCTACACAAAAATTAGCTACCCCAGAAAGTTTTGGCATGAATCGTTGCCAAATTCTCGCGAATGCCTTATTAGAAGCTTGGCATACAGGTAAGAATGCCGTAGAAGAAAGAATGAAAGCAATTAAACAACACTTTCAACATCACTCTATTGATTGGCAACGCCCCTACCTCAATCCTACCTCCGAAGACATATACTATCCCTTAAAGTAATCAATTTTGCTTTGAAAATACAGTAAAATTAGTCCAGATAGCAGGTGATCATCCTGCTATTTTTTATTGTTAAATTTTCCTTTTTAGTTATGTCTTTTACTTATCATCGCACTATTCGCTTTCAAGATACTGATGCGGCTGGAGTTGTATATTTTGCTAATATCCTCAGCATTTGTCACGAAGCTTATGAAGAATCTTTAGCAATATCAGGGATAAATATTCAACAATTTTTTACTCATCCAAAAGTGGCTTTTCCCATTGTTCATGCCAGCGTGGATTTTTTCCGCCCAATATTTTGTGGAGACAAGCTATTAATTAGTTTAATACCTCAAAAAATCAGTCTGGAAAAATTGGAAATCACCTACGAAATTTATGCAGATGACGTAATCATTGCGAAAGCTGTTACTAGACACGTTTGTATTGACGCAAGTAGTCGCACTAAGCAAGAATTGCCTGGGGAAATTATCCAATGGTTGGAAGCTAACCGCAAAGAAACAGAAAGTGCAGAAAGAAGAAAAGCCAGAGAGATAAATTAACACACATCTTGCACCTATCTTGCACCAAAATCAAAGATGGGGTTTTTTGAAATATCTGAGGCTGATACCCCAGTCCCCAGCCTCTGAAAACTCTCTGTGTTTTTTCAGGGATAATCCCCTATCAAATCATTGCCAATTTGAACACATCCTTGAGGAAGATGACCTTGAGAAGGAGTAGTTTTAAATTAATCTTGGTGTGTCAAATAACTGCTTTCCAGAAAGGTTTAGCAGTAGCTAAACCTTTTTTTCCACAGGTTAATGCTATTTATGAATATTATGAGGATTATTAATTTTGTCATAACTCATATTTAACCTAAATCTTGTATATACAGCAACTCTCTAGAGAACATCCGGCAGTGCATTACATATCTAAAGATAGATGCACTAAAGCATCACTTTAATTATAATCATCCCTATGGTAAACTCTTGGTATGTATGGGCTTGGCTGATCACCGAGCCTATTTTGTCAAAATTTGTCACACAAAATTCCGCCTTTTTGTAGTAATCTCAGAGCGTGTTGTCAAACTATTGTGATTAATATCAAAGCCTCAAAAATCTTACTATCTTTCTAGAGATAGGGGAACAAGTTTTGGACAGAAGTTAGAATTTAGCCTGTTAATGCCTGAAAAACGTGTGTAAACCCTGGAATTTTAGCCAGGGTCTTCTTTTTGGTATCCTGGAATCAGGAACATACATTATTATTGCGTCATTTCGGATATGAAAACAAATGCACATCTGTGACTGAATTACTCATGATGTGTCAGGGACTATTCATTGGGTTTCGTCAAAATTTGATTGAATATTTAAATTCTATTTTTTGGGAGATTAATATCATATTTTCTAGTATTTGTACACATCTTTCTGATAGATGAACTATTATCAAATTGGAAATAAATTTAAAATATATGGTAAACACCTGGTATAACTAGAGGCTGAGTAATTTCTCAGACCTCTTTTTTACTGGATCAACTACTAATTTATTTGGCAATCAGCTTCAGATTTTAGGGGAGAGTTACCCGGTGCATGATTGCTATGGAGAGGAATTTATAGTATAATTATTAGTTGGCTAAAAACAAATTATATGCACAAACGAATTGATTTATACTTAAGGAAGATGTTATTTAAAAAAAAGCCAGTGTAAATTAATTTGATACGTTGTTAAGCACAGCAATCATCGAGGTTTGGTCACCAACCAAACCTTTTTTATAATTAGCACAATGAGTACATAACAGGTTTAACAAGATTTGTATACACCCTATAGAGAGATGAACTAAAGTAAGAGAGGGATTAAATTAATCTTGGTGTAGTAAATGCTTGGTATATAAGGGCTTGGTGAAGCCAAGCCTTTTTTTCAGCAAATTTTTGATTTTTAGTATTTTTCAGTATTCTCAATCCAAAAATCATAACTGAAAACACGCTGTCAAAGCCACAGCCAAACCATCCGCCGCATCATCTGGCTGGGGAATCACATCTAAATTTAACTCTCGTGCTACCGCTTCTTGCACTTCTGATTTATCTGCATTACCATAACCTGTTAAAGCTTGTTTAATTTGAGCAGGGGTAAACTCTACATAAGGTAAATGGTGTTGCGCTAAAGTTAACATGACTACACCTCTGGCTTGTGCCACAAGGATAGTGCTTGACATACGATAGAAGAATAATTTTTCAACTGCTACCAAATCGGGTTGTACATTGTCTATCAGAGTGTGCAAGTCATCAAATAAAGTACATAACCGTTCTCCGACATCTATATTAGCCGCAGTTGTGATTACCCCAAAATCTAAAATATTGACTATTGTCTCTGTGGCATGAATGGGGTTGGTTGTACAGGTGATTGCCCCAAATCCTAAAATTGCCAGTCCTGGATCTAAGCCTAAAATGCGTTTTTCCATGAAAATATCTTTTAATATGCCAAGTTATTGTTTGATACGCAACATTGCCAGGTTTGACAATGTGGCTGTAGTCTTATGGATGTGCAAAGTTCCATAATTTCATACTTGGTGTTCAAACCAGTTAGTGTACATTTTCTGTTAATTTTTGTTTGTACCACTGTTCCGAATCAGGTATGTCAATTGGTTTTTTCAGACAAGCCCTTAATGCACTGCAAAAGCAGTCGCGCAGTCGAACTTCCCATCGTGTGAACCAGTGGTTCAAATGGTTATCCCCTGGACTGTCGATTAAACGTTGGTTGTTAATTAGCCTAGGCGGTGTACTGCTGGCAATTTTGGGGTTAGCTATTTGGGTGAAGCTGACCCCTATTTTCTGGATGTTGGAATTGATTCGGAATTTTTTGGGCGCGATCGCTTATATCTTACCCAACTATGTGAGTGGGCCTTTAGTGCTACTTTTTGGTCTGTTGCTACTGCTTTGGGGACAAACTCGCACCGTTGGCTCAATTACTCAAGTGCTGAGGCCAGATGCAGAAGAGGAACTTGTAGATGTATTATTAGCCCATCGTCGATTGTACCGAGGCCCGAAAATAGTTGTAATTGGTGGTGGTACAGGACTATCTACTTTGCTGAGGGGATTGAAAACCTACAGTGCTAATATCACTGCCATTGTCACTGTTGCCGATGATGGCGGTTCTTCGGGGCGATTACGCCAGGAATTTGGTGTCTTACCACCAGGGGATATTCGCAACTGTTTAGCAGCCTTAGCAGATGAAGAAAAATTATTAACAGAATTATTTCAATACCGTTTTCGCGCCGGGGATGGGTTGACTGGTCATAGTTTTGGTAACTTGTTTTTAACAGCCATGAGTGATATTACTGGCGATTTAGAACGGGCTGTAGCGGCTAGTTCCAAAGTGTTAGCCGTGCGAGGACAAGTTTTACCCGCTACTTTAAGTGATGTTCGACTTTGGGCAGAATTGGCTGATGGTCGTCGGATAGAGGGTGAGTCTAACATCCCTAAAGCCGGCGGGAAAATTGTTAACATTGGTTGCATTCCGGAAAATCCCCCAGCTTTACCAGCCGCAATTAAAGCGATTAGAGAAGCTGACTATATTATTATTGGCCCTGGGAGTCTTTATACAAGCATAATTCCTAACTTATTAGTTACAGACATTGCGGATGCGATCGCCGCATCTCAAGCCCCCCGCATTTATGTCTGCAACATTATGACCCAACCCGGAGAAACTCAAGGTTATACGGTTGCTGATCACATTCGCGCCATTGATGCGGCTTGTGGACAAAGACAACTATTTGATGCTGTATTAATACACAAAAAATCACCCTCAGCCCAATCACTCATCCGCTACGCTCAACAAAATTCCCATCCTGTATTTTTAGATAGGGAAGATGTCTCCCAACTCGGAAGAAGAATTGTTTTGGCTAACGTCATGTACGAAGATGAAACCGGCTTTGTGCGTCACAATCCCCAAAAGTTAGCAAAAGTCCTCTTAAAGTGGTACAGTGGCGCGCATCATGGAAAATGAGGGTTAATTAAATGAAAATTTTCCTCGCAAATGCCGAAGCAACGCTAAACTTGGGTATCCGTCTCGGAAAAACTCTAAATGCTGGTAGTGTGATTCTTCTAGAAGGTGATTTAGGTGCTGGTAAGACTACATTAGTACAGGGTATTGCACAAGGTTTAGGAATAACTGAGCCGATTGTTAGTCCTACTTTTACCCTGATTAATGAGTATTCACAAGGACGCTTACCCCTTTACCATCTTGATTTGTATCGTTTAGAACCACAAGAGGTTTCAGCATTAAACCTAGAAATTTATTGGGAAGGTGTCGAGGTGATTCCGGGTATTGTAGCGATTGAGTGGGCGGAACGAATGCCTTATAAGCCAAGTAGTTATTTGCAAGTCTATTTGACTTATGGAAATGAAGGCACTCGTCAAGCCGGGATTATACCATTCAATTGCACCATCAACGAATTCATTAATGCTATGTGAGATGTTTTGCTTAAATTTGGGTAAAAACGCTGTCAACACTTCTACAGGATCAGGTTTGGTAGGTGAATAGAGTCCATTTTGGCAATGAAGAGGGTAAATTAACAAATTCACCCCCTAGCACACCCGTATCTTCCTAAATTTATCAGCACTAACAGCGTCATTTCCCCATCCAACCTTACTGTCTGACGACAATCTCAAATATTCTACGATAGTCGAGGGAGAGTTCCACGCTCGTTCTATCTACCGCTACCACGCTCATCAAAAAAAATCATCAACATAATTGTCTGCTTTAATCCCAAACTCAATGAAATCTGATTTACAAGCACATCTGGTGAGATTTACCATCTACTAACTTGCGGAGTGAGAATTGCGCTCATTGCGTATTCTCGCGGTGAATATGGCAGTAGATGGATAAAAAATTAACTCAAATTGTCTTCAAAAATGTTTTCGCAGGCGATATCTAGTAAGTTAAGAGATTTTTTTAATACCTGCTTTTTCCACAAATTAGATTGATCTCAAAACTCACATAAACTGTTCCTTTATTTGGATAATTTTGCTGTTCAGGCTCTTGTAAGGTCTGAGTTAACCAGTCCATACTGGTAAAAATTTTTTGTTTCATGCACTCAGGTTATTACTGTTAACCCATTGCTTGATTATCTCTGTAGATTTGTGCTTGGGTTGGCTGGAAAGAATGCCTAGGGGTCGTTTGAAGCGTGATTTTGCTAAGTAATGCTAAGATTTTTAGCTACATCACTGCTTAATCAGTAGGCAATCACAAATGTCAGAAATAAGTTTTAATGGGGAACAAATTAAGTGCATATAAAATTTTTATATGTATAAAACATAGTTTTCGCAGCTACTTACCCGGTTACTTCAACCTATTGTTCTCTACAGTTATTTGCTAAAACATCCGGATAGTTAAACGCAAAAAACAAAAGGACACAGGTTTAATGTACAGAAATTTCTGTACTAGCCGTCTCACCTGGCTTTGCACTTAATTATCAAATCCAATTCAGGAGCTATACTTCTAAAGTAACTAATTGTTAATAATGAGATAAACTGATTTTTTTTAATTTTTATTAAAAGTTATGCTTATGATTAACTCGAAATTCATAAAAATATCAGACATTTTCCGGCGTTAGTTTAGCATTTATATGAAAATATCCAGTACAAATACTACCCAACTGATTTATAAAATATTTACCCTAAAGTTTTTTGCGTAAAAATACTAATTGAACATGATCAAAGAAGCGATCGCATGCTGAAGTGTTGGGTGGTAGTGATTAAATAGAGGCGGGCTGACAACAAATCATCATGAATATATTGATGATTTTGGTAAACCAGCCCCTAATGGTCAAGAATTTTGACCGCACCAGCATCACTGTTGACTTCTCTGAAGGCTAGGACAGTTAGTTTGGCGATTCATCACCTTTACTACACAAAAGTTAAAGCTTGACCCCGTACTTCTGTATTGAGTTTGCCTTTGTCGTAGACAATTTGACCACCGACGATAGTTGTGACAGCCCAGCCTGTGAGATTCCAGCCTTCAAAGGGACTCCAACGACTCTTGGTTAATAGTTCCTCTCGGCGGACGGGACGGTACGTGTTCAAATCTACCAGGACTAAATCAGCATCATAACCGGGAGCGATCGCGCCTTTATTGGGGATACCATAAGCTTCGGCTACAGCCTTAGACATCCAATTTACCACTTGAGCAACTGTACATTTGCCTTCCATTGCCGCAGTTAACATCAAGGCTAAGGAAGTTTCTACCCCTGGCATTCCAGAGGGAGTATTCGGATATTGTTGGGCTTTTTCTTCTAGGGTATGGGGTGCATGATCGGTAGCGATAAAATCAATCACGCCATCTCGCAAAGCTTGCCACAGCACTTGATTATCGTGGGGCGATCGCAACGGCGGATTCATCTGTGCCAATGTGCCAATCGTTTCATAAGCACTGGTATTTAACAACAAATGCTGTGGTGTCACCTCTGCTGTCACCCAACTGGGTTTATCCTGACGCAGTAGTTCTGCTTCCTCAGCCGTTGACATATGCAGAATATGTAAACGACGTTGATATTTTTTAGAAAGTTTTAATGCCAACTGTGTTGCTAACAGTGCTGCTTGATTATCTTGAATTTGAGAGTGAACCGCCGGATCATGAATACCTGCAAATTCTTGGCGGCGTTGCTTGATTCTGGCTTGGTCTTCGGCATGAACGGCAATCAAACGCTGGCCTTGAGCAAATATTGACTCTAGTAACGCTTCTTGATCAACCAGCAGTTGACCGTGCATTGACCCCATGAAAATCTTGATTCCCGGTGTGGGTGAGGCGGAAAGCAAATCTGGTAAGTTGTCTGCCGTTGCCCCAATAAAAAAGCCATAATTAACTAAGCACTTATTGGAGGCGCGTTGTAACTTGTCGTCTAAAGCCTGTTGGTTAGTGGTCAAAGGACGAGTATTGGGCATTTCTAAAAAAGAAGTGACTCCACCTTTGGCACAGGCACAACTGGCGGTGAATAAATCTTCCTTATGTTCTAAACCTGGTTCGCGAAAATGTACCTGCGGGTCAATGACTCCCGGCAACAAAGTTAAACCTTGTGCGTCAATTTCTGTGGCTGGTGTGGTTGTGGCAATTTCTGGCGCAACTTCCACAATCAGGCGATCGCGAATCAGCACATCTCCTACCATCAATTCACCATTAGGTAAGATAATGCCAGCGCGACGAATTAGTAAACTTTGGGGTGATGACATGATATTAACAATTTTCTCACAATAACCTAAAGATATAGAAAAACCCGCTTTTAGGTGAAATGTACGCTCAATTTTGCTCAGAAAATTTTGCCGTTCATGCAAAAATTAATTTTTAATTTATGAATATACTTGCTATTAGAGCAACATCCATCAAAAACTGCAACAACTTTGCACATCCAATAGTCCGATGATTACTCAATCGACTTTCTCCCGTTAAGATTAACAAATATAGTCATAGTCTGCCTCAACGAGTCCATTACCTGGCATTTTTCCTTACTTCAGTAATTTCATGCAAAATCAAGTGTCTGACAACAATTCTAATCAACAAACCGATAATTCCTGGATCGCAGAGCTAGGTAGAACGGTTGTATTAAGTATCGTTCTCGCTTTGGGTATTCGTACCTTCGTGGCAGAAGCACGCTGGATTCCTTCTGGCTCTATGGAACCTACTTTACACGGAACTCCAAACCAATGGGAAGCAGACAAGATTATTGTTGATAAATTGAAGTATAGATTCTCTGCGCCACAACGGGGGGATATTATAGTATTCTCACCAACAGAAGAGTTGCAAAAAGAACAATATCAGGATGCTTTCATTAAACGGATAATTGGTCTACCTGGGGAAACAGTAGAAATCAAAAATGGTCAAGTTTACATCAACAAAAAACCTCTTGAGGAAAACAAATATCTCAAATCTGAAAACAGTACAATCATTGATGTTTGTACATCAGGACAACAACCGCCTTTCTTAGCTAAACCCCAGACCATACCACCCGATTCGTATCTTGTCCTAGGTGATAATCGTAACAGCAGCTACGACAGCCGTTGTTGGGGTGTGGTTCCCCGTGAAAATATTATCGGTCGCGCCATACTTCGCTTTTGGCCACTCAACAATATCGGAGGAATTGATAAGTCACCACTGTATCCACAGTGAATGATTGATTATTTAACAAATAGCAATTTGGGGTGAAAATCACAAATAACCAATCACATCAAGTGTCAATGATGAATATTCACCCCAGTTAATTGATAATTTTGATAACTCAAACTTTTATTAACAACATATTAAGCTCATAAGATTGAGGAAAGTATATTTGTATACTAGATATAATTTGGCTCTGGGAGACTGCTATTTTTAGTCACAAGACAGCATAATAGAAATGTGACTAATTTGTTAACCTCTTTAGAATCTCTCAAACAAGGTAACTGGTTCAAGCTGATCTGCGGAGCCAGTTACCAACATCTACCGGCAGTCAGAAGTTTAACATTAGCCTATACATTGGCAGGTGCTGACTGTATAGATGTGGCAGCTGATCCAGCAGTGATCAGTGCCGCGCAAGCAGCCTTAAAAGTAGCCAAAACTTTAGTTAAAGATGCCCAAGCGCGAGGCTTTGACTATAAAGGTAGCTCACCTCTTTTAATGGTGAGTTTGAACGATGGAGAAGACCCCCATTTTCGCAAAGCAGAGTTTAATCCCCAGGAGTGTCCAGCAGACTGCCCCAGACCTTGCGAAAAGATTTGTCCAGCCCAAGCCATTGTATTTAACTCGATAAAAGATGATTTTTCGGGAGTTGAGGCGCAAAAGTGCTATGGCTGCGGTCGTTGCCTGCCAGTGTGTCCTTATGATAGAATTTATACAAAATCATCAGTGTCAACGCCAGGAGCGATCGCGCCATTGGTAATCTCAACGGGAATAGATGCCATAGAAATACACACACAAGTCGGTCGTTTGGCAGAATTTCAACGATTATGGCAAGCAATTTCACCCTGGGCAGATCAATTAAAGGTACTAGCGATTAGTTGTCCCGACGGAGAAGGTATAGTCAACTATCTGCAATCTATCTATGACTTAATTTCTCCGCTTCCTACTACCTTAATTTGGCAAACTGACGGCCGTCCGATGAGCGGTGATATTGGCAATGGCACTACATTAGCCACCGTCAAACTAGGGCAAAAAGTTTTGGCAGCTAAATTACCAGGATATGTACAGTTAGCAGGTGGCACTAACAGCTACACAGTTGCTAAGTTAAAAGCAATGGGACTACTCAACAGAGTAGGGGAACACTCAGACTCTCAGTTCCATAGCCCCTCATCATCCATTGCGGGAATCGCTTACGGTAGCTATGCCCGTGTCAAGTTAGCACCCATTATTGAGCAGTTGGAAAACAAGGAGGTGAAAAATAATGTCAAGGCGACTGTTCGCCTGGAAGAATCACCCGAATTACTCTGGCAAGCCGTAGAACTTGCCTATTCCCTCGTTTCCCAGCTCAAGTCACAGCAGGAAAGCTAATCGCTCGTTCGTTATCTCTAAAAACGTCACCAGAGAAAGCATGACGACTACAGACGATCTCCAAAAGTTGTTAGATATTTTGCCCCTAGACCTGCGACAACTACTAGAGAATCATCCCCAACGAGATAATTTAGTAGAAGTCGTCTTGGATTTGGGTCGTCGCCCAGAGGCTCGTTTTCCTAATCAAGCCGAGTATCTGAGCGAAACACCCGTTACTCAAGCACAGATAGATGATTGTATTCAGCGAGTTGGAACATTTGGCGGAGATAACCGAGCAGGAATTGAGCAAACTTTGCATCGGATCAGTGCCATCCGCAACCGTAATGGCAAGATTATCGGTTTAACTTGTCGCGTCGGTCGGGCGGTATTCGGAACTATAGGAATGATCCGCGATTTGGTTGAAACGGGTAAATCAATTCTCATGTTAGGCCGTCCGGGTGTGGGCAAAACCACTGCCTTAAGAGAAATTGCCCGTGTTCTAGCAGATGAATTGAATAAACGTGTGGTCATTATAGACACCTCCAACGAAATCGCAGGGGACGGCGATGTTGCTCACCCTGCTATTGGTCGTGCTAGGCGGATGCAAGTAGCTCATCCAGAACTTCAGCATCAGGTGATGATTGAGGCAGTAGAAAACCACATGCCAGAAGTCATCGTCATTGATGAAATTGGTACAGAACTGGAAGCTTTAGCAGCCCGCACCATTGCTGAACGTGGTGTGCAATTGGTAGGTACTGCCCACGGCAACCAAATAGAAAACCTGATTAAAAACCCCACGCTTTCTGATTTAGTGGGGGGTATTCAAGCAGTGACGTTGGGAGATGAAGAAGCGAGAAGAAGGGGTAGCCAAAAAACTGTTTTAGAACGCAAAGCTCCTCCTACCTTTGAGATAGCTGTGGAAATGCTGGAACGGCAACGCTGGGTAGTACACGAAAGCGTCGCTGACACGGTAGATACACTATTGAGAGGACGACAGCCTAACCCCCAAATGAGAACAGTTGATGACCAGGGGAAACTCTCTGTTACACGGCAGTTAGCAGTTGTCAACGGTCGTGGCGAACATCAGACCGTCAGGGATGAATCTTCGGCATCAGTACGAAAAACTAACGGCTGGCGTTCATCTGGACAGATGGTAGCTTTGCCAGTAATACCTTCAGAACGTGAGCGAATTCCTGGGCGCAGTGAATTTGATCGCTTATTGGATGAATCGTTTAACTATTCTGAAAGTATTGATTTTAATGCTACTAGACAGCCAGGGCCAAATGGTGAAGACTTACCACTGCATATTTACCCTTATGGTGTTAGTCGTCACCAGTTAGAACAGGTGATCAATGTGCTAACTTTGCCTGTAGTCTTGACAAAAGACATTGATAGTGCTGATGCCATTTTAGCGTTGCGATCGCACGTCAAGAACCATGCTAAACTGCGGCAAATGGCGAAAGCCCGTCATGTGCCAATCCACATGATTAAATCTAGCACCATTCCTCAGATTACCCGTGGCTTGCGGCGGTTGCTGAACATTGATGAACCCGAAATTACCGATGATCGAGAACTGCAACTGTTTCTGCACAATGGTAGTGATGACGAAATTGATGCACTAGAAGAAGCTAGGCTAGCCGTTGAGCAAATTGTGATTCCTAAAGGACAGCCAGTTGAGTTATTACCCCGTTCTCCTCAAGTCCGCAAAATGCAACATGAGTTAGTAGAACACTATCGGCTCAAGTCTCATAGTTTTGGCGAAGAACCAAATCGGCGTTTACGGATTTATCCGGCGTAACTTGACCGATGTTTCTACAGTAAACCAAAGCTAGCGATCGCTCTCAATGTTTTGTTGTCAGATGAGCGATCGCTCAATTAAGAAATCGCTAAAGTCAACAGAAACTAATTTCGGCTACATTATAATTTTGGCATAAATACCGAAAGAGTCATGTTGAGCGAAGCAAAACATCTCTAATATTCTTCATTGGTATGAATATAAGAACACTATTTTTCACAGAAAATTCTCACATATTCTCTAAAAACACTAAATAAATCAAACAATATTTTATCTTCAGTAATTTTCTTAACTAAAAATCTTCTTTGTAGCGATTCTAAGCCATTAATAAAATTAGTTGAAGATAACTCTAACCTCTCCTTTAAATTTGCCTTTAAATACTCTCTAGTTACAGGTTGCTCAAATTTGCTCAGTGATAAAATAATTTCCTGTTCGATAGGTGATATTTTTTTATTGAAAACTTCAGCAAATAAAGATTGCATATCTTTAGTAATAACTAATTCATTCTCAGATATAAATTCACTTACTTTACCATCAAAAATATTTTTGATTGATATAGCAATACTTTTTAAATAAGCAGGATTCCCTGCATACAAATTAACTAAATTTAGCCAAGTTTCATCTTTATTTAGTCCTATATTATGTAAAATATCAACATTATTCAAACCAGATAACTCTAAAGATTGAATAGGATATAAATCCTGATTTAAAGATTCCATCTCCGTAGATTTTTCTTCGCTAATTAAAATCACACTACTTTGATGTTCAATTCTTGTCATTAGACTAAAAAAGTTTTGATAATCTTGATATTCAGTTTTATATTGTCCAGCAAACTCACCACTAACAAATATATTCTGAACATCATCAAGAATAATTAAACATCTTTGTTCCCTGAACAACTTAAATAATTGTTTTAACTTATCATCTATAGTTTTTTTCACTTCTCGTTGACAAACATCTAATAAATCATCAATAAGTAAATCTAAAGATTTAGGATACTTTAGACATCTCCAGATAATCACATCAAATTTATCTAAATGTAAATCAACAAATCTTTTCACCAGCGTAGTTTTACCAATGCCATATAGTCCTAAGATAGAGATTAAATTGGTATTTTGATTGAATATCCAATTATAAATCGTTTGAAGTTCAGAGTTTCTATTATAAAAGTTGATAATTTGAGGTGCTAAAGTTAAATCGTGAGTAATTGATTTAGATTTATGGATATTATTATCTTGGTTATTATATTGATCAAGGGCTTGTGAACCAAAATGAAAAGTATGATTATTATTTTGTTTATTGTTATTTTGAATAATAATTGGTAATGATGTTATTTTCAATCTTTCAATTGTGGAACGAAAATTAGTTTTTTTTATATCTTCGTCTAAGATTTCAGATAAAAGTTGCCATAATTCAGCACCTACATCTCCTACATGATTTTTAGTAACATTACATTCTTGTGCAATATCATCATAGGTTTTTCTCTCCCACGTTCCCTCAACTACAGCAGTTTGAACGTCATCTAAATGCTTGCCAGTTTTATCAAATACTAACTTATCCACAAAATTTACAACTTCATTTACATTCATAAAAGCTATACACTGTAACATTTTTAACCATTATAGCGAAACACAAGTCAAATTTTTCCGATATTTTCCGGTGTTTTTCTTAGCATTTTGTAATAAAACTACCGTATAAATCCGTTTTTGCAGAATGTTGAAAATACTGTAATTCTGGCATTGTAGTAGTTGAGTCAAATAGATTAAGCATTAATATGGACTACGAAATTGTCAAAGACAGCGATAAGTCAAACAAGAAATCACAGATTTTAGTAGAGCAACCGAAGTGGACTCTTGAAGAAGTAGCACTATCTAAAAGCACCCTTGACCAAATAGACCAGATGGTTGCTTACATCAAAAACAGAGATAAGCTCTTGAATGATTGGCAATTTAACCGATTTCTGAAAACAGGAAGTGCTTTGAGCATTAACTTTTTTGGCGTACCCGGTACAGGTAAAAGCATAACGGCTGAGGCAATTGCTCATAAACTTGGAATGTCAATTATTAGAGCTAACTATGGTGAGCTTGAATCCTCTTTTATAGGAGGAACATCTGATAACTTAGCATCAGTTTTCAAAACAGCAGAAGAAACAAAAAGCTTACTATTCTTTGATGAAGCTGATGCTGTCCTCAGTAGAAGAATCTCCAATCTATCACAAGCAGCCGATCATGGTGTGAATTCAGCAAAAAGCACTTTGCTCACTCTATTAGACAAATTCAACGGAATTATTGTGTTTGCGACAAATCTTTTTGATAACTATGATGAGGCTTTTTTGAGGAGAATTATATTCAATATAGAGTTTTTATCTCCAGATTTAGTAATGAGAGAACATCTATGGAGATTTCACTTATCTGAAAACGTACCCAAAGAAGTAAGCTATGAGCGTTTAGCTAATATTAGTGATGGTCTTTGTGGTGGTGATATCAAAAATATCACTATTAAGTTAGGCTTAAAATTGCTAACTGAAGAGGTAAAAAGTATTGATGAGGCTTTAGTAAAAGAAGAAATTGAAAAATACACAGCAGTAAAACTAAGACACCAGAGAAAATTCGCCGAAAATACTAATTGATGAGGCTTTAGTAAAAGAAGAAATTGAAAAGTACACAGCAGTAAAACTAAGGTACAAGAAAAAACCAGTGTTAGTCAAAACTAATACGAATGGCTCTGAACAAAACATTATGGAGAAGGAATTTTATGGATCCAATTACCTGGGTAATAGTGATAGGAAGCTTTGTTGCTGGAGCGTTTGTGGCAACTTTTTGGGAAGAAATCAAGTATTGGGCTACTGTAGTCCTTGTACGTATACTCGATACCATTGATAAGGTTCTTGAAGTTACTTCAGATGCTATTGTTTATCTTGTAAAAGAGGGAAATCGTGTTTATCAGAGAATGGAAGTTTATGTCAGAAATGTTCGCAATGGTAGTACAAGACTTGAGTACAGACAAAAAGAGATTGCCCGCGCAGACGTTCCTGCTGATATTAATGCTCAACTTGACAAAAAAATGCAATTGAAACTTATGCAACAGGGAACTTAGGAGATAATCAGTTATAGATAGTTATGGATCAACAAGAAAGCCTTCAAGATAAGCTTGGTAAAATATTCAATAGGATTGTAAGCCTTCCTAACCAAATCGCAGAGGCAGTTGAGGAGGGATTGAAAGAACCTTCTAACTTACTCTGTGTTCAAGAAGGATTGTTGAATTTTGAGCTAATTGAAGAAGATGTGAGACGGATACAAATAGATATGAAAGCCAGAGGTGATAAAGTTCTTGGCAGTCATCTTATCTTAGATAATGAACATGACTCAATGGAAATTAGGACTTACATTGAGAGAGGTGATAAAACTTTTGTGATCACAGTTGATGCTGAAGTAAAACGAGTAACCAATATTCCCCCTGACGTTTTAGACGAACTAAAACAAAAAGGGCGTGTTGAACTAAGTTTAAAAATCAAATAGCAACTCAGTATTGTAGTGGACTGACACGCCTAAAATGATCAAATAGATTTTTGAGGAAATCAGAGAAATCAATGAGTTCTGATTTTGCCTAATACACAAATTTTGCTGTGTCAGTCCACTACTTACTACTTAGGGCTGGCAGAAGAACTGGGAAAAGGTAGTAGCAAATAGATACACAGGGGAAAGAGAAGTAATCAAGTGCAAAGAAATGAGATCAAATAACTAAAAACCCTTTCAGCAGTAAAGCAAATCAGGAAGAATCTCTATTTACAATACTTTATAGGGATGTCAGCCTATAGTAAGTAATGATGCGCCATTAGAGGCATCAATCAATGTTCCGAAAACACAAGCCCCCTCTTGTTGATTAGAGGAGGCTTGATTGTTTAAAAATCAACCTGGCGCCGAGCAATTGTGGCAGG
>NZ_LUHJ01000041.1 GCF_001597745.1 Anabaena sp. 4-3 | reverse complement strand
CCCCTGCTCCCCTGCTCCCCTGCTCCCCTGCTCCCCTGCTCCCCTGCTCCCCTGCTCCCCTGCTCCCCAATCTCCACTTGCCAATTTCACGAGTAGTCTGCAATTATCTATATATACACCTATAATTTTATCGACTAACCGTATTTTAATCAGGAGAGTGTGGGATGAGAGTGTGGCAGCGATTATTAAAGCAATTACAGCTAATTGCTAGGCAGAGAAGACATCCATTCAGCTTGAATACATTAACAGGCTTTGTGTCAGTGATGATAGTAGGGGCAATGTTGAGTGTCACCCTTGCTGCTTGCTCTGGGGGTAATCAAACAGCTACCTCTGGCGACACACCTACAGCCAATACTGTTGCTGCCAACAAGCCGAATGTAGAACTCACCCTACTTTCCTTTGCTGTCACCAAAGCTGCTCACGAAGCGATTATTCCCAAGTTTGTGGAAAAGTGGAAGCAAGAACATAACCAAACTGTCACCTTTAGACAAAGTTATGGCGCATCTGGTTCTCAAACTCGCGCCGTCATCGATGGCTTAGAAGCAGATGTAGTTCACTTAGCACTGGCTTTAGATACTCAAAAAATTGAGAAAGCTGGACTAATTGCCCCAGGTTGGGAAAAAGAAGTACCCAATAATGGTATAGTTTCTAAATCTGTAGCAGCAATCATTACTCGCCCAGGCAACCCTAAAGGTATTAAAGACTGGGCAGATTTAACTAAAGATAATGTTACATTAATCACTGCTGACCCGAAAACCTCTGGTGTTGCGCGTTGGAATTTCTTGGCATTATGGAATGCAGGGATGAAAATAGGTGGCGATGAGGCTAAAGCCAAAGAATTTGTCACTCAAGTCTATAGTAATGTACCAATTCTGAGTAGAGATGCACGAGAAGCAATAGACGCATTTGCAAAACAAGGACAAGGGGATGCTTTAATAAATTACGAAAACGAAGTAATATTGGCACAACAAAAAGGTAAAAACCTAGATTATATTGTCCCGGAAGTCAATATTTCTATTGATAATCCTATAGCTGTTGTTGATAAAAACGTTGATAAACACGGTAATAGAGAAGTAGCTGAAGCCTTTGTCAAATTTCTCTATACGCCAGAAGCACAGCAAGAGTTTGTCAAGTTAGGATTTCGTCCAGTCAATGAAACAGTAGCTCAAACCAAAGAAGTTACAGATAAATTTCCCAAAGTGAAAACTCTGGGGACTGCTGACGACTTAGGTGGTTGGCAAGCAATTGATCAAAAGTTCTTCGTTGATGGCGGTGTGTTTGATCAAATTCAAACCAGCATCAGAAGATAGGGCATCGATGCACAGGGCATTGGGCATTGTTGACGGTTGACTGGGTAAAAGTTCTTCTCCTCTGCTGCCTCCGCTCCTCCGCTCCCCCTGCTTGCTCATCTCCCTCATCTCCCTCATCTCCTGCAATCTTCACCAATATTGAATTGTCTATGACTATATCTCCTTCTGCCAAAGTTGAACGAAAAACTCCTGTTTGGAAGACATTGATCCGTCCAATAACGCAAATGCCTTGGACATGGCGCATTACTTTGGGATATCTGACAATTATGTTATTTCTCCCTATAGGTGCCTTGTTTCTCAAAGCTAGTACAGAACCACCGGCTAGATTTTGGGAAATTGCTACGAGTGATATAGCTTTAGCTACTTATAATGTTACCTTTGTCACTTCTTTACTGGCTGCATTACTCAATGGCATCTTTGGGACTTTGGTGGCTTGGGTGTTAGTGCGCTATGACTTTCCTCTGAAAAGAATAATTGATGCTACCGTAGATTTACCGTTTGCGCTGCCGACTGCGGTAGCTGGTTTAACATTAGCAACAGTTTACAGTAATAACGGCTGGATTGGTTCTTTGCTTTCACTCTTGGGGATTAAAGTCTCATTTACACGTTTGGGTGTTTGGGTGGCGATGGTGTTTATTTCGCTACCTTTTGTCGTGAGAACTGTGCAACCGGTATTGCAAGAAATGGAAATTGATATTGAAGAGGCTGCTTGGTCTTTGGGTGCTTCCCAGTGGCAAACTTTTTGGAAGGTGATTTTACCACCGTTGTTACCTTCGATTTTAACAGGTGTGGCTTTGGGTTTTTCGCGTGCGGTGGGGGAATATGGCTCGACTGTAATTATTGCATCTAATACACCATTTCAAGATTTGATTGCACCGGTGTTAATTTTCCAAAGGTTAGAACAGTATGACTATTCTGGTGCAACTGTGATTGGTGTTGTGTTGCTGATGATTTCCTTGGTGATGCTTTTAGGAATTAATTTATTACAAGCTTGGGCAAGAAGATATGACAATAAATAAGGAGTCTCAGATTAGTCCGTCGAACCCTCAACAAAAAAAGAGTTGGGTTCCCACAATTTTAATTGGGATTGCGATCGCCTATTTAGCTTTGATTCAATATATCCCGGCAATTAACGTATTTGTCCAAGCTTTCAGTCAGGGAATCGGGCCGTTTTTCCAGAACCTCAGCCGCACTGACTTTGTTTATGCTGCCAAATTAACGCTGATACTGGCATTGATAGCCATACCTTTAAATACTGTATTCGGTTTATGTGCCGCTTGGGCGATCGCTCGCCATAAATTCCCCGGTCGTGCTTTAGTATTAAGTATTATTGACCTGCCTTTTTCCATCTCGCCTGTAGTAGCTGGCTTGATGCTGGTGCTACTCTACGGGCGACAAGGGTTGTTTGGCCCTGTTCTACAAGGATATGATATCACAGTTATCTTTGGCTTACCGGGGATGGTACTGGCGACAGCCTTTGTGAGTATGCCCTTTGTCGCACGGGAAGTAATTCCTATTTTAGAGGAGTTCGGCAGCGACCAAGAAGAAGCCGCCAGAACTCTAGGAGCGAATGATTGGCAAATATTTTGGCGTGTTACCCTCCCTAGTATTCGCTGGGGTTTACTCTACGGTTTAATTTTGACTAACGCCAGAGCAATGGGCGAATTCGGGGCGGTTTCCGTTGTCTCAGGTAACATTGCTAACATTACCCAAAGCTTACCCCTGTTTGTAGAAGAAGCTTACAAACAATATGAAACCGAAGCCGCCTTTTCTGCGGCTGTACTTTTAGCATTACTCGCCGTTGTCACCTTGGTAGTCAAGGAAATTGTAGAACGGAAAACCCGCATTAAAGATGTAGAATAGGTTAGGGATTGTTGATTGGGGATTGGGGATAAACAAGCTAAAAGTCTTCGCGCCAGCGTCACGCAGTGAAGAATTATAGGGAAAAATTATTTAATTTTGAATTTTGAATTTTGAATTGATTTGTCCCCCTCAACCTTCTCTGTTCTGGAGAAGGTTTTTTAGTATTTGAGCGATCGCCTATACTAAGATACGGTGCTGTGAAGAGTGATGGCTGTGGGAATTGTATAGTAATTGTTCAAAATATACTTATCGGAAAATGAACGGGTATCTTCACAATCTCTCGAATGGTAATGGTTTAGTTGAAGCAATACATACGGCTGTCAAAGGTAGAGCCAGATTCAAAGTCAAAGGACTGCATCTTTCTCAGGCTTGCAAAAATTATCTAGAATGGCGATTGTCACAGGAAAAAGTCATTCACCAATTTAGTGCGAATCATCTCACAGGTAATGTACTGGTGATGTTTGCTCCAGATATTAGCCTGAGTGCGATCGCCTCCCTTCTGCAAAGTATAGTCTTAGACTACAGACTAGAAATTGCTCAACAATATGTCAGTACAGCAGCAACACCCATACAACTAGCAGCCGTACCCCTAGAGCCACAATTAAACCAACTCAACAGTCAACTGATTTTAGGTTCGGCGGCGGCTACCAGCCTGGTTTTAGGTAGTGGATTATTGTACAAGTATGCTCTCGATGAAAGCATTTTGTTAGGTATCCAAACCCTGCATACTCCTGTGCTTGATATCATCATCAAAGGTATCACTGCTTTGGGTGAACCATTAATTTTTCTATCAATTGGTTCAGCAATCGGAATTAATCTTTGGTACAACCAACGCCGCCGGGAAGCTACTACCCTAGGCATGGCAACAGTCGGTGCTGTAGGGTTAAATTTTTTGTTAAAAGAGATATTTAGAAGGGCGCGTCCCGCACTCTGGGATTACATTGTGAATGCGGTTCACTATAGTTTCCCTAGCGGTCATGCTATGGTTTCAACAGCAGTTTATGGCTGTATCGGCTATATTTTAGCGAAAGAATTTCCACAATGGCGCAAGCAAATTTTAGCCTCAACTACTGTGGTAATTTTGGCAATAGGTTTTAGTAGACTTTATTTAGGAGTACATTGGCCTACTGATGTTTTAGCTGGATATGCCGCAGGTTTATTATGGTTAATTGCTTGTATTCTCTATCTTGAATGGGAGCAAAAATTTAGTTTTTCAGGCAATTTCACCCAGATATTACCAACATTAAAGGGAACAATTCACAGGTAATAGGGGCTTTGCCCATCGCACCCCAAAATAGCCTAATTTTCATTCTTGGTTTTAGATTTTCGCGTTGCTCCTATTTCCTATCCCCTATTTCACCCCTGTTGCCTATTCCCTGTGAAGAGTTCCCTATCGTCACATCTTGCACCATTCTTGAGCAGCGTCAGGTGATGCACACCCAACAACGTAAAACTAAGTCTTTAAGCAACTTGCAAGCAATGCCCACCCTACAAAAATTATGATCAAGGAACGGTTCCCTATCCCCTATTTCCCCCCTGTTGCCTGTTCCCTGTGAAGAGTTCCCTATCCCTCACAGATATGATAACTATTCTCACGGACATGATTTAACATCAAAGTTAACTTATATCTTGCACCTGGAAACAAAGATGTCAAATCCATAACTACGTGCAAGAGGAATCATCTG
>NZ_LUHJ01000039.1:42545-122065 GCF_001597745.1 Anabaena sp. 4-3 | reverse complement strand
CTCCCCCCACTCCCCCCACTCCCTCACCCCAAAGGTATAAAGTTGAGTTAGGTTTCCTTGCTACTGTATACAGTTATGGAAAAGAAAATCAGAATAGCAGTTAAGTTGAATTACACAAAATTTATCAGGGCGATCGCGCTTTTTTCCCTCGTAGTTTTAATATCCTGGGTATGGACTCCTGTGGCTGTAGCTTTGACTCAGATTAAACTATCTGACATATCATATAAGGAGTGTCCGCCCGAATTGGCTCAAGGTGCTGTTACCAGTAGCGGTAGTGGTGCGGCTAATTGCTTTATTGTCACTGGTAAGGCAAATAATAGCACTTATAAAACCGTCTACGATGCAGATATCTATGGTCGCGTCTATGATGCTAACAATGACCCTGTATTACAAAATCGCACCCGTCTAGGTTCTATTGCCGAAGTTCCACCAGGGGTGAGTGATTTTGAATTAAGAATTTCTGTACCTGCTAATCAGCCTGTACCGCTCAAGCTGAAGCAGTTTAAAGCTTCTGGATTTAGTGCTAAAATCCGTAAGTAGGAAAAAAAGCAAAAATTGTAGAGACGTTGTGGAATCTTCACGTCTCTACAAAGGCTATTTGAGGTAGAAGTTAACACACATCTTGCACCTGTTCCTTGATGATCATGTTTGTAGGGTGGGCATCGCTGGGAAGTGGCTCAAAGCCTTAGTTTTAAGTTGTTAGCAATGCCCACCTTAAGCTGATTGAGAATGGTGCAAGATATGACTTAAAAACCTTGTACAAATGGCAAGCTAGTGAGGCTTCTCAAGAGATCACCGACTAAGCTGAGTGCTATAAAGGCGAGGATGGGTGAAAAATCCATACCGCCCAAGGGAGGAATAATAGAACGGAATAAATTCAGGTAGGGGTCTGTGATTTGGCTTAAAGCGGCAAATGGTTGGTTATACCAGTCGATATTGGGGAACCAAGTCAGCAGCACCCTGATAATGAGCAAGGTGTTGTAAATAGAAATGAAAGCAACTAACGTATTAATCAGTAAATACATGGATTGGTGAGTTTCCTGTTAAGTGTTTAAAGCGGTCTTACTATAGATTTTAATTTAGTCCCAGTCATGACGTATGCGGAGAGTTACCGTGTTAACCGACATGAGTGGGGAGTGGGGAGTGGTGTAACTGCAACCGATTTAAGAATCTTGGCTGAGGGAACGGTCATTTACAGATTGAGTGGAACCGCCGTTGACATTGCCTAGATGTTTTCTGACTTCATCAATTGTGGCATTCAACTGGGCAATTTTATCTTCGAGCGATCGCCTGGCAGTTTCCATTTCCATATCTTCACCTTCGGAAGATATCATCTGACGGCGTTTGCTGGCAACTTTCTGATTTTCTGCGGGGCCATTAATCAGTTGTGTACCCTCTTCGACTTCTTCATCACGGCGAGAGGCAATCACAGCCCCCAAAATGCCCCCGACTACGCCCCCAAAGATTGCCCCAGCGAAAAAACCACTGGCGAAACCATCACGCTGACTCATAACTTTACCCCTTAAAGCAACTTTGCAACCTGTACATCCATTAAGCTATTGTCCTCCCTTAGCTGCATACTAACTTATGTCCCAAAGATGCGATCGCCTGCATCTCCTAGTCCGGGTACAATATACCCTTTGCTATTCACTGTTTCGTCAATTGTGGCAGTGTATATCACCAAGTCTGGATAAGCATTACTCAATTTTTGTAAAGCTGGTGGTGCCGCTACTACACACACAATCCTGATTAAAGCTGGATCAACACCCCGCTTTGTCAATTCTGCCATTGCCGTCATAATTGACCCACCTGTAGCTAACATCGGATCAGTAATTAAAACTCTGGTTTGGGGGTCAAACTTTTCTGGCAATTTATTCAGGTAACAGGAAGCTTCTAGGGTTTCTTCATTTCGCACCAAGCCCAGATGATAAATCGATGCTAAGGGTAGTATAGTTTGCGCCCCTTCTAATAACCCTAAACCCGCCCGTAAAATCGGCACCACTGCCACAGGTATCTCTGGATTAATCACCGTACCAGGGCTACTATCCAAAGGACTTTGTACCATAATATCTTGCGTCGGCAACCATTCCCGCGCAGCTTCATAAGTTAGCCACCGCCCTAACTCGGTCATGGCACTACGAAATAACACTGAGGGTGTAGCAGTATCACGGGCAACTGCTAGCCAGTGCTTGATTAAAGGATGGGGTGGAACGTAAACGCGCAGTTGTACCGCCATAGCTAAAAATAGCCGCCTTTTATTCTACAAGAACTGAAACATCATCATACTCTTTCCTGCGTTATGCTAACAGGTAAAATCAGCACTTACAAAATTTATTGCAAAAGATTTGCATTAATAGTTGACAGGCATTCTCAACCAAGGGTATATTGTTAATCAGTGTTCTCCTCTCTTTAAGGATCGGCAGACGGGATTAGCCGGCGGTAGCAGGCTTGTCCCTCTTTTTTGTGTGCTGAACAATGGGAAACCTGCAAAAAATCTCTCTTTATATTCAGAAAACCTAGAATAGACCTAAACCAAAGTAATATAGAATACGATTTTCTTAATTAATATTTTGTATTTCCTGTCCCTATGTTCACCAATTTCAGCACTCCCCCATCTTCTGTATTTGATGTGATTGTGATTGGATCTGGCATTGGTGGCTTGGTGACAGCAACCCAACTAGCAGCCAAAGGCGCGCAAGTCCTGGTATTGGAAAGCTATTTAATCCCAGGGGGTAGTGCTGGGAGCTTTGAGAGCCAAGGCTATCGCTTCGATGTAGGAGCATCGATGATATTCGGATTCGGAAACAAAGGCACGACAAACTTACTAACTCGCGCCCTGAGTGCCGTGAATACTAGCTTAGAAACCATCCCTGACCCTGTACAGATTCATTATCACCTACCGCAAGGTCTAAATTTGAAAGTTGAGCGAGATTATGACAAATTTTTGCAAAATCTTATTGCTTACTTTCCTCATGAGTCCACAGGCATTCGTCGCTTTTATAACGAATGTTGGCGTGTTTTCAACTGTCTCAACCAGATAGATTTACTATCACTAGAAGAACCTCGGTATTTGCTGCGGGTATTTTTGCAGCATCCTTTGGCTTGTCTCGGTTTAGCTAAGTACCTACCTCTGAATGCTGGTGATGTCGCCCGGCGTTACATTCAAGACCCCCAACTATTAAAATTTATCGATATGGAATGTTACTGCTGGTCTGTAGTGCCAGCAGATATGACACCGATGATTAATGCGGGAATGGTATTTTCTGACAGACATTACGGCGGTGTCAACTATCCCAAAGGCGGAGTCGGACAAATTGCCCAAAAATTAGTCCAGGGTTTAGAAAAAGCTGGGGGTACGATTAAATACCAAGCTAAGGTTACAAAAATCCTCACCGAAAACGGGCGGGCTGTTGGTGTGCAGTTAGCTAATGGTACAACTTATTACGGTAAGCGTATAGTGTCGAATGCTACGCGTTGGGATACTTTTGAAAAATTGCTACCCGTAGAAAAGATGCCCCGTAATGAGAAAAATTGGCAGCAACGTTATGAAAAATCTCCGAGTTTTTTGAGTCTGCATTTAGGGGTAAAACAGTCAGTTTTGCCGACTGGGACAGAATGCCATCATATTATTTTGGAAGATTGGCATAAGATGATGGCACCGGAAGGAACGCTGTTTGTCTCTATTCCTACTTTGCTTGACCCAAATTTAGCTCCAGAGGGTTATCATATCATTCACGCTTTCACTCCCCACTGGATTGATGATTGGCAAGGAATGTCTGCTCAGGAGTACGAAGTTAAGAAAGAAGCGGCAGCTTGGCGCATTATTGACCGACTAGAACAGATTTTTCCAGGGTTAGATGGGGGTTTAGATTATCTGGAGGTGGGGACACCGCGCACCCATCGCCGTTTTTTGGGGCGTGTTGATGGGAGTTACGGGCCTATACCCCGGCGCAAGTTATGGGGGTTGTTGGGTATGCCTTTTAATCGTACATCTATTTCTGGGCTTTATTGTGTGGGGGATAGTACGTTTCCCGGTCAGGGTTTGAATGCTGTGGCTTTTTCTGGGTTTGCTTGCGCTCATCGCATTGCTGTTGATTTGGGTTTTTGAGGTGGTTTAAAACCGTTGACCTATGCCTAAGTGTACTCTACTTTCTCCTTGGTCATTGATGCCGTAGTCGGCACGTATTAAGCCCAAGGGGGAGTTTAGTCGGACTCCTGCGCCGTAACCGAAGCCTGTACCGGGTTTGTTGCGTACTCCTGCGGGATCTCCTACAACGGTGTCTCCTGAACCTAAGTCTGAGGCAAAGTCAGCAAATACTACTCCGCCAACAATGGGTAAGATGGGAAAGCGATATTCTGCGGAGGCTAGTACGTAGCTGCGTCCATTTCCTACGTCTCCAGCGTTGTAACCACGTACAGAGTTAGAACCGCCTAATTTAAAGGTTTCGTAAGGTGGTAAGTTGCCTAGAACGGTACCAGCTTGCACGTTTAAGGCAAATACTTGGGGTTGTTCAGTGTTGAATAGTTGTACTGGGACGTACCGGGTATAATCGGCGGTGAGGCGATTCATGGAAATGTTACCTTGTCCTATAGGTACAGATTGTTCTGTACTCAGACGCAGTACGGAACCTTGGGTGGGGTTGATGGGGTTATTGCGTTGGTCTTTGGTGGCGGTAAATGATACTGTAGCTAAATCATCAACGCCTGTACCACTGGCGGAAAGGGGGTTTCCTTTGCTATCGGTGGGGCTAATATTACCTTGGCGATCGCGGATGCTGGTACGGGTATAATTCAACCCTAGGGAAGTATCCCAATCATCCATCGGTCTTTGTAAGCTAATACTTCCACCAATCTTACCTTCCCGCACTTTATCACCGTTAGCTAATTTAATCTCATCATCAAAGGTTTGTGACAGTTCTCGGTTACGGAAGATTTTCACGCTGTACCCTAGACGGTTCGGGTTATTTGCACGATACGGACTAATAAATTTACTATCAAATTGTAAATCACGGCTACTTAAGCCGACGTTGACATTTAAAGTATCATTCCTGCCGCCAATATTTTGGTCTTGATAGTTTAAAGTCCCGATTAATCCTACATCACCGTTGTAACTACCACCTAAGTTAATCGCACGCGCTCCATTTTCTTTGAGTTCGTAAATTACATCTAGGTTACTTGCATCGCCTTCAAAGCTAACATTGATACTTTGGAATAAGCCGGTTCGGTATAATTTCTGAACGTCTTGTCTGACAAGATTTTCTTGGAAGACTTGCCCGGTTTTCAGTTGCAGTTGTTGTTTTAAAAATTCGGTTTTTGTACGTCCTGTAATGGTTTTACCGTCTTCGTCAAAAAAGCGGAATTGAATATCATTAACTAAGCCTTCGGCAACGTTGACGGTGAGGATACCTTCAGCGTTAGGTTTAATTGATAGTACCCGCGCTAAGTTATAACCATTGTCAGCGTACCATTTATTTACTTGTGCAACTGCTTGCTTGAGTCCTGCGGGGCTGATGGGTTTTCCGATTTGTGATTGAAAGGGTTTGAGGGCTACTTGGTAGGTAAGGGCTTTAGCTTCGTTGAGTTGGAGCGATCGCACTATCACTGGTTGCACTTGATATACTACATTCAATCCTGATGCAGTAGTGCGGCTATTAACGTTTGCATTCACGAATAAACCAGTCTGCAAAATCGCCTCGACATCTTTTTGTAACTGGCTTTGGCTGGTTTCTCCCCCAGTTTGGGTTTTAATTACTTGGCGAATGATTTGCTGTAATTCCGGTGTTGCGCCTACTATCTGCACATCGGTAGCTATCACCACTAAACCGCTTTCTGCTGTGGTAGGTTTGGGGGCTGATACCGTAACCGGAGGTACAGGAGAAAGAACTATAGGTTTTTGCGCTATGACTGTAGATTGAGAAAATTGGGGAGTAATCTCGGTTTCTGGTACAGCTATAGTTGTTATCGGTGCGGTGTTTTCTTCCACTACTGGCACTACTAAATTTTGCTTGTTCTCTGCCTGAGTTGAGGTTGTAGCAGGTGCAGCTATGGCTTGTTGAGTTACATTACCAGCCGCCAAAGTAGCTAAAGTCAGAATTGTAGTAGAAGAAACACGCATAATTTTAACTTATTTCGGAATGTAAAACTTAATTATTTTGACCCCTCTCCAAACCTCTCCCCCACCGGGAGAGAGGCTTTGATTCTTGCTTCCCTTCCCTTGCAGGGAAGGAGTTGGGGGTTAGGTTTGAGATAAAGTTACACAGGGCGTAAATTACGAATTACCTAAACAGACCGTTAATTTTGAGATTTTGTTTCTTATCAGCCTTTAACTAGGGTAATGTTTCCCTAGCCACGAATGACAGTCACACCTGTTAGCGTTAAAATTTCCCAATCAACCATCAACTATCAACCATCAACAATTTTGAAATGAGTGATATCTCCCGCTTATCCCTAGCCAATACGCCCACCCCTAGTTCTCGGTTGCAGTTGTTGGTATTAAGTAATGGTCATGGGGAAGATGTAATTGCTGTCCGCATTTTGCAAGAATTGTTACAACAATCCCACCCACCAGATATTTTTGCTTTACCTTTGGTGGGTGAAGGACGGGCTTATCAACAGTTAGATATTCCCCTGATTGGTGCTGTGCGAACTATGCCCTCTGGCGGGTTTATATATATGGATGGGCGACAGTTGGCGCGGGATGTACGCGGTGGTTTAATTCAACTGACTGGGAGTCAAATTCAAGCGGTGCGCCGTTGGGTGAGTTCTCAAAAAAAATTAGGTAACAAGCCGGCAATTTTGGCGGTGGGGGATATTGTACCGTTATTGTTTGCTTTTGTTAGTGGTGCTAACTATGGTTTTGTGGGTACGGCGAAGTCAGAATATTATGTGAGGGATGAGGTGGGAATTTTACCCAGGAAATCAACAGCAGCCCGTTGGGAAAATTTTTCTGGTTCGATTTACCATCCTTGGGAAAGGTGGTTAATGAGTCGTCGCCGTTGTCGGGCGGTGTTTCCTAGGGATGGGTTGACAACAAAAATATTAAGTCAGTGGGCAATTCCGGCTTTTGACATGGGAAACCCGATGATGGATGGTTTAGAACCGAGGTTAACTACTCAACAATTTTATAGTCTTGATGCCCAAAAACAAGAAATAGCTAGACCTTTGGTGATTACTCTCCTTCCGGGTTCGCGTGCGCCGGAAGCTTATCAAAATTGGGAAATGATTATGGTGGCGGTGTCTGCATTGATGGCGAGTTTTCGGGAACGAGATTCTTATGTACCGAATTCTGGTAGGGTGGTATTTTTAGGAGCGATCGCACCGGGATTAGATACTGATATCCTCGCTAAAACTGTGCAGTCTCAAGGTTGGCGACTCGACACAGTATCACCGCTTCCTCTACCCGATGATAATGCTGTAATCTTCCAGCAAAGAAACGCCTATTTAATTTTGACACAACAAGCATATAACGAATGTTTACACTGGGGCGATGTGGCGATCGCAATGGCAGGAACAGCTACAGAACAGTTTATCGGTTTAGGCAAACCTGCGATCGCTATTCCCGGAGAGGGGCCACAATTTAACCCCGCTTTCGCCGAAGCCCAAAGCCGACTCTTAGGTTTATCTTTGATTTTAGTCGAGGATGCCGCACAAGTTGCCCAAGAAGTGCGATCGCTCTTTACCAACCCCGACAGACTGTACATCATTGCCGAAAATGGTAAACGTAGGATGGGTAAACCAGGCGCAGCACGCCGAATTGCTGAATGTTTGCTAGACAGATTCTAGTTACTCAAAGGGATTGGGGATGAGGAAGCGGAGGAGCGGAGGAAGCGGAGGAGCAGAGGAGCAGAGGAGCAGAGGAGCGGAGGAGATGTTTCCCCAGAAACTCTTGAATTTTGAATTTTGAATTTTGAATTTTGAATTTTGAATTTTGAATTTTGAATTTTGAATTTTGGATTTTGGATTTTGAATTTTGAATTTTGGATTTTGAATTTTGGATTTTGAATTTTGAATTTTGAATTTTGAATTTTGAATTGATTTACCTCCCTCATCTCCCCTCAACTCTCTTACTCAGCGTCTGGATAAAATCGTCGTTTTCCCGCCAATAATAAGTTAATCTTTTCACTACTTAAAGCTGGAGAAAACAGATATCCCTGTGCTTCGTCACATTTTAATAACCTCAACTGTACCAACTGGCTGATTGTTTCTAGTCCTTCAGCCACCACAGTCATTTCCAAGTTAGATGCTAAGGTGACTATGGCTTTAACAATTGCCAACCTCTCACCATCCCGATCAATGCGATTAATAAAAGAACGGTCAATTTTTAAAATGTCAAGGGGAAAATTATGTAAATAAGCTAAAGATGAGTAACCAGTGCCAAAGTCATCAATGCACAATTTGACTCCTAAAGCTTTAAATTGTTGAAGAATGATAGCCGCTTGTTCTGGGCTTGCCATAATGGCACTTTCGGTAATTTCCAGTTTTAAGCTACTCGGTTCTAGGTTAACTTCTTGTAAAATCTGCACAATTTGCTCAACTAAACAGGTTTGAGAAAATTGTTTACCGGAAAGGTTGACACTCATGGTTAAAGGTGGAATGTCAGGAAATTCTAACTGCCACTGTCTTAATTGTTGACAAGATTCCCGTAGGACAAAATTACCAATCGGGATAATCAGTCCTGTTTCTTCGGCTACGGGAATAAACTCGGTGGGGGAAATTAACCCCTTTTCTGGATGTTGCCAACGGACTAAGGCTTCAAATCCCGTGATTTTCCCGGTGGCAACTGAGACAATGGGTTGATAGGCAACTCTTAATTCCTGACGCTCAATTGCCCAGCGTAAGTCAGTCTCTAATTGCAAAAGTGCAACAGCCCGGTTATACATGGTACTATCAAAAACCATGTGCCAAGCTTTACCTTGTTCTTTAGCAGAGTAAAGAGCAGTATCAGCATCACGTAGCCAATCTGAGGGTTGGGTGTACCCAGTTGTACTTAAGGCAATGCCAATACTGGTAGTAGTAAATACTTCATAGCCATTTAAGTTAAATGGTGATTTCAATACCTGATGAATATGTTCAGCGATGCCGGTGGCTTCTTCGATGGATTGAATATGAGACAATAAGATGGTAAATTCGTCACCACCTAGGCGAGCAATGGTATCTTCAGGACGTAAGCAGCTTTGGAGACGTTCAGCAAAGCTCACCAGGAGTTGATCGCCAACTAAATGTCCTAAACTATCATTAACGACCTTAAAACGATCAAGATCCAAAAATAGGACGGCAAATAGTTGCTCTGGGTGTTGTTGAATTTGGGCGATCGCTTCCTCTAGGGTGTGCATAAATGACACTCGGTTGGGCAGTCCAGTGAGATGATCATAGAAGGCATGACCTACTAACTTTGCCTCCATAAATTTGAGATCACTAATATCTGTAGCGATGCCTTCAATGCGGATAGGTTTACCATTAGCGTCGTAAATTACATGACTACGGGTACGCACCCAGCGTATTTCGCCATCAGGTTTAATAATCCGATATTCTACGTCTTGACTACCATTTAACAGCAAAGGTGGAATTGCTTGGCTCACCAATGGTTGATCCTCTGGGTGAATAATTTCAAACCAAAGATTTGCGTTTTCCATAAATTCCGACGGGGAACGACCATACATCTGATAAACTGCGGGATTGATGTAAAGTGTCTCAAAAGTATCTGCTGCAATTGACCAAACGATATCTTCCAGAGAGTTTAAAAGATCATCAAGACGTTGTTTGCTTTCTTGTAGTGCGGCTTCTGCCCGTTTGCGTAAGCGAAGCTCGTCGTAGACATCGCTGATGTTTGTCACCATGCCCAACGCTCCGTGATAATTTCCTTGCTCGTCAAACAATGGCGTACAAGAAATCCTTGTCCATAAGTCTGAGCCATCTTGACAACGGAATTTAAAATCGTGGGTTTCATCAATACCTTGATGGCGGCGTTCTAGGAATTTGTGAACAAGTTCTAAGCCTGCGGTATCCACAAAGGAAAATAGCGTTTTACCTAGCATCTCTTCCACGGTGTAGCCTAACATCGCTGCCATTTGTTGGTTAACAAAGGTAGTTTTGTGATTTTGATCCAGTAGCCAAATACCTTCAGTAGCTGTTTCCACAATGCAACGATATTGTTCTTCTCGTTCCTGTAATGCTTCTACAGCTTGTATGTGTTGCGTAATATCGTTTTGTACGCCAATAAAGTTAGTTAAACGCCCACAGTCATCAAACACTGGTGAAATGTAGAGTTCATTCCAAAACAAATCACCATTTTTACGATAATTTTTTAAAATGACATAACATTCTCTTTGCTCTTGCAAGGCACTACGCAATTCTTGAAGTGCTGGTTGAGCTGTATCATTTCCTTGTAAAAAACGGCAGTTGCGGCCAATTACTTCATTGCTAGAGTAGCCAGTGATTAACTCAAAAGCTGGATTGACGTAAATAATCGGATGATGTGCTTGAGTAGCGTCTGTCAACACAATCCCATTACTGCTTGCAGCTAACGCCCGTTCCATTAGCTGCAAGCGTTTTTGAAATTGTTGGTAATTAATTTCACAGGCAGAGGGAGAATTTTCTGGTGTAACGGGGGTAGCGATCGCCTCCTGATTTCTTTGCTGCACTTCCAGAGGCTCACCAATATCTGTAAACACAAATAAGGCAGCTAATTTACCTTGGTAATTAATCGCTTTCGCCGATATTTTTGCAGCTAAAGTATTGCCATCATTTTTGATTTTTACCGCCAAATTACGCAGACTATCGCCGCTTTGGCGATTCCTATTTAACCAGTTATATAAATTAGGATTATCATAAATAATTGACACTATATTTTCATATTGTTGCCAAACATCAACACCAAAAACTTGTGCTGATAGCTGATTAGTAAATAAAATTTCCCGGCTTTCTAGACAAACAATAGCCATAGGAAATGCACTAATGTCTGACAAGAACATGAGTATGTCTTGCAAGTTGAATATTGAATCTTGATTAGAATTCAATTCTTGCATCGAGCCTAAATTCACACCCTTGTCTTCAATGGTTTCATTTTCTGCTCCCGGTATCAAGCCTCTGTTATTTTTCTTTGGAATACTACGCTGATTTTTATACACTTTGCCACGAGTAAAAAGCATTGCCAGAGTTATGTAAATTAGGATATTTAACTAAAATTCCACCTGAAAAGGTGCTCTGACACGTTAGCTTATAGTGCTTGTACACCAGGAACAAAGACAACAATGATTGAACAATCTGAAACTTGTATACATGAAATTTAGTTCAACTAATTTCTACGTGTTTTTACAGGCACTAAATATTTCAGCGTTTCTAGACAGATTATCTACTGCATATTAGTGTCCTTGGATGTACAGACAGCAATAAGCACTAACTGTTAATGGTCAAAGCCATTTATTAAGCTATTCTTAACTTTACCTCTTGGGATAGATGAAGTTACATTTTTTACTGAAAGTTTACACATTTGGCAATATTTCTTAATATCTTGCCGATGTATAATCATGGATTATTTGATATCTGATGGATTAACCTAGCCCAGTACCTTTACTTATGGGTTAAATGGTAAATCTCTAATTTCCCATAACCCGCATCATCAACAGACTAGCAAAACCTGCAATTTTCGTTTGCTTTATAACTCTGGCTTAATCTATTCTGATGAGAATATAAACAAAGATTAAGACAAGTGGTGTATAAAACGACATGATGCAGATGTTAGCTGAAAGCTTGACTGAGATTGAGGCAAGGCTACAAATTAATTGGGTGCTAGTAAATGCTTGCTTACAGTTTGCTAGTTGGGGATTCTTCTCTCTAGTGCTAGCTGAGATATTGAGAGACAGCTACCATGCGTTGTGTCACAAAGTCAATTGGTTAAGCAAATGGCACAACAAGCACCACATGGCATATCGCCGGGATTTGTCGGTAGTTTCTTTGAAAATTTATCAAGAATCCCAGCTCTACAACGACATTGTGGAATCGAGTCTGTTAGTAGTCCTATTGACTGTAATTGCCTTACTTGGGCAGCATCAGGGATTATGGTTAGGAGTAGTCTATGCTGGCACGTTCTTATTCGGTGCCTCCCGGCGTTATTTCCAGGGTATCATTGACACAGACTATAATCACTTACCAGGGCCTTTACAGACAATTCCTTCTGTGTGGTTTGTAAATCGGACTTACCATTGGCGACACCATTTTGATGATGTTAACGCTTACTACAGTGGAGTATTTTCCTTGGTAGATAAAATACTGGGAACAGCACTTTCTCTTAAAGGTAAAACCATCGCCATCACAGGTGCATCAGGTGCTTTGGGGCAAGCATTAACGGTGGAACTACTCAAGCATAATGCTAAAGTTGTGGCAATAACTACTAACCCAGATAAATTACCCACAGATGCAAAGCTCAAAGTGATTTCTTGGCAGTTGGGTAATGAAGCCGAACTCCAAGAAAGTTTAGCGAAAGTAGACATTTTGATTATTAATCACGGTGTTAATGTTTACACCAACCGCACATCACAAGCCATTAACTCCTCCTATGAAGTGAATACTTTTTCAGCCTTGCGGTTAATGGATATATTTTTGACCACTGTAACAGGGCCACAAGCAAAAGCCACAAAGGAAATTTGGGTAAATACTTCTGAGGCTGAAGTATCCCCAGCTTTGAGTCCACTTTATGAACTGAGTAAACGCACCTTGGGTAACTTAGTCACTCTCAAACGCTTGGATGGTGATTGTGTAATTCGCAAATTAATTTTAGGGCCTTTTAAAAGTCAACTTAATCCTTACGGCGTGATGTCAGCACAGCAAGTAGCTGCTATGATTTTATTTTTAGCCCGCCGCGATTTTCGCAATATTATTGTGACAATCAATCCTTTAACTTATGTGCTGTTTCCTGTCAAGGAAGTTAGCACTTGGTTATACTATCGCATCTTTAGCAAGACTGTGAAAAACCAAAATCTTGCATCTTAGACTGGTGAATTAAAAGTTCAGGAAGCACATCCCTGAACTTTTATCACTTAATTATCTAAACTCTGGTATTTTTCCTAGCCCAAGCTGTTCGCCGCCAAAAAGTAATAAACAAGGCCGCAGAAATTAACGCGCCTAAGTTCCATTTTACAGAACTCCTAAATAAACTCAGCCGACCAGCAGATTTACTGGTTTCCACTTGCGTTTTTAGCTGCTGTTTGGCTTGAGTCAAACTTGAAGCAATTTGGTTTTTGAATTCTTCCGGGTTTCTACCATTTAATGAACCACCTTGACTTCTCAGCAGATTTTCTATTTCTTGAGGTGTAGCTTCACTCAGTCTTTTTTCTAGTTGATTAGCTTGGGACAATTGCTGATTATATTGGTTAGTAATTTGATTAGTATTATTGTTATATAGCCTAATCGTGTTCACCACTCCTAACGGCACTAACAAGATATACAATAATCCCACTAACAAAGTTAAGTAAGACAACAATGCTAAAAAGCGTCTTTCCCATGCAGATCGCTTTTCTAGTTTCCCTGAAAAAACAAATACTAGCCCAATTAAAGGTACAGCAACCCGTTCTACTATTCTCCCCATTGTTTGAAATTCCCAACCAGGGTTCATAAAGTTGGGTGGAACGAATGCCTCAACTAAATCAACAAACGCCAGTAGCAGCATCCCATAACCAATGGTTCGCAACAGGCTGATAAATTCTAATGAAGAATTGAGAGATTCTACAGAATTTTTTAATTTGGAAAACTCTGTTTCTAATGCTTTGGAAAACTCAAAATCAGTCATACATTTCAGAATTTTTCAAGATTTGTATTGGATATAATTCCAGGCTTAGGAAATCTAGGTTGCCACCAATTATACCAAGCAAACCAAGCCTGCTCTAAAATTTCATAAGTATTTTCTGGCGAAGAATTGTGTAAAGGTATAGACAAATGTGACCAAAGACAACGCTTATCTATGAGTGCTTCATGCCCTTGCAATACGGGCAGTAATCGGTCAAAACTAATGCCATTAAAATAAAGGTTATGTCTATACTGTGCATGAGTGAAGGTGCTACCGCCTTGTGGGTTAATACACGCACTCAGATAGGCTTGTTGTTTATCTACCCCTACACCGTAATAGCCTAATCTTTTATGGTAACGCAGGATGCTTGAGGGCTTGATAGCGGTGTATTTTGTAATTAAAGCATCAATATCTCCATGATACAAATTTTGCAAATAACGCATTTCTATGGACAAGGTTAGACCATTATTTGTATATTGATAACTCTTTTGAGATAACAGTTGTTGATACTTTTCTACAGGTGGTTCTGTTGTATGAGAAGATTTAAATCGCCATTGTGGTAAAGGTACTGCTTCAGGAAAAGTAAAAGCTCTGTTCTGCGGTTGCCCAAAATTTGGAAATATAATCAGTAATCCAGAAACTAATATTCCTGCGCTAAAGGTTAAATTTAAAAAGTGAACCCGAAAATTTTTCCAGTACATTGCCTTTAGTTATTTACATTTTTGATTTTTGACTTGATTCCTGCTAAGTATAAACCAACAGAAACAACAAAAAATAAAAGCAGTAATCGTCGAAAACAATAGAGAACCATCACCTTCATGCCAGTAATTAAATGCTTGTTGATCACCTTGTGCTACTAAAATAGCCATAAGGCAAACACGTATTGCATTGATAATAAATGCGAGGGTAGCAGCTAGCAATGGTACGATAATTTTTTGCTTTAAACTTAGCTCAAACATGCACAAAAAAAGCACTGCTAAACTCAAAGTATCTAATATAAGAACCATACCGGAGCAGCCACTATATACTTTTACTGACCCTGTAGGTAAACTAAGAATAACTCCAGAAATACTGATATCAAAACCTGTGTACCAAAGCAATATAGCAGCAAATTTAGCTGTAATAATCGATATATCAATACTTTGAATTAAAGGTATGAAGGTGCGTAGGCTAAAAAAGGATATTGTCAATAATTCTAGCCAGTAATGCTTTAATCCTTGAAAACCAGAAGCTAGCAAAATCAATCCCACAGCAGATATAAAAGGGGAGAGTGCCAATAAAACAGTAAAATTTATCTTATATATACTATTGATAAATACAAATGCAATCAGTAAAAAACCTAAAGTGCTAGCAAGAAAACCACTTTCTAAATTTAAGCTATGGCGTTTTTCTTGCAGCAGAGACCAGATATTTGCACAAAACAAAATAAATAGACAAACGCTGACAGAATCTTTCTCCCTCCAAAATAAGCTGAGGTGAATGGCTATTAAGCTGGCACCGATTCCTATTAGTAAGAATTCGGGATTTTTAATTGATATTTTTGTTCTTGGTTTTGTGTGTTCCATTTCAACCTCACGGTAGCTGTTGGTTACAACTTTGATGTCGTCAGATTTTTGGCATAAAATGTCATGCGATCGCCTCCGATACTGGAAGCTGAACACCCGCCAAATTACAGGGGTAAATTATCAACTGGATGGAACACACTGGAACTGAACAAAGTAAGCCTACCAGATAGAATCCAGCCGTAATGGCAGGAAAAGTAGACTACTGGCTTAACTACATCAATTCAATCCTCTATCTATAGATGGGATTATTTGAAATTTATGTAGCATCTTCTAGATAACCATAATCTGATGAACGCATCAGTGAAATTTCGGTAAAATCCTGGAGTCCAATTTTAAAGACCAAGAATACACAGTAGAATTCAAGTGTCAGGAGCTAGTAGGCTGCGGAAACCCCTAGCTCGTGTCAAGTACAATAGGCTAGATATATTGCTTTGCGCCCTAAGTTTTAGTCTTGGCTCAGAAGCAGTTTTCCTGTAGATACTGCCAGCAAATACCCGCCATAGTCTGACATTTGAGTGATGTAACCAGTTCAATCTAGAAGTACCTGTGGGGTAAGCCAACCATCAAAAATCACAATTCCTAAAATATCGCCCCATATCCCCGCCAATTTTTATCTTGATTTCTTGGGTGTGTTGTAAGATACTCAATCTACAGTTAATGACTGAATATCACCTCAGTTTTAGGGCGATAAATTTTTGATATTGCAGAGGAACAGAAATGTCGTCATTTGAATACCCTCAAGATTTGAAATATTTGGATACGCATGAATATGTACGGCTAGACGGGGAAATTGCCACTATAGGCATTACCGAGTTTGCCGTAGATCAATTGGGCGATGTGGTATTTTTAGAACTGCCAGAGATTGGCGACTTGATTACCAAAGGAGAGACATTTGGCTCAATTGAATCAGTCAAAGCCGTCGAAGACTTGAATGCACCAGTTACCGGCACAGTTATAGAACGCAACGAAGCTTTAATTGCATCCCCTGAAGCAGTTGCAGATGATACCTATGGCGAAGGTTGGTTTATTAAAGTACGCGTCAATGATCCTGATGAAGTCAATGATGCGTTGACGGCGGATGAGTATCGCGCCGAGGTGGAAGGAGAGTAGGGAGTAAGGGGAGTAGGGGGAGATGAGGAAGCTCTTGATTAGGGGAGCAGGGGAGCAGGGGAAGCGGAGGGAGAAGAACTTTTACCCAGTCAACAGTCAACAGTCAACAGTCAACAGTCAACATTCCCTATTCCCCACTAGATGAAATGTGAATAAATCGATAAACTACTCCGACTTGTCCCATGTATTTATTGCAAAATATGAATTAGTAGCGTCTGGAGTTTAAGTTTGTGGTATTGTTTACCTCTATTTCTCAGTCTAGTGATGAGCTATATGCCAAGGAAGGCGATGGCTACGCCCGCCGCAGGCATCGCCACTCCCTAGACAAAAAAAATCAAACTTTAAGTAATTTTATACAAAGACATATAGGCCCTAGTGCTGAAGATATCCAGCAAATGCTTGAGGTATTAGGTTTCTCCAGCCTAGATGACCTCATTGATCAAACAGTACCCACAGCCATCCGTCTCAATCAATCGCTACAGTTACCAGCCGCACAAACTGAGTACGCCGCATTAGCAAAATTAAAACAAATTGCTGCTAAAAATCAGGTGTTTCGCTCATACATAGGCATGGGTTATTACGATGCTATCACCCCCCCTGTCATCCAGCGAAATATCCTAGAAAACCCCGGTTGGTACACCGCTTACACCCCTTATCAGCCAGAAATTGCCCAAGGACGGCTAGAGGCACTGCTGAATTTCCAAACTATGATTATTGAATTAACCGGGTTGGAAATTGCCAACGCTTCCTTATTAGATGAAGCCACAGCCGCCGCCGAAGCCATGAGTATGAGTTACGGTGTATGCAAAAATAAAGCTAACGCCTATTTTGTATCACGGGACTGTCATCCCCAAACCATTGACGTGTTGCTCACCCGTGCCGCACCCTTGGGGATTGAAATTATCATCGGCGACCATCAAACCTTTGATTTTACTCAAGCAATTTTTGGGGCAATTCTACAATACCCCGCCAGTGATGGCACTATCTACGACTACCGCGCCTTTATTGAACAAGCCCATACTCAAGGTGCATTAGTCACAGTCGCCGCAGACCCCTTAAGTTTAACTTTACTCACACCCCCCGGTGAATTTGGGGCTGATATTGCGGTTGGTAGCACCCAACGCTTCGGTATTCCCTTGGGCTTTGGCGGCCCTCACGCCGCATACTTTGCTACCAAGGAAGAGTATAAACGGCAAGTTCCAGGGCGTATTGTGGGTGTATCTAAAGATGTTCACGGTAAACCCGCCTTACGTCTCGCCTTACAAACCCGCGAACAACACATCCGTCGGGAAAAAGCCACCAGTAATATTTGTACCGCACAGGTGTTACTAGCAGTGATGGCGGGTATGTACGCCGTCTATCATGGCCCAGAGGGATTAAAAAATATTGCCGAGAATATCCACCAGCTAACTGTAACTTTGGCAGATGGTTTAAAGCGACTGGGTTACAAAATTAGTTCCGATTATTTCTTTGACACCCTGCGGGTAGAATTAGTTAAACAAAATCTAGAAGCGATTAAAGCAGGTTGCCAAGCCCGAAATATTAACTTGCGAATTTTCGATGATACGGCTGTCGGTATCTCCCTAGATGAAACTACCACCCTAGAAGATATTATCGACCTCTGGCAAATTTTCGCTGGTCAAGATGACTTACCATTCACCCCAGAAGAATTATCATCTTCCTCCCATATCCCCCTCCCCCGGACTAGCGTTTACCTAACTCACCCCGTCTTCAACCGCTATCATTCAGAAACAGAGTTACTGCGTTATCTGCACAAGTTAGAAACCAAGGACTTATCTTTGACTACATCAATGATTCCCTTGGGTTCTTGTACGATGAAGTTAAACGCCACTGCCGAAATGATTCCGGTGACATGGGCAGAATTTGGCAAGATACACCCCTTTGCACCACCATCACAAACACTGGGTTATCAAATTCTTTTCCAACAACTAGAGGCTTGGTTAGCAGAAATTACAGGTTTTGCGGGAGTTTCGCTGCAACCTAATGCGGGTTCGCAAGGGGAATATGCAGGGCTGTTAGTTATTCGTCATTATCACGAAAGCCGGGGAGAAGCCCACCGCAATGTTTGTTTAATTCCCACCTCAGCCCACGGTACAAACCCAGCCAGTGCGGTAATGTGTGGGATGAAGGTAGTAGCTGTTGCCTGTGATGCTGATGGTAATATTGATGTTGATGACTTAAAAGCCAAGGCAGAAAAACACAGTCATGAACTGGCGGCGTTGATGGTTACTTATCCCTCAACTCATGGGGTATTTGAGGCAGCCATTCAGGAAATTTGCGCTGTAGTTCATACTCATGGTGGACAAGTCTACATGGACGGGGCAAATATGAACGCCCAAGTGGGTATTTGTCGTCCTGGGGATATTGGCGCAGATGTTTGTCACCTGAACTTACACAAAACCTTTTGTATTCCCCACGGTGGCGGCGGCCCTGGTATGGGGCCTATTGGTGTTGCTGCCCATTTAGTACCATTTTTACCAGGACATCCGGTATTGGGGACTGGGGAGAAACAACCCAATTCCGAATTTGGTGCTGTGGCGGCTGCACCTTGGGGTAGTGCGAGTATTTTGGTGATTTCTTGGATGTATATTGTGATGATGGGGGCGGCTGGGTTGACGCAAGCTACTAAGGTGGCAATTCTCAATGCTAATTACATCGCCAAGAAATTGGAAAGTTACTATCCGGTGTTGTACAAAGGGCAGAATGGTTTAGTTGCCCATGAGTGTATTTTAGATTTGCGATCGCTCAAAAAATCCGCCAACATCGAAATTGATGATATCGCTAAACGCCTGATGGACTACGGTTTTCACGCGCCGACAGTCTCCTGGCCTGTAGCGGGGACAATTATGGTTGAACCCACAGAAAGCGAATCTAAAGAAGAATTAGACCGTTTTTGTGATGCGTTGATCGCGATTCGGGAAGAAATCGCCGCCATTGAATCAGGTAAAATGGATGCTCAAGATAATCTCTTGAAAAACGCACCCCACACCGCCGAAAGTCTCATCAGTGGCGAATGGACTCATCCCTATTCCCGTGAACAAGCCGCCTATCCTGCACCGTGGACACGCGAACATAAATTCTGGCCTATTGTTGGGAGAATTGACGCAGCTTTTGGTGACAGGAATTTTGTCTGTTCTTGTCTACCAATGGAGGCTTATAGCTAACTAGCAATTCCAAATTCACAAATTTGTTTGTAGTAAGGACTTTAGTCCTTGCTTTGACTACGCAAACACGCATCAGGACTAAAGCCCTCTCTACAAACTGAAAATTTTAGGCGATCGCACCATATTTTAACGTGAGTTCGACAGTTGGAAAAAACCCCTCTCCAAACCTCTCCCCTACCAGGAGAGAGGCTTTAAAAGCTAAATTTTTTGTAGAGATTACACAATATTTTAAGCCCCTCTCCGTGTCGGAGAGGGGTTGGGGAGAGGTCACGTTGTTGGGTTCAGAATTCACGCATAGCCTGCGGCAAGGCTTACGCCACCGTAGGCAAGGCTTACGCCTACAAAATTCAAAATTCAATACCAAATATCTCATTAACGCTAATATTGACATCGGGAAAGCCGGGAATTGATAAAATTTGACCGCCAGAAAAAGTTTTAATATTTTGATATCCTGTGGCTGTTGGTTGTTGATAAACTTCGACAACTTGGGCGTTAATATCTACTAAACAAACTTCAATTATATTAGCTTCTGCATATAAAGGGATTTTCTCTTCCCGGTCATATAAAACAGTTGAATCAGCTACTTCAATTAGTAAGAAAATATCTTGAGGTTGGGGGTGTGCAGTTGCATAAAAATCATCACGGGGTTTGAGTAAAACGACATCTGGCTGAGGTTCTGAATTATTGTTTAAAGTCACAGGATTTTGAGCAGAAACTATCACCCGTTTACCCAACAACTGCGCCAACAAATTAATCAGACGATTTACACAAGCAGCGTGTTTTGTCCCAATGGGTGACATTTCGATAATCTCTCCCCGGATTAATTCTACTCGCTCATCCTCTGTGAGAATTCCCGACTCAACCATTTTGTGGTATTGCTCAACTGTGAATTTCCGTCTTAATAACTGCACAGTCATTACCACCTCCACTGTCTGTTATATTTTAATTATGGAGTAAGCAAGGCTGAGAAATTATCTGTAATCGGTTTTTATCATTGAAATGAATGGGCGATGTCTACGAAGATGCTCCTGATAAGCACCTCTGGGAAGCACAAAAAAACGCAAAAGTGTTTCTGAATTAAATCAAATTACAGACAACTCAACAAATAACTTTCTCGTTACTCTCTGCGTCTCTCTTGCCTCGTGGGTAAACCTTAAAATTTTTATTTTTAAATATTCCGCTAACGATATGCTTCTCTTAAAAATTGTGCATAATTTCCTCGGACTGTCATTGTATGGGGATGGGCTATACCCAGAGTTCGCTCACAAATTACTAAAGCTTGCTGATAAAGGGGTTCAGCTTCTTTGTAGCGTCCTGTATTTTTATATACTACTGCCAAATTATTAAGGATAGATGATACATCATGATGATTTTCTCCCAGTAAGCATTTTGTCCCTTCTAAAGCTTGCTGGAACAATGGTTCAGCTTGACTGTAGCGTTCTGTATCAAGATATAATGCTGCTAGATTGTTCAGGCTAGATAAAAAATTGGGATGATTTTCTCCTAGCAAGCATTTTGTTAATTTTAAAGCTTGCTGAAACAGGGATTCAGCTTCGGAGTAATGTCCTATGTCAAGATATAATGAGGCTAAATTGTTTAGAATACTAGCGATATCGGGATGATCTTCTGTTAGGAGACTTTTCCTGAGTTCTAAAACTTGCTTAAACAAGTCTTCTGCTTCCTCATAGCGTCTTATTGAATGATAGAGTTCTGCCAAATCATTCATACTAGCAGCGACATCGGGGTGTTCTTCTCCTAACAGGTGTTTTCTGAGTTGTAAAGCTTGGTTAAAAAAGTCTTCGGCTTTCTCGTAGCGTCCTAATAAATGATAGAGTTTTGCTAGATTGTTCATACTAGCTGCAACATTGGGGTGTTCTTCTCCTAGCAACCGTTTAAATACTTCTAAAGCTTGCTGGCATAAGATTTCAGCTTTACAGTAGCTTCCCATAGAACGGTAGAGTCCTGCCAAATTGTTTAGAGTAGTTGCAACATGAAAATGTTCTTCTCCTAGTAAGCGTTTAAATAGTTCTAAAGCTTCCTGAAACAAGTCTTTGGCTTCGCTGTAACGTCCCATAGATTCATAGACTAAAGCTAGATTGTTCAGGCTAGTAGCGACATGGGAATGTTCTGAACCAAGACGAAGTTCAACCACTTTTCGACACTGGCATAACCAGAGTTCTGCTTCTTCATACAATCCTTGCCCTTGATAAAACCAGGCTAATCCATGAGAAAGCCTGATGAAGTCTTTATTGGTGATGCAGTCAGTTAGGTAATTAACTACTTCCGCCAAATGAGGAATCATGGGAGTGAGTTGTTGAATCAAACCACGGATAGGCTGTTGGGGGATTTGCTTCGCTACTTCTACCATCTGTGCAGCAAAAACTGTCTTCACCTCATCCGCCTGGCTGGACTCATTCAACTTCATTTGGAAATATTGCCGAATTAGTGGATGTAAACGATAAATTCCTTGACTTGGGCGTTGTAATAAATGTAGTTTTCGCAAATCAGCAATGGCTTTCTCCCGAATTTCTTGCTGTTCATCATCTGCTATTTCCTCCATGAATAAAGGAATGTCAGCCAAAGCATATAAACTTAGCCAATAACCAAGATTTTTGGCATTCTCATCTAATTGTTCCCAACTCAAATCAAAAGCTTCAGCCACACCGTATTCATAACGCATCAACGGGTTAGCCTTAACCATTGCTTCATGTTCCAGCCGCTTTTTCTCTAGGCGTTTCAACAGAGTTTGCAGTGATAAATCTGGCATTGTATCCAGATATCGTCCCACCAACTCTAAAGCTAAAGGCAAATATCCCAAGAATTTACAAATTTTTCTCGCCACCCAAGGCTCATTTTTTAGTCTGTCTCTCTCCACCAGCAACTTTAATAATTTCATCGCCGCCAATGGGTTGAGAACACCCAGGCTTAATTGTGACAGAGTTCTATCAAACCCCAAGCGAGTTGTGAGCAACACTTTAAACCTTGATGATACCGAAGATAGATAAGGCTTGACCTGGGTTATGTAGTCTGTGACATCATCAAACACCAGCAAAACATCTCCCGCATCCCACCTATCCCAGCAATATTTCACCCTATCCGCTAATTCCCAATCTTCCGGTGCGATAAATTTAAATTTCGATTCCGCAAATCTGAGAATTTGAATCTTCACATCAATACCCTGTGCGGATAACCAGCAAACCCCACCAGGATAATTTGATAAGTTCTGTTGAGCATACTGGGTTGCGAGTTCAGTTTTCCCCACACCGCCCATACCCGCCACCGCCACAATCGCCACTTGCTGAGATTGTTGTATCATCTCGTGCAGTTTTTCCAGTTCCGCCTCCCTTCCCACAAATCTTTCCCAAGGAACAGCCGCAGGAATATTGTGATGAATTTGTTTTATAGGCTGGGTATGAGGAACACCGTTATATTTTGCTGTCAGGTAAGCCTTTAATGTTGCAAACTTTCTTCTGCTTTTAGGGTTTTTTAAATCAGAACACTTTTCGGAGAATTTAGCATACACCTCAGTCATCAGCTTTTTAAAAGCATTATGCTCAATTCCGATTTTTTTGGCAATTTCTTTCTCACTTTTACTTGAGTTTTCAACCTGCAACCTCACTAAAAAGGCTTCTGTTTGCTTTGGGGATAACTCATGAGTGGCAGATTCTTGTCTTAAAAACTCATCCCATTGCATAAACAGCCTGAAAAATTTTGCTTACTTCTACTTATCTTCTACTTGTTTCTACTTTATCTCTATTTCTTAGGAATTTACTGTATTGGCGGGCAGAAATACGATTTACACAGTCAAGTTTTTCACTAAGTTCGCCATGAATAATCTTCTAAGCACTTCTACCAACTCCCAACCATCTATCCAAACCTCTCGGTTAATTCCCCCATCTCCTCCAGCTATTGAAAATCCCTCTGCTTGGATGCGTGACGGGTACAGTCCGACAGAAATCATTCTGGCTACAGCAATTTTAAGTTCCTTATTGATGGGAGGAATTGCAACTGTGATCTTCGCCATGACTGGGTTAGTCAAAACTGTTGCCATAGGAACGGTAAACGACATTAGCCGCAATAAAAAGTAAGCAGAAGAACCTAACCCCCCTAACCCCCCTTCCCGACGCGGGAAGGGGGGAACAAGAAATTTACTCCCCTCTCCTTGCAGGGGAGGGGCTGGGGGAGGGGTCAAATCTCAAATCTTAGCTGAGGTTGTAGGTTGGGTTAAGCGCAGCGCAACCCAATTAGGATATTGGTGTTGGGTTTCCTTGCGTCAACCCAACCTACATACAGCAAATTTGATCTGAGTGAAGTAGATAAGGGCGGGCAGGATGCCCACCCCACAAGATTTATGATGATATTAAATGCTGACCTCATTTATCTGTACAGTGCTGTAATTTAATGGTTTTGGCGATAACTGAATTGGTATTACTTTATAAATCACTTCTAATTGCTTGCAGTTCTTCTCTGATAGACAGAGGTTTATACCCCAATGCAAACGCCTTTGAACTATCTAAAGAAACGTCTGCTGGCCTTGGTGCTGCCATTTTTACATCTTGTTGACGACAAGCTTTAAGTCCAGTGTCAGGAAGTTGCAAAACTTCAACTAAAAGCTGCCCAAATTCATAACGAGACATTCTTTCTTTTCCGCCTAAGTGAATAATTCCATTCACTTTTTCTAATGCCATTAATAACCCCTGCGCCGCAGTTTTGGCACTGGCTGGTGTGCGAAATTCATCGATAAATAATTTGAGTTCTTTTCCTGCTTTTAAAATTTCAATAAATGGCTGAATAAAACTTGTGGCTGTGGGGGTAGCATTGCCAAACATTAAGGGCATTCTACATACTGCTGTCATGGGATATCTTTCTAACATCCCTGTTTCTGCTAAGACTTTTTGTTCACCATAAATACTTACAGGACAGACTGCATCTGTTTCTTGATAAGGTGCATTTAAACCATCAAAAACTAAGTCGGTTGATGTAAATGCACAAGGTATGGTATAATCTGCACAAAGTCCGGCAAGATTACAGGATGCTGTCACATTAATTAGATGTGATTCTTCGGGATGAATTTGACAAAAGTTGGGTTGCGATCGCGCGGCTGTATGAATCACTCCATCTGGTTTAATCTCTCTAAATATCTGTTGCAGTTCCCTAAAATTTGTTAAGTTTAATTTAATTGTTTTAATCCCAGGAATTTCTATATAATTAGAGTCATAAGTTGCGTAAACTTGCCAATTCTGTTGAGCTAGTTGGCACAGATGCCACCCTAAAAAACCACTAGCTCCCGTGATTAAAAGTTTTTTCATATCGATATTTAAAATCACTGAGTCACCAACTCTAACCCCTAACCCCTGGTTTTATTGCATCAACTCTTGAAATTGCTTATGACTACGCAACTGATTAAAATCTGGATCAGTTTTTGCTAACTGTTGGTACTTTTTGGGGTTAAGTTGAATAGCTTTTTTTAAGTGGGTGATAGCTAATCCAACATTATTTTGTAAGGCATAGGTACAAGCCTTATTGTAATAGGCATCGGGTTTATCTGGTTGGAGAGCGATCGCTTGCTCATAAGAGTTTAACGCATCTTGGTAGCGTTGCAATTTTGTCAACGCAATCCCGCGATTAATCCAAGCTGCGGGCTTTTTGGGTTCTAGGTTAATTGCTTGATTATAAGCTATGATAGCACCTTGATAATCTTGCAGAGTGATTAACACATTACCTCGGTTATACCAAGCTTCATCCTTATCTGGCTGGAGAGCGATCGCTTGATCATAAGATGAGAGAGCATCTTTATATTTTTGCAACGATGCTAAGGCATTACCCCGATTAATCCAAATATCTGCACTCTCTGATTTGATGGCAATAGCTTGATCATAGACTGCGATCGCATCTTGATAACGTTGCTTGTCAAATAAAAGATTCCCTTGCAGAAATAAATCCTCTGCTTTTTGGCCATCCTTTACCTCTGTAAACACCTGGGAAACATTAATTTCCTTTACTACTTTCTTTGTATTTTCGGTTGATGAGTTTACCCCATCACTACATCCCAATACAAAAAAAGGAATAAAACTACAGGCAACTAAGCAGTGTCGCCAAATCATTCTGCACCCATAGAACTCATACAGCAATGTTAAAACTACCCATTTGATGAAATCGTATCTGTTCTCACGAATGTTATTAGATAGTTTTGTGCATAATTTAACAGTTAACTCCGCTAATGTTAAAAAACTGTTTGTCGTCAAAATGTACCATATTGTCTTGATGAAATCAAATTTTTACAATAGACTCAAACTAAAAAGTAGTGAAAATACTGGAAAAAGTCATTAGTTATTAGTCATTGGTCATTGGTCATTAGTTATTAGTTTTTCTCCCCTGCTCCTCTGCTCCTCCGCTCCCCTGCTCCCCCTGCTCCCCACTCCCCGTGTATTAATTAATCCCACTGGGGCAAAATAGAAGACATGACGATTGAATCTAATTCCTCCAAACCACCAACTCCAGAATCTATCCCTGAAGATGATTCCCAAGCAAATGACTTTGATGGTGCAAAAACATCAGAAAATCAGCTAACGCCTGGAACACTAGCCGCCCAACAAGCCCTAGCTGCAATTTCGTCTTTACAATCGCCGCAGAATACAGCAGCTTTACAACAAGCCCGTTCTAGTTTCTCACAAAGCCCGAAATTTCAATTAACAGTCAAGCCCAGGGCTTTATTGATTACTGTAGTGGCGATCGCCTTGACTTTTCTGGGTATTATTCTCAATAACTGGATTATCGGCGCAATCGGGACAATCTTGGCGTTACTGTTATCTTTGGCGATACTTGCGCCTTGGCTACAATATGTAATTAATGCCTGGTTTACTACTCAAGATAGAAGCGTATTTGTCGCCTTGCTGGGACTGATAGTAGCACTGATCGGCACATTAAAGTTTAGCGGGTTAGGCGATCGCTTACTAATATGGGGAAAACGAGTCAACTGGGAAGCATCGGGAACACTAGCGGAATGGTTTGGGGCATTAGGTCAAATTCTGATCGCCATAATTGCGGTTTACGTAGCGTGGCGACAGTATGTCATCTCCAAAGACTTAACAATACAGCAAAACCTGTTAACAGTTCAGCAAAACATCATTACCCAACAACAAACCATAGATTCTTACTTCCAAGGCATATCTGACTTAGTATTAGATGAAGAAGGACTATTAGAAGACTGGCCACAAGAAAGAGCGATCGCTGAAGGACGCACAGCCGCAATTTTTAGTAGTGTAGATGGTAGTGGGAAAGCCAAAATCATCCGCTTCCTTTCCCGTTCCAAATTACTCACACCCTTAAAACGCGATCGCCGCTTAGGTAGAGCCATACTCAACGGTATAGGTGGTTACGAAGAAGACCGATTAGAAGGTGTGCGCGTCATAGATTTAGGAGTCATGCTAGCCGCCGCCGACTTATCCAACACAGATTTACGCTGGACAGACCTAAGCGAAGCCAACCTTGTCCGGGCTAACCTTAGTGGTTGTGACTTAATCAAAGCCAACCTTTCCCGCACCATCTTATACGATGCTAACCTCAGTGGTGCTGACCTAAATGGAGTACGCCTATTTTATGGCTCACCAGAGAAAGCATCACCCCGCAGCCGCAACCAACCCCCAGATTACCAAACCGGGGAATTTACCGGGGCTGTCGTCGAAAATGCCGACTTTAGCAACGTACAAAGAATGTCAGAATCTGCGCGTCAATACTGCTGTGCGTGGGGCGGAGAAAAAACCAGAGGCACAATTCCCGGAGGTTGTGAAGGAATTCCCAATCAACTAGGAAGATAATCACAACACCAAACAAATCTCCTCAAAAAAACTCCGCGCTCCTCCGCATTTACCTCCGCGCGACGGCAGTCGCTACAAGTCTGGCGACCGAACGCGCTGCCTCCCCTCCGCGTTTAATCAATTAGCCTGCGTCAAAATTTCCACCCCATCCTCAGTAACAACCACAGTATGCTCAAACTGAGCCGATAATTTGCGATCGCGCGTTACTGCTGTCCAACCATCACTCAACATCTCCACCTCATAAGTACCTTCATTAATCATCGGCTCAATAGTAAACACCATACCCGGACGCAAACGCTTACCTTTCCCCCTTGTTCCATAGTGGGGAATATCCGGGGCTGTATGAAAAATACGGTTAATACCATGTCCGACAAAATCACGCACCACAGAAAAACCCTGCGCTTCTGCATACTCTTGAATAGCTGCGCCAATATCACCAACTCGCGCCCCTGGTTTTACCTCGGAAATACCTAAGTAAAGACACTTTTCGGTAACTTCTACCAGTTTTTGTACCTTTGGCGCAGCATCACCCACAATAAAAGTCTTAGATGTGTCACCGTGGTAGCCGTCCACAATTGGTGTCACATCAATGTTAATAATATCGCCTTCTTTGAGAACCTGTTTAGCATTGGGAATGCCATGACAGATGACTTCATTGATACTGGTACAAATTGACTTAGGAAAACCCCTGTAACCTAAAGGCGCGCTTTTTGCTCCCTGTGCTTGTGTCCAACGTTCCGCCTCATCGTTGAGTTCCAGAGTTGTCACCCCTGGCTTAACCATTGGCTCAAGATGCTGTAATAGTTTAGCTGCCAAGCTTCCTGCTTGCCGCATTTTGTCTATTTCTCGTTGGGATAAAATAACGATTGGCTCGGTTGTCATGAACTTTTATTGAAAGTATCTGTCACAAAATATCGTTAAACCAGTCTGTGCGGCTCTTTGGGCAGCATCAGCAACTTTTAAAGTATATAAACTTTCCTCTGGAGTGACATATAACGGCGTACCATCATAGAGATGATCTAACACCATCGTAGTATCTTTGGCGAATAAGCCGCGACGAGTTCCTACTTCTATGGGTGTGGTTTCTCCAGCCTGGATAAAAAATCCTGTATCCCCATCAAAAATTAAACCACCATTTTCACCATGAACTTCAAATTTTCGTTCATACTGCCATAAACTTTCGCCTTTGCCATAAATCACCTGTGCTAACAAACCACTTTTAAAGCACAGTTGAGTTGTACAAAAGCAAGTTTGGTAATAGTCTGGTTCGGTTTCCCAGTATCTTTGATGACAGTTAACTGAGAAAACTTCACCAAATAAATCTGTGAGTCGATGTAAGCGAGATAACGCCCCAATCAAGGGAAAACCGAACATTTCATGATGATATGTCCATTTGCGGGGTGCAGGATTTTGGGGGTTGATGGTGCTGTATCGTACGTAAAATAAATTACCAACTTTGTCTAAGTTTTGCTTTAAAGCTTGATGCAAGCCGCCTAACAGTTCAATATGTTCAACGTGGAGTAATTTTTGCTGTGTTTTTGCTAAAGCAATTAGGGCTTCTGCTTCTGCGACATCTACGGATAAGGGATATTCTACAACTACGTGTTTCCCTGCTAAAAGTGCAGCACGAGCGATCGCTCCATGCTCACTGTTAATTGTGGAGATGATTACCAAATCTAAGTCTGCTCGTTGTACTAAATCTTGCCAATTAGCCACCACCTCAGCCTGGTAGTTTTGAGCAAAACTCTGGGTTTTTTCCGGTGTATTACCCACCACAGCCACTAAATGCGATCGCTCATCTTGTACTAAAGACTCTGCTCGTAGTTTTGCTGCATATCCAGTACCAACTAAACCCACACGCACTGTTGTTTTTCCCAAAGCTGCCTCTGAATTATACCTAAATCCTCACCTCTTGAAGCTTCTGAAGCTGCCTCAACGGTAAACCTCTGGCGCGAACACCAGAGAAATTATCTAAAAAAATTATGTTATTATTTTAAATTATATGTTTTTATTATAGTAACACTTGAGATTCTCCCACTATATAAAAAAAACTTATTATTATCTCATAACTAAATCTCATTACTAATCGTGATGGATTTCGAGTTACATAATTTAATTTTTCTCGTAGTATCAGAATTAAAGCAAATTTGAAACAACGGCTCATCATGCAAGAATAGCCGCTAGCTATGCCTTGCGAAAAATTAGTTACTGCCGTTTGCACAAAGAGAGGATTACTAAAATGGCAACTTACAAAGTTACACTGATCAACGAAGAAGAAGGTACAACCACCACCATTGATGTAGCCGACGATGAATTCATTTTAGATGCTGCTGAAGAGCAAGGTTATGATCTGCCTTTCTCCTGCCGTGCTGGTGCTTGTTCTACCTGTGCAGGTAAAATCGTGTCTGGTACCATTGACCAATCCCAGCAATCTTTCTTAGGCGACGATCAGATCGAAGCTGGATATATACTTACCTGTGTAGCATCTCCCACTTCTGATGTTACAATTTACACTCACAAAGAAGAAGAACTCTACTAAGAGTTAGACATCTTCATCAATGACCGGAGTCAGGAATTCTGACTCCACATCCAATTTTAATGATATTGAGCAAAGGATTCACTAGCTACTACCCTGAACTTCTGAAGCTCCTGAATCTGGTGAAACTGTCGAAAGGGTAATTTTCGGGGCGAAAGCAGGAGAAAATATCGAAAAAAACTGGTGTCAATTTCTCAATATTAGTTTTTTCCATAACAGCATTCGAGAATCACTATAACCATAAAAAAAACTTATTGTTATTCAGTAACTCAATCTCATTACTAATGATGGTGGATTTTCTGTTACATGATTTAATTTTTCTCGTAGTATCAGGATGAAAGCAAATTTGAAACAACGGCTCACTCCGCCAGAATAGCCGCTAGCTATACTACGGAAAAAATTAGTTACTGCCGTTTTCACAAAGAGAGGATTACTACAATGGCAACTTACAAAGTTACACTGATCAACGAAGCTGAAAATCTCAACAAGACCATCGAAGTAGCCGATGACGAATTCATTTTAGATGCTGCGGAGGAACAAGGTATTGATCTGCCAGCCTCCTGCCGTGCTGGTGCTTGTTCTACCTGTGCAGGTAAAATCGTCTCTGGTACAGTTGACCAATCCCAGCAATCTTTCTTAGACAACGATCAGATCGAAGCTGGATATGTACTCACCTGTGTGGCATCTCCCACCTCTGATGTCGTGATTGAAACTCACAAAGAAGAAGAACTCTACTAAGAGTGAGACATCTCAATAATTAACCAGATTGACAATCTCCGCCCTTAAAGGGCGGGGATTCTTCAAAATTTAATTTCCTCATTCAGCAGTTTAATTTGCGTTCCAGGATAATAAAACTGCAAAATTCTGTCAGTAGACCAACCTAACTTGGCTAAATTTTGCGCGCCAGTCTGACTTAAGCCTACACCGTGTCCTAAACCACCGCCAATAAAAGCGAATCCCCATAACTCTGATTTACCTTTGTTGAGTGGCTCGATATAAAAAAATGTACTGGTAGGTGCAGCAAAGGCACTACGCACTTCGTCTTTTTGTAGTGTAAATATGCCAAGCTCAGTTTTTACCGCCAGTTCGAGAATGCGTCCACTGGGACTACGCTTAGTAATAGCCATAGATTCAATAGTCTGAAAGTTGGCATAAGGGCGGTTTTTAGCGCGTAAAAATTTCTGCAAATGTTCGATAATCTCATTTAAAGGTGTTTCTTTAGACCAGCGAAACACATTCCAGGTGCTTTCGTTAAATCCTTGTCTCAAGTTAATAAACTCTCGAAAGTTTTTTTCGTCTGCGAGACTCTGCTTTGATAAGTCCCAGGAATTATGGGGTTTATCGACTACAGGGCGTAAATAAGGACGATCCTCTCCGTTCCACACATCACTAAAGTAAGCAGTTACACCGCCAGTAGTCGAAGAATAAAGGGCATCCGCTAGCTGATTATTATAGGTGAGTACCTGGCCTCTGGTGGCAGCGATCGCCTGATCGGTTCTGGGATGGCTTCCAGACAGGCCATAATAAACTTGACAATGGGTGGTTGCACACAACTGGTAGTTGTCAACCGCAAATCTATGTAAATTTCTTAAAGCGTAAGTCCGTGCCAAAATTGCTTGTGCTTCTAGGGAAGCTTTCGGGGCTGTGGTACCTATTTCGTGGGGAACAACACCGCGCAAATAAGTTTCTAAAGGTACTTGATTAACTAAAGTATACGTCCCATAGGCATTGGGCTGAAAATCTATTCTGCCGGCATAAACTCTGTTTTTATCGAGTTTCTCGCCTTTTTTCACCCGAATTAAATTTTTGATTGTACTCACCTCGACATTTTTGGGGCTGTAGCGGTTGCCATCTACTACCCAACTAACTCGCGGTACTTGAGATAAAACCTGGGTGTCAACATAAGCCGTTTTATGCCCCTGAGCTTGTACGCTTTGCAACAACAAACGCCGCAGTAAATGAGTATCGTAAACATCCCGTTTCGCCCAAACTTGCCAACGATGTGGCTGGGCAATTTCTACCTTTAACCCCTGTTTGCGCCACTGGTTAGCACTATCTTCAGCAGTTTCGTAGGTGCTATACGTCCCTAAAACCAACACCTCTGCAATTTCTGGTTGGGGTACAGCTTGCATCACTGTTTCTAGCTTCACCGGGTTTTGAGTAAAAATAATTTGCTCTTTGCCACCCTCTTGAAACTCTAATTTTAAGCGATCGCCTGTGGTCGGTTCTAGTTGCAACTTGTCCGTCGCTTTCCCACCAAATCGCTGTACAATCCCAACTTCCAGTTCTAAATCCTTAACCTTGTCCTCCGACGCTGATGCACCTGTCAATCCCAACAAACAGAATGTCATTACTACAGTGTAGGAAAAACGGTAAAACGGATATTTAATTTTTGCCAACTTCTTTCCTACTGTATTTTTGGCTGGTGGCAATTGCTTGATAGTGTGTTGCTTGTGTTGCATGATTGCTCCAATAATACTCTTACCGTTTTTGCTCTCAGATTAGTTGCAAAACGTAGTCATAATGAGTATGATTTACTTAGAAGACAAAACAGAATGCAGGGGGTTGACTCCTCATGGTTAGGGTACAAGAAATTCCATTAAATCAAATTCGGCGGCCGTTGCCCCGGAGCAACGATCCCAACAAAGTGCAAGCCTTGATGGAATCAATAGCAGCCATTGGACAGCAAGAACCCATAGATGTCCTAGAAATAGATGGACAGTATTATGGCTTTTCTGGTTGCCATAGATATGAAGCTTGCCAACGTTTAGGTAAAGAAACCATTGTAGCCAGAATTCGCAAAGCTCCACGGAGCGTATTGAAGATGCACTTGGCATAAGGCATGGGGAATAGGGACTCTTGGGTGGGGGTTGGGGAAATATTCAGATCCTGATCTGAATCTTTAAGGGTTAATCTGAATCTCACACCTAATTCCTGCTATTTCCTTCCAATCCCCAATCCATCATTACTCAATTAGGAGAAAAATCATGTCACCTGAAGCCACAATTAAAAATATCAATATTGGCATAGATGAAGACAGCAGGGCGAAAATTGCTGAGGGTTTGTCTCGGTTGCTAGCTGACACGTATACACTTTATCTCAAAACTCATAATTTCCACTGGAACGTTACCGGGCCAATGTTCCAAACACTACATCTGATGTTTGAGACCCAGTATACAGAATTAGCCTTAGCTGTTGACTTAATTGCTGAGAGAATTAGAGCCTTGGGTTATCCCGCGCCAGGAACTTACAGCGAATATGTCAAACTCAGTTCCATTCCCGAAACTCCGGGTGTACCTAAAGCTAAAGACATGATTCGCTTGCTAGTGGAAGGACAAGAATCGGTAGTTCGCACTGCACGCTCAATTTTTCCTGTGGTTGACGAAGTGAACGACGAACCCACCGCCGACTTATTAACTCAACGGATGCAAGTACATGAAAAAACCGCTTGGATGTTGAGAAGTTTATTGGAAGAATAGGGAGTAGGGGAAATTAGGGGGATGAGGCAGACAAGATAGAATTTATTCTGAATACCTAGTTCCCATTCCCCAATTCCCAATCTCCTATGTCCGATTACAATCAAAAGCTGCAAAACTTAATGCAGCAGGTAGGTATTTCTAGTTTTAAAGCCCTGAGTCGTGCTGCTGGTGTTTCTGAACGGCAAATATTGCGGCTACGACAGGGGAAACTAGAGCAGATGCGGTTGGATGTATTACTGAAGCTATCGCAAGTCTTACAGATACCTTTGAGCGAATTAGTAGCCAGTTTTTTAGTGTTGAGTCCTGAGTATCAAGTATCAAGCGTACCAGCAGGACAAAATCATCACTCCTCAGTTCCCAGTCCCCAAGAAATCGCTGATTTAAAACAAGAATACGAGCGATCGCAATTACAACTCCAGCAACAGCGAGAAAGATTACTGCAAGAATTCCAGCAATCGAGCTTGCAACTACTGGAGTCTTTATTGTTACAATGGCCGACAGCAGCAGTCAAAGCGCAAGAGAACCCGGAACTAACAGCCGTCAAAATTTTACCCTTAGTACAAAAACCTTTAGAAAAATTATTACAAGCCTGGGGAGTGCAGGCGATCGCACCCGTAGGAGCAGAACTACCCTACAATCCCCAACTGCATCAATTACTGGAAGGCAGCGCACAGCCAGGCGAAATAGTCAAGGTTCGCTATACAGGCTACCTACAAGGTGATAAGTTACTTTATAGAGCTAAAGTCAGTCCTATTTTGTAAATATTGGGGGTGGGGATTTGGCGAAGTCAACTATTAATTTTTTGTAGGTTTTAGGATAGCTGGTGGGGAAAAATAGGTTTTTGGCACAAAGGATACAAAATTATTTTTTGAATTTAAGTTATGTTGATAGCTCTTACTTCATCTACTTTCATGACAACTTATTGATGCTGATGAAAATTGTATGTCAATATAATTTTACAATAGTAATAGATGTGGGATATTAGTTAAAATTATAGACAAAATTTTATCATCCATCTAAATCTTGATCTAGTTGAATTTTTACCCCTAAAAGATACTTGTTGCTATATAATGTTGGCAACGTTAGTTTGCCATCTAACTAGATTTTTGTTAAAACTACCATGAATCAGCCAGTCAAAGTCATTAAACTTGCCGGAATTATTAATGCTGGAAATTCTTTAGAATTGCGCGAGAGTATCACGCAACTTCTAGACAGTGGAGCGAAAATTATTTTAGTTGATTGTCAAGAAGTAACTTTCATGGATAGTTCTGCTTTGGGGGCGTTGGTGTTGGCTTTCAAAAGTTTAAAAGCAGCCGGGACGGATTTATTTCTCTGTTCAATTAATCAGCAAGTCAGGATATTATTTGAACTAACGGGAATGGATAAAGTTTTTGAAATATTTAATAGTGAAGATGACTTTAATCAAGCCATACTGTCTAAAAGTTAATTAATCAAATTTGATTTGCAAAATTGATAAATCATCTTCAAATGTACCTTTGGAGTTCAAAGCCTTGAGATAATTTAATATATGATCAAGTTGATAATCAACAGTATGATGTACACTGGCGAGTATCTGAATAAAAGCGTCTAGACTCCAGAGTGTGCCATCTGGTTGATTGATTTCATAAGCACCATCACTAAAAATATAAAGACTGCTGGACTTTGGTACATCACAATCAGCATCAATATACTTTGCTTCTGGAAACATACCTACTGGCATACCAGGAGTTCTTAAAATTTGAACTTCCGTGCTAGTTGGGGATGTTCCAGATATTAATATAGCTGGTGGATGTCCAGCACTGGCATAAGTTAGCTGTCGTGTGACTCGGTTATAAACTCCATACCAAATAGTAAAGTATTTGTCATTTTGATAATTCATTTGGAAGGTTTCATTTAAACCTTTCAAGACATCACTCGGTTGATAATAGTTGAGATTTTTCAGCGCACGGGAACGTAATAAATTTAGCACGGAAATGGAAGGGAGAGTAGCTTTTAGTCCATGTCCGGCTGCATCTAGTAAGTATATAGCCAGAGAATCTGCATCTAACCAGTAGTAATCAAAACAATCGCCACCTAGTTGCTGAGAAGGAATAAAGCAGGAGTTAATAGTAAAAGGTGTGCGGATGGGTTCAGGTAAAAGCGATCGCACATAGTCTGCTGCTTCTTTAAATTCTGCTTCGAGGCGAAGTTTTTGACTCTGCAAATCTTGACTTAATTGATGCAGTCTCAATCCGGCTCTAACTCTGGCTTGCAATTCATGTTGTTCAATCGGTTTAGTGATAAAATCATCAGCACCAGCATCTAAACCCTTGACACGATCAGCTACCGAATCTAAAGATGTGAGTAGAATAAAAAAAGTCGTAGATAATTTAGGATCTGTCTTAATTCGGTTACAAACTTCTAAACCATTCAACCCTGGCATAATCCAATCACAAATGATTAATGCAGGTTGATAAGACATAGCTTGAGTAATGCCTTCCTCACCGTTACTAGCGGCAACTACCTCATAACCCTGTTTTTGCAATATTCTTTTGAGTAGTGTTTGGATAGATAAGTCATCATCAATAACTAAGATTTTAAACATAAAAAGTTTTAATAAATATCTCTGACAAATTAATCATAAAAATATAGGTTGAGTATTATGACGAATATTGATAATACTCAACTACGTCTAATTATCTGTGGATGGCATCAAATTGATTCCCCGTTGCCAGTTTATAGTGCTGAGAGGGGATTCAACCACAACAGTAAAGAGCGTTTTAGTTGGTTTAAGTCACGATATACTTCTTGTTTAAACCATTGTCCCACAGCATCCCAAGGGGTGAAAGATGTACCTGTTTGCCATTTAATATCTTGACCTAACGGTGTCGTGTGCGTTCCTGGTAAGATTTGGGTTGTCACCATCTCTGGAAAGCGTGTTTGTAAGATTTTAGTTAAAGCTGCTGATTGATCAAGGTTATCGTTATTAAACTTGATTAATAAGTTGCGACGAATATTATACTGTTCCTGTACTAACTTGTTAGTTTCCAGTGGCGAGGGAGTAAATTCAATCATCAAGGTAGAATTGAACTGTTCCACTAAGGGAATAGCATCCTTAGCGGCATAGTTATTAAAGGATATTAAAATATTACCCGCTCGTTCTACCGGAAATAGACTACCGATGAGTAAATGCAGTTTACACCCCATACTATGTCCGAGTCCATAGGTGGGAAGGTAAAGCTTGCGGAGTGCGCCAGAGTCGTGTAGTCGTTCTATAGTGCGATCAAAGTTGAGTAATACAGATTGAGCGATCGCAATATGATCTAAAGTATTCACAAAAGGCGTAGCAATAATGACATATCCTTTAGCTGCTAAGTGTTCGAGTAGCCAACGATAAGTCAGGTGAGGTGCAGTAGCGACAAACGCACCTCCCAAGAAATGGATAATACCGACGGGTTTGGGGGGGATGAGTACCCAGTTACCTCTAATTTCTTTCCAATCCATGCCTGTAGGCGATCGCTTGATTTACACTTCTTTATATTAAACTGTTAGTTGCGGATTGGAAGAGATTGGCAAAACATCTTGACTTTGTGCTGGCTGATCTACTATTGTCCTCATGAATGAGATTCACTCTGTAAGCTGTTCATTTCTTGTTGTACATCTAAAGCAATCTGCAAGGCTTCATTGAGTAACCTACCATGTTCTGTAGCTTCTTCTGTAACTTGCATCGCGGTTAAAGCTGCTAAATTATTCACAAATAATTCTGTATTTTTGAGGATAAAATTTTGATTCTCTCGTAAGATTCTTTCGGTTTTCAAAGCTCTAATTAAATCATCTCTTGTCAACTTTAAGGCAGCAATCACTTTTTCTCGTTCTTTAATACTTACCCCAGCATTACCAGCCTCTTCGATTTGGTCATTAATATCTATTGCTTTAATCACAGCATTATATCTGACAACATCATTTAAAAGAATTTTCAGAGAATGCGTCAGATTATTTTTAGTAAATTTTAGCCGACTGCGCCACCAATAATACAAAAAACCTTGAGTAAATCCGCCACCTAAAAAACATAATATTATTAATAATAACCAAGAGGGTATTGTCATCCAAGCGGCGAATATTTTTATGAAAATATCAAAAATCAGATACCCCAAAACAAATATAGAAAAGCTCAGAAAAATTACTGTAGCACCTTCCGAACCTTTGAGTTTTTTGAGAATATCCTTAATTAAATTTTTTAAAGGATTAATGATGATAATTAGTTGAGCATTAACAGGTAAATTAGTCAATTGTTGTAGTTCCTTTTGACTAATCTCCAAGCCATGTAAATCAATCCGCACAGCTTTCCCCATGTTGAGCCGGAATAATGGTTTAGTCTAATCAATTCCTGCGCCAAATTTGTGAAACATCCACAGACGGTAATCGAGATACACGTACAGAGTTTGCCTATTTGGGCGGAAATCCTGACAGCCTCATCAGGTACTTACCCGGTGGCTACTACTGTGAAAAATTCAGCGAGTAGCCGTGAACGTGGTTGAAAAAACCCACTCGTCTAGGGTGTCAGATTTGAGCGAAGGTATTGATAATATAACAGTCAAATTTCGCAATGGCTAATAATCGATAAACTTTATCTAATTGAGTTTTTCATTAATTAACCACTTCATGTTAATTATGCTACTTTCTGCACCGGAAAAATTGCTGTTTGTAGTGTACCCCTCCGGGGAAGCAAGCTACAAGTAGCGTCTCGCAGAAAGGACTTTAGTCCTCTCTTAAAAACCCTACCAGAATCTATTTATCATCAGGAATATTAAATTGTAACATCTTACTTTTACCAGGATTCATCAACCGATATGGGTCAACCATTTCCTTAAATTTTAACTGTTCAGGGTCAATAACTTTTCTGCCGCCATCTTCAATAATATAAGTATGGGGATTAGCAATAAACACACCTTTTGCTTCGTGATAGCGAATAATTTCATTCAGACGTTGTGCTGTGGTGTAGCGTACCAATTGCAAAGCACCAACAACTACAACACCATTCATCCGCATAAATTCCAAGTGCATCATCACCTCATCGCCGAAGTAATGATACAAATGTTCGACTAATGGCAAACCTTTGTCTGGGGGAATGACACTTTGTAAGTAAGTAATAGAAGTATCTACACTGCGGGCGTGTAAAGTGGTGTGATTCCAAGTAAATTCGGCTAAACTGACACCTTTACCAGCTTCGTGGGCTAGTTTTTGGTAGGTAATTTGTCCGCCAAATTGCTGCACCAACCCTGGTAATAATTCTAAGCTAGATTCAGCCAAGAGCAAAAAAGCCGAGTGACTACCTTCAGGGATATGTGAATGTAGGGCGTGGAAGTATTGGGGAATGGGGGATGCAAACACGCTAATTAATTTTTTAATCATCCCATCAGCATTACCGAGACTCTGCCCAAACTTAGCGGCATTCATAAAGTCATCAAAAGTGACAATTACCTCCGCCCAAGGATAAGCAGCTGCCAAGGGAATTTCAACTTGTGTAATAATCCCATTAATACCCCAAGCATGATTGACCTTTTGGACATCATCACCGCGTAACTCAATCACACGGGGTTCATCTTCGAGGGTGACAACTCGCAATGCTAATATATTACCGCGATCGCCTAACAATCCATACTGAATTGAGCCAATACCACCACTGCCCCCAGCCACAAACCCCGCAATAGTAGCTGTGCGGTAGGTAGAAGGAGCCATACGCATCTCCCAACCGATTTCCCGCGCCTGTTTATCTAAAGCAGCCAATTTTACCCCAGCTTCTACCCGCGCCACCCCTGGTTTTACCCAGAGAATATCTTGCATTTTCGTCATATCTAAAATGACACCCCCATGTAGAGGTACACATTGCCCATAATTGCCCGTTCCCGCACCCCTGACAGTCACAGGTATACGGTATCTCGCACACATAGCAGCAACCTTTAATACCTCCTCCTCATTAGCGGGGCGCACCACCAAATCCCCGACTTTCCCCGCCAACTGAGGCACTAGAACAGGGCTAAACGTATGATAATCCTGAGATAACTTAGCAACTTGGCTAGCATCAGTAATAACTTCTATATCTGCCAAAGAATGAATTAAGGCATCCAAATTTTTAATTGTCATCATCTTATATCCTTGTTTTTTAACGCAGAGGTAGACAAAGACTCCGCGTGCCTCCGCGTTTCCTCTGCGTGCCTCTGCGTTTTAAAATCTTAATTTTCATAGTTGACAGCACTATCGTGCCATTTCCTTAATATAAACTCAGATAAGCTACTCAAGCCGATAAATATCAGTACACCTAAACCCGTAGTCAGTGATAAAGCCGCAAACATCCGGGGTATTTGCAGGTTATAGCTAGAGATAAGTATCTGGTAAGCTATCCCAGACTTTGCGCCCCCAGTACCGGCGACAAATTCAGCGACAACAGCCCCAATTAAAGCTAAACCACCGCTAATTTTCAACCCTCCTAAGAAGTATGGCATGGCACTGGGTAGGCGCAGATAGATGAGTGTTTGCCAAGGAGAGGCTTTGTAAAGTTGAAACAAGTTGAGTAAATTACGGTCTACGCTTTTTAAACCTAGGGTAGTGTTAGAGACAATCGGGAAAAAGGCGACTATCCAAGCACAGACGACGAGGGCGGCAAAGGTATTATTTTTCAACCAGAGAATAATTAGGGGTGCGATCGCTACTATCGGAGTTGTTTGTAAAATGACTGCATAGGGAAATAAACTACGTTCAATCCATTTACTTTGAGTGAATAAAATAGCAGTGAATAACCCAGAAATTACCGCCGCTATCAAAGCAGTAATTGTAATTTGCAGTGTAATTAATAGTGAAGGAAAAAGTTGATTCCAGTCAGCTATCAGGGTTTGAAATACTAATAAAGGACTAGGTAAAATATAAGGTGGTAATTGTGTCACCCGCACAAAAACATCCCAGAGAAATATTGCTAAAATACCAACTAATAGCGGCGCGAAAACCTCCGCCAAGATGAATTTTTGATATTTCTTTTTTGAGTTAGCAGAACGAACAAACAACATTTTCATTGTTATTAGTGGTTCAAAATCTCATAGCGGCTGCTAAATGCTGGGAAACCTGCCGACAATATTCGTTATACAATAAAGATGTGCGAAAATCTTCACCACGAGGATAAGCTGCATCAATCTTGATATCTGCTACCAAACGTCCGGGATTTGTCCCCATGACTAGCACTCGATTTGATAAATATACCGCTTCATAAATATTATGGGTGACAAACACCACTGTCCAACGATGTTGTAACCACAAATTGAGTAAATCACTATTGAGTTTACTACGGGTAATTTCGTCTAACGCTCCAAATGGTTCATCCATTAATAAGATATTTGGCTGAGTTACCAAAGCCCTGGCAATGGAGACGCGCATTTTCATGCCACCGGATAACTCACGGGGGTAGCTATGTTCAAACTTTTCTAAACCTACAAGTTTTAACGCTTGCTGTACTAAAGTCTGGGAATTTTGCGGCGACATTCCCCCTAATTTTAAAGGTAGACGGACATTCTCTTGCACAGTAGCCCAAGGCATCAGGGCAGCATCTTGAAAAACATACGCGAGTTGGCGTTGTGCTGGTGTGATGCCCCAGTCAATAGTACCGGAACTGACGCGCCCCAGTCCAGCTATTAACCGCAAGACTGTACTTTTACCGCAACCGGAAGCACCCACCAAGCTGACAAATTGCGATTTGGCAATGTTTAAATTTAAGTCTTGCAGGGCGACAGTACCGTTGCTGTAAACTTTGCTTACCTGAGTCAGTGTAATAGCTTGATGGTTACTCATGACTGGTAATAGTCTACGCCTTTATTGACAAATTGTAAGGTAAAAGCGGCTTGATAGTTGAGATTAGGTTGATAAAGCCCGACATTAACCATGCTATCAAAGAGCGATCGCCATCTCTGCTCAGTCATGGCACCAATACCTTGAGTTTCGGCTTCTCCAGATATAATCATCCCATATTCTTTGAGTTTTGCCAGACCATAAGCTAATTGCTCGTCTGACATTTCGGGATTATCTTTTTTAATTAATTGATTTCCTGGTTGGGGATTTTCAAAATAACTGTACCAACCTTTAATAGACGCATCAACAAATCTCTGAACTAAATCAGGGTTTTTTGCTATTAATTCTTTCTTGGTTTCAATAGTAGTAGCATAAGTTGAATAACCATAATCTGCTAATAAAAATACTGTTGGTTTAAAACCGCCTTGCTTTTCTATGGCAAAGGGTTCAGAAGTAATATAACCTTGTTGGGCAGAGGTTTTATCGGTTAAAAACGGAGCCGGATTAAAGTTATAGGGACGCTTCTGTTCGTCTGTAAAACCATATTTAACCTTCAATAAAGGCCAATAAGTTACATTAGCAGCCGCAGACACATAAATAGGTTTGCCTTGAAGATCAGCAAGAGTTTTAGCTGTGTTGGGATGGGCGATGAGACACTGGGGATCTTTTTGAAAAATTGCTGCTACTGTAATTTTAGGTATTCCCTGTGCTACAGCGTTGATTGCATCAATGCCGTAACCCATGAAAAAATCTACCGCACCGCCTATCAACAGCTGTGTACCATTCGGTACTTGTGGCCCCCCCATTTTGATGGTAACATCTAAACCGTGATTTTTATAAATACCTGTAGCAATGGCTTGATAAAATCCCCCGTGTTCGGCTTGGGCTAACCAGTTTGTCCCAAGGGTGACTTGATCTAACCCAGAGTTAGATGTAGATGCTTGGTTATTCTCGGTACAAGCAGCAAACAGACTACTACTTAAACCAATAGCACTATACTGAAGAAACCGACGGCGGCTAAGGCCTGGAATAGCTGTTGATAGAAATGGTGACAGATTCATACAATAATAGAATGCCCTCTAGTGAGGTAATAATCAGAACTCTATGCTGTGCTAGCTGAGTCTGAATGTACATTCTAAAATTAATTTTTGATTTACTAAAGAGTATGGCTGAATTTCTAAAGCTCGTTTGAAGGCTTTGATGGCTTGGCTGTACTTGCCGAGAGCGGCGTAACATAAACCCATGCCATGCAACGCTCCAAAATGTACTGAGTTAATCTGAATCACCATCTGACAGTCGGCTAGAGATTTTTTATACTCGCCTAGGCTGTAATAGAGAAAAGCTCGACGATTCCAAGCCTCAGCAAAATCAGGTTGTTCTTTAATTAATTCGCTCAGAATTTCTTCGGCTTCATTGGTATTACCTGCATCCAGTAATTTTTGGCTCTTGTCAATTTTTTCCAGCCCGTAAACTCCCTTTTGCTGAAACCAAATCCGCCAGAGTTTCTTTGTTGCTTGCTCCCGGACTAAAGCATCAGGATTTTTCAAATCTTCAAGTAAGGAGTTGATTAATAAAGAATCCATGAATTTTCAATTGGCAAATTTAAGTAATTGTCTCCTTGTATTAAGGTATCAAGTTTTTCTCAAAAATGGTTAATTGATTTTTAAAATCATCGTAAAAATTTTGTATCCAAAATCCTCAATTTGACACTTGATTTGTGAGTTTTTGTATTAAGTAATACTATAAAAACGTACTTAAGTATATAAACTTGTCCATAATGGATGATGAAAATACCAATCTTGCAAAACTAAAAACTATCTGTAGCTAGATGATAAATGCTCGGTAACTATTAGTTCATTAAAACATCACAAAAACCAGTAATTATGCCAAAGCAAAACAGTGTTTCCCGGCATATTGTTCTGACATCTCATCCTAGCCGCTTCGGGCCTAAGCCTATCCCTATTCAGTGGGGAGCAGCCGAGCCGATGCAGCGAGGCCCGATTATTGCGACGTTGACGAAGGCAGCACATCGTAATGTGATTGGCACTCATTCGGGGAGTTATGCGGTGTATCGTGCTTTAGCGGTGGCGAGTGGAGCTTTACAATCAGATTATCGTCCTGATTTTACCAATACATCACCAGTTGAGCAGATAGGCCCGCATCCCAGTTGGGCTGACCCTGATAAAATAGTTTCTTTAGATCCATTCGGTGCGATCGCACCCGAAGTATTTACATCTTATTATCAACAAGGCTACGATATCCGCCCAACGATAGCCATCACAAAAGCTCACATTAATATGCCAGAACTGCAAGCAGCAGTCAATCAAGGACGCTTGCAAGTAGATGGCAAAATTATGAAGCCAGGAGGTGATTTAGTCGTTACCAAAGCCGCCATTGAGCCTGTGTGGTATTTACCAGGAGTTGCCAAACGCTTTGGTATTAGTGAAGGAGACTTACGCCGAGCCTTATTTGAGCAAACTGGGGGAATGTTCCCAGAATTGGTGACACGCTCAGATTTAGAAGTATTTCTACCACCAATAGGGGGTTTAACTGTTTATATTGTCGGGGATATCGCCGCCATTACCGACCCAAACAAACCTGTAGCGGTGCGCGTTCACGATGAATGTAACGGTTCTGATGTGTTCGGCTCAGATATTTGTACCTGTCGCCCGTATTTAGTGCATGGGATTGAAGTCTGTGTACAAACAGCCCAAGCTGGTGGTGTAGGTGTAATTGTCTATTGTCGCAAAGAAGGACGCGCCTTGGGAGAAGTCACCAAATTCTTAGTATACAATGCCCGCAAGCGACAGGAAGGAGGCGATCGCGCCGATGCCTACTTTGCCCGTACCGAATGCGTTGCCGGTGTCCAAGATATGCGCTTCCAAGAACTCATGCCCGATGTGCTGCATTGGTTGGGTATTACCCGCATCGACCGCATGGTGTCCATGAGTAACATGAAATACAACGCTATTACTGAGGCAGGTATTGAAATTGTGGAACGTGTACCGATACCAGATGATTTAGTTCCCCAAGATGCACGGGTAGAAATCGAGGCGAAAAAAGCCGCGGGTTACTACACCACAGGCGATGTTTTAGAAGCCGATGGTTTAGCCGAGGTAAAGGGGCGTTCTTTAGATTAGGTACTGGGGATTGGGGACAAATCAATTCAAAATACCCTGCGGGAAGGCTGCGCCTACAAAATTCAAAATTCAAAATTCAAGAGTTTCTGGGGAAAAATCTCCTCTGCTCCCCTGCTCCCCCTGCTCCCCCTGCTCCCCTGCTCCCTTACCCCCTCACCTATCAGGAGTTGACGAGTGGAAACAGAAACAACATTAATTGCATATCTTCGTTCCCCAGTGGCTATTCGGGAGCGTTGCCAGCAAATATTTACTATGGTGAATGCGGGTAAGTCTCGTTATTTCGCTTGTGATTTAACGCAGTTGGAACGGGTAGCAGACTATGTGATTGCAGTCATACGCAATGAGTACCCTGATTTGCAAATTCCTTTTCATAGCCGTTGGCGACATTTTGAGGCGCAGGGTGTACCACGTTTAGCTAAGTTAGACGCACAGTTGGCTGGATTAACTCCTAGGGAAAAAGCGATTGCTAAATTTGACTTGGCAATTATTAGCGTGTTATTGGATGCTGGTGCTGGTGAGACTTGGCGTTATCAAGAACAGGAAACGGGGCTGAGTTTGGGACGTTCGGAAGGGTTGGCGATTGCTAGTTTGCAAATGTTTTGTCGGGGGGATTTTGCCAGTAATGGTTTACCTCAAGTCGATGCTATGAGATTACAAACATTGACAGCAGCAGAACTAGCTTCAGGTTTTCAAGTCAATACTGAAAATCCATTGGTGGGAATTGCCGGGCGATCGCAATTATTATCTAAATTAGGTCAAGTCTTAGTCTCATTACCACATTTCTTTGGTGAAAGCAACCCCCGACCGGGGAATTTAGTAAATTATTTAGTGAGCAAATCCCAAAATGGACAGTTAGCAGCAACCACTGTGTTAAATGCTGTTTTAGAGGGATTTAGTAATATTTGGCCGGGAAGATTAACAATGGCTGGGGTAAATCTTGGTGATGTGTGGTTTCATTCTGCTATTAGTGATGATGGTTTAGTACCATTTCATAAACTTTCCCAATGGTTAACATATTCTTTATTAGAACCATTGCAAGAATTAGGTTTAACTATCACTAATTTAGACGCTTTGACGGGATTACCAGAATATCGGAATGGGGGTTTATGTCTAGATTTAGGATTAATTATTCTCAAAAATCCAGAGATTTTACAGACGACGTATGCAGTAGACTCAGAAATTATTATCGAATGGCGAGCTTTAACTGTAATTTTATTAGATAAAATAGCCGACACAATCAGAGAAAAATTAGGCATGAGTCCCCAAGAATTACCCCTAGCCAAAATCTTGCAAGGCGGAACATGGACAGCAGGCAGAAAAATTGCGGCTGAACTAAGAACAGGAGGTAAACCGCCAATTCAAATTAATAGCGATGGCACGGTATTTTAGGGGAGCAGGGGAGCAGGGGAGCAGGGGAGCAGGGGAGCAGGGGAGCGGAGGGGAAAAGCTAATGACTAATGACTAATGACTAATGACTAATGACTAATAACTAATGACTAATGACTAATGACTAATAACTAATAACTAATAACTAATGACTAATCAAGTAACAGTTATTGAACATCCGTTAATTCAGCATAAACTAACGCTGATGCGTAAGGCTGAAACTAGCACAAAGAAATTTCGTAACCTGCTGAAAGAAATTAGTTTACTTTTAGCTTATGAAGTGACGCGGGATATACCCCTGAAATATGAAGAAATTCAAACGCCCTTAGCCACAATGAATGCACCTGTATTAGCACCTGATAAAAAATTGGTGTTAGTTTCAGTCATGCGGGCAGGACAGGGAATTTTAGATGGGATGTTAGAGTTATTACCATCGGCAAGGGTAGGACACATTGGTTTATATCGTGACCCAAAGACTTTGATTCCGGTGGAATATTATTTTAAAGTTCCCCACGACGTTGAGCAGCGAGAGATGATTGTGGTAGATCCGATGTTGGCAACTGGTAATACTGCGATCGCATCTGTAGAACGACTCAAATCAACCAATCCCTTATCAATTAAATTTGTCTGCTTACTCGCAGCACCAGAAGGAGTCAAGCATTTTTGTGAGGCGCATCCTGATGTTCCTCTCTACACTACAGCCATTGACGAATATTTAGACGAGTACGGCTACATCATCCCCGGTATGGGAGATGCTGGCGATCGCTTATTCGGCACGAAATAGGGCAGGGGAGCAGAGGAGCAGAGGAGCAGAGGAGCAGGGGAAGCAGGGGAAGCAGGGGAGCGGAGGAGCAGAGGAGATTTTTCCCCAGAAACTTTTGAATTTTGAATTTTGAATTTTGTAGGCGCAGCCTTCCCGCAGGGTATTTTGAATTGATTTGTCCCCAATCCCCAGTCCCCAATCCCCAATCCCTAAATGTGATACGCTATCTGCGTCAGGCGTGAAAAGGTACTAACACATGACTAAACTGCGGGTGGGATTGTTATTTGGTGGTCGTTCTGGGGAACATGAAGTTTCTATAAAATCAGCACGGGCGATCGCTACAGCCCTCAGTGCCGAGGAAAATGTCAATAAATATGAAGTATTGCCTTTTTACATTCAAAAAGATGGGCGTTGGTTAGCGGGAGAAGTATCCCAACAGGTGCTGAAATCTGGTGTACCTTTATCCAACCCGCAAAACTCCACATCCTCAGAATCCAATGATTTATCTCACGCCCAACAACAGGCTTTAGAGCGTTGGCAATCACCCCCGCAAGTGGCGGAAGTAGATGTATGGTTTCCCATTCTACACGGCCCTAATGGTGAAGACGGCACAATTCAAGGGTTACTTACCTTGATGCAAGTGCCGTTTGTGGGTTCTGGTGTTTTAGGTTCGGCGATGGGGATGGATAAGATAGCCATGAAAATGGCCTTTGAGCAAGCCGGGATAGCGCAAGTCAAATACAAAGCCATAACCAGAGCGCAAGTATGGTCAAATCCCTGTGTATTTCCGAAATTGTGTGATGAAATCGAGGCAGCATTGGGCTATCCCTGTTTTGTCAAACCTGCTAACCTGGGTTCTTCGGTGGGGATTAGTAAAGCGCGATCGCGGCAAGAATTAGAACAGGCGTTAGATAATGCTGCTAGTTATGACCGTCGCATCATTGTAGAAGCCGGTGTTATTGCCAGAGAAGTCGAATGTGCCGTTTTAGGTAATGACCAGCCTCAAGCGTCTGTCGTTGGAGAGATTTCTTTCAACAGCGACTTTTACGATTATGAAACAAAATATACTCCGGGCAAGGCAGATTTACTGATTCCAGCCGTGATACCAGACGAAATCACCCGTAAAATTCAGGACATGGCGTTGCAAGCCTTTGCAGCCGTGGATGCAGCCGGGTTAGCCAGAGTAGATTTTTTCTACGTAGAAGCTACAGGAGAAGTGTTGATTAATGAAATCAACACCCTACCAGGGTTCACCGCTACCAGTATGTATCCCCAACTCTGGAATCATAGCGGTATCCCCTTTCCCGAATTGGTGGATAGGTTGATTCAACTAGCATTAGAAAGACACAACACCAGTGAATAGCGACTGGGAGCAGGGGGAGCGGAGGGAGCAGGGGAAGAAAAACTAATGACTAATGACTAATGACTAATGACTAATAACTAATGACTAATGACTAATGACTATTTCCGTGAATCCCAAAAAGATTAATTTTAGGCAAAAAATCAAATTTTGTAGCTTATGTACCACAAAAAAGCTACTAGCTTCTCAAAATTGCCTACGGATACCTGTTAGCTGACCCGTTTAGTACAATCTAGGGACTAGAGGGGAAATAATCTGTAAGGGATCATGGAAAACAGTCAAAGCATACAGCATGAGCTAACCCAGGTACAAAGACCCAAAGCAGAGCCGAAAGAAAGTAGCTCAAATATTTTCATTACTCTGCTGACGCGTCATCCTTGGCTGTTATTAACCGGGTTATTTACAGCATTTTTGGGAACTTCTGCCCTTGCCCTGTATAACCTGACTCATGTGGGTGATGTGGAAAAATTAGACTCGGAACCAATTCCGGCTGTAGTGCAAGCACCAATTACAACCAACCCTGAAGGTAGCAATCCTACCAATCCTCTACCTTTATGGATGATAATGGCGATCGCCCTCTCTTGTAGCAGTGGTTGTTGGGTAATTTTGCGTTTAGTTAACCCGCCCAGCAAGCGGCAAAAACTGCAAAGAAAATACGCCCCTGCTGCTAGGGCTTCACAGCAATCCATCCGTCATCAAAGATTAGTGTCACAGACTCGCAAGCATCAACCAACTGTGGCACGAGTACAACCTTTGCAGCCCATTGCATCAAGGAAAGCTATCAACGAGCCTTTGGTGACAGTTTTGCCAGCAGAAAATAACTATATCATAGATAACAACAAAGAGTCTTTGGCAGACTTGATGGATATCCGTAGATATAATTCTTTGTCTACCTTTTTACAGTGATTTCAGGAGTAATTCAACCAGCAAAACCGGGAAATTTTCCAAATATTTCCCGGTTTTGCGTATTTTTGTACTATTTTGGTGTATAAGTGGAGAATAAAATTCACAAAAAAAACACAAAAGTCAAGCAAAAATACTGTTTTAGTGTAAATCTCTGAATTTTGACCCTCGCTCTGATACTATTTTCTGTAATTTCCTGCTACCAAGGAAAGTTGGTTGAATAAACATCCAGCACCGTGAAATTGAGGAGAGTGAAATGGCACTGAGCGACGGACTCTTAGACGCTAACAAAAGGGCAATGGTTGTAGATGACTGCTGCAATATGATAGACAATCAACTTGCTGCTAAGTCAGGTATTGGTGGGATGGCACTAAAAGCAGCCTTCGCAGCCTTAAAAGGAGTCAAGCCTGGGTATATTCCCTATGTTGTTGAGCAGTTGTTACCACAATGCTTTACGGCAATTGATCCGATTTGGAGTGAGGGCGTAAAAGAAGGTGATCCGGTCGAACATCTGATTTCCAAACGTTCTCTGACAGCAGATGCACTGCTGAGTGTCACAGATAAGCGGGTTCAGACTACTAAGCGTGCTATTGTACGTAGCACTTATGAAAAACTGCGCGGTTCAGCTAAACAACACGTAGAAGAAGCAGTACCAGACTTAGCCAAAGTAATTTCTAACTATACAAAAGCATAATTAACAAATAACAGGACAGTTGAGCATCACAGCCATCTGATAGTGATCAACATAGAAACTACTATCAAGTTTGCGCTGTGTTGACTCTCCAACTGTTATTCTTGATCATCGTTGCCAAAGGCAACACAAGGACTGTCAATTGGTTGTGACGGCTGGAATGAACTGCAAAAAACCACAGTATCACAGTTCACCCCGATTTCTTCAGGATGAATACACTCTATTCCGCCTTGCACCTGGAGATGAAAAGCACAGTCATAGCACATAGTCTGAGATAGCATTCTGGTAAACACTCCTTAGCTGATATCCCTAGGCGTTTTCGTCAAGTAGAGTAGCTTTGTTGTAATTCTTTATCTTAAATTTAAAAAATTTACAAGGAAAACACTACCTGTTTTTCATAGATTTGCTGTATCCTAGATTTCCTTGGGTATTTTTTCAACACTGACTTCATAAAAGTTTCTTACGGATCTATCTGATGATTCTTGAAGAATTTTATTATCTCTTCAAAAATCACTGTTGGGATTCTCTTTTTTCTGTCAATCTTTCACACTGAGAAAATCAAATGGATATAAGACTCATCAAAAAATCGGAAAAAATCCTGATGGAGAAGATGAAGATGATGGAGGAAGCCGAAGAGGAAAATCTTCTAGCTGCTTCTGTTGATGTTCCTGAGTCGGTTGTTGAAGAACAATCAAATTTATCTCTTGCCGCCAGCACACCAAATTATCTTCCCCAACAAGATTATCCTCTAGTTCAATCAGTTTGTAATTCTGGGTGGCAAGTTTCTGATATTTGGCGGGATATCAGATTAGATAACTTTTGTGATTATTAGTAATCTAAATTCACATATCCAAAAATGGGTTAATAAAATCATCAATGTGAGCCAACAAAAATCATTTTTGAAATCATGGTCTTGATGGCTGATTGCGTCTTGATCACAGATAATTATTTTTACTCATTTTTAACCATATCAAGAATTGCCTGGCTGTGAGTGTGAGAGTCTTTGCTTGTATCACTCACAGTAGGCGATCGCTTGTTTTTTTGGCTGTTTTATGATTGAGTAGGCGATACTCAATCCGTTTCTAAACTGAAATTGCTTCTCGCACTGCTACGGGTTCACCAGTCAAGCTAAAAGCGCGAACTTCGGTGATTTTCACCTTCACTAATTGCCCTTTTAGTTGATTGATATCACCTGTAAAAAATGTCAGACGATTTCCGCCTGTGCGTCCCATGACTTGGGTTGGATCTTTGGGGTTTTGGTCTTCTACCAAGACTTCCTCAATGCGTCCTTGGTAACGTTGCGATCGCTCGGCTGCTTTGATTGCCACTAAATGGTTTAATCTTTGTAGGCGATCGCTTTTCACTTCTTCACTTAACTGATTATCCCACAACGCCGCAGGTGTACCCGGACGGGGCGAATAAGCAGCAGTATTCAACTGATCAAAACCGATATCATCTACCAATTTCAACGTATTTTCAAACTGTGCTTCTGTCTCGCCAGGGAAACCGACGATAGCATCCGCACTAATCGACGCATCAGGCATATATTCCCGAATTTTGTCAATAATTCGCCGGTATTTTTCGTGAGTGTAACCCCGCGCCATTGCTTTTAAAATTTCGTTATCTCCAGACTGAAACGGAATATGGAAGTGTTCGCAGACTTTTGGCAATTCTGCACAAGCTTTAATTAGCCTCTCCGTAAAATAACGAGGATGACTTGTAGCAAATCTTATGCGCTCAACTCCCGGTACATCATGCACATAATAGAGTAAATCTGTGAAGGTGTGCAGGTTTCGCCCTTCTGGAGTTACTCCGGGTAAATCGCGTCCGTAAGCGTCAATATTTTGACCAAGTAGCGTAATTTCTTTGTAACCTTGCCGTCCTAGCTGTTCCATTTCCGCGCGGATAGCTTCTGGTGTGCGGGACTGTTCCACCCCGCGCACGCTGGGGACTACGCAATAAGTACAGCGTTCATTACAGCCATAAATCACATTTACCCAAGCTGTGACAGTGCTATCTCGCCGGGCTTGGGTGATATCTTCCATAATGTGGACTGGCTCAGTTGCCACAACTTGATTACCAGAAAACACCGAATCTAGTAAATCTTTGAGACGGTTGGCGTGTTGTGGCCCCATAACCAAGTCTAACTCTGGGACTCGCCGTAGTAGGGCTTCGCCTTCTTGTTGGGCGACGCAACCAGCCACAACTAAAGTTAAATCTGGCTGTTCGTGTTTGCGCTTGGCTTGTCTGCCGAGGTAAGAATAGACTTTCTGCTCGGCATTATCCCGAATCGTACAGGTATTGTAGAGAATGACATCTGCATGGTTGGGATCTTCGGAAAACTCAAAGCCCATGTCTTCTAAGATGCCAGCCATGCGCTCTGAGTCGGCTTTATTCATTTGGCAACCAAAAGTAGTAATGTGATAGCGGCGTTTAGAAGTGGTCATGGGGAATTGCTGAGTTAGCGTGATGTTAAAGATGCTTTGTGTTCTTCTCTATTGTATTAGTGTATGCGAAATTCAACCGCATTGAGGAAGTGTTGTTTGACAACAAGCCGTCAGGAGATGCACAGCCAACAAGGTCAAACTCAGGAGTTGAGCAAATTGCCAGCAATGCCCACCCTACAAGAAACTTAAAAGCGAGGGGTTTCAACCTACCCTTTATAATTACGATATGAGGCAAGCCAGATAGAGCCGATTAACAATCACTATGGCACAATTAACTATTCAGATTTCTGATGAACTAGCTCAACGTTTAGAACCATTACAAAATAATTTACCTGAATTGCTTTGGCAACTGCTAGATATTGCTAATTCACCAATCAATAACCAGCCAATAGTCAAAGCTGAAAATCCAGATATTCCCCCAGTTTATCAAGAAGTTATTGATTTTTTAATTCAGCAACCAACCCCTGCACAAATTATTAATTTTAAGGTTTCTCCTCAAGCTCAAACACGTTTAGAAGAATTACTAGAAAAAAACCGTTATGCTACAATTGACCAGTCAGAATTAGCAGAATTAGATATTTATGAGCAATTAGATTTTATGATGGGTTTACTAAAATCAAGAGCTTATTCAGAATTAAGTAAATGAGTTCTAATTCAAGTAGGGGAGAACTACGTAAGCTGGTAATAGAGAGAGCTTCTGGACGTTGTGAATATTGTTTAATCAATCAAAAATTCTCAATCTACTCTCACGAAGTAGACCATATTATTGCTGTTAAACATGGAGGTGAAACTACGGCTGATAATTTGGCTCTTTCATGTTTATCTTGCAATCGTCATAAAGGCTCTGATTTCGCTACTATAGACCCAATTAATCAAGAAATTATTCCTTTATTTAATCCCCGTTCTCAGGTTTGGGATGAACATTTTTATATTGAAGGTGCAAGAATTTTAGGGAAAACTCAAGTTGCTCAAGGAACTGCAAGGTTACTTCAGTTTAATGTTCCTAGTCGTGTGCTGCAACGACAAGTTTTGATGAGTCAAGGACAATATCCATAGAGTTTAGGGACTTCTGATAAAAAAATATCCAAAATGTAGGGTGCGTCAGTACAAGAAACCTTAGCTATACCAAGAAAATATTGATACTGACGCACCCTAATAACTTACCTACTCACTATTTCAAGGGTTTCCAAGTGCCGTGGAAACTATGGGGGATGACGCTGGGTAATTGTAGTTTACAGACTGGTTCTTGGTCTAGGCGATCGCCTGCAAATATCCAAACTTCGCTACAATGGCGATTACCATCATAGACCACGGTTAACACCCAATCTTCTACAGGTATGGGTTCGGAAGGATAGCGATTTTCGCCCAAATTGGCTTCGATGAGAGTTTCCGTCTTGTGATCGAAACGAGCGATCGCGTTTAATATTTCTTGGCTGATATCTGTACCTTGGCGAAAACCCGACATATAGGTGTAACGCCACATTTGCCCAACCTTGGGCTGAGGTACATTCGGAAATTCACAATGTCTATCTAATAATTGTGCAATGGCTGTAACTTTACCAGTTTGGGGATTCAGCGTCACTCGTGACAGTGTACTCTCAGCCGGGGTATGAGTTTCACCTGTGGCTACTTCTTTGAGATATTGGTTAGTTTGAAAGTCTTGATAACGGGCGATATCGACAATTACCGCCCCAGTATCATCAACATAACCGTTACCGAAATGCCACTGATACCAAGGTTCTGTTTCTCCACGACTCACTAAAGATAAGGTTTCCCGCTCAATCACAATAATTTGAGTACCTAATTCTGGTTGCCATTTTAAACAATCACTATAGTCATCTATCCCTAACAATACAGGTAGCATATTTAACCGTACTGGTGGGATGAAAAATACTAAATACTTTCCGGCTAAGACAAAATCATGTACCAGTGGCACACCATTGAGTGGGTATGCAGCTTTTTGAATAATCTTACCTGTAGAGTTGCTTTTGTAAACATTCAGTGTGGCATTTATCCCCGGAGTGATACCAAAATTAAAAATTTCTCCAGTTTGCGGGTCTTGCTTATAATGTGCAGAATAGTTTAAGCCATTAGTTAAACCCTCTAAACTGTCTTCTCCCCAAGTTTCTAAAGTTTGCAAATCTAAAGCATGGGGTTTACCACCTTCCCATAATGCCAAGAGTTTATCAGGTAACACTAAGACTGAAGTATTAGCAGCATTCTTGACTGGTTTGAGCCATTGATTCCAAATCGCACCGGGGGCAGTCATGCCATAATTACCGTAGAGAAATTTCCCGGTGGCGGTTTCTTGTTGGTAGCCAGTAGTCTGCACATAACGATAAACTGCACTAGCACCTGCATCAGTAAAATGGACAGCCAAAATTGCTCCATCCCCATCAAACCAATGTCCGACACGCATACCACCCCGTTCTAGTCTGGCTGGGCCATTGCGGTAGAGTGTACCACGTAAACCTTCAGGAATTTTACCGAAGATAACAGGCAGTTGGGTAAGAGGAAATTCTTTTGCAGGTTCAGCTACTGCACCTGACCAGGCTTTTTTGGTTGACTTTTGCGCGAGTGTGTGCATATAAATATTTTGGTATCAATCCTCAGTTTCAAGTCCATAGTACAGCTAATAAGTTTGGTGACTGGGGACTGGGGGAGATGAGGGAGATGAGGGAGATGAGGGAGCAGGGGAGCAGGGGAGGCAGGGGGAGAAAAACTAATGACTAATGACTAATGACTAACGACTAATGACTAATGACTAATGACTAATGACTAATGACTAATAACTATGCTTAAGCTAATTAATCACAAGATAATTGTTATTGCAATTGTGGCTGTAATGCTTACCTTAATCTTTACACCACAGTTATCAGCTAGCACTTCCCGCCCTGGTAATGTGATATTTATTCATCCTGATGGTACAAGTGCGGCGCATTGGGGTGCGGCGAGAATGCTTTATCAAGGGCCGGATGGAAGACTGAATTGGGATAAGATGTCTAACCTGGGTGTCTATTTGGGACATATCAAAAATCAATTGACGGCGACTTCTAACGGTGGTGCGGTAATTCACGCTACGGGGGTGAAGGTAAATGCTGACTCTTTTGGGTTGGATGAAACTGGTAAACCTGTGGTGGCGTTGTCTGGAAAACCACAGACAATTATGGAGGAAGCGATCGCCGCAGGTAAGGCAACTGCTATCATCAATTCTGGGATGATACACGAACCAGGAACGGCGGCGTTTGTCGCTAAGTCACCCAGTCGTCGCAACTTTGCAGACATCACTAAACAGGTAGTTGAGTCTGGTGCAGATGTGATTTTAGGTGGTGGTGAAATGTGGTATCTTCCCAAAGGCACAGCCGGCAGACACAGCACCGCCCAACAAAGTCAACGCACCGATGGCGTTAATTTGGTAAAGTTGGCAAAACAGAAGGGTTACACTGTGGTTTACACCCGTGATGAACTGCTGAAATTACCCACCAACACCAAAAAAGTTTTAGGAATTTTTGCCGCCGATGACACCTACAACGACACCACAGAGGAAAATTTAAAACAGCAGGGTTTACCGTTGTATGTGCAGAGTGCGCCGACAGTCGCCGAACAGTTACAAGTGACTTTAAGACTGTTGTCTGCAAGGCGCAATGGTTTTTTAATTGTGTTGGAAGAAGAGGGTAGTGATAATTTCTGTAACTTTAATAATGCTGTTGGTTGTTTAGAAGCAATCAAACGTGCTGATGATGCGGTGGGGGTGGCGATGAATTTTATTCAGCAAAACCCTAACACCTTGTTAGTCACCGCCGCCGATAGTGATGCAGGTGGTTTAGAAGTGGTGGGAGTCACAGAGAAAGATTTTCCTTTTGACAAACCTTTACCAGAAAGAGGCAAGAATGGCGCACCGTGGGATGGTAAAGATGGAACTGGTAGCTTACCGTTTATTGCGGCACCAGATAAACAAGGAAAACGCTTTCCGTTTGCGATCGCCTGGTCTGGTTTCGGCGATAATACAGGAGCAATCATCGCTAAGGCGCATGGGATGAATGCTCAACTCTTGCCTACGACAGTCGATAATACTGACATTTATCGTCTGATGTACCGCACCCTCTTTGGTAAACAGCTAACAAACCACTAGAAAAATTAGCTTGGTTGTAGTTGTTGGCGTGGCAAGGCTAAAATAATGCAAAAATATAGTTCTTGTGGTGCAGGCTAGAAGCCTGCACCGGATGGGCTAGAGAGCTTATCCCACAAGAGAGTTTTAATGCAACATTTAAGGCTTGCCAAGCTACTACACTGTTCCCCGTTCCTCGTTCCCCACGAAATTCAGCCTTGAGGATGCCAATTAGCGATATGGTTGGCATGGGTGGGCAAATATGCACCGGGTTTGTAGAACTTGTCATAAAACTCCAAGTCTAGATGATGCGCTTGGAGATAAGTAATTACGAAAATTGAAGGAACTGTTCCAGGGAATTTACCAAAGGTGTCATAAACATATTGAGCTTGTAAAGCTACACATTCCCGAAATTCTTCGCTATGGACTTGAGCAGCCGATCGCACTTTGGCGGAATTTTGCCAAGGGCCTGGTGTATCATGATGGAACGGCCCACCAAGATTAAATTTGCGATCGCATAATGCTTCTACTGCTGCACGCATATCAGGATAATGGGGCGGACAAAATCCTTCTAATACTCCTGTCAATCCTGTAGGATTGGGATAAGGCCAACGCTCATCAGTATCATATCTAAATCCTAACCCCGGCACTGTTGCATCACCACTAGCCCCCAGCAAGGCAAAAGGATCAACCCCGTTAAACATCCATCCACCTAGTCCCATCGCTTGCAACATCAGTGTTCCCGCGTAACAGCTTGTAGCTAATTCTGCTGTGAGTTCAGCCATAGACCACTGTTCGAGAAACGTTAAGGGTAGGGGATTATCGACATCGGCTAGCTGACGGTACTTATCTAGTCCGGGTATAGATTTACCATTGATATCATCACGAAAAACTACACCATTTTGCAGGTAATAGCACATTCCCGCAAGGGTATGTTGTGCTAAATCACCCACAGGAATGACTAGGAGGGTACCAGGATGATTCACTACCCAAGTGTTGTGGGGTTCTACATAAGGTACTTGTGGCGGTAAGCCTAAACGCCCATCTTGGATTTTTTTGATTTGACTCTTGAGGGTATCAAGCACTGTTTCTAAATCAAGGGAACCATCTTCATCTCGTTCAGCACAAGCCGGCGCATCACGATTTTCTAAGACATACACCCCTTCGTCATCAGTAAAGAAAGTCTGACTACAATGAAAACCAGCCGCCGAGGGAAATGTGCGCCCGCTAGCCGCACCTGCATAATTAGAAAGGTAAGGCGCATATCTCTGGGCGCGATAAATCATATTGTGCCAGCTAGTATTACCGCCGCAAGCCGTCACCACAAGTAACTTCTCTAATTCCGACAGAGGTAAAACTTCATGATGGGATTTGTAAGCAAATACCCCATCTGGAATTTCTGCACCCATAAAAAAGCGTCGAGAACGGCGACCTAATAAAGCGGCTATTAAACTAAAATTTGGTAAATCTTGAAAGCCTGAAGGTATATTGATTTTCTCCATAATATTTTTTTATGGCTTGATTAAACTGAAAATATAGCTGTTCAATTCTTTATTTTCCAGTTAAACAAGACCACAGCCATACTAAAGTTATAAAAAATTCTTAACTATCAACTTTATGTTACATAAAAGCTGAAAATTGAAAATTAATTTATATAAATACTTCTTTTGGATATTGACAAAAAACAACAGATATTATGTGAGACTCTAAAAAGATAGAGAATGATTAAATTACCAGACATAATTATCCTAATTCTGTCTCTATTCTTGTAGCATGAGTCTTGATTTTATTGATCTAATTGCTAACAATAAATGATAGCGGCTGGATAGGTCGTTTCAGCTTCCAGACTGGTGAGTGCCGACACTGCCAGCAGGAAGCAAGCAGAAGGTGTTAACAATTGTTAGCACTGTTGGATCTGATATAACAATCTCATAGTCAATGTTGATCATTTGACCCTTCTCCCCTCAGTCCGCGCAAGCGGACTTTTTTGTGAGACAATGCTATTGTTGAACAGCGCGATCGCCTGCAATTTTATGGATAACGATTTACTAGCGTTTTTCGCTGGTGTTAGTATTTTAATTATCTATCTCATCTTTTCGGCGTTAACCGAAATGGGTACTAAACTACCTGGGAAGAAATAAGTTTTTCACACTCAACAGCTAGCCAATGTCAGAACCAAAAAACAACATCATTAAAATTGAACCAGCAACTCTAGTTTTAATTATCTCCGGGTTGATTCTCTTACCCTTGCTATTTGCCGGCTTTTTCTTGCAATAACATCTGATTGTGTGATATCTTGCGCTGTTCCCAATCAGCGTCAGGTGGGCATTGCTGACAACATTAATTTTTGGGTGTTAGCAATTTTCTAGCAATGCCCACCCTACATAAATTTTCTACTACAATAACATCATACTGGTATGCGAATCATTGCCCGTAGCACTTTACGGGAATTTTGGGAAATACATCCCAATGCCGAACATTCACTTAAAGCTTGGTATGATGAAGCTTCTCGTGCAGAATGGAATAGTCCCACAGATATCAAAACTATCTATCGCAACGCCAGTATTATTGCTAATAATCGTGTTGTTTTGAATATCAAAGGCAATGATTACCACTTAGTTGTTCACGTTCGTTATGACATTAAGATTATTTTTATCCGCTTTGTAGGAACGCACTCGGAATACGATAACGTAGACGCGACAACAATTTGAGGTAAGATAATATGCTGGAAACCCGTCCCATCCGCACTGAAGCTGATTATCGTGCTGCGCTTGATGAAATTGCCAGATTATTTGATGCAGCACCTAATACTCCAGAGTGCGATCGCTTAGAAGTTTTAACGACGCTGGTGGAAGCATACGAACAACAACATTATCCCATCACAGCACCAGATCCAATAGAAGCAATTTTATATTATCTTGAATCTCGTGGGCTATCTTGTCAGGATTTAGAATCTGTGATTGGGAGTCGTGAACAAGTTAGTGCCGTTTTGAATCGTCAGCAAGCACTAACACTAGAGATGATTCGACGTATATATCAAAAATTCGGAATTCCGGCTGAGGTTTTGATTCAACCCTATTCTCTCATGAAAAACTCAGCTTGAACTTGTATCACCTTGTAGAGACGTTGCATATAACGTCTCTACACAGTGTTAATTAGCGAAAAACTGTTATAAAACCTGCTGTAATGCGGTGATGAGTCTGTCAACGTTTTCTGGGCGACTGTTGTAACCCATTAACCCGACACGCCAGACTTTCCCGGCTAATTCACCTAAACCACCACCGACTTCAATACCATGTTCTATGAGTAGTTGACGTGCAACGGCTTTTCCATCTACACCCGCCGGAATGCAAACTGTAGTTAAAGTAGGTAAGCGGTACTCTTTTTCTACGTGCAGACTTAAGCCTATCTCTTCTAAGCGTTGCCACAAATATTCTACGTTCTTTTGGTGGCGTTGCCAGCAGTTAGCTAATCCTTCTTCGGCAATTAAACGCAATGCTTCCCGCAATCCATAATATAAGTTTATCGGGGCTGTGTGATGATAAACTCGTTCACTCCCCCAATATTTACCTAACAAATTCATATCTAAATACCAGTTTGCTACCTTGGTGCGGCGGTTTTGCAATTTCTCCATCGCGCGGGAACTCATGGTAAAAGGAGAAGCACCAGGGGAACATCCTAAACCTTTTTGGCTGCAACTGTAAGCTAAGTCTACTCCCCAAGCATCTAAAAATATGGGGACACCTCCTAAACTGGTAACTGTATCTACGAGTAGCAAAGTCCCGAATTCACGACAGAGTTCACCGACTCCTTCTAATGGTTGACGCGCACCTGTGGATGTTTCTGCATGAACTAAGGCGAGAATTGCTGGACGATGGGTTTCTAAAGCGGTGCGGAGTTCTGCTAATGTAAATACTTGTCCCCAAGGTTTGGTAATGGTGCGGACATCTGCGCCGTATCTTCCCGCCATATCCACAAGACGATTACCAAAATAACCCATGACACCAATTAATACCACGTCACCGGGTTCTACTGCATTGGCAATTGTCGCTTCCATTGCTGCTGAACCTGTACCACTGACTGCTATGGTGTGGGGGTTGTCGGTTTGCCAAACGTAGCGCAGTAAGGATTGAATTTCATCCATCAGTGCTAAGAAAGCCGGATCAAGATGTCCGACTGGGGCGGTGTTCATGGCTTGCAATACGTCCGGGTGTGCATTGCAAGGCCCTGGCCCTAATAGTAACCGGGTGGGAATGTCTAGGGGTTGGAGTTGTAAGCGTTGATTATCATTTATGGAAATTGTCTGAGTCATAATTTTCGCGTATATTATCCTTATACCAATTTTCTCTGAAGTTGCACCACATAAATGATGTAGAGACGTTATATGCAACGTCTCTACAGTAAGAAATAGTCTTACCCCTGTTTTTCAATAACTCCAAATTCTCTCAAACCTAACCCCCCCAGCCCCCCTTCCCTACATTCGCGCAGCGTGCCGCAAGGCAGGGAATGGGGGTTGTAGAGACGTTGCATGCAACGTCTCTACATTTGTAGGGGAGAGGTACCCTACGGGAAGCAAGCTATGGAGAGGGGTTTTCACAGTTCCCCCCGGAAGGCTTTTTGTAGTAGGGAGTTGAAAAAAGTTTCTGCAATGTTTAAGTCTCTTTCGTACACATTTCTAAATGAAGTTACCTTCTCATAAAGCTTTCTGTAATTTATTTGAATAGAAATTGGGGGAACTAAGATTTGAACCCGTTGTAATCCTGCCTGATTGATTCCAGAAATTGTTGATTTAGTTACATGAGGGAAAACAAAAGCTGAACGAACTTGTGGCTGCAACATATACGAGAACAAAAAGATAGGGTCTAGAATATCTCTATTCACTCTCACTCTAATTAAACTTGACTCAAAAATTAAAGGTTTTTGATCCACTGGAATCAAGCAAGGCTTTGCTGCGCCTTCATAGTTTAATGATCGCCTGGCAACAATCACATCATTAGAATTAAGTCCATATTTTTCTATGTCTGCTGATGTTGCAGCAACCCGTTTCAGATTACCTCGCTTAACTACACCGTAGAAAGCATCCGACATGTGAATCATCTCTATTCCAGTGCCATCTTCTACATAGCATTCTTTTTGAAAGTAAACTCCATTTTGAAGTGGTTCAGCTAGTAAGTTGCCTAAATTATCTGTTCTCCACCCTTTGGGATTTGTCACAGGATCGCCGAACATCTCCAAGAAGGCCGATCGCAATAATTCCTCTGTGAGTGCGATCGCTTGTTTGCGTTTCCGGCGAACATCATCAGCCTTATCGAGAATTGCAGCAATGCGACGCTGTTCTTCGAGGGGAGGAAAGGAAATTTCAAGTTCTTGAAAACGTCCTTTAGGTAAGAGAGGTAACGTTGTAGATGCTCCCAAATGCCGAATTAGTAATTCTAGTGTTCGACAATAATGGAAAGCATATCTAGGACAAATGATGCTTTTATTGAAAACCAAAGCATTTATTTGCTGATTAGTTGCTAGCTCTGTACCAGCAAAGCCAACTTTTCCAATGGTTGCACCAATGCAGCATACTAGGACAGATTCAGCAGGAAGTAGTCTAGCTTGCTTGACCCCAGCAGGAGATAACCACTTAGAGCTTTGAGTAACGGGTTCTGCTCCACCTAGCTCTGCTGGCCCAACAAAAGGCACAGAACCACCGTAATACTCAGGATATTGTGTAGAGGGAGTTGTACCTGTAATGACCTCAGCTACATTCCTAAATGGGCTAGTAGTCCAATCAGAAGGAAACTGATGTTTCATCTCAACCACCCCTCTAACACAAAGAAACCCACTAGAAACACATCCTCAAAAACTCGCAACATCTAAAAAATCCCCTCCGCGCCTCTGCGCCTCTGCGTGAGAAAAAAACAGATATCAATTAATCAGATTTAAACCAAATCAGTGAGTGAGAATTTACGCTGTTCGTCTAACTCCTGAAGCTTCAACTTTTCCGCATAAAAAGCTTTATAATAGGACTCCCATTTTTCCGGTTCAGCCTCGTGATCAGTTTCTTGCCACAGTTCAAAAAAGTGACGATAACGTTTTTCTGTTAACACCCTTTGCATACAAGCCAGGGCAGCTTGCACAACTTGAGGAGTCCGAATCAATTCTTTTTTATTTATCTCATTCAAATGCAACAGATGAGAAATTAAGCTGACATCTTCACCTAATTCTAAATATCTATCTTGTAACTTCGATATTAAATCAACTTCCACCTCTATCAACTCTAAAATCTGACTCCACAAAAAACGATGATGAGAAAGACTAAACTCTAAACACCGTTCTTCTAACTCAGCAATAATCACTTGACGCTGTTCCCGACAATGTAAATAAATCCGCAGTAACAAAGCCTCAGCTTGTTCCAGAAGACTTTTTTCTGTGGTGGGAATTTGGGAAACTTTTCTAGTATTATCGCTTCTCTTGATAGGTACAGGCTGAGAATATGTAGCCGCAGTTGGAGCGATTTGAGTTAAGAGATTTTCGACTCTTAAAGGTGTGAGTCGCGCATCGCCTAAACTGAGGATTTCCGCACAATAAGAAACATAATAATTGCGCGTATCGCTATTAACTATATTTTTGAGTAACTTAACTATTTCTTGTGTAACTTGTTGAAAATCTGTAGCTTGTTTTAAATTCCGGTCTTTGAGAATTTGCTGAATCTGCCAATCTATCCACAAAGGCGCATTTGCTAATAATTGGTCATAATCTTCTCGACTATGAGAACGCAAAAACTCATCCGCATCTTTGCCATCGGGAATATTGAGAATTTTTAGTTTAACTTCACCTTTATAAGCTAAATCAGCGATTTCCCCAATTGCCCTTGATGCGGCGTTATTTCCGGCTTTATCAGCATCAAAATTGAGTACCAATTGTTTAGAGTCAGTGTAACGTAACATCAGCCTGACTTGTTCCAAACTCAACGCCGTACCAAGGGAAGCAACAGCATTATTAATACCCGCCGCATGGAGAGCGATCGCATCAAAATATCCTTCTACAACCACCACTTGATCGAGTTGAGAAATCCCGGCTTTAGCTTCATCTAATGCAAATAAAGTTTTACCCTTATTAAATAATTCCGTATCTGGTGAATTCAAATATTTCGGTTGTTCATCAGTTAAAGTTCTACCACCAAAGCCAATAACTCGCCCTTGTACATCACGAATAGGAATCATCAAGCGATCGCGGAATACATCATAATATCCGTTTCCTTCCTTGCGCGGTTTAATCAATCCCGCCTTTTCCACCAACTGCACCGGGTAATGCTTATCCTCTACCAAATAGCGGTGGAGAGTTTCCCAACCTGGGGGCGCATAACCCAAACCAAACTGCTGGATAGTAGCTTCATTGAGGAGGCGATCGCTTCGTAAATATTGCATCGCCCCTTGCCCTTGGGATTGGCGCAAAGCGTGTTGATAAAACTGAGCCGCCGAAGCCAGAACCTCATATAATTGTTCACGTAGAGACAACTGACGCTGTAACTCTTGACGTTGTTCTGGTGCAAGAGTTTGCACAGGGATTTGATAACGCCGTGCTAAATCTAACACCACCTCAGCGAAAGATTGCTTACCCAAATCCATCAAAAATTTAATAGCATTCCCCCCAGCTAAACAGCCGAAGCAATAATACATTTGCTTATTGGGGCTAACCGTGAAACTAGGACTTTTTTCATCATGGAAAGGACACAACCCCACAAAATCCTTACCACGCCTACGCAAAACTACGTAGTTTGATACCACATCAACAATATCAACACGCTGTTTAACTTCTTCAATTGTGTCTGGGTGCAAGCGAGGAATTTGCATATTAGTCATTAGTCATTAGTTATTAGTCATTAGTCATTAGTCATTAGTTTTTCTCCCCTGCCTCCCCTGCCTCCCCTGCCTCCCCTGCCCTCATCCTTCCTTAAGACATTGGGAGAAATAGCAAAAAATCAATGTTGAATCGCTCCTGATGGATATTATATTGTTGTTGCCCAAGGAAGAATATTCTATAGAATTGCTGAGGCTGATTTTTTTAAGAGGAATTACGGTAAATGGGGCGTATATTTATTTCAGCAGCCCACGGAGGGCGAGAGGCAAGAGGTATTGATCCCGGTTCTATCGCTGGTGGTACGACGGAAGCTAGGGAGATGATTCTGTTGCGCGATTTGATTGTAACAGAACTGCGATCGCGGAATTTTGAAGTTTTGTCTGTTCCCGATGATCTGAGTGCTGCGGGTACTCTCGCTTGGATTAATGCCCGTGGGCGTAGGGGTGATGTCGCTTTAGAGATTCATGCCGATGCTGCTAGTAGCCCCACTGTACGGGGAGCCAGTGTTTATTATATTGCCACAAATAACGAGCGTAAAAGCAATGGCGAATTGCTATTAGTCGGACTATTACGCCGTGTACCGCAACTGCCAAACCGAGGCGTAAAACCTGACACAGATAGTGGTTTGGGCAGTTTAGCCTTTTGTCGGCAAATTAGAATAGCTTCTTTATTATTACAAGTCGGCTTCCTCAGCAATCCAGAAGATAGGGCATTGTTACAAAATCGCCGTCGAGATTTCGCTTTAGGTATTGCCGATGGGTTAGCATCTTGGAGTCGAGTGATAGATCCCACCCCTGGAAGTCCCCCAGAACCCACTTATCGAGCCATCAACATCAACATTAACGGCCAAAATTACGCCGAACAAGGAATTTTAGTCAACGGTAACTCTTACATTCCGATTGATTTAGTAGATCGGTTGCGGATTGACTTGTCAAAAGCACCTAATGTTAATCGGATTACCTATCGTAAAGTGGTGTATATTAAAGCCATAGAATTGCGAGATTTTAATGTTGCTGTCGGCTGGGATGGAGCAACTACCACTGTCATTTTACGTTCCAATTTAATCATTTGCCCTGGTCAATTTGACCGCATCATGTCTAATGGTAATACCTCAGAAGTTGAGTTACAAATATTTCTGAGAAACAACAATGAAAATGCCCTCAATCAGTTTCCTGACTTACCAAAACTCTATCGAGAAGAAGCCAGCATTGAGGGCGTAAATTATGACATTGCTTTTTGCCAAATGTGCCTAGAAACAGGATTTTTACGCTTTGGCGGAGACATTCAACCTCAACAAAATAACTTTGCTGGTTTAGGTTCGATTGGCGGCGGTGCAGAGACAGCTTCCTTTCCTAGTGCCAGAATTGGAGTCAGGGCGCATATCCAACACCTGAAAGCCTACGCCAGTCTAGAACCTTTAGTTAATGAAGTCGTTGATCCTCGGTTTCGTTTTGTTACCCGTGGTGTTGCTCCCTTAGTGGATCAATTATCAGGACGTTGGTCTGCTGATTTAGATTATGGTACAAAAATCACAGCTATGGTCAAACGTCTCTATGAATCAGCCGGATTCTTAAACGCCAACCGATTGTAGAGACTGGGGATTGGGGATGAGGGGGATGAGGTAGAAATTCTTTCTCAGTCAACAGTCATTAGTCAACAGTCCCCATTGACTAATGACTAATGACTAATGACTAATGACTACAGCGCATCCATAAATTGTTTTACCTTTTCTAATAGTGAGGTATTTTCGATTTTCAATGCTAATTGTTGGGCGTTGTGGTAACAAGTCCGCGCTAACTGTTTACGTTTTGTCATCACATAAACGCTACCCATATTGAGCAATGTGGAAATTTCTCCGAGAATATCTCCCTGTTCTTGATATATTGCTAAGGTTTGTTTAAAAAATTTCAGTGCTTTGCGATGAATGCCTAATTTATTGTAGGTAAAACCGATATTGTTGAGGGTGTTTGCTTCACCGATGCGATCGCCTAATGTCCGACGGGATAACAGCACTTGATGATAAATTAATAGTGCTTGTTTCGGTTGTCCTATATCGATATAAATAGAGGCAATATTATTTAAGGTGATGGCTTGCCCTATGACATTCCTCCCAGCTTTTTGAATTGGTAATGCTGCTTCTAAATGTTCTAAGGCTTTTTTATAGTCACCCAAAGCACTGTAAGCATATCCCAATCCATTTAAGCTTGTTGCCTCACCGGAAAAGTCGCCCAGTAATCGCCGCATGGCTAAAATTTGGTGTTGTAGCAAGAGCGATCGCTTCGGTTCACCCAACCTGATGTAAATTAGTGCTACATCATTGAGTGTAGATACTTCCCCTTGTGAGTCTTGCAATTCCCGAAACATTTGCGCTGCTTTCTCCAGATACTCCAACGCCTGAGAAAGTTGTCCTAAACGGCTACAGGTAGAACCTAAATTACTCAATGCTGTGGCTTCGGCTTGTAAGTTACCAAGCTCAACCGCAACAGCTAAAGCCTGATGAAAATAATCTATTGCTAGCTCAAATTGACAACAACCCAGATAAGCCAAACCTATATCATTTAATGTATGACCTTCTCTCGCTTTATCTGGAATCGCTCTTGCTAAACGTAAATTTTCGCTCGCCAAATTTAAAGACTCTTGAAACTTTCCCTGCCTGTAGTAGTTACTTGCTTCATCACGACGTTCTTCCCACTCTTTGAGTTGATTGCAAGGTTGCGTCATTTTACCTCAGTTGCACCGGAGATAGATTTGCAGGTTTCGGGTAGTTGATTGGGAAATCACTCTTTTGAGGTAGCCCAAGTTAAACCCTAGTTAAACTTAAGTTAACCTTTATTTTCTACCTTTAGGTACAAGACGTAAAGAGCGAGATATGGTAGCATTACTGTCTTAAATAGCGATACTGATTAGGCTGTCTTAAAAAATCTAATGATTTCGCGGACATGATCCAAAAATTGCCCATCTGTGGAAAGTTGCGCGATCGCATTCCTGGCTTCCCGGCTTAATCGTTCGTGTTCGGTTTGATTAGTAGCGCGCAATTCTTCTAAATTAGCGGCAATTTTCGCTAAATCCCGGCGAGTTTCTTCAGAAAAGCGTTGTTGTGTCGCTGCTAATGAATAGGGCTGCTCTAAATTCAATTGTTCTTCTAAAACCTGGACTTTCTGCTCTAGTTCAAAGAAACGCTGACGCAGTTCGACAATATCCTCACGGGGATACTTCCACTCTTGACTAATCATTGTCAACCGCGCATATAAATATTCATAAGCACGGATAGCCGGACGCAAAATAGTTAATAACAAAGCTGCGCCAGAGCTAATATAGCCTACAGCACTAATTCCCGTGGCGGCGAGAGTATAAAGACCAATAGCTGATAATAAGTGTAAACCCAAAGCCAACCAAAGCGATCGCTTGGCTAAAACCTGGACATACTGCACTTGTCTATCATCTACAGGTATATCCTTTTCCTGAGACTGTGCGGCTTCCGCTAACACCTGTTTAGCTTGAAAATGAATATTCCAGGGTACAGTCACAATCACTAACAACCACCAGAAACTCGCACCCCCAATTACCCAATCAAGAAAACTCCCGGCTGGTACATGAAACCATTGCAGCACCCCAAAAGCCAGCAGCACCACCGCCACAATACCCGCTATCGAACTAATAAACAAATTGAAATACATATAACCCTGACTATGGTGAAACAATCACCTTAATCATGGTTAAGTTTTAGCTTCGGCATATAAAAGTATGTGATAGTTTTTCTAGCTGCATATATTCTCTATGGGATAAGATAGCTACGCCAAACAGTTGCAGCATCTAGACTATCCTTACTAGGTAACAGCAACCGCCAAGTTTTACCTTCTTGTTGAATTTGTAAGTAAACCTCAAAAGGCTGTTGCAGTTTAGTTAACTGTCTCTTAGGTAGCTGAAAAATTAAATCATAAGTTCCCCGCACACGAAAAGCCGGTAAACTTTCCACCGTCAGAGGTTCTTCCCGGCTAATTTTCAGGTGTTTAATTTCAAACCCTTGAAAATTCAGATCCAAATGCTGATTAAGTTGTGCTTGGGTTTGTGCTAGCTGGAGTGCGATCGCCTTCTGCACCAACTCGCTAGTTGGCAGCAAGCCAACATTACCACAACCCACTAAAAGCAACAGTAAAACTACTGAAAAAAACCACCGCACCATATTATTTCTGCTTTACCTTCAGCGATAGTATATTCCAGCAGTGGACTGACACGACTAAAATGATGCAAAAAAATTGTAGGTTGGGTTGACGTAGGAAACCCAACACCAATCTAATATCAATTCAAAATTCAAAATTCAAAATTCAAAATGAAGAAAAATAGACATCACAAGGGTTTGCGCGTATATATCTGTCACATTCTTTCTTAAAATTGTTATAAGAGTTGGGTTGCGCTGCACTTAACCCAACCTACATCTATACCCCCTTCCCTACAAGAGAATAGCGAAAAAAACCCCCCTCTCCTTACAGGGGAGGGGTTCTCCTCTACCCCTCACTCATCACAGAAGCACAAGCTTGAGCCTCCCGCCACAACTTGTGTAAAAAGAACTCTGTGCGCGAAGGGGAGACATCAACATCAGACGAATCACTAATTGCCGTCACAAACACCCCATCAGCATCTTGAGAACCATCTGATAGCCAATAACCCCGTAGGGAAACTTCTACATACTCAGCATCACAGACAGATAAATCAATAATTTCACTGTTAGCCAGTTTCGCTTCAGCCTTGAGTGCTTCAATTCCTGGTAAGTCCGCAGGTAGCAAAAAGGAAGCGGTGCTGGGTTCGACGCATAAACTTTGGGCAACACGTAACGCTAAAATGACTCGCGTTTGTACCCATTCTTCCACAGACAAACCCAGACACTCTAAATAAAAACTGTTTTCAGTGTAAGTTAATTTCAGCATTCCTATGCTCTCCTGTTATTCCAGGTTTGCTTGCACATCTATCCAAAATTGTGTCGCATCCTGCCAAGCTTCACTCAAAGCAAAAGCTACCGCCGGGTGAACTGGGGGTTTTGGCTTAGTACGTAACTGCATACCCGCCTCAGTTGGGGTGCGATCGCCTTTACGAGAGTTACATCTTTCACAAGCTGTCACTACGTTATCCCAAGAGTGAGAACCACCTCTAGACCTGGGAAGCACATGATCTAGTGTTAAACGTTTATTACTCCCGCAATATTGGCAACTGTAATGATCTCGCCGCAAAACCTCCCGTCGATTCACCGGCGGAACTTTCCATGATCTTTCAATAGCAGCGATTTTCAGGCGGATATATTTAGGTACATTCACGATCAAACTCGGTGAGTGAACTCGCCACCCATCGACCGTAGAACCCAGCAAAGGTTCGGCTTTATTGGTGATTAATAGCACAATAGCCCGCTTAATATTCACCCGGCACAGTGGTAAGTAATTTTGCGAAAATACCACTACAGACTGCTCTAACACTGGCGTTGCAATAGCCACAGCTTCACTCCTTAATAAAAAACCCCCGCTTCTGATTGAGGTGAAGCGGGGGATAAGAAATTGACCGTAACTTTTTTGGTCTTATTTTGGTACAGCATTTCTCTGTCTGTACCTCCCGCTTCTTGCTTTTAGTTGTGGTTTGGCATTCAGCTTATCAATATTGACTGATAGAAACTCATAATTACTCTCTGTGATTTGTCTATGCTGGTAGCCACTATCACCCATAAATAAATACTCCACTCCCACAGCGTCGGATTCCCAACTAAATCGATAGTTGGTTGTACGCCAGAAAGTAGAGATGGGGTAAATGGATCTCACAGAAAACTTCACCTATTGAACATTGCTTTAAACATACTACACTTGTATTACTATCCTGTCTATACCTTAAAGGAGAAAAATCATGCACACAATTACTCGCACCTCAACCACCGAAATGGAAGTTACCAGCATCCGTTTAGAGCGAGAACTAAAAGAGAAACTGAAAGCAATTGCTGGCAATCAGGGATATCAAGCCCTGATTCGAGATATCCTCTGGAATTATGTCCAGCAAAAATCAGGAGAGTGGAAACCGCGATTTTCACGCGACGATATTCGAGCTAGTATAGCCGCCACCGCCCAACAAGAAGAACGTTGTGTACTCACAGGCAAAGTCATTCCACCCCAACAACCAATGTTATTAGGACTCACCAAACATGGCGATATGGTTCCTCTGAGTGTCGAAAGTTTAGCCGGTTAGTCGTCCTATATTTCCATCAATGCAGCCTAGTTCTTGCCCTCCTGCATAACTGGGCTGCATTTGGGGAACAGTTCCCTATTCCCTGTTCCCTGTTCCCTATTCCCTGTTCCCTGTTCCCTTTTCAGGTGTGATTGCAACCGCAACAGTAAGAATGCGGTTTAGTAATATGAGATTTTGGTCTAAAATCCAGAGAAATACTGTTTATGTCTAGTTATAAACACGATATTGTAAGTTCAAACTATTTACTTGATATTGCCGTGAAGCGTAACACACAAGTTACTCAAGTCTAGGGGAGAATCCGAGTGTATTTTTATATCTAATGTATAAATTATTTTTATATACGGAAAACCTGCTCATCTGCAAAAGAAAGGGACTATAACAGAATGATAGAAAATATTAAGACAGGATTTGCCATTCATCCGCTAGGACTGCACAACTAACGGTGAGGAATATGCCACAAAGTTGGGTGCAAGTAAAAAAGGGCCACTATTTGAGAGCATATCACGAATGAACAAGCATTTACTACCGCCGCCAGAATGCTCCGATGACCCAGAGCGACTTCAAACATACCCAGTCAAACTGATGCAGCATCAGGAAACAACAGCCAACGATCTGGCACAACAAATTAATCACATCATTGCTACTAATCCACAGACAACAACATCAATGTTGCAAGAGATTGCGGCGTTGGTGGGAGTTGCCGCACAAGTAGATTGTTGTTGCTTAGTTACCCTCACAGGCGAAGACTCCACTAAAGCCAAATCCGCTAGTTGGTGTTCTGCTGAATATTTGGGAATCTGGCAACACGATGAACTGTTCTCAACGGAACGGTTATTGACGGAATTACCCGTGGTGCAATGTGCGACGGAACCATTTACGATTGAAGATATTTCCATCATTCAACATAGCTTAGTCATCGGGTGTCAACACTGGTCATTACCAATCAAATCAGTTTTAGCCATTCCCACCCGCTTCCAAGGTAAAAATAATGGTGTAATTAATCTGATTAAGTTCCAATCTTATGATTGGGGTGAAGCAGAAAAACAAATTCTCAAAGCGGTGGAACTGCCTTGTGCGATCGCTTTTAGCCTAGTCACACAAGCACAGTTGATTGCTACTCAACAGCAATACCTGCAAAAAAGCAACCAACACCAAAGCTTAATTAAGCAACTCACTATCTTGAGTCGGAGTAACTTGGAGTTAAATCAAATGCTCCAGTTAGCTATAGCATCCACAGCCGAATCTCTCCAAGCAGATCGGGGTTTGCTCATCTTGCTCAAATATACAGATACCCTGTTTAGAACTCCAGCGAAAAAACAAATTCCCCAGGCAAAAGCCGATGTTGTGGGTGAATGGCGTAGAGAAGTTCACATAGAATCTTTAACCAAATCTTTCTCGTTGGCTGATTGTGGGTTATGTCAGCGTGTGTTCACAGATGGGGGAAAACCCGTTATTATCAACGACTATACGGAGATACAAGACACCTTTGCCGTTGCACCATTGTTGACGATTACAGAATTACCATCTGTACTCTTAATGCCGTTAGAAAATCAAGGCAAAGTCCTCGGCTTTTTGGTGCTACAGCAAGCAGAGGCGCGTAACTGGCAACTGGCAGAATTAAATCTGGTAGAAATGGTGTGCGCGCAAGTCAGTAACGCCATTATTCAGTCAAAAACACTGCGGCAAGTCCAAACTTTAGTCGATGAACGTACCGCCAAACTGCAAAGCAGTCTGGAACTACAAGCCAAGTTGCACGAGAGAACCCGTCAATATGTAGAGCAATTGCAGGAACTCAACCAAATCAAAGACGAGTTTATGAGCAACATCAGCGATCGCCTACGCTACCCGTTGACGAATATGATGATGTCGATCAAAAACTTAAAATTGCCAGGGATTACGCCAGAACGTCAAGTAAGATACTTGGATATCCTCGAACAAGAGTGTGCCAAAGAAATCAACTTAATTAATGACTTGCTGACTCTGCAAAAACTAGAGACGCAACCAGAACGGCCACACTATGAAAATATCAATGTCAATGCTCGCATCCAAGCATTTACTGATGCCATCACCCCAAAACTGGCACAAAAAGGATTAACCATAGATTTAGATATCCCACAGCAGTCGTTAAAGCTGCAAACCGAACTGGAAAGCTTTGACAGAATTCTGCAAGAGTTATTGAATAATGCTCATACATACTCTGAGCGCAATACGATTATTCACCTACACGCCAGTCACCAAGTTAATCAGCTAGTTGATCAAGTTATGATCAAAGTGACTAACATAGGACATGGCATTTCTGAAGAAGATGCCACCTATATATTTGATAGGTTCCGTCGGGGGAGAGGAGGCCGTTGGACTCCGGGGACTGGCTTAGGACTAGCTTTAGTTAAGTCCTTGGTGCAGCATCTCAATGGAGCGATCGCCGTCGAAAGTATCCCCATTCCCGACTCTTCATTAAGTGAAATTTGTTTCACCCTGACTCTACCCCAGTTTTCTGAAGACAGTAACACATATTCTGACAGTGACTAATCCACAAAACATCACAGAGGACTTGGCACTTGCTCCCAATCTCAATGACGAATTGATTGCGGATGCAGATAATTTACCCCTAGTAGAAGTCCTAATTGAAAAAATTGCCGAGAGACAGCGACAAATTACGGCTAAAGTCCAGATTCCCCAGCCAGTGGAGCGAGTCTGGCAGGTGCTTACAGATTATGAAGCCTTAGCGGATTTTATTCCCAACCTTGCCACAAGTTCTTTATTGGAGCATCCTAACGGTGGCATTAGGTTAGAACAAGTCGGTTCTCAACGCTTACTCAATTTCAACTTTTGCGCTCGTGTGGTTTTAGACTTGGAAGAATATTTCCCCAAAGAAATCAACTTTCAAATGGTGGAAGGTGATTTTAAGGGCTTCTCCGGTCGTTGGTGTCTAGAACCTTATATCCTTGATCAAGTTATAGGAACTCATCTGTGTTACACAATCCAAATCTGGCCTAAGCTAACTATGCCCGTGTCAATTATTGAACGTCGCTTAAGCCAGGATCTTAAATCTAATATGCTAGCGATTTACCAGCGATTACAGTCTTTCACTTAAAAAATAGTTCCTACAGCGTCACTAGCCGTAGGAAGTGACAATTAAGCACAATTGAACTCTCCTGGCTTTGAAAAACCAGGATTCCGAACTGATATTGCTACGTGAGCTAAAGCTACACTCCGCAATGTTTGTTCTGCTCCAAAGGGTCTTAGACTGGTTCAAACAGTCCTACTCGCCTCGACCAATTGCTTGGCTGTACGGCTACTTTTGGTCAACTTATGATGCTTTTTGTTATGGGTTTTTCACCAGCATCATTAGTAAAAATTTACCATAAGTCTCGCATTAAAAAAACAGGTTAAAACCTGTTGAGTCGTGTTACCCCTGCGGGGAAGCAAGCTACATCCCCTCTCTAAAGAGCAGGGGTTCTCACACTCCCACTATGTTTTGATAAGTTTGTTTCTCTGTTTAGATTTATTTTAATACCCCCAGGGGAATTCGAATCCCCGTTACCTCCGTGAAAGGGAGGTGTCCTAGGCCTCTAGACGATGAGGGCATAAACTTCAGGAATTTAACAATTCCAAGAATTTTCTGTTAATGACTACGACAGATTGGTTATAGTTAATAACAGTTAGTTATTAACTAAGTCTGTTTAACTCTTAGAATCGATTGTTTAATACCCCCAGGGGAATTCGAATCCCCGTTACCTCCGTGAAAGGGAGGTGTCCTAGGCCTCTAGACGATGGGGGCATCAACCTCAGACATTTAATAACTTAACGGATTTTTGAGATAATGTCAATGGTTTGAGCAAAGAATTTTTTGGGCAGGTTGGGGACTGGGGACAAATCAATTCAACATACCCTACGGGAAGCAAGCTACAAAATTCAAAATTCAAAATTCAAAATTCAAGAGTTTCTGGGGAAAAATCTCCTCCGCTCCTCTGCCTCCTCTGTCCTACACAGAAAACATCTAACACTAGGCAGATTATGTACATCTATCAAATGTTGTATTTTTACCTATGTTGAATAATAAAACAATTAATGAATTGTTGGCTAATTGTCACACTCTGTCGCCAATTAGCCAGAAATAGAGTATTTTGAAAGACTAAGTAGGAAAAAAACTCTGAATTTAGCAAGGGATACAAGGTCTAATGTTGTAACCTGTAAAGGGAGTCTTGATTATTCTTTACAAAATATTTTGAAACACACCACTCAACATCGACAGCATGGAAGCATCTTTTGAAGTCACCCTACAGATGGTGATTACTGTCGTTGCAGGTATTAGCGCGCAGGTTTTGGCTGCCTACTTTCGTGTACCTAGCATCGTCCTGTTACTAATGTTGGGTATTTTGCTCGGTTCTGATGGTTTGGGGGTATTGCATCCCCAAATGCTCGGTACTGGACTGGAAGTAATTGTTGGTCTAGCAACGGCGATCATTCTCTTTGAAGGCGGACTAAACCTAGATTTGCGAGAGTTGGGTAGAGTCTCTCTCAGCTTGCAACTACTCGTAACCTTGGGAACTCTCGTCACGCTGATTGGTGGCAGTATGGCGGCTCACTGGTTGGGTGAGTTTCCTTGGAATATAGCTTTTCTCTACGCCTCTATAGTCGTGGTGACAGGGCCAACGGTGATTGGCCCCCTACTCAAACAAATCAATGTAGACCGCCAAGTAGCAACGCTGCTAGAAGGGGAAGGGGTTTTAATCGATCCGGTTGGTGCTATTCTCGCCTTCGTGGTGCTAGACACCATCATCAACGGTGATGCAGACCCGATTAATGCCATTATCGGTTTACTGATGCGCCTTGGTATTGGTGGCGCGATTGGTGGGGTAGGCGGTTATGTCATGAGCCTGATTTTCAAACGTGCCACGTTTCTCTCCTTTGAGGTGAAAAATTTGGTAGTTTTGGCGGTGCTATGGGGGTTGTTTATCCTAGCGCAGATGATCCGCAGTGAATCAGGGGTGATGACTACCGTAGTCGCCGGAGCAGTATTTGCTAACTCTTCTGTACCCGAAGAACGCCTATTGCGTAGCTTCAAAGGTCAACTGACAATTCTGAGTGTTTCTGTACTGTTTATTCTGCTAGCGGCTGATCTTTCCATCGCCAGTGTGTTGGCTTTGGGTTGGGGTAGTTTGTTGACGGTTTTGGTATTGATGTTTGTTGTGCGTCCAGTTAATATCCTGTTGTGTACTTGGAACAGTAATTTAAACTGGCGACAGAAAGTATTCTTAAGTTGGGTTGCACCTAGAGGGATTGTATCTGCTTCTGTTGCTTCTTTGTTTGCGATTTTGCTAACTCAGCACGGGATCAATGGTGGTGATGCCATCAAGGCTTTAGTATTCCTCACGATTATCATGACTGTGGTTTGTCAAGGACTGACTGCTGGCTGGGTGGCTCAATGCTTAGAAATTACTTCTCACGAAGCCACAGGGGCGGTAATTGTTGGTTGTAATCCTTTAAGTCTGTTAATTGCCCGATTCTTTCAAGAACGGGGAGAAAATGTTGTACTCATCGATACTGAGCCGGAATATTTAGAGCAAGCGGAAGCCCAAAATATTAGGGTGATTGCTAGTAGTGCTTTAGATGCTGAGGTGTTGGAAGAAGCGGGACTTAGCTCAATGGGTACTTTTTTAGCTATCACGAATAATGGTGAGGTGAATTTCGTGGTGGCGCAACGAGCAGCCGAGGAATTTAATCCGCCGCGTGTGTTAGCAGTTTTTCCCCGTGACCCCCAAACGAATAATTCTGCTAATAATAAAGTTCAGCAAGCTTTTGTTTCTGACTTAGCCGTGAAAACTTGGAACGAGTACCTGACGAATGGGCGGGTGAAGTTAGGAACAACTACACTGAATGAATCAGAGTTTGCTCATCAAAAGGAACGTATTCAAGAGAAAATGCGGACTGGGGTATTAGTGCCGTTGTTGGTAGAGAGGGATGAACGCCTACAGATTACCCCAGCTAATCAAGAATGGGAAGTAGGCGATCGCATTATCTATCTGCTGTACGACCCCAGACCGAATCTGTTAAAACGGTTATCTGGTGCTAGTCAGTCTACACCCTTGGCTTTAGAAAAGTTGCCAGAGTTGGAAGAATTACCTGTAGGGAAATTGGCTTAACCTTCCGCCAGTGATGCGCCAGAAAGTTGAATTGTTTTCTCTGTTGGTTGTGTATACATTTGCCGTTCTTGCCACATTAAAGCGGCAAAATGCACTACAGCCAAAACGATGGCAACAACAGAGATGATATCGCTATGCAGGGTATATAGATGTTGGACAGTAATGCTGCTGATGGCTCCACCACCTGTGAGGATATCTCGCAGTTGTGTACCGATGACAGGAATAGCTTCAATATTGCCTAACTCAATGTTAAACCGCCAGTAGCCTTCTTGAGTCCAATCGAGAATCATCGCTGTCCAATCTAATCCAATCGCGCTCAGGGTAAAGAAAATACCACTTACCCAAGCTACCAGCCAACTGTTGCGAAATTGCCGCCCTAAGAACATAACGACAATTTGGATGAGGGCGATCGCAATCATCACATTACCTGATATATCATGCGCTCTATGGAATAACCAACCATAGGCGACTTCTGTATCAATCATTTTCAAGGAATTATAAGCCCCGCCTGCTGTCGGTTCGTAGTAAAAAGACAGTAAAACTCCTGTAGAGACATACATCAGGCACAGGGAAAGTATTACGACCGATAATATCGTTGCTATTCGCCGCAAAATCCGATCAAACTGGGTGCTTTGCATGGCTCGCCCCTCCTGTGATTGGTGTGAATATATATTTTTATTACAATTGTAACTAAGTTTTATTAAAAAACATGATTAAAAATAAATTTTTCTGAATCTGGCAAAGCAATTGAGGTATGATAAGATGTTTGGTTGAATTTTAACCCTAGCCCCTAACCCCTAGCCCCGGTTTTCAAGCTAAATACTGTACCCAAATGTTTAAAGGTTCTGGTGAACCATACCAAATCCCTCTACTTCTAGGCGAATGCCTCACACCTTCAATCACCAAATTTTCTGCTCCTGTTAAATGAGCAGCAGCAATGGGAGTAATCCCATCACCCCAGGTATTACCTTCGCCACAAGTTAATTGATAGCTGCTGTAAGCTAACCAACTGCCACGTTGTCGCTCCCCGAAAATAGTTTGACCAGCGACGCAAACGTAATGCACGTTTTGATAAAATGCACCGGGGTAATTATTATTGACAAAATCTAAATTCCAACGTGTCCAACGTTCTTGGCTAGTATGGGGAGTGCCTAGGGTAATGAGAGTTGCTACTAGAGGATGAGCATTCCAGACATTCATGGCATAAGGCTTTTCTCCTAGGAAAATTCGGGAAATCCAACCACCAGCCGAGTGACCAATCAAATTAACTTGAGTAGCGTTATATTTTTGTAATGCTTGTTGAACAGTGCGATCAAGCTGCTGCAAAATCGGTGTCACAGGTTTACCGCCGATAGTCGGTAGCCAGTCACGCCGCCGCAGTGGTACGGTGAGGGTTGGGAAACCTAAATTTTTGAGAGCGGCTTCAAGTTGACGATAAGCGATCGCGCTTTCTAAATATCCCGGTACAATAATTGTAGGTAATGGCATTTTGAACTGAGCTTTCTAAATTTTCAGATTTGAGGAACAACAAACCAAGAAAAATAGCAACCCTGGCAACATTCTCAGAATCAGCAGATATGCTAATATAGCTCGACTTGCTGATGTTCATCAAAACCACCGTAGTTTTTATCCTTCTACCTCTGCACCAGCGATTTAAGCTATACATTTAGAAAGATGCGATCGCTCTCACAGTTGATTACCCTATGTTTAAGCTGGTAACGACCCATACCGTGAAAAACTCAACGTTCTCAGTCAGGATTAGGGAAAACTTCGTCAGCCAGTGTCATATTTATATAAGTGTTATCAGGTCTTACATAAAAAACAAAAAATCATCCTGTTTTGAGTGCTAACATCGGCAGCTATGATTGATTGTGTAGGGGCGCATTGATTGCCATCAAGATAGAATTGCTTTGCTAGTCAACTGCCACCGAGCCGAGTGAACGATTAACAGTTATGTCTTACGTCTCCGTGTTTAAAAGTATACCTGAATTGTTGAGCCAGCCAACTGGAATAGCAGCAATAGCGTCTGTGGGAATTCATGGTGCTATTGCATTAATTGTGCCTTTAATGCCTGTAAATTCTAATCAACAACAAGACTCATCCTCTCAAAACACAGTCGGTGTTGTAGAAATCAATCCAGCTGATCAAATTCGGCTACCAGAAAATCCAGGTAGTAACCCAGTTGCCCTGCAAGCTCAATTACCTTTATTACAAAATCAATTTCCTCAACAGCCGCAACTGCAATTACAAACTCCTCCGAGTTTGAATGCTGCAACGACTACCTTACCGCCTTTACCGCCACCTGTGGCAGCACCGCTATCACTGCCACCAATTCAGACCATACCAGAAAATTATCGCATAGCTGCCTTGCCCCAAAGACAGCCCTTGCGGATATCTCCTAGACGCAATTTCCAAATCGATAATTCTGGCTTCAATGCTGCCAGAAATAGATTTACACCTGTAACTCCTCGGAGTTTTGATGACAAGGCGGTAGTACCAACAACATCAACACCGCTACCTGTAGATAAATTGCCAGAATTGAGTGCAGCTAAGTTACCAGACAATTTGCCTGACAATCTACCGGCGACACAAGTAAATACTAATCCTAATCCAGCAACTACACAGCCTAGAGAAAATATAGCTAAGGTAGCTCCCATTGGCAAAACTCCGACAGTGGGAGATGAATTAGCCTTTGCTAATCAAAGCATCCCCAAATGGCAGCAAGGCTCTACTTTGAATCTACCTGATGTACCTTCTAAACAAACTGAACAGACTGAAGTTACACAGGTAAACTCATACGCAAGATTGAGAGCTGCACTTCAGCAGCAATACCCCAATTCGCAAGAAAAAACAGTCATTCGCAAGACTATCTCCACAGATAAACCTGGTTTGGAAGGTATAGTTTTAGGTGTATTGGTAGTAGATGCAGAAGGCAAAGTCTTAGATATCCAGTTCCAAGACAGAGCAGTTGCTCCCGAACTGCAACTAAAAACCAGAGAATATTTCACCCAAAACGCGCCTAAAGCAGAGAAGCAAATCAGTCGTTATCCATTTAGTTTACGTTTCCAAAATGACGGCAGTAATGCGGCTGAAGCTAGTCAAGACAAAACGCCGGCTGTAGTTCTGCCTAAAACAAGTGAGACTTCGGCAGAGAATGAGGCGCAACCACAACCCTCACCAGCTGTAACTATTAAACCTTTACCAGTACCGCAAGTCAACAAAAAT
>NZ_LUHJ01000039.1:0-42462 GCF_001597745.1 Anabaena sp. 4-3 | reverse complement strand
CCCGCACCCATCCCCACACCAGCCGCAACTGCTAAACCTCCAGCAGTACCGCAAGTCAATAAAAATCAACCCACACCCGCACCCACACCCACACCAGCCGCAACTGCTAAACCATCTTTAAGAACAACACCAACAACAACTGTTCAACCATCTGCAAAACCAACGCCAACAACCAGCGCAAAACCATCATCTGAATCTACAACCGACAAAGATCAGTTATCTTCTTCACTAGAATCTAGTCAAGAACTCATACGCAAACTACAAGATTTGCGTGAAAATAGACAGCAACCGCAAAGCTCTAATTCTCCAAACAACTAATCATCAAAATTAAAGATAAAATGATGATGGGATAGATGCCCGACTTCTTTGAGAAGTCGGGTATCTGGGTATGACGTTTTTTTAAGTTGAGCTACTGATCAGTTATATTAATTATCTGCCAATTCGGGGTTAGATACTAGGAAATTTGTCAGGATTCAGGAGTCAGAATTCAGGATTCAGAATAGTTCAAATGCTCATATTTGATGAATAAGATAATATTCCTAAACCCTGATTCATTCTGAATTCTGACTCCTGGGTGCTGAATTCTTACGGAAATTTCTCCAAATCCCACCCCAAATTTTTCTAACTTGTGAAAGTAATATACTCTAGCTTTGCTGCCGATAAAGTTCTGCTATCTTTGGCTCTAAACTTCTCGACGAATTTCTAACTTGATGTTTTACCTGTTGGCTAGAATTGTTGTGATGAGAATTAGCAGCTTGTGATGAGGATTTGAGATTCTCTGGATTGTCACTATTAGCAGATACAGTTACATTGGGAACTTGACGATTTTCTTTCATTAAACGGCTATAGGTTCTCTGGGGAATAAAATGAAGAGGATTGTAACCAACAAAACGTAAAATTAAGACACAAGCCCAAGAATATCTACCATCAGTAATGGCTGCAATTATCTGATTCAATTGCTCAATAGTAATTGCATTTTGAAAACTTTGCTGAGAAGAATGAAACTGGTGGTTCATAGTCATCTCGAATGTAATTTATCTAAATTGAGATTTAGTAACTAATTTCTTTGATCAAACTACAGCATCTACAGGCGCAATGGTAAACTGGCAATAGTGCGCCTTGTGCTATTAAAGCTTTCAGCCTTTGTCATCACTGCTTTTGAGCCGTAGCACCTGCTGTTAATTGTGAGCGCAGCGTTTGGCTGATATTAGCTCTTTCTTGACTTTGTGCGATCGCTACTTGATGAGTGTGAATTTTAGGGCAATTTTCCGCAATTATCCCCTCTAGAGGTTTGATATCTGCGTAATTGATTGCTAAACGGGTTTTAGCTTTCTCTGTATATGTACCCGGCTCGAAAATTGCAAAACTAGCAAAGCCAACCTCTATATTAGAGGCTATGTCTGAATAGTTTTGAAGATGCTGAAATAGAGTTTGAAATTGTAGTTTCATGGAAGCTGAAAATTTTGAATTCGCTGTTTACAATTAACCTGACAAGCGAGATATTCAGTTTTAGCTCCAATGATTTTGTTTTTTAAATCGATAACTAACTAACTTGCAATTGCCCAACTAGAAAAATCTTAAGTTTGTGAATCTTTTTTTAAGCAAACACTGCCTTGGTTTACAACAATTTATAACAGGTAATCCAGTTAATGCAGAGTTTAGTTAAATATATAATAATTCTGCAATATGAATTATTTTAATTTCGTGTTTTAATTGATTATTTACTTAATAGAAACTTTATGTTCTGACAGTAATAATTTTGAGGTTTAGCGTCTAAAATCTGGTATCTCATAAGCTTTTTTCAACTTGATATAAATTTTTGAAATAAGAAAATTCTTTATAAAACAGTTGCTTAAATTACAGAATACAATTTTTTGACAAAAATATCAGCCAAATTGGCATTTTTTGCATGAGGAAGCAGAAGCAGGAGAGGCAGAGGAGGCAAGGGAGTAGAGGAAGAAAATCCTATACCTAGCCCCCAATACCCAATACCCAATCCCCCATACCATCACTTCATCCCCAAGCTAGAAGTCAATGGAACAAAGATTATCTACCATACAGAGGTTAAAGGGAATGCACCTCTAAAGCAGCATTGCACAAATTAAATGAGTGAGGAGAGAACAATGAGGTCATGACCTGACTAAAGTTCTGAGATTCGCCATGCGGGAACTACATCAAACTATTTTGACTGACAACGAAGAGAAAACGGCTCTGCGTCAGTTTATGTTTGCATTAAAAGCTAATGGTAAATGTTACTTGCTCAGTAACGAGATTTTACAAGCTTTTTCTCAATATTGTCACCAAACGCAAAAACCTACATATTTTTATCACTCTTCGGCACTGAGTAAATTACTGCACCGCACCCACGAAATAATTCTGGAGGAGGAGAGTACATGGTTTGTAGTGCGTGCGAAAATTGCTAGCCAAGAAGTTTGGCGAGTGACATCAGAGTTTACCCAGTTTGAATTGATGTCACCTCAAGCGTTTTTGGATGTGAGCGATCGCCTAGTCAATGCCTATCAACCTAACATCCTAGAAATTGACTTAAGCCCATTTTACAAAGCATCCCCCAGTATCAGCGATCCCCGCAACATCGGTCAAGGGTTAGCCTTCCTCAACCATTTTCTATGCAATCAACTAGAGAATGATCCCCAATATTGGTTTGAGAGATTATATTTAGCCTTACAAGCACTACAACACGATGGAATGCGCCTACTACTAAATGATCGCATTTCTTCCGGTACTCAGTTAGCCAAACAAGTCCAGCAAGCAATCAAATTTCTGCATCAGCGTCACCCTGACGAACCTTACGCCAAATTTCGCTTTGACTTACAAGAACTCGGTTTTGAACCAGGTTGGGGTAACACCGCCCACCGCATCCTCGAAACTCTAGAACTTCTAGAACATCTGATTGATAGCCCCCAACCCGCCATCCTGGAAGCATTTGTCTCTCGTGTTCCCGCTATCTTTCGTGTCGTCTTGGTTTCTATCCACGGTTGGGTAGCACAAGAAGGTGTCTTGGGGCGTGATGAAACCCTAGGGCAAGTAATTTATGTCTTGGAACAAGCACGCAATTTAGAAAACAAATTACAGGAAGATATTAAACTAGCAGGGCTTGATTTACTTAATATTCAACCTCATGTCATTATCCTCACCCGCCTCATTCCTAACTGCGAAGGCACATTCTGTAACCTGCGTGTGGAAAAAGTAAATGGTACAGAAAACGCCTGGATTTTGCGTGTTCCCTTTGGTCAATTTAATCCAGAAATTACCGATAATTGGATATCTAAATTTGATATTTGGCCTTATCTAGAATCATTTGCCCTAGACGCAGAAACAGAATTACTAGCACAATTTCACGGCAAACCAAATTTAATTGTAGGTAACTACAGCGATGGTAACTTAGTCGCCTTTCTGCTTTCCCGTCGTCTCAAAGTTATCCATTGTAACATTGCCCACTCTTTAGAAAAACCAAAATATCTCTTTAGTAACTTGCATTGGCAAGAATTAGAGGAACAGTATCACTTTTCGGCACAATTTACCGCCGACTTGATTAGCATGAATGCGGCTGATTTTATTATCACCTCTTCCTATCAAGAAATTGTTGGTACACCCGAATCTATAGGACAATACGAATCTTACAAATGCTTTACCATGCCGAATTTATATCATGTGGTAGATGGCATTGATTTATTTAGTCCAAAATTTAACTTAGTACCGCCGGGAGTTAATGAAAGTATCTTCTTTTCCTGTAGACAAACCCAAGACAGAGACCCCAACCTACGTCAACAAGTCTACGACCTACTATTTAACCACGAAGATACTAACATTTTGGGTTATTTAGAAAATCCCAATAAAAGACCAATATTTGCAGTTGCTCCTATTACTTCCATTAAAAATCTTGCTGGTTTAGCGGAATGCTTTGCTAAAAGTCCAGCTTTACAAGAGCATTGCAATCTGATTTTATTAACCAGTAAGCTGCATATTTCTGAGCATACCAACCCAGAAGAAGCCGGAGAAATTCACAAACTGCATGACCTAATTAATCAGTATGGACTCCACAACAAAATACGTTGGTTAGGGATACGCCTAAACAACCGTGAAGTTGGCGAAGCTTACCGAGTAGTGGCAGATTGTCGCGGAATTTATGTCCATTTTGCTCGGTTTGAAGCCTTGGGACGCAGCATTTTAGAAGCGATGATTTCCGGTTTACCTACTTTTGCAACTAAATTTGGTGGCTCTTTAGAAGTTATTGAAGACCACGAAAATGGATTTAATATTAATCCGACAGATTTAGAAGGTACTGCCCATAAAATTGTGGCATTCCTAGAAAAATGTGATGCACATCCCGAACATTGGGATAAAGTTTCTGAATGGATGAATCAGCGAATTCATAATAAGTATAACTGGCATTCCCATACTAATAATTTATTGTCTCTTGCTAAAATTTTTAGTTTTTGGAATTTTGTCATGCCAGAAAATAATGAAGCTAGGGATCGCTATATGGAGGCTTTGTTTCATCTTCTTTATAAACCCAGAGCCGAAAAGATTTTAGCCAAACAGATGCAGAGATAATTAGTCATTAGTCATTAGTCATTAGTCATTAGTCATTAGTCATTAGTCATTAGTTTTTCTCCCCCCACTCCCTCATCTGCCCCTACTCCCTCATCTGCCCCTGCTTCCTAGTCAACAGTCCCCATTCCCTAGTTATCGGCTATGAATACCACCAGTTCCTCTCGTGATTTTATCTATAAAGACTGGATGTTAATTGAAACTCAGTTTCATCCTGAGCAATTGCAGTCTAGAGAAACGGTGTTTACCATAGGTAACGGCTACTTAGGAACAAGGGGTAGTTTTGAAGAAGGTTATCCCAATGGCACACCGGGAACTTTTATTCATGGTGTTTATGATGATGTGCCTGTAGTGTACACCGAACTGGCTAACTGTCCTGACTGGCTACCGGTGATAGTAACAATTGATGGCGATCGCTTCCGTCTCAATCAAGGTGAAGTATTACAATATCAACGACAGCTAGATTTGCGTCAAGGTCTTTTATCTCGTTTCGTGCGTTGGCGCAGTCCTAGCGGCAAAACTATTGATATCTACTGGGAACGCTTCGCCAGTTTAGCAGATGAACACGTACTAGCACAACGCTGTCAGATCACACCCTACAATTGTCAGGCAGAGATTGAAATTCAGGCTAGCATCAACGGCTATGCGGAAAACCAAGGTTTCAATCATTGGGAAGGAATAGACCAAGGTAAAACTGATCAAGGTATTTGGCTACACAGCCGTACCCGTAGTTCCCGCATTGAAATTGGCATGGCGGCGAAAATGATCATATCGGGAACAGAAGCTTCCTTACAAGTTAACACTGTACCGGGTTATCCCACCTTAAGCACCTCCTTTGTAGCGACTTCTGGGCAAACCGTGATTATAGATAATTTAGTGACAGTGTTTACATCACGAGAGATAAATACACCAGTCAATGCCGCCAAAGAAAAACTCTCACAACTGCCAAACTACGATACCTTACTCACAGCTAACGCCCAAGCTTGGGAGCAAGTTTGGCAACAAAGCGACATAGTAATCGAAGGAGATAGTCAAGCGGCTTTTGGTGTGCGCTACAACCTGTTTCAGTTACTAATTGCCGCCTCACCCCACGATGAAAAGGTGAGTATTCCCGCTAAAACCCTTTCTGGGTTTGGTTATCGCGGTCATATCTTTTGGGATACAGAAATTTTTATCTTGCCTTTTTTCATTTTTAATCAACCAACCCTAGCCAGAAACTTACTCAGTTACCGCTATCACACATTAGATGGGGCGCGACGCAAAGCCGACCATTACGGGTTTAAAGGCGCGATGTATCCTTGGGAAAGTGCTGTAACAGGCGATGAAGTGACACCGCGTTGGTCACTACCCTATGATTATTATGGCCAAGATGTGCGGATTTGGTGCCGCGATCGCGAAATTCATAACAGTGCAGATATTGCTTACGCTGTTTGGCACTATTGGCAAGCCACCAATGATGACGAATGGATGCGTGATTATGGTGCAGAGATTGTCTTAGATACGGCGATTTTCTGGGCTAGCCGAGTTGAATATAATCCTCATGCTGACAGATATGAAATTCGTGATGTGATTGGAGCAGATGAGTATCACGAGTTAGTTCACAATAACACCTTTACTAATCGGCTGGTGCAATGGCATCTAGAAAAAGCCCTGAAAGTTTACCACTGGTTACATCAAACTTTCCCAGAAACAGCCGCCAAACTCGAAACTCAGCTACAACTTTCCCCCAAAATACAAACGCAATGGCAAGAAATTAGCGACAAAATTTGGATTCTCTACGATTCCACAACCGGACTAATTGAACAGTTTGAGGGCTTTTTTCAATTAAAAGACATTAACTTAGCAAGCTACGAACCACGGCGGCAATCAATACAAGGTATCTTGGGACATGAGGAAACTAACCACACTCAAGTTCTTAAGCAACCCGATGTCTTAATGCTGCTGTACCTGATGCAGCTATCAGCAGATTTTCCCTACAACCAAACAGCATTAGCCAGCAATTGGGACTACTACGCACCCCTCACCGATATTACCTATGGTTCATCCTTGGGGCCAGCCATTCACGCCATCATAGCCGCCGACTTAGGCAAACTAGACACAGCTTATGAAAGATTTATGCAAGCCTTGATGGTGGATTTAGAAGATAGTCGTGGTAACACCAGAGATGGTATTCACGGTGCTAGTGCAGGTGGTATCTGGCAAGCTGTCGTTTTTGGTTTTGGTGGTATCCAATTTACAGACAATGGCCCTGTAGCCCACCCACACCTACCCCCTGGTTGGTTACGCCTGAAGTTTCAGTTAAACTGGCGCGGTCAGTGGTATGAATTCGATTTGACGGGAGATGAGCAAGTAGTGGAACAATGGAACAGGGCAGAAGAACTATTACCTAATCGCCAGTCCCCAATCCCTAGTCCCCAATCCCTAGTCCCTCATCGCCAGTCACCCATCCAAGGATTTATCTTTGACTTAGATGGTGTATTAACAGATACAGCCGAGTACCATTATTTAGCATGGCAAAAACTGGCAGATGAGGAGGACATACCTTTTAGCCGAGAGGCAAACGAAGCCTTGCGGGGTATATCTCGCCGTGCTTCCCTGATGCTGATTCTGGGAGAAAGGGAATATTCAGAAGAGCAAATCTTAGAAATGATGGAGCGTAAAAATAACTACTACGTTGAAATGATTCAAAATATCACACCCCAGGATTTGTTGCCAGGAGCCGAGCCACTTTTAGATGAATTACGGCAAGCTGGGATTAAAATTGCCATCGGTTCAGCTAGTAAAAATGCTCACACAGTCATCGAAAAATTGGGTATTGCTGACAAAATAGATGCGATCGCAGATGGTTATAGCGTCAAAAAACCTAAACCAGCACCCGATTTATTTCTCTACGCCGCCAAGCAATTAGACTTAGAACCAGCCCAATGTGTAGTGGTAGAAGATGCCGCCGCAGGTGTGGAAGCTGCCTTAGCCGGTGGAATGTGGACAATAGGCATCGGCCCAGAGGAACGGGTGGGAGCAGCCCATATAGTTCTCCCCAACCTAGCAGGAGTCAGGTGGGCAGATTTACACACTCAACTCAATAGTCTTGCCAGTAGTCGGAAATAGTGATTCTTGACAACTTTTTGCCTTCTACCTTGTGTATTGAAGCTATTTCCGAGTTTCTAAGGGAGCTACTTCACTCCAATCAAATTCCGTATAATCCGCAAGTTCTGCTATATAACCGTACCACTGTTGACGCAGACAAATATACAAGTTAGCACCAGCCTCTAAATCTCTCCTCGTTTCTATGCCTTCTGCTCTCAGCTTTTCGATAGCACAATAGTAACGTTGTCGCCATACCTGCTCTAGCTCTGCGTTGATGTTGGAATACCTATGTGAGACAAATGATCGAGAAAGTTCTAACAGCATTTGCATTCCACCACCCCATAATTCTGCTACGGCGGTAGAATCTATCAGTGAACAATATTTATTGATATTCAATGCGCTTTTAATTAGCGTGGCTGTGTCTAACAACACAAATAAGATTCGTGGTAAAGCATAATAAGGTTGTAGAGAACGAAAATAAATTATTGCCGAATAAGAATGTTGTGATTCCAGCAGGTTGATCAAATTACTAGCCATTTGATTAACATCTGCCTGCACAGTGTCGGGGCTGACTGCCAACCTGATCAAAATTTCTGTAGCGTCTGCTGTTCCAGCAGTCCGATAATGCAAACTCAAAGCAAAAGTTTTGCGCCTAATTAGTGCGCTGTAAACTGATAACAGGTAGGTAATCGATAAAGTAAAAATAGAAAAGCCGATAGCAGCCTCTAGAATCATTAACAACCTTTGACTATTTGTTTTTGGTACCAAGTCGCCTGTACCCAAAGTAGTCAATGAATAGCCACTGTAGTAAATTGCCGTGATAAAATCAGTTGGAGTTTTACCGCTACTAGATTGAATACCTGAACCCAACTCAGTCCAATAAATTAAAGCAAAGCCGCATAACAATAAAGACAGCCATATTGCTATAGTTGCCACCATAAATGACGGGCCGCTATGAGATAGCACTTTTTCTTTTTTGCATGGAATTATTCGTGCAACTAAACGAAATAGATACCATATTGCTTTACTTAGTGACGAACCAAGAATACTACTTTCCATACTAGGAAATAATACGGTTAAATAGATGTCTGCGAGGTCTAAAATGATTATCCCAACGCCGATCAACTTTGCTAAGAAATCCATCTGTTCCGCGAGTTAACAACAGGCTACTAGGAAATATCCGCATTACTGAATCAAGGTATAAATAGGGTCAGCAGAATCAGACAAGAAGTTTAGTATTTTCAAACAGTCTTAATCGTATCTCAATCCAGCTATGCACAAGCAAATCTATTTTGCTCAATTCCCAGTCCCCATTTTCCATTCAGCAATACCAAAACATCTTCTGAATTGGGTATGTTGAGCATATCAGTCTCAGGATAGATATATATGTGCTGAGTCATAATTTTTTGACTGCTACCCGATTCTCAATGCAGATAATTTGGAATTAATCCCCAATTCCTCACAAAATCTTCAACTTACTTTTTTAAACTGAGAGCAGTTATATTCTTAATGGCAGAGGCAGGTCAATGGAACTTCAAACTGTTAACCTAGAAATACCTGAAAATTGTAACCTGATTTTAGGGCAAACCCACTTTATTAAAACAGTGGAAGACCTCTATGAGATTATGGTGGGGATATCCTCACAAGTCAAGTTTGGTATCGCTTTTTGTGAAGCTTCAGGAGATTGTCTAATTAGGTTGGCTGGGAATGATTTATCTTTACAAGAAATCGCCACAAAAAACGCTCAATCTGTCGGTGCTGGTCATAGTTTTGTGATTTTACTCCAACAAGCCTATCCTATCAACTTCCTCAATGCCATTAAGCAATGTCCAGAAGTCTGTACAATTTATTGTGCAACGGCTAATCCTGTCCAGGTAATTGTGGCGGAAACCGAGCAAGGTAGAGGTATTCTTGGTGTAATTGATGGTTTTTCACCCAAGGGAATTGAAGATACAGAAGATGTTAACGCACGCCATACTTTGCTGCGGCGGATTGGTTATAAGTTATAAATATTAACTTGCATTGGTCACTAAAAATCATACCAATTAGTACCAATGATGATTCAGGCGATCGCCACAGGAGTTATGCAAAGAATATGTCTAATAATTATCAGGAAAAAATCATTGCTCTCTGGATAGTATTTCTGTTAGGAACCCTGTTTCATACCCAATTGGCTTTGATGCCAATTTTCCACGGCTTGAGTGTAATTGAATCGGAAAAAGCTAACTCACTCGATGAAATATCAGGCATTATGTGGTTAATGTTGGGCTTTTTTGTCCTGCCGATGCTAGCAATAATTGCCACTGCTTTCACCGATGCGAGACGCTATCGAGTAATTCACTTTGCTCTGACGGTGTTTTATACAGTCCTGAACTTAAGTCATTTAGTTTTAGACTTGCTGCTGCCGCAGGTGATCTGGTATCAAATCACCTTAATGCTGCTATTGTTTTTGATTGGTTTATTATTAAATCTTGTCGCCTACCAATGGATGAAAGCACCCCGAAGAACTAACAACAGCTTCTCAGAACCATTAACAACTCAGCGTTAAAATCCTCACCTCTAACCTCTCTTTGCCAAAGAAGTTCACAAACTACTTAGTGCTTTGCTTTTTCTGCTGTGAAATCAAAATCGTATAGTTATACTGTTGTTCGGTCAAATTACCTACAGATACCGAGTATTTACCAGCCTGCCAATGTCCAGATAATTCTGGCAAACTATCAGGAGAACTATCAGATAACACACAAAAACGCCCTCCAGGGCCATCAATCAATAATGTTGGCTTTCCTGGGCTTTGTGCGGTGACACGTAGATATGGTATTGACTGAGTAACCTCAATGACTTGATTCGGTGCAGTCGGAACATTACCACAATTGCTAGGAACAGTTTTCTCAGATGTACCATTTAAGATGAGTGGATCTGAGGGTAAGTTGCGGCTAACCTGAATCACAGGTGTTTGAGCCACCACAGTTTCTGTCAGTACCAAACTAATTGCTAAAGCGGGAACATTTAGTCCTAAATTAAAAGTCTTCATATATACTCAACCACACACACCACCACGAGTAAATAGACGTAGCTCAATTAGCTTTGTTCCTTAATTTCTGGTATAAATTTTTCTCAAATGAGTGAATTATTATCAATATAAACAATCAAAATCAACACAAGGACTAAATTAAGAGTAGTCAGAGATAAATTAAATATATGGGCTTAAGTTAGATTAATTTTCTCATTTATTGAACTTGAGTTAGAAAAAGCTATGAGAAAATAGTTAATTATACTTACAGCAGGGAACAGGGAACAGGGAACAGGTTTGAAAGTCTCTTAGCATAAAGCTTTGTTCCTAAAATTTGTACCTCATTTACCCCAAATCTGCTGTAAAGGCTAAGAGATTGCACACCAAGCAATTGGTTAAAATCACAGACAAAAGCACCAACAACATGATGACTAATGCCGAGACACAATCGCATTATCCGGCATGAGTCCTGATGATATGTTGGTAGGCTTGTTATTTAACCAGTGTCTTTGCTGAAGTCACACAATTTATGAATCCTCAATCAGAAGAAGACTTACAACGTCGCCTCCAACAACTAGAGGCTGAGGTGAACTATCAATCAAAATCACCAGTATCAGAGTCAAAACAGACTTCTCTGTTGAGTTGGCTCAACTGGAAACGATGGCAACTTTGGTTTAATGGCTTGTCGGGGACGAATAAGCTAGTGTTTTTGGGCGTGGCGGCGTTATTGGGGTTGTCGATAGTGCAGATGGTATTAAAACTGCTTGTATCTGCTCTAAGTCTGGCACTGTTAGCTGGATTAGTGTATCTTGGATACAAATTTTTTGTATCTGGCAATTCGCACAATAAATAGCCATTATTAGGGTTTAGGGGCTAGGGCTAGGGGCTAGGGAATAAAAGAGAGTTTTTTGTTCATAACTCAGCACAGGCTGAAGCCCCGCTACGCTGATAGCACGCTGGCAAATCAGTCTATGTTAAACACGCCGACAACGGTACAAAAGTAAAGTCAAAGGAAAAATTATCTAATGGCCACCCCAATTGTTAAAAAAAATCATAATCCTTCCAGCCAACCAAAAAAGCCCAATACAGCCAGTTTACGGCAATTATCAACCAGGCGGTTTGCTGCTTGGGTGACAGAAATGGCACTGTTGGCTACCAGTGGGTTAGTTCCCCTCGGTTTGGGTATGTATGCTAATTCTAGAAGCGATCTCAATCGAGTACCACTCAATCCTATGCTGGTAGTCACAGAAAGAGCGATCGCTCGTCCTTTGGCTTTACCTACGAACTATGGTATTCGTAATGTGGCATGGCCGACCAATTTTTTATGGACATTAGCTTTATTCGCACCTACCGCCCTGTCTTGGTGGCAATTATATTTACTGGCAAAAACAGGTAGTACACTACCTAAGCGTTGGTTTGGGGTGCGGGTGGTGAATGAAGAAGGTACACCGCCAGGGTTAGCGGCTGTGGTTGTGCGTGAAGGTATTGGTCGCTTAACTGTGCCTATGTCTATCGCCTATATTCTCTGGCGGTATAGCTTCGCTTTTCCCAACTTAGGATTATTCACATCTTTAGCTGTGTTAATGATCATCGGTGAAGGTTTAGCTTTACCATCAAAGCGGGGGCGAAAAGCTTTACACGATTGGCTAGCTGGTACTTACGTAATTGATGCCCGTAGTCCGGTTGCGTCGGCTGAGGTGGTGGATAGTTTCCGGGCTGACTCTGCTATGGGTAATCAGACTTCTGCACCAGTGGGCAATCAAAATCTAGGCACAGCAACAATGGCTATGGGTTACACTCCACAAGGTGCTCCCATCGCCACCGACAACAATAATTTAACATCCCTGTGGCGGCGAATGCAGCAAAACCCCAGCCTGACGTTGTTTGGGGTAGCTCTAACTAGCATGACTGCGGTCTTAGCCACTTTAATTGGTACTCAGGTTTATATCCAGACGCAACAGAGTCAACGGGAATCTCAAAAAATCAATAGTCAACAGTTTTTGGCACTCGTCAAACAATTAAGCCCTAACTCTGGGGCGACCGTTGAAGAACGCCAAAGTATAATTTTAGCGATGGGCAGTCTGAATGATTCCCAGTCTATTCAGTTCTTAGCGGATTTGATGATCAATGAAACAAACCCCATCCTATTAAATACTATTCAACAGGCTCTCACCAGTGTTGGGACTTCAGCACTTACCGAATTAAAAAATAAAAATCAGTTCTTAACTGCTGAGTTAGAAGCCGTTAGCAGCACATCACCAGAAATGCCAGTGCGACAACAACGGCTACACATCAACCAGCAGACAATTAACAAAATTCTCAGCGTTTATAGTGGTCAAACCCAAGGTTTGGATCTCAGTCGTACCCAATTAGGTCAAAGTGGGACTCCTGGTAGTTCCTTTTTCAACTTGGTACTGGAAAACGTTGATTTATCAGGAATTAGATTTAAATTAGCCAATCTCAATCAAGCCACTTTTAAAGGTAGTCGTTTCCGTAGTCCTGGGGAAGATGGACGCTGGGATACTTACGATGATGTCGTTGCTGACTTCACCCAAGCTCAAATGAAAAAAGCTAATTTCACTGATGCTAACCTCAGTCGGGTGCTGATGGTGCGTAGTGATTTAAGCGGGGCTACCCTGAACAGAGCTAGTTTAGCTAATGCCAGGTTAGTTGGTGCTAATCTGAGTAGCGCACAGTTAGTTGGTGCTGATTTGCGGGGCGCAGTTTTAGAAAATGCCAGCCTGACAGGGGCAGACTTAGGAGACGCTAAATTAAAAGATGCTAATTTATATGGTGCGCGTCTCGGTCGTGTAATTGCTATCGGTACTCAGTTATCTTTTGCTAACTTAACTAAAACCGATTGGCAAGCTTCCGACTTATCAGGAGCAGATTTAGAACGGGCGAATCTCAGTAATGCTAACTTGAGCGCGACTCGGCTTACAGGTGCAATTTTGCGCTCTGCCAAGTTAGAAAATGCTAACTTCCAGAATGCCGACTTGAGTCTGGTTGATTTACGAGGGGCGAATGTAGCCGGGGCAGATTTCCAAGGGGCTATTATCACTCCTAGCAGACAAGATCCATCCGATCAATTTGTGCAAACTCCAGACTTAGGCGCGGTATCTGCGGTTGTGAAAGGTGTTGATTTTTCTCAAGCCAAAAACTTAGACGCAAGACAACTGGCTTACATTTGCACTCAAGGCGGTATTCATCCCCGTTGTCCCTAAAAACATGGGGACTGGGGACTGGGGACAAATCAATTCAAAATTCAAAATTCAAAATACCCTACGGGAAGGCAAGCCTACAAAATTCAAAATTAAAGAGTTTTTGGAGAAAAATGTTCCTGATCGAATTGCGAATTGGTATAACTCCCTCTGCTCCCTCCGCTCCCCCCGCTTCCTCCGCTTCCTCTTCTCCCCCTAGAAAAGTTAACTTTGGGTTCTGATAGCTTGAGCAGCCAAATAAACTTTCGTCCATTCACCCATCACCTGATGGGGTTTGATTCCCAATTTTTCGGCTATTGCTTCTATTGAGTCCCCAGTTTTTCTTAAATCTAAGATTTGCTGTCCCTTGGGGGTTAATTTTTGATAAAGTTGCTGCCATTGGTTTGGTGTTAACCCCAAGTTATTTTCTTGCAAGGAAATTGACAGCCAATTATCTACGAGTTCTGGTTTATCTTTGAGGGCAAATACTCGCACTGCATGATAGCTGATTTTTTCTCGCAGTCGGTAAACTTCTTTAATTGGTTTATTTAATTTTTTAGCAATTTCATCTTGTGTTTTACCTTGCAGGTAAAGTTCTAACCATTCTACTGCTTCGCTTCCGAGATTTTCCTGTAAATAATTGGCGAACTCTTGCTGTACTGTTTGCCGTAGTAGCTGCTGTTCTTCTAATTGCTGTGCTTCTTGATATTCTGCGATCGCCTGATTATCTGCTAAGTTAACTCGATTATCGTTGTCATCGGTTAACACTTCTTCGGAAACTAGCCGTACTAAGTCGCTGCTGGGTACTTGGGTTAATCCTCCACGTTGCGATCGCCGCAGGTAATTCACAAACCGATATGCTATCAATGGTTGATTACGGACTGGGCGCAAACAATACTCTTCTGTTGTCGCCAAGAGCAATGTATCTTTTAGTCTTGCTTCTTCTGTAATTTCCGCGATATAAGCCATTTGTTGCTGCATATAGTTATCAGTTTGCAGCAGTTCCTGCAATACCTCTTGCAACACATCCATCACACTACGCTGGCGATCGCGACTCAAAGAAATCCACGTTTGAATCTTATAGCGTAATGTGACTAAACTGCCTAAGCGAGTGATTAAGTGACGATAAGCCCTTTCTCGTCCTACTCCTAAGTAACGTTGAGTTAAAATTTTCCAACGATATTCCATCGCTTGTTTAGCGATCGCGAGTTCGTTGGGGTTGAGCAGATCAAACCTTTCTACATCACGACCCAAAAGCCAGAGAATAATACTTTCCCTGACTGCTACACTGTGTTCTGGACATTCCGCAGCTAGCCGGTTGCGCCAATATTGCCCTAGTTTTTCTGCTTCCGTTACCATAGCGAGATTGCGCTCCTCGAAACCCTGTCTTAAAGTTTGCATCACAACCCCCTTTTGTCGCACTCCAGTGATTAGCTAGCAGGTGTCCGTCAGTCCATCATTTTCATGAAGACTTCTCAGCGATTACATTGTTATTACGTCTTTATTGACTAACTTTATGCAAGAATTTACTCAGCAATTGATTAATTTCTCGGCTCTCACTACCGAAAATCACGGTATGTGGGAGATTTACCTATCCTGAAACCTAGTTAAATTTTTGTATACTAAACTTTTGCGAAAGACAAAAAAATTGATTACGGCTGTACCGCAAACAAGGCTGAGAAAAATGCCATTCTGCATTTATCGCTAGAAGATAATAGAATTTACCTTCATTAAGACGCTGTTTTTGTCCTGTAAGTTTCAACTTACCGACTTTAGTTTGAAAATGAGGTAATTTTATAATTTTGCTTGTTAGTACAGTATCAGGCTTAGTCTATCGGTGCAACCTTTTAGCTGTGAAATACAATAAAATATAAGGTTAATTTAAGAAACTATCATAAAAAGTTAAAAGTACCCATGAGGGTACTAATAAAAGCAATAAACGGGCGATCGCCTACCCTACCAAAAACTCAAGGCAGTAGCCATCAGTAATATTGACTACTTACCTTAAAATCTAGTTATCAATATTACCGTCCGTTAGATGACCGGACTATAGGATTTTCCACAGAATTACGATACTGCTCGACTGCTTCGGTGTAGCCAATTGGTAGTACAGCTTCGACGTTTTCGTGGGGACGGGGAATAATTACCCAAGATTCTAGAGTACCACCATGAACATTTTGCGCTGCTTCCACACCGGCTGCCATCGCAGTCTTAACTTCTGACACATCTCCACGAATATTCACTGTAAAACGCGCGCTACCTACCCTAATATAACCGACCAGGGTAACTCGACCAGCTTTAACCATTGCGTCTGCTGCGGCTAATACAGCAGGAAAACCCTTAGTTTCTAAAGCTCCAACTGCCTGTAATGACATTAGTAATCTCCTGTATGAATAAAAGTATGAGGTAAAGGGTATGCCAGTTAATTGTACGCAGCTTCGTTACAAATTTTGATGGCGAAATTGTTTAGAAGATACGGAAAGGCTCAGACTTTTGCGTAAAGTGGATTGGTAAGATATCTTCCACGTTTTCCGGGGGATTGGGAACTATGTAATGGGTGATGACTTCACCACCATGAGCTTGTTCACCAGCTTCTATACCAGCTGCAACTGCTGTTTTCACTTCTGCTACTTGTCCCCTGACAGCAACTAACAAGCGCGCGCTTTCCGCTTGACCATAATACACGAGTGTAACTGCGGCAGATTTTACCATTGCATCGGCTGCTGCCAACACAGCCGGAAAACCCAAAGTTTCAATTACGCCAACCGCCATTGGCATGGCATCAGCTCCTAAGTCAATAATAAGTAATATTAATTTTACGAGGGTTTGTCCCAATTTTGACAATGGGAAGACTTTTCTGTGTGGGAAATTTTAAACTTTAGCTGGCTGTTTGATTTCTGCTGTGCTGTACTAACCAATTTAGGACGCTACCACTGAACAAGGCATAAATTGGCGAAAAACTGACTATAAATCCGCCCATACCGGGCAAACCGCCGATATTATACCCCAGGATAAACACACCCAATGCTGCTAGTAGCATAATACAAGCATTGGCGGGAATCCACCAAAATGATTGTCGCACAGTTGCACGCAGAATGAGCCATTGAAATAATCCCATGAGCGCACCTGCTAATGTCACTTGGGCGATCGCTCCCCAAGCTGCGGGTAATCTTATCCAAAACGGTTGACCAAAATCCGGTGAACCAGGTGCAGATGTGGCTGTGTAGAGCATAACAGTCAAAGTGAAGGCAATGCCACACCATCCTAAAGCCGATGCCAAAATCCACCATTGGGAACGGGGGACAATGCGCCGGAGAATGAACCACTGTGCAGTACCGACAGACAGTCCTAAACCTAATGCTGCGCCTAATGCTGCACCGATAATCATACAAGCGATCGCGCCTTGACCTTGACATCCTCTAACTACTATCGTCAGTAAGTAGCCGATGAGAGGGAGTCCCACAAACCCCCCAATTACACCCAAAATCCCACCTACTAAAAAACCTGCCAAAGTGATGAAAGTCCACTCTCGCCACAAACGAGAACCAAATAATCGCGTCATAGCCTTAAACATAAGTATTTTAATTCCTGTGGATATATCCCCAAAATTGCCAAGACTTACGCACACCAGCAAGCGAGTGTATTGACTATGGACTATCGACTATGGACTAATGACTAATGACTAATGACTAATGACTAATGACCATGTTTCCCAGTTTTCTCCCCGCTACGGTTAACCAACTCACAGAACCTACTTCTATCGCTTTAGCTCAAAGGATTCAAACTCAGGCGATCGCTACTCCTTTAGATAATCAATCTATTACCACCAGCTATGTAAATCAAGGTAGTGGTGGTACACCAATCTTATTAATTCACGGCTTTGACAGTTCTGTGTTAGAATTCCGGCGGCTATTGCCATTGTTAGCGCAAGAAAACGAAACTTGGGCAGTAGATTTATTAGGTTTTGGATTTACAGATAGACTCTCAGGTATTGCATTTAGCCCCACAGCCATTAAAACCCATCTATATCATTTTTGGAAAACCCTAATTAATCAACCAGTGATTTTGGTGGGTGCATCAATGGGAGGTGCAGCAGCGATTGATTTTACCCTGACTTACCCAGAAGCCGTAGAAAAGCTGGTGTTAATTGATAGTGCAGGGTTAAAGGGTGGTTCACCGTTAACAAAATTCATGTTTCCACCGCTTGATACTTGGGCGACCGGATTTTTACGGAGTTTGAAAGTACGCGATCGCATTGCTCGCAGTGCTTACAAAGACCCCAGTTTCGCCTCTGTTGACGCTTTATACTGTGCTGCGTTACATCTAGAGATGGTAAATTGGTCACAAGCTTTAATTGCTTTTACTAAAAGTGGCGGTTACAGTGCATTTAGATTTAAGAAACTGGCAGAAATTCAGCAACCTACTTTAATTTTATGGGGTGATGCTGACAAAATTTTAGGCACTGAAGACGGTAAAAGATTTAAGCGTGCCATACCTCACAGTAAACTAATTTGGATTGCTAACTCTGGTCATGTTCCCCATTTAGAACAGCCCAAAATCACTGCTGAACATATCATCGAATTTGGTAGGGAATAGGTGGTTTTTAGGTAAGGACTAAAGTCCTTACTACAAACTTTAACGCTGTTTAGCCCATCCCGGTTGAGTTTTGCGTCTTCCTACTGGGGAAGGTGGAGTATGTAGCAACTTAATTTCAGAAGTAGTCAAGTTACGCCATTCACCCAAAGCTAAACCATCCAAACGTAAATGAGCAATACTAACTCTGATTAAGCGCAAAGTTGGAAACCCCACAGCAGCAGTCATGCGCCGTACTTGACGGTTCTTACCTTCTGTTAGAGTCAATTCTAACCAAGCTGTCGGGATATTTTTCCGAAATCTAATTGGTGGGTTGCGATCGCACACAGGCGGATCTTCCGGTAATAAACGCACCTGTGCAGGTCGCGTGCGATAATCTTGAATATCTACCCCAGTTTGTAACTTATTGATAGCCTCCACATCAGGTATCCGTTCCACCTGTACCCAGTAAGTCCTCTCATGTCCAAAGCGCGGGTCAGTCAAACGATGCTGCAATCTGCCATTATTAGTTAATAACAATAACCCTTCACTATCCCAATCCAAACGCCCCACAGCATAAACATCAGGGACATCAATATAATCCTTCAGCGTTTGATGCTTAGGAGTTTCCTGAGTAAATTGGCTCAGAACACCGTAAGGTTTGTGAAAAATAATGTATCTATAGTCATTAGTCATTGGTCATTAGTCATTAGTCATTAGTCATTGGTCATTGGTCATTAGTCATTAGTCATTAGTCATTAGTTTTTCTTCTTTGCTCCTCATCTCCCTCATCTCCCTCATCCCCCTCATCCCCCTCATCCCCCTCATCATAAATTGTTAACCCCTTGCCCCGAACCCTAAACAAAGTGGTAAAATCTACATTCATGCTAGGGGTGCTTGCACTAACAGGCTGAGATTACACCCTTAACACCTGAGTCTGGATAATACCAGCGAAGGGAAGCTGTCTATCGAGGGAATTTAATATGCGGAAAGAATGGGTTGCTAAACGGCGTGGACAGAGCAATGTAACTCAAATGCACTACGCACGTCAGGGTGTCATCACCGAAGAAATGCACTACGTCGCCGACAGAGAAAATCTACCGGCTGATCTCATCCGTGAGGAAGTAGCACGGGGGCGAATGATTATCCCTGCTAACATCAATCACACCAACCTAGAGCCAATGTGTATTGGCATCGCCTCTAAGTGTAAAGTCAATGCTAACATCGGTGCTTCACCCAACTCTTCTAACCTGCAAGAAGAAGTAGACAAACTCAACCTAGCGGTAAAATATGGTGCTGATACCGTCATGGACTTGTCCACAGGTGGCGGTAACTTAGATGAAATTCGTACCGCTATCATCAACGCCTCACCCGTTCCCATTGGCACAGTACCAGTTTACCAAGCTTTAGAAGGCGTTCACGGTAAAATCGAAAACCTCACCCCCGACGACTTTCTTCATGTCATCGAAAAACAAGCCCAGCAAGGGGTAGACTATCAAACCATCCACGCAGGAATTTTGATTGAGCATTTACCCTTAGTCAGAAGCCGCATTACCGGTATTGTATCCCGTGGTGGTGGTATTTTGGCGCGGTGGATGCTGCATCATCACAAGCAAAACCCCCTGTACACCCACTTCCGCGACATTATCGAAATTTTCAAGAAGTATGATGTCTCCTTTAGTTTAGGGGATTCTCTCCGCCCTGGCTGTACTCATGATGCTTCTGATGCTGCCCAATTAGCCGAACTCAAAACCCTCGGTCAACTCACCCGCAAAGCTTGGGAACATGATGTGCAGGTGATGGTAGAAGGGCCTGGACACGTCCCAATGGATCAAATTGAGTTCAACGTTAAAAAGCAAATGGAAGAGTGTTCTGAAGCACCCTTCTATGTGCTAGGCCCATTGGTGACAGACATCGCGCCTGGTTATGACCACATCACATCCGCAATTGGGGCGGCGATGGCTGGCTGGTATGGTACAGCTATGTTATGCTATGTCACACCCAAAGAACATTTAGGACTACCCAACGCCGAAGATGTTCGTAATGGTTTGATTGCATACAAGATAGCCGCCCATGCTGCGGATATTGCCAGACATCGCCCAGGCGCAAGAGACAGAGACGATGAACTCTCCCACGCCCGTTATAATTTCGATTGGAATCGTCAGTTTGAGTTAGCACTCGACCCTGAAAGAGCCAAAGAATACCATGATGAAACTTTACCAGCAGATATTTACAAAACTGCTGAGTTCTGCTCTATGTGCGGGCCTAAGTTCTGTCCTATGCAGACTAAAGTTGATGCTGATGCGCTGACTGAGCTAGAGAAGTTCTTGGCGAAAGAAGCTGTAGCACAAAGTTAGTAATTAGACCACAATGTAGAGACGTTGTATGCAACGTCTCTACAAGTTTTAAAACTTTCTTTTGTGGTTCATTAACCTGATCATCCAATACAGTTGAGTTAAGAAAATATAGTATTAGCAAGGCTGGTTTGTAGTAAGGACTTTAGTCCTGAGAAAATAAGGACTAAAGTCCTTACTACAAACTGGTTTTTACTTGACAAACTTTATTCTTGTAGCGTTAACTGAACTGTATTACCTGAAAATCGCTGTAAATGCCAGTGTTTACCATGCTTTCCTTAAGAATTACCTGAAATTACAGGATTTAGCATGGCAAATATTTTGATTATCGGTGCGGGTATTGCTGGTTTAGCCGCAGCTAGGCAATTAAAATCTAGTGGGTTTACAGTCACAGTTTTAGAAGGTCGCGATCGCATCGGTGGGAGAATCAATACAGATTACACTTTGGGTTTTCCATTAGACTTAGGTGCTTCGTGGATTCACGGTATTAATGGCAATCCCATTACACAATTAGCCCAAGACTATAAAGTTCTTCTTCAATACACCAACCTGGAAAAAATCACACTTTACGACAGCAACGGTCAACTTTTAGCAGCACCCACGCTTAACGAATTATACTCACTATACGCACAAATTATTGAGCAAGCTAAGTTACTGAGAAATGATTTACAGGAAGATATCTCATTAGCTGAAGCTGTACATCGAATTTTATCAGCGATAGAACTACCAATCATTCAAAAAAACCTGCTGCAATGGTATCTGATTTTGCAGGAAGAAAAATACGGCACTGACTTAATAGATTACTCCCTGTGGGAATGGGAAAAGTATGACACGTTTAGTGGTGGTGATTATCTAGTTGTTAATGGTTACGATAAAATTATTCAGGAATTAGCTCAAGATATTGATATTCAACTATCACAAAAAGTTATTGCAATTAAATATAATCAGCAAGGTGTGTCAGTAAAAACTGAGCGTGCTGATTTTACAGCAGATATAGCTTTAATTACCTTGCCCTTGGGAGTGCTAAAATCTGGTGTAGTAAAATTTTATCCTCCTCTACCAGACGATAAACTGGCTGCTATCAATCGCTTAGGTATGGGAGTTTTAAATAAAGTAGTGTTAAAATTTCCTGAAATATTCTGGTTAGAAAATGATGACATTGTGGGATATGTCAGTGATTTAAAACCTGATTTTTCCCATTTTTTCAACTTAAGCCGATATATTTCCACACCTGTAATAGTAGCATTAACTGGTGGTAGTTTTGCCCGCAGTCTAGAAACTTTATCTGAGCCAGAAATTGAGCAACGGGTGATGAGATTACTACGTAGGGTTTATGGTGATGCTATACCAAACCCAGAAGTAATTTTGACAACTAAATGGGCTAGTGATCCATTTTGTTTCGGCTCATATTCTACCATGCCTGTAGGTGCTAAAGGGAGCGATCGCACCACCTTAGCCGAACCAATTAATCATCGTCTATTTTTTGCGGGAGAAGCCACATCCCGCAAGTATCCCTCCACCGTACATGGTGCTTTTCTCTCCGGTTTGAGAGAAGCGAAACGTATTCAATCTTTATTGATGATAAAGTAGAATTCTCAACACTGTTGTCAGAGAGTAGGGTGCGTTAAAGCAGCGCGTAACGCACCATCTTTTATCCGGTGCGTTACTGCAATTAATAGCCTCTAGGTTAAAACCTGGGGCTAGATTAATACAAGCCGAATAATCTTGATCAATACCATGTAAAAGACTTGGCAACAGATTAAGAAGTCTATTATTAATAATAAGGAGTGAACAAAATGCCCACCCACAAAAAATTAATAATTTTAAATTAAACTTGAACTTTTATTTATTTGATTTAGCAGCTTGTACACCTTTGTGTATCCCGTAAGCGACTAAACCTGCTGCTGCAACCACACCTGCTACCGGAAGTGTAACAGCTGTCGTAGTTGTGAATCCTAATACACCTAAAATACCAGGTGCAGAAGAAGTGATAGTTGCTACGGTTACTGAAGCCGTACCTGCTGCCCCAGCAGTAGCTGCAATAGTACCTAAAGCTTTGGCATCATCTAACATTTAATTATTCCTCATTTAACCAGTTTTGACGAATTTAATTAAAAAAATATCAAAAATAATTTAACAAGTATATTCGTGCTTATACTGGAATATATGATTAATTTTCTATCAAGAAACAAAAAAAATTGTAAATTTTGTAAAAAATTATTAATTGGGTTAGTAGGGTGCGTCAGTAGGAATAATTTTTCGCTATCTTGAGAATTTATGTGTCTGACGCACCCTACATATTACTATTGACCTAATTCCCGATACCTTTGTTGAATATCCTCAATTGTAAACACCGCTTCAAACCTTAAACCCACAGACTGGTAAAACTCGGCTCCCCCTTGTTTCCTGTCTACCAGCGAAATTACCTCCTCCACAACATAACCAGCCGCCCGGAGTCGCTCCACCGCTTTCATCGCAGATTTTCCAGTGGTGACGACATCTTCCAACACGACAATTTTTGCACCTTCAGGTAAATTCGGCCCTTCAATATAAGCTTTAGTTCCATGACCTTTCGCTTCTTTGCGAATAATCAAGGCTGGTATCGGTTGATTTTCATAGGCAGAAACTACACTCACGGCTGTCACAATCGGATCAGCCCCCAGAGTTAAACCAGCTACAGCTTGAGTATCAGAAGGTAACAGAGATAAAAGAATACGACCGATCGCTAAAGCACCTTGGGGATGGAGTGTTACCTGCTTACCATTAATATAGTAAGAACTCGGTTGTCCAGAAGACAGGACAAAATCACCTTCTTGATAGGCGAGTTGACAAAATAAATCCAGTAATTTTTGACGCAGAGTTGTGATATCGACACTAGCCGCCCAAATATCTGACTGGGTAAGGGTTTCAGTAGAATACGTCATTACAAACCAGTGAAAGTTATGCTACACCAAAGGTTGAACTCATGAGAGTTCTGAACTTAAGCATAAGTTAAGATTTACCCAAAAATTGAGGAGTAAACAAGATGGGTATCAAATTTAAGAGCTTCAGTAGTTTATTAGTGCTGTTAACTACAGGTATTGTTTTTCCGGCGATCGCCAATGCTGAAACACCAATACCCAATTATGAAAGCACAAGTGATGTTTTTGAACGTGCTTATTTTCGCTATGACCGCAACTTTTATGACAATACCACACCCCAGCGTCAGTTAGATTCATTTTTGGGTTCTGGTTCGCTATTACGCAATTCCTTTCCAGAAAATGAGATTGCCCGTGATGCTCAATTAGTAAACACACTCTATCGAGATGTACTTACCCAACAGGCAATGAATGACCCTTATCTTCGCACACCCGATTTACCCAATCCCTATGATACATCCTTGCTTATGTCCCCCCGGCTGAATGCCAATAAATTAAAGGTTGGGACAGAATTCCGCTTTGGCAGTTCCCTAGGTCGATAAAATCACAAATTTTCTAATTACGGACGCGTAGACGCTCCCAGAGCGTCTTTTCGTCACCGATAAATCCAGGGTGCAGGAGTTGAACCTGCCTTGGGCGAATTATGAGTTCGCTGCCTCAACCGCTCGGCCAACCCTGGTTAGATTTTAATTGTATCCTATATTTATGGTTTGTGTACCATCAGGAACAATTTTCTCATTTTCCATACTACACAATTTATTGATGGAATAGGGCATACTATGTTTAATTAAGTTATTTTAAAGTTTTACGCAACCAGTTTTATCGTCATTAATATACTCCAGCTAATATAGACCAGCATTCGTGTGCTATGGCTTGCCAGCAATGAAAATCAACTCTACTGTAATTCTGACTTTGGTTTTGTTATTCCTGATGTTAGGCGCAGGTTCGGTGAGCGCGTTCTTAGGATTTAATTTGGGCAGTTCTGCTCTTACAGGTGTGACAACGCCAGATGGTCGTCCTACCAGCAAGTTTACCAGCAATAAATCCTCTAATGCACAATCAGGAGCAGTGACACTCTTAAAAGAAGAGGAAATCCTGAAAATTGTCAAGGCACGTATTGAAGGTAAAACTAAAGCCGCTAAATCAGACAAGCAAGAGGAAGAAGAGGAGGGAATTACTTTCAAAAAGCAAAAGCAGGAGAGTAAGTCTGAAGAAGCAGTGCCAGAAAAACTGCAACCAGGATTTCCGATCACTGCTGAAAGTGAAGGGGTGACTATGGCTGTGCAATCAGTTCGCTACTCTGGTGGCGACTTACTGCTGAGAGTGAAAATGCAGAACAAAGGTACTGATTCTGTACGCTTTTTGTATAGTTTCTTAGATGTGACTGACGATAAAGGTAGAACCCTTAGTGCTAGTACAGAGGGATTACCAGCAGAATTACCAGCCAATGGGCCGGCATTTTCTGGGACTGTCAGCATTCCTATAGCTTTACTGGATGATGTTAAACAAGTCTCCCTTGCGCTGACAGATTATCCCAATCAAGAACTGAAGCTAGAAGTAGCAAATATTCCTGTAGATCGGTAGGGATGGGAGACAAGGAAGTTGGGAAAGAGGAAGCAGGAGGAAGAAATGGGGAAAGTTTTCCCGCTTTGCCCCTTGCCAAACACCCCAATTCCTCGCCAATCCCTTACAATCCCCAATAGCATGAGTTGTGGCGGTGAATGAATTTCCTAATTTGAGCTTGACAAATGTGGGGTTAAGGTTGTTGTCGGTGTTACTGCTGATTGCAATCAATGCTTTTTTTGTAACGGCAGAATTTTCCATAGTGACGGTGCGCCGAACGCGCATTCATCAGTTGGTTGAGGCTGGTGATATCCAAGCGATCGCCGTTGAGGGACTACAACATAGTATTGATCGGGTATTATCGACAACTCAGTTGGGTATTACCCTTTCTAGTTTGGCTTTGGGGTGGATTGGCGAAAGTTCGATTGTAGTGGTTATCGGTTCTTGGCTGAAATCCTTACCTTTAACCGCCGGTATGAGTCATGCGATCGCTCATTCCCTATCAATTCCCATCGCCTTTTTTTTAATAGCCTATCTGCAAATTGTTTTAGGGGAGTTGTGTCCTAAATCAGTCGCCATGCTCTACTCTGAGCAGTTAGCAAGGTGTTTAGGGCCATTAGTCAAAGCGATTGTCCGTTTTTTCAGCCCCTTTATTTGGATTCTCAACCAATCAACCACTTATCTGTTACGATTGTTTGGCATCGAATACACTGGCCAAAGTTGGAGACCACCTGTAACACCAGAAGAACTACAGCTGATTATCTCCACAGAACGGGAATCTACTGGTTTAGAAACCACAGAGCGAGAATTACTGAATAATGTCTTTGAATTTGGTGATGTCACAGCACAAGATGTGATGATTCCCCGGACTGGGATTGTCGCCTTATCAAATGATGCCAGCTTTGAGACCTTACTCCAGGAAATGATCAACACTGGACACTCTCGTTATCCTATCATTGGCGAATCCCTAGACGACATTCGCGGCATTGTTTACTTTCGTGATTTAGCCAAACCCTTGGCATTAGGTAAACTCCATTTAAACACCCAAATCTCAGCTTGGATGCGTCCGGCTCGGTTTGTACCAGAAAACACCCCCCTGAGTGAACTTTTGCCGATGATGCAGCAAGAAAAACCAGCTATGGTCATAGTTGTGGATGAATTTGGTGGGGCTGTCGGGCTGGTAACTATCCAAGATGTGATTGCAGAAATTATTGGCGATGCAGGTCAATCTCAAAGCAGTGACGATTTACTCATTGAGATGTTAGACCCACAAACATTTTTAGTGCAAGCCCAAATTAACTTAGAAGACTTAAATGAAGTTTTGCATATCAATTTACCCTTAACCAAGGAATATCAGACTTTAGCTGGTTTTTTACTGTATCAATTGCAGAAAATGCCCAACATCGGCGAAATTTTCCACTATGAAAATCTTGAGTTTACTGTAGTATCTGTTGACGGGCCACGACTGCATCAAATTCAGTTGCGACGGTTGACTGGGGAATAGGGGGATGAGGGAGATGAGGGAGACAGTGAAGAATTTTTATTCAATGCCCCATGCCCCATGCCCCATGCCCCATGCCCATCCTAAGCATAGGGTAATGGATCAACAAGTCCCAATTCGGCAAAGGCTGCTAGACGCAAGCGACAAGAATCACAGACACCACAAGCTACATCACCACCAGCATAGCAAGACCAAGTTAGCTCCCAAGGGACACCTAATTTATTGCCTAGTTGGATAATTTCGGTTTTTTTCAATTCTAGGAGGGGTGCAACAATTTTAATGGGTTGTCCTGAGCGTCCTTGTTTTGTACCCAGGCGAAAAACTTCTTGCATTGCTTGAATATAGTCGGGGCGACAGTCGGGATATCCTGAGTAGTCTAAGGCGTTTACACCGATGTAGACTCTTTCGGCGGCGATCGCTTCCGCATAGGCAAGGGCAAAACTTAAAAATATCGTATTCCGTGCAGGTACGTATGTCACGGGAATACTTTGAGACATCTCATCTAGAGAACGTGCTTCAGGTAGAGCGATCGCATCGTCTGTCAGTGCTGAACCACCCCATAGTCTTAAGTCAAAGTTAACTAGCTGATGCTGTACAACCCCAGCGTTTTGAGCCACAAGCCTGGCTGAGTGCAACTCTCGGCGATGTCGCTGCTGATAATCAAAGGACATAGAGTAACACTCACAACCATCAGCCTTTGCTTGGTAAAGAATTGTGGAAGAGTCTAATCCCCCAGATAACAAAATTACAGCTTTCATTTCCGGTTTAAATTTTCCATGTTCAACGCCAAATCATACTCCCAGATTAAAGAATGGTTTTCTTTTTGGCTGACATAATTCATGAGCCATAAATCTAAACGGTAAAACCTTTGAGTGCTGTGCATAATTATGTAAAAATTATTTGGGCAGATTCCGTGCTGTCAGTCTTAAATAAATCTTTTTTTATCTAAACAATCCAGTATGATATTTTTATTAATTATTTTGTAATATTCTTAACAATGAGATTGTCAAATTTCAGCCTAGGTAATTTATTGTCTAACTGTCTTTTGAGAATTTTCACGGAGAACTACTAGAATTTTCAAGGTAATACTAAAGACGTATTGTAGTTTGTATAGAACAGAAAAAACCGAGCAATTTAAAAATGTCTGTGCAAAAGACAGCTAGATTACGGGAACTGATGTCAACCTTTGAAATTCTTCATAAACAAGCCCTCTATGTTACCATCTGGATGGTTTTAGACGGAGCATAATCGGCTGTCTAGTATAAACGCCAACGGCCATAGCGTCTCTAAATTTGGTGGTTGAGGAGAGAACAATAGTGCAAAATAGGATGTCAGTGGCAGAACCAAATTCATACACACAGCGCAACCAGCCACGACCGATTCGTATAGGTGTAATCGGCGTAGGTAACATGGGACAACATCATGTCCGTACACTCAGTTCTATGAAAGATGTAGAACTGGTGGGCGTGTCAGATATTAATGTTGAAAGAGGCTTAGAAACCGCCAGTAAATACAAAGTACGTTTTTTTGAAGATTACTGTGACCTGCTCCCCCATGTAGAAGCGGTGTGCATAGCTGTTCCTACTCGCTTGCATTATGCTGTGGGTATCAACTGTCTATTGGCAGGTATTCATGTTTTAATTGAAAAGCCAATTGCTGCTAGCATTTCCGAGGCAGAATCTTTAGTTAATGCGGCGGCTGAATCTCAGTGCATTCTGCAAGTTGGTCATATTGAGCGATTTAATCCCGCTTTCCGTGAACTACATAAGGTGCTGCAAACTGAAGAAGTTCTAGCCCTAGAAGCTCACCGCATGAGTCCTTACTCAAACCGAGCTAATGATGTGTCTGTGGTGCTGGATTTAATGATTCATGACATAGACTTGTTGTTAGAATTGGCAGCCTCACCAGTCACAAAGTTAACCGCTAGTGGAACTCGCGCTTCTGACTCCGGTTATTTGGATTATGTCACCGCTACCTTGGGATTTGCTAATGGCATTGTTGCCACTTTGACAGCTAGCAAAGTCACACACCGCAAAATCCGCCGCATTGTCGCCCATTGTAAAAACTCGTTTACTGAAGCTGATTTTCTCAAGAATGAGATTTTAATTCATCGACAAACACCTGCGAATTCCGTCAATGACCATAAGCAAGTATTGTATCGGCAAGATGGTTTAATTGAAAAAGTTTATACTACTAACATTCAACCCCTAAGTGCAGAATTAGAGCATTTTGTCAACTGTGTACACGGTGGGAATCAGCCTTCTGTGGGTGGAGAACAAGCACTTAAAGCTTTGAGATTAGCTAGTTTAATTGAGCAGATGGCTCTAGAAGAACGGGTGTGGAATCCATTGGATTGGCAATCTGAATCAAGAGTACAATCTTTGACTCCCACAGTTTAAAAAAGTTAATAATCAAAACTCAAAAGGCAAAAGTCAAATTTTCTACATTTGATTTTTGCCATTTTGTGTTTTTTAACTGTACTAGGACTTACGCAAGTGTCACACCAAATATGTCTTGTAGGGTGCGTCAGACGGCTTCAATGCTGTCAATAAACAGATTGTTGATATCTGACGCACCCTACTATTATGCCAGTTGCGTAAGTCCTGTGTACTTTGAACTGTCCTGCGGGCGGCTTTGGCAGAGGGCAGAAGGGTAGAAAAGGTTTTAAGGTCAGCTTGTTGCATTGCCTAAAATCGGTGGAAGTCCGTTGATTAGCCTTCTGCCTTCTGCTTCCTCCTGCTTTTTTCAATTCCGTACCCGTAGGCATGAGCAATATGTAATTGCTACCATTCTTATGGTATACAACTTTAGAGAGCGCGGTTTGGGTATGTTGGCTAAAATACGCAGGTTCAGCCTGGGGTAGTGAATTTGAAGTTGTGGATAAGTACCTATCCCTTGGAGCGAAAATTTTACTTGGGAGTTTGGTGTGAGCATTGGTCGTCAGCATACTCAAACGTAAGCGCAGAAACACGATTATTTGAAAAACATTAACTTTTAGTTGGCAATTGGGGGTTACATCTGTTAAAAATTCGCCTAGACTATGCCCAAGAATCCTGAACAAAGCGATCGCTCAAGTTTTACAAAAACTTTAAAAAAGGGCGTATTTGTCGTTACACTTGTCGAAGCCAATTATTTCTAATAAGCGGCCTATTTGTATGATGTGCATGGTAACTTTTTACAGTTAAGTAAGGACTAGGAGCTTGTATGACAGACCAACCTTCCGCCGCTACCCCCATGAATGCTGCTGCCATACCGCTTAACCGGGTGTCAGCTAACGTACCCATCAATACCACCACACCCCCAAAAGTAAATAACAATTTGGGCAAAGCTATTCTCAGCGTTGATTTAGGCAGAACTTCCACAAAAACCTGTGTCAGCCGTGATCCAAACAATGTGATGTTTGTACCTGCCAACGTCAAACAAATGACTATAGAACAGGTACGCGGTGGCGTGTTTGAAGCCCGTGCTACCGATCCTCTGATGGATTTGTGGCTGGAGTATCAAGGTAATGGCTACGCTGTTGGTCAATTGGCGGCAGACTTTGGGGCTAACTTAGGAGTTGGCCAGTCCAAAGTGGAAGATGCACTGATCAAGGTTTTGGCGAGTGCTGGCTACTTTAAACTCAAAGATGATATTTCTGTAGTGCTGGGTTTACCTTTTCTCTCGTTAGAACAATTTGAACGGGAAAAAGCACAATTGATTAGCCAAGTGTCTGGGCCTCATGTCCTTAATTTCCGGGGCGAATCTTTATCTTTGAATATCACTAAAGTTTGGGTGATGCCAGAAGGCTATGGCAGTCTATTATGGTCAGAAGCCCAACCTAAAAAGAGTCCCAACACCCCTGATTTTACAAAAATATCGGTGGCGATCGTTGATATCGGACACCAAACCATCGATTTGTTGATGGTGGATAACTTCCGCTTTGCACGAGGTGCTTCTAAGAGTGAAGACTTTGGTATGAGCAAGTTTTATGAAATGGTAGCTGCTGAAATTGAGGGCGCAGATAGTCAGTCTCTAGCCTTAATTTCTGCGGTTAATAAACCTAAAGGCGATCGCTTTTATCGTCCTAAAGGTGCTAGCAAACCCACTAACCTCGATGACTTTCTGCCCAACTTAATCGAGCAGTTTTCCAGAGAAATTTGTAGCCGTGTCCTCGCTTGGTTGCCAGAACGTGTTACCGATGTGATTATCACCGGTGGTGGTGGCGAATTCTTCTGGGAAGATGTGCAACGTCTACTCAAAGAGGCGAAAATTAACGCCCATTTAGCAGCACCTTCTCGGCAAGCTAACGCCTTGGGGCAGTATATTTATGGAGAGGCGCAATTATCTGCTAGGTCCTAAAAAGAATGTTCCAATGGTCAAAAAAGGTAGTGAAATCGGTCACGTTCAATCCAGGAGTCGCTGACGAAAGTTTGTTAGCACTGGTGGAAAGCTATTTAGAACAACAGCCTGACAAGACTTTCAGTGACCTCTGTAAAGAAGCCTTATGGCAATCTTTATGTGTACCGGAATCTGTAAAACCTGGTTTAAAAACAGCAGCAACAGAATCGGTTGAACAGAAAATCGATGAACTGCAACGTCAAGTAGCTGACCTTGAGGGACGTTTTTTTGCCAAGGAATCTCATCGCTTGGAGGCTATGGAACGCCAAATTTTACAACTGACTCAACAGATGGCGCATCTGGCAATCATGGTGACAGAGCGACCTGTTGTTTACCATTCGCCTCCACCAGTACCAGCACCAGATACCGTCAATCCTACGACTCCTGCTGTTGAACCGGTTGAACCACCAGCAGAAGTTGACCCGGTGATTAGGCGTTTAAGTCAGTATCTTGATGATTTTTAACAAAACATCATAAATTGTGAGCAGTTTTTGCTCCTATCAAAAATCCTTAATAGTGAAAACTATTAAGGATTATTAATATTTATTTCCCAAACTATACAAATGCTAAAATCCTCAAGTGTACACCGAGAATACCTGAATGCCAGTGATAGCTAGCCCAATCAAGTTTGGTACAGACGGCTGGAGGGGCGTAATTGGCGATGAGTTCACCTTTGAACGTCTAGCTTTGGTCGCACCTGTTGCAGCAAAAGTATTATATAATACATATTTTTCGACTGTAGGTAGTCGCACAATTATTGTGGGTTACGACCGCCGATTTATGGCTGAAGACTTTGCCCGTGTTGTTGCTCATGCTGTCACCGCCGTCGGCTTTGATGTGCTGCTGAGTGACAGCTATGCACCAACCCCGGCTTTTAGTTGGGCAGCAAAAGCATTTAACGCTTTGGGTGCGTTAGTAATTACAGCCAGTCATAACCCAGGGGCGTATTTAGGATTAAAAGTTAAAGGTTATTTTGGTGGTTCAGTCTCACCAGAAGTCACAAAAGATATAGAAGCATTATTACCTTCAGGTGTATCACCAGCAGTTACCCCTGGTAAGTTAGAAAAATTTGACCCTTGGCCAAGTTATATCCAAGGCTTAGAAAAAAAAGTTAATATTGCCAAGCTCAGAGAAGCGATCGCCTCTGGTAAACTCAGCGTCTTCGCTGATGTAATGCACGGTGCAGCAGCTAGCGGTTTGGGCAGATTATTAGGTGAACGTGTCCAAGAAATCAATAGCAACCGTGATCCCTTATTTGGTGGCGGTGCGCCTGAACCTTTACCTAAATATCTATCTGAGCTATTTAATATCATCAAAACTCATCACGATACCAATCCATCAGGTTTAGCTGTAGGATTGGTGTTTGATGGCGATTGCGATCGCATCGCCGCCGTAGATGGAAACGCTAATTTCCTCAGTTCCCAAGTTTTAATCCCCATATTAATCGACCACCTCACCCAGAGACGGAACTTTACCGGCGAAATTGTCAAAACCGTGAGTGGTTCCGATTTAATACCCAAAGTAGCAGCACTACATCACCTGTCAGTCTTTGAAACACCAGTAGGGTATAAATACATTGCTGACAGAATGTTAGCCGCACCAGTATTGTTAGGTGGGGAAGAATCAGGAGGTATTGGTTATGGTAGCCATATACCAGAACGGGATGCCCTACTATCAGCATTGTATGTCTTAGAGGCGATCGTTGAATCTGGGCAGGATTTAGGCGACTATTATCGCCACTTGCAACAGCAAACAGGCTTTATTTCCGCTTATGACCGTATAGATTTGCCCCTAGCCAGCATGGAAGTCCGGGCGCGACTACTCCAACAACTGCAAACCCAACCATTAACAGAAATTGCCGGTAAAGCCGTAATTGACTGTAAAACCATCGATGGCTACAAATTCCGCCTTGCAGATCAAAGCTGGTTAATGATTAGATTCAGTGGTACAGAACCAGTTTTACGCCTCTACTGCGAAGCCTCCACCCTGGAAGAAGTGCATAAAACTCTGGCTTGGGCGAAACAGTGGGCTGAGTGAGGAAGCTCTTGAGCAGGGGAGCAGGGGAGCAGGGAGCAGGGGAAGCAGGGGAGCAGGGGGAGAAAAACTAACGACTAATGACTAATGACTAATGACCAATGACTATACTCGTAGTAGCGACAAGTAATCCTGGTAAGTTGCGGGAAATGCAAGCTTACCTCCAAGATACTGGCTGGGAATTAATACTCAAGCCAGCAGAATTAGAAATTGAAGAAACAGGTGTTACCTTTGCTGAGAATGCCTGTCTAAAAGCCTCACAAATTGCTCAAGCGACGGGAAATTGGGCGATCGCAGATGATTCTGGTTTGCAGGTAGATGCGCTCAATGGCTCACCTGGCGTATATTCTGCCCGTTATGGTACAACCGACTCAGATCGGATTGCTAGATTACTCAGAGAATTAGGTAGTGAAGATAACCGCAAAGCCCAGTTTGTCTGTGTAGTCGCGATCGCGCGTCCTGATGGTAGCATTGCTATCCAAACAGAAGGTATTTGTCCTGGGGAAATTCTGCACGCACCCCGTGGTAATGGTGGTTTCGGCTACGATCCGATTTTTTACGTCCCCGAAAAGCAATTGACTTTTGCACAAATGACACCAGAGTTAAAAAAGTCAGTTAGTCATCGTGGTAAAGCTTTTGCCGCCTTACTCCCTCAATTACCCACATTGCTAACTCCTGAGTCCTAAGTATTGCATCCACAAGTCTTGTAGGGTGCGTCAGAAGAGATAATTTTGTAAACCTTCACAGATTGTCCACATCTGACGCACCCTACTAATATCTAGGTGATGTATTGGTTGTTACCTTAGATAGAATTGGCATCAACACTTAGCACTTACACGGCTTCGGTGTTCTTTTCTCCGGTACGAATCCGAACTACTTGCTCTACAGATGAGATAAAAATCTTACCATCACCGATTTCACCGGTACGAGCAGCCGAGATGATTTTGTCAACCACCATATCAACTTGGTTATCTTCAACCACAATTTCCACCTTGAGTTTTTGCAGAAACTCCACAGTATACTCAGAACCGCGATAGCGTTCTGTTTGCCCTTTCTGCCGTCCAAACCCACGAACTTCAGAAACCGTCATACCCACAATACCAGCATTGACTAAAGCGATTTTCACTGCGTCTAGCTTAAATGGACGGATAATTGCTTCTACTTTTTTCACGTTATCGACTCCTGATTTTTTGATGGTTCGTTTATATATCTAGCCAGATCAAATATCTGACACTTTCACCATTCGCCTTATTTTCAAGGCAGATGTAGGAATTGCAAATTTTTTTAACTGCATCTGACCCACACCAGCATTTATCAGATTAGCAGTAGCACCTATAGATGAATTGGTTAATTTGGAAAATTTTGATATTAAACTGCTGTGATCAGATTTGCTTTTTTCATGTAGCTTTGATAACTCAAAACCAATAAATGCCAAGTTTGCTTCAATATGCTCATAAATCTAGCAATTAGCTGTAAGTAATTAACACCAATGCTAAAAATCTCAGCAGTAGTGATAGTGCCAAATACTACGACATGGCAAAAATAAATATAACATTAGTTAGCAGCAAAAAGGTTAAAATTTATGTCTATGATCGCTGGACTGATTAGCGACTTTCATGTTGAAATAGGGGACGCACAATTAAATACCCAGCCCCAAAAGCTGTCAACATAATTAATAAAATGCCTAGTGCCAACCACCAACCATTAACTTCTTTTACTTCTGACTTAGCGGTAGGATAGTAACCTACTTCTTGCTCTTCAACTAATACTGTTTCTGGCATGGGAACACTGATTTTAGCCCCAGGGACAGAAAAATTAGTTTGACGGCTTTTGTTGCTGGGTGGTTCAGGTACAACAGGTTGGCGGTAACGATTAGCCGGTGGGCGTGGTTGTGTGGGAGTAGATTGATAATTTTTGGGAACGTTGACTTCAGGGTGAGAATCTGGAGGAGGGTAATAACTGGGCGTAGTTCGGGAATCGACCAATTTTTGCAAGTGTAAAAAAGACTGAACAACTTGAGTGATTTCATGGCGCAGGCGTTGATTTTCTTGCGCTAGTTGTCGATTTTTCGCATTCAGCGCATCTAACTGTGCCTGTGTTGCCTTTAATTCCGTAGCTAATTCCCGATATACGTATAATGGTACAGAGGTTGGAGGGCTTGGAGGATTTGGTTTTGGTGGAATGCCGTGAACAGAACCTGTGGTTGTTCGCATCAGTGGGTTGGTATCAAAATAAGTGAATGAGAGTATCAGAAATAGTATCAAAAGACAGTCAGTCCTGAAACTAGCCCAAGAATAATAGAAAAATGCTCGGAGTGCAAAGATATCTAATATTACATTGTTAGCTATTAGTCATTAGTCATTAGTCATTAGTCATTAGTCATTAGTCATTAGTTTTTCTTCCCCTGCCTCCCCTGCTCCCCTACCTCCCCTGCCTCCCCTGCTCCCTAACCTTGTAGTAATGGGAAAAAATGACCTACAGGGCCTTGTCCTTTGCCAATATCTAGGGAATAAGTGAGTGCAGTGCTAACATATTTCTTCGCTTGTTGTACAGATGTCCACAAATCTTCACCTTTGGCTAAATTGGCAGCGATCGCAGCTGATAAAGTACAACCAGTACCATGAGTATTCTGAGTATCTACCTGCTGTGTAGTCAGTGTTTCTAGCTTACTACCATCAAACCAAATATCAACACCACGGGCATTTCCTGGCATTCCTCCACCCTTAACTAAAACCACCTTCGCCTTTAAACTGCGGTGAATGACTTGCGCTGCTGCCCGCATATCATCTAAAGAATTCACCGGGAAACCGCTTAAAATCTGGGCTTCGTAGCGATTAGGTGTCACAATAGCGGCTTTAGGTATCAATTGCTGGCGCAGTGTCTTAACCGCATCATTATCAATTAATTGCGCCCCTGTACGTGATACCATCACCGGGTCAACAACTAAGTTATCAATTTGTAAAGCCTCTACCTGTAGGGCAACAGCCGCAATAATTTTTTGGTTGAGTAACATACCCGTTTTCGCCGCTTGTACACCAATATCCTCAACCACCGCTTGCATTTGCGCCACAACAGCCTCCGGCGACATCGCATCAACTCGCCTCACCCCTAGAGTATTTTGTGCAGTCACGCAGGTAATAGCACTAGCACCGTGGACACAGTGAACAGCAAAAGTACGTAAATCAGCTTGAATTCCTGCACCACCACCACTATCCGACCCTGCAATAGTTAAAGCAACAGGAATCCTCGATATTTTCTCAGCATTCATAGCAAAATTTACTCACAAAGAAAGGGTTTTTTCCACCCCTACACCCTGACACCCCTATCTTTGACTAGATGGTAACTGCTTGGCTATAGCTGCCAAAGGATTTGGTTGAGGATTTTGAGGCTTTGCTGGCGGTACAACCGTAATGTAAGGTTGAATTTTATTCTCATCAACCCACCCAGAATAATATTTTACATGAGTCGATTTGCTTGACAGGTCGAGTAACTCTAAATCGCCACGAATCGCATTCCAATTAATAGGAACATCGGGGTTCAGTTGACCAGAACCAATACCTCGCGGGCCACCACCGACTAAATTTAATGATACTTCATCCCAACCACGGATAAAACGTTCTCCGTTCCAATGCCATTGCCACCCAGGCCAGTCAACAGGCGGCTTTCCTGGCGGTAAAAGACGCTGAAACTCATAGAGGCTAGCACCTTCATCTAACTTGACAGTGAAGCCTTGGGGATATCTCACCTCATAACGTCCCGTTTGCGTTTGGAAGTTGATAGGATTCCACCACAACACTTCTACAGTCTCCCCATTATTGTTGGGAGATAAAGCCGCAGCCGCAGTTTTATTAGTCAAAGCACTATAAACTGGTAGATTCTCTGGTAGTTTAGCCATAGCCGCAAATCGCCAGCAAGACCAACTATCAGCATTATCAGCAGTTTGCCATTTAACTTGACAAACACCGTTAGCGGTACTAACCCATAACTGATCATTCTCTAATCTCAGTTTGTCAGGAATTGCCCCCACCAAGGGACTGTTATGTACTGTGTAAGCCGTCAAAGTTCCAGAATTAGGATTTTGTGAATTGGGACGGTAAGCAACTAAACCTTGAGCGGGAATGTAGAGATTTCCTTCACCACTAATATTAGTACCCATCCAAAAAGTAGGACTATTGACATCACCAGTAATGGCTAAATCCGTAATTTGAGTAAATCCTAAACCTTCCGGTTGCATGACACTAAATTTATCAGTTTTTGGGTCATAACTGACAATAGTCGCAATGCCATTGTTGCCTTCACCTTGTTCAAAAGCAACCGACCACCATAGACGTTCTCCATAAACCATAGCAGATGTAATGCGAGGAAAACCTAATTGATTTCCTACAGCAGAATATCCCGCTTTTACTGCTGCATCCTGCAAGTCTTTGAGAGTATATAGTGTTTGTTGCTGTGGGTTTTTACTATTAGGCGTAACTAATTCAAAGACAACTTTATCCTTTGTGGGGTCTGTGACTTCTGGCTGGGAAATAATATTATTTTCTCCCACATTTAATTTTGGTTCTCTAACCACTCGATACTGATAATTTTTCCCTTGAAAGTTAATATTTTTAAACTTGGGATTTACCAACTCTTGCACGAAGTCCTCATAATTGCTTTCTGGTTGTGATTCCTTGGGTAAAGTACCTGGTTGCACTGTCCAAGTATTGTTACTTCTGCAAAAAACAAAATCTTGGTTTAAAGTTTGAAACTTAATTAAGTCGGCATCTGCGACAATATTACGAGTATGAAAATCGAACCGATCATAAAAGCTTTGGTTTGGCTGGAGTGCAGTTAAATAAACAACTTCCGCCTGGGGACAGTTTTCTACCTTGGCTGGAATAGTATTTATAACTTGCGAGGAAGCGTCATCACCGGCAGAACAAGCGGTGAGTAATAACGCCACGGAAATAAATGGCATAATTATTTTCATGATTTACCCTGAATTTTAATCAATTTTTCCGGTTTTTATCTAAATAATTAACTACAAATCTATAATTTTAGTTTTCTGATAGTTATTAATTAAAAATAATAGTTATGTCTGGCATCATTCTCAATCAGGTTAAGGTGGGCATTGCCAACAATATAAAATTAAGTGTCTTAGCAAATTGTCAGCAATGCCCACCCTACAAAAAATTGCGTCAATTAACTATTACCTATGAATTTTGTTGATTATCTAGAGTTTGCAATGTGCTTTGCAAAAATTTACCCCATTCTGCTGCCAGGGGAATTTCTGTAAACGGAACTTTTATTGAGTTAGCTGTGTCGGTTAAGATAAATTCTAGCTCGATAGAACGTCCTTTATTTGGTAATAAATTTATATCTACTACTTTGCCATCTATCAGAAGTTGGATTTTTTGGACATCAACTAAAGAAAAAGTTTGCGGTTGAATTATCCCTTTAGCTGTGGGTTTACCCCAAGTGATATCGTCACCTTTTTGACCTAATACTGCATATATATCGTATTTAGCCCGTTCAAATTGCTCTGCCCAAGCCCGATAAGCTTCAACTTTTTGATACTCTTGTGCGCCTTGCCAAGCCAACCAGAAAAAGATAATTAACAGAGGCAACCAGAAAAGACCACGTTCCATTGTTTAAATATTCCTCAGTCAAAGATTTAACTAAAAAGGTTTAACTTAATTGCAAAGTTCACCCCATAGGGACACAGATAAGTTATTGTAGTGAGCAAACTGGCAAAAAGCGGTGATGAGTTGGTATGAGAAAACTTATAATATTGTGCTTGTTTGTCATCGGGTTAGTAGGGGCTGTGTTTGGTTTCCTGAATTTTCAGGGATTAGCAGCCAAAGGCGAATTCGAGACAATTTTATTAGATTTTCGCGAAGATATTCCAGCAGAGGTAATTAAGCAAGATTTACAAGCGATCGCCCAAAAATACAACGTTACTCCTCAGTTAGATAATAAATTCTCAGCCTCAGACAATGTTTATATTATCAAAGGCGATCGCGATCGCCTCAAAGAACTGAAAAAATCCCCCTTCGCTCAAGCTACAGAAATAATCGAGCCGAATTATATCTACAAGCTGATTGAGCCAGCCGCTAAACCCACTTGGATCGGCGAAATCTTAATACCCCAAAACGGTGAAGACGTAAAACCCTCACTAACAGCACCCAATGACGAATATTACAGCAAACAGTGGAACCTCCACAAAATCGGCGTAGAAGGTGCTTGGAGTCAAACCAAAGGTAACGGTGCAACCGTCGCTGTCATCGACTCAGGTATTACCAAAGTCAGAGACTTACAAGAAACAAAATTCGTCAAAGGTTACGATTTCGTCAACGACAAAGAAGAAGCCAGCGATGACAACGGACACGGTACTCACGTCGCCGGGACTATCGCCCAAGCCACCAATAATAAATATGGTGTAGCAGGAGTTGCCTACGAAGCCCAACTTATGCCCCTAAAAGTCTTGAGTGCCTATGGTGGCGGAACTGTAGCGGATATTGCCGAAGCAATTAAATTTGCCGCCGATAAAGGCGCAGATGTCATTAACCTGAGTTTAGGGGGTGGCGGTGAAAGTCAACTACTCAAACAAGCCATTGACTACGCCCACAACAAAGGTGTAGTTATCATCGCCGCAGCCGGTAACGAAAACGAAAATTCTGCCGCCTATCCCGCCCGTTATCCTCATGTCATCGGTGTTTCCGCCTTTGGGCCTGATGGCGAAAAAGCCCCCTATTCTAACTTTGGTGCTGGCGTTGATATTTCCGCCCCTGGTGGCACTGATGCCGGTGCGATTCTACAAGAAACCATCAACGAAGAAGGGCAAAACGTATTTCTCGGACTCCAAGGAACCAGCATGGCTGCACCTCACGTTGCTGGTGTTGCAGCCTTAATCAAAACTACAGGCATCACAGAACCAGACGAAATTTTAAAAGTCCTCAAGCAGTCAGCCAGAGTCATTAAAGATGATGGACTCAACTACTACGGTGCTGGACAACTCAACGCCGAAGCAGCCATCAAACTCGCCACCGAGGGACAAATCAGTTTCCAAGATTTCTTCCGGTGGTTGCGGGATAACGGCTATCTTAACCCTGGTTTTTGGATAGATGGCGGTGCAGTCGCACTGTTACCAAAGGTATTAATGGTACTTGGTTCTTATATCCTAGCGTGGTTTTTGCGGGTTTACTTCCCCTTTACTTGGAGTTGGTCGTTATCTAGCGGCTTGATTTTTGGTAGTTCTGGGTTATTCTTCCTCAAAGGCATCTATATATTTGACCTACCCCAGTGGCCATTCCGTGTTTTAGGTAGTTCCATTCCCGAATTAGGCAACACCCTACAAGGTACAGATGCCTTAAATCCCATCTTTGCCAGTGTATTAATTCCAATTGTATTAATGGCCTTGTTATTAGGTCATCCCAACTGGAAATGGTTTGCTATTGGTTCTACCCTAGGTGTAGCCGCTTGTTTAACAGTCAGCGCAGTTTTACAACCAGCCGTGTGGGGTTTTGGTAACGTTAACTTAGCCAGAATATTCCTCATAGTCAACGCCCTACTCTGTTACGGACTAGCTCGTTTAGCATTGAAAGACGAAGAACAAACAGCTTAAAGGGAAATGGGGCATGGGGCATTGGGCATTGGGAATCGATGCACAGGATTTTTCTCCTCATCCCCCTCATCCCCCTCATCCCCCTCATCCCCCTACTTCCTAACTCTTATGAGCATCACAATCACAGGTACAATTGAACGCCGTCAAGTTGGTATGGGCGCATGGGCGTTAGTCACCAATGAGGGTGTCACCTATGAAATTCTCAAGGGTGCAGACAAAGAACTGCTCAAAGCTGGACAACAAGCCCAAGTTACAGGACAGGTGCGCGAAGATATCATGACTATTGCCATGATTGGCCCTGTTCTAGAAGTACAATCATTTGAGTTGCTTAATTCTGACTAGCGGCGGAATCGAGAACTTGCTGTAAACGAGTTCTAAATTCCCCTTTGGGATGGCCTCCCTTGACTTCGCCGATGATTTGAAATTCGCCTTCGGGAGACTCACAAATAATGTAGGTAGGCCATCCCATTTCTGATTTATCAGGATACTGGGTGAGCAGTATCTTGCGATACTTGCGGTAGGTCGCTGTATCTTGCATTTTTACGTCAATAAATTGCAAACCTAGTTCCTCAGCCACCTTTTGGTCATAAAAAGACATTTTGTGACAGATGCCGCATTCTTCGGAAGAAAATTTAATAACAGCTAAACTCATGTAATTATATGTATATTTTTGAGGTTGCCGATATACTTCAGCATAGCTTTTCGGCTGGGGGTATTAATCAATCCTCGGATAAAAGTAAAAATTCTCGATAAAAATTAAAAATTTTCAAAAATCAAGGTTAACACATAAAGGCTCAAATATGCTCTTGCTGTACAAAAATCGCAATAATCGCTGAACTAATATATAGCCATCGCCTGAAATCAGGATATCCCGGAGCAACCAATCATTCCTCGCATCATTGTTGCTCAATGGTGAGGCGATCGCACAGCCAAATAAGTAATCAGCAAAACTCACAGGGAACTTTCTCTTGATTACTTAATTCTATATGAGTAATAGCTTTGCGATAAATTTACACTGCAAACGTGCAAAAATAGGATATAATTGCGGAGTCTCACGCCAATATGGTCAAGAGACTATAACATTCAGGCCAACAACACAACATCTGGGCTAGAATATAACTCCAATCTTGAGCTAGAATGTAGCCCTAAGCAACTACCAAGAACCAGGGCAGACAAACTCAAGATTTACCCCTGATGATTCCAGGGAATATTCACGAAACAGGGGAGTTAGTTATTAAGGTGCATTTACCTGCATTTACCTGCATTGACCAATTAATTGTTCCACGGTAAATTACAGTCTCCCGGATAATTTTGACGGTAAGATTTTCTGTAATTGATCTCCAAAAGAAACCCCCAGTGGTGGCAGCCAACTAGGGGAGGCAATTATCAGGGTGCATCTACCAATTCACTATTCCAGAATTCAACAGTATGTTCCGGAGAAAATTGTCACAAATGGATTTGCTTTTTTGCTTGCGAAAAAAAAAGCTCCAATCGGTGGCAGTCAGTTCGGGGAGTTATTGATTAGGGTACATTCATCAAAATAATCAGTGGTTTCTAGAGGCAATCAGTAAATCCCATCTGGACTTACTGGTTGTCAACTACAAAAAAAGCCCCTAGTCAGGTGTTAGCCAACCAGGGGAGTTAGTTATCAGGGTGCATCTACCAATT
>NZ_LUHJ01000038.1 GCF_001597745.1 Anabaena sp. 4-3 | reverse complement strand
TTTTTAGCTTGAACTGACAGAAGCCTCTCACTTACCGCGATAGCGGAAGTGATGAGATGAATGACAGGGTGATGAGGAGTCCCACCCCCGACCAATAACGACTATCACTCGTTGAGAGAGTGGGGTGGGCGACGAATCGCCAAACTTTGAACTAAGGTTCTTAACGCTTCAGACATCGGAATATCTAAAGACTCCGCGAAATCCTTTAAAAGCCCCAACTCTCTATCATTAAGCCTTGTTTCAACTCTGTGTTTTCTTGACATAATTACGACAATTCGCCGTAACTATGATATACTGATTTTGTACAGGTTTAACTAACCGCTTCCTGTACGCTGAACCTTGAAAACTCAGAGTATGGGGTTCTACCCAGTAATAGACACTTCTGTGTCGCCACTGTGGGTAGGTAAAACTCTGACAGTACAAAGGTGTTGAACATTTTTTGTACTTGTTCAACTGCGCGGAGGGGCATCTCGTGCAGTATAAACAAAGCTCAGTTAATGTCCGACGGGATACCGGGAGTCGCTGAGAAGCCCACACTGTATTGCTTGCAATCAGTGTGGGAGTATGTCAC
>NZ_LUHJ01000037.1 GCF_001597745.1 Anabaena sp. 4-3 | reverse complement strand
TTTCAAGGTTCTGGCTGGATACAAACCCAGCAGTCTAACTATTAATTCATCTAGCTAGTTGCTGAATTTTCTTCCCTGTTCTTTCTTAGCTTTTTCACCTTAGACAGGTGGAGGTTAGCGGACTCGAACCGCTGACATCCTGCTTGCAAAGCAGGCGCTCTACCAACTGAGCTAAACCCCCAGAATTCAGTTCTCAGTTCTCAGTTCTCAGTCATCAGTTTTTTTGCTGACCACTGTTTACTGTTCACTGTTCACTGTTTTCAGGTGGGCCATCCTGGACTCGAACCAGGGACCTCACCCTTATCAGGGGTGCGCTCTAACCACCTGAGCTAATAGCCCATATCCGAACCACTTCATAGTTTGAAAGCCCAACAATTCCTGCGACCGACCTAGAGTAGACCAATCTCTTCTTCTATTCGCTCTTCACTTTCGATTTCTGAGTTGGGTAGGTCTCCCTAAAAAGGAGGTGATCCAGCCACACCTTCCGGTACGGCTACCTTGTTACGACTTCACC
>NZ_LUHJ01000036.1 GCF_001597745.1 Anabaena sp. 4-3 | reverse complement strand
TTAACTTATATCTTGCACCTGGAAACAAAGATGTCAAATCCATAACTACGTGCAAGAGGAATCATCTGTTTAAGGTAAAGTAAAAAAGAAGACACAAGAATTTTTGGAAAGATAAATTCAAGGGCAGTTTGCGCCGCTTGTCCCCAGTCAGGTAAATCTTGAGGGTTGGTAGATAAATAAGCCCAATGTGCCAAGATGAAGGTTAGGAAGGAAAGGACTAACCAACGGTAAACGCCCAATAGCGTTCCTTGACCGAAACGATGTAACCCAAAGCGATGTTTTGCCGTTTTGAACCAACCCTCAATCTGCCATCGACGCTTACCCCACCCTTCGGGTTCGCCAGTCGCTACAACGGGGGGAACCCCCGCAACGCGCTGGCTCACCAGTTGATGGTGCTGGCTTTCATTGGTCTTGTAGATAGAACAAATCGTTTCTCCCGCTTACCATCGTGACGTTTGAGGTAAAACCAAGAAACCCAGACAGGACAATTGAAACCTTGGAGGTGAACTTGCTGACCACGTTTATGTAAGCGTCTTAAAAGCCGTCCATCAGTTAGTCGGCGACTGGAAAGCAAACCGGTAACAGCATGATATTTAAGAGAGCGGACACTATGAATAAAATCGGCACTACTAAATGCAGTATCCGCCAAAACCATAACTTGAAAGCGTTTGGTTAATGACTTGGGTAAATTCTTGAGCAGTTTAAGACCTAACTGTGCAGGTGATGGTGTACCTTTACCTCTCCAAACGCGCTCATGTCCAAGGGACTCGCCATTGCCCGACAACCAGATACATGACAACTAGATGCAATCCACGTTTACGGTTGTATACGCGAATTAAATCTTCAAAACCCTTGAATTTACCGCATTTTTCTAGGGTTGTTAGGTCAAGGATGACTTGCAGTTGAGGTGTACGACCTTTAGGACAGAAAGATAAAATTTCTTGGAGTATCTGTTTACGAGTAGTGCGAATGATTTGACGGGTTGGCCAATCATAAAGATTGAGAAACCGACTGATGGCACTAGGAGATTTGGTTTGACTATGTTCAGGTAAGGGATAGCCTTTTGCCTCCAAGAATAATCCCAACATGGTGGTGAAATTTTCTCGTTGGTAGACAGAAGATATCAGGGATTCTAAACTGTAAACTAGCTGTTGGGCGCGAGCAAGAATATTAGTCATTGTTCTTGCTAATAAATGGTTTATTACGCCCTTTTCTCTCATATTTTGGTTACTTTGAGCAATAAGAGCAGCTTTAATTGTACTGGAGAGCAATTAAGTTCTTCATGAAAATGATAATCGCACTCTGGGGATGAGTGGGTGAGCGACGCTCACCCACTCACCCCCACCCCTCTGAATGATTATCATTATCTATACAATTATTTACTGAGATACTCTAGTATTTAAAGCGTTACTAAGTACGATTAATAACTTTATGCTCAGTATATGACTACTTAATAAATTTGCAATACTTGATACTTCCATTCTACATATTCAGTGTTTATCCGGCTAGGTGCAAGATATAAGT
>NZ_LUHJ01000035.1:150486-167426 GCF_001597745.1 Anabaena sp. 4-3 | reverse complement strand
CACTCCTGCTTCTCTACGAGACGCTGCGCGAACGCAGTGAGTGAGAGGCTTCTTTTTGTTTAAGCTAAACTTAGCCGCGAGGAGGTAGAAGCTATGTTAGGGTTAGATGCGATTAGAAATACCAGAGTTTACCAAGAAGCCAAAGAGGAAGGTAAGCAGGAAGGCAAACTGGAAGGTATTCCTGGTCTTTTAAGATTGGGATTAAGCTTAGAACAAATCGCTGAGGCTATGGGATTAGATATTGAGTTAGTACGACAAGCCGCAGCACAACACTCTATTGATAATCGTAATGTATAAATTCGAGTTGTGGCAATAAAAATGTATATAAGCCTGATTTGCCTGAAAAATCAGGCTTATATTTTGTTTCTGTCTCCATGCAGAAAAAGAAAATCTGTGTATATTGCTACCCAACACTCACAGCTAATAACTGCTCTGACATATCAAAATTAGAAGTGACATTCTGCACATCATCTAGACCTTCTAGGGTATCAATTAACTTGAGGAGCGATCGCGCTTGTTCTGCGTCTGTGACTTCCACATTGTTACTAGGAATCCAGCGCAATTCTACATCGGTGACTTGAAAACCTTTATCTTGTAAGGTTTGGTTGAGAATTTCTAAATTAGTGACTTCCGTCAACACTTCCGCCGTGTCTTCTGCCGTCATCTCATAAGATTCCGCACCACCTTCTAAGGATGCTTCTAAAAGCTGCTCTTCATCAAGCACACCTTCAACAACACATACACCTTTTTGGTCAAACATCCAGCTAACACAGCCTGTTTCACCCAAGTTACCACCATTTTTACTAAATGCTGCCCGCAAATCAGCCGCAGTACGATTACGGTTATCAGTCAAGGCTTCAATTAAAATTGCTACACCACCAGGGCCGTAACCTTCATAACGAATCTCTTCGAGAGTAGCATTATCATTAAAAGTACCAGCACCTTTAGCGATCGCTCTTTCAATGTTTTCATTCGGAATACCCGCCGCTTTTGCCTTCTCAATCGCTGTACGTAGCTGGAAATTCCCGGCTGGATCTGGTATTCCATTTCTCGCCGCCACAATAATGGCTCTAGACAATTGGGTAAAAGTCTTACCCTTCTTAGCATCAACTACAGCCTTTTGGCGTTTAATATTTGCCCATTTACTATGACCAGCCATAAGTTAAATGATTTATTCTCTCTCCAAAGATAGGATAATACATAGCTTCGGCTCAGATGCAAAGGGAAGATTGGGGATTAGGTATTGGGGATTGGAGATTGGGAAATATCTGTCTTGATTTACCCAGTCCCTTTGAGTCCTTTTGAGTCACCTGTAGTTTATCTCCTGAATATGCGGTATATTTCTCACCCTCGCAAATCCAGAACCAAAAGCAAAAAGATGAAAAATTTCCTGCGCCGTTTTCTGATGTTACTGGTAGTAGGACTATTAGCTGTAAGCGGTTGTCAAACTATACGCTCTGGAGTTAACGCGGGGAAAGTCACTCATATAACTTTATGGCATGGGGTGAACCCACCACCAAATCGGGATGTGTTGCAAAGGTTGGTAGATAAATTTAATCAAACTCACCCAGATATTCAAGTAGAATCACTGTATGTTGGGCAACAGGATCAGCAAATGCCCAAGATTTTGGCTGCTGTTGTGGGCAACGCACCACCTGATTTATTGTGGTTTAATCCTACCATTACCGGACAATTAGTAGAACTAGGGGCGTTGATTCCTATAGATGAGATGTTGGCAAACTCCCCAGTCAAAGACGAAATTGACCCCGCTCTCTATTCATCGATGCAATACCAAGATAAACTGTGGTCAGTGCCTTTTGCTACGAATAACGTAGGGATTTTTTATCGTCCGAGTTTATTTAAAGCCGCAGGAATTACAGAAACACCCCGCACTTGGGAGGAATTTCGGCAAGTTGCCAAGCAATTAACTCGTGACACTGATGGTGATGGCAGAATAGATCAGTATGGAATGTTTCTACCTTTGGGTAAAGGAGAATTTACAGTCTTTACTTGGTTGCCATTTATGTGGAGTAGTGGCGGTAAATTGGTGAGTGGTGATGTTCAAAATGCCGCAGAGGTGAAGTTACAGGATAATCAAGGAGCGATCGCCGCTTTACAATTTTGGCGTAATCTCATTCAAGATGGTTCGACGCTGTTATCCAGTCCAGAACGGGGTTATGAAACAGATCCTTTACTCTCAGGACAAGTAGCAATGCAAATCAACGGCCCCTGGAATCTCGGACAATTCCAAGCTACTAATATTGATTTTGGCGTATTTCCCCTACCAGCCAACCAACAACCCTCAACCAGTATCGGCGGCGAAAATTTATTCTTCTTTAAAACCACACCAGAAAGACAAAAAGCCGCTTTTAAGTTTGCTGAATATACCATGAGCGAAGAATTTCAAACCGAATTAGCCTTAGAAGCCGGTTATTTACCTATCAATGTCAAGTCCCGCGAAAGTGCAAAATATCAGGAATTTGTGCAGAAACTCCCACAAGTGCAAGTATTTTTAGAGCAAGCGAAACATGGGCGCAGTCGTCCGATTTTCCCAGGTTACAATCGCATTTCTGATAGTGTAGGTAGAGCCGTAGAAGCTGTATTACTAGGTCAAAGTTCCCCCACCGACGCACTCAAAGCATCACAGCAACGCTTGGATCTCATTTTTGATTGATGCCCAATCCCCCATGCCCCAGTACACTAAAATAAGAGTTGTTGTGACTTTCCCCAGTTATTAAAGTGTCAGACTCTTTACCTTTGCGCGATCGCTATCTCGCTTTAATTGATGAAATTGTCCAACTCACTCTTCAGGGCAGAATTAGCTCTGTAGAAATGGTGTATCAAATGCTGCAAAAAGGTCTAGTGGCTGGTACGGGGGAAATATTTGAGGTAGCTTTGAGCGATCGCGCCAGTGCAATCCAAACACAGGTAGATAGCGAACCTGATGAAGTGAAAAAAGCCAAAGCCAACCGCAGTTTACGAGCAATTAAAACAATTCAAACTCAATGGCAAAGATATAGAGAACAAAATCAAGCCATAGAAGCGATCGCCTCCGCATCTCAAGCCATCACCACAGCTTCAGCAGATGAACGTCTCGCCACATTCTTACGTCTGACTGATCCAAACCTCAAAAATCCGCTTAATTTATCCCAACTACAACAATTAGCCAAATCCTTACAACAATTTGCCCAGTTTGATGCAGACATAGCCCAGATATCACAAGGGATTACCCGTGGTTTAACTGCTTGGCAAAGGCTACAAGAGCATCTAGTAAGCTGGATGTATGAGCAGAATCAAGCCTTGGGATTTGGTGGTGTACCAGGAGAAACAGGCCCTTGGGCAACTTGGGCAAAAAAAGTTAATAGTGATGTACCCCAAGCTTTACTTCGCACCTTAGCTGTAGAGCAATCTGCAATTCCCTTTGCAGAAACTCAACGGGAATTAACCCTGAGTGATTGGGTGGAAATATCCATAATTTTACAATATTTGCAACGTGGGTTAGTTAGTTGGTTTGACCAGCAAACATATAACATTCAAGCAGGTTCTAAATTATCAATTTCCACCTTCTTGACTTTTGCTGTAATTTGGAGTCAGTTAGCCAGTGGTTGGCAAAGTCAAACGGTGTACAGTAATGCAGCATCTCAAATCATGCTACAAATTCTGCGAACCTTTGCCCAACGTGCTTATTTTCCCCTGTACGGTGGGATTTTCGCTTCCTTTTCTGGTAGCTACTTACGGGATGCACTGGATTATTTAGATGAACCATTAAGCAAAGTTGCGAGAACACAAGAAAAAGCGCGAATTTTAACGCTGTTGGGGTATTCACAACGGGCTTTAGGACAATATCAACGCTCAATCCAATTTCATGAGCAAGCCTTGGAAATAGCCAGGAATGCAGGCGATCGCCCCTGTGAAATTGCGAATTTAAATCACCTCAGCCGTACCTACGTACAAGAACAGAACTACACCGAAGCGATAAATCAGAGTCAAAGAGCATTAATGCTGAGTCGTCAAACAGGCGATCGCACCGGAGAAGCCAACGCCTTGGTTAACTTAGGTTACAGCGAAGTCATGCAAGCCCAAAAACTGGAACAAGTAGAACCAGAAACTTATGAAATGGCAATTAACTATTTAGAACAAGGATTAAACTTATCAGAAAAATTAGCTGATATTCAAAGTAAAGCCTTATGTCTCAGTAGCTTAGGAATTGCCTATCTAGTAATTCAAAAACCAGAAACAGCCATTAAATATCTAGAAGATGGTTTTAAAACAGCGCAAATTTCCGGCGATTTATACCTCCAAGGACGTAACTTAGCCTATCTAGCCGAAGCTTATTATCACTTACAAAATCCAGAAAAAGCCGTATACACTGGCAGCTTAGGAATGTATCTTTTAGAGCAAATTGCCTCTAGAGAATGGCGACAACCAGCCGGATTACTAATAATATTACAAGGACAAATAGGCACAGAAAACTTTCAAAACTTACTTCTGCAACACCGCCCCAAAATCATCGCCATCATAGGCATAGACGGCTATGATTACATACCCAAATTGCTAACACAATATCAAGAATCAACGTAATCAAGCAGATTCCAACCGCATAAAATCCAGATTCATCCGCGTTTATCTGCGTTCATCTGCGTTCCATTCTCATCCCAACTTAAAATTACTCAATTTCCTCACAACGAATTAACAACTTTTCTATCTGCGCTGCCAAAGAAATCAAATCATTCCAAGAAGAACCGCTAGCCAAATTTTGAGCATGAGCTAATTTATTGCGTAACTGTTCAGCAGCTTTTAAAAAGCGTTCACCAGAACGTTTTGATTTTAAATCTAATTGTTGCAGTAATTCTGGATGATGTAAAACTAACTCGCGCTTATCACAAAACTGGAGATAATCTAACAAATCTGTAGCTTCGTTTCTTTCTTGACTTTCTCGCCATAATTTACGGGCAATTTCTAAACGTTCATTTCTAAGCAATTTCTGCCAAGAATCTTGAGGATAGTAAAGCCTTACCAATCGTAACAAATTCATTTCTAATAAAGTCACTAAACCAAAAAGTAACATTCTGACTGGTGCTTTTTGTAAGTCGCCACAGGTAATAATTCCACTCACCTGATTGCAGTCTAGAACAAACAGTCTAGGACTTTGTTGTAAGATGGGTAGTAACTTGATGAGTGGTGTAGAAACAGCAATGAGTTCTTGAGGATGAAACACACGCTGATAGTCACCACAATTACCAGATTTAGCAGTGATTAAATTAGAGCGTTCAATATAGCCGGTGATAGTAGTTCCCGTTTCAATTCCCACCACATCAAAATCTTGTACCTGCATCCAGAGCAGCACTTCTGTCACGTTTGACTCTGCTGGCACAGATTTGAGAGATTCCGCCACATATTCAATTGTGATATTGTTCTCAAATAAACTCCGCAAGTCTTGGGAACGGGATTTCAGATGTTTCATCTAGCCAATGGCATATTAGCAAAAGTTTAGTCCCTATTTTAAAGTTAATATTTTACTCTTAAAACTTCAAGCGTCCAGACAAAAAAAGTCTAGACGCTTGAATAATAGGTTGCAGATAAACTTCTGCTAGTTAGTTAAATTATGCAGGCATCATTTGCATGGCTCTGCAAGCTTCTGCACAATTGCGGCAAGCCATTGCACAATCCATCATCATTTTATCATCGGGCATTTGTTCACAGGCCATCGCCACGCGATCGCACATTTCTGCACAGAGCATACAAGTGCGTCCCATAAACTCAGAACCGCCCATCATCATATTCATACACATCATGCACATTTCCGCGCAGTCGCGCATCATGCCCATCATGCCCATCTCCATTTGCTTACCGCCTTTACTCATGCAGTAAGTCATAGTTTCCATGCACATTTTCTGACATTCCATACAAGCTTTCATACAAGCTTGCATTTGCTCAGTCATCGATTCAGTCATCATCATCATCATAGGAAATACCTCCGATTTTCTGATGCTTAGATAACGTCCTTTGCAGGACTTACCTATAACGCTAATCATAACTTTTGAAAACGTCAATAGCCCTTTTGGTCATAAAATTTTTAAGTTGACTTTCCCGATAAAATTACCGGGTTTTCATCAACAATCTACACAAGTTTATAGGGGTTTGATTACTAATCATTGCCAAGTCAGGCTTATAAAGCCTACTGAAAAACTGGAGTTTATTAAGTCCGTCTTTTTTGTCCACTGAAATCAAACATCAGACCTAAAAATTAATCGATAATTACGTCTTTTTTTGAGATAAATTAGTCAAAATAAAAATTATTAATTTCTGTGACAAATAACTAAATATTTAGCAATATATCTGAAAAATTAATCAAATTCAGGCAGCAATAACTGATTAAATTCTAACGATTTAACATCTATCATCTGATATATATTTCTGAACTTAACTTCAAATAGCTACAAATCAAAAATCGGCAGTGAAGAATCAATCACTGCCGAGACTGAAATGAATTCTGGTTAGAGAAATTACTTCTGGCTAACTGATCTTGGTTGTTCCAGGTAGCCATATACTAGACGAGAAACTTGATTGATAAAACTCTTGGCTCTAGCATCACGAAAAGGTCTACCTACTAAAATACCTGCTAAGTAGCGTTTTCCTGATGGTGTTTGTATAATGCCAGCATCGCCTAACACCCTTCCTAGTGTACCTGTTTTGTGAGCGATCGCCGCACCTTTACCCAGACCAACAGGTAACAAACTTCTGTTTTTGCAGCGACGCATGATATCCATCACCTGAGCATAGCTGTTACGATTGATCAACTTATCATTAGAAATTAACGCCGCCAACCGGACTAAATCTTTAGCACTGGTTGTATTAGTCCCTTTAAAATCTCCTAGCAAATTACGAATCACAGTATTTTGCAATCCCCAACTGCGGAAACGCTCATTCAGTCTATTCTTACCACCCAAGCGATCAATAATCATATTGGTGGCGGTATTATCGCTGATAGTCATCATTCTGGTGGCAGTTTCCAAAAGATTAAACTTAGTTCCAGGCTTTTGATACTGCATATTACCCGAACCACCAGTCATCAAGTCACGCCGCATTACTAAAGTTTCATTTGTCTTGACTCTACCCGCCTCAATTTCTTGGAATAAAGCCACAAGAACCGGGAACTTAATAGTGCTAGCAGCAGGGAATGCTTTCTCACCGTTGATGTCTAAATACTCACCCGTTTCCATATCTAAGAAAAACATTCCGGGTGTGAGAGAACTGTAACGTCTCATCAAGCTTTTAATTTGAGACTCCAGTTGAGATATCTCATGATTTAAAGGTACAACCCCCGCAAAATTTAAGTTATTTTCGATGGGAAGAAAAATTTTATCTTCACTACCAGAGATTGGACTAGATGATATTTGCTCAACATCCTTCTCAATTACTGATAAATCAACAACCCAGCGAGTAGACAAATTTCCTTTAATCAATAATTTTTCAGGATTAGCTGTATAACCAGGGGCTAGCTCAACCACTATCCTAGTAGTTTGAGCATCAAACTGACCAATCCGAATTTCTCTAACTGCTGCCCCAAAGCTTCTATTGATTGTACTACGGTTTAAGCTGGTTTTGGGAAAGTCAATGACAATGCGATTAGGGTTACTAATTAAAAAAGCTTTTGGTTTAACTTCAGAATCAGTAGTGATACTTAATTGATTATTATTGGGGTTAAAATTCCATGATTGTAAGCGGGCTGCATTTGCAGGTAAAGATACAAGAACACTGCTGAGTAAGCCGAGAAATAAAACAGGTGATTTCATGCGTGTGAGTTGTGAACAGCGATATAGTGCATTTGCAAGTTTTTCTGAGACTGTTAAATATTTTCCGGAGAATATTTAACACTCTAGTAATTGCCTTTCTTTTCCGACATCGAGACGTTGATAAAATCAAATAGTTCCAATGTCATTTCAAGAAAGCCGACACAGATTAGTCAACACTACGACAACATAGTTTCATTCATTTGTCAATATGCCAGCATTGAACCAATCAAAGCAACTCAACTAGGTGTTTTAACAATACAATGAATCTTGAACAATTAAATAGCCAATTTGCCCATTTTTACAAAAACTTGTCGATGAAAATCCATTATTTACAACATGTTCCTTTTGAAAACCTTGCCAGTATAGAATCATGGGCTATCAAAAATCATCATCAAATTTCAGCCACTAAATTTTATGAAAATGACCCTTTACCGAAAATTGATGAGATTGATTGGTTAATAGTCATGGGTGGGCCGATGAATATATATGAGGATGAAAAGTATGCTTGGCTGACTCCAGAAAAGCGATTTATAGAACAAGTAATTCAAGCGAATAAGATAGTTATCGGCATTTGTTTAGGAGCGCAATTAATCGCGGATGTTTTAGGAGCAAGAGTTTATCAAGGACAGTATAAAGAAATAGGTTGGTTTCCGATTGAACTCACAAAATTAGCCCAAGAATCAGCTATTTTCGGTGCTTTACCGCCAAAGTTTACAGTGTTTCATTGGCATGGTGACACGTTTGATTTACCTCAAAGCGCAACTAGATTAGCTTACAGCGAAGCTTGTCAGAATCAGGCATTTATTTATAAAAAGAATGTATTAGCTTTACAGTTTCACTTGGAGTCAACTCAAGACAGTATTCGTCAGATAATAGAGAATTGTGCCAATGAACTGGTTGATGGCAAATACATTCAGCAACCAGAACAGATGCTAGCCCAAGAAGAGAATTTTGACAAGATTAACACTATAATGAGCAACATACTAGATAGACTTGCTAATCAAAGTCTGAGCTAGTTTACCTGTTTGGGGAATGGGGAATGGGGACTGGGGAATAGGAAAGAATTTCTCCCTTGTCTACCCCTGCACCCCTGCTGATTCCTAGCCTTTCAATCGCAACCTAGAGTTGTCGCACTACTGGCTTACCGTCTACGACTTCGCCAACTAAAACTACATCTGCACAGTTGACGAAGATACCATTTTCTAAAACACCTGGAATATTATTCAGGGTTTTTTCTAGGTTAACTGGGTCGTCAATGGAATCAAATCTCACATCTAAGACAAAGTTACCTTGGTCAGTGATTACAGGGCCGGCTTTTTTCACACCCATACGCAGTTCTGGTTTACCACCGAGTTTTTTAATCGCATTAGTTACAGGGGTAATTGCCATGGGGATAACTTCCACTGGGACAGCGAAAACAGAACCTAAGCGGTCTACTAATTTACCACTGTCTACCACGACAATAAATTGATTCGCCAAGTAATCAACAACTTTCTCGCGGGTATGGGCTGCACCACCACCTTTAATCAAGTTTTTGTTGGGGTCAACTTCATCAGCCCCATCAATGGCAATATCAATATGGTCAACAGCGTCTAGAGTGGTGAGAGGAACGCCGTATTTTTTCGCCAACACCTCAGACTGAAACGAGGTAGGGATACCAAGAATATCTTTGAGTTCGCCAGACTTGAGGCGATCGCCTAAATATTGAATCGTGTAAGCTGTAGTAGAACCAGTCCCCAACCCCACAATTGAACCAGACTTAACCAAAGCCGCCGCAGCTTTACCAACTTCTTGCTTCATCAAAGTAACTGGGTCTATTGTTCCTGTCATTCCCAAAACTCCTAAAATATTGTCTAAATTGATGGCTTCACCACGGCCGACTATACTACAATCCTTGCCACTTCAAAATTCACTCCAGCACAATTTTTCGGGATGAGGGGGATGAGGAAGACAAAGGAAGGGGGACAAGGGGACAAGGTAGACAAGGTAGACAAGGAATAAATAATTACCCATGCCCAGTCCCCAATCCCCAATCCCCAATCCCCAGTCCCCAATCCCCAGTCCCCAACCTCGGCAACCTTAACCAATAAAAATGTGTCAACATAATCAGTGCGTGATGGGTTACGTCCCGCCAGTTATTGTAGATACAGAGAAGCAGATTTCCAGTGGTAAGAACTATGCGCCCTTGGCTAAGTACATTTTCTTTAGTGCTACTACTCCAAAGCTTCCCGGTAATTGTGCCAGCCCAGGCGAGTGAAACTCATGCGGGAGTGACATCAGCAGCAATTGAAGAAGTAGTTGCTGCCAAGTTGATGACTAATGCACCGGATGGTAACTTTTATCCAGAACGGTTGATGAGTCGTGCAGAATTAGCCACGATTTTAGTTAAAGCCTTTCATTTAGATAAGCGTGAAGCCGCTAAACAAGACAAATCTGTACCTGTATCAGATGTTCCCTCATCTCACTGGGCATACCAAGATATCCAGACAGTGTTGAAAACAGATGTGATGAGAGGTTATCGGGGTAATTTGTTTTTCCCTAATCAAAGAGTCACCAGGGCAGAAGGTTTAGCGATTTTTGCTCAAGCTTACGGCGTGTTTCAGTTTGGTGATGATACAGTTAATGATATTTTAGCCCCATACCCAGATGCGAAGATTATACCTAATTGGGCAAGAAGAGCGATCGCCACAGTAGTAGCAGAAGGATTTATTAACACTGATGCCGAGAATCATCTAGCCCCCTTAAAACCTATGACTCGCGGGGATATGGCACATCTGTTGAGTAAATATTTGCAAAGACAGCAAAAGCAACCGGAAATGCCAGAAGTTCCCAGTGCTACTAACTCCCCAGCACCTCTGTAATTTCAAACAGCACACAGCCAAAAAGCAGAAGTTAAAATATTACATCCCTACACTGTGGACTGTTGATGCTCAAATTGGAGATATATTGCTGTTTTACCTGGACAATTGTCTATTTCGCTACTTTTAAAACCTGCGAATAATTACATACTTTATAGTAAGTTTGCGGTCTAAACTTAGAAGCCTACTGATTAAGAATAAATCCTGACAACCTTTTACCTAATTACCCACGTTTGGCAATTACATTTTAGACTGCTACTTAGTGACAGTCTAATTCTGCCGATAACCCGACCGTGGGAAAATCAGAATACCAAAAGTTAGAGATTAGAGAGGAAAACGCTATAATATGCACTTGAGTGAAATCACCCATCCTAATCAGTTGCACGGTTTATCTATCCGGCAACTGCAACAGATCGCCCGCCAAATTCGAGATAAACATTTACAAACGGTAGCCGCAACTGGTGGACATCTGGGGCCTGGCTTGGGTGTTGTAGAGTTAACACTAGGGCTTTACCAGACTTTAGATTTAGACCGAGATAAAGTGATTTGGGATGTAGGACACCAAGCTTATCCCCACAAACTGATCACAGGACGGTACAACGACTTCCACACCCTCAGACAAAAAGACGGAATTGCTGGTTATCTCAAGCTGTGTGAAAACAAATTCGATCACTTTGGTGCAGGCCACGCTTCCACCAGTATCTCAGCAGCCCTAGGTATGGCTTTAGCACGAGATATGAACGGGGAAAAATTTAAAGTCGCGGCGGTAATTGGTGATGGTGCTTTAACTGGTGGTATGGCTTTAGAAGCCATCAACCACGCCGGACACTTACCCAAAACTAACCTGTTGGTGGTTCTCAACGACAATGAGATGTCCATCTCTCCGAATGTGGGTGCTATTCCTCGCTACCTCAACAAAATGCGTCTCAGTCCGCCAATGCAGTTCTTCAAAGATAATTTTGAGGAACAGGTGAAACATATTCCTTTTGTGGGTGAATCTTTATCCCCCGAACTAGGACGCATCAAAGAAGGGATGAAGCGTTTAGCAGTTCCCAAAGTAGGCGCAGTTTTTGAAGAACTGGGCTTTACTTACATGGGGCCAGTAGATGGGCATAATTTGGAAGAATTAATCGCTACCTTCCAACAGGCGCATCAAATCGCCGGGCCTGTGTTAGTCCATGTGGTGACAGTGAAGGGCAAAGGTTATGAAATTGCGGAACAAGACCAAGTAGGCTATCACGCCCAAAACCCCTTTAACTTGGCAACAGGTAAAGCGATTCCTTCTAGCAAGCCCAAACCCCCGGCTTATGCTAAAGTCTTTTCTCATACTCTCGTCAAACTTGCCGAACAAAACCCTAAAATTATCGGTATTACGGCAGCGATGGCGACAGGTACAGGTTTAGATAAACTGCAAGCCAAATTACCCAATCAATATATTGATGTCGGTATCGCTGAACAACACGCCGTGACATTGGCGGCAGGGTTAGCTTGTGAAGGTATGCGTCCTGTAGCGGCGATTTACTCTACCTTCCTGCAACGGGCTTATGACCAGATTATCCACGATGTCTGTATTCAAAACCTACCAGTATTTTTCTGTCTGGATAGGGCGGGAATTGTGGGCGCGGATGGCCCTACTCACCAAGGGATGTATGACATAGCCTATCTGCGTTGTATTCCTAATATGGTGTTGATGGCACCAAAAGATGAGGCAGAATTGCAACGGATGATTGTAACTGGTATTAACCATACCAGCAGCCCAATTGCGATGCGTTTCCCTCGTGGTAATGGTTACGGTGTGCCTCTGATGGAAGAAGGTTGGGAACCTTTGGAAATTGGTAAAGGTGAAATTCTCCGCAATGGCGAGGATGTGTTAATCGTCGGCTATGGTACAATGGTTTACCCCAGTATGCAAGCGGCGGAAATTCTCAGCGAACATGGTATTGAAGCGACTGTGATTAATGCCCGGTTTGTTAAACCTTTGGATACAGAATTAATTTTACCTTTAGCTAAGAAAATTGGGCGTGTAGTCACTCTTGAAGAAGGCTGTGAAATGGGTGGCTTTGGTTCAGCTGTCGCAGAAGCCTTGTTAGATGCTGATGTGCTAGTTCCTGTGAAACGCATTGGTATTCCTGATGTGTTGGTGGAACACGCTACACCTGATGAATCAAAAGCCGAATTAGGATTAACTAGCCGTCAAATTGCCGAAAGAGTGTTAACTGCTTTCTTTCAGAAACAAGCATCGGCTGTTGTGTAGTTAATTTCTGGTTGTTAGTCTAAGCTTTCGTGAAATAACCCCTGTTTTTAGGGGTTATTTTTATTTGAGATTCTTAAACATTGTGCTTTCCATTTAAACCTATCCCCTACAAATGTAGAGACGTTTCATGAAACGTCTCTACATCTTCCCCCATTCCCTTGTAGGGAAGGGGGGTGAGGGGGGTTAGGTTAGAGAGACTTTCAGACTTTCAGAGTGACAATAATAATTTGCACACACACTTATTATGATGTGATTTGACGACGGAAGCGATCGCAATTCTTAGCCTATGTTTCTAGATATCATCAACTCATTGTTAACTTTGGCACATTTATTCAATAAATCTCCTGACAAAAGTTGAGAATCTATGTTTATGTGAACTGAAAACCCACTGAGTTCACAAGCCGCTTGATTTCTCCGTCGCAGCCCCATTTACAAAGTCGCCTACAATTGTGACAATTAAGCTAGAATTATTAAAGGTTCTTTACAGAATTTGCCTAACAAACCCAATTCTGTTAAAGCAGCCGAGCAATTAATTGTAAATCTACAAACTCCCTCTAGAGTTAACACTAAGTTTCTATGACGCTTCCCATTCGTAACGTCGCCATTATCGCCCACGTAGACCACGGCAAAACCACCCTGGTTGATGCACTCCTGAGACAGTCCGGCATTTTCCGAGAAGGTGAAGACGTTCCGGATTGCGTCATGGACTCCAACGACCTAGAACGGGAACGGGGGATTACGATTCTGGCGAAAAATACAGCAGTTCGCTACAAAGATACACTCATCAATATTATTGATACCCCTGGACATGCTGACTTCGGTGGCGAAGTGGAACGGGTTCTGGGTATGGTTGACGGTTGTATCCTGATTGTAGATGCTAATGAAGGCCCGATGCCTCAAACACGCTTTGTGTTGAAAAAGGCATTAGAAAAAGGACTACGCCCGATTGTTGTGGTTAACAAAATCGACCGTCCCCAAGCAGAACCCTACGGTGCAGTAGACAAGGTATTCGATTTGTTCGTGGAATTAGGCGCGGATAATGACCAGTGCGATTTCCCCTATCTGTTTGCCTCTGGTTTGTCTGGTTTCGCTAAAGAATCCTTGGAAGATGAATCCAAGGATATGCAACCCTTATTTGAAGCGATTTTACGACACGTTCCACCCCCAGTTGGTGATGCTAGCAAGCCTCTGCAATTGCAAGTTACAACCCTAGATTATTCTGAATATCTAGGACGGATTGTGATTGGTAGAATTCACAACGGTAAAATCCAGGCTGGACAACAAGCTGCTTTGGTAACAGAAAGTGGCGCAATTGTCAAGTCTAAAATCAGCAAATTGCTAGGTTTTGAAGGTTTGAGGCGGGTAGAATTAGAAGAAGCTTCCGCCGGTTATATTGTAGCGGTGGCTGGTTTTGCGGATGCCAATATTGGGGAAACAATTACAGACCCCAACGAACCGCAAGCTTTACCATTAATTAAAGTAGATGAGCCTACTTTACAGATGACCTTCTGGGTGAATGATTCACCTTTTGCGGGTCAAGAAGGTAAACTGGTGACATCTCGACAAGTGCGCGATCGCCTATTCCGCGAACTAGAAACTAACGTAGCCCTGCGCGTCGAAGAAACCGACTCCCCCGATAAATTCCTGGTTTCCGGTCGTGGTGAACTGCACCTGGGTATCTTAATCGAAACCATGCGCCGTGAGGGTTACGAGTTCCAAGTATCCCAGCCACAGGTAATTTACCGCGAAGTTAACGGTCAACCCTGTGAACCTTATGAATTGTTAGTATTAGACGTTCCTTCAGATGCAGTTGGTAGCTGTATCGAACGTTTAGGACAACGTAAAGGCGAAATGCAAGATATGCAGCCTGGGGTTAGCAACCGCACCCAGTTAGAGTTTGTCATACCCGCCCGTGGTTTGATTGGTTTCCGTGGTGAATTCATGCGGATGACCCGTGGTGAAGGTATCATGAACCACAGCTTCTTAGATTATCGTGCGATTTGTGGCGAAATTGAAGCCCGTAACAAAGGCGTGTTGATTGCCTTTGAAGAAGGTGTTTCTACCTTCTACGCCATGAAGAACGCAGAAGATAGAGGTTTATTCTTTATTACTCCCGGTACTAAAGTTTACAAGGGTATGATTGTGGGTGAACACAACCGTCCCCAAGACTTAGAACTGAATGTCTGCAAAACCAAGCAGTTAACCAACCACCGCGCATCCGGTGGCGACGAGTTGGTACAGTTGCAAGCACCTGTAGAAATGAGTCTCGAACGGGCGTTAGAGTACATCGGCCCCGATGAGTTGGTGGAAGTTACACCCCAATCTATTCGCCTAAGAAAGATGGCGAAGAAGTTGGCGAAAAGATAAGTAAAGTTACTTAAATAGATTTATAAAGCCCGCCAATGCGGGCTTTTTGTTTTTTATTTATCTTGAATACACACCTAAGACATGAGCTTTTACATACATTATTCCAAGGAATTTTGCCTGTGAATAATTCCGCAGTTGTTATCAAGACAATCTCTTGCTTATAGAAAAGGAGCGTATCGGTTAGCATGGATGGTTAATATACTTTTACTTAGTCAAGCTAATAGACGCATTTTATTTCTGGAGGCATTGATTGTGACAAGAACAATATGGATAGTTGATGCAGCTTATCTAATGAAAGCAGCTTGTTGGAATGGAGAGAGGCTTCAAAAGCTGATTCTTGTATTGCTGGAGAGACGGTTTCATCCTGTTGGGATACGCGATCGCTTATTAGCGAGACGCAACGCACAAGGCTAAACTGAAGCAAAAGCTGACAAAAAAGCTATATTCAAAACATCGGGTTTTGGTAAAAACTATCAATGCACCAAGTTAATTTGAAAGAAGCTGAGACTCGCCTAGCACAACTAATTGAAGAGGCGGCTGGTGGAGAAGAAGTCATTATCACACGCAGTGATGGCACATCTTTCAAAATCGTGCCGCTTGGTCGAGTGGAAGCACGCCCCAAGTTTGGTAGTGCTAGGGGTTTAGTAAAAATGTCAGACGATTTTGATGAGCCATTGGCAGATTTTGAGGAATACGCACCATGAGGCTCATGCTCGACACCCATACGTTTTTATGGTTTATTGAGGGCAGTTTGAATCTCAGTGAGACGGCAAAAAATCTGATTGAAGATCAGCAAAATCAAAGGTTTTTGAGCATTGCCAGTCTTTGGGAAATGTCTATCAAAGTCAGTATTGGCAAGCTACAACTAGACATGACTTTTACTGAGTTGGTTAAGCAACAGGTCTATGGTAACGCTATTGAATTACTGGAAATACGACCAGAACATTTAGATGAGTTAGCAAAGTTGCCTTTTTGCCATAGAGATCCATTTGATCGACTGATAATTTCTCAAAGTTTGGTGGAGAGCATACCGATAGTTACTAAAGACAGTGTGTTTGAAAGCTATCCTGTGCAAATATTGTGGTGAATTGTACCACCTTGATCAAGTCACTAAGGAAGTTAAAAACGAAATGGAAGATGAATTACGTCCTGAGTACGACTTCGCTCAAATGGAAGGGGGGGTTAGAGGTAAATATGTTGAGCGACTAGATAAAAATCGTCCGATGACGACAATCACAATTCGCATTCCCGAAGATGTCATCGAAGATTTGAAAAGAATAGCACCATTACTGGGATTTTCTGGCTATCAACCATGAGTTCGTGCTTATATTGGTCAAGGACTCAGGGCTGATATGGAACGATTAGACAGTGATACTGTGTCAGCACTTATCGCTAGCCTCAAGCGTCATGGCGTGAGCGATGAGATAATCAATGAAGCCCTCAGCGAAGTGACTCAAAGATGGTTAAATTGCGGCGCGACTACTGTGAATTTTCATGAGTGTTGGGTTAAAACGGAAACATGAAAATTATCAAACCCATCACTAACTGGTTAGAAACCCATGCTAGCACCCCAGCATACACCGGTTGGATACTAGCGGCAATTGCTGTTTGTTTTTTTGGTGCAGCTATTAATACAATGGCTGGCTGTATGCCATTAGCGGCGTG
>NZ_LUHJ01000035.1:129914-150379 GCF_001597745.1 Anabaena sp. 4-3 | reverse complement strand
CCGCAGGGGATGACTTAATCTTAGAATTACAAATTCACAACCCCACTAAGCAACCTGTCAGCTTACTGTACCGTTGGTCATATTCCCAGCCTACCCAAAATCGAGGGATATATCGCTGGCACACTGTGGAATTGGTGACAGGCGCACCTTTAGGATTATTCTGGAGTCGCCGTCAACGCCACTGTGAAGCTACAGCTATTGTTTATCCGACAGTATTACCTTTAAAAACTTGTCCCCTAGTAGATGAATTAGGACAGGAAGAAAGTCAAAGAAGTGAGTATACTGGTAAACCCTTGCAGACAGCCACATCAGGGTTAGTGCGATCGCTTCGTCCCTACCGCATCGGCGACCCCATGCGTTTAATTCACTGGCGGACTAGCGCACGTTATGGGGAGTTACGGGTACGGGAATTGGAAATAGTCACAAGTGGACAGGAAATTATTATTGCCCTTGATAGTGCTGGTAATTGGCAAGCAGAAAACTTTGAACAAGCAGTAATTGCCGCAGCATCGCTGTATTTTTACGCACAGCGTCAGCAATTACAGGTGCAACTGTGGACAGCAGCCACAGGATTAGTCAAAGGCGATGCCTCCGGTGGGCATTCGCCGAGCGTCTCGCAGCATATTAGTAGGGTGCGTCAGATATTGAAAAACTGTGATTTTTACCCAATTATTACTTCTGACGCACCCTACACGAGTTTTTAATTATGACACTTGTGTAAGTCCTATCAAAAATTCTGCCTTAAGGAAGCCTGATAAGTATCTAGGGAAAGATGTTATTACTGAGGAAATCAGTAACAAATATATCAAGTCATATCTTGCACCTTTCTCAATAAGCGTCAGGCGATGCACATCCAATGACGTAAAACTAAGGCTTTTAGCAAATTGCAAGCAATGCCCACCCTACAAAAATTATCATCAAGGAACAGGTGCAAGATGTGTGTCAAGAGAAGAAAGCGGCATCTGTCCACTAAGGAGACTGATTAAATGAATTTGCGGAGCATTTGGCAGCTGTTTCAAGAAGCGTTTCAAGAATGGAATGAAGATAAAGCCTCGCGCTTGGCAGCTGCTTTAGCTTACTACACAATTTTTTCAATCGCACCATTGTTGATTATTGTGATTGCGATCGCTGGTGCAGTATATGGTGAAGAAGCAGCAAGGGGAGAAATTGTTTCCCAAATACAAAGTTTAGTAGGTAGAGATGGTGCAGAATTTATCGAGATAGCCATCAAAAACGCCTACAGGCCACAAGCTGGAACCATAGCTTCTATAATTAGTCTCTTATTGCTCTTATTGGGTGCAACTGGTTTATTTGCCGAGTTACAAGATTCTCTCAACACAATTTGGGAAGTGCAACCCCGTCCTGGTCGTGGTGTTAGTAACATCATCCGCAAACGCTTGTTGTCGTTTGGGATGGTAGTGGGTATTGGTATTTTGCTGTTGCTCTTCCTGATAGCTAGTGCAGTATTAACAGCATTGGTGAATTATTTTAGTGGTTTATTTCCTGGTGTGAATTTCCTGTGGCAGATAGTTAATTTTATCTTGTCCTTGGCGATCGCTACCTTTATATTTGGGCTAGTGTTTAAAGTTCTACCGGATGTCAGACTAGCTTGGAGCGATGTTTTAATCGGTGCTAGTATTACCTCAGTTTTATTTGTGCTAGGTCAGTTCTTACTCGGACAATATTTAGCTAATAGTAGTTTTGCTTCAACTTATGGTGCTGCGGGTTCACTGGTAGTCATCCTAGCTTGGGTTTACTACACCGCCCAAATTCTGTTTTTTGGGGCTGAGTTTACCCAGGTGTATGCGAGAAAATACGGTAAACCCATTGTCCCATCGCGTCGCGCCATATCCAGAAATCAGACAAACCCTACTCAACAAAGAAAGTCGTGAACTACCTACAACTAACGCCATTGCACCACAAAAAGTAGATTGAGATGTGCTAAATAGACTGTAGAATATGACAGTTGTATTCTGCCGCGAACGTTGATTGAGCGTTATACTTTGCCCGAAATGGGCAACCTGTGGACTGAAGCTTATAAGTTCAAAACCTGGCTGCAAGTAGAAATTGCCGTTTGTGAAGCCCAGGCGGAACTGGGCTATATTCCATCTGAGGCTGTTGAGGAAATCAAAGCCAAGGCTAATTTTGCTCCCAAACGAGTATTGGAGATAGAGGCGGAAGTCCGCCATGATGTGATTGCTTTTTTGACTAATGTTAATGAATATGTAGGCGATGCAGGCCGTTATATTCATTTGGGTTTAACCAGTTCAGATGTGCTAGATACAGCTTTAGCACTGCAAATGGTTGCGAGTCTGGATGTGATAGCGCAGCACCTGGAAAACTTAATTCAGGTGATTCGGGAAAAAGCACGGGAACATCGTTATACAGTCATGGCTGGGCGATCGCATGGTATTCATGCTGAACCGATTACTTTTGGGTTTAAACTGGCGGGATGGTTGGCGGAAATGTTGCGTCACCAACAACGACTGCAAACTCTCCGCCAAACCATTGCTGTCGGTAAGATTTCCGGCGCAGTGGGAACTTACGCCAACATTGAACCACGAGTAGAAGCGATCGCCTGTCAAAAACTAGGGCTACAACCAGATACCGCTTCTACTCAAGTCATCTCCCGCGATCGCCATGCCGATTATGTGCAGCAATTAGCCTTAGTCGCCGCCTCCATCGAACGCTTTGCTGTAGAAATTCGCAATCTGCAAAAAACCGACGTTCTGGAAGTCGAAGAATTCTTCTCCAAAGGGCAAAAAGGCTCTAGTGCTATGCCCCACAAACGTAACCCCATCCGTTCCGAACGGTTGACGGGAATGGCGCGACTGATTAGAAGTCATGCCGGTGCAGCTTTAGAAAACGTCGCCTTGTGGCATGAACGGGATATTTCCCACAGTTCTGTCGAACGGGTAATTTTGCCAGATGCTTGTATTTTGACACATTTTATGCTGGTGGAAATTACTGACTTGGTGAAAAACCTGTTAGTATACCCAGAAAACATGGCGCGAAATCTCAACTGCTATGGTGGGGTGGTATTCAGCCAAAAAGTGCTACTGGCTTTAGTAGAAAAAGGCATGAGCCGAGAAGAAGCTTATGCGATTGTGCAACAAAACGCTCACGCTGCGTGGAATAAACCAGAAGGCAACTTCCACAACTTGATTACTCAAGACTCCCGTGTGACTCAAAAGTTGACACCAGCCGAAATTGCTGTATGTTTTGATCCACAGCAACATCTTCGCCATCTAGATCAGGTTTACCAAAGATTGGGGATTTAATTCTACGGGTTCAGGTAGCATTTTTGCTCAAAGAGGTAGTCTACTCTTGGGGGAAAACCCCAGGAGAAACTTACCCGTATTTTTTTACCAAATACAAGCCAGTCGGGTTTAATGCCAGCAATCCCAACATTCATTGACCTGAAATCAAGTATGTAAAGTTACTGATAAAACTAAGTATATCATCACTCCAGAGTCGTAGATGATGCTGTAATTTTCCCCAAGCGTGGGTAGTATAAATAGCAAATAGCTGTGTATTTATTAACGTTGTAAGTCTTAATGATAGAAATTTTAGCGTTACTATCGGCTTCTGCGGCGGCTGGCTTGAGAATAGGGGTACCCTTATTAATTTTTGGACTTTTGCAGGGCCATGATTTATGGTCAAAAGTTCCAATCTTATCTCACCTTTCCCCAGCACTTTTGTTAGCTTGTCTGAGTAGTTGGTCATTCCTAGAATTATACGCCTCAAAAAAACTTTGGGGGCAAAGAATTTTACAAATTATTCAGTTATTATTGTCTCCTCTGGTGGGCGCAATCATGGGTTTAGCGGTAGCTTCCGCAACAGCCACGCCACATTGGTTAATTGCTGTCATTGGGGGTTTATTCGCTTTGGTACTCCAGCTAGTGCAGGTGGGTTGGTTCTATCGCTTGCGGGGTTTGCCACTGTGGGCAGTTTTTCTGCAAGACACCTTGTGTATAGCTTTAGTGCTGTTTGCCTTTGATGCTCCCTGGCAAGGAGGATTAATTGCTTTAATCCTCCTGTGGTTTGCTTTGCGTAGTGCTAAACAGTGGTATAACTGGTATCACAAAAGCTGTTAAAATACCTGAACTTGGGCGAAACCATAGGGTATTTCTCGCCGATAACCAAGATGTCCACCAGCCAGTTCATATAGATAAAAATTGCGATTGGGACTATCTAAAGCCAAATTCCTGAAGGCGATTTGTAGAGTGGTGGCTGGAGGTACTGGTTGAGAAAAATTAATCCTAATTATGTCACCTTCTCTCATGATATTGGCATCTATTTGCTCACCAGCTTGATTTGTAATGTCAATGTTGCCAATGTTAACCAGTTCAGGCGGACGAACCGCAATATAGGATAATGGTTGCTCTCCTGTATACACACTGATATAATGGGCATCACGGAAACCTGTCGTACTGCTGATTTGGGGAGCAGTGCGCTCAAACACGCCTCGTTGTCTGGGTGAAATTTGCGCTCCTGGCTGGATTGGTTGTACAGGCTGGATTGGTTGTACAGGTTGGATTGGTTGAACAGGCTGGGCTGGTTGTATCTGCGCTACAGCTGGTAAACTGGTTGTGGCGATCGCCAGACTAAAACTAGAAAACCAAATCAATTTTTTCATTGCTCACCGCCAGTAAATAAACCATTACACATATCTTGCACCTGTTCCTTGATGATAATTTTTGTAGGCTGGGCATTGCTTGCAACTTGCTAAAAGCCTTAGTTTTACGTTGTTGGATGTGCATCGCCTTCAGCTGATTGAGAATGGTGCAAGATATGACATTAAATCTTTACTGGAGATGTTCGCGTAATTTATCTGTTGTTACATCAATCTACAATGGGAAGCACAGAAATTACAAAATACTCCATTTAAACACAAACACCTCCCCAACGAGGGAGGTGATCATCACAACTCAAAAGTAGCTAATATAGGTTGATGCTGCGTGACTTTTTACTGTTTGAAGCTAGAATCCCCGCAATTCAATTGCGGGGAGTATGTCAATGTAAAAGTCCGATCAAATGCAGCAAACCTTGACCTGTAATCAACTCAATAATTAAAGCAATAAAGCCCAACATCGCAATCCTACCATTCCAAACTTCTGCGCTGGTAGTCATACCCCATTCCCATCTTTCTGGAGGATACATTTTCACCTTCTTCTTCATTTGGGCGGCTTGTGAAAGCTTGAAACTCGGTTGATTGAGGGCATCAATTACCAAGTCTGCCAAAGCGCGAATAAATACGGGATGAGTATTAGGTGCGGGTACTCTCCGGAAATTGTGAATTCCTGCTTCTTCGGCTATTTCCCGATACTCAATGTCAATTTCTTGTAATGTCTCGATGTGTTCCGAGACAAAACTGATAGGTACGACGACTAAATCTTTTACACCCTTTGCGCCGAGTTCTTGAAGCGCATCTTCTGTATAGGGTTGCAACCACTCCACCGGGCCGACCCGACTTTGATAAGCTAAGGTGTAAGCATTGGGACGATTGAGGGTTTGCATAATCAGCGCAGTACATTCCTCAATCTCTTGCTGATAGGGATCACCTGCTTCTTCTACATAGCTCTTGGGTACACCATGCGCGCTAAAGAATACATGAGCTTGCTCAGGATTAGGACATTGTTCTAGTTCTTGCTGGATAAGTTCCGCCATTGCTTGTAAGTAACTTGGTTGTTTATACCAGGAAGGAATGACGGTGTAATCCAGACTTTGCAGTTTGGGATCTTCTTGCCAAAGTCTTTCTAACAGACGGAAACTAGAGCCACTGGTACTGATAGAGAATTGGGGGTATAACGGCAGAATTACCAACTTGTCAATTTTATCTTGAGTCAGCAGGGCGATCGCTTCCTCGGTGTAAGGATGCCAATAACGCATTCCTACATAAACATTGGTTTCTTGTCCCAAATCACGCAATTGTGCTTTTAAGGCTTCTCCTTGCGCTTCTGTAATGCGCCGCAGTGGAGAACCGCCACCAATTTGTTTATAGTTCTCTTGTGAGGTTTTGGTTCGCCGTGAAGCGATGAACCAAGCTAGGGGTTTTTGCAACCAGCGAAACGGTAGGCGTATGATTTCCGGATCTGAAAACAGGTTATACAAAAACGGCCCTACATCCTCTAACTTATCGGGGCCACCGAGATTGAGTAATAAAACGCCTACACGACCCATAGCTGCTATTTTCCCCCAACCTTTTCTATTTTTTTACTAATGTTAACAATATATCTTTATTTAATATAAAGCTTAACATTTTGGTAAGGTACAATGGCAACAATTTTACGAGATTTAAGTTACCGTTATCAATGGCTGTACGATGCGATCGCTCGTGTAGCCGCTATCAGCGTCGGTGGTGAAGCCCGTTTTCGCCAACTCGCTTTACAAGGACTCACAATTAACTCAGACTCTCAGATTTTAGATTTATGTTGTGGCAGTGGGCAAACGACGCAATTTTTGGTGAAATATTCACAAAATGTAACAGGACTTGATGCCTCACCATTATCGTTGCAACGAGCGCGTCAAAATGTCCCGGAAGCTGCTTATGTAGAAGCTTTCGCTGAAAAAATGCCATTTGCAGATAACCAGTTTGATGTGGTGCATACCAGTGCAGCTTTACACGAAATGGAATCAGAACAATTGCAAGCAATTATTCAAGAAGTTTACCGAGTGTTAAAACCAGGAGGTGTGTTTACATTAGTAGATTTTCATGCGCCGAATAACCCGATATTTTGGCCTGGTTTATCCATATTTTTCTTATTATTTGAGACAGAAACAGCTTGGCAGTTACTCAAAACTGATTTAGCTGAATTGTTAACTCAGACTGGGTTTGAGGTGAGTAAACCTACTTTGTATGCAGGGGGTAGTTTGCAGGTAATTCAAGCGAAAAAATAAGTCATTAGTCATTAGTTATTAGTCATTAGTCATTAGTCATTAGTTATTAGTTGTTCTCCTGCGCTCCCCTGCTCCCCTGCCTCCCTGCTCCCCATTTCCCAAGGATTCTTTAATGCAAGAGTTTTGAATTTTGAATTCGCAGCGTCGCGACGTGGCATTGGCTGATAAATTAAGAACAGTCAACCAAAGTCAAAACTAACCGTGTCTGAGAACGAAATTCCAGAGCATTTACATTTACTCTCAAGCTATGAAATGGGATGGAATGGGTTAAACCTGATTTATGAGCGAGAGCCGGCTGACGAAATGCCAGAAATGCTATTGCAGCAGCATTTTATTGTAATCTGCCTTGAGGATGTGCGTGTTGGCTGGTGGCTAAACAATCATTGGCAGTATATTGATTACACCAAGGGTGATATTGGGATTTTGCCAGCGTATGAGCTTTTTCCTAAAGCGCAGGTATTTCGTGAAGTGGGATTAGTCGAACTATTTCTAGAACCTGCTACTCTGGCTCGTGCTGCTTATGAATTTGTGGATGCAGACAAAATTGAGATTGTGCCACAGTTGCAGTTACGTGATCCTTTGATTGAACATATAGGATTAGCATTGATGACTGAGTTGCAAGCGGGTAAAGCTGACAGTAAGCTGTATGCTGAATCAATGGCAACTGCTTTGTCTGCTCATTTACTGCGGCGATACGCTTCACACCCACAGCAAATTCCAGAATCTAGCGGTGGTTTGCCTAAGTATAAACTAAAGGAAGCGATCGCCTACATTCATGAACATTTAGACCAAAATTTGACTTTAGATAAAATTGCGGCTTCAGTTCATCTCAGTGCCCATTATTTTGCCAGTTTATTCAAGCAATCTACAGGCTTAACACCATTACAGTATGTGACAAAATGCCGGATTGAAAAAGCCAAGCAATTACTGCACAGACACGAGTTGACACTGATAGAGATTTGTCAGGAAGTCGGCTTTCAAAATCAAAGTCATTTCACGAGAGTATTTCGCCAACACACCTCAACCACACCAAAAGCCTATCGCAAATTGTTATAAAACTTTGCGGAATATCAGAACATTTTTCGGAAGAATCGGCAAGACAGCAACTGCAAGCGATCGCTAAACTCAATACCTATCAGCAATTTTATGTTACGGTTTTTATTCAGATGATAGGTAACAAATTTTTTAGCAAAGGATGGGGTATAGTTGGTTTTACTACCCTAGCGATTGGGGTGATAGTGGCTGTAATATGGCTATTTCAAGGTATTGATGAGTTAGGAATGCGAATGGCGGTTAGAGCCACAGCCCGGACTTCTTGTATCTTATTTCTCGGTGCTTTTGTAGCTTCGGCTTTACACAAAATTTGGGCAACACCTTATAGTGCATGGTTGGTGAAAAATCGCCGCTATTTGGGAGTATCAATGGCAGTATCCCATACTTATCATGCGATCGCCTGGACTGGCTTGTGGTTTGTCACCTCTGGAAACAGTCCCCAATTTGCCTTCTTGTCGATTTTAGGTTACATCTTCATCTTGGCCATGACTGTGACTTCTTTTAATCGTGCGGCAACTTTGTTAGGTAGACGATACTGGCAGATATTGCATACCACTGGCATGTATTATTTTTGGTTAGCTTTTACCACAGAATTTGTTGTCAAAATTCCGCAGTCAATCCCAATTTATTTACCTTTTTCCAGCTTGTTAGTTGTAGCAATGATACTGCGCTTATTTGCTATGAAAAAAACAAGAAAATTAGCCAGTTAGATTCAGAATACAATACTGTTGAGAACCGCCAAAAATTCTCATGTAGAGACGCGATAAATCGCGTCTTAAAAAACAAAATTCCCTATTTCCTGTGCTATACTATTGGTTATACCAAGCTTTTCGCCACTGTTGCATTTGGTTAATTTCAGTATTTTGGGCTTGAATAATTGCTTGAGCTAGGTTTTTGATTTCCCCACGCTGAGATTTTTGATCAGCATCTTGAGCCATCACTAAAGCCCCTTGATGATGAGGAATCATCGCGTTGAGAAAGCGCAGGTCAAATTTTGCATCAGCTGCGCCTAAGTCTTGGCTCATCTTCATAGCTTTGATTTGCTCAGATGACATCTCCATCACATGATTCATTTTGGCATGATAAGCCATTGGTTTAACTCCTACCTGGGGATACCAAGCTTTTCGCCACTGCTGCATTTGAGCAATTTCTTGGTTTTGAGCTTTGATGATATCGGCTGCTAACTTTTGCATTTCTGGGCGGTTGGATTTTTGTTGGACTTCCTTAGCCATATCTACCGCCCCTTGATGGTGCAGAATCATTGCATCAATGAACCGCAAATCATAGTCAGCATCGGCTGGGCCTAAATCCATTGCCATATTGTGAATCATACCACTGCCATGATTCATCGGTTGGCGATCGCTGATATCATTGGCAATAGTCTGAGAATCTTGATTTTGGGCTTGAGTGCTAGTAGAACAAGCTGTCAAAACTCCCCCTGTAAAGGAAGTCAGCAATACAACGCTCAATGCCAAAAAACGATTTTGCAAAGGTAAGAGTCCCATAAGCCTGGTTTAATGTTTCCTGATTTCATTTTCAACTCTCCAGCTTGGTAGAGAGTCAACAATTGTTTGAGATAGCCAGTAGTTCAGATATCTAGCTTGTCAAACCAAAGTGAAATCAGCATGAAATCAGGAATAGGAAACAGGGAAAATTACTTCTTTTTTGCCCAAAGATTACTGTGTGGACAGCAGGGGAGATGAGGCAGATAAGGGAGATGTAGCTTGCTTCTCTTACGAGACGCTACCGCGCTCTCTACGAGACGCTACGCGAACGCGCAGCGTATCCGTAGGATTCACCCGCAGGGTGGGAGCAGGGGAGATGTTTCCCAAAATTTTTTGACTTTTGACTTGATTTGTCCCCAGTCCCCAGTCCCTATTCCCTAGTATCCTTTTACGCCAAAGCTGCGGCTGGTTGAGGCCAACGCCCGACGGCTTTACCAATTACTGCTAATTCTTGCATTAAGTGGTCAAAAGCCTTTGGTGTCAAAGATTGCGGCCCGTCTGATAGGGCTTTTTTGGGGTTGGGATGAACTTCAATCATCAGAGAATCACAACCAGCTGCGATCGCCGCCATCGCCATTGACGGCACAAACTCCGCCCAACCAGTACCATGACTGGGATCAATCATCATCGGTAGATGGGTTAATTTCCGCAATACTGGCACTACAGAAATATCTAAAGTATTGCGAGTATATTGGCGGTCAAAGGTGCGAATCCCACGCTCACATAAAATCACATTGGGGTTTCCTGCTGCCAAAATATACTCAGCAGCCATCAGCCAATCTTCAATAGTAGCTGCCATTCCCCGCTTTAGCAATACGGGTTTTGACTGCGCTCCTACTTTCTTCAATAAAGAGAAGTTCTGCATATTTCTTGCGCCTACCTGTACCACATCAGCCACTTCGGCGATCATCTCCAGTTCAGCCGCATCCATCACTTCTGTAATAATCCCTAGTCCACTGACTTCCCGCGCCTTAGCTAATAATTCTAAAGCACTCTCGCCGTGACCTTGAAAGGCGTAAGGTGATGTGCGGGGTTTGTATGCACCACCACGTAAAAACTGCGCTCCTGCTGCCTTCACTAGCTGCGCCGTCTCGATAATCATCTCCTCATTTTCCACCGAGCAGGGGCCAGCAACCACTACCACCGGATGGTGTTCCCCAAAGAAAACAGGGCCATCTGGCGTGTTTACCACTACTTCAGAAGCTTCGCCGTGACGGAATTGGCGGCTAGCTCGTTTATAAGGCTGTTCTACTCGTAATACCTGCTCAATCCAAGGGCTAAATTCTTGAATTTGTAATGGATCTAAGTCAGCAGTTTCCCCGACTAAACCAATGACTACCTTGTGTTTGCCAACAATTTTTTCTGGTGTCAGCCCCCAGTTACTTAGTTCCTCACTAATACGGTCAATTTCCGCTTCTGGGGAACCAACTTTCATGACTACAATCATAAATATATTTCCTGTTTAATTGCGTTTGCGCTTCAAACAAGTAGGCATTTCATCTTGGTTTATATATTTTTAGTTTAGTCATGAAAAAATAAGAATGGATATTTATACTTAAAAAAACGACGCTCAGAGCGTTTATAACTGCTTATGGGGGTTAAACGTTAATCATAGATTTTTGATTAGAAATGTTGAAGTCATGATTTGAACTTCAACATTGACTCTAAAAATTTACCCAATAATCGCAGCTAGTTCCAATACCTGAGCGGCGTTGTTCATGCTTTTTTCTGCCGAGTTTCGCGCCAACCGTCTACCATTCGTCCCCAATTGGTGGTAAATTCACCAAAACCTAGTAGACTGCCAACTCTTTCTTCGTCCCAAGAGGCAGAAAGAACACCATAGGTGATTCCTAACACACCCAAACCAAACAGCCCCATATTCACTAATAAGACAGCGATGGGAGCTAATTTGATTTCAGAGTAGGTGGCAAGCAGATAACTAACAACTAACGTGGTAATACCCAAAGCTGTGGGAATCCCGCAAAATGCTGCTACTCGGCGGATCATGCGCTGACTAACCACCTGGGGAATAGCCATCTCTTCTTTAGTATAAGGTGGCTGCTGTTTTTCCTGTTTTTCAGGTGCTTTTGACTTTATTGGTGGATTAGTTTGAGATTTTGCAGGTTTTTGGCGTTTGGTTTTTGGTTCAAATGGCAAACGACTGCGTTCAGAGCCTTCAGCAGACATAAATATTTTTCCTTATCCACGAATACCTAAGCGTTCAATTAAGGCTTGATATTTTTCCCGGCTATCATTTTGGACATAAGCTAGCAGTCGCTTGCGCTGCCCAATCAGCTTTAACAAGCCCCGACGGGAAGAATGGTCTTTTTTATTAGCCTGAAGATGTTCGCTAAGACGGTTAATACGTGCTGTTAGCATAGCGATTTGCACTTCAGCCGAGCCGGTGTCAGTTTCGTGAACTTGGTAGCTAGAAATGATTTCTTGTTTGCGCTGTTGCGTCAGAGCCATGATTGATTCAAGTTATATTTAGTCTAAATGTATGCAGCAGTCTCTCATCATATCACAGCTGTTAAGTTGTGTGTGGCATGACTTGGGCTGGTACTGAGAATTGAGGATTTTTGCCCCCAAGCTGGGCAAGTCCCTAACTAAAGTGGGGTGTAGGGGTGTAGGGGTGTAGGGCAGAATATACAGTTTTGCGCCACACACTGCTAATGGTTTATCTGTCAAAATTTCATCTAACTAAATTGTGATATTGTAAACAAAAAAATAAAATCTATCCAAATGTACAGGCGAGTATCAGCGATTTGGTAGATGATATCCTTGGTTAAGAATAAGATTGGCGAACAAATCAAAAATCAAATAATAATTGTCCCAAAAATGTTGCAACAGATAACTTCTTCAGAATTACCTGTTACAAAAATAGCGCAAAAAAATGCTCAACACTGTTAACTTTTCCAGGATTTTTTCCACTTAACCCAGGGGGTGAATCTGGTTTCTATAGATGAGGTTTATTAAGAAAAAGCGTGCTTGGTCTAGTGGGAGATGTCTGGGTTTGCCTTGATAGACAATTTGATATTCATTGACATCCGCCCCATCGCCATAACCAGAAATCAGCTTGAGGTGAAACGCTTCTTCTGCAAGTTGTCTGACTTCATCTCTCAGAGTAGCTTGTGTACTATTCATACGTTTGCTGTTTTCTGAACCCATTCTTCTATTTATATAAACTTTGCTGAAGTCTTACACCTATCTAGAGTTATATTTTTTTATGGGCAACAAATATATTTCTCAAAATTCTCCAGGTGAAGGACAAACAAAATTTGTTAAATTATGTCCTGGGATAGTTGAAAATGCTGAGAGCGGAAGTTAATTATAAACTGTTTATACCAAGTTTTAATTAATTAGTGACGCAGGGATCAAAACAAGCAATTGAAAATTAGTCAGACTTATTAGCGGCAATTAAAGATGGGATGTAAGCGTAGTTAGCTAAAGGTTAAACATCAATGGTTCAGGAAAAAAGCACCGATTTAGTTCGGATTAATGCCAGGAAGACAGATGTATTTGATATTTTCAATTTTCGACATTATGTCGGGCCTAACCCTGATTTAGATGTAGCAGCGTTAGTATTTGATTTTGCCCTGGTGGGAGATAAAGAGCCACTACCTATTGAGGATTATATTACTCGTGTAGGCGATCGCTATCCCCATCTGAAGCAACAAACCTATGAATCCTACGCCCAACTATTCGCCCAAACTGTATCCGCAGTGGCACAATTAGGCATGGATTTACACCTGAATCGTTGGAGTGTCAAGCCCTATCCCAATTATGCGCGGATTGCTGTCCAAACACTACACGCGCGCACCACTAAAGCTGTAATCTACTTTGTTTGGGACTGGTTTGAAGCCATTAACCAAGATCAAGATTTTGGCTTTGAAGACCAATTTTTGAGCTTACAAAATCAATTCCGTCAATCTGTTTATGGTGGCCCGACAGTTTACGCCTTATTGCGAACAGCCCAAGAAAAAGGTATTCCTTTCTTTTATCTCTGGGAAGAAGGACTAATACAATATGGTTGGGGAACAAAACAGGTTCGAGGTGTAGCAACCACCTTTGACTGTGATAGTCACTTAGATTCAGAGTTGACCACCCGCAAAGATGACTGTAAATTATTTTTGAAAAGCTTGGGCTTCCCAGTACCAAAAGGCAGAATTGTGTTTTCTTGTAAAGAAGCCCGCCAAGTAGCCAGAGAAATTGGCTATCCAGTAGCGATTAAGCCTGTAGTTGGTCATAAAGGAATTGGTGTCACCCCAGGCGTAAAAAATGTAGACGAACTAGAATCAGCCTATGATAGAGCATTGGCGGCAATTCCTCAAGACCAATCAACACGGATTATTGTGGAAAAAAACATATCAGGGAAAGATTTTCGCCTACTGTGTGTGAATGGTAAATTTGTCGCTGCTACGGAACGCCAACCAGCATCAGTTGTAGGTGATGGCGACTCGACAATTGCTGAGTTAATTCGCCAAGAGAACCGTAAAATAGCCCGTTTAGACACCCCAACTTCACCGATGAGTAAAATTCAAATCGATGAAGAGTTGGAATTATATCTGGAAGAACAGCGTTTGTCATTGAAAACTGTGCTGGACAAGGGAGAAGTTGTTTATCTGCGAAAAGTCGCCAATCTCTCAGCCGGAGGTGTCAGCATCAATGCAACCCACACCATGCACGATGATAATATGATGTTGGCACAAGATATTGCCCAACACTTCCGTCTGACTTGCCTGGGTATTGATGTCATTGCCGAAAGTCTGTCAGAATCTTGGAAACAGGGTAATTTTTCCATTTTGGAAATCAACGCCGCACCGGGAATTTTGATGCACCTCAACCCGGCTGAGGGTGACAGTGTGGATGTACCTGCCTATATTTTGGAAACCTTTTTTGCTTCTGGGATAGATGCGAGAATTCCGATTATTACCTTTAATAAAATTTCTGGAGAGGAACTACAAGCCACAATAGAACATATTCTGTCAGAACATCCTGAATGGACGATAGGGGGTGTTTGTCGGGATGGTGTATTTATGCAGCGATCGCCCAAAGTATTACACAGAGAATACAATAGTAATATGCAAATGTTGTTGCGTCATCCCAAACTAGATTTACTAATTGCTGAATATCCCGCAGACATCTTGGAAAAAGAGGGTATGTTTTACCACGGTAGTAATTTAGTAGTTCTAGATAACCCTAACGAAACAGAAATGATGTTAATGCGAGATATGGTAGATGGTTCTACTGTAATCATCAAAAAAGAAAACGATGTTTCGATGCGACGTAAAGGAATAATTGAAGACTTTACTTTAGGCGCAGAAGAATCATTCAAACAAGTTTATTTGAAAGAAATCAGCACAATTTTGTAATTTTTTCAGTTACTATTCTCCATAACCGTAGGGTGGGTGGGCAATAACACAACGTAAAAATCAGATTTGGAGCGAATTTTTAGGATTGCCCACCTAAATTTACAGCACAAATCTTGTAGGGTGGGCATCTTGCCCGCCCTTATGTACTGCACTAACATGAAATATGCTGTAAAAATGATTTGTAGAGACGTTGCATTAAAGTCTCTACTTCAGCTTTTCATAAGCGGCTAAAATAACCTGTTCTGTTTCCTCCCAACCAATACAGGGATCAGTCACAGAAACACCATATTTTAATTCTTCCCGTTGACAGTTAATTGGTTGATTACCTTCATATAAGTTTGATTCCAACATCATCCCCACAATTGAAGTATTGCCGTCTAATATTTGTTGCACAACATGGTCCAAAACAGCAGCTTGTAACTTGTAGTTCTTATTAGTATTACCATGACTACAGTCAATGACAATTCTCGGCGGTAACTTAGCTGCTTTCAATTCTTGTTCTACCAAGCTGACACTCTCAGTATCAAAGTTAGGTTGATTGCCACCACGCAAAATCACATGGCCGTAAGCATTACCTTTAGTTTCAAATACACTCACCTGTCCTTTAGGATTAATACCTAAAAAATTATGGGGTGTTCTCGCAGATTGTAGAGCATTTAAAGCTACTTTAATATTACCATCAGTACCATTTTTAAAACCTACAGGCATCGACAGACCACTTGCCATCTCCCGGTGAGTTTGGGATTCAGTTGTGCGTGCGCCAATCGCCGACCAAGTAATCAACTCCCCAATATATTGCGGTATAATTGGGTCTAAAGCTTCTGTAGCACTAGGTAGACCTAATTCCGCAAGTTTGATTAATAACTCTCTGGCGATTAATAAACCCTTCTCTACATGAAAAGAATCATCCATTTCTGGGTCATTAATTAAACCTTTCCAGCCTACAGTTGTTCTAGGCTTTTCAAAATAAACCCGCATAATTAGCAGCAACTTATCTTGCACACGTTCAGCCAAAACTTTTAATTTTTCCGCATATTCAAGTGCAGCTTTCGTGTCATGAATTGAACAAGGGCCAACTACTATAAATTTTCTACTGTCTTGAAAATCTAGGATTTGTTCTATTTCTTTTCTAAACTTAACAACAGTTTGTTCAGCAGTTTTTGTTAACGGTAATTTTGATTTAACTTCGTTGGGAGTTAATAGAACGTGAAATTTTTCAATATTTGTGTTGGTTAACTTATTGTGCATGGAGGAATTCTCTAAACTGATACTAATTCATTTTGGGTAGAATCGATACACATATTGTAAATGAAATGTACAACCCAAATTCATCTACTTTTTGTAGCCTAGTCAGAAAAAATAGACATAACAGGCTTGTCATAGTTTAGGACTTACGCAAGTGTCACATTACAGATGTCTTGTAGGGTGCGTCAGACTGTTTAAATGCTGTCAATCAACGTATTTGTGATATCTGACGCACCCTACTAATATGCCAGTTGCGTAAGTCCTGCTCAATCAGCGTTAGGTGATGCACAGCTAACAATGCAAAACTAGGGGTTTAAGCAAATCTCAAGCAATGCCCACCCTACAACTTAAAAAGGGGGTATGCTTCCTCCCCCTTGGATGCGATATTTAGATGTTATGTGAATGCAAGTATATTTTATTACTGCCAAACCAATACTTTCGCTTCGTAATCTCCTATATCAATGATGATACCATCCTCACCAGCCTCAACATCATAATTGCCTGTCCACTCGTGCCATGTTCCACCACAAGGGAAATTAGGGACATGATAACCAGCCAGGAAGTTGTCGGAAAAATTCACTACCACTACTACACGAGAACCTTTTTCATTCCAACGACTGTAGGCTAATACTTTAGCTTCTGGATTTTCATGAATAAAATCAATGTTTGCTGTATAGAGGGCGTGGTTATTTTTACGTAAATGAATTAAACCTTTATAGTATTCAAATAAACCACGATTTAAGTCATTGCCTAACACCGTCCAATCAATTTTAGATGGATCTGGTTGCTTAGGTTTATATTCCCCAAATTCTTCCCCCATCCAAATTAAGGGTACACCAACAGCAGTCATCAAAATAGCAGCCCCTAGTTTAGCCCTTTTAAAAGCTGCTTCATCCAAAATACCACGATTACCTAGCTCAACCATAAGATGGTTGTGGTCATGGTTAGTCAAATAATTGATCACATTGGTTGCACCCAGAAAACCTTGACGTTTGCAGTCAATCACATCTTTGAGGTTTTCTAAATCAAAGGTGTCACCGCAAATATGGGCTGTAATTGTATGATAAAAACTATCATGCCAGCATCCATCCATTGGCCCATCTACATTAGTAATGCTGGTAGTTTCTGGGATGTGTTCTGCAATATTATAAAATGGCTTGCCACCGGCAGTTTTTTTAGCTTCTTGCACAATCCAGTGCATAAAATCATAGTTAGCTATTTGTCTAGCTGCATCGTAGCGAATGCCATCAATATGATATTCTTCAATCCAAAAACGCACAGTGTCCCCAATAAATCTGCGGGCTGGGTAAGTTTCTAACTCTTGATCATAGTGTTCATAATTAAATTCCGGCCCCCAGTTATTATCAGGATCACGAGGCTGATGGTGATACCAATAATCATGATCAATTTGTGTTAATGGACTGGATGCTTCTGAGTGGTTATAAATTCCGTCGATAATCACACGAATACCGCGATGATGACACTCATCAATCAGGTGTTTTAAATCAGCCGTAGAACCATAACTAGATTCAGTAGCAAAGAAATAACGAGGATTATAACCCCAACTATAATCACCAGGGTATTCTTTTACAGGCAGTAATTCAAGAGCGTTGATGCCTAATTCACACAAATAATCTAACTTTTCAATAACGTGTTGATATTTGCCCCGTACATGAGGGTCATCTTCTCCACCAGAAAAATCTCCAATGTGTAATTCATAAATCACTAATTTGTGGTCAGGCGGTAGAGGTTCATTATCATATTGCCAAACATAAGTATCAACAATTCTCTCACCGTCTTTAATTCTCACCACTCCATTATCTTGACCACTTAATTCATCAATATTAGTAGCATAGGGGTCTGTAACATCTACCCATTGGTCTTGTTCAAAAAACCATGATTTTGTCTGAACGCGAAATTTATATTCATAAGTTCCGTCCTCTAATGCAACAGTTGTACGAAAATAACCATCATCCCCTTTGTTCATGGTGATTGCTTGCCAATCAGAAAAAGAACCAATTAATGCAGCACCTTTGTTATGAGGAGCAAAAAAATTAAATTCAATTGGCTTTGCCATAAAATTTTATAAAATATAAAATGTTGATAACAAATATTTTCTAATTATTATTCATTTTGCAAATCGGTCGGAAGAAATAATTAAGCAAGCTCTTCTCTATCACAGGTAAGAGTCTTGGCTATATTAAGAGAAGGTTTATCTTTACTTAGGGAACACCAAAAAATAAATTATCCAAATCGACTGTTAGTAGGGTGCGTCAGAATAAATATTTTCTTGGTATAGCTGGGGTTTCTCGTACTGACGCACCCTACACTTTGGATATTTTTTTATCTGGAAGTCCCTTAAATCTGACATAATTGGCATACAGATCATAATTTAGTGTCTACTATCATCAGATATAGATAAGTAAATTATTTTTAGCTTGACCAAATCGCAGTATGAATTTATTTCTTTTTTCCTTTGCGTTTTTGCACCTAAGAAAGCGGGTTTCGCGTTAGCGGTATGCGTGAGGCACATTCTTAATTACATCAGCACCGCCAATATTTTATTAGAAAGCAAATACTCGGCATTCAGATTAATTTAATAACCGAATATTTGCTAAATTTAATTACTATTGATTATCAGTAGTTTGCAGCAAATAACTTAGTAACCAATTGGCTGATGTAGCTCTGCGGGTGTCTCGTGGTGTAAAAGTCCCGATTTTGTAACCTTTAAAACCCAATTTTTCTTTTAGACCTTGTTTGTATGGCTGAGGGATAGAACGGGTTAATTTCATCGTGGCTGGACGACTTTCAAGAAAATTAGGTGGTTCTGGGTACTCGTCTCGCCACTCTGGTGCTACTGTGCTGTTATCCCATTTGCCGGTGGTGGAGTCGTAACGATAACCTAAGTAATACCAGACTAATTGTAAAACAGTAGCATCATCAATTTGGTCGTTGAGAATACCCCAGATAGTATCTGTATTTAGTGGTGGTAGTTCAGACATAAGCAATGCAGAAATCAAAATTTTACTCTTAAAGATTAGTTCTGGATGAACAAACAATGTAGACTGGTGATTGTATAGCATAGACCAGTCCATGCCAAATCCTACACCACAATCAAAATTAATTCGCGCCCATCTGTTGATTTCCGGTAGAGTTCAGGGCGTGGGGTATCGCTACGCTACTGTGGAGACTGCTAGCCAGTTGGGGTTAACTGGTTGGGTGCGAAATCTTCCTGATGGGCGGGTGGAAGCGGTGTTGGAAGGGGCGCGGGAAATTGTCGAAGAGATGGTACACTGGTGTCATGCTGGCCCCCCTGCGGCTGTGGTGCAGAATGTTGCGGTTGAGTATGAACACCCGGAAGGGTTGCGGGGGTTTGATGTGAAGCGGGTTGTGGAGTGAATTGAGTTACTCGACTACTAAGACTGCTGAACCTTCAATTTTACCGTTGCGGAGGGCATCTAAAGCTTGATTGGCTTGAGTTAAGGGGAAGGCGTTGATTTCTGTATGAATAGGAATTTGTGGTGCTAAGGCTAAAAATTCTGCTCCATCTTGGCGGGTCAAATTAGCTACAGACCTTAATACTCTTTCTTCCCAAAGAATGCTGTAGGGAAACGAGGGAATGTCACTTGCATGAATTCCGGCACATACTACTACACCACCTTTAGCAACTGCACGTAAAGCTATTGGTATCAGCTTGCCTACGGGTGCAAAGATAATTGCTGCGTCTAATGGTTCTGGGGGTAAGATATCGGAGTCACCTGCCCAAGTTGCACCTAACTGACGGGCGAAGTCTTGTTTTGTAGTATCTCCTGGTCGGGTAAAAGCGAATACTTGACGGTTTTGATAACGGGCTAGTTGAATGAGGATATGAGCAGAGGAACCAAAACCGTAAAAACCTAATTTTTGAGCATTACCAGTCATTCTGTAGGCGCGATAGCCTATTAAGCCGCCACATAACAAAGGTGCTGCTTGTAGGTCAGGGTAACTGGGGTCTAAGGGAAAACAAAAGCGATGGTCAGCTACGGTATATTCTGCATAGCCTCCGTCTAGATTGTAACCTGTAAACTCAGCAAAATCGCAGAGATTTTCTTTACCGGATAGACAATAGGGGCAGCGATCGCAAGTATAACCCAACCAAGGCACACCCACCCGTTGCCCAACATGAAAATTATCAACGTTTGCGCCTATCGCCTCTACATTACCGACAATTTGATGTCCTAATATCAGAGGTAGCTTTGGCTGTGTCAATTCCCCATCCACTATATGTAAATCTGTGCGACACACAGCGCAAGCATGAACCCGAATCAGCAATTGCTCAGAATTATAACTTGGCATGGGCAAGTCAACTAACCGTAAGGGTTGACCTGTTGCCTCTAAAATCATTGCACGC
>NZ_LUHJ01000035.1:80833-129848 GCF_001597745.1 Anabaena sp. 4-3 | reverse complement strand
ATTCAAAATTCGTCTTGAAAAGTTTCCTACGGCGGGAAACCCGCCTACAGAACTTTTCGCAAAATTCACAATTCAAAATTGAAGAACTTCTAGACAGAGGACTGGGTATCTCGATTCTATTAAACGCTAACCCAGTATTCATGTAACTTTTGTATGATTTTTCCTTCCCATGCCCCATGCCCTATTCCCTACTTCTTAAATATTTCCGCGAAAAATTGCCGCATGGCTTGCCAAGAACGCTGATCAGCAATAGGGTTATATTCTGCGCCTTTAATTTCGCCTTTGGCTTCTGGGTTGGTGAAGCTATGCACTGTGCGACCATAAGAAATAAATTGCCAGTCTACATTAGCTTGACGCATTTCGTTTTCAAAGGCTGTTATCTGTTCTTCTGGAACAAAGGGGTCATCAGCACCATGTAATACTAAAACTTTGGCTTTGATATTGTTCGCGTCTGCGGGGTTGGGGGTGTCGAGGTTGCCGTGAAAACTGACTACACCAGCGATATTTGCGCCGCTACGTGCTAGTTCTAAGACTGTACCACCGCCAAAGCAGTAACCAATAGCGGCTATGCGTTTCACATCCGTAAGAGGATTTTTTTGTAAAACTTGTAACCCTGCATTGGCTCTTGCCCTTAATAATTGTCTATCTTGACGGTAAATTTTCGCCTGTGCTGCTGATTCTTCGGCGTTTTTGGGTCTAATGCCTTTACCATAAATATCGGCAGCAAAGGCAACATAACCGAGTTTGGCTAATTGTTCAGCACGTTGTTTAGCATAGGATTGTAATCCGTTCCATTCATGGACTACTAATACACCAGGACGCTTACCTTTGATAGCATCGTCGTATGCCAGATAACCTTCTAAAACTGTATTGCCCTGTTTATATTCAACAGTTCTGGTTTGCAGTGCTGCCAATGCTTGAGTAGAAGCTAACAACAGGGCTACAGGTGTGAGTAACACAGAAATCAGTAATTTCATCTTCAAGTATCCAGTACAAAGCTATCTTTGTCTTGATTATCCCTGGAAAAATGCTCAACCTGTATGTTAACAAGATTTACCATTTTGCCATTTTGGCAGGCCGAAACGGGACAGCGATCGCTACATTAGAAGAATACAGAACATAAAATTCTGATTCACCCATTATCTGCGTCTCACATTAAATCATGAGTGCAAACACTACCATTACTCATAATCCCTTACTGAAAGGTTCTGGTTTACCTCCATTTACGGAAATTCAACCAGAACACGTAGAACCAGCCTTTCAACAGCTATTGGCGGAACTCGAACAACAACTTACCACCTTGGAAGCTAATGTACAGCCTACTTGGAACGGCTTAGTTGACCCTTTAGAAAAGTTGACTGAACGGCTGAATTGGAGTTGGGGCGTAGTGAACCATTTAATGGGTGTGAAAAATAGCCCAGAACTACGTGCTGCCTATGAAGCTGTGCAACCGCATATAGTGCAGTTTATTAACAAGTTAGGACAAAGCCAACCCATCTACAATGCTTTTAAAGCACTCCGCGCCAGCGAAAGTTGGAATACTCTAGACTCAGCCCAGCAGCGCATTGTCGAAGCAGCTATCCGAGATGCGGAACTTTCTGGTGTAGGCTTGCAAGGGGAAGCCAGGGAACGTTACAACGCCATTCAAATGGAGTTAGCGGAACTTTCTACTAAGTTCTCTAACCATGTTTTAGATGCAACCAAAGCCTTTAGCTTAACCCTGACAACTCCCGAAGAAGTTGACGGTTTACCCCAAAGCTTACTTAGTTTAGCCGCACAAGCTGCCCGTGCAGCAGGAGAAGAAAACGCCACCCCAGAAAATGGCCCTTGGCGCATTACTTTAGACTTCCCCAGTTACTACCCGTTCATGCAACATAGCACCCGGCGTGATTTGCGTGAACAACTCTATAAAGCCTATATTAGCCGTGCTGCATCAGGAGAGCTAGATAATAACCCCCTGATTGAACGGATGTTGGAGTTGCGACAGGAACTAGCGAATTTATTAGGCTTCCAGAATTTTGCTGAGTTAAGCTTGGCTAGTAAAATGGCCCCGAATGTGGCAGCAGTCGAAGCACTGTTAGAAGAATTACGCAGTGTGAGTTACGATGCTGCTGTTATCGACTTAGAAGCACTCAAAGCTTTTGCTACCGCCAAAGGTGCAGAAGAAGCTGAAGATTTATCTCACTGGGATATGAGCTTTTGGGCTGAACGTCAACGGGAAGAAAAATTTGCCTTCACCGCCGAAGAACTACGTCCTTACTTCCCCCTACCGCAAGTTTTACAAGGCTTATTTGGATTAGTCAACCGCTTATTTGGTATTACCGTTACCCCGGCTGATGGTCAAGCTCCAGTATGGCATGAGGATGTGCGTTATTTCCAAATAGCTGATGACACAGGTAGCCCTATCGCCTACTTTTATCTAGACCCCTACAGTCGCCCCGCCGAAAAACGTGGTGGTGCTTGGATGGATGTCTGCATTAATCGTGGTAAAATCACTGACAATGGTGTAACTACTATCCGCTTACCTGTGGCGTATTTAGTCTGTAACCAAACGCCGCCAGTTGATGGTAAACCGAGTTTAATGACTTTCGATGAAGTAGAAACTCTCTTCCATGAGTTTGGTCATGGTTTACATCACATGTTGACTCAGGTTGACTATACTGGGGCAGCCGGCATTAATAATGTTGAGTGGGATGCAGTCGAGTTACCAAGCCAGTTTATGGAAAATTGGTGTTATGAGCGCACCACTTTGTTTAGCATGGCTAAACATTACGAAACTGGTGAACCCCTACCAGAACATTATTATCAAAAACTTTTGGCGGCACGTAATTACATGAGTGGTAGCGCGATTTTGCGGCAAATTCACTTTAGTAGTGTAGACTTAGAATTACACTCTCGCTATCGTCCCGGTAGCGACGAAACCGCCGCCAATGTGCGTCATCGTGTTGCCCAGACTACAACTGTGTTACCCCCACTACCAGAAGATGCCTTTTTGTGTGCCTTTGGACATATCTTTGCTGGTGGTTATGCCGCAGGGTACTATAGTTATAAATGGGCGGAAGTTTTAAGTGCTGATGCTTTTGCGGCTTTTGAAGAAGCGGGGCTAGAGGATGAAGCCGCTATTCAAGCTACAGGCAGACGTTACAGAGACACTGTATTAGCTCTTGGTGGTAGTAAACACCCTATGCAGGTGTTTGAATCATTCCGTGGTCGTCAACCTAGTACAAGTTCTTTGCTCAGACATAACGGTTTGTTGTCCAATGTAGCTTAGGAACTGCCAAGTTACAAGATATCAAATATGTAGGGTGCGTCAGTCAGATAAAACTTGGAATTCCCCAGAAATTATTCTTACTAACGCACCCTACTAATCAGGAGTGATAACTTTTTATTAGTTCAAATGAATCAGAAAAATTATATCAATAATAATATTTTTAACTTTGCCATTCTTAACTTTTTTATAATTAAAAATATTTAACATAGATTAAAAATAATAACTAACATCACCAATCGTGAACTGTATCGGGCAGTATTGAGAGTAAGCTAAATTATTGAAACCTAGTTGAGAAGTTGAGTAAATCAGGCAAACTAAACTTTAATCATCATTAGTCTTTTAAATTTTTTTACTCGTTTGAGTGTTAATAGCTAATGACTAAAACTTGGTTTATGCTAACTTAATTACTAGGTTATTAAGCAAAGTGGTAAAAACATTAAAAACCAAGCAACCTTAACAACAAGAACTAAGGGAAGTCACGATGATAGAAAAAATTTTACTAGCGGTTTCTGGATTGGGTCACGCTGAGGAAATGCTAAAAAGCTTAAAAGAAGTGCCATCTATCCAATCTGCAAAAGTTACAGTTCTGCATGTTGTTCCTGCCCAAACTACTGCTAGTGCAATGACAGATAAATGGGAAGAAGGCGGCAAAATTCTGGCGAGTGCTATTCAAACTTTGAATTTAGATCCCTCTCAGGTTTCTTCAATTTTACGCCAAGGTGATCCTAAAGATGTTGTCTGTCAAGTAGCAGATGAAATCGATGCTGACTTAATTATTATGGGTTCACGGGGACTCAAGCGTTTGCAATCAATTTTATCAAACTCTGTGAGTCAGTATGTGTTTCAGTTGTCGTCTCGCCCCATGTTACTGGTGAAAGATGACGTTTATGTGAAAAGAATTAAGCGCGTCATGGTGGCGATGGATAACTCTGATTCTGCTAAACATTGCTTAGATTTGGCTTTGTTCTTACTGCGGGATATTCAAGGTAGTGAATTAATTCTGGCTAACATCACTACTGATTTACGTGGTAAAACTTCAGAAGCGACTGAAGTTAGCCCAGACCAGAATCCAATTTTAGCAGCCGCCGCCGCACAAGCACAAAAATATGGGGTACAAACTCGCTGTTATACCAGTAACGGTAAACCAGGTGAAGAAATTTGTCGCTTGGCAGAAGACTTGAATATAGATTTATTATTACTTGGTTCTCCCGATCGCAGGCCATCGGTGGCTAAGAGTTTTGTGGATATTGACAGACTCATTGGTGCTTCTTTGTCAGACTATGTACGTGTCAATGCGACTTGTCCCGTATTATTAGCCCGCACAAGTGGTTAACTTGTTTCTCTGCACATTAGTAAGGTGCGTCAGATGTTGAAAATCGGTGATTTTTTCCCCAATTATCGCTTGTGACGCACTACACCAGACTTTGCTGATCACACTGGCGTAAATCCTATCTCAGTTTTGCGGTTGATGAATAAAAACCCCTATACCAAAAGGTACAGGGGTTTTTTTATCTTATACAAAAAACGATCAAGTATCTTTTTTACCTTCGCGGCTAGCAGTTTGGATGTAAAGGATGATTAAAAATACGGAGGGTACTAACACGAACAGAATGCTCGCTACGAACCCTAGGTCATTAACTTGCATGGCAACGCAGCCTCTCTGTAATTTCCAGTCAACAATTTTAGAATAGCATCAACAATGTCAGTGTTAGCTCTTTTTTTTCCTGATTCAACTGCAAAGGCTGATGCCGGGAAAAATCAAGCAAATTAAGGTTTGGTGACGACACTAACAGGGCCATTCACTAAGGTTTGACAGGCTAGACGGTAATTAGCTGGCTTTTTCTTCAGCATCCGGTTTTCCACATCTGTAGGAGTGGAAAGATTTTCTATTCCTTCTACTATCTCTACTACACAAGTACCACACTGACCGCCGCCGCCGCAATTTGTGAGTTTGCCAAAAAATTTATAGATGTCAATGCCATTTTCCATTGCTTTTAGCCGCAAATTCGCACCATCGGCTGCTATTACTTCTTTATTTTCTTTGACAAATTTGATATTACCCATAACTCAATCATTCCTCTCTCACTGCAAGCTGACCAGGCAATACACCTATGTTACTGAGTTTATCTTAATCTATTACAAAAATTTAAGAATTATCAAATTTCAAGACGCAAGCAGTTGCACAAGCATCCTCATTAAAGTCATTTTTAGGTTGTGTCAGCAAATTTTTTCGATCTGACGCACCATAGTAAGGTGTTATGACAAAAAGTTAAGAATTATTAAATTTATAGCCAAGTAAAAAAATAGGACAGGTATTTTACCTGTCCTATGAATTGATAATGTGTTAACTTACCTAAATCCAACAGCAGCTTGCCATACGAAAGCAAGCAATAAAAAGAAAACGGGAATCACTGGCAGAACATCAACCAGTGGGTCTAAGATTTGGTAAGCTTCTGGCAATTTTGCTAATAATAGTGCTGCTTCCATGTTTGTTTAAATCCACCTAATCCAACACAGATTTCATAATTGAGATGTATCTTAACATGGTTTAGTCATTAGTTATTAGTCATTAGTCATTAGTTATTAGTCATTAGCTTTTCTCCCTCTGCTCCTCTGCTTTCTCCTATTCTTCGGTTTCTGGGGAATTGAGCCAATGACCAAATTCTGCCAGGAAGCGATCGCTTAATATGGCTTGGCGAATTTTTTGGGTAAAACGGATGAGTTCGGTGATGTTATGAATGCTCAATAAGGTGTAGGCTAAAATTTCCTGCGATCGCACTAAATGGGAAATATAAGCACGACTGAAATTTTGACAAGCATAACAAGGACAAGTTTCATCCATTGGTGCAAAATCTTCACGAAATTTTGCATTTTTTAAATTCCAACGTTCGCCGTTAACTATCGCCGTACCGTGTCTTGCCCAACGGGTAGGAATCACACAATCAAATAAGTCTATCCCGGAAGCGATCGCAATTACCATTTCTCGATAAGTCCCCACCCCCATCAAATAACGGGGTTTGTGGGCTGGTAACAATGGCGCAGTAGCTTGGACAATTTGCGCCATCAGTTCCGGTGGTTCTCCCACACTCACACCACCGATAGCATAGCCAGGTAAATCAAACTCAGTTAAAGTATTCGCAGCTTCAGCACGTAAATCCAGATATACCCCACCTTGGACAATCCCAAACAAAGCTTGATCTTGGCGTTGATGCGCCTCGATGCAACGTTCTAACCAACGGTAAGTCCTTTGTGTCGCCGCTTCAACTTCTTGGCGAGTCGCTGGATAGGGTGGACATTCATCAAAAGCCATGATTACATCTGCCCCTAGAATATTCTGAATTTCTATGGAGCGTTCTGGCGTTAACTTAATAATTTGCCCATCGTGGGGTGAACGAAAGGTTACGCCTTCTTCTGTAATCTTTCGCATTTCGCTTAAGCTGAACACCTGAAACCCACCTGAGTCGGTGAGTATCGGCCCTTTCCAGCCCATAAACTTATGCAAACCACCCCCACCAGCTACTATTGCTTCCCCTGGCTGGAGGTGGAGATGATAAGTATTCGATAAAATCATCTGCGCCCCAGTATCTTGCAGTTGGGCTGGGGTGACAGTTTTAACATTAGCGAGCGTCCCCACAGGCATAAATCGGGGAGTTTCGACTAACCCGTGGGGGGTGTAAAATACGCCGGCTCTGGCTTTGGTTTGGCTACAGCTAGCTAGGGATTGAAAAGAAAATGTGGAACTCAAGGTATAAATACTGTTGTGTGCTGTATAGAAAAAACAATAATTGGTAATTGACAAACAGTCCTTTTTAATGTATTACCGTCTATCTATTACCAATTGCCAAATTTTGAGTATATGCTATCCAAGCGATGTTAAAACATATCCGAACAGTCGTCATCAATTTCTGCATCCCATCTAGCCGCCAGCACTTCGTCCATCATGGCTTCGATTGCGCTGACATTCCATTGTCTTTGTTGACGTTCCTGTAAAGGAGTGGATAGGGGTATCAGGCGCAAACACATACTTTCTTGCATCAAGTCGAAGTAGGTTTGTTTTTCTGGTGACTGTTTGAGTTCCAGATAGTCAAAACTATCAACGTTGAGATACAGAGAATTGTTAGCTACTAAAGTAGACCGATGCGGATTTGCAAATACTTCCATCACATCCCCTTCACCCTCACTCAGTAGCTTGTCTTCTTGGGTGTAGATGTAGTGGACTCGACCTACATCGGCTAACAGTCGCTTCATGTCGAGTTTATTTACAATTATCCCCGTGTTAACAATGCACGGAGCAGGTATCTTGGTGTCGGGTAGATGATGACTCATAGAAAAATTGAGAAGGAGCAATTGCGAGTCCAACACAGCTAGACAATTGTTTACACAGCTTGTTGATCCTCTACATACAAAAAATATCAACTTTTGCGAGCGATCGTCTAATTACTTGGAGTCAATTGTTAATTTTTGAGTGCAGAACAAGACTATACTGTGTTGTAATTTTAGCTTGTTGAATTTAATAACATTACGTTATAATTGTCACGCAACAAACCAGATTACAGACACCAGCATAACAAAGTTTGGGTTAATTAACAGTAATCTTCGCTAAATATTTAAAATTGACTTGCGCCCAAGAGGTTGGGGAATGATGCTGAAGCAGCAAAATTTAGGATTACAATTATTAGCTGGCGTAATTTTTTATACTACTATTCCTCTACCTTATATAGATGGTTTAGATTTTCGCCGGGTGGCGCGTTTAGCCCCTGTGGTGGGGTTGGTCATTGGTGGTATGGTAGGGTTATTAGATACGGGACTGATGTATTTGGGTATGCCAGTCTTGACTCGTAGTGCTGTGGTGGTGGGTGTGTGGATTGCCATCACTGGGGGATTACACTTAGATGGGGCGATGGATACAGCTGATGGTTTGGCTGTTGGTAATCCTGAACGACGTTTAGAGGTGATGGCAGATAGTGCTACGGGTGCGTTTGGGGCAATGGCAGCGATCGCAGTATTATTATTCAAAACCTCTGCCTTGACAGATATCACAGATTACCGTTGGCTGGTGTTAATGGCTGCTTGTGGCTGGGGACGTTGGGGACAACAATTAGCAATTTGGCGTTATCCTTATTTAAAGCCTACGGGTAAAGGTGCATTACATAAACAGGCGATCGCTTCCTATTTAGATTTACTCCCAGGATTGTTGTTGATGTTGGCAGTGAGTGGTTTATTATGGTGGCTGAATGGTCACAACTGGATGATGCCAGTAGTCATGATGATTGGGGGATGTGCGATCGCTAGTTTAACAGGTACATGGTTTAACCACAAACTCGGCGGACACACAGGCGACACCTACGGCGCAGTTGTCGAGTGGACTGAAGCCTTATTTTTGTGTGTGCTGACAATATTTTAGCGTAGGGTGGGCAATGCTAAAAATTCACTCAATCCTAATGCTCACATTTTCGGCATTGCCCACCATAGGATGATTGAGAATGGTGCAAGATATCAGTTCAATCTTGTTCATGAATTTACCAACATCCTTTAAGTATTTGAGCCTTGCAAGATTCTATAAATTATCCCACTGATAATCGTGGCGATAGGTATACTCAAAATCCAGGCTAGCAAAATTTTTGAACAAACTAATTTATTAGCTTGATGAGTCGTAATTCCTACGCCAAAAATCGCACCTACGGCAACATAAGTTATAGACACAGGTAGCTGAAAAATACTGGCTGCAATTACTAAAATGCTGGTGATAATGTTGGCAGATAAACCCTGAATGGGATTGATAGGTGTAATTTTAAGACTCATGGTTTCAGCAACCTTTTGTGAGTTGAGTAACCCACCAAGAGCCATAGCCATTGCAATGGTAATCATTGCACCTGCAATAGAAAAATAATCAATAATTACAATCAGAGTCACTAGCTCAGAAGTATGAATAAAACCTCTAGTAAAATTGATAATGCCAGCACTGAAATAATGAAAAATCTTAATAAACTTTTGGCTAGGTTGTAGATGAAAACGAGAATTAATATATTCTACAAAGCTGTAAGTTGCTGCTGCTAAGGGAATAGCTAGAACAGCACTAATAAATAAAGGTACAAGAAAGGAACTTGCTAAAACTGTAAAATTAGCCTTGAGTCCAATTGCTACTAAAGCAGCACCAAATATAGCAGCGATTAAACTGTGGAATGTAGAAACAGGTAAGCCCAACAAAGTGGCAATTAATACAGTTAAAGCTGTGGCAATTACGACAGCTATGTGAAACTCAGGCGCGTGAGCGATCGCATCATCCAAAATTCCTTGTCCAGAAAATTCTCTCACAGATTTACTGGTTAAAAAAGTCGATGTTAACGCCCCGGCAAAAGTCGTCAAAGTAGCCCACAAAATCGCTGTTTGGTAGCTAGCAGTACGACTACCAAACAACGTTGCTACACCCTTAAAATTGTCATTTGCCCCGTTGACATAAGCTAGAAATAGCGTAGCGATAAATATACTTACTAACAACATTTTGGCGATGTGAAATTAACAGCAACCACCACCGTCATAATGCCAAGTTGAATCAGTAATTATGATTTCTGATGGCTTTAAATTTCCTAGTTTAGCAGCAGTTTTGTCACAAACAGCAGCCGGAATGCCACGTTGTAGAATATGTCCGGCTAAATCATCAAAAAATGCTTCAGAACCAGCATAAATTGCGGTTTTCCCCGTGAAGATACAAGCACCATCTTCGGGAATTGCCACTTTAAAAGCCACCGAATCAAGACTTTCTAACAAAAGATGGGTTTCTAAATTATAAGTTGTCGCATCTAACAAGCGGTAAGGACGACGCGCCCGAATTTCTACTTGACCAAAGCCAGCATCAATAATACGCTGTATATATTCGTTGTATGTGAGTGCGCCAGATAAACACATAGCGCGTAATCGCTCATCTTGTTGCAAATGTGCGGGGATAGGACTCTTAGAAATCGGATCACTCATTTGTAAACGTCCACCCGGTTTTAAAACCCGATAAGCTTCTTGTAGCGCGCGACTTAAATCTTCAGGTTCAAAAATATTAAACAGGCAATTCTGCGCCACGATATCCACAGAAGCATCAGCCACAGGTAGCTGGAAAGCATCACCTTCACGAATTTCTACAAAGCTGGTGTCAAACCAAGGATTTTCTTTCGCTGCCATTTCTAAATTAGCACAGGCGGCTTCTCGCATCGCCGCCACGGGTTCAACAGCAATCACAGCACCCCCACGGCGAGAAAAATAGGCAAACTGCAAAGCCTCTAACCCACCACCAACACCGACATATAACACGGTGGGTTGATTTGCCAGTTCATTGGGATGTACAGTAGTCCCACAACCATAGTTCATTTCTTGCATTTTGCTGGGAATTTTCAACCCTGGCAGTTGCAAAGGTGTACTCTGCACACAACAAAGTCCTACCTCTGGCGTTTGGGCAACTTCACTATAAAATTGTGCTGCTGTTTCTAAATATGTCATGAAAATCTAAAATTTGCGTGTTGTGGTTTAGATGACTCTGAGCATCGTAATATATCTAAACTCTCAACTGCATCAATTTTTGCTAAAAACAGCATTAAGAATCTTGGTTTGTCAGGGTGTAAATCTGCAAATTGCAAAATATCTGCGGTGTCTACTTTCTACTTACTTCGCAAATTATCATAGACTGTAGCTAATAAATCTTCAACGGTGAAGGGTTTGATTAGATAATCATTAGCACCACTATCTAAAATAGTAGCGCGATCGCTCAGTTCATCTTTAGTGGTTAATAAAATTATCGGCACATTATTACCCGTATCTCGCAAACGCCGGCAAACCTCCCAACCCGACACACCAGGTAACATCCCATCTACAATGATTAAATCTAGACGTAGCTGCCCTGCTGCCAACATCGCGGTTAAGCCATCGTAGGCGATGCTTACCTCATACCCTTGATAATTTAGTTCTAATTCTATAAATTGGGCTAGTTTGACTTCATCTTCAACTAGCAAGATGTGCGTCATATTATTTTTTGGCAGAAGTAATTAGGCACGGTGACAGCGATAAGATGCTTATAACATAGGCTTTTACCGAGTCCACAGAGTCTGATTACTTTGAGTGTGCCGTGCTAGCCAATTATATAGACATCTAAATAGCTGCACGTTAGCTTAGTATACTTTTGCTTAAGTAACAACCGTAGTTGTGTAATCACAGATTGATCATGGCTACTGATGCACCAATCATTATTTAGCAATACGCTGTGATATCTTCACCACATTCATCAGCCAGATAACAAAGGGCTTTGAAACGCAAACCCACAACTTCCTCATAGAGAGGATTTAATTTACACATTGGCGGAATGTGAAACAACTGACGACCAAATAGCGTTACATCTCTTTCAAACGGACATTGAGCCGGAATAACTCTACACAACAGATGGGCTAGTTTGGGGTGATGAATTTCGATATTGTCTAACCATCTGCGAATCGGATACAGTAGGTCATGGTGGGAAATAACTTGAGTAATGGTTGTCATAATTAATCACCTTGATAATCTCGCTGGTTTTGTGTATTGCGACCTCTATTAATAAATACGGTGGGGTTTTGTGTTTTTATGCAGTCAACCCCTGGGGGGAATTAAAAATTCAAAATTCGTCTTGACAAGTTTCCTACGGCGGGAAACCCGCCTACAGAACTTTTCGCAAAATTCAAAATTACAATACCCATTGTATAGTTTTTTACTTTTTTTCCTATGTTGATGTTTGAACTAATGGGACACTATTAACTACACTTTTCGTCCCTAGTTTTACGGAAGCTTGCCAAAAAATCGTCCTCTATCTCTGGTGCTAAACGCTAGGCTAGAGATTATTGGCTGTTGTTGTAAATAAATTGATGGGAGGCGCAGCTAAAAATTGATTGCTTACAGCATCTAGCGCAAGCTGCGAAAACTAATGACTAACGAATTTCTCAAGACGAAAAAGTTAATTTTTGACCGTTGGGCTTTTAGTTATGATTGGCTGTTACCTTCGGTGTTTTACCAAGCTGTCCACAAACGGCTGTTAGAATATGTGGAATTGCCAGAGCGAGCCAACGTGTTAGATTTAGGTTGTGGAACTGGTCGCTTGTTGGAACGTTTAGCTACTCAATATCCCCAACTGCGGGGTACGGGTTTAGATTTATCTTCTAATATGTTGCGAGTAGCAAGACTCAGCAACCGTCACCATCCCAGGTTAATCTTTATTGAAGGCAAGGCTGAGGCTTTACCTTTTGGCGATCGCCAGTTTGATGCTGTGTTCAATACAATTAGTTTCTTGCATTATCAACAACCACAACAGGTTTTGCAGGAAGTAGGGCGGGTACTTGCTCCTGGGGGACGCTTTTATTTGGTTGATATTACTAGCAACACAGAGAAACAACCGCTAACATTGTCAATTTCTCATCAAAGCGTCAAATTCTACAGTCCTCAGCAACGGGAAATGCTCGCTGCTTCTGCGGGACTGGTATGTGTGAATCACCACTATTTGTTAGGGCCTGTTCTATTAACTATTTTAGCTAAACCTGTAGGCGAAGTGTGAAATTTTTAGTAGTAACTTACTGTTGGAAACAGTGGTGAGTTACTACTGAAATGTTGGCGTTGTTCAGAGAAAATATGAATTTTTCTCACGCAGAGGCGCAGAGACGCAGAGAGTGAGAGTTTTAGAGAGTTTGGTTCAGCAAGGCTTGAATATTTATTGTGTGTTCAAAAACTCTAAATAACCATTGCTGAGTTCTTTGACTGCTAGTTGATAAAATTGTTTACCATGTTCTGGTGTTGCTAAGGCTGGGTTAGAACCCATGCGTCCATCTGGGTAATGTGCGCGAAAATCAGCAGCACTATAAATTCTATGTCCTGATGCTACTTCTGGTGATAGGGGGGCTTGTTTAATGGCTTCGGGATAAATATACTGGGTGAGGGCTACTTCGCTAGGGGTGGCATGAGAACCTTCTTGCTCACTATATAATTCTTTTGCTAATTTGTAGACGGAACTACACATAAACCAATTAGCAATGTGACATTTTACCTTGGCGGCGTTGGCAATTTGTAAGTCTTCTAGATGGGCGTAGGTTTCGGAAAATGCGGCTTTCAGTGTGGCGATGTTACCACCGTGTCCGTTAATAAAGTAGAATTTGGTAAAACCTACTTTGGCGAGACTGGTGATATAGTCTCGGATGACTTGAATTAAAGTGCTAGGGCGGAGGCTGATTGTACCAGGGAAGGCGGTATGATGTAGTGCCATCCCTACATTGATTGTAGGGGCTACGATTGCTTTTGTCTCCTCACCCACACCACGAGCGATCGCTTCTGCACAAATTGCATCTGTACCTATTAAACCTGTAGGGCCATGTTGTTCTGTTGAACCTATAGGTAAAATTATCCCTGGGGATGTTTGTAAATATTCTTCAACTTCTTGCCACGTAGTTAAATGTAGTAACATTTTTATTTAATATCCTCAATCTAATCAGGACTAAAGTCCTTACTACAAACTTTCTTCTACATCTATTACTTAGGATAGTGTTAGAAAAGCTAAAACTAAAGGCAAAGTAAGATTAAACAATCTTCAAGTAATTAGGCTTAATTAATTGTTAGATAGTGGAACAGGCTTCTAGCCTGTTTACGGGCTGTCCGGCCCATCCCACATTTTATATTTAATTGCAACCAGCTACTTCAGTGATGCTGCCAATGAGTTAAAAAATTAGGAATTACGCCAAGATAGTCTCATAACTAACAAATTTATCCCCTGTAGAGAACGATGGCAGCAGAGCATGGCTTAATTCTTGATTTTACAATTGTTTTAGGAGCTTCGGCCCTGGGGGGATATGTTGCCAACCGACTGCGCCAACCTGTGTTACTTGGCTATTTGGCGACGGGCTTGGCAGTGGGGCCTTATGGTTTTAAGCTGTTAAGTGATGTGCCACGAATTCAAGCCTTAGCATCAATTGGTGTAGCTTTTTTGTTGTTTGCTTTGGGTGTGGAATTCTCGCTCACAGAACTGAAACGAGTTAAGGATATTGCTATTAAAGGTAGTTTACTACAAATTGGTTTAACTACGGCTTTAGTCGCCTTTTTAACAATAACTCTGGGTTGGGTGAGTGGTTTCACAGAAGGTATTTTTGTCGGCGTGGTGCTTTCCCTGTCTTCTACGGCGGTCGTATTGAAAACTTTAGCAGAACGAGGCGAAACAAATACACTGCATGGTCAGGTGATGCTGGCAATTTTAATTGCTCAGGATTTGGCTTTGGGAGTAATGTTAGCTTTTTTACCTGCTTTGCGACAACCGGAAAGTATTGGCTTGGCGTTAGGTAGTGTGTTGTTGAAGGTTTTGGTATTTTTAGGAGTAGCGATCGCCTGTGGACGTTGGATAGTTCCGAAGTTAATTAGTAACGTTGCAGCTACGGAAAGCACGGAATTATTTGTTTTGACGGTGATTGCTTTGTGTTTAGGTGTGGCTTTGGTGACAGCTAAACTGGGTTTATCTATAGAAATGGGTGCATTTGTCGCCGGGTTAATGGTTTCCGAGATTGATTATGCAGATCACGCCCTCGCCAAAGTATTACCCTTAAGAGATACCTTCGCCTCACTATTTTTTGCTTCCATCGGGATGTTAATTGATCCAGTTATATTAATCCAGAACTTAGGGCTAGTTTTGGGACTGGTGACATTAGTCATGCTGGGTAAAGCCATGATTGTCATGCCCATCATTTTAAAATTTGGCTACTCACTCAAAACCGCCATCCTCACAAGTTTTGGAATTAACCAGATAGGAGAATTTTCTTTCGTTTTAGCGTTAGCGGGATTACAACTGCAACTCATCCCCGAAAGGACATATTTTCTACTGTTAGAAACCACAGCCGTAACACTGATTTTAACACCAATATCCCTGAAACTTGCGCCGAAATTGCTAGCACATCTTACCCAGATGCCATTTTTTGCCAAATCACTGCGACAATTTGCCGAACCACAAAGCTTATCAATACCCGAAACCATTAGTAGTCATGTGGTGGTTGCAGGTTACGGAAGAGTAGGACAGGTAATAGTAAATATTTTACTCAACCAGGGGTATTTAGTTTTAGTTGTTGAAAACAGCGAAGCAGCCATCCAAAGATTGAGAATGCAACGCATAGCTTACATTTTTGGTGATGCCGACTCAGAATTAGTGCTAGAGAAAACCCACCTAGAAAAAGCGAAAGCCTTAGCGATAGCCTTACCTGATCCTGCTTCATCCAGATTACTACTCAAAAGAGCATTAGCGATCGCACCCCAACTAGACATCATAGCGCGATCGCACCACGACCGAGAAATCGACCTACTCACCCAAATTGGAGCCAAAGAAGTGGTACAACCAGAATTTGAAGCCGCCCTAGAACTAAGCGCACATCTCCTAACAACATTAGGAGAACCAAAAACCCAAATAGATCAAATCATCACAAACATTCGCACAGATAGATACCGCAGCATCCGCCCAGATAGATAAAACCCAAGCTAACCATCAACCAAAATCAGCGTAAAACCTCACTTAAACCTCCGCGCCCCTCCGCGTTTCCTCCGCGCCCCTTTGCGTTTAAAAAACCCTCACAAAAAAATCAACCAAAAATGCCCCAACTAGCACCACACATCTTCAAAATCTTACACCAACAAGGAGTAAAACACGCCTTTGGCATCCCTGGAGACTTCGCCTTAACCCTATTTGATGCCCTAGCAGCCAGCCAAATAACACCAGTCGTCATGACACATGAACCCTGCGTAGGCTTTGCGGCTGATGCTTATGCTCGCATACGTGGCTTAGGTTTAGCCGTAGTTACCTACAGCGTCGGCGGCTTAAACATGGTAAACGCCGTTGCAGGTGCTTATGCTGAAAAATCCCCCTTAATAATTTTAAGTGGCTCACCCGGCATCAAAGAACGACAACAACATAACCTACTACACCACAAAATCAAAACCTTTGATACCCAAAGGCGCGTTTACGAAGAAGTCACCCTTTACGCTACCACCCTCAATGATCCAAAAACAGCCGATACTAAAATTCATCGCGCCCTAGACTACGCGATGACATTTAAACGTCCAGTCTACCTGGAAATTCCCCGCGACATGGTGTATGCAGACATTGAGGAGGCGGAAAACTATTCTTCACCCATCAAGCGCACTGATGCAGATACCCTCAAAGAAGCCCTAGACGAAACTTTAGAAATGCTGCACCTAGCTAAATCACCCGTAATTTTGGCTGGTGCGGAAGTACACCGCTTTGGTTTGCAACCCCAGGTGATAGCATTGGCAGAAAAATTAGGTGTACCTGTTTGTGCGACCATATTAGGTAAATCAGTTTTTCCTGAAGCACATCCCCAATATCTTGGCATTTACAACGGTGAAGCAGGTGATACCCATCTGCGGCAAATCGTGGAAGAATCAGACTGTGTGCTGATGTTGGGCGTGTTCATGAGCGATTTAAATTTGGGTATGTTTACCGCCCAACTCAACCCCAGTCATACTGTTTATGCGACTTCGGAAAGGATAGCTATTAAGCGTCACGAATACCCAAATGTCAGGTTTGAAGATTTTATTGATAGTTTGTCTAGTAGCTCAGATTTACCGCATAGAGAATTATCCACCATCCCGAAAATGAAACCCCGTGTGCAACCATCCGAGGGTAGGATTTCTATGAGTGGATTACTTTATGAACTCAACCAATTTATTGATAGTAAAACTTTACTGGTGACAGATGTCGGCGACACCTTATTTGCAGCCGATGATATTCAGACTCAGGAAGGAACATCATTTTTCAGTCCGGCTTTTTATGCCAGCATGGGGTTTGGAGTTCCTGGGGTAATAGGAGCGCAATTAGCTGATTCTAGCAGGAGAGCGATCGCTTTAGTTGGTGATGGTGCCTTCCAAATGACCGGAATGGAATTACTCACAGCTAAACGCTTAGGACTAAATCCCATCGTCATCATTATTAATAATGGCTCTTTTGCCTCCCTCCGCGCAATGGGTCATCAAGATGCAGCATTTGTGAATATTCCCACAATTGATTATGCCCAATTAGCCCAAGTCTTAGGCGGTAACGGTTTCGTGATAGAGACAGGTAAACAATTACAACAAGCTTTACACACAGCACGAGACAGTAACACCTTCAGTATTTTAGATGTGCGACTGCTTCCAGATGATGTCTCACCAGCCTTGGAACACTTAAGCCAACTATTCGCCAAAACCCTGAAGGGATGAGGGGGACAAATAAATTAAAAATTCAAAATTCAAAATTCAAAATTAAATAATTTTTCCCCAGAATTCTTCACTGCGTGACGCTGGCGCGAAGACTTTTGACTTTTTTGATGACTAATGCCCAATGCCCCAAGCCAACAAGAATCTGAGCCGCCTAAATTGATTTATGGAAAAGAAAAAAGTGAAACTACATTAATTCAATAACCCAGATTTATCCGTGGGGTATTTAATGCAAGAATTTTGAATTTTGAATTTTGAATTCGGAGCGCAGCGACGTGACTAATGACTCAGAAACCATCTTTCGATTTGCCGATGACCTCGGCCCTTCTAAAATTATCCACATTTATGAACCTACCACAAAGTTAAAAGCCATTGTGGTTGTTGATAACACCGCTTGCGGCGCAGCTATTGGCGGAGTTCGCATGGCGGCGGATGTCACCACAGAAGAGGTGTTTCGTCTAGCGCGAGCCATGACTTTGAAAAATGCGGCGGCGGAGTTACCCCACGGTGGCGGTAAATCTGCAATCTTAGCAGATCCGAAATTACCCTTACCCACTAAAGAACGCTTAATTCGCACCTTTGCCCGTGCCATTAAAGACATCACAGAATACATTCCCGGCCCGGATATGGGAACTAATGAGCAGTGCATGGCTTGGGTGAAACAAGAAACTGGTCGGGCGGTGGGACTACCCAGAGCAATGGGCGGTATCCCCCTCGATGAAATTGGTGCTACAGGTTTTGGTATCTGTGTTTGTGCAGAGGTCGCTAGTAAGTTTTGTCACCTTGACCTGCACGGGGCGCGAATTGTGATTCAAGGTTTTGGTTCTGTCGGTAAACACGCCGCCCGTTTTTTAACTGCCGAGGGAGCAATATTGATTGCTGCCGCAGATTCTCAAGGTACAATATTTAACCCCCGTGGTATCAATGTTCACGAACTTATAGCCATAAAAGAATCTGGTAACAGTGTAATTGACTATGCCGACGGTGAAAAACTGCACCGAGATGCGGTGATTGATATCGAGTGTGAAATTTGGATACCAGCCGCTAGACCTGATGTGATTCATGCTAATAATGTTAATCGGTTACATACTCAGATGATTATTTGTGGTGCTAATATTCCTTTGACAGAAGAGGCAGAAAGCATCTGTCATGACCGTCATATTCTGGTAGTACCTGATTTTATTGCTAATGCAGGGGGTGTGATTTGTGCGGCTGTAGAGTATGATGGTGGTACACAAGCAGATGCTTTACCAGCTGTTGCTAATAAAATTCTGCACAACACAACCCTAGTTTTAGAAAAATCTGCTCAGACAGGAATGCTTCCCCGCCAAGCAGCTATGGAACTCGCCCAGCAACGAGTTAGTATTGTCAGGCAATTTTGAATGTGATTTTCCAACGAGAATGAGAAGGGAACGCAGATAAACGCAGATAAACGCGGATGTAGCAATAAGTCATGAGCTTGATTAACATTTTTGTAGGGTGGGCATTGCTTGAGAGTTGCTCAAAGCCTGAGCTTTTAATTGTTGGCTGTGCATCGCCTGAAGCTTATGGAGAATAGTGCAAGATATTATTTAATGAGATTTTGCTGATACAATCACATTTTAAGTTTTGCTTGACAGAAAAATTTGCATAACACCAGTTAACAATATAATCACACAACCAACTGCTTGCAATCCTGAAATTTTTTCTGAATAAATCATCCATCCCAACAGTGTGGCAGCGAGAGGTTCTAAATAAGAAATAATACTATATTCATAGGTGTCTAACAGTTTAATAGCAGATATTGTCAGAGTTAGGGCAATAAATCCATAGATGAAACCGACAGCTATTAACCAATATAAGTCTATGGGGAAATCAATGATAATTTCTGTGTTGCTTAGGTAGATAATAACCGCAATAGCAATAGTACCAAAGAATAATTGCCAAAAAGACCGAATTAATGGCGGTATTTGCTGTGATATCTGTTTATTGGTAACTATGAATAGTGCGTAAAATATCGCTGAGAGAATTCCCCATAAATAGCCTAGTGATTTTAAACTGTTGAACGTCAGATTAAATTCAATAATACATAGGCATCCTATCAACGCCAAACCGAGCAATAATGATTTTGTTAAAGTTAATATTTCTTGGTTTAAAAAAATTGCTAAACCAGATGCAATCAAAGGAGCAATATATAATAGAAAAACCGCATTAGCTAATGTTGTACTATTAATAGCATTGATGTATAACCAAATACACAAAGTTATAAAAACTCCACTAGCAACCAGAGAAAAGGATAACTTGAGAATTTTAACTTGATTAATTTTTCCAGTAATTAAGAGATACATTAAAATAAAATAAAAACCAAAACCAAAGCGTCCTAAAGTAATTATTTGGGGATTTAAGGGAATATTTCGGACAAAAATTCCTAAAGAAGCCATGATAATAGTCGCCATGCTTCCTAGAATATATCCAAGCATTTTTTGCTGATTCATAGCTATACTGCCAAGTCCGAAAATGAATTAAGTAGAAGGACTTAATAAAAGAAAAGTTCGTAGTAAGGGCTTTAGCCCTTTAACCCATTCCCAGAGAGCGATAAATCGCTCTCTACGAGACGCTACGCGAACACTACCAACAAAAAGCTATTGTACATTTTAAATTATTCAAAATAACTAATTAAGTAGGCATTATTTTATGGCAAGGTTCATGCAAATCATTTCCGCTATTGATACCCATACAGATGGAGAACCTACCCGTATAGTTTTGAGTGGTATTCCACCAATTATAGGCGAAACAATGGCACAGAAGAAGCAGTACATGAAAGACAAACTAGACCATATTCGTACTCTGCTTATGCAAGAACCTAGAGGACATAAAGATATGTTTGGCGCAATTATTACGCCGCCAACTACTAATCAAAGTGATTACGGTATTATCTTTATGGATAATTCCGGTTATATCGATATGTGTGGGAGTGGAATTATTGGTGCTACTACAACTCTGATTGAAATTGGTATGATTCCCATCATAGAACCAGAAACAGTAGTAAGCTTCGACACTCCCGCAGGTTTAGTTGAATGTCGTGCCAAAATTGAGGAAAGCCAAGTAAGTCAAGTGTGCGTCGCTAATGTTCCTTCTTTTTTGTATGCGAAAGACGTAGAAATTACTCTCCCCGACATAGGAAAAATTTTAGTCGATGTGTCTTTTGGTGGAAACTTTTTTGCTATAGTTCAAGCACAAGCTTTAGGGGTTGCTGTTCATCCTGATAATATTTCTACACTGATCCGTTTAGGAATGTTGGTAAAAAAAGCAGTTAATGAACAGATTAGTGTGCAGCATCCCATAGAACAACATATTAATACTGTTAAATTCACAATGATTTATGAACAACCTGAAGCTTTTGTACCATTTTCTCAAGGTGTGGTGATTTTTGGTAATGGTCAAATGGATCGTTGTCCTTGTGGTACTGGTACTTCAGCTTTGATGGCTACACTTTACGGTAAAAATCAACTGCCATTAGGTTTAAATTTTACCAGTCAGAGCATTATTGGTACTACTTTTAAGGGAAAACTTGTTGCTAAAGTTAATATAGGTGATATGGTAGCAGTTAATCCCATATTGACTGGAGATGCTCATATCACCGGAATTCAACAGTTTGTAGTCGATGCTAATGATCCTCTAAAATACGGTTTTGTTGTCGGTTGATTATCTAACAAATTTCATTAATCCAGGTTTGAACAGCATTGATTAAAATTTATAGATGAACTTCGAGGGTTACGAGTTATCTGTCAAGGTGGACTGTTAAACCCTGAAATTATTACTGTTTATTGGCATAACAAAACAAAACGAAAAGTTCGCAGATAATCTCTAGAAAATATAAACAAATCCCCCAGTATGTCTGGGGGTTTCAGAGAAGTCATATCTTGCACCATTCTCAATAAGCTTCAGTCGATGCACACCCAACAACGTAAAATTAAGACTTTGAGCAACTTGTCAGCAATGCCCACCCCACAAAAATTATCTACAAAAAAATCCCTCAGACATTCTGAGGGAGTTAGAGAAGGAGCGTTTTTCCATGAGAAATCTATGCGGGGCTGGGTTCGGTGGGGCTTTGCAATAGTTGAATAATCGCTGTTTTTTCTAATATTCCAACTAACACGCCGTTGTCACGAATCACAGGTAATGCTGATAATTGTTGTTTTTCAAACAGTTGCACTACTTCTAGCAATGGTTGATTTGATGCGATGGTGGTAGATTCAATTGGTTTCATCACATCTTTGATTTGTGTTTCTGACCAAAGTGTGGTATCTATAATCCGTAGGTTATCTCGTGCGATCGCACCAACTAATTGTCCTTCATCGTTGGTAACTAAAAACCGTCGCCAGTTGTTACCTAAAACTATTTGTTGGTCTACAAACTCTCTGAGAGTCAAATTAGCAGAAACAATCGGACTGTCAACTGTAACTGCATCTGCGGCTGTTAATCCTGTGAGTTTTTCTTGCACTCTGGCAAATTGTGCCGCATTACCAGCATTCCGCACTAGGAAGAACCCAATTAACAAAGTCCAGAAGTTGGCGAAGCTACCAAACAAGAATAACGGAATTACACCAGAGGCGATCGCTACCCACCCAAAGATTTGTCCAACTCGACTGGCAAAGCTGACACCTCTATAGGGTTTACCTGTAATCTTCCAGACAATCGCTTTGAGGATATTACCGCCATCTAAAGGTAAGCCAGGAATTAGGTTAAACAACGCTAACGCCAAGTTTACAGAGGCTACAACACCAAGTATCGCCGCTAAAGTGCCAGTGACGTTGGTAGTCACACCGATGACTGTGATGATACCAGATAGTAACAGACTGACTAAAGGCCCGGCGATCGCCACCCAAAAAGCATCCGCAGGGGTTTTTGATTCTTCTTCTAAGCTAGCCAACCCACCAAAGATAAACAATGTAATTGAGTTGACGTTAATTCCTTGGCGAATGGCGACAAAGCTATGTCCTAACTCGTGGGCGACAACAGAGGCAAACAATAACAACGCTGTCATCAATCCCAGCAGTAACGCCAACCCCCCGGATAATTGGGGAAATTGTGCCATGAGTCCGCCGCTATAAGTCCAAGTTACCAAACCGAGAACTAGAAACCAAGACGGATGAATATAAAAGGGAATGCCGAAGAGACTCCCAACGCGAATTGTGCCATTCATGTTGTTCTCCTTTGAGTTCATCAACGAGATGTGGCTGTTTTACCCTCTCGTTGTCTCTAGTGTAACGAAGTATTAAGCAATTTTAATCTTTGTAATGGTAGTAGTGTCCGTCTTTTGGGGTGCGGTTTTCAGCAATGCCAAGGTTTTGTAATGTCTGTTCACCTGTTGGTTGAGACTTGAGATAATACGGATCGCAGTATGTGATTCTTTGCTAAGATTGCCAATGCAAAAACATTGAAATAAAGCCACCTTTCCATATCATGCCAACATCTGCACTTGACGGTCAAGACGCGATCGCCATCCCAGCCGCAACAGCAGGGGTTGCTGTGTGCGATCGCTCTGCTTGGGGACGTATCCGTGTTACTGACGCTGATAGAATCCGTTTTTTACACAATCAGAGTACCAATGATTTGCAAAGCCTGAAACCCGGACAAGGCTGTGATTCTGTCATGTTGACATCTACCGCCCGCACCATTGATTTAGTTACGGCTTATGTTCTCGATGATGCGGTGCTGCTGTTAGTTTCCCCTAGCCGCCGTGAGTATTTAATCCAATGGCTGGATCGTTATATTTTCTTTGCGGATCAAGTACAATTAAGCGATGTCACCGATGAAACCGCGACTTTTAGCCTCATCGGCCCTGAAAGTGATGCGGTAGTCAAAAAATTAGGTGCTGGGGCGATTATCGGTCAACCTCACGGAAATCATCTGTTATTAGATGGTAATATCATCATAGCTGTCGGTAGTGGCTTGGCTGAACCGGGATATACTTTGGTTTTGCCTGTGTCTGAAAAAGAGAAAGTATGGCAGCAAATTTTAGAACTCGGAGCGGTAGAATTAAGCGATCGCGCTTGGGAACATTTACGTATTTTACAAGGTAGACCAGCCCCAGATGCCGAACTCACGGATGATTATAATCCTTTAGAAGTGGGTTTATGGCAGACCATATCTTTTAATAAAGGTTGCTATATCGGTCAAGAAACCATCGCCCGTTTAAATACATATAAAGGTGTTAGACAATATCTGTGGGGAATTCGGCTCAACAACCCTGTAGAAATAGGCGACACAATTAAAATAGGAGATGAAAAAGTCGGTAAACTCACCAGTTTAACTACAACCCCCGATGGTTACTTTGGATTAGGTTATATCAAAAGTAAAGCTGGTGGTGTGGGTTTAAAAGTGCAAGTAGGAAACGCTGAGGGTGAAGTAGTTCCAGTCCCATTTGTGTCACACGAGTACCCTTAGATAATTTAAAATTCACAAACAGAAAAATGTACTGCACAATGTGCAGTACAATCAAGAACTAAGCAATCAGGAAACTCAATTAACAGGAGAATCTACAGAGGGAGTTTATGCAGCCTCACCTTCTGTAGCACCGCCTATAGACTTCCAAGCGTGATAACCACCCTGAATTTCAACCGCATCAGGAAAACCTGCACCTCGCAGGATAAATACTGCACGGGTTGATTGTTCTTTGTTGTCGCCATAGACGTAGATTTGACGACCTTTATGTAAGGCAGTGTGGGCTTTTTGCGCTAATTCATCGAGGGGAATTTGAATTGCGCCTGTGATGTGTCCGTGATTGTATGTGTGGCGATCGCGCACATCAACAATTGTAAAGCCAGGGGAACCCCATTCCAAACGTAACTTTAAATGTTCTACATCAGTTACTAAGTCGGTACTCATAAGCAATTCTCGCTTCCATCCTAAGAAGCAATCTAGCAAAAATCTCTGATTAATTCGGTTTTCTTCACAATTAATAAAAATTCCCGTTGTGATTAGTCATTAGTCATTAGTCATTAGTCATTAGTCATTAGTCGTTAGTTATTAGTTATCATCTTGTTTGTTGTCTTCATCTCCCCCTACTCCCCCTACTCCCTCATCTCTCCCTACTCCCCCTACTCCCTCATCTCCCTCACCTCCCCCTACTCCCTCATCTACCAATGACATCTACCATTCAAGCATTACCTCAAGAAGTCGTATATCTAATTACAGCCGGTGAAGTTATCGACTCTTTCGCGGCGGTGGTGCGGGAATTGGTAGAAAATGCTTTAGATGCAGGTGCGACCAGAATTATAGTATCTCTATGGCCGCAACAGTGGCGTATTCGTGTCGCAGATAATGGTTGCGGGATGAAATTAGATGATTTGCAACAAGCTGCATCATCTCACAGCACCAGTAAAATTCGCTGTAGTGAGGACTTATGGAAAATTAACAGTTTAGGATTTCGGGGTGAGGCGTTACATAGTTTAACAACTTTAGCAGATGTGGAGATTTTCAGCCGTGCCTCATCTGGGGATGTGGGATGGCGGGTAGTATATGGCGAAGGGGGGAAAGTTAAGCAAGTAGAAGCGACTGCGATCGCTCCTGGTACAGTGGTAACAGTCTCGAATTTATTCGCCAATTGTGCAGCCCGTCGTCAAGGTTTACCTGCAACAGCGCAGCAGATGAAAGCTGTACAAGCCACAATCCAAAACATCGCCCTTTGTCATCCTCAAGTCACTTGGCAAATTTGGCAAGATGAGCGTCAATGGTTCACCATTTCCAAAGCTGCCACAGTAGGGCAATTATTACCACAACTCTTACCACAAGTCAAGCAAGGCGACATCCAAGAATTAACCCTAGAAATACCCAACCCAGACAACAATCAACAATCAACACTCACATTAGTAGTAGGCTTACCAGACAGATGTCATCGCCATCGCCCAGACTGGGTGAGGGTAGCGATTAACGGCAGGATGGTAAAATCACCAGAATTAGAACAGACAATTTTGGCAGCATTTCACAGAACATTACCACGCGATCGCTACCCTATTTGTTTTCTACATTTAATTATTTCACCCGATCAAATTAACTGGAATCGCAACCCCGCCAAAAGCGAAATTTACCTCAACGAGTTGAATTATTGGCAAGAACAAATTACCCAAGCCATAAACCAAGCACTGCGTCTAAGTTCTGCTAACATCAAAGAATCAGTCCACACCACCAGAGTCAGTCAACTACTCAAAGCCGCAGAAGACAAAGGTAGTTATAACGTTAACCCGAAAAACTCCTCACTTCCCACTCCCCACGCCTTAAAAGCCGTCGCCCAAGTCAACAACACCTACATTGTTGCCGAACATTCTGGGGGAATGTGGTTAGTAGAACAACACATAGCCCATGAGAGAGTATTGTATGAACAATTGTGCGATCGTTGGCAACTCATCCCTGTAGAACCACCTATTATTCTATATCAATTATCACCAGCGCAAATTGCCCAACTGCAACGCATCAGTTTAGATATCGAACCCTTTGGTGAACAACTGTGGGCAGTACGCAACCTTCCCGCCATGTTACACCAGCGAGAAGATTGTGCAGACGCAATTTTAGAACTCAGTTGGGGAGGAGACTTACAAACCGCCCAAGTCGCCGTTGCTTGTCGCAGTGCTATCCGTAACGGTACACCGATGAGTTTACCAGAAATGCAGAAATTACTAGATGATTGGCAACGCACCCGTAACCCCCGCACCTGTCCCCACGGCCGCCCAATTTATTTATCATTAGATGAGTCAGCTTTATCGCGATTTTTCCGCCGTCATTGGGTGATAGGTAAAAGTCATGGTATTTGAAATGCGCCTACCTAATCAGATGAAAATTTTTGTAGGGTGGGCATTGCTGCTAAGTTCCTAAGACGCTTATTTTTATGTTGTTGGCTGTGCAGGGAGTGACACTGATTGATAATAGTGCAAGATATGACTTAACACGAATTTTTATTGTCAAAAGTTTTGTAATTATATTGATTTTTTGTGTACATATTTGGTTTTTCCCAAACTTAATCTAAATATTTTCAAGAAACTTCAGTAAATATATGGAAATAAAATCAGATTGTTAATTTGCTGTAATTGTCAGATTTTTTAGCGCATTTAACTAATTTGTGCCATTTTTGAGGCATAATAAGCAAAATAGTTGCTTTTATATCCATGCTATCGTGATCCGAACTAAGTCAAACCTGAAAAAACAGGAAACTTCCATCAATCTAGTAAATCCCGTATTTGCTAACCATGAAACTTTTCACCCTCGTTTTGGGTGGTTAAAAAAAGGGTTTGATGCAGCCAAGAAAAATCCAGGTATTTTCTTACAGGATGATGCCCCTGTACGTTTAGGTGTTGGTAAAAATATGGTACGCGCTATTAGATATTGGTGTACCGCGTTCAAAATTATTGATAAGAATAGCTCACCAACAGCATTTGGCGAACAACTTTTAGGAAGCAATGGCTGGGATTCTTATTTAGAAAATCCGGCTTCATTATGGTTATTACATTGGAACTTGTTAAAACCTACTTGTGAAGCGGCTGCATGGTACTATATATTTAATGTTTTTCTAGATTTAGAATTTACAAAAGAAGATATTTTAGCAGGGTTAAAATATTATATAAAAACTTTCAATAAAAAAATTGCTGAATCCTCTTTGATCAAAGATGTAAATTGTCTTGTCAAAATGTATGCAACCGAGGACTTTATGAGAGACAATAGCCCAATTGAAGATTCTCTTGATTGTCCTTTTACTGAACTTGGTTTGATTCGACATTTTGGCAAAAATTATCATTTTAAAATTGGCGCAAAGACGAACTTACCAGCAGAGATTATAGTAGCTACTTGTTTAGAATATGCTAGTTGGGTAAGTCAGGGACGAGAAACCATTAATATTACTAACCTACTTTATGATGAAGGTAGTCCGGGAATGGTATTTAAACTGACGGAAAATACTTTGTGTGAGGCTATTGAGACTGTTGCTAAAGAATTTGAGATGTTAGTTCTTTCTGACACCGCCGGGTTAATTCAGTTATCTTTACCTCAACAAACAAAGATATTATCTGAAGAAATTTTAGATAAATATTATAAATTTTAAATAGAATGGATAAAATTATGACTAATAAAAAGCTATCCCATTATTTTAGTCTCCAACGTCGTTATTCTCGTTCAATTAATTTAGAAAGAGATGTAGATAGTGTGACGGCTTTAGAGGGATATGTGCTTACGAAAAGAGCAATTGATTCTCTAACACGGATATTGAAAAATTTTGATTCTGATGAAGGAAATAGAGCTTGGACATTAACTAGCGTTTATGGTACTGGAAAATCTGCTTTTGCTCACTATTTGATTTCTTTGTGTGCTAACTCACAGAATAAAATGCACATAAAAGCTTTATCCATAGCTGAAAAGAAACTAGGAAAAAATAGTGATATTTATCAATTAATTCAAGAGAAAATTAACACAAAAGGATTACTTAGGGCTGTAGCTACCGGACAAAGAGAACCAATTAGCCATACAATTATTAGGGCTTTGTCAATAGGTGTTGATAATTTTTGGACTGCTAGCCAAAAACATAAAATCAATGTTGTTAGCGAATTAGCAGATTTAGAAGTAGAAATTAATGCTGGGAGAAAAATTAAAAGCAGAAAAATTTTTGATTTGATGTTGGAATTAGCCAAGGAATCTCAAACAGGAATTTTCTTAGTTATTGATGAACTGGGTAAGAATTTAGAATATGCTGCTCATGCTCAAGCTGATGAAGATTTATATTTTTTGCAACAATTAGCGGAATTACCAAAAGATGGTAAAAATCCTATTTATGTTTTAGGTATTTTACATCAAGCTTTTACAGAATATAGTCAAAGATTAGCAACTGTTCAACGCAACGAATGGGCGAAGATTCAAGGGCGATTTGAAGATATTGCTTTTTATGAATCATCTGGGCAAATGATGAGTTTGATTGGTGAAGCTATCGACTCGTCAGCAGCAGATAATATCAAGATTGCTACTCAGACTTACTCTCAGGATTGGAGTAAGTATTTAGAACCGATAATTATAGATGAAGAAGTAACTGAGCAAGTTATACAGAAAGTTTATCCGCTACATCCTTTATCGGCTTTGGTGTTACCAAGTCTTTGTCATAAATACGCTCAAAATGACCGTTCTTTATTCACATTTTTAACCAGTAGTGAACCTTTATCATTTCGGAGTTTTTTAGAAGCAGCAACAGTTAAAGATTATGAATTACCCTGTTTGAAATTATATCAAGTTTATGATTATTTTATTGAATCTGCGGGGATGGGTTTAGCTTCTCGTCCGAATTTGCAAAGATGGGTAGAAGTTCAAGATTTGATTAATGATGCTAAACGCTTAGAAGAAGATAGTATCAGGGTACTAAAAACTATCGGGGTGTTGAACCTAATTACAGTTACAGGTTCAATGAGGGCGACAAGAAATTTAGTATCTTTAGCAATGTGCAGTTTACCGTCAGCAGCCGAGATTAATTATTGGCAAGAAATTATTGATCAACTACTAAAACAAAATCTGATTACTCATCGTCGTCAATTAGATGAATTGCGGATTTGGCAAGGTTCTGATTTTAATGTTGATGGTGAGTTAAGTACATATATAGAACAAGAGCGATCGCCTTTAGTTAAGCTGTTATCTTTCCACCGTCCTCTTAAACCGTTAGTCGCCCAACGTCACAGTTATCAAACAGGAACTTTACGTTATTTTGAACGCCATTATTTAGATAATTCCCAAGATTTAAATCAATTATCTTGTAGCAGTGTAGATGCAGATGGTTTGATCGGGTATTGGGTAGATGACGAAATTCCTCATTTTGTTCCTGCTACAACTAGCGACGGTAAACCATTGGTGATATTGAGGGCGGCTAATTTAGAAATTTTGCGAATTCGCACCCTGGAATTTGTGGCTTTAAGTAATATTAAAAGAACCGCCAAAGAATTACAAACCGATGGGGTAGCGAGAAAAGAAGTAAATTATCGGTTACAAGAAGCCGAAGGATTTTTAGATGAAACCCTGAATCAATGCTTTAGGATAGGGGAAAATCAGCAATGTTGGATTCAAGGAGAAACCGAAACACTCAACAACATTACTGATTTTAATAGTAAGCTGTCTGAGATTTGCGATCGCGTCTATCATCGTAGTCCAATTTTATGGAACGAATTAATTAACCGCCGAGATTTAACGGCTCAAGGTGTAAAAGCTAGACGCGAATTGATTCAAGCGATGTTGGAACATCAGCATCAAGAAAAATTAGCCTTAGAAGGCTATGGCCCCGAAGTCAGTATGTATTATTCTCTGTTACAAGAAACAGGGATTCACCGTCAAGAAGATGATGTTTGGGACTTTTACCCACCATTAGAAAAATCTGGCTTAAATTCTCTGTGGGAAGCAGTTGAGAATTTTTGTTTATCAGCCACCGAAAAAAGCCAAAGTTTTGATTTACTTTATCAACATTTAGCAGTACCACCTTATGGTATAAAACAGGGTGCTGTTCCCGTGATTTTAGCGGCGGTGTTGTTGTATCACGCTGATGATTTGGGACTGTATCAAGACGGGACATTTATTCCTGTATTGGGAACAGAACATTTTGAATTATTAGTAAAATATCCTGAACGGTTTGCCGTCAAGTATTTTGCAGTAGTCGGATTAAGGGCTGAAGTTTTCAAAGAATTAGAAACCATCTTACGCAATCCTCAATTTAAAACATTAGTTAAAGTGCGTAACGCCACCCTATTAACGGTGGTTACTCCTCTTTATCAATTTGTCAAAAAACTGCCTAAATATACTCAACAAACCAAAAATATTGCAGAAGAACCCAGAGCGATTTTAAAAGCATTACAAACTACTGTTGAACCAGATGAATTATTGTTTAAAGCCTTACCAGCAGCTTGTAATTTACCCCCCATTGGGACTGAAGGCGGGGATGATGGCGTGACTGCGAAAATCTTACGTACTAAATTAGTTCACGCCCTCAGAGAGATTCATACAGCTTATGATAATTTGTTAAGTAATTGTCTACAACTGATTTATGAAGCCTTTGGTGTCAGAAATCAGGAAACAAAACTCAGGGAAGATTTGCGGGTGAGGGCGAATTATTTGGCGGGAAAATGTATTGAACCCTTACTAAAACGCTTTATTCGTGCAGCATCGGATGAAACTAAAAACGATTCTCAATGGTTAGAAGCTTTAGTGATGATTGTGGCGGATAAACCTGCGGAATCATGGACTGATGATGATGCTACTGCATTTGAGATGAAATTAGCGGATGTGGTGCGACGGTTCAAAAATCTGGAAGATTTGCAAAAGGATGTAGCCGCTAAAGGTGAAGGTTTTGAAGCCAGAAGAATCACCATGACTCGTCCTGATGGCGAGGAAATCCATCAAACGGTATGGGTGGATTATGGGAGAGAATCGGAGGTTGAGAAGATGGTTAATAGAATTATGGCAGATTTACCTGATGATCAGCAGTTACAACAAGCGATTTTAGCAAAGTTGAGTGAACGGATTTTAAATCCTGATTTGGGAGATGTGGTTACAGATACCGTTTCTTGATGAGGATGCACTTTATTCTGTACTGTAGAGACGTTTGTTGCTTTTTGGTATGGATGATTTAATGGTAACGCTTGCAACTCGATAATTGCTTGCGACTGTACGCTTCCCCTACCTAAAAGACTGCGCCTAATTTCTTTAACCTAAGCTGCGGCTGAAAGTGATTTATGTATAAAAGCTTAATAGGCTAGGTTAAAAAAACCTAACCAAAGCAGTGATTTTACTGAATTTTGCAATATTTGTTTAAAAAGGCTACACATTATGTTTTGCTCTTTGCTAAGATATTAGCACTGTTAATACGCTTACCAAAAAGCACTAACTAATAAGGATGGTAGAGAGCAAAGTTAGACACATTTTAGGGCTGTCTGGGGGAAAGGATAGCACAGCTTTAGCGGTATTACTGCATAAGGAAATTCCAGAGATGGAATACTTTTTTTGTGATACCCATAAAGAATTACCGGAGACTTACGAATACCTTGACCGGATTAAAGCACGTTTAGGGATTAAAATTCATTATCTCAGTGAAACACGAGGCTTTGACTATTGGCTAGCGATTCATGACGGTTTATTACCTTCACCCCAAAGGCGTTGGTGTACCGCCAAGATGAAAATTAAGCCTTTAGAGGATTTTGTGGGAGATGATGAAGCTATTAGTTACATTGGCATTCGTGCTGATGAAAACCGTGATGGGTATATCTCCACTAAACCTAATATTAAACCCGTGTTTCCCTTTAAAGAAAGGGGTTTAGTTAAGGCTGATATTATTCGGCTTTTAGAAGAAAGTGGAATTGGACTCCCTGACTATTATCGCTGGCGCAGTCGCTCTGGGTGTTTTTTCTGTTTCTTCCAACGCAAGTATGAATGGGTAATGTTAGCGCAGGAACATCCTGATTTATTTCAAAAGGCTGTTGAGTATGAAACTAATCATGCTGATGGGCGTACCTATACCTGGACAGATGGGGAAAGTTTATTGCAACTTCTAGCACGTAAAGATGAAATTATTGCTCAACATGAGAAGTCAATGGCTAAAGAACAAAAGGCTGCTCCTAATCGTCCTTTATATGAATCATTAGAAAAGATTTTAGGACAAGAAGATGATGAATTACCTTGTTTAATGTGTTATTTATAGTTTGATTTTTATAGTGAATTTAAATGGCAAACATAGTATTTAATAAAAAATTATTAATAACAATTATAGGTGATAGTTTAGAGTAGCTTAAACTGTAAAAAAATGTTTTCCACGGGAAATATATTAAGTTCAGTACAAAATTAGTATTTTTTCAATAAATGCTGTATTTAGCTATTTTTTAGTTGCTAATAATTATCAAAATTTATGTTTATGCAGTATAGAAGGATATCTTGATGAGTTTTAAACCTCGCTTCCAATAAAAGTTTCTGGGGAATAGCTTTCGACTAATTACTACTTCCAAATAGGAGAAAAATAATGGCAGATTATGTTCCCGCATTAAAAGCTCGTATGGGTGATTGGCAATATTATGTAACAGTTATGAAGCTTGGTAAAATTGCTCGTGAATGCCGGCTTGCAGAAGAAATTCATGTCAACAAAGATTTAGATGAGTTAATTCAAAGAGAAATACAGGATCGAGTTAAAAAAGAGATGGTTCCTTATCTTTTAAATGAACCTCAGCGATTTTATGGAGCATTAGTTGTAGCTGTTTATGGGGGAGATCCAGAATTTTCAACAGTTCGAGTAGCTGAACATCAATTAATAGATGACAGAGATCGAGCTAGCTATGGTTTTGGTTTACTACGTTTTGACGGTAGCCAAATTTACTATGCTTTAGATGGTCAGCATAGACTCAAGTCAATACAAGAAGCGATTGCTAAAAATCCAGACCTCGCTCAGGAAGAAATTAGTGTAATTATTCTTAAACATGAGCAAACAAAAGAAGGTTTAGAGCGAACAAGAAGGTTATTTTCTACACTTAATCGTCGGGCGAAACCTACATCATCAGGCGTTAATATTGCTATTGACGAAGATGATAGTGTAGCTATTATTACTCGCAGATTAGTTAAAGAAAATGAAGTTCTTAAGGGATTAGTTTTAACTAGCTTAGGTTCTAAGCAAATAAACCCAGCTAAATCGCATGACCCTTATATTACCACGCTTGCTGCTTTTTATGAAACTAATGAAATTTTGCTTAGTGCTTATAATGGTGGTCTAGAGATTGATAAAAACTTTAAGCAATTCAGAGCTTCTAATGATGAGCTTGATGCTTACTATAATTTTTTAGAAAATCTTTGGATGCTAATGCTAGAAAAATGTCCTGGGTTTGAATCTATTTTAAAAGGAAGAAAAAAGCCTGGTGATATTCGTAAGCGTATCGACTCGGACGGAATGCTAGTTTTAGATGATGCTGGAAAGCCGATATCAGGAGGAAATGTTTTTGCTCGTCCTATAGGTCAATTTATTATTGCTGAAGTAATTAAATTAGCTTTAATTCAAGGGAAATCAATGGAAGACACAATTGAAGCAATTATGGCTAATGTAACTATGAATATTGATGGCTCTCCTTGGGTTCGAGTTATTTGGAATCCTTCAACGCAGAAAATTATGGGTACTAAGTTTGAAAGACAATTGTTAGCATCCATTATCAGTCATTCTCTAGGATTAAAAATCAAGACTAAAGTGCGAGATTTGAAGCAAAAATATCGTGATACAATTGAGGATCAAAAAGCCTCTTTGCTATCACCTATAGAATGGGTTGGTAATTATAATAATAGTTTGTATGAAACAGAAGAAAGTGAATTAATAGAAACCTAATAAGGGTAAAGCATTTCTAGATTAATAAAAAATGAAAGGTGTTAATTGAATTTCAATGATTTACTATCAAAGGCAGATGAAGAAACACTACAACAACTTTTGGGTAGTGCAACTTTTCAGTTGCTTAAACTCTTAGAACCTAATTTAGCTCATCCCAGTAAACTCAGAGAAATTCTCTTAACCCTTCATACACCAGAAGAACTATTGTTATCTAAAGAAAAGCGAGATTTATTATTTGATTTAATTAGCCCAGAACAAGCAAAAATACTCGCAGTTGTATTAGAAGCACCTGTAAATCAAGACCCATATCAGGCATTAAAAAAAATTAAAATAAGCGGTGTTTCAGAAAGTAAAAAATATCTCTTTAACTTTTTTGAAATACCCCTTAACTCTAGAAATCAGAATACAATTGCAACACCGACAATTATTGAAAATACTCCCAAATATCCTTTATTTACACACCAACGCCACGCAGTTAAACAAGTTAAAAACTATCTTAGTAAAGAACCTCGTCGTGTGCTTCTTCATCTTCCTACAGGTGCAGGTAAAACCCGTACAGCAATGAATATCATTGCAGACCACCTGAGAAACAATGAACCTACTTTAGTAATTTGGTTAGCATATAGTGAAGAACTTTGTGAACAAGCCGTTACAGAATTTCAAAAAGCATGGGATAGTTTAGGCGATCGCACCATCTCAGTCTATCGCTTTTGGGGTAGCCATGAGTTAGACTTAGCACAAGCCCAAGATGGCTTAGTAGTAGCAGGATTAGCGAAAGTTTATCACGCCACTAAAAAGAGTATTCACTTTATTAATCAATTGGGTGTGCGTTGTTCATTGGTAATTATCGATGAAGCCCATCAAGCAGTAGCCGAAACCTATAAACTCGTCTTAGATGCTTTAGTTATACCCTACGAAAAAACCGCCTTATTAGGTTTAACCGCCACACCCGGAAGGACTTGGGCTGATATTAACACCGATGCACAACTAGCTAAATTTTTCGCCCGGCAAAAAGTTACTTTGGAAATACCAGGTTATGACAACCCAATTGATTATCTCGTTGATCAACAATACCTAGCTAAAGTTAATTATCGTTCCTTATTTTATGAAACTGGGATTGAACTAACTCCCCAAGACTTGAATCGGATTAATACAGAATTAGAAATACCTCAATATATCCTCAATCGGTTAGCAGCAGACGAACAACGCAACCTCCGCATTATTCTAGAACTAGAAGCACTCGCCCAACATCATCAACGGATTATCGTGTTTAATACCTGCGTTGAACACACGCGACTCATTGCTGCAATTTTGCGTTTCCGGGGGTTGAATGCTGATGCGGTGACAGGAGATACCCCCAAATCAGAAAGAGAAAGTATAATTCAAAGTTTTAAAGACGAACAACCGCAAACCAAGATTTTATGTAATTACGGCGTTTTAACCACTGGATTCGACGCACCAAAAACCAGTGCAGCCGTTATCGCCCGTCCTACTAAATCCCTTGTTCTCTACAGCCAAATGGTAGGACGCGCGATTCGCGGACTCAAAGCTGGGGGTAATGCTACCGCCGAAATTGTCACGGTTGTAGATAGTCAACTACCGGGTTTTGATTCAGTAGCATCAGCCTTTCACAATTGGGAAGACGTTTGGAGGAAAACCCATGAATAACGCCCATGACATCGTACCGACTCACCTGGCAGTGCAAGCAATGCGGGATAACGGCTATAAAAACGCCGCCTATGCGATCGCCGAACTAATGGATAATGCAATTCAAGCTGGTGCATCACAGGTAGAGTTATTGTGTGGTGAAGGAAAACAACAAGTAGAAGGAAGAAGGCGATCGCGCATTGAACAGATAGCAGTGTTAGATAATGGTTGTGGTATGGATGCTAACGTTTTGCGTCTAGCCCTGCAATTTGGCAATGGTACATATTTAAATCCAGATAAACACATTGGAATTGGTCGTTTTGGAATGGGTTTACCATCTTCCTCGATTTCCCAATCTCAACGAGTTGATGTGTGGTCATGGCAAAATGGTATAGAAAATGCACTGCATAGTTATCTAGACTTAGAAGAAATCAACAATCGTCAGATGACCGAAGTACCAGAACCCACAGCTAAACCAATGCCGATGATTTGGACAAAAATCGGTCAAAATTTTGGTGACAGTGGCACATTAGTAGTTTGGTCAAAAATAGACCGTTGTATTTGGCGAACCGGGAAAGCAATTATTGATAATTCGGAATTTGTGATTGGGAGAATGTACCGCAAATTTATTAATATCGGTCGAGTCAAAATTCGCATGGTAGCATTTGATGTAGATGCTTTATATAACATAATTCTAGAAAAATATGCCCTACCCAATGACCCTGGTTATCTCATGGAAAAAACTTCATGTCCGCAACCATTTAATAATCAGGCAATGTTCCGACCTTGGGAGGGAGATACATCCTACGAAGCTATTTATACTATTAACTTTAAAGACAAAGAACATGATGTAAAAGTGCGATTTTCTTACGCCAAAGAAGAAGCCCGTCAAGCCGAACCCGGAAAAAATCCCGGCAGTTTGCCACATGGACAACACGCAGCCAAAAACGTAGGTGTTTCTGTAGTGCGTGCTGGAAGAGAATTAGAATTAGACCAAAACCTAGTCAATAATTACGACCCTACAGAACGTTGGTGGGGGATTGAAGTAGAATTTCCGCCATCACTTGATGATATTTTTGGAGTGACAAATAACAAACAATCAGCCCGAAATTTTGGCGAGATTTTACAATTAAATATCGAATCTTTATTAGAAGAAGGAAAAACAGTCTCGCAACTAAAAGAAGAATTACTTCAAGATGAAGATCCAAAACTACCTTTATTAGAATTAGCTTATAAAATTAAAAGCCAACTCAGTCTGATTCGTCGCTTAATCAAAGCCCAGACAAAAGGCACTCGCACCACAGAAAAACGCCATATACACGACCCGTATAAACCCGAAAAAGTAGCTACAACTGTGACTCAAGAAAGGAAATCTCAGGGTTACAAAGGTAAAAGTGATGCAGACGAAGAATTACCCAAACAAGAAAGAAAACAAGCCATTAAAGAAACATTAAAAGAAGAAGGCGTTACAGAAACTAAAGCCGAATTATTAGCAGCTACCACAGTAGATGATGGCTTAAAATATACCTTCGCTGAAGCACCTCTAGATACTCCGGCCTTCTTCTCAGTTAAACCGAGAGGTGGAGCAATTATTGTCACCTTAAATACTAATCATCCCGCTTATCAAAACTTAGTAGAAATACTAGAAGAAGATGTAGATCAAGCCGATATAGATGCTTTACGTTCACGGTTGATGAACTCATTAGATGGACTAAAACTACTACTAATGGCATGGGCAAGATACGAGGATGAACAACCAGATGGTAAACTCAAAGATAATGCTCAAGATACTCGCATTGATTGGGGGAGAGTCGCCAGAAGATTCTTAGAGAATGAGTGATATTAATTCTCACGCAGAGACGCAGAGAATTTCAGGAGTGTTTATAATACATTTTGATAAACTCAAAAAAAACTCTGCGTTCCTCCGCGTTGCCTCAGCGTGCCTCTGCGTTTAAAAAAAGAAAAATGACTAAACAAGAAAAACTCATCTATCTTGACTACCATTCTACCACACCCATTGACCCCAGAGTAGCAGAAAAAGTCATATATTATATAACCACTGGTTTTGGTAACGCTAATAGCGTAGATCATATTTATGGAGATGCAGCAGCGCAAGCAGTTAAACAAGCCCGTCAACAAATAGCTGAATTAATCAACGCTTCTCCCAAAGAAATTATCTTTACATCTGGCGCGACAGAAAGCATTAACTTAGCAATTCAAGGACATATTGCTCAACAGCAAACTCCCGCCAAAATCATAGTTTCCCCAGTGGAACACAAAGCGGTTTTAGATACCTGTAAAGCATTAGCTAAAAAAGGACTGGTAGAAATTATTTGGTTAAAAGTCAACCAACAAGCGCAGATTGATTTAGAACATTTAGAAAAAGTCTGCGCTGGTGGTGCTTCCTTGCTGTGTGTGATGGCGGCTAACAATGAAGTCGGGACAATTTACCCAAGCGAAAAAATTGGGGCGATCGCCTCATCCTACCATATACCTTACTTATGTGATGCATCCCAAGCCATCGGTAAAATTCCCCTAAACTTTCAAGACTGGGGTATTACCTATCTAGCTATTTCTGGACATAAAATCTATGCACCTAAAGGCGTAGGTGCATTAGTAGTGAAAAAAGGCTATGATATTCAACCGATGATTTACGGTGGTGGACAACAACAGGGTATCAGATCCGGTACACTTAATGTCCCCGGAATCGCGGGTTTAGGGGAAGCTTGCAAACTGAGACAATTAGAAATGGAAGGAGATGAAAGTGCGATCGCAATTTTGCGAGATCAACTACAAAACCTACTCCAAGCAGCAATTCCCGACTTAGTAGTTAACGGAGACTTAAACAACCGTTTATCAGGTAACTTGCATATTTCTCTCCCCAACATTCCTAATAGTGCCATAATTGCGAGAATTCGCCACCAATTAGCTATTTCTACAGGTGCAGCTTGTTCATCAGGAGTGATTGCACCATCTCACGTTTTACAAGCGATGAATCTATCTGAGAATATCATCGAGGGAGCCTTAAGAATTAGCATTGGTAAATTTACAACCCCAGCAGAAATTGAAACAGCATCATCTCTATTAATCAGCGCAGTCAAGAAAATTCATCAACTTGTCTAAGCCAAGACTCACGCAACTGGCATATTAGTAGAGTGCATCAGATATCAACCATAAGTTTATTGACAACATTTAAGCAGTCTGACGCACCCTACAAAACTGAAAATAACCCTTTTCACAGCACCTCTGGATACTCCTCATTTATTCTCAGTAAAAATGTGTAATATGAATTCTCACACAGAGGCGCAGAGAGTCGATATGATAATCCTCTGCGTTCCTCCGCGTTCCCTCCGCGTACCTCTGCGTTAAAAAAAAATAAAAAAATGACTACACAAAAAATCTCACTCAACGTCAGGCGAAGCACAGCCAACAACGTAAGCAATGCCCACCCGACAAAAATTCTACACCTCAACCGGACTTTTCACATTTTGCCGTTGTCCAGTTGCAATCAACCACCTACCACCAGAAGGTGCTAAAGTCACACCTCGACGGATAGGTTTAACTGGATAATTCTCCACCAACGCCAAATCGAGATGTGACAACACCGTTGCTAATACCAACTTCATTTCAAACAAAGCAAACGCCATACCCAAACAACGCCGACTACCACCACCAAAAGGTAGATATTCATAAACTGAATATTGCTTTTCTAAAAACCGTTCTGGCTTAAATTGCTCAGGTTGGGGATATAAATCTGGACGACGATGAATTAAATAAATGCAACCTAATAACATTGTTCCCGGCTCAAATTGATGACCCATAATTTCTATAGGTGACTTAACAATGCGCGGGATAGTAATCATAGCGATGGGATAAATGCGGAGTGTTTCTTGACAAACCGCCGTCAGATAAGGAAGGCGAGTAATGTCATTGAAATCTGCATTGGGAAAACTATCTAACTCTGCTAATAGTTGTTCTCGCACTGAGGGTAGATGATGAATCCAGTATAAAGCCCAAGTCAAGGCAGAAGCTGTAGTTTCATGACCTGCGACTAACAAAGTCATTAATTCATCACGTAATTCTACATCAGTCATCGGTTCGCCATTTTCATCACGTGCTGACATCATCAAAGAGAGAATATCGGTACGAGATGGGTCTGGGTTATCTCTGCGTTCTTGGATTTCTGCATACAGTAGTTTGTCAATTTCTTCCCGTTGACGTAAGAAATTCCCCCAAGGACTCCAGCGACCTAAATCTACACGCAATGCTGGGATAAATGATATAGTGGAACGCAAGGCAGAAGAACTTAATTCTAAGAGAGAACACAAACGTTTTTGTAACTGTGTGTAGCGTTCACCTTCATTGAGTCCAAACACTGCTTTTAAAATTATTCGCAGTGTGATTTCTTGCATGGCATCACGCACCGAAAAAGCTGTACCCAGTTGCCAATTACTGATGACATCTTTGGTGATGTTGGTAATAATATCACCGTAAGCCTTCATGCGATCGCCATGAAAAGGGGGAGTTAACAACCGTCGTTGGCGTTGATGCGTTTCACCCGAAAGTAATAGTAACGAGTTATCCCCTAGCAACGGTTGTAAAATTTGGGCTGAACCTCTAGCATCTATCTGTTCTAAAGGTTTGGTAAAAATCTCTTGGACTGCTTGGGGGTTACTGAGAAATACCATTGGCTGTTGGTTAGTTAGCCATAAAGTAAAACACTCCCCATGAGTTTTACCAGATGTTTCCATCAGTTGCAGTGGTTGATAAATCCACCGCCATAGCTGCATAAATTTTGGCATTTGGGGACTATCTGGAAGTGTCATAACCAATAACCTCTGAGCAATATTCCTCCTAAGCTAGCAAAATTCTCAAAAATTGGAAATATTTTTCTAAAATCTATCTATAGATAATTTATACAACCAGGATAATGCAGCTAAACTAACATAAAAATGTTGATGCTTTACACATATTTACATGATAGATGTTTATATTCTTGACCTCCTAATTATTGGGTTACTTTTACTATTTGTCACCCTAAGCTCAGGTTGGATTGCTCGCTTACCCCTTTCTTTTGCGATTATCTATTTATTCGTGGGTATTTTTCTGGGTTCTGAAGGTATCGGGCTAATACAACTCAGACAGAATGAGATATTTAACGCTAAATTACTGGAAAGGTTAACAGAATTTGTCGTCATTGTTTCTGTATTTAGCTGTGGCTTAAAAATTATTCGTCCCTGGCAATTTAGGGTTTGGAATATCACAGCTAGACTGATAGCTTTTTTAATGCCAATTTCTATTTTTGGATTGGCAATTGTCGGGAAGTTATTTTTAGGTATGAGTTGGGGAGAGGCAATTTTATTAGGTGCGATTCTTGCACCTACTGATCCGGTATTAGCTTCGGAAGTTCAACTAACAGATACTAACGACACAGATGAGTTACGCTTTGGTTTAACCTCCGAGGGTGGGTTAAATGATGCTTTAGCTTTTCCCTTTGTTTATTTTGGGCTGTATGCAATTAAAGATAGCAACTGGAACAACTGGTTTAAAGATTGGTTACTCATAGATTTAATCTGGGCGATCGCACTTGGTACCATTATGGGTTTTTTAATAGCTCAAGCAGTGGTTTGGATAGACCAAAAAGTGCAAAAAAAGCGGGCTGTTGATGCAGTCATGGAAGATTTTATCGCTATTAGTGCGATTTTATTAACTTATTCCATCACAGAAATAGTTAATGGCTATGGATTTTTGGCAGTATTTGTAGCTGGCTTATTTGTGCAGTACAGTTATAGAAATCCTCACAAACCTTTGGCACAATTAGAGTTTATTGAACGTTTAGAAAGACTCTTGGAAGTGGCAACAATTTTGTTGTTAGGTTCAATATTATTATGGCAACCAATGCTAAATTATGCCTATCAATCTTTAATAGTTATTGTTTGCTTATTTTTCATAATTCGACCCCTAGGTGCTTGGATTAGCACTATTGCTAAACGCCCTTTACACTTACAACGCCGCAGCTTTCACCCGGCAACTCGTTGGTTATTTGGTTGGTTTGGGATTCGTGGTGTAGGTTCTTTATATTATCTCGCCTATGCCTTGAGTCATGGCTTAAAAGATGAAGCTGCTGAACGAATTTCGTGGATAACTTATACCACGGTTGTAGTTTCTGTAATTGTGCATGGCATTTCTGCAACACCGTTAATGAATTGGTATGAACACAGAATTGCTAGCAAAAAATCGGCTTCTTCTACTCTGAGTGAAGTAGAATAATGTGTTTGAGTATAGAAAAATAGAAAGGTAAGGACTAAAGTCCTTACTACGAACTGTTCTGCAATATCCAAAAACTCCTACAACCAATTATATGCAATTGCAATACCTCTACTTGACATAGATTGTACAAATAAATCAGTTGGTAATGCTGATTCTACAGGCCAAACTCCTGGTTTTTTCAGCTTACCTGATAGTAACAATTGGGCTAAACTACCTGTACCAATACCAGAAGCGATCGCAGTATTTTCATGCACTAAATTTGCACAGTGAATCGCGGTTTCACCATCTTTAATTCCTGTGACTTCTGAACGTACTGCCACCCCAATACCACTAAAATTATTAGTTACATCTGTCATCAGATGGCTAACATGAGATAAAAATTCAATTGTGCTGTGACGCTGCATCAACCACTTGGGAAAAAGATGGGCAGCCATCCAAGTCAAATGATTATAAAAATCTGGAATTGAGCCAAACTTAGTTACTACAGTTTTGACGCTGGGGAAGGCTTGGGGTAATGTAAAAGTTTCTGGCATATCAAACCAGTAAACACCACTGCGGTTGTAGGGTGCGGGAAAATTAATCACTTCTCGATCACTATAGGGCTTGACAAATTGCCATTGATTATTAATCCAAGCTTGGAAAGGATATTGTAAGCCTAAAAAAGTAGTCCGCATGACTGTAACGCCAGCACCACCAGAACCACCAACCAAATAACTTAAATGTATCTTTTCTGCTTGGTCAAATTGTTCCACACCTTGACGCACCATGCTGTTAGAAATACCAGGAAAAATTCCCGTATTGATAATAGCTGTTACCCCAGCATTTACAGCTTGTTCATGATAATTTAAAGCCTTAGTAGTAAATGAACGATGGTCACTTACATCTAAATAATTAACGCCTTGTTCAATGCAGAGTTTGAGAACATTAGCATCACGGTAATGAAACGGCCCAGCACAATGGATGACTAAATCAGAGTTGGCGATCGCCTGCCGCAATTTGTCAACCTCAGCCAAGTCTAACACCAGAAACGGCAAGCCCAACTCCCTATCCGTCTCTGGGGAACGTCCTGTGATAGTAATTTTTGCTGAGGTGTGGGTAGCAATATCCTGGGCGACACTTCTACCTATCCGCCCCCGTCCTCCAAGAATTAATACGCGGTCTGTCATCACTCCACTATGGGCAACAATACCTCTATTTGACCAGTTTTTTGGCACGTTGACATCAGTTACAAGTATGACTTGCCTATTGATTATGCTAGGGAGAGGTAATACCAATTCAAAATTCAAAATTCAAAATTAAGAAATATAGATATCACAAGGGTTTGCGCGTGTCTATCTGTCGCATTCTTTTTTCAAATTGGTATAAGATACTTAAAAGTAGGGTGCCTCAGTACGAGAAACCCTAGCCATACCAAGAAAATCTTCATACTGACGCACCCTACTAACAGTCAATTTGGACAATTTATTTTTTGGTACTCCTTAACCAATACCAAACACAGACCCAACAGTAGACTTAATCGAATCCCGTGCATCTTTAAGTGTCTGGGTAATGGGGTGTTTATTCTGTAAAAATACCCGCGCACAATTGCGTCCCGGCATTCCTGAAATTGAACCACCTGGATGTGTTCCTGCACCCGTTAAAAATAGATTATCAATTGGGGTTTTGTAATTAGCTATTTCTGGTAAGGGGCGGAAAAATACCATTTGATCTAATGTCATATCAATGTGGTAATAATTTCCTTTGTACGCGCCTAGTCTTTCACCTAATTCTGCCGGACTTTCCACACGTCGGGCAATGGTGGCTGTTTTCACATTAGGGGCATAAGTTGCTAACTTATCCACAACTCGATCAGCAACTTGATTTTTTAATTCATCCGTCCAACCAGTACCTTTTAAACCCGTACCTTCTGCGCCAGCAATTTGATAGGGGGCAAAAAATTCAATCCATACAGTATGTTTACCTGGAGGTGCTAAAGTGGGGTCAAGGAAACTGGGCATGACTACATACATCGATGGGTCTGAGTCAGGAATCTCTCCCAAGGTACATTTACTGTGTGCTTGTTCAACATGGGCTACGGAATCTGCAATTAAAATTGACCCCACTAAATACTCATCTTTGTGGGCGTGGTAGGGAAAACGCAGAGGTTCATTTAAAGCCAAGTCAATTTTCAGGATGGTTTCGTTATTATTAACGATACGGCGTTCCAATCTTTCCCATAAATTGGGGTCGGCTGCATCAACATCGCTTTTATCTGTCATTTGTAAAAACAACCGCTTGGCATCAATATTAGATATTACTCCATATTTAGCCCGATATTCAGTCCCACCAGCCACTCTTACACCCACAGCTTTACCATTATCAATTAAGACTTTTTCTACCTGCTGCTCTGTGAGAATTACACCACCTTTAGAGGTAACTAGCTTGACCAAAGCTTGCACTAATGCGCCAGTACCGCCACGAGGTCTAGTCATACCGGGGTTGTGACGCATAGCCATCATAATCGCACCAATGGCGATAGTTTTTTGAGATGGTGGTGCGCCCAGTTCTGATGCTAGTCTAGCTAGGGGTGCTTTGAGAAATTCCGAATCAAACCACTCGTTGAGTAAATCCTCAGCACTGGTCATCATATTACGTACAAAGTCCAGTGTCTTGGATGGAGAACCAATCACAGAAAACAAATCTTTTAATTTGGTGATGTCGTAGTTACCCGCGATATCCATCACTGATTTTGGGGGTGCATTAAACATGGGAATCATTGCACCTATCGCCCGTTGCCAATATTCTGTAAATTCGGCGTATTTCTGGGCATCGCGTTCACTATAACGGGCTATCTCTGCACAGGTCTTTTCTAGGGACTTATGGCCTAAGAAATATTTACCATCTGGATGGGGACAGAAAACAACCGGATCACATTCTAAATATTCTAGACCATATTTGGTTAATTCTAATTCTTCCACCACTGGGCCTAGATGAATAAATTCGTGATCAATGGCGCACAGGTTAAACTTAAATCCTGGTGCTTCTTTTGGTAAACATTCTTCTGTCGTGGCTGCACCACCTGGAACAGCACGCTTTTCTAGCAGCAGGACGCTATAGCCAGCTTTGAGCAAATATGCCGCGCACACTAGCCCGTTATGTCCAGCACCGATAATTACTACATCATACTCTTGCATATCTTTTATTTTAGAATAGAGTGGCTTGATAATCTTACAAAGCGTCAGCCGAAATTACAACCTGGAGAATTAGTTAAAAAATGAGTTCACCATAAATAATAATGATATAATTAATTAGCTAATTCCGTCACAGAATCAGGTACTTGATTCACATTTGCTGCTACTAAAAGAATTAAAGTTTCTTTTTTCGCTTCCAGGCTTTTGATACTTAATTTCGTATCTTCCCATTGCAAATAAGGTAAGTTTGTCAGTTCTTGGAATTTTTGCATCAAAGACACAATGAAGGCTAGAGAAACACCTTCCCCTTCAGTACAGTTAAATCTTTCTAACCTAATGGGATGGGAGGGAGTGCGGGGTCGAAACATGGCTGTAAATCCCAATGGGCGACTATTGTGATTTTCTTGTAGTTGCACTTTCCCCTGCAATTCAATTTGACCATTACCAGGTAAAATTATCTGCATTTGGTGCAAAGTAAAATTTACAGGTTTTCCTGCCACATCTAACTGAAAATTCTGCACTAACTTCCGAGAAAATGGGGAATTTAGGGCATTGTTAATATCAGAAGCTGTCAGGGTAACACGAGCGATGAAATTTACAGGTTTGTTAAGTTTAATCTGCCCAAAAATAGCTGGCAATGGATTAATATCAATACTATCTGTTTGTAGTTTGATTTCTTGGACACGAATATTCTGTTTAGTTACTAATCCTTGTCCAGCAAATGTCATAGCATCGGCTTGTCCTTGCACTATTTTTAAAATATCAGTTTCTACATAAATATCAATTTGTTCTGCCTCTTCTAGCTGATTAGATATACTTCTTTCAGCTACTTGTGAGATAATTTGCTTGTCTAAACTTGGTTGGTCTGACATGAATACATAGTTTTCCAATTTACTATTATTAGTAACTGTAAACGGTAACTATCTCTGAGCGAATCTATAACATGGTATATATCTGAATATTTAGTGTTAGTAGGGGCAGGTTCACCGAGGTCATCATTAATATTTAATGCGCTTTTTCAATCTGCCTTTATGTTAATAATTATTCCTGAATTGTTGAAACAGTCAACTATCTGTGGCTGTTCATGCTGAGAAGTTGACATTAACCTGGCGAAATATTGATCAAATTATTTTAGAATCTAAAAGGTGAGATACTGATAAAAAAATATTTCTATTAGTTGATGCAAAAGATGCAACTTTTTGGTATGTCAGCAGAAAAGGGCAGATGGTTGCTTATTCCCCTGGGTGCAACTGTTTTACTCTGCCTTGGTACTGTGTACTCCTGGAGTATTTTTAGAAAACCCCTGGAAACATTACTGGACATTAATGCTACAGAAAGCCTGTTACCGTTTACGGTGTTGTTAGTGTTTTATGCCATATTCATGCCAATTACTGGCTTTTACATCAACCGCTTCGGTAGTCGTGTAGTCACGGCTGTTGGTGGTGGAATTATGGGACTGGGTTATATTTTGTCTAGTCTGAATGGCAATTTACAAATGCTGACTTTTACCTACGGCGTGATAACAGGTGTGGGCGTGGGTATAGCTTACGGAGTACCTTTAGCAGTTGTAGCTCAATGGTTTCCTGATCAGAAAGGTGTTGCGGTTGGTTTAACTGTCATTGGTTTTGGTCTTTCGCCGTTAATTACAGCACCTTTGGCAAAATCACTTATTGATAGTTATGGAGTGCGGCAAACTTTTGTGATTTTAGGTATAGCTTTTACAGTTATCATTTTAGCGATCGCCACCTTATTAAAAACACCCCCAAAAGACTGGAAACCAGCAGGTTTGAACTCTGAAGTTTCAGCCCAGAGAAATACATCTATTAACACTCAAACACCAATACTGCAAACTCCAGCATTTTACGGTTTGTGGCTATGCTACACCCTTGGCACATTCTCAGGACTGGCTGCAATTGGGATTTCTAGCCCTTTAGCTCAAGAAATTATTAAACTAGATGAGGCAACAGCAGCAAGTACAGTTTCCTTATTTGCAGTGTTTAATGCTGTAGGACGGTTATTTTTTGGGTGGCTAACTGACCGCTTTAGTCCTAAACTGGGGGCAATTGTCTCCTATACATTAGTATTAATTGCTTCGTTAATCATGCTCAAGGCTGGGGCAGGTGCTGTAGCTAGTTATTTAGTGGCGTTTTCCCTATTTTACTTTTCTTTTGGGGGATGGTTAGCGATCGCACCCACCACTACCTTAATCTTATTTTCCGCCGCCGACTATGCCAAAAATTACGGTATCGTCTTTACAGCTTACGGTGCAGGTGCTTTAGGCGGCACTTTGCTAGCTGGCAGAATTAGAGATATCTTCGGCAGTTACACAGTTTTCTTCTATCCGACGACAGCATTAGCAATTTTAGGTATTATCTTAGCTGTCTTCATGCTCAAACGTAGTTACTCTAACTCTACTGCCAGCCCTGTTAATTAGGGTTGGGGACTGGGGACTAGGGACTGGGGGAGAAAAACTTTTACCAATGACTAATGTACGGGCGGGTTTACTAAGAATTCTCATGACTCTACAAATTATTTGGTAAACCCGCCCCTACTGACTAATGACTAATGCCCCATACCCCATGCCCCATACCTAAACAGTCGTAGTTTCTAAACTCCGAGACTTGATGAAACGCTCGCTCTTAACTACCATCTGAATAGGACGGTTTGGCCCGGTGACTAAACCACGACGCTGGGGTTTAACTTCTGAGTGATCAGCTAAATCTAATTCTCGCATCGTTAAAATTTGAGCGATCGCCAGTTTCATTTCCCATTGGGCAAAGGCTAAACCAATACACCGTCTCGCACCTCCGCCAAAAGGCAAGTATTCGTAGGGTGAAAACTGTCTTTCTAAAAAGCGTTCTGGTTTAAATTGCTTTGGTTCTGGGTATAAATCTTCCCGTTGGTGAGTTAAGTAAATAGAACCCATAACTGGTGTACCTGATGGCAATTCATAACCACCGACAGTGATAGGTGTTTTCACTCTTCTAGGAAAAGTGAGCATCCCCACAGGGTAAATTCGCAAAGTTTCCGAGCAAACCGCAGTTAGATAAGGTAATTTAAAAATCGTATTTGCATCTGGGTTATCCCCTAAACTATCTAATTCTTGTAGAAGTTTTTCCTTAACTTGTGGTAATTTATGAATCCAGTACATAGCCCAAGCGATGGCGGTGGCTGTGGTTTCATGACCTGCTACCAACAGAGTCATCAGTTCATCTCTTAATTCTTGGTCGGTCATCGGTTGACCTTCTGTATCCCTAGCATCCATAAGTAAACTGAGGATATCTGTACGAGATGCGTCTGGATGTTCTCGGCGTTCTTGAATTTCTTCATACATGAGTTGGTCGGCTTGTTGCTGGAGTTGTTGTTGTTCTCCCCAGACTTTTATCGGCCCAAAATCTCTTTGTAAAGCAGGGAAATACAGCGCAGCCACACGCCATAAAGAACTACCAGTTTCCAAAATTTCCCCTAAAAGTTGTTGGAGTTTTTCGGCGCGGACTCCTTTATCCAGACCAAACACAGCTTGCATAATTACCCGCAGGGTAATAGCTTGGCTAACAGTACGAATATTAAAAGGTTGACCTACTGCGTATTGGCTGATAACTTGAGCAGTAACCTCGTTAATAGTTTCACTGTAGCCACGCATTCTTTCACCATGCAAAGGCGGCATGAGTAACTGCCGTTGACGCTGGTGTTCTGCACCACTGAGACTAATTAAAGAACGCTTGCCCAGCAAACCTTCAAATAGACTATTTAAATCTCCTGGTGCTTCTAGTTCCTTGGTATCGTGACTCAAAACCTGCTGTAAGTCTTGGGGGTTGCTGATAAAGACTATCGGAGGCAGTTTTTTATCCAACTTGAGGGCGAAAACGTCGCCATAGCGTTTAGTACACTCCTCCATGTAAGGCATAGGACGAACAACCCAATTGAGCATTTGTAAAACTGCTGGGGTGTTTGGAGTTTTAGGTAGGTGCATAAAAATTAGTGTGAATGTATATTGTTATTTTTACTTATATTGTTGCGCGTTGGGGACTGGAAGGGACTGCTCATCAAACAAGTCAAAAGCCTTCGCGTCAGCGTCACATA
>NZ_LUHJ01000035.1:0-80732 GCF_001597745.1 Anabaena sp. 4-3 | reverse complement strand
CCCGCCGTAGGAAACTTTTCAAGACGAATTTTGAATTGATTTGTCCCCCTCATCCCCCTCATCCCCCGGACACCCCTAAACCCCTGCTATTCAAACTACTTATACCTAGCATTACAAAACACTGATAATTCTTAACAACCCTAAAGAGGTAAAATTTTTGTTAAATTCAACGAGCATCAATAGTTTCACGTCATCCTTACAAGGTACTCAGCATGACTGCATTCACACCAAAGGCATCTTCAGCACTTCCAGAATTTTGTGAAGGAATACAATATTTTGGGGAAGTGCTACCAGGTTTTGAAACTTATGGTGCGACACCTGCGATAGAATCGGGACAAGTAGCGATCGCCGACCCGACAGACGCTAAAGCTGTGTATCAAACCTTACTAGCGGCTGATGCCCTGCGCTACTTGACAGTACAAGTCACTGGTAGTAAGGCATCTGGGCATCCTGGCGGCTTCGCTAGCCAAGCAGAAGCCTATGCAGCTTTAGTCATGCTGGGGCATAAAAATATACTTACCGAAGTCGGACATCACGCACCAGGATTTTATAGTGCCATGTTTCTAGATCGATCGCTAGAGGACATGGGCATTTTTACAGTACAACAATTGCGCGATCGCTTCCGGGAAAAACATGGACTCTTAGGACACCTTTCCGGTTACATCCCCGGTATTCTCGCCCCCGCAGGCCCCTTGGGACAAGGACAGCACTTTGCCATGGCCGCCGCACTCCTCCACCGAGACAAACTCTTCCCCTTCACCCTCGGCGACGGTGGACTAGGAGAACCCTACATCATGAGTTCAATGGCGCACTTTAACACCGCCTATCCCCACGTCACCAACTTCTTACCCGTCCTAGTCTGGAACGGTTACAGCCAAGAACATCACAGCATGGTTTCCCTAAAAACCAACCAACAGATGACAGCCTATTGGCAAGGAAACGGTTTTGAGGAAGTCATCCTAGTTGATGCTAAAGAATTTGACGACCAAAACCAACCAGGGGATTATGTAGATAGTACCGCCTTTTCCTTTGAGCAACGCCTCGCCTTTACCAAAGCTGTACTTGTAGCTGTAGATAAAGCCGCCCGTTCCGCCATGAGTGGCAAGCTAACGGTGTTTATTATCAAACAACTCAAAGGCGCAGGAGTTCACGCCAGAGGTGCAAAATCACACAACCTCTATCCGAAAGATACCCTAGACGCACCCCATATAGTCAGTGCCTTACAAACCCGTGCATTATCCCCAGAAGCGTGGCAAATAGTCAGAACCAACGCCGAACGCGCCGGAGGCGGCCCCGCAGCTAAGACAGTAGTCACAGAATTTGAGTTACCATTATCACAATTAGGTACATTGCCCTTAGAAGAATATGCAGTTGGTGGAGAACCGAAAGTTTCTACAACAGCAATGGGGCGACTCGTCGGTATAGTCGGACAGAAAGACCAAAATTTCCTAGTCACCAACGCCGACGGTAACGAAGCATCAGGAATTGGTAACATCAACCAAGCATTAAAAATTATCCACCCCACCAGCGACGAATTATATAACCAAGCACCCAACGGACAAGTTTACGAACCCTTGAGTGAAGACGCTTGTGCAGGATTAGCGGCTGGGTTATGCTTGATGGGTGCAAGAAGTTTGTGGTGTTCCTATGAATCTTTTGCCATAAACGGTTTACCAATTTGGCAAACCGTCACCCAAGCAATGGCAGAATTACGCCGTCAGACACCCTCAACCATCACCTTATTTACAGCTGGCGCATTAGAACAAGGGCGCAACGGTTGGACACACCAACGTCCAGAAATTGAAGCTTATTTTGCTTCGATGATGCGGAATGGTAACGTTTTTCCTGTATTTCCCCCCGACGCAAACAGTATCCAAGCTTGTTATGACTGGGCGTTGACAACCAAAAATAAAGGAATAGTCATCACAGCAAGTAAGTCACCCTTACCAATTCGCACCACCTTTGCACAAACCCGTCAAGGTTTAGAAGAAGGTGCAGTAGTGCTGCATGAAATTCCTGGCGGTAAGAAAGTTGTGTTTGCAGTTATTGGAGACATGACATTAATTCCAGTCTTTGAAGCAGCAGCTTTCTTAGAAACAGAAGGTATTGGAGTCAAGATAGTTTCTGTAATTAACCCCCGGCGTTTGTATCGTCCTCATGATGTAGCTTGGGACACCTGTTCAGAAGCAGATGGTGGTTTCATTGATGATGCAAAATTTGCCGAATTATTTGATGGTGATGCACTCATTGGTGTAACTGGTGGTGCAGCGTCGATGTTAGAACCCATCATGTTACGCAGTAACAGCAAGCGCGATACATTCGCCTGGAAGCGTGGGGAGACTACCGCTAGTGCAGGTGAGTTGATGGCGTTTAATGGGTTGACTGCTGAAGCTTTGACTAAGCGGGCTATTGAGTTAGTGCATTAAGAAGTATGACATCCCCATCTAGGCATTTTTCTTAGATGGGGTTACAACTAAGTGGTAGATCCAAGAATCTCAATTAGCAATTTTTACTACCAGGATTCAACTACCATGTCATCACAACAATTCCAAGCCACACACAGCCGTATTGAACAACTGGGTACACGACTGTTACAGTATCTTCAGGAAATTCGCCAAAGCCGTCTCAGTGAAGGCGATGATACCAAAGGTTTGCAGAGTGTTGAGAATGACATCATCACAGCCTTAACCGCATTGGAACACCAAAAATATCAAGTTGCGGTTATTGCAGCTATGAAAGCGGGAAAGAGTACCTTTCTTAATTCTGTCATTGGTGCAGATGTTTTAGCTAGTGAAACCGCCGCTTGTACCATCTGCCGTACAGATGTACTCCATATTCCGGGTAATAAAGTTCCCAGATTGTTAGAATACCGAGCCGGAGAAAGAAAACCTGTTGTTCTTGCTGAAGGTAATGAAGGAGAAATTCAGCAGAAATTTTTAGTGAGAACTCGTGAAATTAGGGAAACGGGAAACCCTGATAATACCATACGTTTTGAAATAGAACATCCCATTGAAGCAATTAGTAGACTTTCTTCGCTTGCGGGTTTTACTCTCGTTGATACACCTGGGCCAAATGAATGGGAATCCGCCCAATTTAACACAGTAGCACTAAAACAAACTGCCCTGGAAGCATTAAGAACTTGCAATGCAATTTTATTTGTTTTAAATTACGCTTCTTACAAAGATAATGCTGTTTCTGAATTGTTTAAGGATGTAGTAGAGAACCGCAAGGAAATTTTAGAAGCTGAAAAAGGGAAAATTTACTTTATCCTCAACAAAGTTGATCAAAAAACTGAAAGGGATAGAGAAATTGACGAAGTTATTCAAGATTTAAAACGCGAATTATCTAGTTTTGGTTTTCCTAACCCCCTTATTTATCCAGCTAGTTCCAGACAAGGACTTTTAGCAAAATTAATTCAACAACAGAAAGCTACTGAAAGCCAAATCAAGGATTTCAAAAAATTCTTTAGTGCTAGATATGCCACTGAAGATGAAGAAGGCAATCAGATTATACCAGCCCCTCGAAAAATTGCACCACAAGCATTAATAGATAGTGGTGTTACTACTATTCAAAAAACAGTCATTGAAACGATCACTAGAAATGCAGGTTGGAATCTTTTAAGTGATGTTTTAGCGAAAATTGATAAAGCTGCCAAATCAATTGAAGATACTCTCAACACAAAAATTAGTGGTTGGGAAATAGATATTGCAGTCTTAAAGCAAAAGATTGAAGAATACAAAAAGCGTTCTCATAATGCCAGGCTTAAGGTAGAAGATGTAAAAAAGTCCGTAAATAGGCAGAAACAAATACTTATAAGTGGTTTCAGCCAAGGCATTGATATATTTGCTAAAGGAACTAAAGCTGAAATTCAATATCAAATTGACCAAATTGCCGAATCTCAATCTGAAAAATTATCTAGCACAAAGAAAGTGAAAGCTAATCCTGCACCAGTCACGAAGACAAATAATAATATTGATTGGGGGGATATTGGCGATATTATAGCTGATGTTGGTGGCGGTATAATAGACTTTTTTAGCAAAGGATTAGGAAACATATTCAGGGTAGGTGTTAGAGGCGGTACATCTTTAATAAAGTCTCTGTCTAAATCTGCTCCTGAAGTTTTTGATTCTTCTAATGATTCTCCCAATGAAACACCAAAAAATTCTGATCCATACGTGATCAAAGCCAAAAATAAAAAGGATGCTGAAACTATTAGCAAAACTATCAACGAATTTTGTAGTCCTCTGATTCAGAGCTTTTGGTTAGATACTCAAGATAGGTTGGTTAGAGACGGTACTCATATCCGTGAAAAATTAGCTATCAAAATACAAAGTGATATCCAACAGATATCTAATGAACTATCTAATTATTTAGGAGAAGCTTTACAAGTTGAATTAAATGTTAACCCTATTCAGTTCCCGAATTTTGAATTTAAGGGAATCGATGCCAAGATTAAACAACAGCAAGAAGTGTTTACTAGGACAAAAAAAGAGGAAAGAAAAGAAAGTCGTTGTTGTGATTCTGAACAAGTTTATTATGTGGATGTTGAATATGAGGACACCCAAGAATTTTATGAAATAAACTTACTTCAAACAGCACAGTTAATTTATAGAAAAATTGATGAACAAGTTGTGAATAATCGACTGTTGCTCCAAAGAGTCATAGAAAAACAAATTGAAGAAGACTTTAGACGTGCAGAGCAACAAATCAATGATTATATCCAAAAATTTCAAGAAGATTTTGAGACCCTGCTAAAAGAAAGAGAAGCAAAAGAAGCAGAATCAGACAAAATCATTAACATTTTGAATCTACAAACAGAGAAAATTCATGAATATCTACAGGAATTAAAATCAATTCGTCAGTCTCTCAACACTTGGAAACCCTAGTTTTTAAGTTTTGTAGGGTGGGTTAGCGCAAAAAGTACGCCACCAAACCCATAACCCCGGTGCAAATGGTGGGTTAGGTTGCAAAATCGTAAATCTTCATCTTGACGACATGATCCTGTGCGCCTAACCCACCCTACAGGTGTTAACCTGCGTAGCTAGGTTTTGTTTCTATAGCTGCGATTTCAATCGTTAGGTACTAAATTACAACCCAAAAAACCTGTATTTCCATCATCTCACCCCAGCATCAGCAGCATAAATAGTTCCTTGTGTTGCAATGACAGAAAATGACAAAAACTGCAATGATATAGAAAAGCAGATTGAGGAACTAACCCTGATGAAAAGTATGAATATTTCCTTACCTGACACCTTATGAGCTTATGTAGAATAGTAGCGCAAGGTGGTTACAGCAGCGAAGCGTGAATATTTTCGGGAATTAGTACGACAAGACCAGAAACAGAAAGCAAGCAATCTTCACAAACTCAATGTCATTCAGACTCTTCATCTAGATAAGATTGACGACTGTGACGAACATGAACAATAGCTACAACATCTTCTTCAACAACAAACAAAACTCGATATTTTCTTTGTTTTCCTACCCATAGTTGGCGAATTTCACGACCAATTTTTGTTGATTCTGGAGCTATACTACATCGGTTAGTAAATTTTTTTAGTGATGCAATAGTATCTTCAAGTTGATAATACCAATTGTTCGCTACTTCAGCACTTAAATTATCACACATCTAACGGTAAGAACTTTAAATTTCTTGAAATGCAGTAGGTTGAATAATAACTTAATAATTCATGAGCGAGGAGGAATATTATATTTTATTTGCAAGGTTGCCAAAGCTTGATCAGCAGGAATACCTTCACCGCGCTCAAATTCATCTAACCCTTTACGAATACCTATTATTGTTTCTAAGTAATCTATTCTTTCTAACAATTCTTGATAGGTAGCTTGGGGTTTTTGTGGTGCTGTTTTGAGTGACTGCAAAAAACCAAGCACATCTTCTAAAAGTTCGTTGGGTGTGTTATCAATCTCTTGCAAGAGTAATTCCTTGATAGTCATCACAGTTAATAAATCTGATTGATGTTTTTATTATAGCAATCATTTTCAGTTTTATATAGATAAGTTAATTATTTTTATTACAACTAAAGTAAGTAGCTTAGATTGACACAAATAAACCCAACATCACCCAAACCGCCCAACCATCACTAATAGTGTTTTCTCCCAATAGCAAAAAATGACAAAAACCGCCATGATATAGAAAAGCAGATTGAGGAACTAACCCTGATGAAAAGTATCAATATTTCCTTACCTGACACCATGAGAAGTTACGTAGAATAGTAGCGCAAGGTGGTTACAGCAGTGTCAGCGAATATTTTCGGTAATTAGTGCGACAAGACCAGAAACACCAGAGCAAAAAAACGACTACAAACCATGCTTTTAGAAGGGTTTAACTCTGGAGAAGCAACAGAAATAACAGCACAAGACTGGGAAGATATCCGTCAAGCAGTCCGGGATAAACTAAAATTGAGAAATAACCCTTAACTCAGTTACCACCATGCAAGTTAACGAACTCACTATTGAGCAACTTAAAGACCTCATTCGAGAAACAGTTAGAGAAACCATAGAAGAACTGCTAACAGACCCAGATACAAACCAAACTATCAAAGATAATTTTAAACAAGAATTATTAGCAATTCGGAAGCGCAGAGAAACAGGAGTTAGAGGTATTTCTACCGCAGAAGTTATGGAAAGACTAGGTTTAGAAAACAGATGAATTACCTAGTTGAGTATGAACCGGAAGCACTAGCTGACTTAGCAAAATTGACAAAATCACTTTGTCAAAGAATAGTTAATAAAATTAACTGGTTAGCTGAAAACTTCGACCAAATTACACCCCAACCCTTGACTGCTGACTTATCCGGTTTCTTTAAACTGAGAGTTGGAGATTATCGAGTAATTTATGAATTTGACCCTGACCAAAGAATTATTTTTATTGACAGAGTGGGACATCGAAGTGAGATATATAAATAATGGATAATCTCTATAAACTACTGCACAATCCAAAAAATACCAGCAATGTATTGAGGTAAAACCTCTATTTTTAGCCTCCAATCATTCTTGCATGGCTACTATTTTGCCCGTCGAAAAATTGGTATTCTCTTAACAGTATAATAAACAGAATTTCAAGATTTTTTACAATATGAAAAGTATGAATATTTCCTTACCTGACACCTTATGAGCTTACGTAGAATAGTAGCGCAAGTGAACAGATCCCCGACTTCTTAGATCAATTATCTGTATCATTGAGAAATATTCATAAGAAGTCGGGGATCTTGACGACAAATGACAGCACAAGACTGGGAAGATATCCGTCAAGCAGTGCGGGAAAGAATTAATCAAAAAACTCATAAACACTAAAAATATCAAATTAGGCTATACTACTGATAGTATGACTCTGGGTAGGATATGGCTAAAATCTCAATTTCATTGCCAGATGAACTACTAAATTACATTGACCAAAAAGTTGATAACCGTAGTGCGCTAATTGAAAGTCTCTTGAAACAATGGCAAGAAAAACAACAAGATGAAGCACTAGCGGCAGCTTGCGCCTTGGTTGATGAATTAGAATTAGGTTGGGAAAGTGAATGGCAAAACATAGCAATTACCGAATGGGAAGCATCTGGATAGTAACATTTGACCCATCCGTAGGTACAGAAATTCAAAAAACTCGTCCAGCACTGATAATTTCTGGGACTTTGTTTAACAACCAACGCAGCAAAGTCACGGTTTTACCTTTTACATCTGCAAAACCTAATAACCCCCGTATTTCACCAGCAGTAGTAGAAGTACCCGCCTCAGCACAAAACGGACTTTCTGTAGATAGTCTTTTAATCTGCGTTGAACCGATGACATTTGACAAAATCCGTTTAACTCAACAATTAGGAGAATTAGAAGCAGAATTACTAGAACAAGCGCAAAATATTCTGCGGCGATATCTGGGTTTAAACCACAATTAATCATAGTTGAGAATACCCAACAATCTAATCATTCCAACTCTTATATCTTGTAGCATTATCAATAAGCGTAAGGTGGGAATTGCCCACAACGTAAAACTAAGGCGTTCAGCAAGTTGCAAGCAATGCCCACCCTACAAAAATTATCATCAAGGAACAGGTGCAAGATGTGTGTTAGAGGAGCTTTGATGATGAGTTATCATCAAAATAAAGTCATAAACATCATTTAACTATGACTATCGAAATCTTAGATAAAACTACCACAATTGCCGAGCAAAAATTTCTCCTACCCGGTCATTACACCTGGGAACAATTAGAGACAATAGAAAAATTAACCGCAGATGCAGCAGGTTTGCGGATAACTTATCTTGATGGGTGCATTGAGTTTATGACACTTGGCGAACAACACGAAATGATTAAAAGCGCAATTGCTATATTATTAGCATTATACTTTTTTGAAAAAGGTATAAATTTTATCCCCGTAGGTAGTGCTACTCGTCGCGCCAAAGAAAAGAGTGCTTCCTTTGAACCGGATGAATCTTATTATATAGGAGAAAAAAAAGAAAATCCTGATTTAGCAATTGAAGTTAATATCACCAGTGGCAGCATTAATAAATTAGAAAAATACAAACGCTTTAATATTACTGAAGTTTGGTTTTGGGAAAATAATCAATTTTATCTATATCGACTAAAAAATGATAACTATGAGCCAATTGCTCGAAGTGAATTATTGCCAGATTTGGATGTAGAGTTATTAGCAAGTTGTGTTTTAATGCCTTCAATTATTGAGGCTAGACAACAATTCATGCAAGGAATAAAAAAATAGAGATGTGTGTTACATATTTTTTCATATTTCAGGAGTAGTCAGCAATGATAAATAAATTAGTTAATCATCTAGATACAAACTTCACACCATTTACAGCGAAACTCAGTCAACCTTTGACTAAACAAAGCATCAAGGTTTTACAAGTTAATTTAGGTAAACGTTGTAATTTAGCCTGTAGTCATTGTCATGTTGAAGCTAGTCCGAAACGTACAGAAGAATTATCCCCAGAAATTTGTGGACAATTAATTGATTTAATTGATAATTTTCCTGAAATTAAAATTGTTGATTTGACTGGTGGCGCGCCAGAAATGAATTATGGTTTTAAACCACTGGTAGAAGCTGCACGAAAGCATGGTAAACAGGTAATTGTCCGTTCTAATTTAACTATCTATTTTGTAGATGGGTTTGGTGATTTACCTGCATACTTTGCTAAACATCAATTGCGAGTTGTGGCTTCTCTGCCTTGCTACCTAGCAGATAATGTTGATAAAATGCGGGGAACTGGTGTTTTTGATGCTTCTATTCAAGCTTTGCAATGGCTGAATCAACTGGGTTATGGTACAAGTCCAGATTTAATTGTGGATTTGGTTTATAATCCCCAGTTACCTACAAGTGAAAAGTTTTCTTTACCGCCAGAACAGGGTAAACTAGAACGAGATTATAAAAGGTTTTTGCAAGAAAATTTTGATATTGTGTTTAACAATCTGTTGACGATTACTAATTTACCTGTTGGCAGAACTAAATTACACTTAGAACGGAAAAAACTTTATGACAGCTACTTACATTTTTTAGAGTCTAGTTTTAATTCTAGTACAGTTGAGCATCTAATGTGTCGGGATTTGCTGTCAGTAGACTATTTAGGAAACATTTATGATTGTGATTTTAATCAGATGATGAATTTACCAGCCACAACAGTTAAAGGTGAACCCCTCACCGTGGCTAAATTTCTAGAGGCTGGTAGTTTAGACTTAATTGATGAGGTTAAAACTGCTGACTATTGCTATGGTTGTACGGCTGGGTGTGGTTCTAGTTGTGGCGGTTCTTTGGTGTCATAACAATAGTATTATGCGAAAAAAATTCTGTTACCAAAACTGTTACGAGTGTGTCACTACTGGGCAGTTGTTCTATGATGATATTTAGTTAAGCTCCTCACACCACACCAAAAGCCGTGAAACTATATGAGATAGTTTCGCGGTTTTTTCCTTGGTTATCTTACATCTCTCAAGAAAAAAGCTTTAGTTTTTGGTTTAGAACTCATCCCCATTTCTGACTCAACGCAATGTTTTTCTTGAGAGTAGAGACGTTGCATGCAACGTCTCTACATCATTTTTTGGTGCAACTTCCTAGAGAATTGGTATAAATTGGCAAATATCGTGCATCTAGCTGCAACTTGGAGGAGAAAATAGTGAAAGCAGTCTTAATGACAGCACCCGGTAGTCCTGAAGTCTTACAATTACGGGAAGTTCCAAAACCCAGCATTTTGAGTAATACCGAAGTTTTAGTCCGGTTAATAGCAGCTGGGGTTAACCCCATAGATACCAAACTACGTCAGCGTGGGACTTTTTACCCTGAGCAAATGCCGGCTATTTTAGGATGTGATGGTGCGGGAATTGTTGAAGCTGTGGGTGCTGGTGTGCAAAAATTTCGCCCTGGTGATGCTGTCTATTTCTGCAATGGTGGTTTAGGCGGAAGTTATGGCAATTATGCAGAGTATACTGTAGTTGATGAACGCTTTGCCGCCCATAAACCTGATTCTTTAAGTTTTGCACAAGCAGCAGCAGCACCTTTGGTACTTATCACCGCTTGGGAAGCTTTATATGAACGGGGAAGACTTGCACCAGGAGACAAAGTTTTAATTCATGGTGGTGCTGGTGGGGTTGGTCACGTAGCAATTCAATTAGCTAAACTTAAAGGTGCGAGTGTCGCTACTACTGTCAGTTCGGAAGACAAGGCGCGTTTTGTCAAACAATTGGGTGCTGATTATGTAATTTTTTACAAACAAACCGACTTTGTGCAAGCTGCTTTAGACTGGACTAATGGCGAAGGTGTAGATTTAGCTTTTGACACCGTTGGCGGTGAAACTTTGCATAAAACTTTCCCGTCTGTGCGAATTTACGGCGATATCGTCACAATTTTAGAACCTAATGCCAATACTGTCTGGAAAGTTGCCAGAAATCGCAACCTCCGCATCGGTTTAGAATTAATGCTGACACCAATGTTACTCGGTTTGACGGAGGCACAACAACATCATGGAGAAATTTTAACAGAGTGCGCTCAGTTGTTTGACCAAGGTAAGCTCAACGTCTGCGTTCATCATCAATTTCCTTTAGAAGAAGCGGTGAAAGCTCATACTTTACTGGAAGCTGGTGCGATTACAGGTAAAATAGTTCTGCTAATTAGCAATGAATAACAGGACTTATGCAACTGGCATATTAGTGGGGTGCGTCAGATATCAAAAATAGTTTTATTGACAGCATTTAAACAGTCTGACGCACCCTACAAGATATCTGTAATGTGACTATTACAGGTAAAATAGTTCTGCTGATGGTTGACGGTTGACGGTTGACTGTTAACGGTCAGCAACTTTATGCGGGATAATTGATTTCTTGGAAAGCTCTGACTGTATTCAATTGAAACTTTGGTATAAACAAGCTAAGTTATTCATTAGTTTGTGTGCATTATTTATCTTATTACTTCCCCTACCAACCTGGGCTACACCAACGCAACCAGAACGCACATCTTTAACTGTAGAACTGTTACAAGAACGTCTACATACACCAACGCTACGTGAGGGTAATTTAACTGTTGATTTGCGGCGTATGGTGATTGATTTACGTCCCGAAAATGCGAGTTTTCGTGATGCTTTTTATCAAATGCTCCGCAAAGAACTGCAAAAAACTGGGGCTAAACCTTTAGGTTTAGATTTGAGTTATTCTCTGATTCAAGGCGATTTTGTTGGCAGCGATTTAGGGTTAAGAACTCCTTTGTATGCTCAAGGTATTGCCCCAATTTTCACAGCATCAGAACAACAACAGTTAGAACGGTTGCGTTCAGTTTGCTTGCAATCTTTAACTGTGAGTTTGATTAATTCTAAAGATTGTCGCTCACTTTTAGATACTCAGTCAAATGTTTCTAGTGAGGTGACAGTTTTTCGGGGGGCTTTGACTTTAGAAAATACTCGCTTTAATGGAGAAGTTCGATTTAATAATACATTTTTTCTGCAACCTGTAGACGCTGAAAATGCTACTTTTTTACAACCAACTAACTGGAATGAAACTAGATTTAGCCGTGCTGTGAGTTTTAATAATGCTAAATTTCGGCAAGCAAGTAATTTTCCAGGTAGCGTTTTTTTTGATAAAGCTAATTTTAAACAAACTCAATTTGAAGAAGCTGCTGATTTTCATGGTAGTATTTTTGTGCATACTGCCAACTTCAACCAAGCAGTTTTTAAGCAATTAGCTAAGTTTAATAGTGTAGATTGGCAAGAAAACGCTGATTTTTCTGGGGTGCGTTTTAGTAATCAAGCTAAGTTTACCAAGGCTATTTTTAATCAATTCCTGTTTTTAAAAGAAACAACTTTTGAGCAAGCTGCTATTTTTCGGGAGGTGCTATTTAATCAACCTGTGGATATGCGGGGTGCTAGCATTATTAATCAGGCTGATTTTAGTGATGCGTTATTTTCTCCAGACGCTTTTTTAAATGTCCCTGGACTAACATTTAATTCTAATCAAGCGAAAATTTTAGGGAATCCTGGGGAGATTGGTAAGGTTTTTCTTGTACCGACATTACAAGGTAATCAAAACGTTTTGCGAAATTTAGGGCAGAATTTCCGTCAACAGCAACAAGTGGCTGATGCTAATCAATTAGATTACATTAAACAACAATTACGTCTGGAGGAATTAAGCCGGGAGTTAGTTGGAATTAATATCAATAATGCGAGTGAAAAAAGTTTGATGAAATTGGGTTTTTCGAGTATCCAAGCAGAGGCGATCGCTCAACGTCGAAAAGTTAAATTATTCCTGAATAGCAACGAATTATTAACACTAGCAGATATTGATTTAACCACATATAATCAACTGAGCGATCGCCTAGTTTTTGCTGAACCCTTAGCTATCAGTAATTGGTTGCTCACCGCTTGGACTTGGTTAGCCTTGAGTGTATTATTATTGTTAAGCGGCTATGGTACGAATTTTTGGCTAGTATTCGGCGTGGGAGGAGTAGCGATCGCTTACTTTGGCTTACTATTTTGGTTAGTAGATAGATGTCGTCGTCTGCATCCTCTCCCCATCATCCCCACAACCTCCGAAACTACAGCCATACTCATCAGTTTTAGCTGTATGACATTTTTGAGTTTATTAGCCATCTTCCGCAATGCTGCCCAACCTTGGCTGACATTGGGATGTCTGTTAATTATTATTGTACCAGTACCTTTGATATTATTAATCCGTCTCTATCAACAAGGACGCTATCACGACTTAATGAATGTTTCTTACTTTACCGAAGACGGAACCTTTCGCCAATTAAGATTACTCATAGGACGTTTACCAGTCATTCCCAGAAATCAAACATTTCGGGAAAGATATATGCCTTTATTATGCGATCGCCGTTGGAACTGGCTCAACTATTATGACTTTAGTCTCAACAACCTCGTCAAATTAGGATTTAACGACATTCGCCTCAGAGACGAACACCTACCAGGAATCATCTCTACCCTAGCTTGGTATCAGTGGAGTTTAGGACTACTCTACATCACCCTAGTTTTATGGACGCTTTCCCGCACCATTCCCGGCTTGAACTTATTGCTTTATCTTAAGTAATTAATATTATACGCTACTATGAGTTCTCAGCCTATATTACTTCGTCCAGCACAAGAAACAGACGCATGGGTGTTAAGTGCAATTCACATTGCAGCAATTAAAGCCTTACCTACCACATTTTACAACCGCCAAGAACTTTTAGCTTGGCGCAATTACCGCAATCACCCAGATGGTGCTAGTATCTTGAAGCATCTGAAATTACCAACTATTTGGGTAGCCATAGCACAGGAAAATATCACAGGATTTGCTAGTTATATTGCAGACGAATTAATTGCTTTATATGTTCATCCTCATTATCAAAGTCAAGGAATTGGACGGACTTTAGTAGAGCATTTTTTCCACAGCGCAAAACAACAAGGTGTAGACAGAGTATTTACCACCGCTAGCCTGTATGCAGAAGGTTTTTATTTACGACTGGGATTTACTCCCATCAACACAGTACCTCATCACTTAGGAAAAGGGTTAATAGTTCCCGTGATCGAAATGACGAAAGAATTAAAATAGGAGATACGGTTTAGTGATATTTAATTTATATTTTCAATAACACATTAAATTGTTAGTTCACTATTTTTTAATAAAATTTTAAGGAACTTTCTCTGTAATAATTACATTCAATTACAACTTGTGTTTAAGAAAAATCTATAATGCCAGCACATCCCAAAAATCAAATTAGCCTGAAAACTATCCGTTCTGCTGCTGTTACCCGTACACGGTTGATAGAAGCCGCTTCTCAGGTATTTGCTCGTTTAGGAGTTCAAGGGGCAACTACCCGCGAGATAGCCCGTGTTGCTGGTGTCAACGAGGTGACGTTATTTCGTCACTTTGCGAGCAAAGAACAACTGTTAAAAGCCGTCATTGAAAATGCCTTGAGACTGCAAACCGAAGCCCTCGCCCACCCAGAAGCATGGACACAGGATTTACGAACAGACTTAAAGCACTATGCCGAGCTTTATAATACCATGCTGGAAGCCCAAGAAGACTTGATACGGACTTTTATTGGTGAAGCCAAACGTCATCCTGAAGCAGCCAAGCAAGTCATCGAAGAAGCCGTTAAGCCTTTGGCAGAAAAACTCGTGGCTTACTTACAATCATGTCAGAAAAGAGGAACTGTCAGAACTGATATCAATCCCCTGCCAGCCGTTGATATGTTTACAGGAATGCTGCTAGCGGGGATGCTTTGCCGGAATGCCAAACTCAAGCACAACAGCTATAGCAGAGACGAATATATTGACACTTGTGTAGATGTTGTTGTCAGAGGAATTGAAGCAAGGAGTGGGGAGAAATAAATTCAAAATTCTTTCATTCAAAATTCAAGAATTCTGGGGAAAAATCTCCCCTCATCCCCCACTCCCTCACCTTTCCTATAAGATGAACTAGGAGAGTTAAATCCTAGGAGTAGGCTTCTGTCTTTAGAATTGATTACCATTCCCCCAAGCAATTCTCAACCCCCCACTGGGTTAGTTGTCACCTTACATGGTTGGGGTGCTAATGCGCTTGATGTGGAATCTTTAGCGTCTTACTTTAACTTACCCAATTACCAATTTGTACTTCCTAATGCACCCTATCCTCACCCACATTCGACTGTGGGTAGGGCATGGTATGAGTTAAGAAATGAGAATACTTATCAAGGATTAGCGGAAAGTCGGCAACTACTATTAGATTTTTTGCTGTCTTTAGAAGCTAGTTATGGCGTGCCTTTATCCAGAACTATTTTAAGTGGATTTTCTCAAGGTGGGGCGATGACGTTAGATGTTGGCTCTAAGTTACCCCTAGCTGGGTTAGTGGTGATGAGTGGCTATTTACATCCAGATGCGATCGCAACCAATAACAATCATGTTCCACCAACTTTAATTATGCACGGTACACTTGATCAGGTTGTGCCTCTGCAAGCTGCGATTAAAGCACGAGAAACTCTAGCATCCTTGGGGGTGGATGTGCAGTATCATGAGTTTGATACTGGGCATGAAATTAATTTGCAAATGTTAGAGGTGGCACGAAAATTTATTATTAATGCCGTTGGTTAGTCAGAGATACAAATTTTTGCTAAATTATAGTAAAAATTCTGACAAACTTTAGAGATTCCATGCCCTCTAATGAGTAATATAGATTGGGTAGCTCTATTGAGCGCGATTTGACCTGTGCTGGTTGCAAATGCTGCATAAGGGAGGGGCAAGCATTATGAAAACTCTAAGCATTTCCAAGAACGAAATTGCTGCCATGACCGCAGCAGAGGTAGAAGAACTGGCTTCTCGTCTAGAAATGGATAATTACAGCAATGCTTTTGAAGGGTTAAATGATTGGCATCTACTACGAGCGATCGCTTTCCAGCGTCCTGAGTTAGTAGAACCATACATTCATCTCTTGGATTTAGAACCCTACGACGAGGCATAATTATTTTACCATCAGGAGTTAGGAGTTAAAATACCTAACTCTTTTATCTTCTGTTTTTGTTATGCCTCATTCCCCCAATCTCACGACAAATCAACGCAGCAAGGTAGTCATCGCTGTTGGTGGCGGAATAGCTGCCTATAAAGTTTGTGAGGTGGTTTCAACTTTGTTTAAAATAGGTGTGGAAGTTCGCGTCATTCTCACCAATTCCGCCCAAAAATTTATTACACCTCTAACTTTAGCTACTCTCTCGCGTCATCCCGCATACACAGATGATGATTTTTGGCAAGCAAATCATCCGCGCCCATTGCATATTGAATTAGGGGAATGGGCTGATTTATTAGTCATTGCACCGCTAACGGCGAATACATTAGCCAAGTTGAACTCTGGTATGGCGGATAATTTGCTGACTAATACTGTGTTAGCTTCTACCAGCCCGGTGTTGTTAGCCCCGGCGATGAATACTGATATGTGGGAACAGCTAACGGTGCAGCGCAATTGGCAGCAACTTTTACAAGATAATCGCTATCATGGCATGAGTACGGCATCAGGTTTGTTAGCTTGCGATCGCATCGGTGCTGGGAGAATGGCTGAACCTGCCGAAATTGTCACTCATATTCAATCATTGTTACATACCAAAGGCAGTCAAGATTTAGCCGGCAAGCGGGTTTTAATCAGTGCTGGGGGAACACGCGAGTATTTTGACCCAGTGCGATTTATTGGCAATCCCTCAACAGGTAAAATGGGGTTAGCTTTAGCACAAGCCGCTTTACACCGAGGCGCGAATGTGACGTTAGTACACGGCGCAGCTAGTTGGAATGCACCCTTGGGTGTGCAAGCAATTCCGGTGATGACGGCGGCGGAAATGCAGCAGGTAATGTTAGAATATTTGCCGAGTGCTGATGTGATTATTATGTCGGCGGCTGTGGCGGATGTGAAGCCGAGAGATTATAGTGCAGAGAAATTACCCAAGCGATCGCTTCCCCAAAGTTTACCATTAGAACCAGTCCCAGATATAGTGGCTCAATTAGCCCAGCACAAACAACCCCATCAATTGTTAATTGGTTTTGCGGCGCAAACTGGGGATATTGTCACGCCAGCAATGGCAAAATTACAGACAAAGCAATTAGATGCAATTGTAGCTAATCCCATTGACCAACCTCATAGCGGTTTTGGCAGTGACAACAACCAAGCCATATTGATAGATAGTCAAGGGCGAAAACTAGAAATTCCCCCTTGTTCTAAATTGCAAATGGCACATCAGCTTTTTGATTTTGTGGCTCAGTAGGGGTGGGTTCTCCTCGGTGCGGTACAGGAAAAATATTTGAACGCAGATAAACGCAGATAAACGCGGATGAATTTCTATTCTATGCTCAAAGTCCTTCCCAAACAAACCGTTTCGATGTACACCCGTGATGGTGTACGTTTAGATGCGGATATCTACCGCCCGGATGCAGTGGGAGAGTTTCCGGTATTATTAATGCGACAACCCTATGGTAGAGCGATCGCTTCTACTGTTGTCTATGCCCATCCTAGTTGGTACGCTGCCCAAGGTTATATTGTCGTCATTCAAGATGTGCGGGGGCGTGGTACTTCGGAAGGCGAATTTCAGTTATTTGCTCACGAAATCAATGATGGTGCAGATACAGTCAATTGGGTTGCAAGTCTTCCTGGTAGTAATGGCAAGGTGGGAATGTATGGTTTTTCCTATCAGGGAATGACGCAATTATATGCTGCCATAGCTCAACCGCCAGCCTTAACAACTATCTGCCCGGCAATGATTGGCTATGATTTATATACTGATTGGGCTTATGAAGGAGGCGCATTTTGTTTACAAACTAATTTAGCTTGGGCAATTCAACTAGCAACGGAAACCGCCCGTTTACGTGGTGATTTGCCAGCCTATCAAGCATTATATGCCGCTTCTCGCAATTTACCTGTAAATAATCCCGAAATTCTTCAGCAACTTGCACCAGAATCTTTTTATCACGACTGGGTAGCCCATCCCAAACCGGATAGCTATTGGCAACAACTCTCACCCAAAAGCCACTTCCAAAATGTTGACTTGCCGATGTTTCATATCGGCGGATGGTTTGATACTTACCTGCGGGGTACGCTGCATTTATATCGAGAGATGACAACCCGCGCCACCACACCCCAACATTTATTAATCGGCCCTTGGGCGCATCTGCCTTGGGGACGCAAAGTCGGCGAAGCTGATTTTGGTAAGCTTGCAGCTAGCCCAGTCGATGAAATGCAGATTCGTTGGTTTAATCAATTTCTCAAAGGTGTGGATACAGGTTTATTAGATGAGTTACCTGTGCGCCTGTTTGAAATGGGTAGTAATATGTGGCACTATTTCCCCAATATATTTACATCAAACCAGAAATCTTACTTGTTGTCAAGCACCGGACTAGGAAATATTAGAGAAGATGCCGGAAGTCTCATACCCGATGCCCAGTCCCCAATCCCCAATCCGCAGTCCCCAGTCCCCAATCCCCAAGACATATTAGTACATGACCCGTGGCGACCAGTGCCGTCGGTGGGTGGTCATGCAGCGATGCCGGGGGGAGTGTTTGAGCGATCGCCTATTGATTGCCGTTCTGATGTTTTGACATACACGAGCGCACCGTTAACCACAGATTTATCGTTGCTAGGGGATATTTTAGTCGAAATATCCTGTCAATCTGACCAAGATAGTTATGATTTATCTGCCGTATTATCCCAGGTGTATCCTGATGGCAGAGTGTACAACATTACCCAAGGTTATTTACATTGCCAAGACGGTAAAAAAACTGTTACTAGACAAGTAAAATTACAACCAAGTTTTATCAGAATAACTCAAGGAAACTGTTTGCGTTTGAGTTTGAGTGTAGCCTGTTATCCAGCCTATGCAATGAACTCAGGGAATGGGGCAGTATTAAGTAGTGAAGCTTTACTTAAAGCACAAATTATTACATTAACTGTGAATGGTGGTGAGTTATTGCTATCTGTAGTCTTGTAGCTTGGCGATCGCTCTACTGTTAACTGATATTCGTAACAGTTGTATAAGTATGCGTAATTTTGTTTAGTCTGGTTGAATACTATATTAAATCAGCATAACTACATCCCTGAATCCTGTGAGTTTACAGCATCGGGTGTAACTAAATCGTCTTGCTTATACTATTTCAGAGAAAAAGAATGTTCAGTTTCAAAGTAACAAAAATTGCTACCTTAGCTCTCAGCTTGACTACAGTCAGCTACATTTCTAACTTGTCAATCAGCCAGCAAGGGGTCAAACTCCAATCGGCTCAGGCTGCAACCGACTACTGTGGCCCAGATAACAGTCAGGCAGCACGAGCCGCAACGAAGTTTTTCTTATTTCCCTATAACCAAACTTTTAATCCTGCCTGTGAGCAACACGATAGTTGTTATGCCACATTGAGACAATCAGGTAAAACTAAAGAACAGTGCGAAACAGAATTTCGTAAGAATCTCTACAAAGTCTGTGAAGACCGTTCTTTGTGGCAAAAAGTCAGTCAAGATTTGTTTGGCTTAGTGACAAACCCCAAGCTGTGGGGAGGGGTGGGCATGACTGGGCCTTGTAAGCGTCAGGCAGATTATGCTTCTTGGGCAGTGAGCCAATTTGGTGAGAAAGCCTTGGGTAATCAAGCTATTCACAGCCTGAAAGTTGTCAGTGTCAGAGCTAACCGCATCTATGACCGTTTTAGTGATGACGAACTCAAGGTATGTGTCAAAGTCAGAAATGACGGCAACTTAGCCACAGAATGGGATTTGGTACTGCTAAATAAAACAGGTGCAGTTGTGGATACTGAGCCAGACACCTACGAACGCAACATTAAAGTAGGTGAAACTGACGAAGAATGTGTCACCACCAGAGGTAGTAGGTATTCTATTTCTGATTTAGGGACAAATGCACAGGTAGCGGTGCGTATGGATGATTACCCTGGTGTAGCACCATTTGCGATTGTTGCTGACATTTCAGTGCCTACTCAACGCCAACGGGATAAATTTACCTCTGTATCTTACAATCATCAGAGTCGGATGGAGGCATACAAACAATTGCAGCAGATTAAAGCTAATAATAATTAGGTAACTATCGTAATTTGTGCAACACATTGATAATTAGTAGGGGCATCAGACATTACGCCCCTACAGTGTGTCAATTACGAAAAACTTGATCAAGCAAACTACCATCGGCGGCGACTAACTGAATTTGTAACGGCATTTGTCCGGCGGCGTGAGTTGAACAACTCAGACAAGGATCAAAGGCACGAATTCCCGCCTCGACACGATTTAACATTCCTTCAGGAATTTCTGCACCTTGAATAAAATGTTTAGCAATTTGGGCAACGGCGCGATTCATTGCCAGGTTATTTTGTCCCGTAGCAATGACTAAATTAACTTTTTGCAATAAGCCATTTTCATCAACTTGATAATGATGAAATAATGTACCGCGTGGTGCTTCACTAACACCGACTCCTTCTAATTGATTAATACCTGCTTCTGCACGCAATCGACTGGATAGGATATCTGAGTGATCAAGAAAGATTTCCACGTATTCAATACAGGCTAAAATCTCAATTAAACGGGCATAGTGATAGAAAAATGAGGATGTGACAGCACCTTGAGCGAGTTGACGAAATTCCCGCAATTCTTGATCTGCTAAAGGCGTACCGATAGCATTACAAATATTTAATCTTGCTAACGGCCCGACTCGATACATTCCACTATTTAAACCACTATGACCGTTATTTTCTGGATATCCCAAAGGACGATAATAAGGTGATTTTAAATAAGAATCTGGTTGGACTGCTTCACCAATAAATTCTTGATAGCGAGTAGGGTCAAGTTGATCAGCGATGATATTACCTTTACTATCAACAAAGCGGATATATCCGTCGTAGGTTTCCCATAAACCATCAGGGGTAACTAAACCCATAAACAAACTAGGAAAATTGCCAAAAGTTTGTACTTCTTTTTGATAGTCTGTGAGCAAACCTTTGAATATTGCCAAAGCATTTAAAGTAGTAGCTTTAGCTTCCGGGATGCGTTGCTGAATGTGGGTGCGTGCTTCTGGTGTGAGGGGTTCTCTGACTCCCCCAGGAACAGCCCAAGCCGGGTGAATTTTTGTCCCTCCCAACAATTCAATAATTTCTTGCCCAAATTGACGTAGACGGATACCACCACGGGCTAATTCTGGGTTAGCGGCGATTAAGCCAAAAACATTGCGTTTTTCTGGGTTGCTGTCCATTCCCAGTAATAAGTCTGGGGCGGAGAGGTGAAAGAAACTCAAAGCATGAGATTGGATAATTTGCCCCCAATTCATCAGACGACGCAGTTTAGCCGCAACTGGGGGTATGGTGACAGATAAGATGCGATCGCCCGCTTTTGCTGAAGCCAATAAATGACTTACCGGACAAATACCACAGACACGCGCCGTAATTCCCGGCATTTCCCACAAAGGACGACCTTCGCAAAACTTTTCAAAGCCGCGAAATTCTGTAACGTGAAACCGAGCATCGCTAACTTGTCCACTATCGTCCAGATAGATACTAATTTTAGCGTGTCCCTCAATACGGGTAACAGGATCAATGACAATTCTTTTAGACATAGGGTGTAGGGGAGTAGGGAGTAGGGGAGGCTCTTGAGGCAGGGGGAGCAGGGGAGGCTCTTGAGGCAGGGGGAGAAAAACTAATGACTAATGACTAATGACTAATGACTAATGACTAATGACTCTTAAACGTCATAAAGTCGAGCTTCTAAAGCTTCTGGGTATTCGTCGCAATACTCATCAAAGGCGGTTTTGCTAATTTTCTCTGCTTTTTGGTGGGCGAGTTCTGATTGGATTTCTTCGATAACATCCCAAGCGGCGGCGCATTCTTCGGAACGCACACCTTTTTGAGCGCAGACAGCACGGGCTTTTTTAATTTCGTCTTGTAGTTGTTGCTCTAGCACAACTGTTCGGGGTAGTTCCAAAAATTTACTTTGAGCCAGGATGTCTGTCAGAGAAATTATCCCTAACAACTCCCCTTGAATCACAGGAGCGCGGTGTAAATTATAGTCAGCAAATAATCGGGCTACGTATTCTAAACCCAGGTCAGGATTGACGGCTATGCAAGGCTTAGTCATGACTTCGTAGACTCGGACTTTACCAGGGTCTTTACCATAGGCGATAACTTTATACACAATATCGCTTTCGCTAATAATGCCATAAGCGTCTTGTTCGTGGCGACGATCTACAATTAATGCTCGCCAGTCTCTAGCACGCATTAAATTCACCGCTTCGGCTACAGTGGCGGAACTGCGAATCGTTGCCACATCTTTTGTCATCACATCTGCTGCTTTTAACATAATTACCCCGACAGGAGAATTCAAAATTTACGGGAGTGGGGAGTGGGGGAGATGAGGGAGATGAGGGAGATTTATTCAAAAATTCCAGAATTTTTGAATTTTGAATTTTGAATTTTGAATTTATATCCCCCATTACCCAAACTTAATCAACTCACGCCCTTCTAGGTGTGGTTTTTCTCCTTTTAATAATGGTTCTAATGCGGCGCGAATGCGTGTAGCTGAGGGTGGACAACCGGGTAAATAAATGTCAACTGGTACGATAGCGTGTACAGGTGTCACTTGATCTATTAACGGGGGGACGATACCCGGTTCTTGGGGAATCTGAGCATAAAGATCAGCTGTTTGGATGTAAGAACGTTGTAGAACTGGTTCAGCACTACCGACGGGATTACGTAAGGCGGTAACATTACCAGTTACAGCACAGTCACCAAAAGAAATTAATATTTGAGAACGCTCTCGGACAGTCTGGATTGTTTCCAAGTGTTCTTCATTAGCGATCGCACCTTCTACCAATACCACGTCTACATCCTCTGGATATTTTTTAATATCCGCAAAGGGACTAAATACGACATCTGCCAGAGAGGCTAAATCAATCAGCCATTCGTCTAAATCCAAAAAAGACATGTGACAGCCAGAGCAGCCACCTAACCATACTGTTGCTAATTTCAATCGAGACATAAGAATTTTGTAATTTATAATGTGGGCATTGGTCATTAGTTATTAGTCATTAGTCATTAGTCATTAGTCATTAGCTTTTCCCCTCCGCTTCCCTGCTTCCTCAACCCTCTCCACTCCCTACTCGTTGCCATTCTTGGACGACGCGCAAGGGGACGGAGATGTTAATGGAGCGATCGCCCGGTTGAGGTATGCTTAAGACTAGAGGTTCTGTTGGTAATTTTGGCAAAATATCTTGAAAGTCATACTGACCGATGGTGGGTGCTGGTGCTTCATCTAAGAAAACATCAGCCGCAGACAAGACTTTACCTGTAGCAGTGGTAATTTTTAATGGTTGGGGATGAATGAGTTCGGCGGAACCAGGAAACCCCACCAGCCGCAGGTTTAAAGTTTCGCCTTCACCGGGATAAACTTGTTTAAACAGTATCACCTGCCAAACCTTGCCTGATTGATCATCTAATCGTGTTTGTGAGCGATAAAGAAGTTCTGCTGTTGCTGTTTGTTGTTGCTCAACAGCCGCAATTACCGTTTCTGTAGACAAGCTTCCTAAACCCAGGAACATAAAAAACGTCAATATCCCCAACAACAGTAGCCACCAAAATACACTTTTGATAGAAGTTGGTGACAGACACACAGAAAACCTGGGTAAATTTTTCCGGTTCCTTGTGTACTGGTTCGCTTTGCGTCTGATTTTCATCATCAGATTTACCTCCTAGTGTGCGTAAGAATGGGATGAGGGAGTGGAGGAGCGGAGGAGAAAAACTAATGACCAATGACTAATAACTAATAACTAATGACTAATGACTAATGACTAATGACTAATCCCCACTATAGATTCCATTGCTGTTTTTCCCGTGCGGTAACTAAGAAATCGAGTTTGGCGCGATCGTGTTTCATTTCGCCGACGCTGGAACCTTGGTAAAATAGCGCACCTGTAGGACAAGCACTTACGCATTTACCGCAGGATGTACAAGTTTGGGAAGTTCCCCAAGGTTGGCTCAAGTCAGTGATAACATGGGAATTTGTTCCCCGTCCTGCCATATCCCAGGTATGTGCGCCTTCTATTTCATCACAAACACGGACGCAACGAGTACAAAGTACACAACGGTTATGGTCTAAGCCGTAACGCTCATGAGATAAATCAACTTTGCGGTCGGGGAAATGGTAGGCTAAACGTACATGATCCATCCCCATTTCAATGGCTAGGTCTTGCAGTTCACAGTTACCGTTAGCTACACACACCGAGCAGATGTGATTTCCCTCTGCAAACAGCATTTCGATAATTGTACGCCGATAACTTTGCAGGCGATCGCTCTTAGTCTTCACCTCCATACTCTCTGTAACTTTCGTCACACAAGCCGGAAGTAATCTATTCATCCCCGCGATTTCTACCAAACACAGACGACACGCACCCACATCTCCCACACCTTCTAAATGACACAGCGTAGGAATATGAATACCTGCTTCTTGTGCCGCCTGTAGTACGGTGTCTTCCTCGCGCGCACTCACCATCTGACCATCAATTGTTAGTGTTTTTACGGTCATAATAAATATCCATTAAAACTTGGGCATTGGGGACTGGGGACTGGAAGGGACTGTTGACTGTTGACTGGGAAAATATCCTCTCTCTCATCCCCCTCATCTCCCTCATCCCGCTCATCTCCCTCATCTCCCCTACTCCCGAACCAAAGCCAAATATTCATCACGGAAGTAGCGCAAGGTACTAAAGACAGGATTGGGTGCAGACTGGCCTAAACCGCATAAGCTGGTGTGCTTCACCATGTCGCACAGTTCTTCTAGGAGTTGTAAATCAGCCTGTGATGCTTTACCTTCGCTAATCTTGGTTAATAATCCATGTAACTGCACAGTTCCGACTCGGCAAGGAATACACTTACCACAGGATTCATCCATGCAAAATTCCATAAAGAAGCGGGCGACATCTACCATGTTAGTAGTTTGATCCATGACGATCATCCCACCGGAACCCATCATCGAACCCAGACTGGTTAAGGATTCATAATCTACAGGAGTATCAAACGCGGAGGCGGGAATACATCCCCCAGAAGGGCCTCCTGTTTGTACTGCTTTGGCAATACCACCATCGGGAATACCGCCACCCATTTCTTCTACTATTTGCCTTAAGGATGTCCCCATTGGCACTTCGATTAAACCTGTGTTGCGGATTTTGCCAGCTAGAGCAAATACTTTTGTGCCTTTGCTTTTGCCAGTGCCGACACTAGCAAACCACTCCGCACCTTTACGGATAATCGGCGCAATATTGGCAAAAGTTTCTACATTGTTAATTAAGGTCGGATGTCCCCATAAACCAGATTCCGCCGGATAGGGGGGACGAGGGCTAGGAAGACCACGTTTACCTTCGATAGAAGCCATTAACGCTGTTTCTTCACCGCAAACATAAGCCCCTGCACCGATGCGGATATCAATTTTAAAATCAAAGGGAGAGTCAAAGATTTGACTGCCTAAAAGACCGAGGCGTTGGGCTTGATGTATGGCAGTTTGTAAGCGTTTGATGGCAATGGGATATTCTGCCCGGACATAAATATAACCTTGACTTGCACCCACCGCATAGGCAGCGATCGCCATTCCTTCTAATACCCGGTGGGGATCACTCTCCAACACACTCCGATCCATGAATGCACCAGGATCTCCCTCATCGGCATTACAGATGACAAATTTGCGCTGTCCTTTCGCCTTAGCAACTGTCGCCCATTTCAAACCTGTGGGATAACCAGCACCACCCCGTCCCCGCAAACCACTGCGGCTAACTGTATCGACAACTTCCGCCGATGTCATCTCCCGCAGGACATGATAAAGAGCCTGATAACCCCCAGTAGCAATATAAGACTGAATCCTTTCTGGGTCAACTTTGCCACTGTTTTCTAACACTATCGGCTTCTGATATGTAAAAAAGGGCTGCTCTAGCTTCACCACCGACAGATGAGACTCTTTTCCTTTCAGCGTCCCAATAATTGATGTTGCATCTTCAGGAGTCACTTTTTCATACAGAGTTTCTTGAGTCTCGCCTTTCGACTCTCCACTCCCCACTTTCTCAACTTCCACTAAAGGCCCCTGACAGCACAAGCGCATACAACCCACGCCTGAAACTTGTACTTCCTTCTCCAAACCTTCTGCTTTTACAGCTGCTTCTAGTTGTTGTTTCACCGCTTGAGAGTTAGAAGAAAGACAACCAGCCGCCGTACAGCAACGTATTTGTACTGGTTTGGCTTGAGAACGTTCTTGTCGAGATATTTCTAATAATTCAGTTAGTTCCATGTTTTATACCAACTCTTCAAAAGCGGTCACGTCGCTGCGCTCCGAATTCTTGCATAGCCTACGGCATCGCGTAGCGTCCCGTAGGGAAGGCTTACGCCTACAAAATTCTTGCATTCAATACCCCCACGGATAAATCCGGGGGCTTGAATTAATGTTGTTTCACTTTTTTTCTTCTCCATAAATCAATTTAGGCGGCTCAGATCCTTGTTTTCTTCGGTCAACAGATGTCAACCTGAGAACCCTTATCATGTCTACTGTTCCGAATTTTGAATTGCTGTTAACCATCCTTGTATATGTTGCTCTACTGTTTCCGGGGTTTGATTACCTAAAACCGCACCATCAAACACCACCGCCGGCGCAATGCCACAAGCACCTAAACAGCGTGCCGTGAGTAGTGATAATTCACCATCAGCAGTAGTTTCACCAGGGTGAATGCAGGTAGATTTTTCCAAATTTGTTAAGATGGCTTGCGCGCCTTTGACATAACAAGCTGTACCTGTACATACCACACAAGTATGCTTACCCTGTGGTGCTAAAGAAAATAAATGATAAAAAGTTGCTACCCCATAAACCCTACTAGGTGGTAGTTTCAAGCTATGGGCGATATACAGTAATAAATCCGTTTCCAAGTAGCCAAAGATTTCTTGAGCTTTATGCAGAATTTCAATCAGGGCATCTTGTTGATATTGATGACGCTTGATAGTTGCATCTAGCATCTTCAATCGTTTATCCCCACTAGGATGAGTTTGGTTTGGTTTGGTTGTAGTTGTCATCAGAACCTCCCAGGAGACTCCCGCTTATCCTGACAAGGAAAGCGGTGAGAGGAATGGGAGGTGAATTGTAAAACGTCCCATGAACACATTTTTGTGTTAACAAAAACAGTGATTGGGACAGTTGAACAATTCACAAATTCTCTACATGGCATAAGCATAACCATCTTTTTTGTGAATAGTTTTACAGTATTTATTGCTTTTTAGTTAGGGAATGAGGACTGGGGATTGGGAACTGGGGATTGGGGATTGGGGATTGGGTAAAAGTTTTTCTTCCTCCGCTCCCTCCGCTCCCTCCGCTCCCTCCGCTCCCCTGCCCCCCTGCCCCTCCGCTCTCCTACACCCCTACACTTTCTTGCGTATCTTCTTTGACAGTGGTTTTGGCTGGATTTGCACAATGGACTATGTGAACTGAACAGGGGGCATGGTGGAGGACATAGTTACTTACACTACCTATAACTAATTCTTTAAATCCAGCTAAACCCCTATGTCCCATCACGATTAAATCCGCATTCCACGTAGTCGCGAATTTACAAATTGTGCGTCCAGGGCTGCCTAAGATTTGTTGAAATTCTGTAGATACATCTGCGGTGTTGGCTTTAGCACTGAAAGCTTGTAACATTCTCAAGCCTTCATCTTTAAAGCGATCCCACTGTTTTTGATATACCTCAAAGGTTTGACCGCTTATTCCTGGATAGTAATCATAATTTGTTACCATAGGTATATTAGGACTACCGTCTTCTTCTGCTGACAACACGTGTAACAAGAATAAGCTGGCTTGTGTGGCTTTTGCTAAGGTTAATGCTTGCTCAAAAACCTGTTGTCCTGTTTCCGAGCGATCCAATGCCACTAAAATTTTTTTGAGCATATAGACCTCTGTTATTATTTATTGAGGTTTTTGGTTTAAAATTAAGTTCTTCTATAGGAATCCGATTTGATTATTGAAATTACTTGTTTAGTTAGGGAACAGGGAACAGGGAACAGGGAAAGAGGGAGCAGGGAACAGGAAAAGAGGGAACAGGGGTGTACTGAGTTGTTTTCAGAAATCAAATATGATTCCTATAGTAGTTAGTTTTAGTGAACTGCTGAAAGGCTAGAGGTTAGATATGAGAGTCTATGAGCTAGGATTTTTTACTGAAAATCAGCATCAGCTATAGTCTGAATATACTAACAGCACTCAGCAAAGACTCATTTGCCTCACACTATTGCTTATAAGACAAAAATTTGAGGAACTTGTGAGGAAAATAGCCACTCTCATTTCATCTATAAAAGATGATTGATGTTGATTTTTTGGAAAATATCTACACAGTTTGTGAATATTGCTCGTAAACAGGTAACAAAAATCTTTTAATATTAAGATGTATTGATTTTATTTGTGGATAACGCCAAAACCCTGCTAGTTAGATATTGATATCTTAAGTGTGAATCTATTTCTAAAGTTTGATAAATATTGATATTTGTTAATTAAAATTAATATTCAAGAGTTCCATCATCTAATATAAGTTTAAGTACCAAATATTACTAATTTAGAGTTATCAGTTAGACCATTTGTTGATGATTGTTTAAATCTTAATTTAATATGAAAATTTTAATAGTAGAGGATGACGAATTAAACGCTTATGCGCTCACAGCCGTTCTCACTAACCAAAACTATGTGGTGGAAGTGGCGGCTGATGGTGATGCAGCTTGGGATTTAGTCCAAACCTATGACTATGATTTAATTCTTTTAGATGTGATGCTGCCAAAGCGGGATGGAATTAGCCTGTGTCGGCAAATTAGGTCAAATGGTAAACAAATGCCTATCCTGTTATTAACAGGTTGCGATAGTAGTCACGAGAAAGCAATAGGTTTAGATGCGGGTGCAGATGACTATGTAGTGAAACCCTTTGATGAGGAGGAATTGGTGGCGCGTGTGCGTGCGCTGTTGCGGCGAGGCGCGACAAATTCCCAACCAATTTTAGAATGTGGCGACTTGCGGCTTGACCCTAGCAGTTGTGAAGTGACTTATGGACAAGAGTTACTTTCTTTAACTCCGAAAGAATATGCGCTATTGGAGTTATTTTTACGCAATCGTCGCCGGGTGTTTAGCTGTTCGATGATTTTAGAGCATCTTTGGTCTTATGAAGATACTCCCGGAGAGGATGCAGTTCGCACCCATATTAAAGGATTGCGAATGAAGTTGAGAAATGTGGGAGTGCCTAGTGATTTAATTGAAACTGTTTATGGTATCGGCTATCGACTCAAGCCACAGGAGGAAAGTAAGGGAACAGGGGAGCAGGGAAATAAGGGAGCAGGAGAGAAGAAAAAATCTCCCACATCTCATAGTAAATCTCAAACAGAGACAACACTCACAGCCATAGCGGGAATTTGGCAGAAATTTTATGGACGGGTGGATCAGCAAGTTAAAGTTATCGAACAAGCTGCATTAGCAATTACCCAAGAAGCTCCTGATTTAGAATTATATTCGCAAGCTAGACAAGAAGCCCATACTTTAGCCGGTTCTTTGGGGACGTTTGGTTTACCGGAAGGCTCAAAACTAGCACGCCAAATTGAGCAGCTATTGAAATCTGGTACAAGTTGGACACCAAGAGAAATTAGCAAGTTGCAAAATTGGGTGCAAGCATTACGCCAAGAAGTTGCAGCGCAAAAACCCGCAGCATCTTCACCGTCTGTGACTAATTCCCTTCCCTTGGTATTGGTAGTTGATAGGGATGCTACTTTAGCTGAACAGTTAACACAAGCATCTGCTGACTGGGAATTTCAAGTGACTACTAGCACCAGTCTGAAGCAAGCCAGAAAGATACTCTACCAAGAGCATCCAAGTGTAGTGCTGCTTGATCCTCAAGTTGCGCCTCATCAAGAAGATAGTTTGAGTTTCTTAGCAGAACTAGCCCAATGTAAACCGTCTATACCCGTTATAGTGTTTACAGAACAGACAGGTTTTCAACATCGCCTACAACTAGCGCGTCATGGGGAACACACCTTTTTACAGAAACCCCAAGGGATATCTGAGGTATTGGGGGCGATCGCTCACATTTTACAACAAGTTCCCCACGCCGAAGCCAAAGTCTTAGCTGTAGACGACGACCCCAAAATTCTCGCCCTATTGCAAACTCTCCTATGTCCTTGGGGTTTGAAAGTCATTACTTTAGATGATCCCCGGCGGTTTTGGGAAACATTAAAAGCCGAAACACCAGACTTATTAATTCTGGATGTAGAAATGCCCCATACAAATGGTATTGAATTATGCCAAGTAGTGCGTAATGATGCTGAGTGGGGTGAGATACCTATATTATTCCTCACAGTTCACAGCGATGCCGAAATAGTTAACCAAGTCTATAGCGTCGGTGCTGACGACTTCGTGAGTAAACCCATCATCGGCCCGGAATTGGTGACGCGAATTATTAATCGTTTAGAACGAGTGAAATTATTAAGGCGAGTCAGTCAAAGGCATGGAGCAGGGGAGCAGGGGAGCAGAGGAGCAGGGAAGCAAGGGAGCAGAGGGGAAAAATCCCATACCCAATCCCCAATCCCCAGTCCCCAGTCCCCAGTCCCCAGTCCCTTTTTCACCAACGGACGCGCAATTTTTGATACACAACCAGAGTGTGTGACAATTGTGGCGGCTGATGGTACTTTATTAGAAATTAATCCCGCAGGTGTGGCGATACTAGAAGCGGATAACGCCGCCGCATTGGTGGGTAAATCTATATATAATCTGATTGCGCCGGAGTACCAGCCAGCTTTTCGCCAATTGAATCAAAGTGTGTGTCAAGGACAACAAGCTAGTCTGGAATTTGAGTTGATTACTTGTGAAAATCATCGCCGGTGGATGGAAACTCAGGCTGTACCTTTGCATAACGCCGCCGATGGTAGCTTAGTCCAACTAGCAATTACACGGGATATTACTCATTACAAACAAGTAAAAGCAGAAATACAGCGAGTTTATCGCACATTGCAAACCTTGAGTAATTGTAATCAAGTGCTAGTTCGGGCTGAAGACGAGGATGATTTACTACATCAGGTGTGCGACATTATTGTTCACGTTGGGGGTTATCGTTTGGCCTGGGTAGCCTATGCTGAAGATGATACCATGAAAAGTATCCGCCCGGTGGCGCAAGCAGGTTATGAAGAGGGATATTTGCGATCGCTCAATCTCACTTGGGCTGACACAATTCATGGTCAAGGGCCGACAGGAACCGCTATCCGTACCGGAAAAACTACAATTATTCAGAACATTTTGACTGATAGCCGCTATGAGATTTGGCGGTGTCAAGCCATCAGTCGGGGTTATGCTGCTGCAATTGCTCTACCAATGCTGGCTAATGGTCAAGCCTTTGGAGCTTTAAATATTTATGCCGATGAAGCCGATGCTTTTGATGTCAATGAGGTGAAACTGTTAGAAGAGTTAACGGCAGACTTAGCCTATGGGATTTTAGCATTACGCAATCAGCGCGATCGCCAATTAGCAGAAGCCGCCCTCCAAGAAAGTGAAGAAAGTTTAACCCTGGCTCTCGAAGCCGTTAACCTGGGTATTTGGGATTGGAATCTTACCACCAACCACATCACCTGTTCTGATAGTCATGCGCGGTTATTTGGGTTGGAGCCTGGTAAGTTTAATGGTGCTTATGAAATCTTTAAAGCCTGTATTTCTCCAGAAGATTGGCCGGGCTTAGAGCGAGCATTCCAGACAGCCCAACAGCAAAAAACGGATTTTAATCATGAATTTCGCGTAGTTTGGCCTGATGGCAGTATTCACTGGCTGGAGGGTACTGGCAAACTCTACTATAATGAGCAGGGCGCAGCTGTACGCATCCTGGGTACAACCAGAGATATCAGCAATCGTAAACAAATTGAAGCCGCCCTACAAACCGCGAAGAACGAACTAGAGTTAAGAGTAGCAGAACGGACTGTTGAATTAGTCAACGTCAATCAACAGTTGCATTCTGAACTAGAAGAACGTCAGCGAGTAGAAGCAGCATTACGGATTTCTCAAGTCCGACTCGCCCGGATTTTAGATATTGCCGATGATGCCATCATTTCTATTGATGGTAATCAAAAAATTACTATATTTAACCAAGGAGCCGAGAAAATCTTTGGCTACTCGGCTCAAGAAATTATCGGACAACGGCTGGATGTTCTCTTACCCCAGCGTTTTGTCGAGGCTCACCGTCAGCACGTTACCGGCTTTAGACAAGCTCCCAGCTTGGCGCGACGCATGGGAGAACGGCGAGAAATCTATGGTTGTCGCCAGGATGGAACGGAATTCCCCGCCGAGGCTTCTATCTCGAAACTGCATATAGATAACGAATTAATTTATACAGTTATTTTGCGTGATGTTACAGAACGCAAACAAATTGAGCGCATGAAAGATGAGTTTGTGTCTGTAGTTAGTCATGAACTCCGCACCCCTCTAACCTCCATTCATGGCTCCTTGGGAATGCTCACCAGTGGTTTATTACCAGCCGACTCAGAGCAAGGTAAACGCCTGTTGCAAATTGCTACTGATAGTACAGAGCGTTTAGTCCGCCTGATTAATGACATCCTAGACATTGAACGCATCGAGTCAGGTAAGGTAAAAATGGAAAGAGAAACCTGCAACCTGACCGAGTTGATTGAATCAGCCGTCAGTATTATGCAACCCTTGGCGAATAAAGCAGGTGTAAAACTCTCGATTTCTAGCCCATCGGTACAACTATGGGTAGATCCAGACCGCATTGTGCAAACCTTGACAAATTTGCTGAGTAATGCTATTAAGTTCTCTGCACGGGATAAAACTGTTTGGTTAGTGGCTCAACCATACGGCGATGAAGTATTACTGACAGTCAAAGACACCGGGCGTGGGATTCCGTCTGATAAACTCGATACTATCTTTGAACGGTTTCAACAGGTAGATTCTTCAGATTCCCGTAATCATGATGGTACGGGTTTAGGTTTGGCGATTTGTCAGAGTATTGTACAACAACATGGCGGGCGGATTTGGGTAGAAAGTATTGTAGGTGAAGGTAGCACCTTTTACTTTACGCTGCCGATTTTACCAGTTTCCCCCAGTGTAGAGTTAGTAGATTCTTTGCCTTCCCACTCCCCACTTTCCACAACCCACTCCCCACTCGTCTTAGTTTGTGACGATGATCCGGTGATTCGCCTGGAAATACAAACACTGTTAGAAACAGGGGGATATCGAGTCATGACTGTAGCTAGTGGTGAAGATGCGATCGCCTTAGCATCTGAGGAACATCCTGACGTGATTTTACTAGATTTGCTCATGCCAGGGATGAATGGTTGGGAAACAATGGCACTATTGAAAGAACGAAGCGAAACTAAAGACATTCCGATTGTAATTTGCAGTGTCTACAAGCAAACCAGCACTAGCCAAAACAGTGCAGATTTTGTGGATTGGGTGAGTAAACCAGTCCAAGAAAGCTATCTGTTAGATTCTCTCAGAGGCGTGATTACTAAATCTTCTCAGCGAGCCAGGATTTTGATTGTAGAGGATGATCCTGATTTAGCAGAACTACTCACTACCCTGTTTGAACGCCATGATATTGAAACCTTCCAAGCTAGAACCGGACGAGAAGCGATTCGTCTGAGCCAGGAAGTGAAACCAGATTTGTTAATTCTGGATTTGATTTTACCAGAAAGTGATGGCTTTGCGGTAGTAGATTGGCTACAACAACACAATCACCTGTGTAACATTCCTTTGGTAGTATATTCAGCCAAAGATTTGGATGAATCAGAACGGAAAAGGCTTAAGCTAGGAAATACAGAATTTTTGACTAAAGGACGTGTTACCACCCAGGAATTTGAACAACGAGTCATAGAACTACTTCAGCGAATTACGCACAACTCACAAGAGATAAGCCGTCATGAAAACCAAGCGAATTCTAGTAGTTGATAACGAGCAGTATATTCAAGAAGTCGCCAAAATTTGCTTAGAAACAGTCGCAGGCTGGGAAGTAGTAACGGCGAGTTCTGGTAAAGAAGGGATTAACCAAGCCGCAGCTTGTCAACCAGATGTGATTCTTTTAGATGTGATGATGCCAGACATGGATGGTATCACTACCTTTGAGCAACTGCAAGCTAATCCAGATACCAAAGACATCCCCGTGATTTTATTAACCGCCAAAATCCAAGCTAGCGATCGCCGGCGTTACTCACAACTGGGCATGGTGACAGCGATCGCTAAACCATTCAATCCGTTAGAATTAGCTGGACAAGTCGCCACAGCACTCGGTTGGAATTTAGACAACAAAAATTAAAATCTGCATCGATTTCCAGCTGAAAAAACAGAGTTAAGCTAAAATTAAATCAACTAAAACAGGGGGTTAAAAACATTATGTCAGTTAAACTTTTACCCGACCTGGGCGATTTAGTAGAAGGATTAGGAATTACAGGTATTGTCGGGATAGTTCTCATCCCAGTATTGTTACCAGTCATAGGTAGTGCAGGTAGACCAATAGCTAAAGCCATTGTCAAAAAAGGCATTGCTTTCTATGAAAATAATAAACACACCATAGCAGACTTAGGAGAAACCTGGGAAGACATCATTGCCGAAGCTAGGGCGGAAGTTGGCGAAGAACGCATGAAATCAGCCGAACCTACCCCTTAAAATCTTGCTGATATCTCAAAAAATTAGTCAACATAACTCTTGCGTTCTTCTGTACGCCTCTACTTGCTCAAAAATCAATCATTTGAAATTTTGTAGCTTATTTTGCTGCGGAGGGGTAAACCTACCCACAGGGTATTTTGAATTTTGACTCGATATTATTCCTGTTTGCAACCATTGATCCATTTCTGGGGGACGTTGAACACGATAAAGACGCGATCGCAATTCTTCCCCTTCCAAAATTTCTTTCTCTAACAAAATTTCGGCTGTTTCTCGCAACAGTGCTTGATTCACCTGCAAAATTCTCAACGCCATCTGGTGCGCCCCATCCACTATTTCTGTCACTTCTATATCAATAGCTTCAGCAATTTTTTGACTCACAGCCCGGCGAGGATGGCTCAAACCTTCCAAAAATTCTTGTTGTATCTTCTCAAAAGCTACTGGCCCTAATTTATTACTCATACCATAAAGTGTCACAAAACGTTCCGCCAAATCAGTAGCTTTTTGAATATCATCACTCGCCCCAGTGGAAGCCTTACCAAAAGTTAACTCCTCTGCGGAACGTCCACCCAAAAGTGCGACAATTCGCCCCCGGATTTCATCTTCTGTCATCAAAAAGCGGTCTTCTTCGGGTAACTGGAGGGTGTAGCCCAAAGCACCCACACCACGAGGAACTACAGAGATTTTTTCGACAATTCCCGCACCGGGAAGTAAAGCCCCAATTAAGGCGTGACCAACTTCGTGATAGGCAACGGTTTTTTTCTCTGTCTCATTCAACACCCGTGATTTTTTCTCTAACCCTGTAATCAGACGCTCAATAGCCTCATTAAAATCAGCCATTGTCACCGTTTCATGATTGCATCGGGCTGCTAACAATGCCGCTTCATTAACCAAGTTAGCTAAATCTGCGCCAGCAAACCCCGGAGTTCTGGCAGCTAACCTAGATAAATCGACATTTTCCCCTAATTTCACTTGTTTAGCGTGGATTTTAAGAATTGCTTCTCGACCACTTTTATCGGGACGATCTACCATAATTTGGCGGTCAAATCGACCAGGACGACGCAAAGCAGGGTCTAAAACCTCTGGACGGTTGGTTGCAGCCAGGAGAATCACCCCAGTATTGGGATTAAATCCATCCATTTCCGATAGTAATTGATTTAAAGTTTGTTCGCGCTCATCATTACTACCAATCATCGGCCCACTACCAGCACGAGACTTACCCAAAGCATCCAACTCATCAATAAATACAATGCAAGGTGCTTGTTGCTTGGCTTGCTCAAATAAATTTCTTACCCGTGCAGCACCAATCCCCACAAATAATTCAATAAATTCTGAGCCAGAGATACTAAAAAAAGGAACACCCGCCTCACCAGCGATCGCCTTGGCTAATAAAGTTTTACCCGTACCTGGGGGGCCGATTAACAAAACACCTTTCGGGATTTTCGCCCCTAATCGCTTATACTTGGCAGCATTTTTGAGAAAATCTACAATTTCTTGCAATTCAACCTTAGCTTCCTCCACACCAGCCACATCAGCGAAAGTTACGCCTGTAGTGCCTTCGGAATAAATCCGCGCATTACTTTTACCAATATTTAAAGCAGCCGGGCCACTCATTTGACTGCGACTGAGCAAAAAGCCCCAAATACCGAGAAAAATCAATGGTGGTAAAATCCAAGCGAATAAAGTAGAAATCCAACCAGTACGACTAGGAGGTTGAGCAGAATACTCAACATTATGCTGTCGGAGAATTTGAGGTAATTGCGAATCTGTCGGCAGAGGGATAGTAGTAAACACCCGATTGCTTTTGTCCTCAGATGTCTCAGCATTAGGTGCTGGTTTTAATTCATATTCAATTTTGTCAGAACCGATAACAACACGAGCCACCTTACCAGCTTCCACCTGAGAGACAAAATCACTGTAAGGTACTTGGGGATAGCGAGGTGAGCTAAACAGAATGACATTTAAAAATATTAAAAATGCTAACCACAATATAAAACCACCCCCAAACTGTCTAGGTTCTGGTGCTTTAGTATTGCGATCGCCATTAGTTTTCATAGGCATAGTAAATTGCTCCTGTGTTGGGGACTCTTGACTGGGAAAAAAGGGGAAAGTCCTCTCCCCTTGCTCCCTGCTCCCGGCTGTGAAAGCCTCCCCTGCCCTACATCCCGGCTTCACCTCAAAGACATAGAATGTAGATGTAAATCTCGTGGAGCCAAAGAAGAGAGATAATGTTTAAACCATTGACTAGCTAAACGTCCTACTTCTTCCATCGCTCCAGATTCACCAAACTGGTGAGTTGCGCCGGGAATAACTTCTAACTGCTTGTGTTGTGTAGCAATCTGAGCGATCGCATCTTCATTCATCGCAATAATAGGTAAATCATTCTCCCCAACAATTAACAAAGTGGGAGTTTGTACACAAGAAAGTGCCGTACTTACCAAATCAGTTTGTCCACTGCGGGAAACAATCGCCCTTACCGCCATTGGACGGGTTGTAGCTGCCAATAATGCGGCACCACTACCTGTATCTGCGCCAAAGTAGCCAACATTAAGATTGTGAGTAGTAGGATTTTCCAACAACCAATCAGTGATGCCCACAATGCGAGCAGCCAGAAAAGCCATATCACAACGGAAATGTTTAGTACGTTGGTCAATAGCTTCCTCTTCCTTCGTCAGCAGGTCAACTAATAAAGTCGCCAACCTTCCTTCCTGACGCAAAACATGAGCCAAATAATGATTATAGCTACTATATCGACTGCTGCTACCGCTATGTGTAAACAGCACAATTCCCTCAGCATCAGTAGGTAAAACCAATTCTCCTGTCAGATGAATCCTGTCTAATTCCAGAATCACAATTTGCTCTTCAACATTGGATAAAGGTGTCTTATTCATGGCAATATCTCAAAAAATGAAAGTAACCGCAGCAAAAAATCCTATTTTATTCCCTCATCCCACAATTAATTTTGCAACTACCAAACCTTTGCGTTCCTCCGCGTTTCCTCCGCGTTAAAAAAATCTCCACCTAGAGGATGCTCCTTATTTACTGTAGCTATAAATAACTGCCCAAACCAATTAGCTGTTAGTATGAATAACGAATTGCCAAATTAAACCTTTACCGAATTATTGATAAGTCACTTAGCAATAATTTTCATCCTCAAGATAGATTGCAAATCCTAAAATGAGCATCTAAATCAGATTAAATCTATCTACATAAATGGGAGTCAGCTTTTTCTCTATATTAGCTTTGACTCAATCATATCTACTACCGATATTAGAGGAGACTCTTAATGATGTATCAGAGAATTTTAGTAGCGATAGACCCATCAGAAATAGAAAAGTATATTTTTGAGCAAGGTATATTTGTAGCGAAAGCAACCAATGCAGAAATGATGTTGCTGCATGTGCTTTCACCATTAGAAGAACCTTATGTCAGCCCTATATTCATGCAGCCAGATGCTATATATCCAACCGTACCACCTGAACAGATGGACACATATTTGCAGCAATGGGAAAAACTGAAACAACAAAGACTAGATTGGTTGCGATCGCTCACCAACACCGCCATCAGCGCAGGTGTCAAAACCGGCTTTACCCAAAACGTTGGCGATGCTGGGCGGATCATCTGTGAAGTAGCCCGCAGTTGGCCGGCTGACTTAATTATGCTCGGTCGTCGCGGTCGTGCGGGACTGAGTGAGTTTTTCTTAGGTAGTGTGAGTAACTACGTAGTTCATCATGCACCTTGCTCAGTCATGGTCATCCAAGGAAAAATGCCTACCACAACTGAAATGCTCACATAACCGTACATCTTTGACAGATGGTAAAATGAGTTGTAAATTTTACTCCTCATTAGCCAGGTCTTGGTGATTCCTTAACTATGGACACACTTGCCTACTTGCATCTCGCCGAGAGTTACGCAGCCTCTAGCAATTCAGAACCGGCAACTGTTACTGATTCGGATTTATACATTCCGCAACCAGCTTGGATAAAAAACCACAGTGGAGCAATCATACTAGCGGTTTCTGTAGCTTTGGGTGCGGTGAATTTATCTAACCAAGCTATGGCACTCAAACGAGGTGACAGCAGTTCTCAAGTGGTGTCCCTCCAGCAAAAGTTACAAGCTGCTGGATACTTACAACACAAACCCACAGGATATTTTGGCTCAATCACAGAAACCGCCGTCAGAAATTTTCAGAAAGCCAAAGGTTTAACACCTGATGGCATTGTCGGGCCGAAAACACTGGCGGCTCTAGAGTCTAGTTCTGGGTGGGATAAAATAGCCTCATCTTCCTCCCCACCCACCACCTCGCCAGATGTCGCCCAGCAGCAACAATCACCACCAACATCACAGCGATCGCTCAGACAAGGCGACAAAAATGATCAAGTCATCTCCCTACAACAACAATTGCAAGCGATCGGATACTTTAAACAACCCATCACAGGTTACTTTGACGCAGCAACACAAGCCGCAGTCATCAAATTTCAGCAAGCAAAGCGGCTGACTATTGATGGTATCGCAGGGCCGCAGACATTTTCTGCCCTCAAATCCCACTCTAGCAACTTAGCCTCTGCACCTGTTGTCACCACAAAAACTCAAGTGCCAGTCAAACCGCCAACAGCTACTACTTCCAAACCTTCCCAGGGAATGAAGCACATCAAAACCATTTCTGGGAATATTTCCCCTAAATCAGTGGTTTATTCGGGGAATGGGTTATTTTTTGCCCAAAACATGATGTACAACCACACCATCACTGTATACAACCGCAACTATGAATTAGTTAAAGAAATTTCCGATGCAGTAGATTTATCACAATACGGTTATAGCAAGGTCAAAGGGAAATATAGAGGCGCACCAGTTGAGGCGAGTTTTTCCCATAATGGCAAGTATGCTTGGGTGTCTAACTATAAAATGTATGGCCCCGGTTTTAATAACCCTGGTAGCGATAACTGTTATCCTGCTCAAAAAACCGACAAGAGTTTTTTATATCGCATTAATACAGAAACTCTCGATATTGATCAAGTAATTCAAGTGGGTTCTGTCCCCAAATATGTAGCAACCTCAGCCGATGAGCGACTGATATTAGTCAGTAATTGGTGTTCTTGGGATTTGAGCGTCGTTGATGCGGTGAAAAATCAAGAAATCAAACGCATTAAATTAGGTAAATATCCTCGCGGCATTGCCGTAGATGGGAATTCCGAAACAGCCTATGTTGCTGTCATGGGTTCTTATGATATTGCACAAGTCTCTCTCAGAGATTTTTCGGTGAAATGGCTCAAAAATATCGGTCGTTCACCAAGACATCTCAACATAGATCCCAGTGGTGAATATCTCTATGCTTCTTTAAATGGTGAAGGAAAAGTTGTCAAAATTAGTTTACCCCAAAGAAAGGTTATAGATAAAGTCTTTACAGGTAATGCTCCGCGTAGTATGGCGTTATCTGATGATGGTCAAATCCTTTATGTTGTTAACTACAAAGAACATACCGTGAGCAAAGTTCGGACTAGGGATATGAAAGTGTTACAAAAAGTAAATGTAGAAGCTAATCCCATCGGCATTACTTACGATCCAAAAACTAGAGAAGTTTGGGTAGCTTGCTATTCTGGCAACATCATGATTTTTCAAGATTAAAAAGTAGTGGCGTAGCAAATATCAAATAGTGCAGCATTTAAACTTAACTCAACGTGTAAAAACACATAGTGTCAAAACTGTCTATTTCTAAGCCGATAAATACTGCTCAGACGGATATTTGTGAATGCAGTATTTTAAACCAGTCTTGCTCATGCGGTAGTTTTAAAGAAATATCTGCTTGATATTAGATTATTTAAATGATGTTTTAATTAATTTAACGTTATTAGGTTTGATTTTCTGTTTAAATTTGCTTACACGGATTTTTTAGTTTGTTATAGAAAATATACTAAAATTTATAGTTGTCATTAAGAATTGTAAATAGATTAACTAAGTGAGAATTTTTGGAACCATTTGCCCAAAACTCATATATATTGCGGAAGTATATGATTTTTCTTGAGAAGAAAAATCAGAATTTGTACGGATATAAAATAAATTAACAATCTCTACAATAGTTACATCAAATAAATCTATCTGTATATTGGAGTCTAGACAAAGGTGTAACATTTTTTTTATTTAATAGAGAAAATTTAACGGTAATTTCCACTATTTGAAGAAAAAGTGTTGCATTCTGTTGGCATCAGCAGGATTAATGTCTGGCATTTACAGTTAACTGAATATTTTTACTCTTCAGTCAAGTCTGTTAGATGCCCAGTCATAGAAAATAAACAGGCTGATATTCAACATATTTAGCCAAATAAAGCGATACAGATAAATAATCCTGCTTAAAAAAATGGCTAGGTTGGGTGTTGAAAAGGCTGATGGACAAAGTAAAGGTAGAAGGTATGACCCACCCGGAACTGATGGTATCAAATAACATTTTGAATGAATTTAAAACTTGTACTCAACTACAGTACAACGGACAGTTAGTTATTAGTAGCCCAAAAGGAAACCGATGGGTTTTTTACTATCGCTTAGGCCGGATAGTGTGGGCGACTGGCGGAAAACATCCTTTTCGGCGATGGCGTAGACATATAGCTCAACATTGTCCACAGATTGATGTGGATAAAATGCAGCTACGTCAACAAGATACTGTAACTGAGTATTGGGATTATCGTCTGTTGGAAATTTTGTATAAAAGACAAAAAATTCAACGAGAACAGATTAACACCATTGTAGAGAACACTTTGTCGGAAGTTCTCTTTGACATAGCCCAACAGACAAATTTTGTGTCTGTGAGTTGCACTCGCAACCAAGAGGTGATTCTGGAAACACCCATGAGTTTCACCAGTGCAGATTTGTCAATCAAACAGATGCAGGATTCATGGCAATCGTGGGCAGAGGCTGGTTTGGCGAATGTTTTCCCTGACTTAGCACCAATAATTAGAAGACCAGAACAGCTACAGCAGCTAGTTAGTCCATCTGTTTACAAAAACTTTGTCAGTTTGATTAATGGTAAACAGACATTGCGAGACTTAGCCGCCAGAATGAAGCAGAATGTTGTAGCTATCTCTCGTTCATTACTGCCTTATGTTCTCAAAGGTATTATCGAATTAATAGAAGTCCCTGATTTACCTTTAGCTGTATTAGAAACTGCCAACAAGTCTATATCTGCACCACCAAAAAAATCTCATCTGCCGTTGGTGGCTTGTGTGGATGATAGTCCTCAAGTTTGTCAAATCATGGAGGAGATTATCACTTCCCACGGACTGAGGTTTATCAAGATTCAAGATGCGGTACAAGCTTTACCAACTCTTATCCAAGAGAAACCAGACTTAATTTTCTTAGACTTGGTTATGCCTGTGGCTAGTGGTTACGAAATCTGTACTCAGTTGCGGCGTATCTCCTCTTTTGCTAATACGCCTGTGATTATCTTAACTGGCAATGACGGGCTGTTAGATAGAGTCAGGGCGAAAGTGGTCGGTTCTACAGATTTTCTGACTAAACCTGTAGCTACAGATAAAGTATTGAGTATTGTTCGTAAATACTTGCCTGTACAGGCGCAATCTCAAGCCAACAGCAACTCAGGTTTAGGAGTTGTGCGTGAACGTATAGCTTGAGGTTGGCAAACATCAAGATTTTCATGAGTTGTGGAGATGTTTTCTTCAGCTTTAATTGTTGCGGAATTTTAAAGCTGTGACATATTTTAACAAATATGCGCCAAATCAACCATCTGTAGAGATGCGAGTCATTGTGTCTCTCAAAGTATTTTGGTGATTATTCATGAGATAGGCATTAAATCAAGAAATGTAACAGTCAGTATTTTTACTGAACTAAATTCAGCAGAAACAAATCACAATATAACAAGATAAAAGCCTGTTGGCATCTGGATGCAAGGGCTATTGATTTGATTGTCTGACCACTAATAATTTTTCTAGGTAATGTCTATGACTACTGTTTTAGTAATTGAAGATGGCTTAACTGATATGGAGATTATCAGCCGTTATTTGCAACAAGCTGGCTGTTCTGTAATTAGCGCAACCAGCAGTGAGGAAGCGAAAGTCAAAATCGATAGAACTAAGCCAGATTTAATTTTTCTCGATGTCATTCTGCCGGGTAAAAGTGGATTTGAAATCTGTCGAGAACTAAAAAGTAATCCAGATACGAGCAAAATACCTGTAGTTTTTTGTTCAACCAAAAATACTGATGTCGATAAAATGTGGGGAAATATGCTAGGAGCAGAGGCTTATCTTTCTAAACCGATAAATCAAGAAGAGTTGGCATTAACACTGAAGCAATTCTGTAAATAGGCAGTGTTGTCACTCTAGTAAAGGATAACATCAAAGGACAAATAGCTTTGGATAGTCAGCAAAAGTTTTTAAGTTTTCATTTAGGAGCCAGAGATACAGCAGTAATTTCTTTAGAGAATATCACAGAAGTTTTGCAGGTATCTTTGGGTGATGTATGTAGTATGCCTCAGATGCCTAGTTGTATATTAGGTGTTTATAACTGGCGCGATGAAATGCTGTGGTTAGTGGATTTAGAGGAGATGTTAGGGTATCCGCCTTTGCCACCAGCCACAAATCTGATGACAAAAATGATGACGATTGTATTAGAAAAAAATGGCAAGCATTTAGGGCTATTAGTTAGGCAATTGATGGATATTGAATGGCTAGATATGGAGCAAATGAAAGCACCATCTGCGGAATTATTTTCTCAATCGATATCGCCTTTTTTGCAAGGATACTTTATTAACGACGCAGAGAGAATGATGTTCAATCTCGATGCTGATGCTATTATTCATTCCCCGATGTGGGCTACACATAATTGAGATTTGGGTAATGGCTTTAAAAATTCATTACTAACATTATTAAACTAATAAATGGCTAGAGGTCTATAAAATGACAATTGCGTATCATAACAGTCATGAAAGTGATGATTTAGTTTCTACAGTAGAACCGTTAGAAAAAACTAAAGATGGTGTGAATTTAAGTCATAGTTCTCATCATAATGTATCTAGTGCAATTACTCAAGAATTTAAAACTTGGAGACAGCAACTACAAGACATTACTAACCAGATGCGCCTAGCATCAGATAAAGATGCAGTCTTAAAGGTTACGGTAGCGAAAGTTAGAGAAAAAATTACTTGCGATCGCGCGGTAATTTATCAGTTTTTAGCATCAGATTCTGGGACAGTATTATCAGAATCGCGTACTCTCGGTTGGACACCGGCTGTAGGTGAAATTCTCCCTGGGATTCTATTTGGTTTATATACCAATCAAGACTATGTAGAACCAGTCACAATTGATGATGTGACGCAAGTACAAGTAACTCCCTATCAAAAACAACTGTTCGATAAATTTCAAATCAAAGCCAGTTTAAGTTTACCGATAGTGGTAGAAGGGAAAGTTTGGGGATTACTCGCAGTACATAGTTGTGCTTGTGCCAGACAATGGCAAGAATTAGAAATTACCTTACTATCGCAAGTTACCACAGAATTAACCTACAGACTCCAGAGCTTTGAACTGCATAAAGAATTGCAATTGCAGACTCAGGCTAAACAATCAGTAGCCAAAGTTATCGATAAGATTTTACATATAAATGATATCGAGAAAATTTTCCAAACCACTACCCAAGAAATCAGACAGTTATTGAAGTGCGATCGCGTGGGTATTTATCGCTTCAATCCTGATTGGAGTGGTCAATTTATTGCCGAATCAGTTGGTAGTGGTTGGGTAAAAATAGTGACTCCCGACTATAAAATGGTTTGGGAAGATACTCACCTGCAAGAAACTCAAGGTGGTCGATATGCTAAAGGTGAAAGCTTTGTGGTTAATGATATCTACAAAGCTGGTCATTTTCAGTGCCACATTGAGATTTTAGAACAATTTGAAGTCAAAGCTTACATGATAGTTCCTGTATTTGCAGGTCAACAATTATGGGGATTATTAGCAGCATATCAAAATAGTGGGACTCGTGATTGGCAAGAGTGGGAATTGAGCTTTTTAAATCAGATTGGCTTGCAGTTTGGTGTGGCGATCGCTCACGCCGAATATTTAGACCAAATGCGTTTGCAATCTGAACAATTAAAGCAAATTGCCGAACAAGAAAAAGCCTTTACCAAGATAGTTAACCGCATCCGTCAAGCGCAAGATGTTGATAATATCTTTAAAACCACCACCCAAGAAGTACGGACAGCATTAAAATGCGATCGCGTGGCTGTTTATCAGTTCAAACCAGACTGGGGTGGTATGTTTGTGGCGGAGTCAGTCGGCAACGGTTGGACAAAATTAGTAGGGCCAGATATCAAAACCGTTCTAGACGATACCTACCTGCAAGACACTAAAGGCGGTCGGTATGTCAGAGGTGAAAACTTTGTAGTCAATGATATTTATAAAATAGGGTTGACGCAGTGCCATATAGAAATCTTGGAGCAATTTGAAGCCAAAGCTTACATCATAGTGCCAATATTTTTTGGTGAACAACTCTGGGGTTTATTAGCAGCGTATCAAAATTCTGGCTCACGGGAATGGCAATCATGGGAAGTCAACTTTTTAACTCAAATTGCCTCACAATTTAGTTTAGCCAAATCACAGTTAGACTATCTAGAAGAAGTGCGAATCAAATCTGAGAAACTCGCTCAGATAGCAGAACAAGAAAAAGCCTTGACTAAGATAGTTAACCGCATCCGCCAAGCCGTAGATATAGAAGAAATCTTCAAGATTACCACTCAAGACTTACGGCAATTATTAAGATGCGATCGCGTGGCTGTCTATCGTTTCAACCCTGATTGGAGTGGCGAATTTATTGCCGAATCAGTGGGTCATCTGTGGGTGAAATTAGTCGGGCCAGATATCAAAACCGTCTGGGAAGATACCCACCTGCAAGAAACCCAAGGCGGTCGCTATGCTAAAGGTGAAAACTTCGTAGTTAATGATATCTACAAAGCTGGTCATTTTCAGTGCCACATTGAGATTTTAGAACAATTTGAAATCAAAGCTTACATGATTGTTCCCATCTTTTTCGGTGAACAATTGTGGGGACTATTAGCAGCTTATCAAAATTCCGGCGTGCGTGAATGGGAAGAGTCACAAGTCACCCTGTTATCCAGAATTGGCGACCAATTAGGACTAGCATTACAACAGACGGAATACCTGCAAAAACTGCAAACACAATCAACCCAACTAGCAGAAGCCGCCGCACGAGATAAAGCCGCCAAAGAGTTATTACAACAACGTTCTATTCAACTGCTGATGGCGGTTAGACCAGCTTTACAGGGGGATTTAACAGTACGTGCGCCGATTACAGAAGATGAATTAGGCACTATCGCCGATGCTTACAACAACACCCTGCAAGCATTGCGCCAGATTGTATTGCAGGTACAATCATCATCTCAAAAAGTTGCCCAAACTTCTAGCGACAGTAATGCTTCCTTGGCAGAACTAAATAACCTTGCCAAACAACAGTCGGATGAGATTAACATCGCTTTGGGTGAGATTCAACAAATGGTACACGCTACCCAAGCTGTAGTTAATAGTGCAGATTTGGTACAAGAATCAGTCAAACAAGCCAACCAAACCGTTGAATCTGGCGATGCAGCCATGAACAAGACTGTACAAGCCATTCAAGCGATTCGAGAAACCGTAGCGCAAACTAGCAAAAAGATTAAACGCCTCGGTGAATCCTCACAAAAAATCTCTAAAGTAGTGAATTTGATTAGTAGCTTTGCTACCCAGACAAACGTACTGGCTTTGAACGCTGCCATTGAAGCCACACGCGCCGGAGAATACGGTAAAGGCTTTGCAGTCGTAGCTGATGAAGTGCGTTCTTTGTCTCGCCAATCAGCAGCAGCGACAATTGAGATTGAAAAATTAGTTCAGGAGATTCAAGAGGAAACTGGGGAAGTTGCGGTAGCAATGGAAACAGGAATTCAGCAGGTAGTAGAAGGCACAAACTTTGTTAATGACACCCGTCAAAACTTAAATGCCATTGTGTCTGCAACTGCGGAAATTAGCCAGCTAATTCAACGTATTACTGACGCAACCCAAAAACAAATGGCGCAATCTGTTTCAGTAACTAATTCCATGAAAGATGTTGCAGACATTGCTAACAAAACCTTTGGCGAATCCCAAGAAATTGCGGCTGTATTCCAAGATTTATCAGATATGGCGCAAGAGTTGTTAACAACTGTCAGTAAGTTCAAAGTGAATTAACAATCAGGGAGTGGGGAGTAGGGAATAGGGGAGCGGAGGAAGCGGAGGAAGCGGAGGAAGCAGGGGAAGCGGAGGAAGAAGAATTTTTACCCAGTCCCCAATCCCCAATCCCCTGTTCCCATTCGCAACTCTCCAATACCCAGTCCCCAATACCCAGTCCCCAATACCCAGTCCCAGATTATGATTACAGATACTGAAATTCGTGAGCAGGGCTATATTTATTTCATAGCAGAAGCCCCTGAATTATTGGAAACTATTGAACAGGAATTATTAAATTTATCGACAAGTTATAACAAGGGGACAGTGCATAACTTAATGCGCGCTACCCATACGATTAAAGGTGGTGCTGCTACTGTTGGCTTAGAAGTAATTAAGACCATAGCCCACTCCTTAGAAGATATATTTAAATCTCTATATAATCCAGATGTATTGATAGATTCGGAACTACAAACATTTTTACATCAAGGTTATGAATGCTTGCATTTAGCCTTAACCGCAGAAATCACTGGTAGCGTGATTAATCATGAGGAAATTTTAGAAAGAGCCGCTTCAGTATTTGCCAAAATTCAGGCTAAATTAGGTGATGCTTTTGGTGATGAGCATCATATTCCTACTTCCGAAGAATTGGGTTTTGATATTGTCCAATCTATATTTGAGACTGGTGTTAAACAACGGTTAGAAAATATTGCTGAAGCTATTGAACATAGTTTAAGTCCAACTGAATTCAGCGAGTTGTTAACTGAACAAGCTGAAGTATTTATTGGCTTGGCAGAATCTTTAAATTTACCAGGGTTTGGGGAAATTGCTCAAACAATGCTGTTAGCTTTACAAACTAATCCTGAGCAAGTAGAGCAGATAGCTAAGATTGCTCTGGTTAATTTGCAGGAGGCACAACAAGCAATTTTAGCAGGCGATCGCACCCGTGGCGGTGAACCATCTACGGCGTTACAACAACTCACATTAACTACACAGGCTGTCAATCCTCAATCTTGCGATAGGGAAGCAGAATTTTATCAATTTTTAACAACATCCGGCAAAAATAAGCAGGAGTGCATTCAACCCACAACCGCTAAATTTTATTTAAAAGTTGTGCGCTGTATGCTGGGCTGGTTTAATCATGAAAGGGCAATACCAGAATCAGAATTATCGCTGGAGATGTTGATTACCAATCCTGAAGGCGAAAATTTGCTGAGTTATGTTGATAGCTGGCTGAGTCAATTTTTAGAGTATATTCGTAGTGATGATGATAGTGATAGTCTTTGTCTTTATCGCCACGGAATGATTGCTATTATTCTGCTAGCAGTTGCTAAATTTCACTATTCAACTAAAAAATCTGAGTATATTATTCCTTTTATTCAAGCATTACAAAATAAAATTAGTTTACTAGCAGCAGAATATAAAAAACATCCGCCTGTAAATGCTGAAGACAAAAATTGGTCTGATAGTCCTAAGTTACAAACACTATTAGTTTTTCAACCCATATCAAAGCCTGAATCTATTGCAAATGATCAACTCCTAGAAGAACTATGGGGAGGAGAAACTGAGGAAAACTTAGCAGATGAGCCAGTTAATCAAGATAACAATGAGCAAACAGCTTTAGTGGTGAGTGAACCCACCACTACAGAGATGACAGAAACAGCAATTGATGTTGTGAATGAACCATCAGAAGATAAATCTCTGTCTTATCAAAATAGGAAAAATCAACAGCATACATTTATTCGTGTTGATGTAGACGGACTGCAACGCCTGAATTACTTAGCTGGTGAATCATTAATTTATCAAAAACGACGTACTTTAAATGATGAACAAACTCAAGACATTTTAGAGAGATTGTTGCAACGTCTGAGCAGACATCAAGAAACTTTAAATAAATTACGGGATTTACCGTTACAGATGCAAAGTCTCAATGGACAATATAGCCAAGATTTTGCATCGGTGAAATTTGACGCATTAGAAATGGATGCTTATACAGAATTTCAGTTGACATTACACGAAGCGATAGAAGAGACACTACAATTACAAGAAACTACAGAATCAATTGATTTACTTCTCAAACAAGCTAGCCAAATCAACGACAAGCAACAAAATTTAGCTTTGACGATGATTGATAATTTAGTCGAAGCTAGGATGTTACCTTTAGGTAATATTTTGAATCGCCTTCCTCAGATGGTGCAGAAATTGGGGAATGTTTATCAAAAATCAGTGGAATTGCGCCTGACTGGTACAGGGTTACTGGTAGATAAGGCGATCGCGGAAAAACTTTACGATCCGATTGTACAATTAGTGCGTAATGCTTTTGACCACGGGATCGAATCGCCGCAACTACGCCGGGAACGTGGTAAACCAGAACAAGGTGTGATTGAAATCTGCGCCTACCATCAAGGTAGTCAAACAGTGATTGAAGTTCGAGATGATGGACAAGGATTGAGTTTAGAAAAGATTCGCAAAAAAGCTAATGAACTGAATTTTAACCCAGATAATGAACACTGGCATGAAGCAGATTTATTAGATGTGATGTTTGCGCCCGGATTTTCCACTGCTGAACAGGTGAGTGAGATTTCTGGGCGGGGAATGGGGTTAGATATTGTGCGTTCTCAAATGCAAACTCTTAACGGCTCAATTGCAGTTCAATCCTTACCCAATCAAGGAACAACATTTATCCTGAAAATTCCTTTTTCTATGACTACCGACCAATTAATGTTAGTCCAAGCTGGTGGTACTATTTACGCTTTACTATTAGATAGTATCGAAAAAATTGTCATTCCCTTACCGCAACAAATCAAAGAATTTGAAGGTAAAAAAGTTCTGCACTACCATACAGGGGATGATGAAAATATGGTCAGCCTCTATCAACTATCAGAGTTGATGTCTTATAATAATTCTTTTGATTACAATGTAAATAATCGCTATTTACTGAGTGAGAATAACACAGAAGTTATGAATAATCCTGTGTTAGTGTTGCGGCGAAATCATGGTATTTTTGCTTTAGAAGTTGACCAAATTATCGGCGAACAAGAATTAGTTATTAGACCTTTAGGAAATGCGATCGCACCTCCCAAATACATTTATGGTTGTAGTAGTTTGGCTAATGGTACTCTCATCTTAGTAATTGATGGTGCTTTGTTGCTACAATCTATTGAGATGCAAGCCACACTAGATGTAGGCGCATTACCAGCAGCGAATCCTGCCGATGAGCAAGCCTTACCACAGTCAGAGTCTAACCTAAAACCAATACCACTATTGAGTGCTTCTCAACCGACAAATACTATCAAAGAACCTCCCAACCAATCGATAGAAGCACCGCAGAAAACACCACCAGTAATTTTAGTAGTAGATGATGCTATTAGTCTGCGCCAAACTCTTTCTTTAACGCTGCAAAAATCTGGGTATCAAGTTATAGCAGCACAGCATGGGATAGAAGCTTTAGAACAGTTACAACGACATCCCGAAATTCAAGTTATCATCTCGGATTTAGAAATGCCACGGATGAATGGATTTGAATTATTAAGCAATATTCGCAAATACCCTAACCTCTCCGAATTACCTATAGTTATTCTGACTTCTCGCAGTGCAGAAAAACATCGCCAACTAGCTGAAGAATTGGGTGCTAAGGGTTACTTAACCAAGCCTTATTTAGAACATGAATTGTTAGCTATGATTGAGAAATTACTGCATACAGAACAACAGAAACACCATCAGTTAGTTACTCTGTGAATTATGTAGAGACGTTGCATGCAACGTCTCTACATTTTGTAGATAGTCTCTACTACAAACTTATGCCTTTGGTGTGGCTTCACCAAGTCTAATGAGGAGAGCGATCGCAATACTGACAGCTAAAATTAACGTCATACTCAAAGCTGAACCAAATCCCCAGTTTTGAGTCACGCCCAGAAATTGATTATAAACTAATCGCGCCGCCGTCATACTAGCAGCACCACCTAATAATTCTGGATCGATAAAATCTCCTAATCCTGTGATCAAGACTAGCAAAGAACCAGCCGCAATTCCTGGGAAAATTTGCGGAATCGTCACTTTCCAAAAACTCTGTACTGGATTTGCACCTAAATCGGCTGCTGCTTCTAATAAACGCTTGTCTAACTTTTCCAGGGAAGCATATAAAATTAACACCATGTAGGGTAACAAGCTGTAACTCATGCCAATTAATACAGCCGGCACTCTGTTGAGTAATTCTAGCGTAGGTAAGCCTACACTACTAAGCAAACTATTTAGTAACCCAGTAGGGCGTAAAATTGTAATCCAAGCGTAGGCACGCAGTAGGGAAGAAGTCCACAAAGGTAAAACAAAACCCAATAATAGCAAGTTGCGCCACCGTTGCGGTGCTATTTGAGCTATCCAATAGGCGACAGGGAAACCCAACACTAAACAGATGATAGTTGTACCAACTGCCAACCCAAGCGATCGCACAATCACCTGTAAGTATAAAGGGTCAATTATACGGATATAATTATCAAAACCACTAGGGTTAACTATATCACCTGGTCGAATATTTGGGACTAAACTTAATTGCAAAATTATCAGTGTTGGTAACACCAACAAAAGTAACAACCAAACACCAGCCGGCGCAAGTAATATCAAAGGTTGTAGCCAATTAAATCGGGGGCGATTTAGTTCGTTCTTGTCAAAATTACGAATTTCAGTAGACACGATTTTTAGAAACTAATGACTAATGACTAATGACTAATGACTAATGACTAATGACTAATGACTAATGACTAACTTTAACTGCTAGTTAATTGAGTCCAATATCGCTCATAAACTTCTTCAAAATTACCCAAGGGGCTAATGCGTTCACACTTTTCTAAAATTGCATCGGGAGGAAAAAAATTCACATTATTTTTAATGTTATTTGGCAATAGTTCAAACCCTGCTTGATTAGGTGTAGCAATTTTTAATCTTTGGCTGATGCTAGCTGCTATTTCTGGCTGTAACATAAAGTTAATCCAAGCATAAGCACCATCTATATTTGGTGCTGATTTTAGAATTACCATTGTGTCAGTCCATAATGACGAACCACTGCGAGGAATTACATATTTTAGCTTGGGGTTTTCCTTACTCACTCTGATGGCATCTGCGGAATAACACATTGCGATCATTAAATCACCTGCCAAGATTTGATTTTGCCAAGCGTCAGTATCAAAAGCTGCGATCGCAGGTTTTAATTCTGTTAATTTTTCATAAGCTTGTTTGATTTCATTTTCATTTTGTGAGTTATACGAATAACCCAACATTCGCAATACAGCACCCATAACTTCCCGCACATCATTTAATAATGTCATGCGTTTATTGAGGATATCTTTATTTTGCCAAAGATAATCCCAATCTTCAGGTGCTTGTGGCAAAACTTCCGAGTTATAAAGTAACCCAGTTGTTCCCCAATTAAACGGGATGCTGTAACGGTTGTTAGAGTCATAACTAGGATTTTGAAACTGAGGAAATAAATTCTCTAAACCAATTAGGCGATCATGTTGTAACTCTATTAATAAATTCCTGTCTACCATCTTCTGCACCATATAGTCAGATGGGTAAATCAGGCTATAAGTACCACCACCTCCCGCTAACAATTTTGCTAACATCACTTCATTAGATTCATAAACATCTACTAATACCTTCAGCCCCGTTTGAGTAGTGAAGGTTTGTAATAGTTTTTGATCAGAATATTGTGTCCAAGTGTATATATATAATTGATCGGTGCGCCCAGAGTTAGTAGAAGCCCGCACATCAGCCAACCTCCAGCCACAACCAGCTAAAGATAAAGTAGAAAGTGCTGTTACTCCTTGGATAAAATTACGTCTTTTAGTCATTAGTTATTAGTCATTAGTTATTAGTCATTAGTCATTAGTCATCTGGAATATTGCCGATAGATTTTAGATAGGCGTTTAATTGAGGTGCTAAATCATTAATGATTAGACTTAGTGCTTTTATTTGTTCAGATGTTAACAGATTACGTCTATATGCTCTTCTTAGCCAGTGTTGTGTCTCATACAAAGAACCTCTTGCCATTCTGACAAATCTTCTATTATCTTGATAACTACCTCGACCTACTCCTTCAGCAATATTTGCACCAATGCTATCTGCTGATCGAATAATTTGTCTACCTATTGTATCTTTCGGTAATGACTCCCACTCATTGACAATTTTCCAGATATTATCAGCTAATTTTTCTGCCAATTGATAAACTCGTAACTCTTAAAACCTCCCATGCGGCATTTTCCAGCTTAACCCATAATTAATGACCAATGACTAATGACTAATGACTAATTGCTAAACAATCTTCTTTTGCCCACCAAGCATAAATGGGGGTGTCACGGTCTGGTAAACTGCCAAAAGTATTGGGTTGTAAAACATTAATATTGATACCGTTAATTAATTCCACAACATAATTAACGTGAGTTCCTAAATACATCACATTTACTAGCCTTCCCTCAAAGCAATTGTTGACTGTGCTAGGCTGATATAAGGAAAGCTGAATTTTTTCTGGACGTACACTTACTGCTACAACTTTTAATAATTCTGTGGGTGTATCTTCAGTACGATGCACTGCAATAGTGAGTCCAGTTTTTGTCACAACTTGCACTGTTGAGGCTTCTACAGATGTAATTTCACCACTAAATAAATTGGTATCGCCAATAAAATCAGCGACAAAAGAGGTTTTGGGACGTTCGTAAATTTCGCAGGGAGTACCAATTTGCTCAATTTTACCTTGATTCATGACAGCGATGCGATCGCTTAATGATAAAGCCTCTTCTTGGTCATGCGTCACCATAATGAAAGTTAAACCCAGGTTTTTGTGTAAATTAGATAACTCAACCTGCATTTCCTTGCGTAGTTTTAAATCTAACGCCCCCAAAGGCTCATCTAACAGCAGCACAGCCGGACGATTGACTATAGCCCTGGCCAATGCTACCCTTTGCTGTTGACCCCCAGACAGTTGACCAGGAAAGCGCGATCGCAAACTTTCCATTTTTACGAGTTGTAAAGCTTCCTTGACGCGACTTTCAATTTCTGCCTTACGGAATTTTTTTAAGCGTAGTCCAAAGGCGATGTTATCCCACACATTCAAATGGTTAAACAAAGCATAACTCTGAAATACTGTATTCACGGGGCGACGGTAAGCAGGTACATTAGTCATCGGCTGACCCTGAATCAATAACTTACCCGCATCAACTGTTTCAAACCCAGCAATCAGACGCAGTGTGGTTGTTTTCCCGCACCCAGAAGGGCCCAAAATACTAAAAAACTCCCCCTGTCTGATGTCCAAATCTACACCGTGTACTGCTGGTTCTTGCTTGAAAAACTTGAACACATTACGCAATTCCACATCAAGCGGCTGAAAAGCCAAAATTCCTTTCTGGTGCTGGGTCACAGTTTGAGCCATAATCTTCAGTAGAATGCCACGAGTTTACGTGAATTTGTCACCTAATGTAGCCTATTAAGTAGAACAAAAATCACACTTGGGTTTATTGTATCTGCCGAAAACCACTGTGCATCAAAGAATGTTCCCAATTGTGTCACACTCAACAGGATATGGCAGTTTCTAGGAACTCTATACAAAGAATAGTGATCACTTGTGCTGTCTTTTGTGGTTGACTTTACCTCTGAGTCATGTTTTGCAATACTAGGCTCACAATTATTAGATTTAGCTCATCTCTCAGTTGATAGACTTGTGGAATAAAGGCAATTCCTGATTTGGCATCATCAATTGAGCCATAATTTTGAGTAAAATCCTAGGGCAGAGCGATCGCAATTTCTTTGATTATCAATAATTGACAAGCTGTTAACAGCATCTTACCCAAATCGTAATAACTAATAAATTCTCTCTTATGACTTTGTTACAACCATTTTCTCCACTTGGCGGACAAAAAAATACCCGTACAGTCGGACGTAGTTATCAATCTATATTTTTGATTATCTTTACCCTGTTAATGACGACTGGGATCGGTGTCCGCTTGGCATATTTACAAATTGTGGAAGGAGAATACCACCGCAAGCGAGCCGAAGCTAATCGGATTCGGACACTGCCTAAACAACCAGAAAGAGGTAATATTTTTGACCGAAATGGCAAACTTCTCGCCAGTACACGTTATCCCCATTCTGTATATTTATGGCCAATGGCACATACTAAACCCGCTTGGGCTGTCGTCGGGCCGCGTCTATCCCAGGTTTTGGATATCCCCCAAGCAGAAATCGAAAAGAAACTCGAAGAAGCTGGTGCTAACTCCTCTTCATTGATTCGGATTGCTCGTGATTTAAATGAAGCCCAAATCACAGCCATGAAAGAGTATGAAAACGAACTCCCAGATGTAGAAATACATACAGAAGCCGTGCGCTATTATCCCCACGGTCGAGAATTAGCTCATGTATTGGGATATACACGAGAATTAACTCCCGAACAACTCAAAGAAAAGAGAAAAGAGGGCTATCGTTTGGGAGATGTGATTGGGCAAATGGGGGTAGAGAAAGCCTATGAAACCTTACTGAGAGGAGAATGGGGAGGTCAGCAAGTAGAAGTAGATGGGGCTGGGCGACCATTGCGGGTATTGGGAGAAAAACAAGCCAAAGCTGGTAATGATATTCGCCTCACCATAGATTTAAATGTACAACTGGCAGCAGAGAAAGCCTTGGGAACTCGCAATGGTGCAATTGTCGCCCTTGACCCCAAAAATGGTGCAGTCTTAGCAATGGTGTCTCATCCCACCTTTGATCCCAATATTTTCTCCAAGCAAAAACTCTCACAAAAAGACTGGCAATCTGTACAAGGCGAAGAACATCCTCTAGTTAATCGCGCCCTCAGTGCCTTTCCACCCGCCAGCACCTTTAAAATTGTCACCAAAACCGCAGGGCTGGAGTCCGGGAAGTTTTCTCCCAACACAGTCCTACAAACCTACGGTTCTTTAACTATTGGTGGAACTCGATTTGGTGAATGGAATCATGCTGGTTTCGGCCCATTAGGTTTTGTGGGAGCAATGCAGTGGAGTAGTGATACTTTCTTCTATCAAGTTGGTAAAGCCATCGGCGGCCCTACTTTGATTGAATGGACTCGCAAGTATGGTTTTGGCAAGAAAACAGGCTTTGAGTTTGTCTCAGAAGAATCCAGAGGTTTAGTCCCCGATGACAAATGGAAACAGAAAGCCTGGAAGATGCCTTGGACTGTAGGCGATACGATTAATATGTCTATTGGTCAAGGTGCTTTACTTGCCACACCTTTGCAAGTGGCTGTCATGTTTGCTGTACCTGCTAATGGTGGTTATCGCGTCCAACCACATTTACTTAAAGACAATGAAGAAGCCAGAAGTTGGCGAGAAGCTGTCAAGATGAAGCCATCTACTATCAAACTTCTGCGTGAGGGGTTGCGTAAGGTAATCACTGAAGGGACTGGCAAAGTTTTAAATAAACCCACAGTTCCCCCAGTCGCAGGTAAAAGTGGCACAGCTGAAGCATGGAAGGGTCGGATCAAACAAAATCATGCTTGGTTCGGTGCTTATGCTCCTGCTGATCAGCCAGAAATCCTTATTGTCGCCTTTGCTGAACATTCCGGTGGTGGTGGCGGTAGCGTTGCCGCCCCGATGATTCTCCAAATTATGGAAGACTATTTCCAACGCAAGTACCCTGGCAAGTATCAAAAACCAGCAAGTAATTAGTCATTAGTCATTAGTCATTAGTCATTAGTCATTGGGGAAGGTTGACGGTTGAATGGGTAAAAGTTATTCTCCCTCCGCTTCCCCTGCCTCCCCTGCTCCCATTCCCCACTCCCTGATTACTGCTTTTGAGTGGCGATCGCTAGTTTTGCCCCCTTGACTTGTCTTACCTGATCCATCACGGCTACAACTTTACCGTGTCCTACTCTTTCATCAGCATTAATAATTACCACAACCTCTGAGTTAGAACCAGCTAAATTACGTATCTGTTCGGCTAGAGAATTCACTAAAATTGGTTGACGATTTAGGCTAACTTCTCCTTTTTCGTCCACCGTGATTGTAACTTTTTCAGGTACTTGCTGTTGATTGGCTGTAGCTGCCTTTGGTAAATTAACTGGTAATCCTTCTGACCTAGTTAAAAATAGCGTTGACATAATAAAAAATGTCAAAATCGCAAAAATTACATCAATCATCGGCACAATATTGATTTGTGCTGGCAGATCCGGTTCATCTTGCAGACGCATGGGCTTTTTCTCCTCGTTCATAGCGACGACGATAGAGTAATTCTAACTGTCCTCCGTATTCCTGAAACAAAGCCATCTGTCGGCTATAAAGTCCCCGGAAGGAGTTGGAGAACAACAGTGTAAATATAGCAACCACTAACCCGGCGGCTGTAGACACCAAAGCTTCACTAATCCCAGCAGTCACACCTGCGGTTTTCGTACCTCCGACATCACCAATATCCAAAGAAGCAAAAGACGTAATCAAACCTAATACAGTCCCAAGTAGACCTAATAATGGGGCTAAACCAATGATGGTGTCAAAAATATTTTGAAAGCGTTTGAGTATAGGTATCTCAGCTTGTGCTTCACTTTCTAAAGCTAAACGAAATTCTTCCGGCGTGGGTTCTTCTAATTCCAACGCTGCTAAAAAAATCCGTGCAAGCGGCAAATCTGCATTTTTTTGCAGTTTATCCATTGCACCCACTAAATTGTCTAATCGATAGAGTTTCAATACCTCTTTAATCACACGGCTTTGACGGTTATGGATTCTCAACCAAAACTTAATACGTTCAATAATTAACGCCACTGCCAATATAGAAAATCCCAATAGCGGCCACATGACTATGCCGCCAGCCGTGAACAGATTCTGAATTACCATGCAAAGCCTCGTAATCCCAAACACACAAAAACTACTAGCATCCTCAGCTAAGTTGAGAGATATTGTCAAGATAGTTTCAAGAAATCTGCAAATTTTTTTGCAATTATTTGGGAAGAATTTTCACTAAAAAATCGCTAAAAAACCCTCTATAACTATTTTATAGCCATTTTATACAGCTAAAATCTTAACAAACTAATTACTTGATATTTCTATCTGAGCATTCTACTATGTCTAAGTTAGTAATATTGACTCGCAATAAATCATGACCTTTTCGGGCATAGCTGTTGAACAGCGTTCCAAAGAAACTAACGCTCTCAGGTCTTTTCTGGTTTACAGTCTAATTGGCTCGGTAGCGTTGCATATTGGTATAGTAACTATAGGTATAAGTACGTTATTGCGTAGAACTTCTGAAGTTGAAGTTGAACCTCTAGAGGTAACAATACTTGATTCTCCGATTGAAGAAACAGAACCAACACCACAAGAAATTAAACCAGAACCAAAACCTGAACCAGAAACTCCTTCACGCCCAGTTAAAGCAGATGTCAGCAATAACAGAGAAATTGCATTAGTATCTCCACCACCTACTCCAGTCGCTCCCGTGGCGATCGCTCCTCTAAAATTAAAACCTGAGCCAGTACAAAAGTTTTCTAGTAACCTGAAAACTCCCCCTGTTCAACAGCAACCCGAAAAAACTAGCGTCACACCCGAAAAACCACAGCCAACAACACAACCCAGCCAAGTAACAAAATCTCAACCTGTTAATCCACAGCCAACTACACCGCAAGCTGGAGGAGAAAGCAGTGAAAAATTAAGAAGCTTGTTGAGTGGACTCAGAGATACTAGAGCCAGTCAAGGAAACAACAGTAATACTGCTGGCAGCGCAAGTTCTAACGTTCTTGTCGGTTCCGGCAATGGCGTGAGTCTTGGCACTGGCACAGGAACTGGTAATAATGCTGGGACTGGTAATAATGCTGGTGCGGCAACTGGTAATACCAGAGAAAGTCGTGGCATCATAGCTACAGGGCCAAGACGTAGACGAATAGAAATCCCTCAAACTGGTGATAGTGATAATAGTAAACCTGCCAGCCCAGGAAATGGGCGTGCAGCTTGTCGTGAGTGCGGCACTAAGTACCCTGAAGCAGCTAGAAGAAGAGGCATAGAAGGCAAAGTTGAAGTAGCAGTTGATACTGATGAAAAAGGTAATGTTACTAATGTCAGGATTGTGAACTCCAGTGGTAATCGTGAATTAGATGAGGCAACCCTCAGACAAGCACGTAACTGGAAATTAAAACCTTCTAATTCTGGTAGACAGGGTGTGTCTATAGCTACTGAATATGCTATTACAGGTTCTCGACGTTACCGCGAACTACAAGAACGCAGAAGACAAGCACAAGCAAGAAAACAATCAACCACAGAAGCAGCATCTAGTAGTCGGCAAAGTTCCAGAACATCAAATACATCAAATAATACAGAAGCTGCCGTCAGCAGAAATGCAGAAACTCGCGTCAGACGTAGACGAATAACCCCAACATCATCTCCAAATACCCCGAAATCTCAACCATCAACAGCATCAAGCAGCAACACGAGAACATCCAACAATCAAAGAAGCGTCAGAAATTCTTTACGTAGGGTGCGACGTGAACGTACAGCTACCCAATCATCACCCCCAGCACAACCAACTGCAACTCGGCGACGGCGCAGGATTGAGAAACAAGAAAACTCATCTTCTAGTGCCAGTAGATTACGGAATGCTTTACGTCGTTCTCGTCAGCCATCTCCATCTCAACCGTCATCATCAGAGGCTTCTACCCCTACGGCAAACAATGATTAACAGAATATCATATCATTGTTGACTGTTGACTGTTGACTGTTAACAGTTAACAGTCAGGAACTTTAAGCGGTTGTTTTTATGTTTGGGAGTTCCCTAATTGTGGATCATAAACCAACTGATAAAAAAGATAAGTTATCCTTTATTGATTAGCACCCTCTTAGACAACCAATGAATTCTCATATTTTTATAAATTGTTGACGGCAATATTTTTTGTATTTTCATGAAAGTTTGAGAATCATTAATTGTTAGCTCTTGACGGTGACTATTTTGATTTGAGTCCAAATATTTGGATAAATAGGGAAATATATAATAGATAAACGATGTGAATGCAGCTATTGAAATTTTCAAAAGTTGTGTATATAAATCATGTCGTAACAAGGTCATAAAAAAATCTTGTTCTAAACTCTTGTATAAATAATATAAAGTTTCTAAAGATTTGCCAGATACGCTACTTTTACGAGCTATATAAATATAAAAAAGACTACGAGACCATCGGTAAATAGCATGAGGAATTTCAGGATGTTTTTTCTGAACAGCAGTTAAGACAAATTGCTGCGAATTTATCATTGAAGTATAATTGTGAGACATACTATTAATAGTTTGGCGGTAGCCAATGAGAAATTCAGGTACAACTCTTACCTGATAATGTTCGGCAATTCGCAAATAAAGCTCCCAATCCTCACAACCTTGACAGCCTTTAGCTTTCAATTCACTGTCATAACCGCCTACCCTTTGCAAACAACTACGGCGAATTAAGCTGGAACTGGCATTTCCTAAAAAGTTACTATATAGCAATGCCATATAAACTTCACCTTGATATTCAGAGACATGAAAATCACCACTAGGGGCATCATTCTCATCAATTACAATTGACCAAGCATAAACTAAACCGACAGATGAATCAGATTCTTGAAAACATTTAACTTGTTTTTCGAGATTTTCAGGATACCAAATGTCATCAGCATCAATCGGGGCGATAAATTCTCCTTGTGCATATTTGATGGCTAAGTTACGAGCCGCAGCTACACCAGAATTAGGTTGTTGTAATAAGCGGACACGAGCATCTTTCTGGACAATTGATTGCACGATATCAGTTGTCTGATCACGAGAACCATCGTCTACAACTATCACTTCAATATTTGTGTAGGTTTGATTCAACACAGACTTCAAGGTTCTTTCTATAAAAGCTGCTGCATTATAAGCTGGAATAATTACAGAAACTAATGGGAAATTATGAGATGTTTTGGATAATAATGTTTGATGATTTAAAATGACAGATTCACCCATAAATGTTGTCTAAATTGGTTTAAATAAATTGGTAAAAGTCTGTGTTCGTTCCAGCAAAAAATTAGTAACTTTTCGTCACAATCAACTCACGTAGTTGCTGCCCAATAGCAGCTAGAGAAAAACATTGTTCTGCGCGATCGCGGGCGCGTTTACCCAATTCATACCCCCAAGGCTGGTTATCTAGGATAGTACCCAGGGCTTGAGCTAAGGCTGTACTGTCTTCACGGGGTACTATAATACCCCCAGATAACTCGTTGTCTGCCAAAATATCAGGAACACCAGGGGCATCAGTGGCAACAACGGGTAAACCGCAAGACATGGCTTCGATGGGTGCGACAGGAAAACCTTCGTGGCGAGATGGGAGAGTATAGACATCCGCCGCCGACAAGTAACGTTGAATAACCGTGCGATCGCGCACGTATTCGTTTTTCCAAATTATGCCGGGTAGCTGCTTCTGAGTAATCAGTTGTTTGAACTTCTCGGCATCCGAACCTGTACCGACAAGCAGTAAACACAAATTTCTCCCTGGGCGATCGCGACATAGTTTTTCCCAAGCATCAACCAGAATATCCAAACCTTTGCGGTATATTTCTATACGACCATGATACACTACCACCTGAGCATCTAAGGGGATACCCAAAACCTTCCTTGCTTGAGTGCGATCGCTAGCGTGCCAATTCGCCACATCCATTGGGTTAAAAATCCGTGCTATTTTTCCCAGAGGTAATTTGTAGCGAGACTCTAACCTCTCCACCTCGGTTTGGGTGGCGACTATTAAACCAGCACAGGCTGATAGTGTAAGCGGACGTAGCAAACCTTCCCAACGCGACAGTTGAAAGTCTCCGCCTTGAAAAGTGGCAAACACAGGTAGACCGATGATTTTACCCAATAATATGCAACTATCAAAGCGAGCATATTCATACTCTTGACACAAAATAGCTTGGCATCCTTCCCGGCGCAGTTCACGCCCCAGTGCAATCAATGGTGTAGCTAGATAAGGTGCAGCATCTTTCACCACTGCCAAAAGATGACGACGGATTCCATGCACATCGCCAAATACCTCAGTAATATTCCAACCATAAGGGTTTAACATGGGACGACGCACAACTTGATACAGTTTAGGCGCAGGTAAAACACAGATAGTTGCACCTGTCGGCTTATGGGTATAGCGCACAGTTGTAGTCACCCGTGCGGAAATGCAAAACAACACCGTCCGCACGTTAGCCAGCTTTAAAGCATCGATATAGCCGAACATCCAACCGCCCGTCATCTCATTGCAAAAAGCCTCGAAGCTAACTCCGATGGTGTCTAAAAAATCTTCAATTAAATCACCCCAATGTAAAAGGGCAATGGTAAATTCTGCTTGGTTGCTCATGAGATGATGAAGATTATTTTTGACTAAGGAGAAAAACGTTGTATTTTCATTGCTCAAACTTGAGCCGATTGATTGTGAATAAGTAGCTGGTTGCAATTAAATATAAAATGTGGTATGGGCATACTTCGACAAGACTTCGGCGTGAGCTCAGTCGAACGCTTAGTACAAGTCTTGCCCGTCAACAGGCTAGAAGCCTGTTCCACTATCTAACAATTAATTAAGCCTACTTACTTAGACTTTTTTAAAATTACTAGGTCTTGTGCGCCTACCCAACTTGAAGCACTACCAGACCACAGTCCTGTTACGGGTGCTTGGACAAACTCTAAACCTGCTTGTGTAGCAAACTGTTCCAGCAAGCGCAGACTGTATGCTGTCATATATTCAGGGTTGTCTGGTTTCACCAGGGCAAAATCGCTACCATAACTACCATATTGATAGTCAAAGTTGAAGTCAGGGCGATTAAATCCCAAAGGTCTTGGTTTTCCAGGTTGATAATTGTCAAGTAGAAAAAAACTAAACAAACAACGTCCTTCTGGTTTCAACACCCGCGCCGTCTCTTGGAAGTAATGCGCTGCTATTTCCGGGAGCAGATGGGTAAACACAGAAGCAGCGTAGACAATATCAAAGGAATCATCCGCGTAGGGGAAGCGATAATCACTTGCACGGATTTCTCCATCAGGATTGTAAAAGGTATTATGGATGTTAGCCCAGATGAAACGAAAGTTAGGATAGGCTTTGTGAAAAGTCTGCTCTAGAAATTTGATTTTGTTTTGGCAGATTTCAAAACCATCGTAAGAACCATCAGCAGACAAAATATAGCGGAGAGGAAAAGCTGTGCGACCTAATCCACAGCCTATTTCTAATACAGCACTGTTGTTGGTAATTCCTCCATAAACTCTGAGGAACATACTCCATTCTTCCGCCCAACGAAACCATTCTTCGAGTACACTAATACCTTCCTGACGCATCAAAGCCAAGGGTGGAATTAAGTCTGGTTCATAAGTCACCCAGTCTTTTTGCAGTTTATCTTTTATATGCAGAGTTTGTTTCCAGTGAAATGAACTTTTAACTAAATTTTTCAGGAGACTTTTCATAATAATTATTGCTCTAATTTTTCTGCCAAACGTAAGCTGTTTCTGTTCCTAATGCTTGTGGTTGGTGCAGATAATAACTCAACCATGTTACAGGACTGAGCATCGTACACAAAATGCGCCGACGACGATGGGATAAGTTAGAGAATGCGACATCATGACATAGAACAGTCACAGGATTAATAAAAGTAGCATATTTCTCACAAGGTAACTTGATTAAATCTTTTAATTCTGCTAATGTGTAACCACGTCTTACGTGACCCCATTCCGCCATCACTGCGGCTTCACTGGGACAAAGAGATTTCATAAATTGATAGTAGGGAAACCGCCAATTTTCATTAGGCGTACTAATTAACAGGAAACCATTGGGACGCAATACTCGTAACGCCTCTGATACTGCTTTTTGATCATCTGGGACGTGTTCTAATAGGTCGAACATTGTCACTGCATCAAAGGATTCATCCGCAAAAGGTAAAGCTGTCGCATCTCCACAAACAAAGTTGACTCGCTCTTGCTGGTTGCAAGCAGCTTTGGCATATTCAGGATTAAAGTCTATATTAGTAATTTTGGATTGGGGATATAGTAAAGCTGTTAATCCACTTTGACCACCACCTACCTCTAGAATTGTTTGTAATGGTTGGTTGGGTGCAATATGATGAATAGCACGCATTTTTTCCCGATAAAAAAATCCTTGAGTCAGAGGTTCTGGAAAAGGATTACAGGCTAAAAATTGCGATAAAGGCAGTTTATAATTATCTAGTTTGGTAGATGCTGTCAGCATATTTGATGGTGGTGATTTCCGATTAAGTGATTTTAATTAGCTCAGTTGATGTTAGTTATGAAATATTTTCTAGCTAATTTTATCTGTCCACGCTGGTTTTTTTCGATGATTTATGTAAAACTTAATTCCCGCTAAACAACCAGCAATCTGTACAAATATATAACTAGATTTTGACTCAAAACCATTTTTGACTGTTCGCAAAATTGATGTCAGATAATATTTGGGCAATGTGAGGTACAAACGGCGTAAATTTCCCCAATGTTTGTAATTAGCAAATTGTACTAACAAGGCTGTTACATGACCGCGCATATATTGATAAGCTTGGTCTTGGAAAGCATCAAAATCACGGCGATGATAGTGAAAAACTACTGCTGTTGGTTCATAGCGACATAGCCAACCTTCCGCCAGGATTCTGTACCATATTTCTGAATCTTCACTACATCCAGATGCACCTGCTCCTAGTCGTTCGTCGAAGTATCCCACGATTTCAAAAGCTTGACGACGAAAGGCCATGTTAGCACCTGCTCCAATTCGCCACACAGGGACACCACGATACTTCATATTTTCAAAGAACTCCATCCCAAAGTTTGTAGCGCGGTATTCCCAACTGGAATCTGCTGAACCTTTATGGAAAATGTATTGCGCTTCTGTTTCGAGTTCAGCCGGTAACATCAGTCCAGTCACAGCGAGGACTTTCGGGTTAACAAAAGCTTGCTGTAAACGCACACACCAGTCTGGGTGAACTTCTACATCATCATCTGTAAAAGCAATAATTTCTCCGGTACAATGGCGAATACCTGTATTACGCGCTACGCTTAGTCCTGGTCGTGGTTCTAAGACATACTCAATCTCAGGCATTTGTGCAACTATCTGGCGTGTGCTATCGTCTGCAGGTGCGTTATCGACGACGATAATTTGTTGCGGAGGTTGGGATAAATTCAGCAGCGATCGCAAGCATCGCGCCAGTTGTTCGGGACGGTTGCGTGTACAAATTACTACAGAGATGCTATTGTTGACTGGCTGGTTGTAAGTTTGTTGCAGTTGCTCCAAGGGTTGCTGCAAAGCCAACAAAGCCTGAAAATCTGGTGGTTTATCCCATGCTGGATCGGGATAAACCACTGGTAGAGGTGCGTTGAAACCGTTTTCTAACAGGCGATCGCCTACAGCTGGTGTAATCGCTGACAATGCTAGATTTCGCAGTGCGCTTGGAGGGATGGGTAAATCTGCTGTAAAAATCTCGCGATCGCCCAGGGGAATACCCCGCCACCAAAACACAGCATATATCCCCTGATACTTTGGTTTAGGTTGCAGTTCTGGTATACCTTTACTCAAGTCAATATGCAAAACTTTCCAAGGAGTAAAATTACTCATGAAAATTTCCTCCGAATCATTTCAATTCGTTTTAAAGAACGGCGATATTCCCCAAAAAATCCCATAATACCACCCCAAAGTTCTGCCCATATCATATTTGAGGGTAAAACATGGCGACCTCGCCAACTATCTCTTAATTGCTTGAGTTGATCCTTAATCCACCACAATATTAAACTGCGTAAACGAGAACGTTGAGTCGGATCAGTTTGATAAGCTTTCATCACAAAAGCCATAAATCCTAAACCCCAACTCCAGTATTGACGATGCAATTTTTCGTATTCCCGACGGTGTTGATGATAGATTAAATATTCAGGTTCATACACTAAGGTATAACCAGCCCGAATTACACGGTAAAAAATATCTAAATCTCCCCCACCCGGTAAGGGCGCGCCTGTATCTAGGGCTTCATCAAATCCCCCGATTTTTAATAAAATTTCTCGCCGAAATGCCATATTACATCCTGCCCCAAATATTCCCGCGCCACAGGGATATAAAGGATTACCTGTGACAATTTGACCATAGCGAATTTTTTCAAAACCCCGACGAAATCCGCCTCGACTTTCAAACAAAATTTGCGCTTCTGTCTCTAATTCATAAGGCAATACTAAACCCGTAAAAGCTGCCGCATCAGGATTTTCTCGCCATGCTGTGATCAGTCCTAACAACCATCTGCGATCTACAACCACATCATCATCTAGAAAGGCGAGGATTTCACCATTTGCTGATTGCAAAGCTTTATTTCTGGCAAAATCTAGCCCTGGTTTCGGTTCTCGCACATAACGCACCCAAGGTAATGACTCAACCAATTTTTGAGTGCGATCATCTGAGGGTGCATTATCTACAACTAAAACTTCTAATCGAGCAGTTTGTTTGGCGAATTCCTGTAAAGATTCTAAACAACGTGCTAAATTGTCCGGGCGGTCTTTGGTACAAATGGCAATAGTTATTGAGGGGAAGGGAGTTTGATTAACACCAACATTTAATTCTGCTTGGAGATATTCTTGAATCAGTTTAGTGCTAATTTCTGGAGCAATTAATTTACCTATTGCTTCGCCATCCAGTACAGTTTTTGCTGGTAATGCTTGTATAACAAACCCAATCGGTTTATCTTGGCGGCGGACAATTAAAGCAATACCCGTCTCATCAGGGGATAGTGATACCGTGGGTAAGGGTTCTGTCAACTCGATTTCTTGAATCTTATAAGGCATAAAAATTTACTTAAATTATTTTAGATATTAGCGTTACGGTGTTGCAAATTATAAAGTTGGGCAAATAATCCTTGTAATTGGAGTAAATCTTGAATATTACCTTGCTCAACTACTTTTCCCTCATTTAGCACAATTATTTTATCTGCTTGTTCGATAGTAGCTAGGCGATGGGCGATTACAATTACTGTGCGATTTTCACTGAGAGTATTGAGAGCTTCTTGAATTAAATGTTCCGAAATACTATCAAGCGCATTTGTGGCTTCATCCAGAATCAGAATCTCTGGATTGCGGACTATCGCCCTAGCTAAAGCAATGCGTTGTCTTTGTCCTCCCGATAAGCGCACGCCGCGATCGCCTACTTTTGTATCATAACCTTGAGGCAATTCACTAATAAATTTATGAGCATTTGCTAGTTTTGCCGCCTCTATAATTTCATTTTCTGTTGCATCTAAACGACCATAAGCGATATTTTCTAAAACTGTGGTGCTAAACATATGCACATCTTGGCTAACAATTGCAATTTGATTGCGCCAGTCAGTTAAGTTGAGTTCTCTAAGCGGATAATCATCAACATATATTTGTCCTGATTCTAGATTATAAAACCGACATATTAAGCCAATCAGTGTAGATTTACCCGCACCTGAAGGGCCTACTATAGCCGTGGTTTTACCTTGAGGAATAAAAATTGAAATATCTTGCAGCGCAGGTTTTTCTGCTACGTTGTAAGCAAAGTTAACTGATTCAAAATAAATTCCTTGCTTTAAACTGTTAAAGTTAATCTTACCTGAACGAATATAAGGTTTATCATCGCTATTTAACAAATATATTACATCTTCTACAGCACTAGACAAAGCAATCAGATTTACCCTAGCCCCATCTAGTTGCTTTACTTGAGGCTGCAAGCGGTAGAGAATAAAAATAAATGTAAGTAGTCTTGGTAGAGATGTTTGGTCTTGCAGTAACGTAATGACTAAAATACACACTAATAAAATTGCCGATAAAACCTCAGAAATCGGATTAACAATTCCGGTGAGTGTATCAAGCTGGAAAAATATATTACGTACCTTTCTAGACACCCTATCAAAACGTTCTTGTTCGTAATCTTCACGCCCAAAGGCGCGAATTACTTTCATTCCAGCTAATCCTTCCCACATCCGGTTAGCCAGTCCAGAATTAGTTTCTACTGCTTGCTGACCTAAGTTTTTGACTTGGCGTGTAACTAGCTGGATAATCACAGATATTAACGCCATCAAAATAGCCACTAATATAGTTAGTTGCCAAGAAAGCAACAGCAGCAAAATTATAAACACAAATATCGTACAACAATTGATGATGATACTCACAAATGCTGATAAAGCCTGACCAGTCCGCCAAGTTTCAGCCGCCAAAGTATTCATCAATTTCCCTGATTCATTCCCTTCTAAAAAACTATAGCTAATACTTAAAAGTTGCCTGAAAATTTTGGAACGCAAATCATGGCTGATGCGTGAATTAAACCAAGCAAATAAAACACTATTACTATAAATTAGCAGGTTTTTTAAAAAAATACTGCCGAGAATACAAACAGCAATAACTATTAAACGGTTATTCGGAGTAATATCCACAAATAAGCGATTGAGCCAATCAACTAAAAAATTGCTATTTCCTGTTTGTAAATCTGCCTGTTCTAAGCTTTGCAATAATGGAATAAATAAGCTAATACCTATCCCTTCAAAAAAAGATGAGAGAGTTCCCAGTAAGACAATTACAGGAATCGCCCAATAATAACCTTTTAAAATAAATAAGATATTGCTATATACATGATTTCGTTTCATTATTTTTTATGCAAGTTTATAGATTATTTTTGATTTACAATAGAAAATGAACGTAAAAATTATGTTTTTTGCGACATCATTTCTAATCTTTGAGACAAAATCATGTCATATATTTTCCATGTTTTTTGTTGTTGGATTTTGATTTGATTGATATCAGTTATTTGATAGTTAGCACTCAAAGGTTTACTTGCTTCTAACCTAGAATGAGATTTTTCTTTAATTAAAGTTTTCAACTGCTGAATTATAATATTTAATATACATTTATACACGCCAGGATGCAAGAGCAACATCACATCTAACCTAACTGCTTTGTACAACAATAGTAGAGCATTCCCATAGTCATCACACTTGAGAGTTTGCTGTGCTAAATAGTATTGAAAATAGCTAGCAGACCAATTAAATATATTATTGGGAATCTCTGGGTGTTTTTTTTGGGAATCTTGCATGACTAAGTTATAAGATTTCTCCATTGATAGATATGACCTAGACATACTTCCATTTACCTGACGATAGCCCACTAAAAATTCTCGCACTACACGGAATTTATAATGTTCAGCTATTCGGAGATAAATGTCCCAATCTTCACAGCCTTGAGCATTCTGCCGTTTTAGTTCACTATTATAGTAACCAACTTTGTCAAAACACTCTCGCCGGATTAATGGTACACTAGCATTACCTATAAAATTTGTGTACAAAAGTTGTTTGTACACCTCTCCTTCTATACTATTTATATGTCGATAATACCAAAAGTTATATTTGCCAATAATAGCATCATCTTCATCAATGAATGCTGACCAAGCATAGACTAATCCTACAGAATCATCAGCATTTAATAGGCATTTTACTTGTTTTTCGAGTTTTTGAGAATACCATATATCATCAGCATCAATAGGCGCAATATATTCTCCCTGAGACTTAGTAATTGCTAAGTTGCGCGCAATGGCAACTCCTTGATTTTGCTGTTTTAGTAAGATGACACGATGATCAGTTTGAGCAAAAGATTCCACAATTTCAGCCGTTTGATCAAGAGAACCATCATCAACTACTAAAACCTCAATATTTTTGTATGTTTGAGATAACACAGAATGTAAGGTTTTGCCTATAAATTTCTCGGCATTATAGGCAGGGATAATCACCGAAACTAAGGGAGTATGTGATTTCATAGGCTTGAGGTTATCCTAAAATCAACTCAACTAATATTTGGCTTGTAATTTTAGTAGTTTGATAGTCAACATGAGTACGGACATGAACATATTGATTGCTTTGGTTTCCAAAGCAACTCAATATGTATTTGATGCTGAACAGAGTTGATTGTTTGATTGTTTACTACTCTGTAAGTATCTAATGTCAGTATACCGAAAAGGTTTCCCAAAGTTTTACTATTCCCTCATTTCCTCTTGGGAATATAAGGACAAGTTTTTGGTATACCAACTTTCGGTAGTATCAACTATTTTACTTGATGTGTTTTACATTACCACAGGCTTGTCATTTATTTTGATAAAACTTCTGTAAAGTACAAGACAATAATGATTAAGTAAGTGGATAAGAGAGTCAAAGATTAACTCTTTACCACCTCTACCTTAAATGATTATCATTATTTATAAATTTTTCGGTGCTTCTCACTCAGATGATTAAGCATTTTAGTATTTATTCAGTGTCTCAGATAACTTTGTCATCAGCATGCAGACTTTCAGGTTGTATGTGATTCTTTGTATTACGAGTTTACAAGATGAGAAGCCCAATAGCTCTGAGCAGTTGGGCTTCTAGTGGTACATCAACGATTGAACAATATATACGAATGTTATGGAGATATTTTAGCTGGTTTGATATTTCTGGCTTTATAGAATGTTTCTAAGCTATCGCGATCGCCTACAAAACGCCAGTGCCAAGGTTCATAACTTACCCCTTGGGAATTATCTTTCGTAAAAGACATCTCAAAGCCAAAGCGGGCAGCATTCGCTTGTAGCCATTTAAAAGCTCTGGTATTTTCAAAGATAACTTGTAGATTCGTCGCGGGTGCGGCTCCATCCCCAATATCCACAGCATAACCGGTATGATGTTCACTATACCCAGGTGGCGCACTCAAAGCTGCTCTTTGGGCTGGGGTTTGATTGCGTTGCGCGCCAATGTTAAAAAATAACTGTTCCTGTTCTTTCACAGCACGAAAGCCAGAAATTGGGACTAAAATCACCCCCTCACTCCGTGCCGCTTGAGCCATCGCCTGATACCTTTCGGCGGCAACTTTTCGCAGTCTGACGCGTCTATCGGCGGTAATTGGTACTAATTCTGATTCAGGTGCTTCTGGGTATGCTAAATGTCCTAATACTACCTCACTATTATTGGGGGAATTAGTCGCCATAGGTGTAGGGCTAGGATTAGCTGGTGCAGTTTCAGACTCGGCGGTTGGTTTGGGTGTAGTCAGGGAAAATAAAAAACCGCTAATAATAGCCAGCAGCACAAAGATTGTTACTCCCCCACCCAGCAAAACCCAGGGTTGCAACTTTGATTTAGGCGCGACATCGGGAGTATCGCGTAAAGCTGCTGGAATATCATCATTAGGTTCACTCCATGAGTTTTCCGGTTTTCCAGAATATCCAGCTTTATTCACAGGTCAACTCCTGCTGATGTTCACAATTCATAACAGATTTTAAACTGAATAGAAATAAACTTATTGGGTAGCATTTTACATTTATATCTTCAGACACAACATTGATAAATCTCCTAGAACTATACGTCAAACTTGTGGGATTAGTCTTAGTAGGATTTACGTTGGGACGAAAGTTACCCAATACAGTACCTACCCGTTTAGCTCAATACCTTTTCTGGGTGGGAGTCCCTATCAGTATTATTGCTTTCTTACGTCAAGCTGACTTATCAGGGCAAATTTGGATTGCTCCGGCGATCGCTCATCTTGCTATCCTACTAGGAGCATTGTTAGCATGGCTAGGAATCAAAGTCCAAACATACTACAACAAAACTAGCCCGGAAAAATCCACTCAAGGTAGTCTGCTATTAGCCGCCATGATTGGTAATACCGGTTATCTCGGCTTTCCCGTCACCTTAGCAATGGTAGGTAAAGAATACTTTGCTTGGGCTTTATTTTACGATTTACTCGGTTCTTTTCCCGGTGCTTATGCTTTGGGTGTGGCTTTAGGTGCGCGTTTTGGTGACAATGGCCAACAAAGTCAAATTACTCAAGTCGCTAAAGCTATCTTGATTAACCCCGCTATCTGGAGTTTCGGCGTGGGTTTGCTACTGCGCCAAGTAGCAATTCCTGATGCAGTCGCATTCACTTTAGATAAATTAGCTTGGACTACAGTTGCTTTATCTTTAGTATTAATGGGGATGCGCTTGGCAAAACTTAATACTTCGGTTAACTTGCCCCAGGTGGGCATCAGCTTAATGATTAAAATGCTGATTGTTCCTGTTATTTTAGGCTGGACTTTGCCATTTTGGGGTGTAACTGGGTCTGCTGCTAAGGTAATTATATTACAAATGGCTATGCCTCCCGCTTTCGCTTCTTTGGTGATTGCGGAAACTTTTAATCTTGACCGTAATCTCGCTGTGTCAACTTTGGCTGTGGGAGTTATGCTTTTGTTGGTGACTTTGCCTATGTGGTTGTGGTTATTTTGAGGGAGGAAAGGGAGGGTTTTTTAAACGCAAAGGAGCGCGGAGGAAACGCAAAGGAGCGCGGAGGTTTTATTGGGAGGAGTTACGCAATATTCCAGCATTGTTGACAGTTAACCGTTAACAGTCAACCGTCAACCAGTTTTTGTCTCGTTTTTAACTGTGTTTTGCTGCTAATTCGGCGGGTGTTAGATGTTCGTAATGTTCAAATGGTTGATGTATCCAGGGATTATCTGGTAAATAATCTATGTAATAGTTGGGTGCGATGACTGAGCAAGCTTTATACCAAATTACTGCGCTGCGAATTTCTGCTATTGGGCTGTTGATGTTTTCTTTGAGCCACGGAATTGTTTCTTTTAGGGTGATTCCAGAGTCTACTAGGTCGTCTACAAGTAAAATGTGTGAACCTAGTTTTTCTGTGGTCGTGGTGAGATGACGGGAAAAGGTTAAGTTACTTCTTTCTTGTTTGCCAGGGCCACTGTAAGATGATGTTGCTAAAATTGCCAAAGGTTGTTGATATATGCGGGACAGTATATCACCTACTCGTAGTCCGCCTCTGGCTAAACAGATAATTTGATTAAATTCCCAACCAGAGTGATAAATCTGAGTCGCTAATTGTTCGATTTTATAGTGATATTCTGACCAAGAAACGTAAAGGTCTGGCATAAGGTAAGTATATTTTAGGAGATACTGAAGGCGATCGCAAACTCTATATTTTAGTATGAGGGCGAAACATTATGAATGATTCTGCTGCTGATGATTATCCCCAAACGACTCAAGTCACCCAAAAACTAAACTTACAAACTAAGTTAGCTTATGGTGCTGGTGATTTAGGCCCCGCAATTACCGCTAATGTATCCATATTTTTTCTGTTACTTTTCTTTACCAATGTTGCTGGTATTCCGGCGGGTTTGGCTGGTAGTGTTTTACTAATTGGGAAAATTTGGGATGCAGTTAATGACCCCGTAGTGGGGGTACTGACAGATAAAACTCAATCCCGTCGTTGGGGTCGTCGTCTGCCTTGGATGTTGTATGGGGCTATTCCTTTTGGGATTTTCTTTTTCTTACAATGGATTGTACCCCGATTTAGTAGTAACCAGAGTAGTAATGTTTGGGCTTTGTTTTGGTATTATGTGGTGATTGGGTTGATTTCCCAGGTGTTTTACACTGTGGTGAATTTGCCTTACACCGCACTCACCCCAGAACTTACCCAAGATTATGATGAGCGTACCAGTCTGAATAGTTTTCGGTTTGCTTTTTCTATTGGTGGGAGTATTCTATCTTTAATTCTGGCACAGATAGTTTTTTCCCGCATTCCTGACCGCCAACAACAATATTTAGTTTTAGCGGCAATTTGTACTGTCATCTCGGTGATATCATTATATTGGTGCGTTTTTGGTGTGCGCGATCGCGTCCTGGCTTTTGAAGCTAAACGCATACAACGTGAAGAACCTGAATCTCTCCCCTTTCTCCAACAACTTAAAATAGTATTTACCAACCGTCCCTTCTTATTCGTCATTGGTATATATCTGTGTTCTTGGCTAGCAGTACAAATCACCGCTAGCATTATTCCTTACTTCGTGATTAACTGTATGTCTCTCCCAGAAGCAGATGTACCTACAACTATGATTGCAGTTCAAGGAACGGCTTTACTCATGTTATTTGTTTGGACATCTGTAAGTAAAAAAATCGGCAAAAAATTAGTTTATTTTCTGGGTATGAGTCTATGGATAATTGCAGCTGCTGGACTCTTTTTCTTACAACCCGGTCAAATCAGTTTAATGTATATCATGGCTGTCATGGCGGGGGTTGGTGTCTCCACAGCTTACTTAGTTCCCTGGTCGATGATACCAGATGTAATTGAATTAGATGAACTGCAAACCGGACAACGCCGAGAAGGGATTTTTTATGGTTTTATGGTATTATTGCAGAAATTTGGGTTAGCATTTGGTTTATTTTTAGTAGGAAACGCTTTGCAAGCATCCGGTTTTAAAGAAGCTGTAGCTGGACAAACTGCACTACCCATACAACCTGAATCTGCATTACTCGCTATTCGCATAGCAGTCGGGCCGTTACCCACCATCTGTTTAATTTTAGGTTTAGTCTTGACCTATTTCTACCCCATCACCCGTGAAATGCACGCAGAGATTCTGCTCAAACTCAAACAACGTCAACAACACCACAATTCTTAGTAGGGTGCGTTAAAGCATAGCGCAACGCACAGTTTATAAATCATCACAAAAACAGGAAATTCCAAAACCTTGTAGAGACGTTGCATGCAACGTCTCTACACTAAAAGACTGATTGCACTAATTCCGAATTTATACCAATGTTAAAAAAGAATGCAACAGATACACAGGCGCAAACCTTTGTGATATTTATCTTTTTGAATTTTGAATTGGTATAAACCCGTATTGCCAGATTTCATCATTAACAATTACACTAAACTGTAGCAAGCATCTGAGGGTTTACACGTATCGTGAACACGCTGGCGGGACGCTACGAAATCATACGACAATTAGGCGGTGGTGGTTTTGCTGTCACATTTCTAGCTAGGGATAATTTCCAACCCAGCAAACCTTTGTGTGTCGTTAAACAACTACATCCCCACCAGACAGAACCCCGCGTTATTGATTTCTTTGAAAAAGAAGCTGCTATCCTGGAAAGACTGGGTAAACATCCCCAAATTCCCCAACTCCTCGCCCATTTTAACCAAGACGACAATCTTTATATTGTGCAGGAGTTTATTGAGGGACAAGACCTGGGTCGAGAAATTATCCCCGGTAAGCGACTGAGTGAAGGTTATGTCACCAAACTTTTATATGATGCCCTAGAAGTTTTATCTTTTGTACATAATCAAGGAGTTATTCACCGCGACATCAAACCCCAGAACCTGATGAGACGAAAACAGGATGGTCAGATTATCCTGATTGACTTTGGGGCTGTGAAAGAGCTTACTACATTCATGCTGAATGCTCAAGGTAAACTCAAGACTAGCGTTCTTATTGGTACAACTGGTTATATATCCTATGAGCAATTTCGGGGTAAACCTTGTTTTGCTAGCGATATATATGCGTTAGGAATAATTGCTATTCAAGCTTTGACTGGTCTTCTACCGTCACAATTAGACGAAGACCCCGAAACATATGAGATTATCTGGCAAAATCAGGCACAGGTGAGTGATTCTCTGGCTGAGGTGTTAACTAAGATGGTGCGCTATCAATCTAGTTCGCGCTATCCTAATGCAGCCGAGGCTTTGCAAGATTTAATGTCAAGAGCATCGCCGATACCGCCCACGATTATAGTCGATATTAACAAGGAATTATATCTGCAAGAAGTCACCCTACGTGCAGAACAACGTCAAGGTAATTTGTCTGTGTTTGCTTTGAGAATACTAGAATCGAAGCGGGTGGAGTTGGGGTTATCTGAGGAGGAAGCAAAAGAAATTCAAGCACAAGTTCTGCAACCCTATCGGGAGTATGAACGGAAGTTAAAGGAGTATGAACAGGCGTTAATTGATGCGGTCAAGGTAGAATATCCCTTTAGTCAAGCTACACAAAAGGATTTGCAAGAATATCAGCAATATTTGGGGTTACGAGATGAAGATATTGCAGCGATAGAAGCACGGGTATTTGCGCCGAAACTAGCTGAATTACAGCGTCAGCAGGAAGCGGAAAGGTTACGTCAAGAAAAACAGCGACAAGCTGAATTACAACGTCAGCAAGAAGCGGAAAGGTTACGCCAAGAACAACAACGACAAGCCGAATTACAACGTCAGCAGCAGGAAGCGGAAAGGTTACGTCAAGAACAACAACGACAAGCTGAATTACAACGTCAGCAAGAAGCGGAAAGAGAACAACAACGACAACGAGAATGGGAAGCATCTAAACCTAAATCTCCCCCAGGTATTCAAACCCAAACTTTTGAATTTGACACCGCCACTATAAAGTTAATGAGTTCAGGGTTTTTAGGTTTAGGCAAAAAGTATGAAATTAACCGCAGTCGCAGATATGCTGAGTATTTCCGGGAAGACTTGGGTAATGGTGTCTTTTTAGATATGGTAGCTATTCCTGGCGGTAAATTTCTCATGGGTTCGCCAGAAGATGAGGAAGGACGATATGATTCTGAAAGTCCACAGCATAACGTCACTGTAAAACCCTTTTTCATGGGTAAATTTCCCGTCACCCAAGCTCAATGGCAAGCTGTTGCTGCTTTTGCTAAAGTCAAGATTGATTTAAATCCCAACCCATCACGTTTTAAAGGTGCTAATCTTCCTGTAGAACGTGTGTCTTGGCATCATGCGGTTGAGTTTTGCGCTAGACTATCTCAAAAGACTGGGAGAATCTATCGTTTACCCAGTGAAGCGGAATGGGAATATGCTTGTCGTGCTGGAACAACTACACCATATTACTTTGGCGACGCTATCACGACAGATTTAGCAAATTACAATGGTAATTACACCTATGGTTCTGCTCCCAAGGGTGAATATCGTCAGCAAACAACAGATGTGGGAAAATTTCCTGCAAACCCCTTTGGTTTATTTGATATGTGTGGTAATATATGGGAGTGGTGTCAGGATGAGTGGCACGAAAATTATATAAAAGCACCGGATGATGGTATTCCGTGGCTATATGGTAAAAATGAATACCGAGTGCTGCGCGGTGGTTCGTGGGACGACTTTCCTGGTAATTGCCGTTCTGCTAATCGCTACGGGGTCAACCCCGCCTTCGACTACTTCAACGACGGTTTTCGGGTGGTTTGCGTGGGTGCTGCGGCGAGGACTAAGTAGCACTTTACACTTTTGCCCTTTTGCTCTTTACACTTTTTTCTTTTCCCTTCTTAAGTTCTCGCGCTTGGCGCGATCAAATTTTTTGGCGATTTTTGGATGAGTAATTAACATAATACATGATGCTAGGGATTTTGGCAAGTGATGTAACTCAAGACGCTTCAGGTAAGGGTGATTGTTGGGGATAATTGCTATTTGAGGAGGCGATCAATAGCTTCTCTACAATGTAGGTTGTCGGTGATGTTCGCTTTACCCTATCTCTAACTCACCTACTACCAAAATCCTCAACTCTGTTACTCGTTTCAAAGCTACATCATTAGTCAAAAAAGCATCACAGTTACTGGTTAAAGCGATCGCTATCTGCAAAGCATCGGCTAACTGAAGGTTGTAACGTATTCGGATGTTAGCAGCATCCCGCGCGATCGCCGCATTAATATCAATAAATTTTACCTCATCACTCAGTAAAACATCTATAAAAGCTTGCTCTAAATCCTTTAATCCCCAACGGATAGCACCCACCAAACACTCAGACAATGTTATGGGAGATATTACAGCAGTAATATCAGTTTCCAATCTTGCAAAAATTGGGTCAACTACATTGACAAACTGCGGATTACGCTCTACAAAATAAATGACTGGTGCTGTATCGATAAATATCTGAGAAACACCTGTCAATGCTTCACTAATTTTCATTCTTCCGTTTTTAACAAACCTTCGCGATACTCATCTCCTTCTCGTCTAGTTTGAGAAACCCACTCTTGAGCATCTTTACCCAATAGTGGATAGGAAGCCATACCTTTTAAATCGCTCCATTTACGTTTTGATGGTGCTGGTATTACGTGCTGTTTCATCCGTTCTACTAAGTACCCCATCACTGTCAATTGCTCTTGTGGAGTGAGTTTGTCAATTTCGTTTAACATTTTTTGCAGTGATAGACTCATCAACTTTATCCCAATAAATCTGATGTGTACAGAATGCGGTGTGGCGATCGCTCTACGTCTAATTTAGATTTTATTGATGTACAATAACAGCGTCTCGACTCATTTCAACGCTATATATTTACAACCTATAACTGTCTTCAGGCTGCAAACCATACCAGTTATACCAGTGACGCACCGCTAACCAAATAGCAGACAACAAACCCGCGATACTCAAAGTCAAACCGCTAAAGGTGACTAATAAACCGAAAACTGGTAATACTGCTCCGGCGATGGTACAAATAATTGCAGCTATGGATGCACTGCGATTGTAACCCAATCCCCAGGTTAAGGTCAGCAATATCAAGGATATCATCCCCCAAGCCAACCCAGCATCCATGTAGCGGCTGAGATAGGTTAAAGTTAGTATACAAGCAAAGAAAATGCTAGCGGCGATCGCCACATTTTTTAAACTCATGGGGATAGATAAATACAGCAGCAATATCCACCACAAAAACAAAGCCGGCGTTAGCAACAACAACCGAGGTAAGATACCCGTTTGACGAATGGGGTTAGTGTTGGTAAACACGCCAAAGGGATTTTTTACCGCCACATTATCGTCAAATATCCAAGTAAATTGCGTGGTACGTCCATCAACTTTAGTCTCACTGGGAATTATACCACTAGCAAAATCAGCCCCAGGAAAGTTAGCAATTGCTGTCAGGCGAAAGTTAGATAATAACTGTGAGGTTGCGCTATAAACCCAACGTGAACCCCCTTGTGCTTGATAGGTGACACGAAAGCTCGTTTCTTCACCCGGTTGTAACTGGAAAGCAAAGCTATAATTACCCGGTTCTACTGGTTCTAGTCTGGTGCGATCGCGTTCTACTTTATAGTTAGACAGTAAGGAATAACCGATGGGTGGCGGTGCTTCAAAAAAGAACTTATCAATATTATTCAGGCGGTTAACTACTTTATATTCAGCACTATAGTCTACACGATAAACCGCGCTACGGTTTTGAACATCTGTGCTTTGGTCTAACTTGACTTGAATTTGCGACCCAGCCAAGGACAGCAACCGATTAATTTCTCGCTGATCATTGACTTTGACTATCTTACCATTTACCTGAGTCGTATAACTAAATGGCTCTTGCATCACATAACGCACTTGCGGCGCGATTTGTTCTAACCTATCTCCAGCTACACTTTGAGCTACTTTCGCTACTTTCGCTTGTTCCCAGTGGTGATAACGATTGCTTAAAGTAGAACAAAGCAAAAATCCTGCTACCAACAATACTAATACTAGACTTAAATGCTGTAAACCCTGCAACATTTGCGAGTAACGAATAGCCCAGTCACCAATGACAATTGCTGATTCTGCTTTTTGATGACGTAAAGCAAAACTGATTAAGGCGATCGCTATTCCCAAGGCTACCACTAAAAACACCAATAACAGCAACCCTGGTAGTAATTGCGAACCAATCTGAATTAACTCTGTTGGATGTGTAATATCAGGTAATCCGGGAATACCCTGACTGGTAGGAGACATTAGCAGTTTTTGAAATAATTTACAACTGTAAGACTGCTAAAGCCTCAGTCAAGTTTCTGTAAAAAAACTGTTACTTGTTAAAATTACTGAGGAGTTTTCACAAAATATTACTAATTATCAACATTCAAATAAGTATATTTACTCTCAAAAACCGTAGTGGAACAACTACGGTTTTTTTGAGTGGAACACTGAACTCTAAACCTAGGTGAACAATGAGAGCCTTACAACTTCAGCTCTTTACCTGAAGTAATCTCTTTGAGAGTTTAACTGGTATACAACAGGTTTGTCATTACTGAAATGATACATTCCAGATGGTGAGAAATACATCTTATTTACCGTCAAATTCTATAAATTTAAACAAAATTAATCCAGTTCAAAAATCTAGTTATACCGTAATATTTCTGATTTTATGAATTTTTTAAATACATTTATCTACTTGTTTGCAAGGTTATTTAGTTATAATTATTACTTAAGTATATTTAGAAAAAATCAGTAACTAAGGTGATCAAAATTTATAGTGTTCACAAGTAAATGTCAGTAAAAATCTGAAGAGTTATGCAAAGGCGACATAATTTTTATTTCGTAGTCGGGGCGGATTGATCAATAATGCCGTCTACCTAGAGATTCACTGCTTTAACCAGCCCTGACTTGAATCCTGATTGTGTGGTGGTAGCGTCTGAAATAAAAAACTCCAGTCTTGATTACAAACCAAATGAGAATTTTTGTGACACTTGCGTAAGTTATGTATAAAATTGGTGATTTGGCTGGGGATCTGAGAAAATTGACCACTAATGCCATAGTCTTTATTCACAAAACCAATGAGCGATCGCTTCCAGTGTCCCCGGTACAACATCACCCTCAAGAATCTTGAAACTCCAGAATCTGATGAGGGATTATGTGATTTTTGCTGGTACGAATACTGTTTTTGTTGGGCTGAGTATTGTCTAGACGCGTGGTTGCAAGCACAAGCCAACTCTGGCTCACCCACTAGCAATGAGCAAGCAACACCAATTCACAATTCAAAATAGCCTATGAGAATTCACAAAGCCAGCAAGTCGGGTGCGTCAAATGTGGAAATCCGTTCATATTTACCAACATATCCGAGGTGAACTACTCCAACTAAGCTGACGCTATAGTTGGAGCTTCCAACTTCACGGAAGATTGCCTCATCTTGGATTTGCGTCCGCGAATTGGTCTTACATCCTCTCCATTGGCGTTAGCCTCCCCCGTCCCAGAGGAGGACAGCATTCTGATGCCTTCTGCTCTAATATTTATCGCTGCATTACCATCTCTATGGTGATGAGTACCGCAGCTTGGGCAAGTCCAAGTTCTCACATCTAGTGGTAACTCCGAAATTTGACAATGACAATTAGAGCAAAGCTTGGAACTAGGGAACCATCGATTTATTTCTATCAACTTTCCACCACTA
>NZ_LUHJ01000034.1 GCF_001597745.1 Anabaena sp. 4-3 | reverse complement strand
TTAGCTTAAACAAAAAGAAGCCTCTCACTCACTGCGTTCGCGCAGCGTCTCGTAGAGAAGCAGGAGTGATGAGATGAATTTTTGGGCGATGACGAATTGACTCACAACCAATTCAATCCGCAGGATTGATAGGGCAGGGAGTCGATGAGGAATCGCCAATTTCAGGTTTTTCTTGCGCTTGAATGTACTGCTTCAAAGTTGAGATGGTCACTCCTCCACAACTAGCAATAAAATATGAACCATTCCAAAAAACATCTTTGGTGTAGAAGCGACTTAAATGGTCTGAAAACTCTTGTCTGAGCCTACGGGAAGTTGTGGATTTAATGTTGCCCACCAATGTACTTAATTGTAAGTCGGGGTGGTACTGAAACAGCAGATGTACGTGGTCTGATTCACCACTAAACTCTACAAGCTTGCATTCCCATTTAACCAACAAATCTTCAAGGATAATGTGCAATCGCTGTAACATCTCGCCTGTAATAGCCTGGCGACGATATTTTGTTGTCAAGACGAGATGAGCTTTAAGGTCACTGATAGACCTTCCCTTTGAGACAAAATCATTTTTCACAAACTTTATATTGATTGCGTCATATTCAGTGTATATTAAAATAATAGCGTTGCCTAGCTAATAAGATGCGTAAAGAGCTTAAAACCCTTAATGAGAAAAGAATGAGGTTCAGAGCTACCGTTGAACGGTTCGGCAAAAAGACCAACTATCACGGATATCCAGAACCAACAATACTGCTTAAAGATGTGTGTCTCGTAGATACTGATAAGCAAGTCACAGACCATATCTGGTTCACTGTTGGCAAAACAATTCAATCCCTAGACTTAAAACCTGGAGACACTGTAGAGTTTGATGCCCGTGTTGGTGACTATGTTAAAGGATATGTAAATCATCGTGAATATATTGATGAGCGCACTGTAGACTAAAAACTTAACCGTCCCACTCGTTTTATGAAGGTAGTTGTAGCTTAATTATGTTGCTTAATTACCAGTATCGAGCTTACCCAAACACCAATCAAAAACTAGAACTCAATTATTGGTTGCGAGTCTGCCGATACTGGTACAACAAGCAACTAGGAGATAGGTTTGATTGGTGGGAAAATAACCGCAATAGTATTAATGCTTGTCCGTTAATCTGCTCAATATCTCAACTGAGAGACAATCCCAGTTATTACTCTCAGAAAAAGCAATTACCAATTACCAAAGAAGATTTAATAAAAGTTGTTCATTCTGGAGAGCTACTAGATTTTTCTCGTGTACCCTCCCAAACATTACAAGATGTTTGCAAACGGGTAGACTTGGCTTTTGGACGTTTTATCAAGGGTGATGGTAGCGGGAATCGTAGCGGTAAGCCACGATTTAAGAACGCTGCTCGTTACCGCACTATGAAGATAGAAGGGCAAGCTATAACAATAGAGCGTGTAGAAAAGGACTGGTTGTTTGTATCTTTCTCTAAACTCAAAGGTTGGGTAAAGGTACGACTACATCGACCATTACCTGAAGGATTTACGCTCAAAAATGCACTGCTTACCTTAAAATCTGATGGGTGGTATTTAACAATTTGTCTAGAAGATCCGAACGTACCACAATTCACAACTGATGAAATAGTACCAACATGGGAAAACACAATTGGGCTGGATGCGGTATTACATGAAGATGATTATCTAGCTACTAGCGAAAACACCAAGCTTCCTGCGCTAAAATCATTCAGGAAATCTGAACAACGCCTCGCTAAAGTTTCACGTCGTAAGTCTGTTAAAAAGAAAGGTAGTAGAGCAAGACGTAAGCTGGCAAAACGTGAAGCTAGGGAACATCAGCGTATAGCTAGGGCAAGGAAAGACCACGCTTTTAAAACTGCTCATAGCCTTGTCAGAACTGGTAAAAAAGTTTTTGTCCACGAAGACTTAAATCTAAAAGCTTTATCAAAAAGGAACAAAACAAAACAAGACCAAGATGGTAACTATCTCCCTAATGGGCAATCGGCTAAGTCAGGATTGAATAAATCTTGGAATGATGCTGCATTTGGACAATTTTTCAAGGTTCTAGAATACATAGCTGGAAAAGCTGGAGCTAGGACAATAGCGGCAAGACCTGCGTATACATCTCAACTACTCGCATATCGTGATGAATTTGTATTCACTGATTGCAGTATCCGCGAGTATTGGGATGAAAAAGAATTGCTGATTGTTGATCGAGACATCAATGCCTCAATCAACTTAAAGCGTGTTGGGCTGGGACTGTTCCCAACAATAAAACGCCGTAGGGGGAATCCGGTAGTAACTGAATCTACTACTAATAGTACCTCGAAGGAAGTTCTGGAAACATTAAAAATGTGCCAGAAGCCTACATCGACCCGCTAGGGCGATGTAGGTAGTTCAC
>NZ_LUHJ01000033.1:91228-137535 GCF_001597745.1 Anabaena sp. 4-3 | reverse complement strand
CCATAGAGGCTGTCGTTGCTAGAGCCACCTATGAGTACGTCGTTACCACTACCGCCATCGAGGGTGTCCAGACCAAATCCACCATCGATAGTGTCATTCCCTTCAAAACCATATATTTCGTTATCAGAGATATTACCAGCTAGATAGTCATTTAAATTACTGCCTTTTATAAGTGTCATAGTAGAATATTTCCCTTTTGTAAATTCTCATCCGAGCTAAATTTGTAAACTCAGATTGATTAACTCTGATAAAAATTAACAAAGCTATGATGAAGTTAACATGAGTAGGATCCCTAAACCAGCAAATGTCAAGTCTTTCTGATGTCATAGAATTTACCTAACCAGTAACTAGGTTAGGGAATCAAATAACGCGGTGTGTGGTTAAGTGTTTTGATTTGAGCCGACTGACGGGACTAGGTATAGAGAGATATGAAAATCTGATTTAGTTGAATATAAAAATTTGCTGATTTGGAAAACTCCTACTCAAACTCACACTTGAAGACTCGTTATGATAGAAAAGTAGATAAAACTTCAAAAATATTCATCAAATGCTGATTGACTCCTCTGGCTTGTCCAAGGTGAAAGACTCAGTAACAGAAAAAATTTTCTTCGGCAATGAACCTACTGCCGAGTTAATTGCCATCCTGACAGTTTACTTTGTACAAGGAATTTTAGGGTTGGCGCGTTTAGCCGTCAGCTTTTTCCTGAAGGATGAATTGTTGTTGAGTCCAGTTCAGGTGTCCGCGCTATTGGGAATTGTGGCTTTACCTTGGATGATCAAGCCAGTATTTGGCTTTATCTCTGATGGTTTACCGATATTTGGCTACCGTCGTCGTCCCTACTTGATACTATCGGGGATACTAGGGGCTGTTTCTTGGGTGAGTTTAGCGACTATAGTTCATGATAAATGGGCGGCGACAATAGCGATCGCTCTCGGTTCCCTCTCCGTCGCCGTTAGTGATGTCATCGTTGACTCCCTCGTTGTCGAACGCGCCAGGGTAGAATCCCAAGCAGAAGCCGGTTCTCTACAATCATTGTGTTGGGGTGCTTCCGCATTAGGGGGATTAATCACAGCATATTTTAGCGGTCTACTCCTGCAACATTTCACCACCCGCACTGTATTCTGGATTACCGCCACATTTCCTTTACTCGTCTCCTTTGTAGCTTGGTTGATTGCTGAATCTCCTGTCAGCAAAGACACTGACGAACAAACCAACAATCTCAGCATCAAGCATCAAATAGCACAACTACGTCAAGCCATTAGCCAAAAAGCCATTTGGTTACCCACAGCATTTGTCTTCATCTGGCAAGCCACCCCAACAGCCGATGCTGCCTTTTTCTTCTTCAGCACCAACGAACTCCACTTTGAACCAGAATTTTTGGGACGAGTGCGGTTAGTCACCAGTATTGCTTCCTTAATTGGAGTTTGGATTTTTCAACGCTTCCTCAAAAGTGTGCCATTCCGAGTAATTTTTGGTTGGAGTACAGTCATCTCCGCCGCTTTGGGAATGACAATGCTGCTTTTAGTCACACACACAAATCGAGCTTTAGGTATAGATGACCACTGGTTTAGTCTAGGTGATAGCCTAGTTCTCACAGTCATGGGACAAATTGCCTATATGCCCGTGTTAGTCCTAGCAGCCAGACTTTGCCCCCCAGGAATAGAAGCCAGTTTATTTGCGTTGTTAATGTCAGTTTCCAATTTAGCCGGGATGGTTTCCTACGAATTCGGCGCAATTATTATGCACTGGCTAGGAATTAGCGAAACCAATTTTAATTTACTCTGGCTGTTGGTACTAATTACAAATCTCAGTACCCTATTACCCTTACCGTTTCTCAACTGGCTACCTGGTGATGATTCACAAACCGAACCAAAATTAATCCCCAGTTTAGTGTCTGAGTTGCTGGCGAGAGAACCAGAATCAGAAGCGGTTGAGTAAAGATAGGCACAAATCCCTAATCTAGAAGTCAGAACAACTCTACTAAAAGGAGATGTTTGCTCAAAAACCAGTGTGCATAATATCAAAAGAGAACTTTCAGAACTGAGAAAAACCAGCACTTTGCAAGTCAATGAAGCATACATTTAGACAAATTTTGTGGATTGGGCATCCTGCCCACCCTGATGTAAATAAAGCTTATTGAATAGTTTTCATAATTCCTATTTTTTGCTAGGTTTTGATAATTACAAGTAAGCAGTTTACAGCAGCTTTGGGGTAAATAATGTACAAAGTTTAGGAACAAAGCCTTATGCCAAGAGACTTTCAAAACTGTTCCCTCATCCTTCCTGTTCCCTGCTGTATCATAATTTGGCTTTCTGACTCTTGATTAATAACATCCTGATAATCAAATAATATGCAGACTTTTCAAAATCCCGAAGAAGCAACCTTAAAAAAATCCTACACTCGTGAAGATTGGCAGGGAGGATATCAATCCCTTAAGCAAGAATTTGATTATTGGATTGATGATATAGAAGGACAAATCCCTCAAGAATTACAAGGCACATTATTTAGAAATGGGCCAGGATTACTTGATATCAATGGACAATCTATCCATCATCCCTTTGATGGTGACGGCATGATTAGCCGCATCACTTTTGTGAATGGTCGCGCCCATTTTCGTAATCGCTTTGTTAAAACAGAAGGCTATTTAGCCGAACAAAAAGCGGGTAAAATTCTCTATCGCGGTGTATTTGGTACTCAAAAACCAGGCGGATGGTTAGCTAATCTCTTTGACTTTAAAATCAAAAATATTGCTAACACAAATGTTATTTATTGGGGTAAAAAACTTTTAGCATTGTGGGAAGCTGCTGAACCCCATCTTCTCGAATCCAAAACTCTAGAAACTTTAGGAAAAGAATATTTTGATGGCGTTTTGTCAGAGGGTGAAGCCTTTAGCGCACATCCCCGTTTTGATCCAAGTTGTATTCAAGACGGTGGCGTACCTTGCCTAGTCAACTTTTCCATTAAACCAGGATTATCTACTGCAATTACCATCTTTGAGCTAAACCCAGATGGTAAAGTCATCAGAAAACATTCTCATAGCGTTCCGGGTTTTTGTTTTATTCACGATTTTGCTATTACTCCGCATCACTGCATCTTCTTTCAAAACCCTGTAGTTTTTAATCCCTTACCCTTTGCTTTAGGCTTACGCTCGGCTGGGGAATGTATCCAATTTCAACCCAACCAACCAACTAAAATTATCGTCATTCCTCGCTTTCCACAAGCCGACAATACAGGAGTAAAAATTCTCGAAACACAATCAGGTTTTGTCTTCCACCACGTTAACGCTTTTAGTAGCGGGGATGAAATTTTTATTGACTCTATTTGCTATGATTCCTTACCACAAGTAGAACCAGAAAGCGATTTTCGTCAAGTTAATTTTGATGCCAATTCCCCTGGACAAATCTGGCGTTTTCATGTTAATCTCAATGATGGGAAACTACAACGAAATTTAATAGAAGCTCGTTGTTGTGAATTTCCCACCATTCACCCGGCTCATGTTGGACGCACCTATAGATATATGTATATAGGCGCGACTGATGCAGAGATAGGTAATGCACCACTGCAAGCATTACTAAAAATAGACTTAGAGACTGGAGAAAGACAACTGTGGAGTGCTGCACCTCGTGGTTTTATGGGTGAGCCGATTTTTGTACCCCGTCCAAATAGTCAAACAGAAGATGATGGCTGGTTGCTGGCTTTAGTGTATGATGCTGCTCATCATCGTTCAGATGTGGTAATTTTAGATGCGCGTGACTTACGAAAAGGGGCTATTGCTCGACTACACCTAAAACATCATATCCCCTACGGTCTACACGGCAACTTTACCTCAGAAATTTTTGCAGAAAATTGATCCCTTAATGATTTAACACCACAGATTCCAGTCAACAACCATTTTTGGCTGGAATCTGTGGTTTTCTAAAAATAAAATAAAATTGTAACAAAAACTACAAAATTCCCATATTTCAGAAAAACGCAAGATAAGCTAGGCGTATATTTATCCGGTTCGTAAAGATACCGCGATGAGGAGAAAACTTTATGGTAACAACGCCTAAGTTATCTTTAGAAACTGCTAGCCCAGCGCATATTTGTCCATTTGACCAAGCTTGTAGTTACTTAGAAGCAGCAGGGAAAGAATTAAGATTAGATCAAGGTGTCTTGGAAATTCTCAGTCACCCGCGTAAGGTAGTCACAGTTTCCATTCCTGTGAAGCTAGATAATGCTGACATCCGGGTGCTAGCAGGACATCGAGTACAACATTCTGATATTTTAGGCCCCTACAAAGGCGGAATTCGATACCATCCGGCGGTGACACTGCGGGAAGTATCAGCTTTAGCCATGCTGATGACTTGGAAATGTGCGCTGTTGGGAATACCTTACGGTGGTGCGAAGGGAGGTATTGCCATTGACCCACAAAACTACAGCGTGGGAGAATTAGAGCGAATTACTCGCCGCTATACTAGCGAATTAATTAAAGATATTGGCCCCTCAGTAGACATACCCGCGCCAGATATGGGAACATCCGCCCGTGAAATGGCTTGGATGATGGATACTTATTCAGTGAATGTAGGTCATGCTGTTCCCGGAGTTGTCACAGGTAAACCGTTGTCTGTTGGTGGTTCACGGGGAAGGGAAATGGCAACCGGACGAGGTGTCATGATTATAGTCCGGGAAGCACTCGCGGATATGGGCAAATCCTTAGAAGGAATGCGAGTTGTTATCCAAGGGTTTGGTAATGTGGGCGGTGCTGCTGCGGAATTGCTTGATCAAGCGGGAGCTAAAATTATTGCTGTTTCCACAGCTACGGGTGGAGTATATTCATCTCACGGTTTAGATATTCCGGCTTTAAAAGCTTACGCTGCCGAAAACCGTCACAGTGTAGTCGGCTTTCCCAAAGCATCGGCTATTAGCAATGCAGAGTTATTAACTTTACGCTGTGATGTGTTAATTCCAGCCGCCTTAGAAAACCAAATTACCGAAGAAAATGCCCACGAAGTCAGGGCGCGAATTGTTGCAGAAGCAGCCAATGGCCCGGTAACTTTGGAAGCAAACCGAATTTTAGAAGCGCAGGGTGTGACTGTGCTACCAGACATCCTCGCGAATGCTGGCGGTGTGGTGGTGAGTTATCTGGAATGGGTGCAAGGACTGTCTTACCTATTTTGGGATGAGGTACGTGTCAACCACGAAATGGAAAACTTGATGGTGCAAGCATATCAACAGGTAATTCAACAGTCTAAGGTGCGACAAGTTCCTTTAAGGTTAGCCGCTTATACCTTGGGAGTTGGGAGAGTAGCCCAAGCATTGCGTGATAGAGGTTTATATCCTTAAATATTTTGTTTGAGGATAGGGTAGGGTGTGTTAGGCGAAGCCGTAACGCACCTTACCGTTTAACATGGGCGGGCAAGATGCCCTCCCCACAAGAGAAAAGCTGATGCACTATTTTAGCTGTGTCAGTCCAGTAGGGTGGGCAATGCTGAAAATTGACTCAAATTATATATTGTGACGTTATTTGCATTGCCCACCTAACGATGGTTGAGAATGGCGAAAAATATCAGTGAAGTTGTTTGTAGTGAGGACTTCAGTCCTCTAAATCAGGACTAAAGTCCTGACTACGAACTTCAAATCTTATGCTAGTTGCATAAGTTCTATGTATTGTTATCAGGTTTAGAGTGGATTAAATGTAAAAAAATCAAGCTACAATACTTAGAGTTTGTTTGACAAATGTAGAGACGTTTCATGAAACGTCTCTACACCTTCCCCCATTCTAGCCATGCAAATTTGGACACCCAAGCAAGAAATACAAAACGGACGCTTCATCATTCAAAAAGTTATAGGTTGCGGTGGTTTTGGGATTACTTACCGTGCAATGGAACAACGTACAGGTAAAATGTTTGTTCTCAAAACCCTGAATCATCTGCAACAAATGACAGCAGATTTTCCAGAACAACAGCAAAAGTTTGTCCAGGAAGCTTTTCGGTTAGCGAAATGTCATCATCCCCATATTGTGGAAGTTCATGAAGTGTTTCAAGAAAATGAACTCTGGGTGATGGTGATGGAATACATTGATGGGCAGAATTTAGCAGACTATGTTGATGAATGGGGAAAATTGTCAGAGGATGAGGCGTTACGCTACATCGAGCAGGTGGGGAAGGCTTTAGAATATGTTCACGACAGAGGTTTTTTACATCGAGATGTGAAGCCTAATAATATTTTGCTGCGGCGCACCACCAAAGAAGCGGTATTAATTGACTTTGGTTTAGCCCGTGAATTTACTGTTGGTATCACGGGAAGCATGACTAATGCAAAGACAGAAGGTTATGCACCAATTGAACAGTATGAAAGACGGGGAAATTTTGGTGCTTACACCGATGTTTATGCTTTAGCGGCGACGCTGTATAGTTTGTTAACTGGTGAAGTTCCTTTTCCGGCTAATTTTCGTAAGTCTGGGATACCTTTACCACCACCAAAGCAATTTAATTCTCAGATTAGTGATAGGGTGAATGATGCGATTATTAAGGGGATGGCTTTAGAACCGGACAAGCGCACTCAGACAGTGTTGCAGTTTCGCAAAGATTTAGGTTTGGTTAGTAGTGGCAACCAGGGAGAGGTACAATTAAAGTCAGCTGTGGGGATGGACTACAGCAAACTGCGTGACTTACTCGCTGCTGGGAAGTGGAAAGCAGCAGATGACGAAACAGCACGGGTAATGTTAGCGGTGGCGAAACGGGAAAAAGAACGGTGGTTACGTAAAGAAGACATTGATAATTTTCTCTGTGAAGACATCCGCACCATTGACCAGTTGTGGGTAAAATACAGCAATGGGCGGTTTGGGTTTTCTGTTCAAAAGCGCATTTATCAGAGTTTGGGGGGAACGAGAGACTACGACAGGGAAATATGGGAAGCCTTTGGGGACAAGGTAGGATGGAGTCAAGGAGGAAGTTGGTTGTACTACACAGATATTACTTTTGATATAACAGCACCAGAAGCGCACCTCCCATTATGCCCTTGTTACAATTGGGTTAGGGAAGAGGGGTATGTGGCGTTGTGTGATTTCTCTTCTCTCGCGTCGAGACTTGTAGACTGTAATCTATAAAGCTTACAGAAAATTATTAACTTTTATGTACAGGTATTTTCTCACGAAGCCTTGCGGGTTCTGGGTTGACCATACCTATCACGCTGAATAAGTCAAAATTGCTTGTAGGGTGTGTCAAGGCTTTAGCCTGACGCACCCTAGATTATCGAGGTGCGTTAGGCGCAAATATCTTGTTTTTAATGACAAATCATATCGAAAATGTGCGCCTAACACACCCTACAAAAATTTTATTTTTAATTTATTATCATTTACTATTAATTCATGACTAATGTTTATGAACGTGCTGATTTTGACAGTCCGTGGAAAGAAATTCTCGAAGCATATTTTCCGCAAGCTATGCAATTCTTTTTCCCGGAAACTGCTGCATTAATTGACTGGGAACGTCCTTATGAATTTCTCAATACAGAATTTCAACAAATCGCCCGTGAAGCTGAACAAGGTAAGCGATATGCTGATCAATTGGTAAAAGTTTGGCAAATCCAAGGGGAAGAACTTTGGTTATTAATCCATGTAGAAATTCAAGCCCAAAAAGAAGATACTTTTAGTAAGCGGATGTTCACCTACAACTTCCGCATATTTGACCGTTTTGATAAACCAGCCACTAGCTTGGCGATTTTGTGCGATACTAACTGCGAATGGCGACCAAGTAATTACAGTTATAATTATCCCCATACTCGCTTAAATTTTGAGTTTGGCATCGTTAAACTTTTAGATTATGAAAATCGCTTGCAGGAGTTAGAAAATAATAATAATCCCTTTGCGACGGTAGTGATGGCGCATTTGAAAACCCAACAGACGCGCTCATCACCTGAAGAACGCAAAATCTGGAAGTTCAGCTTAATTCGTAGGTTGTACGATTTAGGCTTTCAAGAGCAAGATATTCGTAACCTATACCGATTTATCGATTGGGTTATGATATTACCAAAAGTGTTAGAAAATCAATTGTGGGAAGAGGTTAAACAATTTGAGCAGGAGCGTACTATGAGATACGTAACTACAGGTGAGCGCATTGGGTATGAGCGTGGAATACAAGAAGGCGAACAGGCGATTATTTTAAAACTTCTAAAAAGACGAGTAGGTGAATTATCTCCAGAATTACAAGCACGTATTGAATCTCTTTCTGTAAATCAATTAGAAGCTCTTGGTGAAGCTTTGTTAGATTTTACTCATGAGGCAGATTTAGTTAACTGGTTGGAAACAAATTAATTAGAGGATGTTTGAAACCTAACCCCCCTAACCCCCCTTCCCTGCGAGGGAAGGGGGGAATTATTTATTCTTAATATTCAATATTTTTGTAAAAGGTCTAATACCAATTCTCTATAAAGTTGCACCAGATAAATATTGTAGAAATGTAGAGACTAAGCATGGCTAGTCTCTACAGTACAGAATAAAGTGCATCTATGGCTACGCCACGCAAGCTACATCAAGCAACGGTATAGTGATTAATTACTTGAAAATTTACCTATTATTTAGCTATGTTCGATTAACATGATATTTCTGTGAATACATAAATTCTATTTTGTTTTGTGTGTATCTCCCTTTTGATAAGTCATCGGACAGAATTTTGTGTTAGCACTCATACAATCCATGTGTGGGGTTTTAGCACATACTATGAGTAAAGTACCTAAGATTAATAACAAACCGCAAATTGCTGCTGTCTGTATCCATGATAGTTCTAAAATTCCATGAACTACTACTTCTCTGAGGACGGAAACAATGGCTACTTCTACGGCTACACCGACAGCAATACTATGCTCTTTGAGGTAGACTATTAATAGCCGAAATAGTTCGACTAAAATTAATACGAAGAGGATTTTGGCGGTTACTTGTTTATAGCTTAGGGGTTGGGTAATTGCAATAAATATTCCCCACAATTCTATTACCATGAAGGTAAATAAGGCGAAACACAAGACTATTACCAGTAAGTCTTGGAATGCTTCCATGTTACTAACGATCGCATGACGATCTAACCAGCGATCGCCAAATAAAAATCGACTCTTAGCGTGCTTTTTCATGTACCTTTCCATTTTAAATGGTCGCTTCAGACCACTACCGCCAATTACGAAGCAGAAATTGACATTTAATACTTATTATTTATTATTTGAAATTTTTAAACTTTATTATTAAATACAAATCATACTATCTAATTAATATCTGTTTACTGTTCACTATTTACTCTGAATATTTTGTACTTTTTGCAACAGTGTCTCAGCATTTTTCGCCCACTGCATATTACCTTGAGCATTATATAAATTTTTCGCATGGGTAAATACTTTCGCTGCTTCCCCATACTGTTTTAACTGCATAAACACTAACCCTGCACCATAATAAGCGTTAGGAAAATTAGAATTAGCTTCTGCTGATTTTCTAAATGAGCTTAAAGCTTCTTGCAATTTACCTTGATTAAACGCGATGAAACCTAAATTGTAGTGAGCATCTGAATATCGTGGATTAATTTTTATGGCTTGCTCAAAGGCTGATTTTGCTTGATTAATTTTACCTTGTTGCAGGTAACATAAACCTAAATGATAATGAGGTTCTGGGGCATTTTTACTGTATGTGATGGCTTTTTGAAATGATGCGATCGCACCAGCCCAATTTTGTTGCAGTTCCCTAACTAATCCTAAGTTATAATGAGCAAAACCTAACTTGGGGTCAATTTCTAAAGCCCGTTGTAAATATTCACTCGCCTGTTGTAAATTATTACCTTCTAACAACGCTCCCCCTAAATTAGCAAAAGCGAGGGAGAAATTAGGATCAGCTTGGGTAGCACGATAAAAAGCATTAGCTGCTGGTTGTAATTGTCCAGTTTGTCGCAGTGCTAAACCTAAATTGTAATGGGCTGCGGCTAAGTTCGGATCTAACTGAGTAGCGCGTTCAAATGCTGCGATCGCATCTTGCAATCTCCCCGCTTGAATCGCTTGCAACCCTTGATTTAACAAGCTTGTAGCTGTTGGTACTGTATACTGTGCTAGTTGAATTGGTGATAAAGGTGTGTAGGGGTTTAGCATTGCTAAACCCCTACGAGGTTTAAACCTCAAGAAATTTTCGTGTGTTGGTTGTGGGATAAACTCGTGGGAATCTAGCTTAAAAGTTTGGGAAATAGGATATTTCGCTAATACTGGCGCAATACTGCCCCATACTAATGTTAAAGTCAGGATTCCGACAAGAGGATAGTTACAGATATATAATCTCATTGTTGTATTCACTCCCACACATTGCTGTGACTGTTATTCATAAAAACTTTTGTAAATAATTATTTTTTAACAAAAATTTTGTAATTAATAATAAAGTTTGTGTTACTTAACAGTTCTTAAGGTAAATCTTACGAGACGCTACAATTTTTTTAGCCTTGAATTAAACAGAGGATAATTACAAATTAAAGGGGTGATAATACTTCAGCAACAGAACAATTATTCAACCCCTGCAAAAAACAGGGCTATGCGGTAAGAGAGACTTACTGCAAGGGAGGTTTTATGAGCGAAAAAGTCATATCAAGTTCGCGGAATGTTGCCATTGTCGGCCCTTATTTAAGTGGAAAAACAACATTATTAGAAAGTTTGTTATCTGTTACGGGAGCGATTTCTCGCAAAGGCAGCGTTAAGGATGGTAACACAATCGGTGATAGTGCAGCAGAAGCACGCGATCGCCGCATGAGTGTAGAAGTGAGTACAGCTTGCACAGAGTATGAGGGTACACGCTTTACTTTTCTTGACTGTCCCGGCAGTGTAGAATTCACTCAAGAAACATATAACGCTTTAATAGGGGTGGATGCAGCAATTGTAGTCTGCGAACCAATTCGCGATCGCGTCCTCACACTTGCGCCTTTATTTAAATTCCTAGACGACTGGGAAATTCCCCATCTTGTCTTTGTGAATAAAATGGATAGAGCCAATATCCATGTCCTAGAAACATTACACGCCCTCAAAGCCGTTTCTAGTCGTCCATTGGTAGCCCACCAATACCCCATCATGCAAGGGGAACAATTGACAGGCTTTATTGACATGGTGAGCGAACAAGCCTATCAATATCATCCCGGCGCACCAGCAGATCCGATTCCTTTCCCCGAAGATTTAAAAGCAGAAGAACATACAGCTAGAGCCGAAATGCTCGAAGCTTTAGCAGATTTTGATGATCATTTACTCGAAGAACTTTTAGAAGACATTGAACCACCCCAAGAAGAAATTCTCACAGATTTAAAAATGGAATTAGGGGCTGATTTAGTAGTCCCCGTCTTCTTTGGTGTCGCCGAACAAGATTATGGTGTCAGACCGCTATTAGATGCGCTGCTACGGGAAGCACCAGAACCAGAAGCCACCGCCCAACGTCGCCTCAAAGGTAAACCCAGCAATACACCCATAGCCCAAGTTTTAAAAACCTATTACACTCCCCAAGGTGGTAAACTCTCCCTCGTGCGGGTTTGGCAAGGCAAATTAACTGATGGTATAGTCCTCAACGGTGTGCGGACTGGTGGAATTTATCGCTTGATGGGACAACAGCAACAGTCAGTCAATGAAGTTGCTGCTGGTGAAATTGTCGCATTGAGTCGATTAGAAGGAATTAAAACTGGGGATATCATCTCTACAGAACGTCCGCCGGAATTACCGAAAGCGGAACAGTTAGAGCCAGTGTATGCCCTGGCCATTACTCCAGAAAAGCGCAACGATGAAGTAAAATTGAGTGCCGCCATTACTAAGTTATTAGAAGAAGACCCCTCCTTAGTTTGGGAACAACACGGCGACACCCACGAAGTGATTCTTTGGGGACAAGGTGAGATTCATTTGCAAGTCGCTTTAGACAGACTGCGCCGCAAATATAACTTACCCATGTCTACCCACCTGCCACAAGTACCTTATAAAGAAACCATTCGCAAACCTGTAAACGCAGTGCATGGACGCTATAAGCATCAAAGCGGCGGTCATGGACAATTTGGGGATGTGTACCTAGACATTCAACCCCTACCACGAGGCGAAGGCTTTAACTTTAAGGAAACTATTGTTGGTGGTGTAGTTCCTAGACAATATATTCCCGGCGTAGAAATGGGAGTGCGGGAGTTTTTGACACACGGGCCTTTAGGCTTCCCAATGGTTGATGTGGCGGTGACACTGACTAATGGTTCATATCACACCGTTGATAGTTCCGAACAAGCCTTTAAGCAAGCTGCGCGTTTAGCGATGCAAACAGGTATACCCCAGGCGCAACCCACCCTCCTAGAGCCAATTTTGCGGGTAGAAGTGACCACACCCAGCGAGTTTACCTCTAAAGTGTTGCAACTGTTGAGTGGTAAACGGGGTCAGATTTTAGGCTATGAAGGCAGACATGATTGGCAAGGGTGGGATAATGTTTCTGCTTACTTGCCACAAGCCGAGATGCACGACTTTATTGTAGAGTTGCGATCGCTCACTCTCGGCGTTGGTTCTTTCCACTGGGAATATGACCACCTGCAAGAAGTCCCAGACAAGCTAGCTGAACGTGTACTTGCTAGTAACGGTAATGCTAGTAACGGTAACAGCAAATAGTCTTGAGTGCCAAAATATTTCCTCTATTCCGAACCTGGGAGTGGCAGTTATTGTCACTCCTATTTCTTGATTGGGGCAATAAACTAGATTATGTACACAATATTTGGAGACTTCCAGATAAAAAAATATCCAAAATGCAGGGTGCGTCAGTACGGGAAACCCCAGTAGGGGCGGGTTTATAAATATCTTAGATTGCTCAACTAGGGTATTTGTGAACCCGCCCCTACTATACCAAGAAAATATTCATACTGACGCACCCTACTAAAAGTCGATTGGGATAATTTATTTTTTGGTGTTCCCTTGATTAAAGTGCGATCGCTCACCCACAAATAATAGTTTTACCACCATTTTAATAAGCTGCAATACCCGGCTACATAACTGTAATCTGGTGTTCAAATTTTAGTTTTTGTCACTAAAGAATTTATGCTAAATATGTCTATATACTTGGCAAAAAACCAGATTATAAAATCTTATTAATAATAGGAATTATCGCAATTACAAATCGAGGTTTATCTTCACCTAATATTTATAAAATTTCAGTAAAATTATCAATGCAATCTATAAAATCAAAAACAGATAATTGATGTATATTGCCAAGATTAAGGTGCTGACAATGAATATCGAACAACTACAGTGGGTAAAAAACATTAAAGCTTTCTATCCAAAAGAGGGAGGGAAATGGGCATATCAATTTCAAAAAGGAGAGAAATTTGCATTGCATTGGAGAAACAAAGATGGAAAAGACCAAAAAAATGCTAATAACCTAGCAGCAGGTGACATGATTATTCTAAGACAGCTTGGTAAAGTCACTCACATTGTTCAGGTACTTGATAATGAACTTAATGATGAAGATATGAAATCTGAAAATGAATTTAATATATATCGTAATGTTCAAGTTATTTGGATAACTGATAATTGGGATAATTCTCCCAGCGTCGGCAGATTTTTTGAGGCTAAATCTCTTCCCCAAGGTGGCAAGGCATATCAAATAAAAAGACTAGAAGCTTTTAAAAAAAGATGGGGTGAAACAGGATTGCCAGAATTTCAAAAGTTCATCCAAAAAGAATTAAATATTAATGAAAACTCATCAATTTGATTGTTAGCATAGTTCCATAATCACTTTTATCATCTCATTAATTAGTGATGGTAACACTTCAATTCAGACAATTAAGTGTACCGCCAGGACATAGAGTCATACTCCAGAATGTTGGCTGGCAAGAATTTGAGGCAATTCTCGCGGAACTTGGCGAACATCGTGCAACTAGGTTGGCTTACAGTCAGGGAACGTTGGAGATCAGAATGCCATTACCAAAGCATGAAGTAGCCAAAGTCATCATTGGTGATATGGTAAAAATTCTTTTGGAAGAATTAGAAATTGATTGTGAATGCTTTGGTTCAACCACATTTAAACGGGAAGATATGAGTTGTGGTGTAGAGCCTGACGATTCTTTTTATATACAAAATCATGCAAAAATGATTGGTAAAGAGCGCATTGACTTAAGAGTTGACCCCCCACCCGACTTAGTAATTGAAGTTGATGTCACCTCTAAAACTCAACTAGAAGCCTACGAAGCATTAGGAGTACCGGAACTGTGGCGATATGAAAAAGACAAACTCCAAATCAACATTCTTCGGGATGGCAAATACATCGAGTCAGAAATCAGCCCAACATTTCCCAACTTGCCAATTGTAGAAGCAATTTCTCAGTTTTATGAACAGAGTAAAACATTAGGTAGAAGCCCAACACTCAGGTCATTTAGGAAGTGGGTAAGAACGCAAATCTAGCCCACTGAATTTTGCGTTCTTCTTTGCGCCTACTCTGCGAGAACGCCTTGCGGCGAATGCGCCTTCCCTGCGGGACGCTCCGCGAATGCGCGAGCCTTCAAATAATATTACTCCACCACACGAAAGTATTTATGCAATAGGTCTAAACCTCAAAACCTAACCCGGAAGTTGCTTCTTCAACGCCGCCAAACCAGCCCAACGACTATCAACAGGCGTTTCTGCACTCTCCTCATTCACACTGCTGAGAATACCAGGACAATTTAAATCACATAACTGACGCTGAGGCAATTCCAAACACATCTGCTCATATAACCATTCACTCGGATAAAAATAACCATTGGGAGATAAAGTTTCCACCAAATCTTCCATAGCCACTTCCCTTTCTAAAGGCAAATCTTGCTCTTCATTTGCCGCCTCATCTAACCAGATAACTTCCTGAGCATTCACCAGCAAACGGTGATTGTAATTGTTTAAGCAGCGATTACAAGTACAAGTAATAATAGCTTCTGCCTGAGCCGACACATCCAGATAATTACCATGATGCTGGACGCGGACGCGACCGCGAACTGGTGTTAATGTTTCTAGCCCAGGCAGAAATTCTTTAACTTGAATTTCCTCGGTACGCTCCGGGGCTTTAGTTAGCTGCGGAATAAAAATTGCGTCCATAGGATTTGTGAAATATCATCACGAAAACTTATCACAATTATCAGCTATCCTGCTGACAATCCATCTATAGTTTAGCTCTTAGAAAGAACAAATATTCTATCTTGAGTGAGCTATTCATGACCATCAACTGCAACCGGACGCACCACCAAATGACGATGGGGTTCTTTCCCACGGCTAAAGGTTTCTAAATCGCTCATTTCTTGAAAGTAGCTATGCACTAACCGCCGTTCAGCAGAACTTAAGGATTTAATTTCCACCTCTTGACCAGTTAAACGCACTTCCTCGGCGGCTGCTTCGGCTATAGCTTGAATTTCGGCTTGTCTTTTAACGCGATAACCATTTAACTCTACAGTGTAGGAACCTTGCGTTTCCTGGGGTTGGTTGATATTCAGCGTCGAATTAGCCAAATACTGAATTGCATCTAACACAGACCCATCAGCACCAATCAAAGTATGAATTTGTTCTGGGGTCAAGTTAGCTTCGTCAATGATTAACCAGTAACTATCTACCTCTGGGGAATCTTCTTCTGAAGAATCGGTAGCTTCTACACTACCACGAATCTCAGCTGATATCCCAGTGAGTTCCAGCAGTGACTTTAGCCACTGCTGACCTCGTTGCATGGGAATATTGCTCATCTATTAACCTGCGGTCTTTTTCTTGGAACTTTTTGGCTCAAAAGGTAATGTCTTTTGTTCTGCCACGGTTTGTTTTTCCTGAGAGGCTACAATTTTTTGTAGTTCCTCTGGTAAGGGTTCACGAGAGAGGATGTAAGTTTGTAGGGTTTGGAAAATATTTCCAATCACCATATACATCAAAACCCCGGCTGGCAAGGGGAAGAACAAGAACATCCCAGAAAAGATTACAGGGGTGATTTTGTTGACAGTATCTTGTTGTGGGTTGCCGCCACTGGAGTTCTGCCCGGAAAGGATTTGGCTAACGTAAAGGCTGATGCCAAAAAAGACAATCATGGCTACAATATCCCAATGGACAACACCATCTGGGTCGATCGCTCCAACTCTGCCCAAGGCATCAATAAACAGGAATCCTTTATCTGCTGCCAAACCAGGAATTGTACCCTGAATTGTGACATCTCCAGGCTGTAAGGCTTCTATATTGCCTTCAGCATCGATTTTGACCCTATCTTCGCCTTTGGTAACTTTCCAATCAGGGACTAACTGAGTTTCTGGGTGTTCTGCTAGTAGAGCCTGGAAAGGTTTACCTTCGAGGGTTTGGTATTGAATCTTAGTGTTTTCACCAACGCTTAATTTGTTACCACTAGGTAGAATAGCGGTGACTTTTACGTGTTCCCCGTCAGCGACATAAATGTTCTGAGGAGGAGTAGCGAAGGCTTGGGGTTGAATTCGTTCGATTTGTTCGGCGGGTAAAATTTGCAGGTTAACAGAATAGTTAACGCCAGCAAACGGCGAACCCCGCAAGGTGGCAAACAGTGCCAACAGGACTGGCATTTGCAACAGGAGAGGCAAACATCCCGCTAAGGGGTTGCCGAATTCCTTCTGCACGTTCATCATTTCTTCCTGCTGCTTTTGCGGGTCGTCCTTATAACGTTCTTTAACTTCTGCCATCCGCTTTTGCATCAGAGGTTGAACAATTCGCATCCGCCGCATATTGCGAATTGAGCCAGCACTCAGGGGGTAGAGCGCAAAGCGGATGATCAATGTCAAGGCAACGATCGCCAATCCATAGCTAGGCACTATACCATAGAACAAGTCTATGATTGGCAGCATTACGTTGTTCGAGAGAAACCCGATACCAAAATCCATTATTCTGAATTCAACCTGAGTTACTGTAAATTGATCTGAGTCTAATCTATCTAAAAAAGGGGGATTGGGGACTGGGGACAAATCAATTCAAAATTCAAAATTCAAAATTCAAGAATTCTGGGGAAAAATCTCCCCTGCTCACGGCAGTCCGCTCAAGTCGGGAAACCCGCCCACACGGCTGCCTCCCTCTTCTCCCCTATTCCCTATTCCCTACTGCGCCGTAAATTGGGGATTTTTCGCAGTCACTTTTTCATTGATATAGTCATAAACTTCGCGGAATTTGGGAACTGCCCGCATTTCCAGACGGCTACCATTTCTTAAAGTAACTACCATATCCCCCCAAATACCTACACCACGGGGAACTTTGACAATTTTGACAATTTCTGTGTAAATGATGTCAGTGCGATCGCGTCCCATCCATCCACCTGTTACAGATATTCTGCGATTAGTGATGCGGTAACGCAACCACAAGGCTCTGACAATTGCCCCTACTGTCAATGGTATCCCGACAACGGTGAAGCCAATTAGTATATTCAAAATCAGATCCCCAATATGGGGGCCGCCTTCATAATAAATCTCTTCACGAATGCCCATTTAATACCTCAGTTTGTGCCAACAACTGCTCTAATTCTTGCAGAAATTGTTGGCTTACGCACTTAGATTCTGCGGCTGTTGGTTTGACAATTACCACTAATTTCCAGCCAGGAGCTATTTTTGGCAATAATTGATGCAACGCTGCCGCAATTTGCCGTTTAATGCGATTACGCACCACTGCTTTTTTGCTGACTTTGGTGCTGATAGAAATTCCCATTTTGGTGCATGGGAGAGGCTGCACTTCACCTGCTGGTGAGATTTTGGTGGCAGTATCCTCAGAAAATGCTGTGGAAGGTGACGGTTTTAAAGCCCTCAATGTGAAATGAAAGCTATAACGCCGAATTCCTTCCCGGAAAACTGCCTGAAAATCTTGGCGGGACTTTAATCGATGTGCTTTGGGCAAGGCCACAGATGTTCTTTTCGCCTAAAATTCCCTATACGCTCAAACGATGCCGTCCTTTCTTGCGTCTAGCTCTAATGACGTTTCTGCCGTCTGGTGTACGCATTCTGGCACGGAAACCAGAAGTTCTTTTTCTCTTGCGATTTGTTCCACCCAAGGTTCTCTGCATACTGTTCTCCTGTTAGGTCGTTTTAATAAAAAGTCACAATCTAAAACTATATCACTGTTGATGTTTAATAGTCCAGAGTCATGAGTCACAAATCGACCCAAGAGATGAGGGAGCAGGGGAAGAGGAGAAGCGGAGGAGAGAAACTAATGACTAATGACTAATAACTAATGACTAATGACTTAATTAATAGTGAGAATCCACGTCCCAAGGGAACGCAGTAATGGCACATCTCCAGTAAAGAGAACTTGACATCTAAAATAATACGTTCCACCAAAGGCGGGATTCTGCACGTTAGAAAACACTAACTCTACTCTGCTACCTGCTGGGACTGGTTCTTCGGGGAAAATCTCAATTAAACCGCCTTCTCTATTCCATTTAACTTCAGATAGGGGTACTTTCTTACCTCTAACTCTGACTTCTATTTTTTCAGGGTCAAAAGTACCTTTATAGTAGTCAGGATAGCTGACAGCAAATTGAGCCACTGCCAATTTCATCTTTTCGGCAGGAACACGTAAGATGTATCTATCTATACCATTCCTCTGTCCACCAAAATCAAACCTGAATGGCAGTTGATTTTCCCGCTTAACACCGCTAAACAGTACAAATCCCTGAGCGTGTGCTAAGGTCGTAGGTAAAGCAGTCATTACACAGGCTGTCAAAGCTAAGGTAGAAAGTAAGCGTCGCATAATTTGGCTCCTACACCAGAAATATGTTTGTAATCTAAATAACGATAATTTTAGTTTTGTAACTAAACTTTACTATTGGTCTGCTGACAAAAGACGTTACATGGCAAAAAAAGTGCCTTGACTCGCAGCATAGTGTAGACGCACACGCCTATATTCATACAAATGCTGGGAATAATTTCATCTCGTGGCTAATCGCTACTGTCAGCTAATCATGAGGTAATACATAGACTAGAGTGCGTCAGAGACAAGAATCCTGATTTTATCACGCACCCTACAAGTTGATTTCTGTGTGACTACACCCCCACTACCTTGATTATGTTGCTAAATATGTACAAGTGTATCGGAATTTAAGGTGTTTGTTATAAAAATTGAGTGATGTTCTGAGCGATCGCCTGTTAATTTAAGATACATTGATGCAAATAGCCGGGAATATCATCAAGAATTCTGAAAAAATTGCCTGAGTAACGGATTGCCAAAATATTAAGTTGAGAAAATCCCCAAATCGCTAAATCTTTCAAGATGTAATAAAAAGTAAAGTCAAATAATTCTGATCCCTAAAACAAGCTAAAGACAAAGATATAAACTGGGATATTAAACTTAGAATTTCCAAGGCGTGAAACTATTTGCAACTATTAGCCGAGACTAAATTTCCACCAGACAAAATCAGGCTTGGTGTCTGGTAAATCTAGATGCCAGGGGAACTCTAAAGTTTCAACACACAAGAAAAAGCAAACGCTCATAGTTAAAAATCAAGGCTATGGATTCAGCAGGTAAATAATTGATAAATAGGCAAATTTCGCAGATATTAGCTATTTATATGCAGGAGATTTCATGAGAATAGCAGTTGCTAAAGAAATTGAAGTTTGTGAACGGCGTGTAGCATTAAATCCCGACACTGTGGGACGCTTAATTAAACAAGGTTTAGAGGTTTGGGTAGAAGCTGGTGCAGGAGAAAGAGCATTTTTTAGTGATGCTGCCTATGAAGCAGCAGGAGCTAAAATAGTTCATCATACTGACGAATTATGGGGCAGTACAGATATTTTACTCAAAGTTAGCCCACCCCAAGAGAGAGAAGACGGACGTACAGAAATTGATTTAATGCGGGAAGGGACTTTATTAATTAGTTTCCTCAATCCTTTGGGAAATCCAGTTGTGGCGCAGCAGTTAGCTAATCGCAAAGTTTCGGCTTTGAGTATGGAATTGATTCCCCGCACTACCAGGGCGCAAAGTATGGACGCTTTATCTTCCCAAGCTTCCCTAGCGGGTTATAAATCAGTGTTAATTGCAGCTGCGGCGTTGCCAAAATATTTCCCGATGTTGACGACGGCGGCGGGTACAATTGCCCCAGCCAAAGTATTTATTATCGGGGCAGGTGTGGCAGGATTGCAAGCGATCGCCACCGCCAGACGTTTGGGTGCAGTAGTAGAAGCCTTTGATATTCGCCCAGCTGTGAAAGAAGAAGTGCAAAGCTTAGGCGCGAAATTCGTCGAAGTCAAGCTAGAAGAAGAAACAACCGCCGCCGGAGGTTACGCCAAAGAAATCTCGGAAGCTAGCAAACAACGCACCCAAGAAGTTATCGCTGAACACGTCAAAAACTCGGATGTAGTAATTACAACTGCCCAAGTACCAGGAAAAACCGCACCGTTATTAGTGACAGCCGAAATGGTTGCACAGATGAAACCGGGTTCAGTGGTGGTAGATTTAGCCGCCGAACAGGGTGGTAACTGTGCTTGTACTGAACCGGGTAAAGATATTGTTTGGAATGGTATCACCATTATCGGGCCGATTAATCTGCCTTCATCCATGCCAGTTCACGCCAGCCAGTTGTACTCCAAAAATTTAACATCGTTGTTGCAACTGCTAATTAAAGATAAAACCTTAAACCTCGATTTTGCTGACGACATTATTAATGCAGCTTGCATTACTCATGGTGGCGAAATTCGCAATCAACGAGTTAAGGATGCGCTACAAAATGCTGTGTTGAGGTAATGGGAAATATTCATGGTATCAACCTAATACTTGGCGTTGCTGAGTGAAGTTATGAATTTTTCTCACGCAGAGGCGCAGAGACGCAGAGAGTTAGAGGTTGAGAAATGCCATTTTTGGCATTCATACCTCGATTCAGCAATGCCCCATGCCCAATGCCCTATTACCAAAAGGAGTTTTTAATGACAGAGGCGTTACTTGCAGCTTTGTTTGTATTTGTGTTGGCATCTTTCACAGGCTTTGAAGTTATCAATAAAGTTCCCCCGACTTTACACACACCCTTAATGTCAGGTTCAAATGCCATTTCGGGTATTGCTGTGATTGGGGCGATAGTCGCAGCCGGTGAAAGAAATACTAATTTATCTGTAATTCTCGGTTTAATTGCGGTGGTACTAGCAACAGTCAATGTTGTCGGTGGGTTTTTGGTGACTGACAGAATGTTGCAAATGTTTAAGAAGAAGGAGATAAAAGCGTGAGCGACTTTATACCAACCGGGATACAGCTGACGTATTTAGTCGCTGCGTCTTTATTTATTTTGGGTTTGAAAAAATTGGGTTCACCGGCTACCGCACGTAATGGGAATGTGATGGCGGCGGTGGGGATGTTGCTGGCAATTGTGGCGACAATGTTAGACCAGCACGTATTGAACTATGAGATGATTTTGTTAGGGTTGGCGATTGGTTCTGCAATTGGTGCGATCGCAGCTTATAAAGTCCAGATGACAGAAATGCCCCAAATGGTGGGTTTACTCAACGGTTTAGGTGGTGCAGCTTCCGCCTTAGTTGCCGTTGCCGAGTTTTGGCGGTTGTTGGATGCTGGCGCACCTGTACCCCTAGATGTCAACATTTCCATGTTATTGGATGTGTTAATCGGTGGTGTCACCTTCACAGGTAGTTTTATCGCCTTTGCCAAATTACAAGGATTAATTAGCGGTTCGCCAATTACATTTCCCTTACAGCAGCCAGTTAACGCTTTATTATTGGCTGGGTATGTTGTCGGTAGTGCCTATTTCATCATCACACCGGATAACTTAGCTGTATTCTTAGCAGTTGTTGCAGTCTCCCTAGTCTTGGGTGTGATGTTCGTCATCCCCATTGGTGGCGGCGATATGCCCGTGGTGATTTCCCTGTTAAACTCCTTATCAGGTTTAGCGGCGGCTGCTGCTGGTTTCGTGGTGATGAACAATATGTTAATCATCGCCGGTGCATTGGTAGGGGCTTCCGGGATTATTCTCACCGAAATCATGTGTAAAGCCATGAACCGTTCCCTGTTCAGTGTGCTATTCAGTGCGTTTGGTTCGGGAAGTGCTGCGGCTGGTGGTGCTAGTGGTGGTAAGATTGAGCAAACCATCCACAGCATCGACCCAGAAGAAGGCGCGATGATGTTGGGTTATGCTCGTTCTGTGGTGATTGTTCCTGGTTATGGGATGGCAGTAGCCCAAGCACAGCATACTGTCCGAGAATTAGCAGATCAACTAGAACGTCTGGGTGTAGAGGTAAAATATGCTATTCACCCCGTTGCTGGTAGAATGCCGGGACACATGAATGTGTTGTTAGCAGAAGCGAATGTACCATACACTCAGTTGTATGACATGGAAGATATTAATCCCCAATTAGAAAAGACAGATGTGGCGTTAGTCATTGGGGCAAATGATGTAGTTAATCCGGCGGCGCGTAGTGATGCGAATAGTCCAATTTATGGGATGCCGATTTTAGAAGTAGATAAGGCAAAGCATACGATTGTGATTAAGCGTGGGATGAGTACAGGTTTTGCTGGTGTAGATAATGAGTTGTTCTACAAAGATAAAACCACAATGCTTTTTGGTAGTGCGAAAGATATGGTGGCGAAGTTGGTTTCGGAAGTGAAGCAGCTTTAGGGAAGTAAGAATAATTTATATGGTTTGCTTGCCTTGGGGGTTTGATGCTTCTGAGGCAAGTTTTTTTGGGAAATTTGGTTTAAACGAAACCGTAAGTGAACAAAATTTTTACAATATATTTCAAACTAATGATACTTTTTATTTCAAATATGGCGAAAAATGGAAGTAGTGTTATATTGAGTTTAAGCAGTAAAATGAGCTATAGAAATTTTAAATCATTTGTCAGATAAAAATTGGCATAAAAGCTTACAAATATGTAATTTTTGTCTTCGCATTTTCTCAAAATTCACCTAGAATTGCTATATCTGTTGCTTTAATTTAGCAAGTTTGTATTACTTAGGTTATTAATTTATTGGTGGAAAAAGGTTTTTAATATGGAAGAATCTACCAAGAAAGTGACTGTTGGTCAATTATGGGGCTTCAAGGAAAAACTCTGGCAAGATGATAATCTTTACAGCATTTATTCTTTTAAAAACATTGCTCATTTATTCCTAAAAGAGTTTTTAGGTGATGATATTTTACAAAAACTAACATTTGAACAGATTAGATTGAAGTATATAGATTGCTTTGAGGGTAAAGGAGAAGCTATTGATAGTCAGAGAAAAGCCATTATAGCTGATGATGAAGGTAAGGAAATAGAAATTCATTTGCCCCCTATCCCTGAAATCCCTGAAAAAGAAGAAGATTTTTTTGCTTATATCTGCAAAGAGCAAATTGGGTTAAAAACTGAGCCACGTCTTTGTTTACTTGAGCTATATCAACAATCTTCAAAAGATTTACGAGAAATCGAAGAAAGGATTAGTAAATATCAAGAAGAAATTGAAAAATATAACCAACACAATGTTAATACTCCAGATGATGATTATAGAAGAGAAATTTTAAAACATTATATAAATTTAAATATAGATGCAAAAAATGAAATTTTAAAATTTATTACAAGTGAAAATATAAAAATTTGCGGACTTGAGGAAGCCAAAGTAAGAGGTCCATTACAACACCAATTATATTTATTTCAACAGGAATACTGTACTTACTCCTATAGATATCAGCGTTCAAGGTATGACATAGATAAATTATCTGAAATTGCTAATAAATTTTTAGATGCTCCTTATCCTGAAATGCCAAAAATAGAAAATTTATATAAAAATAAACCATTGGAATTTTATCAATATGCCCAAAATTACATCAGTAATAACCAAATTATCGAAAAAATAAAACAATATATTAATGAAAATCACTTTTTGAATGCACGTATAAAAATTTTGTTACCTGCATTAGAGGAATATCAGAGAAACAACAAAGTTTTATTTATAAATTTAGCTACTCTACAAATAGAAGGCATATTTCATGACTATTGTATAGGTTTAGGTATTCCTGAAGAATCGCTACGAAAAGCTAGTATGGGTGAAAAATTAGATAAAATTATTTCTATAAATCCAAATTTATACGACTTTGAGTATTTTAAATTTATCTTTCCTAAGACTAGAAATAGAGTTGCACATGGTAAATTATTTTCTAATGCAGAAGAGGCAAATATAATTTCATGTTTACTTATACTAGACTTATATGATGTATGTAGCCGGATTACATCAGATGACATCCCTGTTAATTTACTGGTCAATCTTATTCAAGAAATAAAAAAAGACAGAAACATTAACAAGAATTTGCTAAAAATTAGCTATGCTAATTTACTAGGTATTATATGCCCTGAATTTTACAATTTACAAGGTACTATTGATTTAGTTAACCACAAGTGTAGTCAAAATGATTTCTTTGATTATTTATATGAAGTTATAACAACATCAAGAAATAACCCTATCTTAATTAAATATATTGAAAAAATATTACACTACTATAGAAAAAAAGGTATACAAATTAACAATTGGCAAGATTTATTCAAGGAAATTCAATCAATAAAAGCAACGTATTCACAAATACGTGATGAAGTGAGTTTTATAGAATTTTGTAAAGCTGTGGATCAACAACCATAATCTTGTAGAACGGCATCTGAAAGTGGTGGTGCTAAATTAAATCCTGGACTCTCTATTAAATCTGTGAGAATAGTTTCCCATTCTTCCTGATTTGATACTTGATAAAAAGATTTTTGTTCCTGACTAATTAAGCTGTTTTCAATCAAAGATTCAAGATAAGCTTCTACCGATAAACCCTGTGTAGCAGCTTGAGCAATGAGACGAGCCTCAATTTCTGGTTTTAATTGTATCTGTATATTCATTGGATGTTTCCTATAATTTCGATATCTTGATAAAAATCTTCTCCTTCTAAATTAGAAAATACATTTAATTCACCATCAGGCGCATAGTCTGAAATAGCTGTGATTGCGGCTAGTGCTAATTGCTTTTTTTGTTCATCTTGAGTAAGTGATTGTTTTTCCTGAAGCACAAACTTTAAAGATGTTGCAGGAATATTTTTATGATTGTTCATAACTATTTTCTAGCTAGATTATTTAACATGATAAATCAAAATAACTAACTTGGGAGAAACCCAGCTTGAAAAATCTGCTGTGCAGTCAAATTCAATTGTGGAAATGTTGGTGACTGAATACTATCATCTCCTCGAAATTTACTAATCTGATACTCACCTTCATCTAAAGAACAAACTAAGATAGTTGGTTGTTTAGGCTTACCAATATATTCTCTCCCACCTAAAGCAGCATAATCAACAATCCAATATTCAGGAATTCCCATCTCTTCATAGTCAGCGTATTTCTTATGATAATCATCACGCCAATTTGTACTAACTACTTCAATAACTAAAGGAATCGATGCAGCCTGAGTAATTATTGACTCTTTTCTCCAAATAGGTTCATTGCTAAGGTTAGTTTGGTTGATAATTAACACATCTGGTGAATAACATGATTCTGTCGCTGGCGGCTTGATAAATGCTGTCTTTGGGATAATATAAGGAAGATTTAATCTATCTAATTCCACACTCAATTTTTTGACTAAAAACCCTGTCACCTCCTCATGTTCACCAACTGGTAATGGCATTTCAACAATTACTCCATCATGCAGTTCATATCGTCGCTGTGGATTTTCTGGATACCAAGCAACAAATTCATCAAATGTAACTAGCTGGCGTAAAACTTGAGTCATGATTTAATTACGCAAAACACAATTAGAAATAAAACACCAACATCTCATAGTATTTATCTTTATATAGCTTAACGCACGTATCCCCTCTTCTCTCCTCCTTTGCGTCTTTGCGCCTCTGCGTGAGATAAAAAAGACTAGCTAAAACACAACCATCACCCCTGTAACTTCCACCAAATAAGTATGATTGCTTGGTAATCGTAGTTAAGATAGCCGTATCATGAATTAATGCTTGTAATTGCAGTCAACAACAAAACTGCCTTACAATCATAAATTTGGCATCAAAATAAAGAATTTATCTGATATTATCAACAGGCCGAAAACTTCTATGAATCCTCAGCAAAGTGATACTAAACAAACCTCTGCGTCATCAAAAGCATCGCAAGGTTGGCAAGAAAATTTTACTCTAGTTGCGATCGCCTTAGTTTTAGCCTTGTTGATTCGGACTTTTATCGCCGAACCCCGCTACATACCATCCGAGTCAATGGTTCCTACATTATACGAAGGCGATCGCCTAGTAATCGAAAAAGTTTCTTATCGGTTTCATCAACCCACAACTGGGGATATCGTTGTTTTTCAGCCACCCGCAGAACTACAAAAACGAGGATACCCTAAAGACCAAGCCTTCATCAAACGGATAATTGCTGAACCAGGAGAAATCATCAGCGTCGCTAACGGTAAAGTCTATCTCAATGGTGAACCATTAACAGAAGACTACATAGCTGAACCACCCAGCCAACCCTTCCCACCAGTCAAAGTCCCAGAAAACCAATTTTTTGTCATGGGAGACAACCGCAACAACAGTAACGATTCTCGCTACTGGGGCTTCTTACCCAAAGAGAATATCATAGGTCGGGCAGTATTGCGCTTTTGGCCGCCTCAACGTGTGGGGATAATTTAGACAGCAGGGGATGAGGGGGACAAATCAATTCAAAATTCAAAATTCAAAATTCAAAATTGTTGACTGTTGACTGTTGACTGTTGAGTGTTGAATTGATTTGTCAAGAGTTCCCAGTCCCTTCCAATCCCCAATCTCTGCTAAAACCTGAGAAAATACATTAACTGTGCGATCGCTTCTCCTGATAATTCCAATCGACGCTGAAAATCGGCTAAATTACGATAAACCCCAGATGAGAGGCGATTCTGTACCACTGCTTCAGCTAGGGATGTATCTATAAATGGGACTTGTGCTAACTGTTCTACTGTGGCGGTGTTGGGGTTAACCATATCAGTAGGATTAATTAGAGATTCGTTATCATAATAACTAAAATTCAATAAGGGTTTCAGTGGTTCTAGTCTTGGTGTTGGCATTCCTAAAGCCGCAGCGATATCTTCAACGCAGTAAAACTTAACACCAGAGCGAGAAAGTTCGACAAGCGATCGCGCTTGATGAATCGATAAACCAGGTAAGCGTAACCAATCATCAACAGTAGCTTGATTAGCATCAATGCGGATACCTAATTTAGCCGCCATCTGAATTTCTTCCCCAGACTGTAGGCGATAATATGGGTCATTCAGCAGTTTAGCCCTCAGCCTTTGTAACTTAGAATTCCAAGGAAGCCATTGATTCATAATAGTCATTAGTCATTAGTCATTAGTCATTAGTCATTGGGCATTGGCTATATAATCCACCCAGTCCCCAGTCCCTATTAAGAAATTTGATCAAGTAACTGGCGACGCTTTTGTTCAAACTCATACTCAGAAATCAACCCATCTTGGCGGAGAGTATCTAACTCACGTAAAGCATCTGCGATCGCACCGACTTGATTACCCACATAGGGAGATGACTTAACGGCTGACTTCCCGAAATTAAAATGACGATCAAAAGCTTCCTCATCTTGAGCTAAATACCAAACCCCTTCAATCGCGCTTGCTACCTTGGGAATAGGTGTCCAAGACAGCAAAACATACAACAAACCCCAAAGTGGTTGTCCTAAATAAAACTTATGTAATCCAGAAATGCTCACCGTTCCAGCAAAGGCTAGAATAGCCGCAATACTTCTACTTTTACGCTTAGTTAACATATCCGCTATTAATTCACCATCACCACATTCAGGACAATCAAACAGCCATACTAACAAAGCACTGGGGTCAATACAGCATCACAACATTCAGACTAATCAGCGAACATAACATCTATTCTATTGATTTTTACTTTTCAATCTCTATTCTCCGATGCTATCTTAAAGTTTTCCACTGCGAATCTCAAATCATCTGAGCGAATTATGCGCGGTGACAGCCCAGATTTTTTAACCTGGAAAATTGCTGGTTTATTGAGTAAAACGCCACAAATATACAACTTATCCCTAGTCAAGTGTTGAAATTTCGGTAAAAAACCGTACTTAGACCGAAGTTGTTTCTTAAGTTCACTCCCCTAGACTAGAATAAGAATAGAGGCAAAACTATAAGCTACTGAGTGTTCAGACTCGGTTGAATAGAGGCACATGGGATTCTTTGACTCTGACATAGTTCAGCAAGAAGCAAAACAGCTGTTTGAAGATTATCAAGCACTGATTAAGCTAGGCAATAATTACGGTAAGTTTGACCGTGAAGGCAAAAAACTGTTTATTGAGCAAATGGAAGCGATGATGGATCGCTATCGCATTTTTATGAAGCGATTCGAGCTTTCTGAAGACTTCATGGCACAAATGACTGTAGAGCAACTGAAAACACAGCTTAATCAGTTCGGCATCACTCCCCAACAGATGTTTGATCAAATGCACCTGACTCTACAGAGAATGAAATCTGAACTAGAAAAACAATCTTAATAGGGATTGGGGACTGGAAGGGACTGGGGACAAATCAATTCAAAATTTAAAATACCCTACGGGAAGCAAGCTACAAAATTCAAAATTAAAGAATTTTGCGGAAAAATATCCCCTGCTCCCCTGCTCCCCTGCTCCCCTACTCCCCTACTCCCCTACTCCCTAATTCGATTTGGGACGAGGGAACTGAGAAGGTGGCTTGAATTTTTCTACAGGTACACCTTTAAGGGCTTGAGTCATAAATTCCTTCCAGATGGGAGCTACCATACCACCACCAGTTGCTCCACTGGCTAGTTGTCGGTTGTCATCTCTACCTATCCAGACAGCCGTTGTTAACTGTGGCACAGTACCCACATACCAAATATCTTTTTCTGAGGATGTTGTACCCGTCTTACCAGCAGATGGGCGGCCAATCGCAGCCCCTTTACCTGTACCTTCGGTAACTACAGACTGCATTGTATCAAGAATTGCTGCTGAAGCCCAAGGGTCTAAAACAAGCTGGGGTTTGGGAGTATTATCTAATAACACATTACCACTGCTATCAGTAATCCGAGCGATCACCGTCGGTGATGACTGCCAGCCGTAATTCGCAAAGGTAGCATAGGCACTAGCCATTTCTAGGGGTGTGACACCAATTGCACCTAGAGGTAAAGAAGTCACCGGTTCCATTGGACTCATAATACCTAAAGTGCGGCAGGTTTCAATCACTTTATTCATGCCGATTTCTTTACCAATTTTAATCACAGGAATATTGCGTGATTGTGCCAGAGCTTTGCGAACTGACATGGCTCCACTAAATGAGCCATCATAGTTTCTGGGAGTATACCAGCCACTACCATCTCGATACCGGACGGGAGAATCTATAACTGTGCTGTCTGGTGTATACTTACCATTAGCGAAAGCAGCATAGTAAACAAATGGCTTAAAAGCAGATCCTGGCTGACGCTGGGCTTGGGTAGCTCGGTTAAATTCGCTAGTTCTCGAATCTACGCCACCTACTAGGGCTTTGACAAAATGAGTACGCGGATCGATTGCAACTAAAGCAATTTGGTTTTTGCTTAAGCCTTGAGCGAGAAGCCTTTTATGCCATTTTTTGACAATATCTTCAGCCATCAGTTGAAAATTAGCATCAACTGTGGTTTGTACGCGCATTCCACCTTTAAGTAGCGTGTCACGCCCAAACTTTTTAGCTAATTCCTGTGCCACACTATTGGTGATATACGGTAAAGCACTGCCTTGAAATGACCGGATTCTGCCGTATTTAATTTCTTCGTTGAGGGCTTGATCATATTCTTCCTGGGTAATCCAGTTCAAATCCAGCATTCGCCCTAAAACTTCTTTTTGTTTTTGTTTCGCTAGCTTCCTATTAGCAAAAGGGCTGAATTCCTCTGGTGCTTGGATTAAACCAGCCATCATTGCTGATTCAGCCAGAGTCAGGTTTTCGGCTGACTTGTCAAAATAGCTACGTGCTGCTGTTTGGACACCGTAATTATTATGACCCCAATACACTTGATTGAGGTACATTTCTAAAATTTGGTCTTTAGTGAGAATTTGCTCTAAGCGAATAGCTAAGACGGCTTCTGCTAACTTACGGGTAAATGCACGTCTACGAGTCAAAAATAAGTTTTTTACCAACTGCATGGTAACGGTAGAGCCACCCTCTCGGACACCACCGGCTAACCAGTTGACAACTACAGCACGCCCGACACCCGTGGGATTAATGCCGTGGTGGTAATAGAAGTGACTATCTTCACTGGCTAGTACCGCCCGTTTCAGGTTGGGGGAAATTTTATCTAGAGGTACTACTTCCCGATTGGCTTCTCCGTGGATACTGGTTAACAGTTTGCCTTTAATGTCATAAATATAAGTTGTTTCTGATGGAAAGAAGTTACGTAGTTGCCTGACATCTGGCAAATTACGGAAACTGATGGCTAGACCAACCAGCCCTCCGGCTACAATGGAGCTTGTCAACATTGTGATTGATAGGAGAGTACCGCCAGCAATTTGGCCTACTCCTTTAAAAAACTCAAAACCCGATGAGGTTTGATGTTGGGATTGCTTTTCTTCAAAAGTCCTAGAAGACACGGCGATTTCACTTCCTCACTTGTAAATATTACTGTAATTGATTATTTGCAGCAGGGCGGTTAATTTTTTGCAATTATATTAGTTTGGCAGATGAAATTACGGTGAATGTGAGCGTGAACATAACCAACCTCACTGCTAAAGTCAAAAGCGTAGTTAATAGCGAATCTCCTAGTATGGCGGATAATTTTTCTTGGCTAAATCGTGGGATAGTGGAAGTATTCCCACAACCAACTGATACTGAACACGAAGTTGAAAGTTTAGAGAAACGCTTGGCAACTACGAATCGGCCTTTGCGGGTTAAGTTGGGAATTGATCCTACTGGTGCAGATATTCATCTTGGTCATAGCATACCAGTCCGAAAACTGCGAGCATTTCAAGATGCTGGTCATACGGCAGTCCTGATTATTGGCGATTTTACGGCTCGCATCGGTGATCCAACAGGTAAATCTGAGGTGCGTCGCCAACTGACACAAGCAGAGGTAAAGCAAAATGCTCAAACTTACCTTGATCAAGTGCGTCCTATTTTGGATTTTGACACACCAGGTAGATTAGAGGTACGTTATAACTCGGAATGGCTTTCTCAACTTGATTTAGGGAAAATCATTGAGTTATTGGCAACCATGACTGTGGGACAGATGCTAGCCAAGGAAGGTTTTGCTGAACGTTATAAAAAAGAGAATCCGATTTTTTTGCATGAGTTCCTCTACCCGTTGATGCAAGGTTATGATTCGGTGGCGGTTGAGGCAGATGTGGAATTAGGAGGAACTGATCAAAAGTTTAACATTGCTGTGGGTAGAGATTTACAGCGTCATTTTGGTCAAAAGCCCCAGTTTGGCGTACTTTTACCGATTTTGATTGGGACGGATGGACAACAAAAAATGTCCAAATCTTTGGGGAATTATGTCGGTTTGTCGGAACACCCTGGACAAAAGTATCAGAAGTTGCAGGGTGTTCCTGATCATTTGCTGAGGCAGTATTTTGAGTTGTTGACAGATTTACCTTTAGACAAGTTACCGGAAAATCCGCGCGATCGCCAAATGTTGTTAGCCTGGGAAGTCGTCAAACAATACCACGGTGAACAGGCAGCGAATGAAGCCAAGGAAGCAGCGAAAAGCGGCGGTAAAGAAGGTGCGGTTCCTGAATTTTCTTTAGCTGAGGTTTCCCAATTCCCGGTGAAGTTAGCTTATTTACTCAATGTTAGTGGTTTGTGTAAAAGTACCGGCGAAGGTAAGCGCAAAATTCAAGAAGGTGGTGTCCGCTTAGATGGCGATCGCATCACTGATGTTGATACCTGTTTTGAGCAACCGAGTGATTTACACGGTAAAGTTCTACAAGTTGGTAAAAATAAATTTGTCCGACTTGTCAGCAGTACCCAATAGTTAACTTTGGGGGTGGTCACAAAGACAAGCTAAAGTAACTAATGACTAATGACTAATGACTAATGACTAATGACTAATGACCAAATTATTGTCCCTTTAGATGTGGCGGATGAAAAAAGTGCGATCGCCCTCATCGATAGGCTAGAAGCAGTGAGTTTCTGGAAAGTCGGCTTAGAACTATTCACCAGTGTGGGGCCGAAAATTCTGGAAGTGCTGAAATCTAGGGATAAGAAAATATTTCTAGATTTAAAGTTTCACGACATCCCTAACACTGTAGCAGGAGCTTGTCGGGCTGCGGCGGGTTACGGTGTGGATTTACTCACTATTCATGCTACTGCTGGCAGAAATGCCCTACAAGCCGCTACGGATGCGGTACAGCAGGGGGCGACACAAGCAGGGGTCAAACCACCTAAATTGATTGCTGTGACGCTGCTAACGAGTATTTCAGCCAGACAGTTGGCTGTAGATTTGAAAATTCCCCTAGAGTTGCCAGAATATGCCTTAGAAATGGCGTTGATGGCCAAAGGATCGGGTTTAGATGGGGCGGTTTGTTCACCCCAAGAAGTCGCACAGTTACGCCAAATTTGTGGGGATGACTTTCTGTTCGTTTGTCCGGGGGTGCGTCCCACTTGGGCGGAAGCGGGAGATCAAAAGCGATCGCTTACCCCTGCCGAAGCTATCCAAGCCGGTGCAGATTACTTAGTAATTGGTCGTCCGATTACTGCTGCGGCTGAACCTGAGTTAGCTTGGCAACGCATTGTCCAAGAGTTAACCACAGCATGAAACCTGTTACCCGTTCAGTAAATTACTACTTGTGGCTATTAGCTGGCGGCTTCTGGCTGCTAGTAGTAAGTAGCTGGCATCACTCAGCATTTACTCAGGCACTCTCCCCTAAACCCTCTTTACAAAGTAACAGGGGGGAGAAGTCTGTTTGTAGTCAGCAAAATATAGAAACATTAACTACTCAGTTATTGCGCGATTTACCTAGCTACGCTAACCGTGCTAGTCAGCGCGGTCGCCGTCTGCGTAGAAGTAGCGATGTTTATAGCTATATGCTGGTAGCTGGTAGACCAGAATTTCAACCCTTGCCATTGCAACCCATTGGTCAAGAAAAAAGCACTAACCAAAACATTGAGCAAGTATTTTTTACCACTTTAGAAAGACAGTACATCGATACAAAAGTGGTAGAATTACAACAATTTCACCGACTACTGTTGACGAAAACACCAGAGGCTTGGCAGTTTGTGATCATGTTCACTCAAACTGGTTCTTATCCCAAACAACAGCCACCAACACCCCCACGGGATAGTAGTAACGGTAGTGTGGCTCAAGGAATTAAAACTTGGTTGCGAGATTGTCAAGCGGGAACTGTACGTAATCCAAAAATTTAACTTGCGCTGTTGTTGCTGATTTCATCGTATTTATTACGAACTGCCTGTATATCTTGCCACATCAACCATTTAGGACTACCAACTTCTTTAGAAGGGTTACGCAGTAAGTAGGATGGGTGAAAAATCGGCATACATAAACGTCCTTGCCATTCTAGCCACTGACCACGAATTTTAGTAATTCCCCGCTTATCACCTGTAATACCTTTGACTGCTGTTGCACCTGTGAGCAAAATAATTTTCGGGTCAACCAGACGAATTTGTTCTAATAAATAGGGTAAACAGGCCGCCATTTCGTTGGGGTTAGGCACTCGGTTATTCGGTGGACGGCATTTATTGATGTTACAGATGTAGATATCATGTTCGGTACTTAACTTCACAGATGCTAGTATATTTTCTAGTAACTGTCCTGACCTACCAACAAAGGGTAAACCTGTTTCATCTTCGTTTTGACCTGGTGCTTCTCCAATAATCATAATTGGTGCTTGGAGATTTCCCCGGCCGACAACAGCGTGTGTCCGGGTTTTACCTAATTCACAGCGATCGCACTGATTGCAATGTTGTGCTAACTCGCTCATATTAGTATAAGTTCCAGGCGGAACAGGAATTTTCGCATCTGTGGGAATCAGCTGTTTTTGGTGAAAGTTGGATTCTTCATTAAACAGGCTCAGTTGAATATCGTTGCTCATGAAAATCTCGGTGTCTGAAGATAAATTTTTTTCAGACAAATAAGGTTACTGAATCTGAAGATTGACTAAAACTATATTGTATCAATAAATTTTCCCTCAGCCGTTTTCTAGAACAGCCTACTCCAACACTTAAAAAATATTCTATCCCCAATCCCCAGTCAAGAGTCCCCAGTCCCCAGTTAATCTATAGTTCCTTGCTGATACTGCATGGCTTTGGCATAATCACCCAAGGCGTAGCAAGCAATTTTCAAACTAGACAGGGTTTGTTCTTCAATACGACGGTCTTTGAGGCTTCTTGCTAATAACAAGCGGGCTTCATAGTATGTAATTGCGCGGCGATAGTCTCCTAAAGCTTCACAAGCAACGCCAAGGCTAGCAAGGGTTTGCTCTTGACTACGTTGATCTTTGAGTTGTTGGGCTAACTGTAACCGTTTTTCATAATACTTAATTGATTTGGCGTAATCGCCGATGGCATAACAAGCATTACCTAAATTTTTTAATACCTGAGCCGCACTACGCGGGTTTTTCAGGGAAAGAGCTATTTTGACACATTTTTCATAATAGGCGATCGCCTTGGGGTAGTTGTCCAAGGCATACCAAGCATTACCGAGATTTTTTAATACCTGTTCTATACCCCAGGTATCTTGTAATTCTTGCACAATTTCTAAGCTTTGCTCTTGATATTCAATAGCTCGTGCCAAGTTACCTATAGCTTTATACACCAATCCTAAATTATTTAAAGCTGCAACTTGAGAGCGTTTGTCTTGTAGCTGTCGAGTTAATTGTAAACATTCTTCTAAAAATTCTATGGCTTGGTTGTAGTTGTTCAGGTGACGGTAAGCATTTCCTAAATGGGAAAGCATTTGCATTCGCACTGATAGTTTTGTTTTACCCTGTAAATTTAAAAACTTATGTCCGTAAGTAATAACACTTTTATAATCACCTGAAGTGTAAGCTAGCAGTGCCAACATAGACAGGACTTGTTCTTGGTGTGGTGTATCTCCAGCTAGTTGAAATATCTCTAGGGATTGTTGAAATAACTGAATGGCTGTGAGAACTTCCCCAGCTTGCTGCTGCTGGACTCCTTGCCGCAGTAATTGGTATGCTTTTGATACTTGCTGATCATGCTCTTGAGCCTGTGGTAATTCTTCTGGTAATCCTTGGCCAAATTCATGGGTAATTGTGTTGCGTTTCACTCGTTGGAGCGAGTTGGCAACTTGCACAGGAATTGTAGGTTTGATGTTGTTATTCTGTTCACCTGCTGACATTGAGCAATTCCTGATAACTGAGGAGATATTTATATTCTTCCCTAAAATGAATGATTTATTTCATTGGGGGAGGTAACAACCAGCAAAAACATATCAGTTAACTGTTCCCTGCTACTGTTGATTAGTGGTAGAAATCAATGGAGGAATTAATGATGCTGCGGAAATTAGAACCCGAAGTCATGGATAGCTGGGAGGAAGCGATCGCCTATGATACTATGGATTTTACAGAGGTGAATACGGCTTTTGCTCAAGAAGCGGTTATCCTCGGCCCTGCCGCATCAGGACTGGTGTTAGATGCTGGTACTGGCCCCGGTAGAATTCCGGTTTTGATGTCTCAAATGCGCCCTCAGTGGCAATTTATTGCTATTGATATGGCTAAAAATATGCTGCACATTGCGGAAAATCATGTCAAGCAAGCTGGGTTGCAATCACAAATTCGCCTGGAATTGGTAGATGCGAAAAGTTTACCGTATGAAGATGGGATATTTGATTTGGTTGTCTCCAACAGTCTGATCCACCATTTACCTGAACCACTACTGTTTTTCAAAGAATTACAGCGCGTTGTGAAACCTAATGGCGGTATTTTGCTGCGTGATTTATTTCGTCCAGAGGATGAAGCAACAATCAATTCTCTAGTAGAAAGTATTGGTAACGAATATGACAACCATCAAAAACAATTATTTCGGGATTCTCTTCATGCTGCACTGACTTTAGATGAGGTAAGTAAGTTAATTAACGCAGCAGGTTTAGTAGGATTGCAGGTTGATCAATCAAGCGATCGCCATTGGACGGCTAAACGCGGTTGGACTCCAATTCATCAGTAATCGTGAGGTTGTCAGATTAATTCAGGCAGTTTTATCTATTTAGCGGTGTTTTATTATTCCACACTGCTTCAAATTCTGCCTGAGTAATACCAAATTCTTGTAAATCCTTTCTTTCTAAAGGTTTATCGCATAACATCCCATAGTTATCTGCACAATGCTGATTATCATAGGATAATACGTTACCGTTCTCATACACCTCTATCTGTCTTGTCGCATATAAATCTTTGCCTACTGCCATCACTTCCAGAAAGTAGGTACTCGTACCCCAGGCATCAAAGTCACCGCCTAGGGATTCATCCCAGAACCACTTGCAATATTTCTTTTCTTGAGTCAAGGAAGGCATAATTTTACTCCTATAAAGAATTACCTGCCAGCTATTTTATAAGAATATACTTAGCCTGGATCTAAGTGAGTACCTTTAAATAAGATTAAAAATTAATTATAAGCACTGATATTTGGTTGAGGATAGTTTACTAAACTAGGCGAATCGCTATCAATTAGCGAAACTTAATGTTATACCCTGAGATTACTTCCCTTTGTTATCTATTTTAAACATTCCCAACACTCAGCAGAAGGCGTAAAAATATTAGTTTACAGTTTTCGTTATGGCTCAGGTTTTATATCTGAGCGTAATAGCCCTCTGACTTCCATTAAAATTATCCCTAACATATTTTTACCACTACCATCAGAACCACAACCCCAGTAATAGTCAATGGGTGAATTCTCTACTATTTCCTCATTACCTGTGGAAAGCAGGATTTCTCTGATATCTGCATGGGTTTCAAACTTTCTCAGCACAGCTTTTCGCATGATGTTATCTTTGACTTGCTCCCAGTCATCACGCAAAGGACGTTTTCTGTCTCTTCCCATGTTTGCAGCTGCTTTGGGGGTTTTTGCTAGGCGGATTTGTTCTAAATGAATTGTTCCGACAAATTTTTGCGCTTGAAAATAATGTTCGCTGGTGTACCAATATAGATTATCCAACATAAAGCCGTGAGGTGAGAAGTTAGAGAAACAGCCATAATTCTCACGGGCAGTATAAAAATAGATTGTCATTGGGTTAATTAGAGATGAAGAACTATTAAACAAAACCTGATGCCAAGTTAGCAGTTAATTGTTAACACTAACAAACACCAAAGATTTTAAATTATAAATATTTTGGATAAATTGGCAAAGAAATCACAAACTTACTTCCTTGATTAACTTCTGAAAATACTGCGATTTTTCCTTGATGTTTTTCAATGATTGTATAACAAACACTTAATCCTAAACCTGTACCTTTTCCCACTGGCTTAGTTGTAAAAAAAGGGTCAAATATTTTTTGAATATTTTCTGGAGTAATTCCTGCGCCATTATCAGTAATCTCAACTTTAATATGATTATCGTCTACTTGATCTGTAGATATGATGATTTGGGGATTATTTTGAGTTTTTTGTGCTAATAACGCATCAATAGCGTTACTAATTATATTCATAAATACTTGGTTTAGTTGGGCTGGGTAACACTCAATTAAAGGTAAGTTTCCATAATTTTTAATCACGGCAATTCCTGATTTTATTCGATGATTAAGAATTAAAAGAGTATTATCAATACCTTCATGAATATCTACCTCTTTCATATCTGCTTCATCTAAACGGGAAAAGTTACGCAGAGACAAGACTATTTCTCGAATGCGTTGAACACCCATTTTCATAGAAACAAGTATATTTACTAAATCTTTGCTAATAAAGCTTAGTTCAATTTCTTCTATTGTGTCGGCAATTATATCATCTGGATGAGGATATTGTTGTTGATATAAGTTTATGAGATCAAGTAAATCTTTGATATATTCATCTGCACATTCGATATTGCCGTTAATAAAATTAACAGGATTATTGATTTCGTGGGCTATACCTGCAACCATTTGCCCCAGAGATGACATTTTTTCTGTTTGAATGAGTTGTGCTTGGGTTTGTTGTAATTCTTTTAATGCTATTGTTAGTTCCTGAGTTCGTTCTTCGACTCGTTGCTCTAAAGTTCGTTGAGCTTGCTGAAGTTCTTGGGTGCGTTCTTCGACTCGTTGCTCTAAAGTTTGGCGTGCTATTTCTAGTGCTTTAGTGTATTCTCCCACCCATTCTACTAATTGATTTAAAGAATTAGCTAGCGTTCCTATTTCATCACGACTATTGATATTAGCTCTGAGTTGAAAATTGGATTCTTGTGTAATTTTTCTGGCAATTTTGGTAACTGATTGTAAAGGAAGCGCAATTAACCTGCTAGTTAATAATGCAATGATCATAGCGATCGCAGTAGATAACAATATACTGATGCTCACCAACTTGACTCTTAAAATCCTCGCATCGTTAAAACTTTTATTGGCTCGCTGTTGTTGTTTTTCTGCATGAACTATGATTTGAATCAATTCATCAGATTGCTTTTCAAATTCAATATTTATGTTGATAGTTTCTTTCTCTTTGAGCAAACTTAATAGTTGACTCAAAGGTAAATCATTTGATTCATTTGTAGCGATTTCTTGCCAGAAAAATTTTATATCCTGGCTATATATCTCTATTTTATCTCTGTATTTTTTTAAAAAACTCTGGAATACTTGATAGTCTAAAGCTAAATCATCAGGATGCTGTTTGATAAAATCTTCTATAGCAATTAATTGATTATTTATATAATTAATATCTGATAAAAATCTATTTTTTTCAAATTCTAACCACACTGAATCATCTATAACAGGAACTAATCTCTGTGGATGTAGCCTCGCTCTATTTACCGCGTTTTCTAAATTTTTTAAAAGATATTGCTGCTGATAGGATAAATTTAATTTTTTGTAGGCGGAAAATTCATAAGAATATGCAATTAATGAACCACTGACTATGCCTATTACAGTGGTACCAATCACTATAGTATAGCTATAAGCAATTTTTTTAGTTATGCTCCAGTTATGGCTAAAACCATTAAATAGACGCAAACAATTCTTTTTGAATTTATCGGGAATAACATCTATCATCAATTTAAACCGGACACTAATACTCTATTTTAAAAAACTGTCTTGTCCAATTTTTTTATAAACCTCACGAATCATATTGTAATCAGCGTCATTTGCTATGCTCATTTCGCTACCCACATATTTACGATTGGCTTGAGATTTTACCATACTTTGAATCAGTTTATCTTGATTTTTTAGCATCTGCGATCGCAATCTTTCAATAAAGCTAGAAGCTAATTGATTACTCACAACAAATACATCCCTAGGAAGTTCCGGCCCTTTCAGAATAATTTTAAAATCTTTCTCTGATAAACCCTCAGATTCTAGCACATTTTTGTATCTATCAGATGCAGTTGCCCAAGCATCTACTTCACCTGATTTTAAAGCTTTTCCTCCTTCATCGTCTAACATGACAATTTGAACATCCGATTTAGGATCTAATCCTGCTTCTATCAGTAAACTTGTAGGTGCAATATGTCCAGAAGTCGAGCCAATTTTACGCATAGCAATTTTTTTGCCTTTTAATTCAGCTAATGTTTTAATATCGCTATCTGCTCGCACCACAAAAATTGTATGGTAGTCTTTACGTTTAACAGCAACTATAGGAATTGCTTTCGCCCTAGAATTTAAAATTAGGTACTCGGAAGGCCCTGCAAATGCAATATCTAAATTACCAGATAATAATGCTGGTGCTGCTGCTGTGGGGTTGTTTACAGGGAAAAACTCAATTGTAATACCTAATATTTCTGCTAAAGTAGTCCGAAATTCTTCAAAATCTCTTTTTAAATCATCCAGCCCAGTCACGTCTGTCACGGCAAACTTGATATATTTAGGACTTGTACTTGATTGGTTGGAATTACTTTTGAGCAAATTACTGCTGCTACAACCAGCAATATATAATAATGAATACGTAATCAAATTACGTCTTTTCATGATTTTGAATAAAATTACGCTAGCAACAAATACTTGCTTTGATCGAAAATACCCTCAAAAACTATAAGGCTTCTTTCTATTAATTACTTCTGTAATTTTACGGATTTTCTCCCAAAAAATTACTAGCTGAAATAAATTTTTCAGGTTAAGATAAGGTTATAAATTTGGGTGAAATATTCATATTTAAACTAAAAAGTTTAATTAATGTTAAATTAATTTAACACTTATTCAATATTAAATATAAATTACTAGCCCTTGAAAGTTATAAATTGAAATCATTTTTGTCCAACAAGATGCCCGAATTATCGCAGCAGTCGGAAGTTTTCAGTTTTCGCTACTGAAAAATCAGATGCTCAATGTTTGATTTTTTTAACGCGGAGGGGCGCGGAGGTTCACGCAGAGGTACGCAGAGGTTTTATGAGCGGTGTTGGCTGGGGTTGATTAGGGAGGAGTGTTATGGTAAAGAGGCAGTAAAGTTGTACTGGATAGGCGCAAGTGTACGACGCTTGATAAAGTTTTACTTTTTTTACGATTAATTAGTTTTGCCACCATCGACGGGGCGGTACAATAGACGTTATTTTCGTAGCTTCAAATAAATAACTATGGCAATGCTGTCTACACTGCAAAGTGCATTTACTAACCGCCGTGTTCTGAAAGTGATTAGCGGTTTGAACAATTTTGACGCTGCTTGTGTCGCTTCCGTGGTGAAAGCGGCTGAACTGGGTGGTGCAACTTTTGTAGATATTGCTGCTGATACCGCTTTGGTGAAGCTGGCTAAAAATTTGATTAATTTACCAGTTTGCGTCTCAGCAGTAGAACCAGAAAAATTTGTGTCAGCAGTAGCGGCTGGTGCAGATTTGATTGAAATCGGAAATTTTGATGCTTTCTACGCTCAAGGACGCAGATTTGAGGCTGAGGAAGTTTTGGCGTTAACTCTCCAAACTCGCGCTCTTTTACCAAATATTACTTTGTCTGTGACTGTTCCCCACATTCTCGAATTAGACCAACAGGTACAATTGGCAGAAGAGTTAGTGAAGGCTGGTGCAGATATTATTCAAACTGAAGGCGGCACTAGCAGTCATCCTGCTCACGCTGGCAGTTTGGGGTTAATTGAAAAAGCTGCTCCTACCTTAGCCGCAGCTTATGAAATTTCTCGCGCTGTGTCAGTGCCGGTATTGTGTGCTTCTGGTATTTCTAATGTTACAGCACCACTAGCGATCGCCTCCGGTGCTGCTGGTGTGGGTGTCGGTTCCGCTATCAACCAACTCAACAGCGAAGTCGCGATGATTGCTGCTGTACGCGGTTTAGTTGAAGCTTTGGAAAACTCAAAAGTTCTGAGTGCTTAATTAGTGCGGAGTTGGGAAGTGGGGCATGGTGCATCGGGTATGGGGCATGGGGATAAATTATCCTCTGCTTCCTCCTCTCCCCCATTCCCTACTCTCACTAAACCAGAATATCTTTTAAAGCATAAATTACCTGCTGTTGCTGCTCTTGTGTTAGTTCTGGGAACATCGGCAAAGATAAAACTTGATTGCAAGCTTGCTCTGCTAATGGTAATTTTCCTGGTTGATAGCCTAGATGTTGATACGCTGGTTGTAGATGCAAAGGATAAGGATAGTAAACCATTGAACCTATCCCTTTCTCTTGTAGTTGGTTGCGTACTGAGTCCCGATAGTTCGCGCTAGCACCGTTGCGTTCTTCGCCTAGTACGCGGATGGTGTATTGATTCCACACACTCACACCCCCAGCTAATGCTTGAGGTGGGATGATGCCGGGAATTTGACTGAGGAATTGCTCGTAATATGCGGCGATCGCTTGACGTTTTTGATTCCAAGTGTCAAGATAACCCAGCTTAATCTCTAAAATTACGGCTTGAATGGCATCTAATCGGCTATTTATACCAATGTCTTGATATTGATAGCGGTGTTTTTGTCCATGCTCTTTGATTATCCGCACCTTAGCCGCTAGTGCTGCATCATTGGTGGTAATTGCGCCACCGTCGCCACAAGCACCTAAGTTTTTCGTCGGGTAAAAGCTAAAGCAACCAATATGTCCAATGCTACCAACTTTTTGATCACCCCAGATGGCTCCTGTAGACTGGGCGCAATCTTCAATTACTGCTATATTATGAGCCTGAGCGATCGCCATTAGTGCAGTCATATCCACAGGTTGTCCGAATAGGTGAACTGGGATAATGGCTTTGGTTCTGGGTGTGATTGCCGCCGCTACTTGCTGCACATCCAGGTTAAAGGTTATATCATCTATATCAACAAATACTGGTTTGGCACCAACGGCAATAATTACTTCTACCGTAGCGACAAAAGTAAAAGGTGTAGTAATAACTTCATCACCTGCACCAATTTCTAAAGCGCGTAGTGCTAAGTATAAGGCATCTGTACCAGAGTTACACGCTACACAATCAGTCACACCATGATAGGCGGCAAACTGTTGCTCAAAGCTTTCTACTAAGGGGCCACCAATATAACGTCCAGAAGCTAGAACCTCTACAACGGTAGCACTTACTTCTGTTTCTATAGAAGCATATTGCTGCTTATTATCAAAGGCAGGGATAAAACTTAGGCTTTGGCTCATGAGTTTTCATTTTATATGAAGATACAAAAAACACACTGCGACTGTCAATTGGTGCTAAGAAAATTTTTCCGCAAAAAAGCATAAAAGACTGTCGCGGGAAACACACATTAAACAGAGTTTTTACTGTAATGATTTCAGGGTGAGGTTAACCATGATGATCATGTATCAATCAAGAACCAACTCCTGAAATTAAAGTTCCGTGTTTGTAAACTGTGATGAGGGGAAAATCCTAGGAGGTAGAGAACCCATGCAGGATTTAATTAAGTTGGATTTGGTGGATTTAGCTGTGGCTGTGGGATTGATGGCGATCGCCATTGGTTTATCTGCTTGGGAAAGATTAGGACTAGAATTAAACATAGCGATCGCCACGGGTAGAACCATCCTACAATTAGCTGTTTTGGGATACGTTTTAGACTTCATCTTTGCTTTAGACAATCCTTGGGCAGTATTGGTATTTTTAGCAGTGATGTTAACGATTACGGCGATTGTCGCACGAAATCGCATCAGTCAAAAAATTCCCTTAGTTTTACCTTTGGTTTGGGGTGCAATGTGCCTTAGTACCTTGTTAACGCTGGTTTATGCCAATTTCTTAATTATTCAACCAGAGAGATGGTATGAACCGCGCTATATTATTCCGTTAGCTGGGATAATTTTAGGTAATGGCATGAATGCAGCTGCGATCGCTGGGGAACGGTTGGTAAATAGCATCAACACCTTTCCCATCGAAATCGAAACTCACTTAAGTTTAGGTGCAACACCCCAACAAGCAACCAACCAGTACAGAAAAGAAGCCATTCGAGCCGCCTTACTTCCCACCATCAACCAAATGATGCTCTTAGGTTTGGTAGCCATACCCGGAATTACCACCGGGCAGTTACTCGCTGGTGTCAAACCCCTAGAGGCTGTTTCCTACGAAATTGTCATTGTCTTTATATTTGCGTTTGCCAATTTATTCATCACAATTTTAATTACCAAAGGATTGTGTCGTCAGTTCTTTAACTCTGCTGCCCAGTTAGTCAGATGATGGTAGTTAGCAGGGTGCGTCAGGATGAATATTTTCTTGGTATGGTAGGGTTTCTCGTACTGACGCACTCTACATTATTACTCAGTATTAGCGGAATCTATCAGGATTTAGGCGAGTGGGGACTTGGGCTGGAGTTTGACGGCGAATTGCTACGCCATTTCTCAGATTTCTGCCTGTTCCCCCATCTTTCACATCAAGGTAAGGTTTGAGATTAATCCCACTTCTCAAGGAATTGACACGATTACCGTTACCTAACAAGGTACGACCTAAGTTATAAAGTTCGTTTCCTCCACGATTAGTATAGGTGTTGACGGCTATAGTTTGCTGACCGTTATCGGCAGACATCAGGTTTTGAAAGATGCTATTGCGGACGTTGTAAGGATCTCTATTTCGAGGTACTGTCAACACAATCCGACAACTAGGATCAGCTTCACTGGTGACACAAACGATATTCTCGTTGTTTAGTACAGATACCTGAAGTTCTTGTAAACCATCTGGTCGGTATAATTCTAAACGGTTAGCAATGGTTTGACAGCGTAGTTGGGGATTCCAACCACCACCTAAAGCCGCAGGAGTAGCCCAAGAAAAGAATTGTCCTGGCTGGCTTTGGGGTTGGTACATTACGGTGTACTGACCGTTATATTGTTGACAAACAAACCGCGCATTACCAACAGTAGTTGTGGCAGTAGATGTATTTACTGATGTATCTGTAGGAAATGGTGTAGTTGTGGTTGTTGGTGTTGATGAACCTGAAGGTACAGTTGGCACAACTACACTATCAGTAGAATTATCAAATTGGGCAAATGCCACCCCATTACCTAAAAACAAAGATAAACTCAGACCACCCAAACAAGCTAACTTCCAGCTTTTTGATAACATAAACACTCCTCTAGTGGACACAGAGTAGAAATGATAATTCTATTGACGCAAATTTTTATCTTTTGATTCTTCAGTACGCTGCTTTTTTTCTTCTTGTTCTTTCTTCTCTTGGAGCAGTTTTTTCACTCTTGCTTTAATCTCTGCATGACGTTCTACGCCTTCAAAAGCGTAGCGGTTGTAACTATTACGAGTAATCATGTTTTCTATATAATTGACTCGTTCATTGCCGCCTGGGTGAGAAGATATCCACGTAGGAATACTAAATTTCTTTTGTTTGTCTAGTGTCACCATTAAGTTACGCAAACCATCAGCAGCATAACCACTAGCAACAATTAAGCGTGTTCCGAGAATATCCGCTTGTCGTTCCATATCCCGGTTGTAAGTCAATGTAAACAGTCGCCCAATTGTGCCACCAAAAGGTAGATATTGGGTAACGTTAGAAATGAGATTACCTTGAGTAACTAATTGAAAACCATGTGATAACACAACATGAGCTAATTCATGTCCAATTAATCCCGCTAATTCTGCTTCTGAATTAGTTTTAGCGATCGCACCTGCATTAATGAAAATTTTCCCCCCAGGTAGGGCAAAAGCGTTAAGGTCTTCTTCAGGAATTACGAAAAATTCATATTTAAATTCCTTCCTCCCGGCAATATTGGCTAATTTCTGTCCAATGTCATGAACATAAGCCAATGTAGCTTCATCTACGACTAAAGGTAGTTGTTTTTTCGCCTGTTTTGCCACTGATTCGCCTACAGATTCTTCACCCTGTAGCAGTAAAATTGTGGAATCCAGGGCAGAAAATGGCCCTAACAAGCTCCCAGTCACCGCATAACCTAAAGCACCTGTGATAATGTTACTAATCACATTGCCTCTAATTTCTGAACGAATATGCGACTTGTAGCGTTTAAGATTAGCTTCGGCTAATTCGGTAAATTCTGACGCTTGGGGACTTTGGGGATTGAGAATGGCAAATTGACGCGCTGCTAAGGAGGCTTCCATCCATTTCTCCGCCTTATCTAGTGCTGTCACCCTAGCTTTAACTAATTCTGCTTGTTCGGGATATAGTGAAGTAGCACGTTCTAAGATATCTAATGCTTCTTTTTTGCGGTCGTATTGCGTTAAAGTTTCAGCGTAGCGAATATGACCCGGAATAAATTCTGGATACTGCTCGACTAATAATTGTAGAGGTACTAAAGCCCTTGTTTCCAGCTTGTTAGCGATTCCGGCTGCTGCTTCTCGCCAGTATACTTTACCTGCTGGTGAAAGTTGTGCTGGGTCAATTATCGCTGGTTTGCGTTCTGGCTGTGCATTACTAGAGTTTGTAAAGGGTGCTTTAACTTCACGATACAGTTTTTGTGCTTCTGCGAATTTACCTGCTAAATACAGTTTGTCTGCTTCTATAAGCTTCTGCTGGCGGGCAATTTCTTCAGGAGTAGGTTGTGGCTCGTCTGGTACTTCACTAGCTTCAGAATTGGGTGGTGGGGAATCTGAAGTTTCTGGTTGTGGTAACGTTTCAGTGTTCGATGAGCCTCGCAAAGCATCCCGGAGCTTTTCTTCGGCTGGGATTTCTGGGTTAGGTGGGGTTGTCGTCTCAATCTTCGGTGCTTGGGCTGGTGCTGGTGCTGTCGGTTGGGTAAGGATAATCAAGATTGATGTACTAACTGACAGCAATATCCAGTTAAAAGCTAGCAGCAGAGACTTCCGGCTTCGTTTCATCCTAAGTCCACCTCTAAAAAAAGGGCATTTTTTTAGGGTAGGAGCAATTACCCGAATTCGCCTAGTGCGATCGCCATTACTTTACAGAAGCAGGGGCGTAGGGGAGATGAGGGAGATGGGGG
>NZ_LUHJ01000033.1:75104-91132 GCF_001597745.1 Anabaena sp. 4-3 | reverse complement strand
TTCCCGCCGTAGGAAACTTTTCAAGACGAATTTTGAATTGATTTGTCCCCAGTCCCCAGCCATTACCGCATTGTGACAAATTCTTCGGCGGAACTGGGATGAATGCCGACTGTAGCATCAAAATCGGCTTTTTTCGCGCCCATTTTCACAGCGATCGCTACCCCTTGAATAATCTCCGCCGCATGATCACCTACCATGTGCGCGCCTAAAACCTGATCAGTTTCTGTGTTTACAATCAACTTCATCATGGTTTTTTCTTCTTTCCCTGGTAGGGTGTAGTACATGGGACGGAAACGACTACGATAAATTTTAATGCGATCGCTACCATATTTTTCCATCGCTTCTGCTTCCATTAACCCCACCGTCGCCGCTTCGGGATTGGTAAAAATCGCTGTGGGAATATTCTCATAACTCATCACCCGCGATTTACCACCAAACATCGTATCAGCAAAGGCTCTTCCTTCATTAATTGCTACAGGTGTTAATTGAATTTTGCTCGTACAATCACCTACAGCATAAATATTTTCTTCCGTAGTCTGACTGTAGCGGTCAACTACAATCATCCCCTCTTTATCTACTTTGACACCAGTATTCTCTAACCCGATGTTATCAGTATTGGGTTTCCGTCCTAAAGCTGCCAAACTAATTGCATCTGCTAATATATCTTCTTCCTTGTCGGCTTTGACTTTGACATTCACACCGTTATCTGTCTTGGTGATTTCTACAATCTCAGCATTATTGACAATCCTAATGCCGTGGCGAATCATCCCCTCTTGAATTTCTGTCCGCAAATCTTCATCAAATCCACCTAAAATTTTATCTTGGCGAATTACTTGAATGACTTCTGTACCTAAACCATGTAAAATACAAGCAAATTCTGAGCCGATATACCCACCACCAAGTAACACCACTCGTTTAGGTTGGGGCTTCAAATTAAACAAATCATCAGAAATTAAAGCGTGTTCAATCCCAGGGATATTAGGACGAACTGGTGTCCCTCCCACAGCAATTAATATTTTATCAGCAGTAACTTTAGTATCGCCAATTTCTACTGTATGATTATCAATTAATTTACCCCGTCCCTGATATACCTGCACTTTGGAGTTATCTAACATCCGTTGATAAATACCATTGAGACGTGTGACTTCATTATTCACACGGGTAATCATCTCATCCCAATTCAGGGAACTCTGCACAGCACTCCAACCGTAACCTTGCGCTTCTGCAAAAATGTCGGGGAAGCGAGAAGCATAAACCATGAGTTTTTTCGGTACGCAACCACGGTTAACGCAAGTACCACCCAGTCTGTCAAACTCTACAATCCCAACTTTTGCGCCATATTCTGCGGCACGGCGAGCAGTAGCAATACCACCAGAGCCAGCACCAATTACGAACAAATCAAAATCATAACTCATCGCTTCCTCCGAAACATTCTAAATGAAACAGGTAAAGGAAGTGATCTAAGTCTAGCTTCCTTTACCTGCAAACCAACAAGCGCAGAATAACTTAATACAGATTAGCCGACGAAGGACAACCGAGGCGCGACTTCTTTGGGACGTTCTACACCTTTGAGGTATGCTAAGACTGTATCGGCATCGGATACTTCAAAGGGGTCGGTAGGACAGTTGTCTTCAAATCCAGGCTCAATAAACATCTTTTCAATTTGGCAGTCGTTGACAACCATTGCATAACGCCAAGACCGCATGCCAAAACCGATGTTAGATTTATCTACTAACATACCCATCTTACGGGTAAATTCACCGCTACCATCGGGCAGTAAAAATACGTTTTTCGCTCCTTGTTGTTTACCCCACTGGAACATCACAAACGCATCGTTAACTGACAAGCAAATAATTTGATCAATGCCTTGGGCTTTGAATTGCTCATACAGTTCTTCGTAACGGGGCAGGTGGGTAGAAGAACAGGTAGGTGTAAACGCTCCAGGTAAAGCAAATAATACTACTCTTTTGCCGCCGAAAATTTCTTGAGTTGTCCGGTCTTGCCAACGGTAAGGGTTAGGGCCAGGTACGGACTCATCACGAACTCGTGTTTTAAATACAACATCAGGAACGCGAGTAATAGCAGTCATAAATACCTCTTTTAGATGAATAATTAAACTTTTTCGGCAGCTTAATGATTTGGTGGTGTTGTTTCATCACCTGTAAACCAGAATAATTCTGATTTAAGAATAAGTCAATAGTAATAAATACTTTTTTATCATTATGTTTATGAAGAACTTTAAATGATGAGAGGAGAAAGGTTATAATAGCGTTCTAGGCGTATTTACCTGGGTCAAGTAAATCCTATGCAGCAGCAAGCTGATGAGATTATCAAAACATTGAAGAGTAAAGGATTGCGAGTTACTCCCCAGAGGTTCGCAGTCTATGCCAACCTGCTGGGACGAGAAGACCATCCTACCGTTGAGCAAATTTTGACGGACTTAAATAAAGATGCGCCGACCTCATCGCAAGCAACAGTATATGCCGCGCTTCAGGCATTGCGTGAGGTGGGTTTAGTGCGAGAAGTGCTATTAGAAGAAGGTGTTTCCCGTTACGATGCCAAAGTTGCACCCCATCATCATTTTCGATGTAACTGTTGTGGTGCAATTGAAGATATTGAATGGAACACCTTCGGTAAGATTGATTTAGCGCAACTGCGTTCAGGACTAACAGCAGAAAGGTTTGAGGTGATAGTGCAGGGAGTGTGCGATCGCTGTGAGTAGATTGGGGATTGGGGACAAATCAATTCAAAATTCGTCTTGAAAAGTTTCCTACGGCGGGAAACCCGCCTACAGAACTTTTCGCAAAATTAAAAATTCAAAATTAAAGAATTTTGCGGAAAAATCTCCCCTGCTCCCCTGCTCCCCCTCATCTCCCCTACATCCTTAACTCTGCACTACAGCATCTAAAAGCACATTTGCGCCAAAGCGGACGACATCAGTACAAGGTAGACCGGTTTCGGCTGTAGTTTGAGCGATCGCATCTTTAGCCGCAGATTCATCTAGATGGGCTGTATTCAAAGCTATACCCACCACAGGCACTTTACCAAATGCACCGCCAGCACCAGCAACCGTTTCATACAGATGAATCACCTCTGGTAAAGGTGGAATCGGTACATGAGGATTATTACGGTTATGAGTTTGTCCAGCCTTATGTACCAACACTAACTGAGTCGGTTGAGAACCACGAATCAACGGTAAAGTAGCAGTTGAACCAGGATGTAATAAAGAACCTTGTCCTTCTATATATAAGATGTCGTAGTTCTTGCCATAACGCATTACCATCTGTTCCACTGCACCCGCCGCAAAATCCACCCGCACAGCATCCAAAGCTACACCATCCCCTTCTAGCATCACACCAGTTTGACCAGTAGCCAAAAACTTAGAACGCCAACCCCGCAGTTTTGATAACCAATGTAGCTCTAAACAAGTGGACATTTTACCAATAGCCATGTCAGTTCCCACAGTTAACACCCGGCGACAGGCTAAAGTCCTTGCTAGTCCACTAGCAACATCTAAGTTAGGTGGTTCTTTTCGTACATCCCAAATTAATTGTCCTGGTTTGAGTAGTGCATTTAAATCAGCCATACTGGACAGAGGCGTATGTAAACCATTCACCAAAGACATTCCAGCTTCTAGGGCTGTTTTAATTTCTATCCAGTAATCATCAGGGACACCGCCACCTTTGGGTGCAATTCCAATCACTAAAATTTGTGGCTGGTATGCCAAAGCTGCCGCCACCGATGCCACAATCGGGACATTTCGCTTAATACCTGTGATTTCTCTGACAGATTTACCCGCACACTCTTTGTCTATGACTGCGACAATTGGGGCTTCACTGTAGCGTAACAGTGCTAACCCAGTTTTGCCGATAGATCCTTGAGTACCTTCATGTAATAAAATAGCGACTTTTTGATTAAGCGGCAGACGCACAGTATTTTACCCCCAAGCCTGGTAAATCGTTCGGTAATACTCTCCCTTCCTGTACTACTGCACCGGTGAAGGGATCATCAATTAAATTTAAATGACTATCTAAATCTAAATAATCAGCTAGTGGCGCGAGATGTGCCGCAGCTGTATTTGAGAGGGAACTGTCAGAATAGCAGCCAAACATCACTTGTAACCCACAAGCCCGTGCTGTATGTACCATCCGCATGGCTTCAGTTAAGCCACCGGATTTCATCAATTTAATATTAATCCCATCTACATAGTTAGCTAGACGGGGAATGTCAGCACTATGAAAGCAACTTTCATCCACAAAAATCGGTAACGGTGATTGTTCTTTAAGTTGTATTAAACTTTCTTCCTCACCTCGTGGTAATGGTTGCTCTACATACTTTATACCTAAATCAGCCAACCAATTGCACATCTCAACGGCATCAGCCAAACTCCAACCCCCGTTTGCATCCACAAAAAATTCTTGATTCGGTGCTACTTGCTGCACCGCCAAGAGCATTTGCTTATCTGCTGCTATTCCCTCTGGAGAACCTAACTTGACTTTAAATAAACGCACATCGGTAAATTGTAACCAATCCTTAGCCCTGGCTTGGGCTGCGGCTGGTGAATTAATGCCAATGGTGACAGAAGTTGGTGCGATCGCATGAAGATTCAGTCCCCAGATTTGCCACAGAGGTAATCCGACATACTTACCAAACCAGTCATATAATGCCATATCTAACGCCGCCCTCGCCGCCGAAGGAACTTGATGTTGAATTAAAACTTGCTCAATTTCCTGTCTTTGCAACGGGTGAAATGGTTGTAAAACTGGCGCGAGTTGTTCTAAGCAGTTTTTGATTGTATCCGTTGACTGTGCATGATTCCCCACACCAAACGGCGATGCTTCCCCCCAACCTTCTATATTTGCGCTCACAATTTTTACCCAGACATTGGTTGTCTTGGCTGTTGTTCCGCGACTAATAGTTAAAGGAAATCGCTTGTTGACCGTAAATAGATTAACTTCTACGTGCATAACTATGCTCTAACTTCGGCAAGAGCAAAAACAGTGTAAATGCAAATTTTAGCTGATTTGTGTTACCGTTATACTTTTTTACATTCATTATTAATCGCTAAAATATGAAATAATAATTCGTAAAATTAAGAATTTATGAGTAAACTACAAAAATGGCAAATATTAACCTCAAAAATGGTGTTAAACCATCGTTGGTGTCAAGTCAGGCAAGATGAGGTAAAATTACCCAACGGTCAGGTAATAGATGACTTTTTTGTCAATATTAAGCCAGATATTGTAGTAGTTCTTCCGATTACCGCCAGTAGAGAAATTATTTTTGTGCGGCAATATAGACACGGCGTAGGAGATTGTTTTACAGAATTACCAGCCGGGAGGTTTGAACCAACAGCAGAAAGTCCTGAAGATGCAGGGATGAGAGAACTGCAAGAAGAAACAGGTTATATAGCTGAGAAATTGACCAAAATTGCCACACTATACGACAACCCCAGTAAAGAAACCAATAAAATTCATTTATTTTTAGCAGAAAATGTCATTAAGGTAAGTGAGCAAAATTTAGATATTACAGAAGAGATAGAAGTGATTTTGATTCCGATAGAATCAGTATTAGAGAAAGTTACTCAAGGTGAGATTTCCGTGGCGGGAACTATTGCAGCCTTGTTTTTAGGTTTACAGTTGATTAGTAATATCAAGTCCGCTTAATCACTTACGATATGTCAATGTACAATATTGCCAATACTGAAGAAGTAATTGTACTTGAGGATGGACAAGCACCACCTACTGGGACTACCATTCCCCCAAGAAAGCCAAAATGGTATGACACATTGAGCTACATTGCCAATCCAGATCAATTCTGCCGTCAAAATCTGGAAAAGTATGGCCCTATTTTTAACACAGGAGTCTTTGGTCGCACTACCATCTTTGTAGGCTCGGCTAAAGCTATTCAAATGGCATTTAATGGAGATTTGAAATATACAGAGATTGCACTACCAGCAACCACAATGGATATGTTCGGGGAGTACAGTCTGTTTCAAAGACCCGATTTGCATCGTCAGCGTAAAAATGCACTCGCGCCCGGACTGACTGGCCGTGTACTTGATGGTTATACACCGCTAATCAATGATGTGATTTGGCGTGGTATTAATAGTTGGACTACCCCCGGTACCATAGCTGTACACCCGGCTGTAGAGAAGATTTGCTTTGATATACTTGTCCCAGTGCTGTTGGGAATCAGTTTAGATGACTCTGCTCCTGAAACTTTCCAAGGATTACCAATTACTTCTAAAGCAGAGTTAAAAACTTTGTATCAGACTTACTTTGATGGCTTTTATGGTTTGTCTCAATGGAAGTCGCCCTTGACAAAATACGGGCGAGGGCTTTCGGCACGTCATAAACTCTTGGAATTTATGCGTGCTGTGGTGACTCGACGGCGAGGTGAAGGTAAAGTCATCAAGCCGACGGCTGATTTCCTCTCGATGATGCTAGACAGCCAACAAGAAAATCCCGATGGAGTATTTAGTGATGAGTTGATTGAGAATCAGTGTCTACTGCAATTATGGGCATCAGATTATGAGGTATCGGGACTGATATCTTCGCTCATGTACCAAATAGCACGGCATCCACAAGTAATTTCACGACTACGACAAGAGCAAGCCAGCCTCATAGGTGAAAACAGTCAAGTCACTATGTTTTCACCCGAACAATTAAAGCAAATGGTATATTTAGAGGCAACAATTAAGGAGACATTACGTACTTTACCGCCCAGTTCTACAGCCAGTCGTCTACTCACCAAGTCTGTAGTCCTTGATGGCGTACTCTATAAAAAAGGCTGTGTAATTATTGCCGAGCCAAGAATCGCACACATTATACCAGATTACTTTCACCAACCAGAAGTATTTGCGCCAGAGCGTTTTCTACCGGAACGTGGCGAAGGGAAAATGTATCAATTTATTCCCTTTGGTGGCGGTGTCCATGCTTGCCTGGGAGCGCAGATGGCGATCGCAATTACAAAAGTGTTCGCCTCTCATTTACTACAAATGTTTAACTGGGAAGCAACAGGCGACGCGCAGTTTGTCCAATTTCCTCTGAAAAAGCTCAAGGACAATTACCAAATGAAGTTGACACGCCGAGTTTAACTTTCTCGCAATTATATCATGTCCGTTTGAATAGTTATCATATCTGTTGGGGTAGGGAACAGGGAACGGGGAACAGGGAACAGGGAACAGGGAACAGGGAACAGTTCAGCATCGAAAACTTATCATAAGTAATGAGCCGGACATGATATCAGATAACTTTTTTTTTGCATGATAGCTTCAATAAACAAGCCCCAGGCAGTCATCGTCAGGGGCTTGTTTATTTACCTTGCCCACTGTTGCAAAATATAGGCGTAAAAAGCATCTTTATCTACTTCATCCATCGCCCAAATCTTCCGCCCACCAGACACAACTTTAGTCCGCCCTTCACTCAAACCAGTGGTAATAATTTCGGTTTCCCATGCCCGTATTTGATAAAATTCTGGTTGTCCTAAATACGCGGTTGCTAGCACATCCCAAAAATAATAATCTTGCGGAATCACTAAAGCGTAACATTGTCCGGCTAAATCAGAGATGGGGTAGTGGCGTTGTCTCCCCATTTTGTACACTAAATCTGATGTCACCGGCACATTGTTAGTTAAATCCAACGGACACATAATCATCTCTATTTGGGTTTGCCATACCCGCGCCGCAGATACCGCATCCCAGTAAACATTCCATTCGGCTGAACCATCTTGTCCGGCTTCTAGGCTTTTTTCCACATTACCAGGAACATTCAAAGCCCCACCCATCCAAACAATTTTTTCAATTTTGGCTTCAATGTCTGGTGCTTTATCTAGGGCTACTGCTACTGTTGTCAGAGGCCCTGTCACCATCAACGTAACTGGTTCTGGTGCTTCCCGTAATACTTTTACCATGAAATCTTGACCGGGTTGGGCAACCAAAGGAGTGTGAAGAAATTCGTTTTGGTTAAGAATCGGCAAATGGTCAACAATAAAGGAATCACGACGATATAAGCGCGGAAAAGGATTAATCCCGCGAACTGTGCTTTCTGCCACGGGTATGTGAGAAAATCCCATTAAATCCATAATTTTGCGTGTAGCACTGATAGCTGGCTGTATATAACAATCGGCTGGTGTGACTACAACACCGAGAAGTTCAATATGTTCCATTGTCAACAGCAGCATAGTTGCGAGGTAATCGTCTACACCGCCATCATGATCCATTAATACCAGTTGTTTTTTCATATTTAGGAGAAAATAAAAATGGATGAATTTATGCAAGCTGCAATTCAAGAAGCCCAACAAGGTAGACAAGAAGGGGGAATTCCTATTGGTTCGGTTCTTGTCAAAGATGGCAAAATTCTCGGTAGGGGACACAATAAGCGTGTACAGGATGGTGATCCTGTTACCCATGCCGAAATTGATTGTCTCCGCAATGCCGGTAGAATTGGCAGCTACAGAGGTACAACATTATATTCAACCTTAATGCCGTGTTATTTGTGCGCTGGGGCTGTGGTGCAATTTGGCATTAAAAAAGTGATTGCTGGAGAGTCAAGAACTTTTCCGGGTGCAAAAGAGTTTATGGTTTCCCACGGGGTGGAAGTAATTGATTTAAATCTGGATGAATGCGAACAGATGATGAGTGAGTTTATTGCCAGTAATCCTAAATTATGGAATGAGGATATTGGGAAGTAGTCATTAGTTATTAGTCATTAGTTATTAGTCATTAGTATCCTCTGCTTGCTTTGCTGCCCTTTCTCTCAAAAACGTATCAAATGTAAACTTGTCAGGTAAGGAAGTTTGCGCGCCTCGTTTGGTGGCTGCTAATGCACCTGCGGCTGCACCCCACACTACAGCCTGATGTAAAGAAAGTCTTTGATACAGTGCGGCTGCTAAACCGCTATTAAAAGCGTCCCCAGCCGCTACGGTATCAACTGCATCTACTGGAAAGGCTGGGACAAAAAAAGTTTCTTCAGACGTGGCACACACGACACCTTTAGCACCAAGTTTGACGATCGCACATTTTACTCCCTTTTCCAATAACATCTCGGCGGCTTTGGCTGCTGTTGCTTCGTTATCTACAGGAAAACCCACTAATTGCCCTGCTTCTACTTCATTGGGCGTAATAATATCGACTAACTCATATAGTTCTTCTGGTAATTCCGATGGTGCGGGGGCTGGGTCTAAAATTACTTTAATGTTGGCATTGTGTGCGGCTTGGGCGGCTGCTACTACTGTCTTCAGTGGAATTTCTAGTTGTAAAAGTAATGCTGTGGCTTCTGGTAATAGCTGGGATAATCGCCCTACATCTTCTTGATTTACCTGTCCATTAGCACCTGGAATCACGATAATGTGATTTTCACCATGATGATCTACGGTGATGATTGCTACTCCAGAACTGACGGTTTCATCTATAAAGATATTGTGTGTCTGTACACCAGTATCTTGCAAATGTTTAACCAGTTCTGCACCAAAACTATGTGCGCCTACACGTCCTACCATCTGGGTAGGAATTCCCAAACGTGCTAGTGCTACGGCTTGATTTGCACCTTTACCACCAGGAATTTTGAAAAATTCTTCTCCTGTTAAAGTTTCACCCGCAACGGGCAAGCGGGGGGCTGTTACTACTAAGTCTATATTGATGCTACCAAATACTATAATGCTCATAATAAAAAATACTAGATAAGCAACATTGAGTTTATGCAATTTCTGAAAATTTCGGCAATAGCAAAAATCGATTGTAGAGGAATTTTGCCCATCTGTGATCGACAGATATTAGTAAAAGGATTTAACATAGCAAACTGTATAAACAACAAACTTGAGTATTATGGCTAGTGTAGAACGGGACGAAACCAGGGAAAATCGCATTGCCACAGAGATTCTTGTTGATGCTGAGGATAAAGAAGATAGGGCGATGGGCTGGTATTATTACCTAGATGATACTTTGGATTTTCCTTTTATGGCTAAGTGGAAGAAGAAGTCACGCAAAACTTCTACCATTGAGGAGAAATCAGTGGAAGTCTTGGGAATGGCTCCAGAGGATGATTGTTTAAAAGATATGTATGTGGAAGTTGCTTATATTGGTGGGAAGGATGATGATGTATATTCTGCCAAGCTTTCGGATATCGAAGCTATTGATGTAGATGCAGAAACTCAAGAAGCGATCGCAGATTGGATGTATTGGCTTGCTAGAGGCTACAAATTTTAATTAAATTTTACGAGTTGTGATGCTTTTGACAAGCGTTATTTATGTGGCAGATGTAAGCGGATAGCTAACTTAAGAATATCCGTAAATGCTAATATTTATACCTGGAATTTCTGCTTAAACTCAAAATCCCCCGTGATTTATCCGGGGGAATGAGTTAGCGTCAACTATTAACTATGCGTTTACGCCGTATTGCCAAATTCGCTTACTTAATAATTGCTTCTATCTTATTGGTTTGGATATTTTCTCCCGCAATTATTGTACCCCCTGCTGACCCTGCCGAGGCGATCGCTATCTATGTCACAGACTACGGTTGGCATTCCAGACTGGTTTTACCCAGTGCGAAGGGTGGATTAATTCAGTATGCTTATGGTGATTGGAATTATTTTGCCCTCAACCAGCAGGATTTGAGAAATGGTGTGGCGGCACTTTTTTTATCAACTCAAGGCACTCTCGGTAGGCGAAGTTTTACTAACATTGCTGAACTTCAGCAAATCATGCAACAGGAAAATGCCAGCATTTTCAGTTTAGAAGTAGCACAAGCCAATGTAACACGGCTACTGAAATTATTAGATGAACGTTTTCATCGTCATATTGAAACGCGCCTCAAAAATCCACAAACAGGTTTAACTTTAGTCAAAGATGACCAAGACTATACTTTATTACACAATAGCAATCATGAAATAGCTGTATGGCTAGAAGAATTAGGCTGCCAAGTTCATGGCTTGATCATCTGGGCAGATTACCGAGTCAAAGATCAAATTATTCACCACTAGCATAGCAGTTAGTCCCCAGTCGCCAATCACCTGTCCCCTTTGTTTCTAGTTAATTCAATGCTAATTTTGCCACCGAAATCGGGAATAGGTGCGGCGGGTTTAGTGACGATAACTTGAACTTGGGTGATTTGATCACACTCTTGGATAATAGAGTCAGCGATCGCACCTGCTAACCTTTCAATTAAAGCAAACTTAGAAGTCTTGACTAAATCTGTAATCAAGCTAATAACACTACGATAATCGAGAGTATCAGCGATCGCGTCAGTTTTAGCCGCTTGAGTTAGATCCAACCATAATTTGACATCCACCTCAAACCATTGTCCTAACACCTGTTCTTCTGGCAGATATCCAGTGTAGCCATAGCAGCGAATTCCAGTTAAGTGAATACAGTCCATAGTCATTAGTCATTAGTGATTAGTCATTAGTCATCAGTCATCAGTCATCAGTTCACTGAAAAGAAAGGAACAGGGAATGATACATTGAATTTCTCGGTTCAAAATCTCAAACTTGCTGTTATGTCTGATGTGATACGGCTGGCTTATAAAAATATAAATCAACTTTGGGCTTATATCTTCACCGAAACTCTCAAACGTCTGGGATTAACCTGTGCTGTAATTTGTCCTGGTTCTCGTTCCACACCGCTAGCCGTTGCTTTTGCCCAGCAAGTCCCTGAAATTGAAGCAATTTCCATTCTAGACGAACGTTCCGCCGCTTTCTTTGCTCTGGGAGTCGCTAAAGCTACCAATCGTCCTGTAGCTATTGTTTGCACCTCTGGAACTGCGGGAGCGAATTTTTACCCCGCAGTCATTGAAGCCAAAGAAAGCCGTGTACCTTTGTTGATATTAACTACCGATAGACCGCCAGAATTGCGAGACTGTCATTCTGGACAAACTATAGATCAGGTAAAACTATATGGCAATTACCCAAATTGGCAAACAGAGTTAGCTATACCTACGCCAGATATGGGAATGCTAGCTTATCTGCGGCAAACATTAATTTATAGCTGGGAGCGAACCCAAACCCCAACACCGGGGGCAGTACATTTAAATATACCTTTTCGTGACCCCTTAGCACCCATTCCCCACACAGAGATGCTGCACGAAACGCTTCTACAATCATTATTAACAAAATTTGACCCGGAAAAATTCTTTGCTGACATTACAAATCTTACCCCAGTCCCCAGTCCCCAGTCCCCAGTCCCCATTCCCCCATCTCACCGAGGAATCATCATTGCTGGAGTAGCACAACCACAGCAACCACAGGAGTATTGTAGAGCGATCGCTCGCCTTTCCCAAAGTCTCAAATGGCCTGTACTGGCAGAAGGACTTTCCCCTCTGAGAAATTATGCTGACTTCAACCCTTATCTAGTTTCTACCTATGACCTAATTTTGCGAAATCAGCAACTAGCCAAACAGCTAGCACCCGACATAGTAATACAGATAGGTGATATGCCAACCAGTAAAGAACTACGGGCTTGGCTAGACACCCACCAACCCCGACGTTGGGTAATTGATCCTAGTCACGAAAATCTTGACCCCTTGCATGGCAAGACAACACATTTAAGAATGACAGTAGAACAGTTTTTAGCTGGAGTAGGGGGAGATGAGGGAGTAGGGGAAGTAGGGGGAGATGAGGGAGTCAAGCAGCTAAAATCTTTATCCCCCTCATCCCCCGACTATCTGCAAATGTGGTGTCATGCTGAAGCCAGAGTTAGGGCAAACGTGGATAAAACTTTGGCAAATATGGAGGATTTAATCGAATGTAAAGCCGCTTGGTTAATTTCTCAGGTATTACCGCCAGAAACGCCGTTATTTATTGCTAATAGTATGCCTGTGCGGGATGTGGAATATTTTTGGAAACCGAATAATTTAGGAGTGCGATCGCATTTTAACCGAGGTGCAAATGGTATTGATGGCACATTATCCACTGCTTTGGGAATTGCCCACCGTCAGCAAAGTAGTGTGATGTTAACAGGTGATTTGGCTTTATTGCATGACACCAATGGTTTTTTAATCAGAAATAAATTTGTGGGACATCTGACAATTGTGTTAATTAATAACAATGGTGGGGGAATTTTTGAAATGTTACCCATCGCCAAATTCGACCCACCATTTGAAGAATTTTTTGGTACTCCCCAAGATATTGATTTTACTCAGTTATGCGCTACTTACAATGTGCAGCATGAATTAATTACATCTTGGCAGCAGTTACAGGAAAGATTGAACCCATTGCCAAATCAAGGAATTCGCGTTTTAGAGTTGCGGACAAATCGTCAAACTGATGCCAAATGGCGACAGGTTCATTTAAGTAAATTTGCGGCTGATTGAGGTACACAAGGGCGGGCTGTCCGTCCCACCTCACAAGATAGATAATGTATTTCTGGGAAAGCCGTGAAACTAAACTTGCTTAAATCTACTCAAAGACTGAAGACGTTAGCTTCCTGTTTCGCTTCGCGACGCTAGCGCGAACATCCCAAGTCTGAGAATTACCGAATCTTCCATATATTCAGCCAAATTGCAGCCCGTTTAGTGTTAAATATTCTTGAGTATGGGGAATAATGCTAATTGCGGGCAATCCCTGGGCTGAATATTACAGCATGAAAGCGCGATTTTTTCAAGACCTTAAATTTTGGTGGTGTTTGCTGATAGTTTGCTGGATTTTGGTTTGGCTACCTGTATCTGCCACACCTACAGCAACAGTTGACAACCTCCGACAACAACAACAACAAATAAATCAAGAACGTCAGAATGTGATTCAGGAACGCGATCGCCTAAATAATATACAACAGGCAGCGCAAAATCGCTTAACTGGGATAGCCAAGAATCTACAAACTACGAACAGTCAGATTCAAGACAGCGAAGCTCGATTAAAAGCTGCTACGGCAAGATTACAGCAGTTAGAATCTGATTTAGCTGTAGCGCAAAGGATTTATGAGGAGCGACAAGTCGCCACAGTAGCGAGGTTAAGATATCTCCAGCGATCGCCAGTTAGTCAAGGATGGGCAGTGTTATTACAAAGCCGTGATATCAGTGACTTTATCAGTCGTCGCTATCAATTAAAGTTAGTGTATCAGGCAGACCAAAAAATGTTGGCAAAACTCGCCCATCAAGCCAACCTGATTACGCAACAAAAAATCGAAGTAGAAGAAACAAAGAACGAAATTGCTGTAATTAGAGAGCAATTATTGGCGCAAAAGGCAGATTTTAAAGCTCAAGCGCAGTCACAGACAGAATTGATTCAAAGATTAAATAGCGATCGCCTAGCCTTAGAAGCAGCGCAAAACCAACTAGAAAGAGATTCCCAAAATTTAGAAGTTTTGATTCAACAAAAGATAGCAGAAGCCAGAGCCAGAGAAGAAGCGCAAGCGAAAGCCAATAGCCGTAAAAACGACTTTATTCGCGGAACAGGTTTATTAGCCTTTCCTAGTGATGCACCAACAAGCAGCCCCTTTGGTTGGCGTGTACATCCGATTTTGGGTTATCGCCGCTTTCATGCAGGGTTAGATTTTGCTGCTAGCTATGGGAGTACAATTCGCGCCGCCGATTCAGGAAAGGTAATTTTTGCTGGTTGGTATGGCGGTTATGGCAAAGCTGTAATTATTGATCATGGTAGAGGTGTGACTACACTTTACGCACACAGCAGCCAATTGTATGTTTCGGAAGGGCAAACCGTGCAGAAAGGACAGGCGATCGCTGCTGTGGGTTCTACCGGCTTATCTACCGGGCCACATCTGCATTTTGAAGTGCGTCGCAATGGTACACCAGTCAACCCAGCAGATTATCTTTAACACCAAATTTGTGATCTTGTGATATAATGACAAGATACGAGGGCGCGTAGCTCAGTGGATAGAGCAACAGATTCCGGTTCTGTTGGCCGGGGGTTCAAATCCCTCCGCGCTCGTTTTTGCTTTTGAGATTATCAAAACATTTGTCAGTGTTGGCAAATGATGTAATTCAGTATTTTGATCAGCTTAAACTCTTGCGGAGTTTGGCAGAAATAGCGGCGGATATTTTAGCCTGGGAAGCACAGAAATCAGGAGCATCAAAAACGGTTATTAGCAATAGTTAATCTGATAACAATAGGAAATTAAAATAAATAATGAATTTTGTTTACCGAATTCAGGGTGTTGAGTTTGAATGGGATACAAATAAAGCTGAGAGCAATTTTGTTAAGCATGGTGTTACATTTGCAGAAGCAGCCGAGGTCTTTTTTGACCCTTTTTATCAGGAAGGAGACGCAAGTGCTAATAATGAACAGCGCGATTTTATTTTAGAGTATTCATTATCACAACGTTTATTGTTAGTTGTTTATATAGAACGAACAGCGAGAAAAAGAATTATTTCTGCTCGTCCTGCGACGAAAAGCGAAAGGAGATTATATGAGCAATGATCAGGAAGAATTAAAATTACAACTGCGTCCCCGTGTTACAGAAGTAGTTTCTCTGAATATACCAACAGATACTTTAGCATCTCTGAAAGAAGTAGCTGCTAGTAAAGATATGTCTGTAGAAGCCTTGCTGAAATTTTATATTGGACAAAGTTTGCGGCAAGATATAGCTAAGTTATTTAATGAACGTTTATTAGATAAAACTGCACAAGTTTTGTCACGTCATATTCAGTCTGAGGAAGAAATTTCTAGAATCATGCAAGAAATTAAAGCAGAAACAATAGGATAATTAAGAGGTGATGAGGGATAGATTATGACGCGATATTTAAGAGGATATCTCTTCATTATCAAGTCTTACTCAAAAGCATTTGTAGGGGTAATTCATGAATTACCCCTACATTGATGGGTAATTGCAAGATTGCGGAACGATAAAATTCAACCTTTAATAGTCACTGTCAGCCACACACATCCCTTTACATTTAATACCGTTTGTAGCGGTGCGCTGACAATGAGGACATAGAATTTTTTCGGTTTCTGGTTCTTGATTGTTGTCTATACTATTGCTTGCCTGTAATTTATCTTTTTCGTTCTGGATGTCTACAGTCATAAGCATGGAGTAATTCTTTACCATTTACATTTTACAAGTCATTGATACCGTTTCT